>NZ_JBXUOU010000002.1:0-1431933 GCF_057196525.1 Nitratireductor sp. ATLC21 | reverse complement strand
CGAGTAGCGAGTAGCGAGTAGCGAGTAGCGAGTAGCGAGTAGCGAGTAGCGAGTAGCGAGTAGCGAGTAGCGAGTAGCGAGTAGCGAGTAGCGAGTAGCGAGTAGCGAGTATGGATTGCCTCAGGCGACGCAGGTGTCCAGCCCTTTTTTCCTATTCGCTCCGTTCCCTCACCGCATCACCTGCGCCAAGAACCGCTCGATCGTCAATGTCGCGGGATCGCCCGGTTCGCCCAGCTTGCGCGCGATCGAACCATGGGTGTAGCGACCGCCGTCGAAAACCGCCGAACGCGCGCCCCGCGCCCTCAGGAGATTGGAATAGCCGTTGGTCAGTGCCTTGCGCCGCGCGCCATTGGAGCCCGAATGCAGGAAAAGATGCGGCGGGAAACCGGAACCGCGCCGGGCATAAGTGACGGGCGACCAGCGCACCCAGTCATTGGGGTCAGAGCCAAACGCATTGATATAGGGATAGCCGAGCGAGCCGCGCATGCCGGCATAGGCGACCATGTCATAGGCCTGCACATCGTTGGGTATGACCCCGCGCACGGAGCCCGCAACATTGCGCGCTGCCGCCATCGCCACCAGATGCGCGCCGGCCGAATGCCCCATCAGCACGATGCGCGAGGGATCCCCGCCATAGCGCGAAATGTTGGAGCGCACCCAGGATATCGCCGCCGAAAGATCATTGACCTGACCGTCGATCGTCGTCTGCGGAACCTTGCGGTAGTCGATGGCAACAAGAATGTAACCGAGAGACGTAAGCCACTGGGGAAGCGAATAGACCTTCTTGCGCGAGCCCTTCACCCAGCCGCCGCCGTGGGCGTATATCACCACCGGTGCCTTGCGACCACCGAAAGAGAAGAGATTCATGCGTACCACGCCGGCCTGGGCGGTGCGGCCGGGGCGGTCTGGCGCATGAATATCGAGCTTCAGTCCCTGTCGGTAGGTGATGCCTTCGTGCAGCTCTACAGCCTGCGCGGCCAGCGAAAACAACATCGTCAGGAGAAATCCTGCCCACAGTTGCCCCAATGCCCTCATTCTCAGCCTCTCCCGCAGATTCCTTGGTGGTGCTTAAACCATGCGAACGCCCGCAAAATTGACACAGGAATGACCTCAGGTCATCCTCAGATCGCATTTTCAGCCGACGAACACGTTGGATGACCGTTACCTTACGCAATTTCAAGGAAATTCCCATGCTCAGCCACATGACCAAGCTGAAGTCTCTTTCGCTCGCTGCCCTTCTTTCGGCGACGGCGCTGCAGTCCGCCTGGGCCTGGGAGGCAGAGGAGGTCGCAGCCCGCTACAAAACCCTGCTCGGCGATCAAGGCGTGATGGCTGAATGGACCGGCGTGCGCCAGGATGGCGATTCGATCGTTCTCGAGAATGCCTCATTCGGTCTTTTGGACGTCGAGGCCAAAGTTCAGCTCGGCGATTTTCTCCTGCAAGACGTTACCGAGACCGGCGAGGTCTATGAGATCGGCCGGATTGCTGTCGACAGTTTCGAACAGTCGGAAGAAGGTTTCGACATTGCGTTGAACGGCCTTTCAATCGAAGGGCTCATCCTGCCCAAAGAGGGCGAAAACGCGCCCTATGGCGGCCTGATGCAGTACCGTCGTTTTGCTCTCGACAGCGCGCGTGTGGGAAAAGACGGGGCACCGCTCTTTACGCTGGAATCGCTGCAGGCGAACACCACGCTGGGGGATGGCACTGAGAGCATGAGCTTCGTCGGAGCCGTCGAGAATTTCTGGCTCGATGTTGCGACGCTTGCCGACAACAGCGATGCACGCAGCAAACTGAGCGAATACGGCTACGAAGAGCTGTCCGGCAGCGTTGATATGGCCGGCAGCTGGGCTCTGGCCGACGGTCGCATGAAGATCACGCGCTACGACGTCAAGGTCGAGAACGCCGGGACACTGGCGATCACGGCGGATATCAGCGGCTACACGCCCGAATTCATCCGCACCCTGCAGGATATGCAGAACAAGATGGACAGCGGAACCGAACAGCAGAAGCAGGCGCAGGGCCTTGCCATGCTCGGCCTCATGCAACAGCTCAGCCTCCATGGTGCCTCGATCCGCTTTTCCGATGCTTCACTGACCGGGAAGGTGCTTGCCTATGCGGCGGACCAGCAGGGGGTCAAGCCGGAAGACGTAGCCAATCAGGCCAAGGCCATCGTGCCCCTCATGGCCGGTCAGTATCTCGGCCCGGATCTGACACAGAGCCTCTCCAAGGCCGTGACCAGCTATCTGGACAATCCGCGCAACCTCACGATCAGCGTTGCGCCAAAAGAAGGGATACCGCTCGCCGTTCTGATAGGCACTGCCATGGGCTCGCCGGAGGCGCTGGCGAAGCAGGTCGGGCTTTCGATCACTGCGAATGAGTAGTGAATAGTGAATAGTGAATAGTGAATAGTGAATAGTGAATAGTGAATAGTGAATAGTGAATAGTGAATAGTGAATAGTGAAAAGGGGTTGCAAGCTGTACAAGGCCTGCAACCCCTTTGAATTTGCGACCAGCTATTCGCTATTCGCTACTCACTATTCGCTCATTCAATCCTTTTTGACCGGCGCAAGACGCAGGTTCAACTCACGAAGCTGTGCGGGGCTCGCCTCCGAGGGGGCGCCCATCAGGAGGTCCTGTGCCTGCTGGTTCATCGGGAACATGGTGATCTCGCGCAGGTTTTTCGCGCCAAGAAGCAGCATGACAATGCGATCGATGCCGGCCGCCATGCCGCCATGGGGCGGTGCGCCATACTGGAATGCACGGTAAAGGCCGCCGAAACGCTCTTCAACGTCCTTTTGCGTGAAGCCGACTTTCTCGAACGCCTTGACCATCACCTCGGGCAGATGGTTGCGGATGCCGCCGGAAGCGATCTCGAAACCGTTGCAGACGAGGTCATACTGGTAGGCCTTCAGCTCCAGCGGGTCGCCGCTTTCCAACCCTTCCAGACCGCCCTGCGGCATGGTGAACGGGTTGTGGCCGAAGTCGATCTTCTTCTCGTCCTCGTTCCACTCGTAGAAGGGGAAATCGACGATCCAGGCGAGCTTGAACTGATCGCGGTCGACCAGATCGAGCTCCTCACCCGCCCGCGTGCGGGCAGCGCCGGCAAAGGCGGCGAACTTTTTCGGATCGCCGGCAACGAAAAAACAAGCATCGCCGTCACCCAGGCCAAGCTGGGTGCGGATCGCCTCAGTGCGCTCCGGGCCGATATTCTTGGCAATCGGGCCAGCACCCTCAAGGCCCGCATCTTCCTTGCGCCAGAAGATATAGCCAAGCCCCGGCTGGCCCTCGCCCTGCGCCCAGGAATTCATGCGGTCGCAGAAAGCACGGCTGCCGCCCGTCTTAGCCGGAATGGCCCAGACTTCGGCCTTCTCGTCATTGGCGAGAATGTTGGCGAAAACCTTGAAGCCCGAGCCACGGAAGTGCTCGGAGACATCTTCCATTTCGATCGGGTTTCTGAGATCCGGCTTGTCGGAACCGTATTTGCGCATCGCCTCGTCGTAGGGGATGCGCGGGAAGACGTCCGTCACCGGCTTGCCATTGGCAAACTTCTCAAAGATGCCGCGCATGACCGGTTCCATGGTCTGGAACACGTCTTCCTGCTCGACGAAACTCATTTCGAGGTCAAGCTGGTAGAATTCGCCGGGCAGACGGTCGGCGCGTGGATCCTCATCCCGGAAGCAGGGTGCGATCTGGAAATACCGGTCGAAGCCCGACACCATGATCAACTGCTTGTAGATCTGCGGCGCCTGCGGCAGCGCGTAGAACTTTCCTTCATGAAGACGCGACGGAACCAGAAAGTCGCGCGCGCCTTCTGGCGAGGAAGCGGTCAGGATGGGTGTCGAATATTCGGTGAAGCCCGCCTCGCCCATGGCCCGGCGCATCTCGGCGATGATCTTCGTGCGCTGAACGATGTTCTTGTGCAGCGTGTCACGACGCAGATCAAGGAACCGGTATTTGAGGCGGATATCCTCCGGATAGTCCGGCTCGCCGAACACCGGCAGCGGAAGCTCCTTCGCCTCGGAAAGCACTTCGATCTCGCGCGCGAAAATCTCCACCTCGCCCGTCGGCAGGTTCTTGTTGATGGTCTCGTCGGTGCGCGCCTTTACCTCACCATCGACACGGATCACCCATTCGCCACGTACGCTTTCGGCGGTCTTGAACGAAGGAGAATCAGGATCCGCCACGATCTGCGTCACGCCGTGATGATCGCGCAGATCGATGAACAGGAGGCCACCATGGTCGCGCACACGATGCACCCAGCCGGACAGGCGCACATTCGCGCCCACATCGGATTTTCTGAGTTCGGCGCAGGAATGGCTGCGATAGCGATGCATGGTCATATCATCCGTGTCTTGGAATTCATACGCGGGACAGGTCGAAACCCTCCCGGAAGGTCGGCGCGAAAAGCGCATGAGAGGTACGATTTGTCAAGGTGTCGGGCCGGATGCCGCTTTATCGGTCTCCGGTCGAACAGCTGGAATCATCGCCCCGGCCTGCTGGCCCAAGAGAATTGGTACAGGGCGGCCTATAGCTCATTGTCGAACGGTGCGACCTGCCGCGCCTCCCAGCACGGGCCTCACACCATGTCCAGCCTTCGCCCGCTGATCCCGCTTCTCATTGCCGCTGGCATCCTTTTGGCCGGTAACGGGCTTCAGGGCACGCTGATCGCGCTGCGCGGTGCGGCGGAAGGGTTTTCCGAAACCACGATCGGCCTCATGGGCAGTGCGTATTTCGCAGGCTTCCTCATCGGCTGTCTTTACGTGCCGCGTCTTCTGCGCGCGGTCGGGCATATCCGTGCTTTTGCGGCACTTGCGGCGCTGGGTGCCGCCGGGGCGCTGCTCCTCGTCCTGTTCGTCGATCCGCTTTCCTGGATCGCGGTGCGTTTTCTCTCCGGCATCTGCTTTTCAAGTCTCTTCACCACAATCGAGAGCTGGCTCAACTCGGCTGCGCAGAACACCAACCGCGCCCGTGTTCTGGCCGTCTACCGCATCATCGACATCGCCGCGGTCACCGGGTCGCAATACATGCTGCCAGCACTCGGCATCGAAGGATTTGTCACCTTTGCCGTCATGGCGATGATGATCACCCTGTCATTGGTGCCGGTTTCCATGGCCGACCGTTCCAACCCACGCCCACCGGCTGAACTGCGTCTCGACCTCGCCGCCGTCTGGCGCATCTCGCCGCTGGCGGCCTTCGGCTGTTTGGCGGTCGGCCTCACCAACAGCGCCTTTCGCATAGTCGGGCCGATCTACGGCCAATCCATCGGCCTCAGCGTATCCGAGATCGCCACCTTTATGAGCGCGGGCATTATCGGCGGAGCCGTGATGCAATATCCCCTGGGAGCCTTGTCTGACCGCCATGATCGCCGCGTCGTGCTTCTTGGCACCACGATCGGTGCGCTCGTCTCTGCGCTGATCATCGTCTGGTTTGCCGGCGAAAGCCCGAAAGCCAACATGCTGCTGGTGTTTCTGTTCGGTGCATTTGCCATGTCGCTTTATTCATTGTCGGTCGCCCACGCCAACGACCACGCCCAGAAGGATCAGTTCGTGCAGCTCGCCGCCGGCCTGCTCTTCTTCTATTCGCTCGGCGCCATGGTCGGCCCCCTGTTGGCTTCGCTCCTCATGCAGCGTTTTGGCCCGCATGCGCTCTTCTCCTACACCTCCCTTGTCTATGCGGTGCTCATCGGCGTGACATTCTACCGGATGAGTGTGCGCCCATCCGTTCCTGCAGCAAGGCGGCGGCGCTTTGCGGCGCTGTTGCGGACCTCGCCGGTTTTCGTTCGGATGGCACGGCGCAGCCGCAATCATCGATCCGTCGATGACCTCTAATCAAGGCAAGCGGTTTCTTTCCTTTTTCGCCAGCATGACCTAAAGAAGCAGAATGGATCTGATCACGAAGCAAAAAGACCTCGAAGCGGCGATTAAAGCCTTCGAAAAATCCGATTTCGTCACTGTCGACACCGAGTTCATTCGAGAATCGACCTTCTGGCCGGAGCTCTGCCTCATCCAGATGGCGGCTCCGGGTGTCACCGCGCTTATCGATCCGCTTGCCGATGGGATCGACCTCAAACCGTTCTTCGCGCTCATGGCCAATCAGAACATTGTAAAAGTGTTCCATGCGGCGCGTCAGGACGTTGAAATCGTCTACAATCTCGGAAAACTGATCCCCAGTCCTCTTTTCGACACGCAGGTGGCGGCATCCGTCTGCGGTTTCGGCGATAGCGTCTCCTATGACCAGCTCGTCGCAAAGATCACTGGCGCCCGCATCGACAAGTCATCGCGCTTCACCGACTGGCGGCGCCGTCCTCTCTCAGACAAGCAGCTCAGCTATGCGCTTGCGGACGTCACGCATCTCATTGATGTGTATCTGCATCTCAAGACTGAGTTGGAGCGCGAAGGACGTGCGCACTGGCTCAACGAGGAAATGGCTGTGCTGACAGCGCGCGAAACCTATGATCCGCATCCAGACGATGCCTGGAAGCGCCTCAAGCTTCGCGTAAAGAAACCCATCGATCTCGCTATCCTCCAGCACGTTGCAGCCTGGCGCGAGCGTGAGGCGCGCGAGCGCAATGTGCCGCGTGGGCGTGTCATAAAGGACGATGCGATCTACGAAGTGGCACAGCAGCATCCGCGCGACAGCGAGGCACTGGGGCGGCTTCGAACCATTCCCAAAGGCTGGGAGCGGTCCAGTGCGGCCACCGGGCTGCTTGGTGCCGTCGCCAAGGCCATGGCCCTGCCAAAAGAGGACCTGCCACGCTTGCCCAGACCGCCCCACGCTCCCGAGGGCGCCGCAGCGGCGGCCGAACTGCTGAAGGTGCTCTTGAAGCTGGTTGCCGACAAGCAGGGCGTTGCGCCGAAAATGCTCGCCTCCAGCGACGACATCGACCGCATCGCAGCCGACGGCGCGGAGGCGGACGTTCCTGCCATGTCAGGCTGGCGGCGAGAGGTTTTTGGCAAGGAAGCGGTGAAGCTGGTGCAGGGTGAGCTTGCGCTGCGTTTCAACAACCGGAAGATCGAGATTTTCGAACCGGCAGATACACGCAGCGAAGCTGCCGAATAAAAGGCGCGATCGACCGTCGAATTGCTCGCGATCGATCATCGCCTCTGCAGCCTATTCTTTCGCCACTTCCAAGGCCAGATTGAGCCCGGTGACTTTGGCCAGATGTGCCATGCGGCCCACAGGGCGCTCTCCCATCAGGGCTTCATGTGATTTGGGAATGAGAAGCACCGTGGTGCCGTCGTCCCGCTTTTCCCATTTGAGCTTGGGAATGATGCCCGGCATTGAGGCCGTCAGCAGATAGACGACGCGCAGAAGCCCGCCCAGGATCCGCGCCCGTTCGACATACCGAGGCGTTGCGAGCTGGCGCATGCGCGGCGAGAGCGCATCGTTGAACAGGCCCTCATGCCGGAAAAGGTTCGCAAGCGCGATAAAGGCCCTGCCCGGATGGTCGATGCCGATGAAGGAACCATGGGCAATGATGTTCAGCGATTGTGTGCCACGATATTCCGGATGCGCGCGCCAGCCGATGTCGGCCAGAAGACAGGCCGCCTCGCGATAGCGCGCTTCTTCCTCCGTCTCTTCAATGCCGAGCGCTTGCAGCGCCGGCCCGCTCCATTCGGCCAATTCGCGCGCATGGGTCACCGAGCGTGACCGCAACACGGCAAGTTCCTGAGCAGCCGAAAGCAACGGGTCCCGCCGACGGTCCTCTTCTTCCAGCAGTGAATAGAGATAGCCCTCACGCACACCGAGCGCCGAGAAGATGATCCTGGAGGGGTTCGACGCCTTGATGATCTCCTGCAGCACTGTCGCACCATAGGGCAGAAGCGTGCGGCGATTCTTGGAAATATGACTGATGCCAGCGAAACGATCGACGCCGCCCGCCACGCGTTTCAGGAAATCCACCGACTGCTCGATGTCCATTTCGTAGTGGTGCATCACCTCGAGCGGATAGCCGGTTTCAAGCATGTGCAGGCGGGCGAGGTTTCGCCATGTGCCGCCCACACAGTAGAAGGGGCGCCCGGCCCCGTCCTTCAGCCACGGGGCGCGGGCCAGCTCATCGCGGGCGATGCGCCCGGCCCTGGTGACAGAGTTTTTCGCCATCTCCTTAAGCCGCAAGCCGCCGAGCGGCAGGGTGATGCCGTCGCCCATCTCGTAGCCTTCAACCTCAACGAGTTCGAGACTACCGCCGCCAAGGTCTCCGACAATGCCATTCGGCTTGTGGAAGCCGGACATGATGCCAAAGGCGGAGTATTTCGCCTCCTCGCGTCCGGAGAGCACACGAATGTTCGTGCCCAGAATGTCTTCTGCCCGATGAATGAAGTCCGGGCCGTTCTTCGCCTCGCGTGCTGCCGCCGTCGCAAGCACGTGCAGGGATTGCGCGCCGGCCTGCTCGGACAGCGCGCGGAACCGGCGGAACTCTTCGACCGCCCGCGTCACCCCTTCGGGATCGAGTTCGCCCGTCGTGACGATGCTTTTGCCGAGACCAGCCAGCATTTTTTCGTTGAACAACACGCTCGGAGAACGCGCGACCCCCTCGTAGATCACGAGGCGAATCGAGTTTGACCCGATATCGATGACCGAAACGGGACGCCGGTCCTGAAGCCGGCCTTGAGATTCAGCTATGCCCAAAAGATATGCCCGTTAGTCCGTTGATGAAACGGCTTCGACATCTACCTTCTTGCGCTTCTTGAAAGCGGCGATCCGCTTCGGCGCATGAGATTTCAAGGCATTGCCGCGACCGGATAGGCTCGGATTCGTCATGAAATATTCCTGAGCGTTGAACGGTTCTTCTCCCTCATCGGGCATAATGCGCCGAGAGGTGCCGTCGGGCAATACTTCAAAGCTCTGCTGGTTGTCCATGATGTTTCCGAGCATAATCTGCCCGAGAACCTGTTCATGCACCGTGGGGTTGGTGATCGGCACCATGGTTTCCACGCGCCTGTCGAGATTGCGCGGCATGATGTCGGCGGATGAGATGTAGACCACCGCTTCGTCGGACGGCAGGCCGTGGCCGTTGCCGAAACAGTAGATCCGGCTGTGCTCCAGGAAACGGCCAACAATGGATTTCACCCGTATGCGCTCGGAGAGCCCAGGCACTTGCGGACGCAGACAACAGATGCCGCGCACCACCAGATCGATCTCGACGCCCGCCTGCCCTGCCTCATAAAGCGCGTCGATCACCAACGGATCGACCAGCGAATTCATCTTCATCCAGATCTGGCCCGGACGTCCCGCCTTTACATGCTCGATCTCCGCGCGGATATGGTCGAGCAGCCGGTTGCGCAGCGAGAATGGAGATACGGCAATGCGCATCTCACCGTCTGGCTCAGCATAGCCGGTGATGAAATTGAACACCTGAGCCACATCGCGTGCGATCTCCGGATCATCCGTGAAGTAGGACAGATCGGTGTAGATCCGTGCCGTGATCGGATGGTAGTTGCCCGTTCCCAGGTGGCAATAATTGCGCAGCTTGCCTTCCTCGCGGCGTACCACGAGCGACATTTTCGCATGCGTCTTCAATTCGATGAAGCCAAACACGACCTGAACGCCCGCCCGTTCCAGATCGCGCGCCCAGCGGATGTTCGCTTCCTCGTCGAAGCGCGCTTTTAGCTCCACGAGGGCTGTTACCGACTTGCCCGCCTCGGACGCCTCGATCAGCGCCCGCACGATCGGGCTGTCGTTGGAGGTGCGATACAGCGTCTGCTTGATCGCCACCACTTCCGGGTCCTGCGAGGCCTGGCGCAAGAACTGTACCACCACATCGAAGGATTCATAAGGATGATGGACAATGATGTCCTTCTCGCGGATCGCCGCGAAACAGTCGCCATTGTGTTCGCGGATGCGTTCTGGAAAGCGCGGATTGTAGGGCTGGAACAGAAGGTCCTCGCGCGGCACCTTCACGATCTCGGAAATCTGGTTGATGGCCAGCGGTCGCTCAAGAACGGTGATGCGGTTTTCCGCCACCCCCAGCTCACTCGCGACGAAGTCCCTAAGGCCTTCGGGCATCTCATTGTCGAACTCGATGCGGATCACCGAGCCGCGACGGCGGCGCTTCAGGGCCGATTCGAACAGGCGCACCAGGTCCTCGGCCTCTTCCTCAACCTCGATATCGCTATCCCGGATGATGCGGAACGTGCCCGATCCGATTACCTGATAGCGCGGAAAAAGCTTGCTGATGAACAGGCTGACGACATCTTCGAGCGTGATGAAACGGACCGTGCCGCTGCGGTCGGGCAACTGGATGAAGCGCTTGAGCGCAACGGGCAGGCGCAAAAGCGCCGTCATGGGCTCCAGTTCCCCTTCGTGCTGCAGTTCGAGCGCGATGGAGAAACCGAGGTTCGGGATGAAGGGAAACGGATGCGCCGGGTCGATGGACAGTGGAGTCAGAACCGGAAAAATCGCTTCCATGAAATGATCTTCCAGCCATTTCATGTCAGATTGATTCAAGGCGTCGGCACGAACGAGTTCGATGCCTTCCCTGCTCAGTAGCTCCAGAAGCGCATTCAAGCTGTCATGCTGGTCAATCTGCAGCCGCGCAACCTCGCGCAGAACATGCTCAAGCTGTTCCTCGGGTGTGCGTCCGTCGGCGCTGCGTGTTGCAATGTGCTCACGCACCTGACCGGCCAGCCCGGCAACGCGCACCATGAAGAACTCGTCCAGATTGTCGGCCGAGATGGACAGAAACCGCAGACGCTCAAGAAGCGGATGGTTCTGGTTCTGCGCCTCGTCCAGAACACGCCGATTGAACTGAAGCCACGAAAATTCGCGATTGACGAAACGATCCGGGCTGGCGCCGGCGATTTCCCCAGCGGGTCCCGTCTCCAAAGAGAACTCGTTTCGGACTGGCTTCAGTTCGTTCATAACCTGCTCACGCCTTTTCCCAACATGTGTCGCGGCTTTTCTGCCGCCAGACTATCTGGTGACATGGTTTTGCGACAGTTTCATATCATAGGGTTGCAAAGATGGAGTTTATGCTACAAACGCAGGCAAGTTCCAACGCATTCCAAGCCGGAGACGATGATGGCCGGATCAGCCATTCCCCATTTCCAGAACACCAGCGGACATGAAGCAATCGAAATCGGCGTGAAGGAATTCATGTGCGTCGGCGCCAATCCGCCCTTCGATCATCCGCATGTCTTTATCGACATGGGCGACGAGAATGAACGCGTTTGCCCTTATTGCTCGACGCTTTACCGCTACAATCCGGCGCTCAAAGCGGCGGAGACCAAACCCGAAGGTTGCCAGTTCGAGGAAGCGGCCTGAACAGCTGACAGACCGGTGAGCAACGCTCCCGCAGCCATTGTTGTTGGCGCTGGCATTGCCGGGCTGACGACCGCGCTCGCCATGGCGCAGCATGGATTGCCGGTGCGCATTTACGAGCGCGCACCGGAACTTACCGAGGTTGGTGCGGGCCTTCAGCTTTCTCCCAACGCGACACGCCTTCTGGCCCGCCTGGATGTGCTTGATGCTCTTGGAGAACACGCCGTGCGCCCGCAGGCGGTCGCGCTTATGCAGGCTCGCAGTCTGTCTCTGCTTGCCTCCATGCCGTTGGGAGATGTCGGTGAGGCACGCTGGAACGCGCCCTATCTGGTGACACACCGCGCAGATCTGCAAAGCGCACTTCTTGAACGCGCCCGCAGCGAAGCGTTGATTGAGGTTGTCACCGGAGCCTTTGTCGAAAAATCCGAGTTCTCAAAAGATGGCAGTGCCCGGCTGCATATCCGGCGGAACGAGACCATTGAGGCCATCTGCACTCCGCTTCTGATTGCCGCTGACGGCGTGTGGTCGCATTCCCGACGGCTGATCCGCTCCTCCGTGCGCAGCCGTTTCACCGGATACATCGCCTGGCGCACAACGCTGCCAATGACCGCGGCAAAGACCGCATTGGGCGATGCTCTTGCGGCCGACAGAGTGACAGCCTTTCTGGATCCCGCGTTTCATCTCGTCGCCTACCCGATCAGCAATGGGCGTGCGATCAATCTGGTCGCCATCCTGCCGGGCGAAGTCCCGCTCGATGCCTGGGCGCAGGACGCCGATGACGCCCCCCTGAAAAAGGTCCTCACCCGGGCCAATCCTTCCCTCGGCCGGTTGGCAGGTGCAGAAGGGGCACGCTGGACGGTCTGGCCGGTTCATGCAGTCACCCCCGCAGACGCCTGGACCAGTCCGCAGGGATTGGCGCTCGTGGGCGATGCGGCCCATGCGGTTCCTCCGTTCGCCGCTCAGGGGGCCGCCATGGCCATCGAGGATGCGGTCGTGCTCGCCAGACTTTTGGCCCGCACTCCGGGCGACCCTGCCCCCGCCCTTGCCGCCTATGAAGCGGCCCGCAAGCCCCGGGTGGTCCGCGTCGCCCGCCGCGGCGCCTTCAACCGCTTTACGTGGCATGCGGGCGGCCCGGTCGCTTTTGCGCGGAACCTGGTTCTGCGACGGCGTAGCGAGAAGGCTCTGATGGCAGATTTCGATTGGCTTTATGGTTTCGACGCAGACGCTCCCCAGAACCTCTGAACAGCCAGCACCACCGTTTATATCAGAAATGAAAAACGCCGCGCCTCCACAGGGAGACGCGGCGTTGATGTTTCCATGCTTCCTGCGTGATCAGTGCAGGATCTGCGACAGGAAGAGCTTGGTGCGTTCGTGCTGCGGATTGTCGAAGAAGGCTTCCGGCGTGTTCTGCTCCACGATCTGGCCCTGATCCATAAAGATCACACGATTGGCCACCTGCCGTGCGAAACCCATTTCGTGGGTCACACAGATCATGGTCATCCCCTCTTCAGCGAGATCCACCATGGTATCGAGCACTTCCTTGATCATTTCCGGGTCAAGCGCCGAGGTCGGTTCGTCAAACAGCATGATGCGCGGGTTCATGCACAGAGCGCGGGCAATCGCCACGCGCTGCTGCTGACCGCCCGAAAGCTGGCCGGGATACTTGTTCGCCTGCTCCGGGATCTTCACCCGCTCGAGGAAATGCATCGCGGTTGCCTCCGCTTCCTTCTTGGGCGTCTTGCGGACCCAGATCGGCGCCAGCGTGCAGTTCTCAAGAATGGTCAGATGCGGGAACAGGTTGAAGTGCTGGAACACCATGCCCACTTCGCGCCGCACCTCGTCGATCTTTTTCAGATCGTTGGTCAGTTCGATGCCGTCAACGACGATCTTGCCCTTCTGGTGCTCCTCCAGCCGGTTGATGCAGCGGATCATGGTGGATTTGCCCGAGCCGGAAGGCCCGCAGACGACAATGCGCTCGCCGCGCATCACCCTGAGATTGATGTCTTTCAACACATGGAAGTCACCATACCATTTGTGCATGCCAACGATATCGATCGCGACATCGGTGTCGGAGACCTGCATCTTGCTGCGGTCGGCGTGGAGCTCTTCGGCCCGGACGGCGTTTTCCTTTGCCATTTTTGTTTCCCCTTGGCCTTCGGCCTAGCGTTTGTGGCCGGTATCGAGCCGGCGTTCCATGAATATTGAATAGCGCGACATGCCGAAGCAGAACAGCCAGAACACGAAGCCTGCAAACACAAGGCCGGTGATTGGTGTCTGAGGCGATGCCCAGTTCGCGTCCGCGAAGTTCTGCCGCACGGCTCCCAGAAGGTCGAACATGCCGATGATGTAGACGAGGCTCGTATCCTTGAAGAGACCGATGAAGGTGTTGACGATGCCGGGGATGACCAGCTTGATCGCCTGCGGAAGAACAACGAGGTTCATCTTCTTCCAGAAGCTCAGACCCAGCGCATCCGCACCCTCATACTGCCCTTTGGGAATCGCCTGGAGCCCGCCGCGGATCACCTCCGCCATATAGGCCGAGGCAAAGAGCGCCACGCCGACCAGCGCCCGCAGAAGCTTGTCGAACGAGGTGCCGGGTGGCAGGAAAAGCGGCAGCATAACGCTCGCCATGAACAGGATGGTGATCAGCGGCACACCGCGAATCGTCTCGATGAAGACAACGCACACCAGCTTCACCACCGGCATTTGCGACCGGCGGCCAAGCGCCAGAAGTATGCCGAGCGGAAACGAAACCGCGATGCCCACATAGGCAAGCACCAGCGTTACCAACAGACCGCCCCAGAGCGGCGTCGGGACCGGCCGAAGCCCGAACGCGCCTCCCGACAGCAGGAAGAACCCCACGATCGGGAAAACGACAAACAGAAGGATCGCGTTCAATCCCTTGCGCGGAACACTGGGTATCAGGAGCGGCGTGAGAAGCGCCACAAACAGAAAGCCAGTCAGATAAACGCGCCAGCGTTCATCCATCGGGTAACGTCCGAACATGAACTGCTGGAATTTCGCGTCCACGAAAGCCCAGCATGCTCCAGACCAGCCTTCCGGCTGTGTGCCGCCCTGCACCACGGTGGCACAGACGGAACGGTCTGCCCCGGTCCATTGGGCATCAATGAACGCCCACTGGATTATCGGCGGCACGATCATCACAATGAGGGCGATGCCCAATATTGTGAAAATCGAGTCTGTCACATTGGCGAAGAGATTCTTGCGCAGCCATGAAACAGGCCCGTGGTCGGAAACAGGCGGCGGCTGATTGGCCACCATTTCGGCACGGACGAAAGAGAGATCGTGTTCTTGCATCCTACCGCTCCACCAGCGCCATGCGCGCATTGTACCAATTCATCAACCCGGCCGTTCCGAGACTAAGGCCCAGATAGACGACCAGCCAGATTGCGACCACTTCGATGGCCTGTCCGGTCTGGTTGAGCGTCGTCCCGCCCGTGGCAACAAGGTCTGGATATCCGATGGCCACGGCCAGTGAAGAGTTTTTGGTCAGGTTCAGATACTGGCTGGTCAGCGGCGGGATAATGATCCGAAGTGCCTGCGGTATGATCACCAGCCGCATGGACTGGCCCGAGCGAAGACCCAGCGCCTGCGCAGCCTCGCTTTGCCCGTGGCTGACACCGAGCACACCGGCACGCACGATCTCGGCGATGAACGCAGCCGTGTAGAACGAGAGAGCGAGATAGAGCGCCAGAAATTCGGGCCGCACCTGAATGCCGCCGCGCAAATTGAAAGTCGACAACTCCGGAAACTCGAAACTCAGTGGCAGCCCCGTCAGAAGAAAGGCCAGAAGCGGCAAGCCGCCAATCAACGCCACACTCGTCCAGAAAACCGGAAACTGCTCGCCCGTCGCCATCTGCCTGCGATGCGCCCAGCGGCGGACGAAAAAGGTGAAGACGATGCCGAGCACAAGTCCGACGAGAACAAGCCAGGCCCCCTCGCCCCAAAGGAAGCGCGGGAAATAGAGCCCGCGGCTGTTAAGGTACGAGCCGAGCGGCAGATCAATGCTCTCGCGCGGCAGCGGCAGCACGGAAAGGACGCCGAAATACCAGAAGAAGATGACCAGCAACGGTGGAATGTTGCGGAACACCTCCACATAAACGAGGCAGATACGATTGATCAGCCAGTTCTTCGACAAGCGGCCGATACCAATGATGAAGCCGATGATCGTGGCCGTAATGATACCGACGATCGCGACACGCAGCGTGTTCAGAAAGCCGACGAAGAGCGCGCGCCCATAGGTGGAATCGGAAGAATATTCGACAAGACTGTCGCCAATGTCGAAACCGGCCCGTCCCTGAAGGAAATCGAAACCGGATGCGATGTTGGCACGTTGAAGATTGGCAGTCGTGTTGCCGATGACCCAGTAGATCAGGGCAACGAGGCCGGCAAACACCAGCACTTGATAGGCAATTCCTCGAACGCGCGGATCATAGAAGAGCGGCACACGAGGCGCCGCGCCCTCCACAGTTGATTGCGGGGTGGCCATGGCTATCCTCACCAGGAATGGTGAGAGGCAGCGCGAACCGCCTCTCACGCATTGTTTTCACGGGACCCGATCAGCGGATCGGCATACCGTACTGAAGGCCACCCTTCGTCCAAAGGGCGTTGATCCCGCGCGAGATCTTCAGCGGGCTGTCGGCACCCACATTGCGCTCAAAGATCTCACCGTAGTTGCCCACATGCTTGATAGCACGGACGGCAAAATCATTGGTCAGACCGAGATCGGTACCAAGCTTGGTGCCTTCCTCGGTGCCGAGAAGACGACGCACTTCGGGGTTGTCCGAATTCATCTTCTCTTCAAGGTTGGCCTGGCTGATGCCCAGCTCTTCAGCATTCACGAGCGCGTAATAAACCCATTTGACAATGTCGAACCACTGGTCATCGCCATGGCGCACTGCCGGCCCGAGGGGCTCCTTGGAGATGATTTCGGGCAGAACGATGTGGTCGTCCGGGTTGGTGAGATTTAAGCGCACGGCATAAAGGCCGGACTGGTCCGTCGTGTAGACATCGCAGCGCCCTGCATCATAGGCCGCGTTCACCTCTTCGAACTTCTCGAAAACAACAGGGCTGTACTCCATGTTGTTCGCCTTGAAGTAGTCGGCGAGGTTCAGCTCCGTCGTCGTGCCGGCCTGCACGCAGACCGCGGCACCCGAAAGCTGAAGCGCGGAGTTGATGCCTTCGAGCTTCTTCGCATTGATCATGAAGCCCTGGCCGTCATAATAGGTCACGCCGGCGAAGTTCAGGCCGAGTGCCGTGTCGCGGCTGATCGTCCAGGTGGTGTTGCGGGAAAGCACGTCCACTTCGCCCGACTGAAGCGCGGTGAAACGGTCTTTTGCCGAAAGCGGCGTGAATTCCACGGCTTCGGGATCGTCAAAAATTGCGGCAGCCACGGCGCGGCAGAAGTCCACGTCGAGGCCTTTCCAGTTGCCCTGGTCGTCCGGTGCGCTGAAGCCGATGAGGCCGGTGTTGACGCCGCATTGGACGTGGCCTTTCGCCTTCACATCGTCCAGCGTGGCGGCAGAAGCCGGCGCTGCCATCATCGCGATCGCGGCCGAGCCGAGCAACGCTTTGACAATATTTTTCATGATTACGAACCCTTTTTTCTGTGTTCGGGCTTATCCCCTGACATTTTCAGTGCGGAAGCAGGCGAATGTCCCGTACACCCCGCTCGGAGTGCCGGCCCGCAAAGGGGCGGACACGCACTTCCTCTCCCACGCACTGGTCCCATCGAATGCCATAAATCTCTTTGGGTCAAGAGCGAAAGACCCTTGCTCCAGAGGCAAGAGCGCGGCCCCTGCCCGGTTGACGGGTCGCCGACAATGGCGTTCCATCCGGCATCTTGAACGCCCGGTTTCGAGGGTTTTCCTTACGCTCACGCTCCAGGGCGCGCCCGCAGTCAATCAAGCGACAGGTTCCATGAACGAAAAGAATAAGACTAAAGTCGGAGACAACACGCGCCTTGCCCATATGGGCAACAATCCGCGCGACTTTCACGGTTTCGTCAATCCGCCGGTGGTTCACGCCTCAACCGTGCTGTTTCCCGATGCCGGGACCATGGCCTCACGCAACCAAAAGTATACATACGGCACCCGCGGCACACCCACAACCGACGCGCTGGCCGCGGCGATGAACGAGCTGGAAGGGGCTGCCGGCACCATTATCGTGCCTTCTGGGCTTGCCGCTGTCACCGTTCCGCTGCTCGCCTTCCTGTCTTCGGGCGACCACGTTCTGATCGTCGATTCGGTCTATCATCCGACACGACATTTCGCCGATACCATGCTCACCCGGCTTGGTGTCGAAGTGACCTATTACGACCCGGCTGCCGACAAAGGCATCGCCACACTTATGCAACCCAATACCAAAGTGGTCCTTACCGAGGCCCCTGGCTCCGGAACGTTCGAGATGCAGGACATCCCCGCCATTGTCGACGTCGCCCACCGGGGTGGCGCCATCGTGATGATGGACAACACCTGGGCAACACCACTCTTCTTCCGTCCCCTCGACCACGGGGTCGACATCTCCATTCAGGCGGCCACCAAATATCCCGGCGGGCATTCGGATGTCCTTCTGGGAACCGTTTCGGCCAATGAAGCGTGCTTCGAGCGCCTGCTTGACACCCACGGGGCACTCGGCATCTGTGCTGCGCCGGACGATGTCTACCAGGTGCTGCGTGGCTTGCGCACCATGGGCGTACGGCTCGAGCGCCACCAGCAGAGCGCACTCAGCCTCGCACGCTGGCTGGAGGGGCAGAAGGGCGTTGCCCGCGTTCTCCACCCGGCGCTGGAATCGCATCCCGGCCACGCGATCTGGAAACGTGACTTCACCGGATCCAGCGGTCTCTTCTCTATCGTGCTCGATGGCGGCGGCCAGGCACAGGCCCATGCGTTTCTGGATGCCCTTGAATATTTTGGTCTCGGCTATTCCTGGGGCGGCTATGAGAGCCTTGCCGTGCACGTGCAGCTTAACGATCGAACGATCGCGCAGCCACCGAAAGAAGGCCCGGTTATCCGGTTGCAAATCGGCCTGGAAGACGTTGAGGATTTGAAGGCTGATCTTTCTGCTGCTCTGGTCGCTGCGGAAAAGGCCTGAAGACAGGTTTCATCATTCTGCGGCGCGCGTTTGAGTTCCATCTTCTGAACAGGCTGCGCGCGCCAGAGATGAGGCTGGGTTCTATCTTCCGTCTCTCATGATCCTTTCGAGCGCCCGTCGGTCCCTGCGGGATCGGATCTGCTCGGCCGTGAAATGGCGCGGGATCAGCCGTTTTCCGATTGTATCCTGTTTCACATCGAAACTGCGTCGGGCGGCCACCAGAAGGTCCTGTGCGCGGTAGGTCGCCACCACGATGACCGTCAGTTCGCGCAACCTGTCCAGAGCCGGCATCCGATCGACGGGAAAGGCTCCCTCAGCCGTGCGGTCCTGCTCGAGCACCTTTCCGATCAACTGCTGAAAAGTGCCGATATCGAGCCATTCACTGCTGTCGAGCGGTCCCTGGAACCATTGCGGGCTGCTATCGCTGCCATTGAGAATATCCAGATCGAGGTCGCTCAGGGAATACCGACTGCGCGCGACGGCCTTCTCGCCATCCGCGAGATAGCCCACGTCCAGCAACACAGCTTCGATATAAATCGGCTCTGCGCTCATGTTTGCGATAAGACAGTGTGCCTGAAGGCGATGCCCGGCGCCCCGATTGATCAGGATTTTGGGGCGCAGTGTACGCCGGTAGTTCATCAGCAGCATCTGGAAATAGAGCGTCCAGACGACCAGTGTGGCGAGACTGGCCAACGCACTGACAGCGCCATGGTTTTCCCGCAGCCAGCTCCATAATGGTTCAACGATTGTATCCTGCATTGGCGGCCAACGCCCACTTGCCGGCTTCGTTCCCTAAAAGCGGAGTGCCACCATGGAACGCATTCCTCCCCTCTTCCGTTCAGGCTGCAGGAGTTGAACAGAGCATGAAAGGAGCATTCCCATGAATGACCGGCAGAAGAAGGACCGTGCCTCCGACATCCAGAGCAGCGATCTGGCCGCCGACCGGATGGGCAACAATCAGTTGCAGGGCGATGATCAGACGAAAGTTCGCAATCAGCGCCATGCCGTCCCTGACGTCAAACAGGAAGCAGACGGGGTCATCGAGAGTTTTGAGAAACTGGACAAGGATGAGCGCGCGCGCCGGGATCTCGGCAAAGGTGCCCGCTCAGGAAAAAGCTGATCTTATCCCACTCAGCGGCCCCGGTAGGACATAGGCGGACATAGGAAAACCTCGCAGCGGCATGACCCTCCCGCGCCATAAGGCATCAAAACGTCAAGGCCCGGGAAACGCCAAGGCCTGGCGCTTTGGCCTGCATGCCCACGGGGTTCCTTCTCGAGCCTTGGATCCGAAAACGCCAAGCCTGGCAATTCATCGCATTTCATCGTTGATGCAGGCAAAGGCTTCGGCTATGAAAGCGACGCGCTGCTGCTTCGTCTCCAGCGCATATCGGCCAGCACCCGTAGCTCAGCTGGATAGAGCGCTGCCCTCCGAAGGCAGAGGTCACAGGTTCGAATCCTGTCGGGTGCGCCATTTTTCATTCGGACTCCTCATCGCCGCTATCTCGTTCGATAAGGTTTGGATCACCGCCAGCGCCCTTCAAGACCAAGGGCGCTGCGGTGCGAACACATCGCGATATCGTCAGATTAGAAGCGGACGTTCAATGTGACGTTGCCTGAGTGGTCAGTCACTCCGGACCCAAACAGCCCGCCATAGGAAATGTCCAGTGTGGCGGCGCTGCCGAGCGTCATTTCAAGGCCGGCGTTTAGAACCAGTTGGTCACTGGCCAGCGGCACTCCCGCGATTGCTGCACTCTCGCCGCCGGAGGCAAACGATAGCTGAGAGGTCGGCGTCCCCCCAAAAGCGTGTCGCCACCCAATTGTCCCACTGAGAGACGCATTCGTGCTGCCCCATCCGATGTCCGTTTCGGCGCGTAGGCCAAGCGTGGTGAAAGTGGCGGAAATTCCATCCCCGGCCGCGCTCAGAGCCGCAGAGCCTCCACTCTCGGCAAACCCCTCGGTGGACAGCCGCGCATGAGCAAGGTTGGCGAAGGGTTCCAGTCGCGCACCTCCGGCCTCAAGCTGGTAGGCTGCTTCACCCCACGTTTGCAGCGTCCGGGCATTGTAGCTGGCCGAGGTCTGATCGGCGAAGCCGGAGAACGCCAATGCACGGCTGGTTTCCAGCCTATGCCAGCCGTGGGCAAGCCCGCCCTGCAGACTGAGCCCGTCCCAATGACCGCCGCCATAAATGCCAAGCGTATAGCTGTCGGCGGTGCCGGACGAGGAACGCATATCAACCCCATAGCGAGAGCGGGAAAAGCCACCGAAGACGCCAAACCGATATGCATCCAGGAAGGCTGCATCGCCGCCCACCAGCAAACCGCCAACGCTGCGGTCGAGCGCGGCGGCATTGCCGTCGCTATCCCATCGTCCCCATGCGCCAAATCCACGCGTCCACAGACCCGGACGTCCAAACATCGCATGGTCTGCTCCGGCAGCCGAATTGGCACCTGTTTCACCCCATTGATCCCGAAGCCGATCCATCGCGCCTTCGCGTGGGAAGCGACTGTCTTCCAGAAGCACCGTTTTCATGGAAGCGTGGATCTCTCCCGTGAGGCTGTCGAAGGCCGCGCGGGCGTTGTCCTCGTCGCCGGAAATTCCGAGCAACGCGTCGAAGACGGCATTTCCACTGCCCAGCGCCTCGAGCGGACCTGCTATCGCCATCTGATTGGGTGTGTCAGCAATATCGGAGAAGAAGACTGCCTGTTCAGAATGCAGATAGACATTGGTCGCATCATAGCCGAGCGTGAAGTCAAGGAACACGTAGTCATCGGTTGGGCGAGCCGTATCGAATGTTCCGCTTACGCTGCCGGCGGAGATGATGGTGTAGGTTCCGGGCGTATAGGTCGACCCGTCATCGGTGCCGTTCTCCGGCGAAACATGCACCACACCACCATTGATTGTGACCGGACCGGCAGCGTCCAAAAGGTCGTTGTGTGTGCCGGCAGTGAAGCCGCCGCCCGAAAGCTCGACCTCATAGACCGAACCCGGATTGAAGAGGACACTGGCCGCACTCAACGTTCCGATGGAGTTGCCGGGAGCAAGCCGTCCGCCCGATCCCACTGTGGTGGTCCCCGTCAATGTTCCTGTCCCTCCGACAATGCCGCCATTGAGGGAAACCACATTGCCCCCAAGGCTCCCATTGACCAGAAGCGCGCCCCCGGAGATTTGCGAAACTCCGGTAAATCCCGAGGAATCCCCCGTCAGGACAGTTTGGCCGGCGAGCTGGTAGAGCCGACCTTCGCCGATCATGTCGACTGCGAACTCGTGAGCGCTCCCGGTGTGATTGAAGAACAGTTTTGCGTCCTCGTGGTCTCCGAACCACAGCTCCGGCGCGTCCAGGTGGCCCGGCGCAACTGCAGCCTGGCCGGCGGCAGCACCGATATTGAGCGTTCCTTCAGAGGTCGCGTTGTAGCCCAGATAGGTTCGATTGGCGACGGTCACCCGTCCGCCCTCCGCGATCGTCAGCGTGCCGGTGCCCTCTTCTGCAATGAAAAGGTGGTCGCCTGCCAGGCCGGCATTCGGACCGCTGACCAGAGCCTCCCCCTCGCCGGTGGGCGCATAGCCAAGGGTGATGGTTGAGGTGGCCGAGACTGTGCCGCCGGTGATGGCAAGCTCGCCCCTGCCTTCATCGCCCACAATCAACTCGCCATCGGCATTCAGTTCCGAATCCGCACCAGAAACATTCACCGTTCCGACCGTGTCCTGCTGCGCACCGACATAGACGTCGGAGGTGCTCACCTCGCCGCCATCAGCGATGGTCAGCAGTCCGGTGCCCCCATCGGAATTGCCCAGGTAAACACCAAGATCTGTCGTGAGCTGCGAGCCGGGACCGGTGACGAGCGTCGTGCCATCACCCAGATCGCCGATGAACAAATAGTCGGAAGATGAGAGTCTGCCCCCCGATGCCAGCGTGAGTGTTCCGCTTGCGCCCACATCCGCTCCCAGGGTTATCTCGCCCGCATCCGACCAGCTTGCATTGTCAATGATCAGGGTGGCCTGCCCCGAACTGTCATGGGATCCCAGATACAGATTGCCATGGTTCCCAAACACCACCGCATTGTCTGAGAGAGTAATCTGGCCGATACCGCCCGTGCCGACATAGGTGTCTGCGCCCATGGTCCAGTTCGAACCGGCTCCCGTGACGGTCAAAGTTCCCGTTCCGCCACCCTCACCGATCGTGACATATCCGTGGGACAGGAACGTGGTCCCATTTTGGATATTAAGTGCACCGGATTCGATGCGCCCCACTCTCGTGTCGCCGGTGACCGTCAAGTTGGCATTGTCGAATGTGGCGAAGCTGCCGCCGCCACCGGACGAGTGGCCGATCAGGAAATCCGCTCCGGCAAAGACCGATGCTCCGTTGCTGGCTTCAAGCGCACCAAGTCCGGAAAAACCGACAATCATGTTCGCACTGTTGGCATTGAGTTGGGCTGTCGAGCCGGTCAGGCGAACCGTCCCTTGCGTGCTGTTGCCCTGCGCGATCAGAATGGCAGCAGCGTCTACGGTCGCATCCGTTATGTCGAGTGTGCCCGTCCCTTGCGAGCCCACGTAAAGTGTCGCGCTGTTAACCCATTGCGACGTGGCGCCTGTAATGATGACGTTCCCGATCCCCGTCGGCGTTGCGCCGAGCACCCCTTGCGTGTTGTTGACAACCCCGCCATCCGAAATGATCAGCGTTCCGAGGCCGAGATCCCCAACGGTCAGCGTATCCCCGATGTTCCAGCTATCCGGCTGGGTTCCGCCGCCCGTTCCGATGACGGTTTCCGTGGCACCTCCGTCGATGACCGCCTGTGCCAGAGCCGCTCCAGGCAATGCGGTCGATGCCATCAGCGCCATGAACGAAGCCTGGACGGTCCGGCAAACCTGTTTGCGCTCTTTCAAATCATCTTGGTTGGACTTTTCCTGCACGTCGCATTCCCCTTGAAAAGACCTCGCGCTTCCCGGATCAGTTTCGAAATCAACTGTCGCGAGTCCGCTTTTTTTACGCGTGGGAGCGGGATGCCACATGCGACGTTTGTGCGATCGTGAACGGTTTTTCGCCACCCGTTACGGCTGTCAGGGGGTTGGCAGAGCGATGGGCTCGTCCCAGAAGTAGTCGACGATCATCTCGATCTGTGATTCCATGATCTCGGCACGCGCATCACCTTGCTGGACCGTCTGCGCGGGTGTGGTGGTTTTCATGTGGCGCTGAACCGGACGCATGGTTTCAGGATCAAGCAAGGTGGTCACTTGCGACACGGATCTCACAGGCTCCATTGTCTCCTGCGTATGTGAAAATCGCACAAGAGCGACGCCGTCGACCGTCTCCGTGTCGCAGGAGGCGTCCCGAATGGTTTCCCGCAGGGTTGCATTGCGCGCCAGCGTTTCCTCCAGCCAGTTCTCGTTGCGCATCCGGGAGGGCTGCCAGGTCTTCCCGTCGCGAGAGGTGTATTCCTCAGCCCCCAGCACCAGCCAATGAACACCGGTCTCCCGCACGGCCTGATGAAAATGACTGTAATCGCGAAACCATTGCTGCGTATGCTGCACCGTAGCGCCACCCATGAGGGTACGGGTTTCTATCCGATAATTCTCCCATTTCTCGCCGGCAGAGAGCATGGCCTGGATATCTTCCGTGCAGCCGGCCCGCACCGGGGTGGCGAACGGGAAAATCACGAGTAGGCCGATGAGAATGCGGTACATGATGAGGATCCTATTGCTGCATGAACCCGATGGCGAAAATCCAGAAACCGACCTGACCGGCCAGTCCGGCGAGGAGGAGATAAAAGAAGAACCTGCCCACCCTGCCCTGCAACTGACGGGCTGCCACATGGCGCTTGAAAGGCCGATTGGCGAGGTAGCCCGGTAGTATGGTTTCACGCAGCCAGCTGTATTGAGGTACAGGTCCATCCTGCTCGATCATCGACTTTGCACCAGTGAAGAAAGAGCCGATCTTCCATCCGACAAATCCGATAAAAGCGATCATTGCCGAACCCAGCATCCACCAGGTTGTCCATGCGACATCGGCAATGGGGATTCCATAAATTGTCATCTACCGGTCCTCTTTTCAGACGTTCGGCTGCGTATGGTTCTTCGCGCCATGCCCAGGTTCGCGAAGCCGATAAACAGAAGCAGAGCAACGATGGTGAAAGCGTTGCGCATGGATTGTCCACGCATGGCCGGGTCAATTGAGCGGACCTGCGGGTCTGTTGGCAGATATCGGATCGGAACGCGTTGAGGCGGGTCGTGACGCTCGTAAAAGCTGGAGGAGACCTGAACAGAACCCCGGCGCATGGTTTCGCCCACGGTAAAGCCGACTGTCATCTCATAATGATATCTCGGGCGGTCCGTGCCATGGCGCACCATGCGCTTGTCAAGGATGGTCGCCATTGTCTCGACACCAAACCTCTGGAGCGCACCATAGTGACGGTCAGTCGATGAGAAACTCCAGAATCCATAAAGCAGCGCCGCGGCAAACGGAGCCAGCAGAACGGCGGCTTCGGCAAGGCGCCGCCAAGGTCCGGCAGGCGGTGCATCTCGCTTCGGGTGGGTCACCTCAGCCATGATCTGCCATCCGTGGCGCTCTCAGCCACCGCAGAACGAGAAGGGCCGCAATGAGTGCCGGTATCAACAGCACCAGCCCGATTGCCGCTAAAGCCGCAGGCACGGCCCAGAGCTGTTCGAAATTGTTCTGGCGAACATCCCGCTTGCGGTCCGGCGTAAAGAATATTTCGTGCTGCGAACCGACTGGAAAATTCCAGTTGGGGGAGGATTGACCGGTGCTTGCCTGGGTCATCTCACCGTCTGTGAAGCGGTATCGAAAAACCGGACTGTAGTCCGTGGTGGCGCCATCCCACGGATTCCAGCCTTCCCAGGCATAGACATGAACGACCTCCCCCACGGTGCGTTGTGCACGGTGGAGAAAGCTGCGGGTTTCCCATGCCATGGCAGCGGCAGCTCCCAAAAACAACACAGGAGCCAGAAAGACGAGAACCCAGATTCGCCACGACGCTTCACGTTTGCCGTCCGGTCCGGTTCGCAGCAGGTAGAGCTGCGTCATGTTCAGCCGGATCAGGGCGGTGTGTACCATTCTATGGTGCCTCTAATGCATCAAAGCGCGTACCGGGTTCAGGTCGCCGAAGCTTTTTGCATTGCGCGAAGCGGGTCGGGGCCATAGGCATTGTCGCCTGCGGTTCCCTTTAGAAACCCCAGCTCAATGATCATCCAGATTGCAACCGCCATGGCGAACCACATCAAAGCCATGGCTCCAATGCCCGGGACCAGAATGCTGGTGCCGGCCAGTTCCACTTCCGAGTAGCCGAACTTAAAAATATTCAAAACCTGCGAAACCACACCGGGGGCGATGAAGACGACAGCCCATGGCAAGGCAGACTTCCCACGATCATGCAGGCGTTTTACCACCACGGCCGTCCACAGGTAGACAATGGCGCCGGACAAGAGGATCTGCACAAGGGCCAGCACTGCCCCCTGCGGAAAAAGACTGACGATACCCAGGCCGGCGATCATCGCAATCGCCACAATACCGGCAAACCCAAGCCAGAAACGTCGACGCGAAATGCGCCCCTCAAAGGTGGTGAAAAGGTCCATCGCTCCCCCAACCGCGGTGCCTGAACACCGTCTTTCAAGCTGATAGCGTCATCTATGCCGGATTTTAGGCAAGGGACCGTGACCGGTCATGCGACGTTTGTGTGAGGCCGGCGCATCAAACGCGCACCTGCTCAGACGGGCACGGGCCGTTCCCCTTCATTGAGCGGGAGCAGAATGTCCGCGATCACGCCGCGCATCCAGCGATGCGCAGGATTGTCCGTCGACCGTTTGTGCCACACACCCACAATCAGTGCAGGTTCGATGGGCATCGGGGGTTTGTAGATCGCCAAATTCTGAGATGGCGCCAGTCTCTCGGCCAGTTGGCGCGGGATCAGCGATATCAACTCGCTTTCGCCCACCACGCGGCAGATGCCTGAAAAGACCGGCATTGTCATGACCACCCGGCGGCTGCGTCCCACGCGCGCCAGTGCCGCGTCGCCGGCAGCCGCATGCTTGCCTTCAGGTGAAAACAGGAGATGCCCCATCTCACAGAAGAGATCCATGTCGAGCACATCGCCAGGCTGTGCTCCTGCCCCAGCCAGAACCGGATTGTCGGACGCAGCAATGACTGCATAGCTGGAGTGAAAGAGTGGGCGACGATCCGTCCATTCGGGAAAGTCCAGATCCGGCATGAGCGCCATGTCCGCTTCATAGCGCTCCAACGAATCCAGGTAACTGTTGGGCACAAGGTCGATGAGCTGCATCCGCATCTGTGGCGCCGTGATCCGAAGCTTCTGTGCAAGCTCGGGCATCAGCATCTCGGCAAAGAAATCCGCTCCCGCCAGCTTGAAACTCATCGTGCTGGCGGCGGGATCGAAGGCCGGAGGTGCCAGAAGCGCTTCCAGACGGGCAAGTTCCGCATTAAGCGGTAGAGAAAGGGACACCGCATAATCGGTGGGCCGCAAGCCCTGCCCGTGGCGAACAAAAAGTTGATCACCCAGTGCGTGGCGAAGCCTGGCGAGCGCGCCGGAGACCGCCGATTGCGACATCCCCAGCCGCTCACCGGCCTTGACCGTAGAACCTTCTCTCAACAATGCATCGAGGACACGCAGCAGATTGAGGTCGAATGTCGCAAAATTCATTTTGCCGATAGACTCTATCTAATCAAACGATTTTTCAGATTAATTCTTCCCTGCTACAGATTGCAACAACGAGAGCGCTTTCGTTTCCTTGACTTGGGTTTATGGAGGAAGCGATGCCTGACGCATTGACCGGTCCTGGCGTCATGACGAGGGATCGGGTTCGCTACAAGATTTTATTCTCCCCTGCCGAAACCGGCAGAGCCGTATCGATCATCGACAGCGGGCCTCCCGCCTCGCGCGGTGAGCATGCAGGGCTGGAGTAGCCATGTCGTCCGCACATCACGAAAGACCGGTTGTCTATCACATCCCGGCCTGCCCTTTTTCGCAACGGCTGGAAATTCTTCTGACCCTGAAAGGACAGCTTGAAGCTGTCGAGTTTCGGGTGGTCGATATCACCCGGCCACGCGATCCGGAACTGCTTGAGAAAACCCGTGGCACCACCGCGCTGCCGGTGCTCGAAACGCCGCAAGGTGGCATTCTCAAGGAAAGCCTGGTGATCCTCGATTATCTGGAAGAAATTATCCCAGGGCCGCCGGTGCGGCGCATTGATCCTTTCGAGCATGCGATCGAACACATGCTGATTGCCAAGGAAGGCCCCTTCATCACGGCGGGATACAGGCTCGTGATGAATCAGGATCGCGCGGCGCGTGAAGACAAACGCGGACAATTGCTTCAGCTTTATGCGGATCTCGATGATTTCCTGGTTGCCCATGAGGCTTTAGAAAATGAAGCCAGCAATTTCCTGTTCGGCAGGTTCGGGCTGGCCGAAGTGGTGTTCACACCGATCTTCGCGCGGTTCTGGTTCCTGGATTACTATGAGGGCTTCCAATTGCCGGATGATGCGCGCTTTGCCCGCGTCTCGGGTTGGCGCGCGGCCTGCCTTGCTCATCCTGCTGCCCAGCAGGTGAGCCGAGAGGAGATTATCAGGCTCTACTATGACTATGCGCTTGGGTTCGGCAACGGCGCGCTGCCTCCCGGCCGATCGGTTTCCAGTTTCACGGCCCACCCCCATTGGCGGGACCGGCCCTGGCCACCGGCCGACAAGTATGAGCGGGCAGCAAGCGATCGGGAACTGGGGCTTGCATGAGACGGGCACGACAATCAACACCGCCCGCCCGCCGTTCCGCAGCGCAAACACATCAATGGGAGACAACACGATGCGCGGTATAGCTTTTCTCTTTTTCCTGAGTGCCAGCCTCTATGCGCTGGCCGGCATGGCATTCGGCATCCACATGGCTTCGTCGCAGGATCACTCACTGGCTTCTGCCCATGCTCATCTGAACCTCATCGGTTGGGTGACGCTGGGCATGAGCGGACTTTATTATCACAACGTTCCTCAGGCAGCCGAGGGCCGGCTCGCATGGCTCCATTTCGCGATGGCCTCGCTCGGTTTGTGGATGATTGTGCCGGGAATTGTGCTGGCGCTGAAAGGCGTCACCGAGGGACTGGCCATTGCCGGATCTTTGGTCACCATCCTGTCCATGATGTTGTTTGTTTTCATCGTCTTGAGGAGCAGAACTGACCGGCCTGTCAGCATGTCCGCCTGACGCGGGTTGCAAAGCGACCAGGATTAACCGGAAACGAGAGTGGCGCCACACCACACGGCACCGCTCGGGGGAGCGAGCACCATGGACAAAACATCAAACCTTGTCGGGCAGATTTATGACGCCGTCTTCGACACGGGGATTTGGCCGCAGCTCCTGTGCTCCCTTGCGGATTATTGCGGTGTCGACAACGCCGCGCTGGTCGTAACGGACCCGCACATCCAGTTCTCCTCGGTGGTTACACCACGCGCCGATCCCGAAGTTGTTTCACATTACGCCGAAAGATGGTGGACCGAAGACCCGACAGCTGCAACGACAGCGTCCATGCCTGTCGGGCGGATAACGAGCCTCGCAGACACTAGTCGAGAAAAATTCTTTGCCAGCCGGTTCTACAATGACTATTGGCGCCATTCCGGTCTTGGAGCCGAGCGGCTGGCGAGCAATCTTTTCACTGACGGGGGCGGCTTTTCCAGCATTGTCCTGCAGGCGCCTGCGCGCCGGGATGAGATCGGGGCTGACACGGTCAAGCGATTTTCCTTCTTCATCCCCCATCTGGTGCGCGCCGTCAGCCTTGCGCGGAATCTTCAAAGAACGGCCCTTGAGACCGCGCTTCTGAAGACCGAGAGCCGCGTTCCCTCCACGACCAGCACGGTTGTTGTTGATCATGAGCGACGTGTGCTTTTCGCCGACACCGAGGCGGAGCGCCTATTCTCACAAGACAGAGGGATTACGGTGATCGGGGGGCGACTCTACCTTACTGGAGAGGGGGCCCATGCCGCTCTTGATGCAGCCCTTTCCAGCTGTTGTGCAACAGCCCTGCCCGCAAGCCGGCGCATCACGGTGAGACGGAGCCTGGAGGCGCCTCCTTATTCGGTGGAGGTTCGTCCCATCCGCATCCCGGGCAGTGTCCCCGGCGTACCAATTCCCGCCGCCGTACTTCGTATCAGCAATCCCGAATTGCATCGCGATCGGCGCATGATGGTCCTTCAGGAGCGGTTTGGCCTCACTCCCGCTGAGGCCCGGCTTGCGCTGGAGATGCGCAGGGGAGATGGTCGCGCCGCCGCCGCAAGGCGCTGCGGCATATCCATCAACACCGCCCGAACGCACCTCACAAGCATCTTTGGAAAAACAGGCGTCACGCGTCAGGCAGAGCTGATCAAGGTTCTACTGCAGCTGTAACGAAGCCACTCGCCCGAGACGTTGCTCCGTTTCGCATGGATATTGGTCCAGCGCTGCGCTCTTTGAAGGTTCAAGACGAATGGAACCGGAGGCTGCGAGCCCCATGGTGAGCCCGCCTTACGGCCGGGCCGCTATAGGCCATGCCCTGAAAGGCACGGCCGACAGCGGCCCGGGAAGTTCGGTCAATCCTGGGCGTTGTAGATCGTGGCGCCTTCCTTGATGGTTTCCACGACCTTCACCTCCCGCAGAGAGCTTGGTTCGATCTTGAGAGGATTTTGATCCAGGATCACAAAATCAGCCAGCTTTCCTGCTTTCAGGCTGCCCTTCTGATTTTCCTGATATCCCTGATAAGCGGCCCAGATGGTGAGCGCACGCAGCCCGTCATAGGCACTGACGCGCTGGTCGGGGCCGATGACATCGCCGGTGCGGCTGGTTCGATTGACCGCTGCGGACAGGACCGCCATGGCACTGGGAAGCGCCACTGGCGCATCATGATGCTGGGAGAAGATCATGCCGCGCTTGAGCGCCGACTGGGCCGGCGAAATGCGATAGGCGCGTTCCTTGCCAAGCGTCACCTCGCGGTGCAGATCACCCCAGTAATAGGTGTGCATGGCAAAGAAGGACGGGAAAATGGCCAGTTCCTTCATGGCATCAAGTTGGTCCTCGCGCACGGTCTGTGCATGGATCATGACCGTCCGGCGATCATCCATGCCACGCTCTTGCGTCACCGCGCGAACGGCATTGATCAGCTGATCGCTGGTTTGATCCCCATTGGTGTGGACCAGCAGCTGCCAGTTGTTCTTGTAGGCCGTGTCGACGATCTTCTGTACCTCGTCCACCTCTTCAATCGCCGGATAACCATTATAGTCCTCAGGCTGGCCGGGGAGCGGTTCCTTGTAGGGTTCGCTGAGCCATGCCGTGAAATTCTGAATGGCGCCATCGAGGCTGAGCTTCGCGCCGGCAATGCGGAAGCCATTGTTATAGATGTGCGATGTGCCCACCGCCTTCAGATAATCGAGGTCTCCGCGAATATCGGGATAGACATCGATGTCGAGAATGAGCTCGTCACTGTTGGCGAGGCTGCGCCAGGTCTCCGCGACGGGCTTGGTTGCCCGCCCCTCCTGGCCGGTGGTGAAGCCGTGGGCCGCATAGGCCTTCATTCCGGCCTTCGCGATGGTGAGGTTGGCTGTCTCGTCGAGCTGGGCCAGCACGGCAAAGAGCGGCGTGAACAGCGCCATTTCCTCCAGCACGCCATTGGGCTTCTGACTGCCTTCCACGCGCTGGATTACACCGCCTGCAGGATTCGGCGTTTCGGCCGTGTAGCCGGCCATTTCCAGCGCCTTGTCGTTCATCACGCCAAGATGCGTCGACTGATGCAGAAGGATGACGGGAATGTCCTCAGAGATCTTGTTGAGGTCTTCCGCGGTCGGATGACGTTTTTCCGCCAGCTGCGCGTCATCGTAGCCGAATCCAACGATCCAGCCGACCTTGTCGATGGCCGCCTGGTTCTCGCTCACCCATTTGTTCATGATGTCGATGATCGAGGCAATGTCATTCGCCTCGCCATCGGGGGGCGGCAGGAGATTGGCCGCGAGGGCCTGAAAACCGGTGTTCCAGATATGACCGTGGGCATCGAAGAAACCAGGCAACAGCGTCTTTCCGTCAAGGTCGACCTGCCGTGTTATCTCGCCGATCAGAGCCGCGACGCCGGATTGGGGGCCCACATAGGCAATCTTGCCGTTCCGCACCGCAACGGCTTCTGCATATTCAGGGGCATCCCCCTCCATGGTTATGATATCGCCACCGGTGTAGACGATGTCGACGGATTTTCCCGCCTCGTCCGCCCAGGCCGTCAGGCCCGGCCCGAAGGACGCTGCCACGGTGATGGTCAGGGCTGCGACCAGTCCATTACGTCTGTTGATCGTCATTTCGATACTCCTGGCATGCAATATGCGGCTAAGGACGGGATCACTTGCTTGCTTTGGTGACCTTCAGAAGCGGCGATCCCTTCCCCAAAAGCTCCAGGGTAGCCACGGTTGCGACCTCCGTACCGACCGGAATGGCCCGCAGATCAACGATGAAGTTGGGATTGTGCGCGGAATAAGGGAACCCCTTACCGGCTTCCATCGATGCGCGGAACACCTCCGGATCTGCAACACCGACGATCAGATAATTGAAGGCAACGTCTTCATTGGGACCTTTCAGGAGGTGCACATCCTCCGAACCCGTTGCAGCAGGAAGCTGACTGACAACGCCTTCCTTGCCAACGAGCTTGGTGAGAGCGTCCGCGTGGCGTTCCGCCATTTCGTCATCATTCACGAGCGGAGTGGAATACCCCTTCATCGTGTATTCCGGCAGCATGTCCTCGGGCATGCCATAGGTGCGAGCGATGCCATCGCTGATGGATTTGATGCCGGCGATCATCTGTTCACGCACCTTGGCGTCGTACCAGCGCAGGTTGACCTTCACCAGCGCGCTGGCGGGAATCACATTGTTGTCGACACCGGCCTGGATCGAGCCAACGGTGAGGACCGCGGTCTGCTGCGGTTCGATCGTGCGGGCCACAATCGCCTGATACTGGGTCACAGCATAGGCAGCCATGATAACCGGGTCCTTGGTCATCTGCGGCATGGAGCCATGCCCGCCAACTCCCTTGAACAGGACATCGATCTGATCGGTTCCAGCCATCTTCGGACCGCCGGAACTAACCACCATGCCAACCGGGCCGGGGGCCGTATGCAGGCCGATGAGATAGTCCGGCGTTGGCAGGTCGTGATCGGTCCACAGACCATCGTCCACCATTGCCTGCGCTCCGAGGATGAGTTCCTCGGCCGGCTGGGCGATGAGGATCAGCGTGCCGCTCCAGCTGTCTTTCTTCTCGGCCATGATCTTGGCCATGCCGAGCATCCAGGTGACGTGGGCGTCGTGCCCGCACATGTGGGCAACGGGCGACACCGTTCCATCCTCACGTTCAACGCGGACAGTGCTGGCATAGGGGAGACCAGTTGCTTCCTCAACGGCGTTTGCATCCATGTCGGCGCGGTAGGCAAGCACCGGCCCTTCGCCGTTTTTCATGATCCCCACGACGCCGGTACCGCCAATGCCCGTCTTCACTTCAAAACCCAGGCCTTCAAGTTGCTTGGCGATGATCTCGGCCGTGCGGGTTTCCATGAAACCGAGCTCGGGGTGCTGATGGATGTCCTTGAAAATGGTTTCCAGCCGGGAAGCATCCTCTTTCACGGACGCCCTCACCTGCTCGATCATTTCAGCCGAAATGTGGCTCTGCTGCTGGGCATGGGCGTGTCCTGCTCCCACAAACGATGCGCCCACGAGCAACATGGTTGCCGCTATGCCTGTCCGGTTCCAGATACCCATCTTATTCCTCCTGCAGCCCGCCTCTCAGGCGGCGTTTCACATGATGTGTTTCGTTGCCGCCCATGGACAAAGCCAGTCAGGCGGCGATGTTCATCGGAGCGCCCGCGCTTTCCTGCCATATCTGTCGTGTTGCGACTTCAAGACGAGATCTCCGCAAGCCGTAGAATGGCTTTTCCTTCCTCATCCAGCAGGACAAGCTTTCGAAAGGTCTGGTGGATCTCGAAACGCCGCGCTCTCCCCAATGCGTTCAGAAACGCTTGTTCCTGGTTCATCACGGCTGGCGGACACGCCATGTTGGTCGAAGCCAGCGGGGTGAAAAGGATCGAAGCGCCTTCGACCTTCACACTGCCCCGGAAGCGGTTGCAGCCTCCCGATCCGCTCACCGCACCGTCCTCTGACAAGGTCAGCGTGCTTCTCAGGCGATCCATCACGCCGCCGCCGTCAATGTCCTCCACAAGCCATTCACCAAGCAGGGAGACACTCTGTCTCACACGTTGAACAAGAATTTCTGTCTGATTGGGACCGTCGCCGAAAACAGCATGATTTTGGGTGGTGGTGAAAAGCAATCGGCCGCCCGCTGAAATCGTGGCGCGCAAAGCATAGCGATGCCCCGGCCTTACCTGCTGCGGATCGAAACCAAGCTGATAATTGATCGGGCTGCCGGCAGCTCCTGCGATCTTCTGCGTGGCAACAACAACGGCGGGAGCATCGGCGCGCGAAACATCCAGCAACTGAACTTCAACGACAGTCCCGGAGGGGAGCGCCATGCGCTCGCGATAGACAACCGTTCCGTGAATTTCGCCGGCTGAGTCAGATCCATGCGCAAAATTTGCAGGAACGAGCATACCAATGACGGCAAAAAGCACTGTTCTGCGGTCAACGCTCAACGCAGGGGCCAGTGCTTTGTCGTGGCCCGCCGGCCGCTCAAGATTACTCCCTAGCCCCATCTCAACTCCCGCCGATAATTGGATATGACCGGCAAAAACCTAGCCACACCGTCGGAAGAAGACTATCCAGATCACGCTGGTTTCTTGAGATCATTCAAGTTTGCTAAAGATTTCCCTCTCGTTCCTTTTGCAAGTTTATCCAAACTCAAGTTCTGGTTTCAATCTCGTGCTCCACTAAAACCGCAAGTGCTCTTGCTGATTTAGGGAAACCTCGCAGATTTGTTGTACCCTCTCTACTCGGAGCCAGAGAAAGAGACGGTCTCCCCGTCCATACGCGTCTGAAACTTCTCACGCGCCTCCGCCTCTATCTTGTTTTGAACCCGATCATCGAGAGACGAATCGCGGCTGAGATAAACTGTCTGACTGGGGAAGGCGAAACCGGACCCGCCCTTGGCAATGACTTCCTGAAGCTCAAGTAGCAGTTCCTCCTGCACTTCCAGAAACTGGCCGAAATCCGGCGTCATGACCGTGGCGCGAACTTCTACGTCGATGGAGGATGAACCGAAGCCGATCAGCCTGATGCGCGGCGTTCCGCTGCCCGTTTCCACCATGGGATGCGCGGCAATGGTTTTGCGCATTTCCTCCAGGATCCACATAAGCTGAAGGCGGGAGGTCTCGTAGCGCAGCCCAAGCACATGCCGGAAAAGACACTTGTTGCGCAGCGAGAAATTCACAATGTGCATCTTCGCAAGATCAGAATTGGGAACCGTGGCCAACGTTCCGTCCAACCCGCGGATTCGTGCAGAACGCGGTCCGATCGCTTCGACCGTGCCACTGCTTGCGCCATACTGGATGTAGTCGCCTATCCGAAAGGGACGATCCGCGAAGAGTGAGACACCGCCAAACAGGTTCTCCACCGTGGACTGCGCGGCAAGGGCAAGGGCAACACCGCCCACGCCCACACTTGCGATCAGACCAAGTGCAGGAATCCCGATCTTGTCGGCGCCATAGACCAGAACCGCACCAGCAGCAGCAAGACCACCTACGCGCGCCACCAGGCGCAGAAGATTGGCATCGTAACTCTGGTCCGGGATGGCCGGCAGCGCAATGATCAATTCAACCACCAGATGGCAGACGAGCAGTACCAGCCACGCAAGGGCGAAATAGAGGAGAACGGTCGTGACCACGATCTCCATCGTCGCGAAGAAGCCGGCCAACCCCGTCTGGTAGCCTGCAAAATAGTGGGCGCCCCAAACCATTCCGCCGAGCAGCAGCGGCACGGTTATCGATCGCAACAAGCCGCCGATCGAGCGGTGCCCCGTCTCGACGCCGCGCATCAGGATCCCCCAGCCGATGGTTATGACCCCGATGCCGATCCAGACCGCTGCAGTAAGAAGTGCTTTCCAAAGCTGAGTGCCCAGAAAGGGCTTCATCAGAACATCCGGCAAAGCATTGATGAAACCGTAGGGGAAAAAGGGGCCGGTAAAGGAGCGCACCTCATCGGTCCAGTTGTCGTAAGCCGAGTGATGCAGTGGCGGCAATGCGATGATGCGCCCATGGAATTCCGGCAGGCGCTCAACCGTCGCGGCGGAAAACAGGAACTCCCCAGCGCGTGCACCTTCTTCCTGCCGAACGATCTCCATCTCGGTGCCCGGGATGGTCCAGCCCGCAGGCAGGTCCTCGGTTCCGCCGGGAATCTGCTCCGCAGCGACGGAAGGAAGGCGCATGAGAATATCCACCAGTTGCGCCACGCGCAGGCTGGCCACTTCGGCGCGCTGGGCTTCAGGAATGGCGCTCATATCGAGAGCGCGGGCCGCGCGCGCAAAACTGTCGAACAGCTGATCAGCGCCTCGCGCACTCTTGCGCGCCCTGTAATCAAGATAGGTCTGCTCCACCTCCTCCGCGATCTCGATGAAGGAGTAATAGGTCGCCCTTGGTGACGAGGTATCGAGCGGGGCCAACGGTGAAACCGTCTGTTCCTGAGCGGTCGCCGATAAAGCGATGAAGAAGCTGAAGAACACAAGAATGAAACGCAATGGAAATTCCTCCAGATTGGCGCTGGATCGACCCGCCAAACACCGCGCGTTCGTGCGGCGGCAAAGCGCCTGTCCAACCGTACCGTTCGCTGGGTTGTGCAAGCGTAACCTCGACAGGCGTTAAGGGGGGTTTAACAATTGGCCTGCGCGGTGCCGCCGTCTTACGGCAAGGCGGAGCGGGCTACCTGCCGCACATGCCAGGCCAGCAGCGCCATCGAAAAACCGACGGAAACGAGCTTGATCCCAAGAAGAAGACCGATCAGCCAGACCGCCACTTGCGGAAGGCTCCACCACAGGATCGGTGAAAGGACAATTCCCAGCAATCCGCTTGCGAGTACCCAATGCCAGTTCGGAAACGGCCGAATGGTGAGCGCAAAAACCAGCTTTGCAATTCCTTCGATCATGAAGAACACGATCAGAAGCAATGTAATTGTCACAAGTCCCTGGCCGCTGTCCCTGAGGAACAGGAGGCCGATCAGGACCGCCAGAGCGACGGAGACGAGCTGAAGCCAGAAATGCGGCACCTTGCTGGCGCCAATCAGACTGACGGCCTGCGCCAGCCCGCTGATGATGAGCAACCAGCCCAGAAGACTGATGACCGCGACGGATGAAATCGCCGGATAGACGATCGCAAGCACGCCAGCGGCCATCAGCACGGCTCCCTGGAGGAAGTACCAGATCCAGTAGCGGCGCACCGTGTCTCTGACTGCGTCGCGAAAGACTTCAGATGCTTCTTCAAGCGACAGCGACATATGCGTTCCTTCCGCGATGCGCGATCTCAGGCGGTATAACGATTGTTACACCCTGGAGAGCCCCATCAACCTCGTCTCAGAACCGAGCTGTAATGCTCGCCATGGTCAGATGACCGTCAAAGCGGTTTTCGACACCAAATTCCCAGTAGTGGCGTAGCGCGAAACTATAGGGACGCCCATTGATCGCCGTGCTGTAGGACAGAGCCGGCCCAATGCCGAAATTCTGTCCCTTGAAGGCACCCAGCGAGGCGCCGCTTCCCGTGTCGTCGCTGACCTGCTTGTAAGCGAAACCTGCCACACCGAGCGTCAAGCCATTGTCAAACACCTTGCCGATGGCGGCGTCCAGGTTGAGGCCCACACCGTTGCGGTAGTCCGAAGCGGAGTTTTTGAACTCGCCCGTCACGCCGAAGCTGGCCGAAAGCTCTATTCCCGGATCCTTCCAGATCTTGGTGAACCCCCAGGAGACGTTCACACCGAGATGATTCTTGCCGGCATTGGGCGCGAAGCCCGTGTCGTAGCGCCCGGTCGGCAGCCAAAGCGTGGTCGACAACGTATGGGAGAAGCCATTCTCGTTGCTCCAGCCGAGCTGGCCTTTGAGGGTGATATCGCCCATGCCCCAGCCGCTGGTTTCGACGTTTTGACCAAGCGCGTTGGAGCCGGCCCTGAGGCGTGTATAGCTCGCATAGGGCACGGAGACCGTCAGTCCCAGGCGGGTGTTTAAAATCTCCTGCTCGGGCACCCAGGTCAGATTGGCTATGAACGGCGAGGCCGTCTTGCGGGCGTTCAGATCGATGGTTCCGCCATCCACGGAGGCGGCTGCATACCCGTCATAATACATAAACGCCTGGGTGACGTAGAGCCCAGGCGGGGGTGTCACGCCCGCTCCAAAGGCGCTCGTTCCGGGTACGTAGAGACCCGCACCGCTTTCACCAGCCATGGCGGGTGCGCCTGCAATCAGCGCGGCGAGCAGTGCGCCGGACAAAGAAAGTTTCCGGGTGTTGATCAAGACGGTAGCCCCCCGTTTTTAGTATTACGGCGTACCGTTCCTGGCATGTCCTGTCGCCTTACCTCCGAAGGAAGGCCGCGACCGCCGCGAACCGGCACACAGTTGCTGTGGCAGATACAGATATCCTGTAGCCGTGTCTCACAGGTCGCACTTTGTCCGCCCGTCGACTATCCGAATCGCGCACGCTTTCCGGATTTTTCATTTGGTATCGGGAGCGACTCAATCCACCGCACGGCCGGCGGCTCCCGCCGGGCCATAGCGAAGCAGAAAGGCTACAAACAGCATCAGAGTGGATGCCATAACCATGAACAATGCCGTCACCCCGTAGCCATGGAGAAGCGGAACCATGAGCAATGGGACAAGGGTGGCACCGAAACCGCGCACCCCCCACGACCAAGCGGTGGCGCGTGCGCGCTTGGCGGCCGGAACAGATTCGGCCGCATATACGACGAGGACGGGCAGAAAGATCGCGATCGACAAATTGACCAAAAAGCCTGTCGCCATAAGCCAGACCGCCTCTTGCGCAAGGCCAAACAGGACACCGAGCAGCGCCATGGCAAAACCGGTGAAGGCCAGCACGCTCCGTCGTTCAAAACGATCCACAACCAACCCGGCCAGGATGGCTCCTACCACCGGCCCAATGCTGGATACGCCGACATACAGAAGAGACTCACTGAGGCTCACACCTTTCTTGATGAGAACGGCGCCGGAAAGAAGCGGAAAGCCGATGGTCGACCAGGGCGTCAAGAAATAGAGAAACAGGAGAAAACGTATTCTGGCATCCAGAAAGCCTCCCTCGCTCAATTGTCCGGAATTCGAAGTGGTGTCACCTGGCTGTGCAACATCGCCCCCCGGCCCGTTTTCCTCTTCTGACAAATTACTGTCTTGATGCCGGGCGCGGCTTGCCAGCCAAGCTCTGGATTCCGGAAGGCGGAGAAATATCAAAGCTCCCAACACCGCAAGGACGCCGCAAAGGACAAATGCCCAGCGCCAGCCATCCAGGCCGAGCGGGGCGACAGGTGTCAGCCACCGAACCAGGAAGGTCAGGACAAGCGGGCCTGTGGCGCCAAGCGCAACAGTGATCATCAACATCGCCCCCCTCCGGGCCGGCGGCAATATGTCGGTCAGATACGCGGCCATGAGAGGAGGATAAGCACCCAGTGCCAGACCCGAGAGCGCCCGTACCGCCGTCAGAAACGCGATATTGGGAGAAGCCGCCGCGAGCGCGGAGGTGAAAGCAATCCACACCATGAGTACGACGATGGTCGGACGTCGTCCAAATCGGTCTCCCGCCCATCCAGCCACAAATGCACCTGCTATGGCACCCAGATACACAGCCGAAAGCAGCGTGGAGAGCTCGTGCGGAGCAACATTGTGAGGCGGCGCAGAGAAGACCGCTGAAAGAATATTGCCGAGTGCGAATTCTGCGAGATCGAACCACAGCCCCAATGCGCAGGCCCCAACGCTTGCCAAATGTATTGGCTGCAGTTTCTGGGATTCTGGTTCGGTGGAGTTGGTCAAGGCCGCCCGCGATCAGATATGTTTAGCAACATTCGCCAATCGCTGCATAAGGCAGACGCTACAACGATACAACTAGATCACAAAAAAGGGTGCCTACCCGGCTACGCGAAAGTCTATGCACAACCATGGGCGCTCCAAATCATCCGGTTCTCATTGGCCAATACATGCACGGCAACCGGCTGACCGTCTCCCTGCAAATAGGCGTCCTAGGGCCAAACACCATTGACGAATGATTCTGGCCCGTTCGGCCCGCCCCCGCTGGCGGATCCGATCAATCATTTCCTGATCGATTCCGGTGGCTGTTGCCGGATGGAAGCATTTTTTCTCGCTTTTAATGTTAGAAAATTTTCTATCCATGATCCTCTCTCTTTCTCCTTGCCTCGTTAAATTTAGCGCTTTCATGGAGCTTTTGCTTGTCAGAAAATCTCGGCCTATGTTAGATTTTCTAACATTATGAGAGAGATTGATATCGGCTGGCTGCCGCTGAATTCACTGCGGGCCCTGGCTGCATTTCACGAAGCGGGGTCTGTGGGAGCGGCAGCGCGCGCGCTCAATGTCACGCATGGGGCGATCAGCCAACATTTGCGAAGCCTCGAAGATCGGCTGCAGCGAAATTTGTTTGTCCGTTCAGGAAACCGGCTGGCCATGTTGCCGGAGGCCGCCAGCTTGGCCGAAAATTTGCTGCGCAGCTTTCGCAGCATAGGTGGAGATGTCGAACGCTTCAGGCGTGATGAGAATATCTTGAACATCACGGTCACCCCGCATTTCGCACAACATTGGTTGCTGCCTCGTCTCGGAGCCTTCCTCCAACGTCACCCAGAAATCGACTTGCGCATCAACACCGATGCCACGGTACACGATCTCGTATCCGGCGATTTTGATGCTGCGGTGCGACACGGCGATGGAGACTGGCCGGGGTTAAACTGTGAAAAGTTGCTCGAGGGGTGGGATGTCGTGGTGGCAGCGCCTTCGGTCATCGAGAGCGGAAGCATTGAGACGCCCGCGGACCTAACAAAACTGCCTTGGGTGCTGGACGAGGACAGGGAAAAGGAAATGGCCCTGTGGTTTGCCGAACATGGCGTGGCATACGAAACCCACACACGCGTCACGCGTCTGCCGAGCGCCCTAACGCTCGTCGCGGCCCTCGATGGGTATGGCGTGGCATGGCTGCCTCATGTCTACGCAGCACCCTATCTGGCTTCAGGACGTCTGCGGCAACTGTTCAGTGGGAACAGGACAGGAGATCAAGCCATGCGTTACTATTATCTGTGCTGGGCCGACCACAAGAACCGCCCGGCCTTCAGAACGTTCCGGCAGTGGATCAAACGTCGGATCTCAGAGGAAGCCGACACCATCTGATCGCCTCTTGACCATTGGGCCGCAGCAGAAAGCCGGCACAGGCACCGGCGGCAGGCCTACCCCAGCGCCCGCGCAAGGGTGACGGAAGGCGTTTCCCCATACACTGATCGGTATAACGCGGCGAACCGTCCAAGGTGGAGAAAACCGTTGTGCATCGCGACCTTGGTCACAGTCATGCCCGGCTCAGGCTTTAGGAGACTCTCACGAACAAACGCCAGATATCGACGCTGCAGATACTGCAACGCTGTCATGCCTGTTCGGTTGCGGATAATCGCCTCCACGGTCCGCAGCGCCAGCCCTGCTCCCTCACATAAACCGTGAAGCCCGATGGGATCTTCGCGATGCTCGTCGATGAGGCGCTCCATACGCGCCATACAGGCCGTCTGTCGTTGATGAGCCAGGTGGTCGCGTTTTGCTTCCCCCTCAACCAACACGCCGAGGAGCGTTGTAACAACATGTTCGCGGAGCAGCCTTAGTGCAGAAGCGCTCTCCACCGAGCACAGCGCATCTACCGAATGCGCCTGCAGCATCCGCGTGGCACTCAAATACACCTGAACCAGCGCCCGAAACCGTTTGGGATCCGGCGCCATAAAGGAGGCGGGATTGAGAAAGACTTCGGGGTGCTCACGCCCGTAGAGCATGGAGGCGGCTCTGCGGAATGCTTCGTGCCTGACGACCACCCCCCCTATTTCTGCCGGTCCATTTGTGCGCACCAGCGGCGTTTGGCCCGGAACCCTTGAAACGACCCGACCTTCCAGAAAGTCCCGCCCATCAAACAGGATATTCTTTTCATTCAGCACGGGAAACAGGAACGTGATTGAGGGTTTGGCTCCACCCATGAATTCCGATCTTAACGCTGCGGGATGGGAGAGAGAAACACCGCGAACTGCCACACCGTCGGTTAGGCTGCTGACCCTGACAGAGGCCTCAAACGCCCCGTTTGCTGCGGGCACCACGCCGAAACGGCCGCCGGGAATCGCCTGGGCGAAACGTTCGAGGTCCCGGAAGGTGTGAAAACAGGAATTCGCGGGGTTGTATGGATCAAATTCCCCGGCTTCAGCCGCGCCGCCGCCGGACCTGTCAGCCTGCTCCCGCGCCACTTGTTCCCGCATGCGGCTTCCGCGATCCGCTTCTTCGCGCAGCACCACAGCCCTCCCGATACGTTCACGGTGACGCGAGCATAACGAAAAACAGATCGACGCCCAAGCCTCAAGTTTCCACGAAACAACTGGCTGGGGGGTGACAGGCGCAAGATGAAAATTCTTTGAGGAGGTCCGCCCACGGCTCGGTTTGGGCCGTGGGCGTTGCATATTCTTAGAAGGGAGCCTTTTCGCTCTTCTCGAATGCACCGGTTACATCCCCGGCGAGGGAAATGTTATCCGGGTCGAGCATCATGACCGGCGAACCTTCGGAAAGGTCGAACTTTCCGAGCTCGGCCCAGATCACGTTCGGGCTTGTCGTCAGTTCGAAGAAGTAGCGCCCCTCAGACAGGTTGATAGCCGTGCGATACTCAGTGTTGTAGATACCAAACCCTCCATACGGCGCGCCGAACGGCACAGAAACATTGCGGGCGATCGCCAAGACGCCGGCAACGGCCTGCTGCTCGTTTTCAGGCTCGGGAAGCATTGCCGAATAGTAAGCGGCGCGCTGGAAGCGGTCCGTCGCCTTCACGTTGCCCGGAAGAGGCGTGTTGCTGCTGGGCTCGCTGAAATCCATCTTGGCCAAAAGCGCCAATTGTTCATCATAGGCAGGATCGTTCGTGACAATGCGGTAATCCTTGCCGTGGTGAACCACCGCTTTGCCGTCGATATACTCGATCACGGCCGAATCGCCCGAAGCATCCTCCATCACCAGATGGAGCGTGCCCTTGTGGCCGTTGACTTCGGCCATGACCACCTGAACCTTCTCGAGTTCGGCCAGCGCCTCGGCAACCGTAGCCGCATTGTCGAGCACATATTGCCCCCAAAGCGCAATTTGAAGACCCGGCTTGTTGGGGTCCCGCTCGGGAAGATCGGTAGCGCTCAGATAAAGCAGGTGAACGGCAAGACCCTTTTCGTTGAATCCGTCTACCGCTCCGACACCGTACACGGTGGTAACAATTGACCCGTATTTCGACGTCCATTTGGCCGGGTTGTCGGAAATCAGTCGTTCCTCGCCCACCAGGCCGCCATCGCGTTCCATCCCACGCGGAAACACGGTCAACACCGGTTCGGTCGTTTCGGGCCAATCCATGGTTCGGCTGACGAAAACACCGAGGCTGTTATCGTTCCACAGGACGCGCGAGCACGCCTGTGCTGATTGAAGAGGGATCGATACGATCGCGCTTGCAGCAAGAAGAATACTTACTGCGCGATGAAACCTGGTCTTCATCTCATTCCCTTTCTGTCCGAAATTGGCATTGTGCGAGCAATGGGCGATCTGGACCAGAACCAGCGGTTCTCGTACCCAAACCGGCCACAACAACGAGCGACAGCGCTTGACGACGCGACCGCAGCGGCCCGAAATAGACCGCGTTGTGCCCGATCCGACTATCCAATTCTCGCAAGATATTGGAAATTGAGGTTCCTGCGTCTCGCAATGAGAGGAAAGACCAAAGCAGGGTTAACCGCATCATAAGCGCAGCGTTCACACGGGGCTTGGGTAGGATCTGTTGCCCGTGCGCCGAGCTGTAAGCCATGTGCCAGGAATGGACCCGATTGAAACTGGCGATCCCGGCAGGATTCGAACCTGCGACCATCGGCTTAGAAGGCCGGTGCTCTATCCAACTGAGCTACGGGACCGAGGTGTGGCGCTAATTCAGTGCGTCCACGGGGTCTTGCGGTCATAGCGGAAATTGTCCGCGTAGGAAACCTGGCGCCTTTTGGGCTTGTGGGGTTCTTCCACACGGAAGGGAATTCCGTTCCGCTCGGCGTAGGCGATAGCCTCTTCCCTGCTCTCAAATGTCAGGCGAACCTGACTCTTCATGTCAGCCGAGGTGGTGTAACCCATGAGAGGATCGATCTTGCGCGGTATTTCGGGATCGAATTCAAGCACCCAAAGGCCGGTCTTGGCCTTGCCGGACTGCATGGCCGTCTTGGCCGGGCTGAAAATGCGCGCAGACACGTCGTAAACCTCGTTCCAGAGCATTTTTCAGTCAGGTGGTGCCACCTGACATCCGCACGAATGCGAAAGGGTGGTCGGAGCGGCAGGATTCGAACCTGCGACCCTCTGGTCCCAAACCAGATGCGCTACCAGGCTGCGCTACGCTCCGAGCGAATGAACCCCTATAGTCTCAGAATTTTCCGCGCAAGCCCAAATCGTTGATTTCCGCATGAAGTGCGGCAACAAGTACGACATCGCCCGGCGAGGCCGGGCGATGAAAGTGGTTATTCCGTTGGTTTGGGCGTTTCGATGGTGACCTTCTCCGGAACATCAATGTTCACGCCACCTCCGTCACCGCCGCCCAGCGCACCGCCGAAAAGCAGAAAGCCTCCAAGAGCAAGAGCAACGACGAGCCCGCCTGCGATAAACCAGCCGGCACCGCCGCCACCCCCTGAGGTCACCACCGTGGTGCGATCCTTGCGCTCATCAGTCATCATGCACTCCTTTGTCACTTGTCTGACCTGTGGAGAGCAAAACTGAGATCGGCGAAATTGGTTCCCGCAGCCACACGCCGCAGACGCGTCTCAAACACGGGCTAGTCTTCGAACATCCTTTCGCCCGCTTCCAGAGCGGCGACCATCTCGGCGGCGAGTGGACGGGTGATTCTGGTCTTTCGTTCGAGGGCTGCGCGGTCAATGGCGTCCACCGCGCGGATGGCGCTTGAAAGGGAGCGTTCGATGCGGCGCACTAGAAACTGCACCACATGCGGTTCCACATCCACCTGCCGGTCGGCGAAAAGCTTCGTGATCACGCCGGCAAGGAGCATGTCGTCTGGCTCGTCGATTTCCACCATGGCCGCAGCCTTGAGCCGCGAGAGGAGATCGGGAAGTTTGATGCCCCAGGCGCTGGGAAAGCTGCGCGCGGTCAGGAGCATAGCCTGCCCGCCCGAGCGCGCCGCATTGATGAGATGGAAGAGGCCGTGCTCGTCCACCGGGCCGCCGTCCACATTGTCGATCAGGACAGGCCGCAGACCTGCCTGCTCCATGGCTTCGGCCTGGATCGCTTCGCGCGGCACCGTCACCGCATTCGCCTCTTCCCGCCAGATGGCCGCAAGATGGGTCTTGCCGCTGCCTGCAGGACCAGCGAGGATCACCACAGGAGCCGGCCATGAAGGCCAGTTCTCGATCAGGGCGGCCGCGCGTGCGTTGGCAGGCGTCACCACCAGATCGTCGCGGCTCAACGCTTCTCCGGGGGCCAAATCGAGCGGCAGCTGGCGCGATGACATGGTTTCAGCCCCGGGGTTTCGGCGTTTTGGCCGGCGCGCCTTCGTGCCCGCTATAGAGCGGCGAAGCGAGATACTGGTTGATGGCGAAGCGCACCAGAACCGCAACGGCCGCCGCTGCCGGAACGGCAATGAGAAGACCCGCAAAGCCGAACAGATAGCCGAAGGCGAACAGCGCGAACATCAGCCACACCGGATGAAGGCCCACGCTCTTTCCGACCAGTTTCGGCTGCAGAATGTTGCCTTCCAGGAACTGGCCGGAGAAGAAGATCGCCGCCACCGCGAGCACCCACCACCATTCAGGCCAGAACTGCACCAGCGCGATGCCGATCGACAGGCCGAAGCCGAGGAGAGAGCCCACATAGGGAATAAAGCTGATCAGCCCCGCAAAAAGCCCGATCAACAGCCCGAAATTGAGCCCGACCAGCGACAGGCCGACGGCATAGAAAATGCCGAGAATGAGACACAGCGTGCCCTGCCCGCGCACAAAGCCCGCCGTTGCGACATTGATGTCGCGCGCGATCTGGCGCACCGTCTCCACATGGTCGCGCGGCACCCAGCTGTCCACTTTCTCGACCATGTGGTCCCAGTCGAGCAGCATGTAAAACGCGACCACCGGCGTGACGATGAAAAGGCTCGCCACATTGACGATCGCCACACCCGAACTCCAGACCGATTTGAAGAGCGTGCCCAGAAAACTCGATCCCTGAGCAAGGATCGAGCTCAGATTTTCGCGGACCGCGTCGGTCTCACCATTGATGACATTGTCAAGCCATGCCGGCTCGAGCTGGTTTGCCAGTTCCTGAAGACGTGTCAGATACTCGGGCAGGCGCCGGGCGAAATCGGCCAGCTGCGTTCCCAGAACCGGCAGAACGATCATCAGGCCCAGCAAGAGAGCGACAACAAAACTTATGAGGATCACAACGGTCGCAGCGATGCGCGACAGCCCCATCTTCTCCAGCCGGTCGGCGACAGGATCGAGAAAATACGCAAGCACCATGCCCGCCAGAAACGGCAGCAGGATGGAACTGAAAACATAAAGAAACAGGACGAGTCCCAGCCCCGCCAGCGCCCAGAAGGCGACATGGCGCGCCAGCGTCGGGCGGGCGATCACCGGCCCGGCCCCGTTTTCAGCGTCCTTCGGCGTCACTTTCTGCATAACCACCCATATGCTTGATCCAGGCGATGAGATAGGCCGCTCCGGAAGCCACGGTCAAGAGGCCGGTTGCGACGATCAGCGCGATCCGCACCGCACCCGAACTGTACCCGAATGCGAGTTCGGCCAGAACCAGCAGCGCCAGCAATATCTGCACAAGTGTGTTCGCTTTGGAGACGAAAAGCGGCTTCATGGCCACCGGGTGCCCCATCACGTTGGCCAGAAGCACGCCGCCGACGATCAGCGCATCGCGCGAGACGACTGCGATCACCAGCCAGAGCGGCAATTCCCTCATATAGCCGAACACCACGAAAACGCTGACCAGCAGCAGCTTGTCGGCGATCGGGTCCAAATAGGCGCCAAGCTCGGTACGCTGGTCGAAATGCCGCGCGATGAAGCCATCCACCCCGTCAGATATGCCCGCTGCGAGAAAACCGGCGAATGCCCAGCCATACTCCCCCGTCAGAAGAGCGAAGACGACCCCCGGAACGAGGAAGAAGCGCATCAAGGTGATGATGTTGGGTATGGTCAACTGATATTCTCCACCCTAGCCGCCCCTTTGCTCCTGGCCGCCCCTTGCCTTGTCATTTCATTGTGGTCAAAGGCGTTTTCGGGACACACTTATCGCAGGCTTTCACACATTGTAGGGTAAGGGCACGCTTTCAATAGGCCAGCCTGTTAATATCTCCCGCCTTGCAGAAGCGCCCCCTTCATGTCAGAAGCCGAAAAAAACGCGGCGGCGAGAACGAAATGGCTCAGGACAGCAAAAATGGCCTCACCTATGCCGATGCGGGCGTCGACATCGATGCCGGCAGCCGGATGGTGGAAAAGATCAAGCCCATGGTGCGCGCCACGCGCCGGCCGGGTGCCGACAGCGAGATCGGCGGCTTCGGCGGTCTGTTCGATCTGAAAGCAGCCGGCTTCACCGACCCGATCCTCGTGGCCGCCAATGATGGCGTCGGCACCAAGCTCAAGATCGCCATTGACGCGAACCGGCACGACACGGTCGGCATCGACCTCGTTGCCATGTGCGTCAACGATCTCGTCGTTCAGGGCGCAGAACCCCTCTTCTTCCTCGACTATTTCGCCACCGGCAGGCTCGACCCCGATCAGGGCGCGGCCATCGTTTCCGGCATAGCCGAGGGCTGCCGGCAGGCCGGGTGCGCGCTCATCGGTGGCGAGACGGCGGAAATGCCGGGCATGTATCACGGCGATGACTACGATCTGGCCGGCTTTGCCGTGGGCGCGGCAGAACGGGACCGGCTTCTGCCCACCGGCGACGTGACCGAGGGTGACGTTCTTCTGGGCCTTGCCTCCTCCGGCGTTCATTCCAACGGTTTTTCGCTGGTGCGCCGCATTGTTTCCGATGCCGGTTTGGGCTGGGGCGACAAGGCCCCCTTCGCGCCGGGCAAGACGATGGGCGAAGCGCTGCTTGAGCCCACCCGCATCTACGTCAAACCGATCCTTGAAACGCTCAAGGCCGCCTGGGGCATCAAGGCGCTCGCCCACATCACCGGCGGCGGCTTTCCCGAAAACCTGCCACGCGTGCTGCCTGATCATCTGGCTGCCGAGATCGATCTCGACGCAATTGATGTTCCCGATGTCTTTTCCTGGCTTGCCAAAACCGGTGGTGTTGCCGAGAGCGAAATGCTCTCCACCTTCAATTGCGGCATCGGCATGGTTGTGGCCGTTGCCGCCGATGAAGCGGCGCAGATCGCGGCACTCCTCCAGCAGGCGGGCGAGCAGGTCACCATGCTTGGCCAGATCGTGCCGCGCCAGGCTGCCGGCGTCACCTATCGCGGTTCTCTCGCCCTATGACGCGCCGGACACGCAAAAAGGTCGCGATCCTTATTTCCGGCCGCGGGTCCAATATGGCGGCCCTCATCGCCGCCGCCATCGACCCGTCGTTTCCAGCCGAGATCGTCGGGGTGGTCTCCAACCGCGCCGATGCCCGTGGCCTTGAGATTGCCGCCACGCACAGCATCCCCACAAGAGTGGTGTCATCGCGCGATTATGATGGACGCGAGGCGCATGATGCGGCGATCCACAAGGCGCTGACCGAACTCAAGGCGGAAATCGTCTGTCTGGCTGGCTACATGCGCCTTCTAAGTCCGGATTTCGTGCAGAAATGGAAAGGGCGTATGATCAACATCCACCCTGCCCTCCTGCCCAGCTTTCGCGGGCTTGATACGCATGCCCGCGCCCTTGCGACCGGCGTGCGCGTCCACGGATGCACGGTGCATTTCGTCACGCCGGAGATGGATGAAGGCCCGATCATCGCCCAGGCGGCCGTTCCCGTCCTCACCGGCGATACGGAAGAGACGCTGGGCGAGCGGGTTCTCAAGGTCGAGCACCGACTTTACCCGCTGGCGCTTCGCCTTCTGGCGGAAGGCCGCGTGCGGATGTCCGATGGCGTCGCCGTGTTCTCCGGCGTCGAGGACGAACATCGAGATATCGCGATCGTTTCTCCCGGTGAACGCCGCGATTGAGGGGGGAGCCTCAATCTTCGTCATCCTCGGACCTGATCCGAGGACCCATGCCAAAGCGCCGGGGATAAACCGCAGCCCTTCAAGGCGACACGCAATTTTTCTCACTCCTACCCCGTCACCATCGCAACGGCATGGATCCTATGGTCAAGCCATAGGAGACGACGTTGGCGAAGCGCATTCCCTACTCGCTATTCGCTACTCCCTATTCGCTCTTTTCTCCCCACCCCCAAAACCTCCACTACACTCCCTCCATCGCCCCTGTCGGGAACCGGGTCCGGAGCCGGGGATCAGGAGGGGCGACGGCAGCCTCCCCCTCGGGTTCGGTGACCCGAGGCCTGTGAGGGCCCGCAAAAGGCCGGCGGCCGGCATCATGTCGGTTGCGGAAAAGCCGCTAGGGCACAGATCGCCCGAGTGACCGGTCGGCAGACGGGACAGCGGCCGGCGGGGCGCGCTTTTCGCGCCACTTCAATTCCAACAGAGAGGCACGAAAAACGCGCCCCGTTTCCCGAACCACGCAAACCCCGGCGGCAACCCCGCGCGGCAACGATGGAGCCTGCCCGAAATGTATCGCTGCTCAGCAAATTGCTCACCAACTTCAAACGCCCCCTTCTCCCCGCGAGCGGGGAGAAGGTGAGGATGAGGGGCAAGCGCCATCACCTGCAAGGAAACCGACAGAGGTGGAAAAGCTCGCAAGACATCGCCCACCCCTCATCCCCCTGCCGGGACCTTCTCCCCGCAAACGGGGAGAAGGAAGCCGTCATCTCGGGCTTGACCAGGAACCCATTGGAGGAACGCGCGGGCGCAGGGTCCGGGGCTCACAAAGCGCGCACCCACACCTTCGTGTCGTGAAAGGCCGCACCACCGTAAGGCGCAATGGAATCGGCACCCGTCAACACATTAATGCCCTCACCGCGCTCATGCGCGCTGTTCGGCCAGATGCCCTCGGCGATCACCACACCACGTCGCACACCGTCGAAAAGCTTCACATGCAAAACCACCTCGCCGCGTTGATTGCCGATCTCCACGCGATCGCCTGCCTGAAGCCCGAGCTCTGCCGCATCGTCGGGGTGCAGCATCAGCTCTGGCCGCCCTTCCCGTTTCACCGAGCCCGGCGTTTCCGTAAAGCTCGAATTCAGGAAGGTGCGCGCCGGCGAGGTCGCCAGCCGGTAGGGATGCTCCGGATCGGCCACTTCGATAAAATCCATATGGTCGGGAAATTCCGGCATACGGGCGTGCGGTCCCTGCAGGCCGATAGAGGCCGGCGGACGGTTGGGCGCTGGCGTTCCGGTCCAGTCCGGCCGGAACCGATACTTGCCATCAGGATGACCGAAACCGTCGACGAAATGCGCAGTGTCGAAATCAGGCTGCACATCAGCCCAGCGATCGGCCTTGAAGCTTTCGAACGTGCCGAGCCCGCGCTTCTCCAGCATGAATTCGACATGCTCGCGCGCCGTGAGCCCGAACCCCGGCTGTCCAGCGACACCAAGTCGTTTGGCGAGTTCCTCGATCACGAACAGGTTTTCGCGTGCTTCACCAGGCGCATCCACGAGCTTGGGGCCGAGAATGATGTGCTGATGACCGCCACCCCGATAGATGTCGTCGTGTTCCAAAAACATCGTCGCCGGCAGAACCACATCGGCAAGCTTCGCCGTGTCGGTCATGAACTGCTCGTGCACGCAGGTGAAAAGGTCCTCGCGCAAAAACCCCTTTTTCACCAGCCGCTGTTCCGGAGCGATGTTGGCCGGATTGGTGTTCTGGATCAGAAGTGCCGTGACGGGCGGGCCGCCATGCAGCGCTTCGTCGTCATTGGTCAGAATGCGCCCGATCTGCGCCTGGTCGAGCGAACGGATCGAGGGATCGCGCAGCGCACTGCCCTCGATCTGCGACTTGTCGAGGCGGAAGATGCCGGAATTGGAATGAAACGCCCCTCCACCCTCATATTGCCAGCAGCCGGTAACGGCGGCGATGGAAAGGGCGGCATGCATGTTCACAACGCCATTGCGATTGCGCGTAAATCCATAGCCCAGCCGGAAGAAGGTGCGTTTCGTCTCGCCCACCAGCCTGGCAAAGCTTTCGATTTCGTCAACCGAAAGGCCGGTGATGGCAGACGCCCATTCCGGCGTGCGCGTTTTCAAATGCGCTTCAAGTCCCTTGGGGTCGTCCGTGTATTTGTCGAGAAATGCCCAGTCGGCCAGACCATCGCGGAAAAGGACATGCATGACCGCGCAGGCAAGGGCCGCGTCCGTGCCCGGCTTCAGAACGAGGCCGAGATCGGCCTGTTTCATGGTCGCATTGTCGTAGACATCGATGACGACGATCTTCGCGCCACGCTCTTTGCGTGCCTTGATCGCATGCGTCATCACATTGACCTGGGTCGCAACGGCATTGGTGCCCCAGATCACCACACAATCGGATTTGGCCATTTCGCGCGGATCGGGCCCGCGCAGGTCACCCGCACCCATGACAAAGCCGGTCCAGGCGGCATTGGTGCAGACCGTGCCGAAAAAGCCGGAATAGCGTTTGGCGTGCCGCAGCCGGTCGATGGAATCGCGCTGCACCAGCCCCATGGTTCCGGCATAGTAATAGGGCCAGACGGTCTCGGTCCCGTATTTTTCCTCTGCCTTCAGGAAAGCTTCGGCCACACGGTCGAGCGCGGCCTCCCAGCTCGCCTCCTTCCACTGCCCCTCACCCTTGGCGCCGGAACGGACCAGCGGCTTGAGCAGACGGTCAGGGTGATGGATGCGTTCGGCATAGCGGGCAACCTTGGCGCAGATCACGCCGGCGGTGTAACTGTTGTCCTTGGCGCCATGGACGCGACCAATGCGCCCGTCCTTTATCTCGACATCGAGGGCACAAGTCGATGGACAATCATGCGGACAGGCCGAATGGCCGATATGGATGTTTGCGTGTGTGTTCATGGCGGGAACACTAGCGATTTTTCGCGCGGACGCGTAGAGCCAGTGAGCAGAAAATCAGGTGCAGACCTCACCGAAGCGGGAAACATGAATTATCGCCACGCCTATCATGCGGGAAACTTCGCCGATGTGGTCAAGCACGCCATCGTGGCCCGCATCGTTGAATATCTGAAACGCAAGGACAAGGCTTTCCGCGTGATCGACACCCATGCGGGAATCGGTCTTTACGATCTCAGTTCGGAAGAAGCGCAGAAAACCGGCGAATGGCGCGACGGGATCGGTCGTCTTGTCGAGGCCTCGCTCGATGAGAAAACATCAAACCTTTTGAATCCCTTGCTGGAAGCGGTTGAGAAAGAGAATCACGGTGCGGGCCTCCAGCACTATCCCGGTTCGCCACGTCTTGTGCGCCATCTATTGCGCAAACAGGATCGCCTGACAGCCATCGAACTGCACCCACAGGATGCCGCGCGGTTGAAAGACGTTTTTGCAGGCGATTTCCAGACACGGGTCATCGAACTCGATGGCTGGCTGGCGCTGGGCGCGCATCTGCCACCGAAGGAAAAACGCGGACTGGTGCTGATCGACCCGCCCTTCGAGGAAGAAGACGAGTTCGGGCGCATCGTTGCCAGGTTACAAAAGGCACACCGGCGCTGGCCGGGCGGCATCTATGCGGTCTGGTACCCGATCAAGAACCATGACGCGGTTGAGGATTTCCGCAGACGTCTTGCCGAAAGCGGCATTGCCGATGCGATCGACATCCGTCTCGAATTGCGGCCGCCCTCCAGTGAACCGCGCCTCGACGGGACCGGCATGATCGTGGTCAATCCGCCTTTCGTGCTGCGTGAGGAGATGGAAACACTGCTTCCGGTCCTTGCCGGCATTCTGGGCGAAGAGGGCAAGGGGCGCTGGGCACTCGAAAGGCTTACGGCAGAATAGCGTGACCATGCTTGACCCAAACCGCGCACTGGCGCAAAACTTTACCCCACTGCAGCGCAACAATCCGGGAGACAGACCTATGGCGCGCTTTTTGGCTCTCGCAGCCGGCCTCGCCGCTTCATTCCTTTCGATGCAGGCGATGGCAGCCGATCCGGTCGGCTCGTATGGCGCGGTGGACGATGTCTGCGCGGATGCGCGCGTTCATTCGACCATTCAGAAGCGGTTCCGCTATCAGGTTACCCATGTGCCGAACCTGCCCGACGTCGACATCGTCGATTTCTACGGATCCTACCAGACGCGCTACAGCCCGTCCTCCTATGACAGCCCGATCGAGCGGCGCTATTGCCGCGCCACCGCGCGCCTCTCCGATGGGCGCGACCGGACGATCTGGTATCTGATCGAGTATGGCCAGGGCTTTGCCGGACTCGGCAACAATGTTGAATTCTGCGTTTCCGGCTTCGACCGCTGGAACGTCTATGACGGCCACTGCCGCGTGCTGCGATAGACGACGCGATTGCGGGGCGGACCATGCGTATCGCAAAGCGGCTTTCCGCCGCCCTTCTGGCATGTCTTGTGACATCCCCTGCCCCGGCGATTGCCGGCGAGCGCGGCGCGCCGGCGGGTGAGTTCGATTTCTATGTGCTGTCGCTAAGCTGGTCGCCCAGCTACTGCGCCGCCGAAGGTGCGGAGGCCAACCGGCAGCAATGCGGACGCGAGCGGCCCTATGCCTTCGTGGTTCACGGTCTGTGGCCGCAATATGAGAAAAGTTACCCGGAATATTGCCAGTCGAAGCGCCCGCAGCGTGTGCCCAATGCGCTGGTGGATCAATATCGGGACATTATGCCCTCGGCAGGCCTGATGGGCCATCAATGGCGCAAGCACGGCATGTGTACGGGGTTTGCGCAGGAGGACTATTTCGCCCTCTCCCGCAAGGCGCGGGAACGTGTTGAAACGCCTCCCGAGTTCCGCCAGCTTGCAAAGCCGGAGATGGTTTCGCCGAAACGGGTCGAAGAGACCTTTCTTGCAGCCAACCCCGGCCTGAAGAAAGATGCCATCGCCGTCACATGCGATGATCGCTATCTGCGCGAAGTGCGCATTTGCATGACCAAAGATCTGGAGTTCCGATCCTGCGAGGCCGTCGATCGAAAGGATTGCAGGCGCGAGCGGGTTCTGATGCCGCCGGCGCGGGGCGGATAAAGAAAAAGCCGGGCACAGGGCCCGGCTTCTCCATTTCAGTCTGTCGCTTCGATCAGAACTGCATACCAAGGCCGAACATGACCTTGTTGGAGCTGTCGCTGACTTCCTGCGCACCGCTGCCGGTGTTGAAGGCTTCGTCACCGAACTTGGTGTAACGGTATTCGACGCGACCAAAGACCTTGTCGGTCAGCTTGGCATCGACGCCAGCACCGGCAGTCCAGCCCAGCATGGTGTTGGTGTCGGAACCGGCCGCATCGGTGATCTTCAGACGCTGCGCAGCGCCACCGGCCGTGCCGTAGATCAGGATGTTGTCGGTCGCGGCGACACCGAGACGGGCGCGCAGCGTACCGTCGACGCCATGCTTGGACTCGACACCTGCATTGGTGCCCTTCATGCCGTTGTAGCCCACATCGCCTTCGACACCGTAGACGAAGCTGCCGGACTGGAAGTTCCAACCGGCAAAACCGCCGCCCACAAAGCCATCGGTATCAATGTCGTTGCCGGCAACCGGCTGGTTTGCAGAGGTCTCACCGGAGAAACCATAGCCAAGCGCGATACCGGCGTAGCCACCTTCCCAATCGTTGATCGGGGTGGAGATCACCGGAGCCGCGGGTGGTGCAGGCGGCTGCTCCATGACTGCATCGGCAGCCTGTGCGGCACCGGCCGCTGCAACAAAACCAACGGCTGCGGCCGCGGAAAGAATAACGTTCTTATGGGCTTTCATGGTCCATACTCCTTAAGCCACTAGCATTTTCGTAGCTGTGGGCGCCCCTCTTGGCATCATGCCCTTCAAACGCTCCACGCTGGCGAAACCGGTCTCCTGGGAGGAAGCGGGCCGATCTCGCATGAGCCCTATCTGGGCGCGAAATGAGGCTGAACGTGCCCGAAAAATGGGTCTTTCAGCGGCACCAATGAGGCGGAAAATTGACGTTGCAAATAGGCAACATCCCTGTTCCGGCACCTTGGGGTCACGAGTGCGAGCTCCTATATTCCCACAGCTGTTCCGATTCTCACGAGGTTCTTCATGCTCTTCAGCCTGCTCATGCTTGCAGCCGGCGTCGCTCTTCTGATGCTGGCCGGCGACATATTCGTCAAAGGCGCTGTGGGACTGGCTGAGAATCTTGGCATCTCGCCCCTCATCATCGGTCTGACCGTGGTTGCCTTCGGCACGTCTGCACCAGAACTTTTTACCTCCATACAGGCAGCCCTTTCAGGCGCGCCCGGCCTGGCGGTGGGCAATGTGGTGGGTTCCAACATCGCCAACATCCTTCTGGTGCTGGGCCTTCCGGCGATCATTTATCCCATCGTGTCAGAGGGGAAAGGACTCAAACGCAATCTTGTGGCAATGCTGCTGACCACCGTCATCTTCATGTGGATGCTTACGGGCGGGGTGATCTCTCGCCTTGAAGGCGCACTGCTTTTCGCAGGCCTCTGCGCCTTCATCGCCTGGCAAGCGCGCGATGCTGTGAACGGCAAGGCAGCGGCAGAGCAAGACTTTCACGACGAGATCGGTGAAGCTCCGCATGATCGCAAACGGGTGACCGCCTATCTGATGGCCGGTGTAATCGGTTTGCCCATAGCGGCGCAGTTGACTGTAGCCGGCGCTGTGAGGATCGCGGAAAGTTTTGGTGTGAGTGACGCCGTGATCGGCCTCACCATCGTTGCCATCGGCACTTCGCTTCCAGAGCTAGCCACAAGCCTGGCGGCGGCACTGAAGCGTCATTCCACCGTTGCGCTCGGAAATATCGTGGGGTCGAACATCTTCAACATCGCCTGCATCATGGGCCTGACAGCGCTCATTACGCCGATCGCTGTAGATCCGCGCATTGTGTCGATCGATATGTGGGTAATGCTCGCTGCCGCCTGTGTGCTTGCGCTGCTTGGCTTTCTGCGCATCGCGTCTGGCAAACTCATGGGCAGCGCAATGCTCGCGGGGTTTGCCGGTTATATCGTCACGGTCTTTTGATCCTGCGCGAAAAGCCTATGTCGGACACAACGCGCAACTGTCAGCAGTGAAAGGTCAGACACTTTGCGGGCTTGGACGTGATCGGCATTGGGCTTAAACAACTTCGTTGAATGCTTTGACGCGGCCGCCAGGTTTCGCAGTTGAGTTAAACCAAACGAGAAAGATATGGCTCAATCGAGGGCAACGGCACTGATTACTGGAGGTTCAAAGCGCATTGGCGCAGCCATTGCGCGCGACCTCGCGGGGCACGGCTTTGCCGTTGCCATTCACTGCGGTCGGTCCCGCGAAGCTGCAGAGAGTCTGGCAGATGAGATCGTCAGGGCGGGCGGTGAAGCCCATGTGGTGCAGGCTGATCTGCAGGATGGCGCGGCCACCCGCGACCTGATCGGCCAGACACGCCGGGTGCTTGGCGTACCATCCATTCTCGTCAACAACGCCTCGGTGTTTGAAGATGACGGGATTACCGACTTTACAGATGAAAGCTGGGATGCGCACTTCGACCTGCATGTGAAAGCCCCGGCTCTGCTCGCGCAAGCCCTTGCAGGAGCACTCAAGGGCGATCAGGAAGCGTTGATCGTCAACATGATCGATCAACGGGTGTGGCGTCTCAATCCTCGCTTCTTCAGCTACACCCTCTCGAAGTCAGCGCTCTGGACTGCCACACGAACCATGGCACAAGCGCTCGGTCCGAACATACGCGTCAACGCCATCGGGCCCGGCCCCACCCTGCCCAACCAGCGCCAGCAGCAGGCGGATTTCGACCGTCAGACGGATGCACTGATTCTCGAGCGCGGCCCAGATCTTGCAGATTTTGGACGCACCATCCGCTATCTTTGGGAGACACGCTCCATAACCGGTCAGATGATCGCGCTTGACGGGGGGCAACATCTTGCGTGGGAGACGCCCGACATTGCGGGAGTTCCCGAGTGAGCACCATCGTCAAATTGAAGGAGCCAGCGAACCTCGCCCTCGAGTGGGACAGCGGCGAAACAACAGACGGTGTTGTCGGGATTGAAGTCATTCAGTCAGCCGTAAAACGGCTGCCCAACGCCCCGGGCGTCTACCGCATGATGAATGCTGCAGGCGACGTGCTTTATGTCGGCAAGGCGCGCAACCTCAAGAAGCGCGTCACCAACTACGCACAAGGCCGCGGCCACACGAACCGTATCGGGCGCATGGTTCGCGAGACCGCCTCCATGGAATTCGTGGTCACGCGGACAGAAACCGAAGCGCTGCTGCTTGAAGCCAATCTTATCAAGCGGTTGCGCCCCCGCTTCAATGTGCTTCTGCGCGATGACAAGTCGTTTCCCTATATTCTCCTGACCGGCGACCATCCGGCCCCCGGGATTTTCAAGCATCGCGGGGCGCGATCAAAGAAGGGCGATTACTTCGGTCCGTTCGCCTCGGCGGGGGCCGTTGGCCGCACAATCAATTCTCTGCAGCGCGCCTTCCTTTTGCGCACCTGCACCGATTCTGTCTTTGAGAGCCGTACCCGCCCCTGCCTGCTGTTTCAGATAAAACGCTGTTCGGGACCTTGCACGGGCGAGATCAGCGAAGAGGGCTATGCAGAGCTCGTTTCAGAAGCAAAGGCCTTTCTGTCAGGCCGCTCCAGCAAGGTGAAAGCGGAAATCGCCCAATCGATGCAGGAGGCGTCCGAGGCCCTCGATTTCGAACGCGCTGCGATCTACCGCGACCGGCTTTCCGCCCTCAGCCATGTGCAAAGCCATCAGGGCATCAATCCACAAGGCGTTGAGGAAGCCGATGTGTTCGCCATTCACCAGGAGGGTGGGCAAAACTGCATTCAGGTCTTCTTCTTCCGCACCGGCCAGAACTGGGGCAACCGTGCCTATTTCCCGAAGGCCGACCCGAGCCTTGAGGCGGAAGAAGTGCTCGGCGCATTTCTCGCCCAATTCTACGACGACAAGCCCTGCCCCCGCATGGTTCTCCTCTCGCACGAGATCGAGGAACAGGAGCTTCTGGCCGACGCGCTTTCGACACGTGCGGGCAGAAAGGTGCAGGTTTCCTGCCCGCAAAGGGGGGAAAAGAAAGATCTGACCGACCATGCGCTGCAGAACGCGCGGGAGGCATTGGGGCGGCGGCTGGCAGAGACATCGTCGCAGGCGAAGCTTATGGAAGGCTTTGCAGAGACATTCGGCCTTGAAAGCGCTCCACGGCGCATCGAGGTGTATGACAACTCGCATATCATGGGCACGAACGCGGTGGGCGGGATGATCGTTGCCGGCGCCGAAGGCTTTGCGAAGAACCAGTACCGGAAATTCAACATCCGTTCGACCGACATCACTCCGGGCGACGACTACGGCATGATGCGGGAAGTCATGCAGCGGCGGTTTTCTAGGCTGATAAAGGAGAATGGGCTGCCAGGATCAGCGGCGCCATCCGATGCAGAAATCGACCAAGAGGAGGCAGGCGAAATGCCCGCCTGGCCTGATGTTCTTCTTATTGACGGCGGCCAGGGCCAATTGGCGGCGGTCACGCAAGTGCTGGAAGAGCTCGGAATTGCGGGGCTCGTCACCGCCATCGGCGTGGCCAAGGGCGTCGATCGCGATGCCGGGCGGGAGCGCTTCTTCATAGCGGGCAGAAACCCGTTCAGTCTTCCGGTTCGCGATCCGGTTCTCTACTTTATCCAGCGCCTGCGCGACGAAGCGCACCGGTTTGCAATCGGCTCACACCGCGCCCGGCGAAAGAAGGAGATGGTGAAAAATCCGCTGGACGAGATCAGCGGCATCGGCCCTGGCCGCAAGCGCGCGCTCCTGCATCATTTCGGAACCGCGAAAGCCGTCAGCCGCGCCGCCGTTGAAGACCTCATGGCAGTGGATGGCATTTCTGAGGCCATCGCCCGACAGATTTACAATCATTTTCACGAAAACGGGTGAAGCGGCGTTGTTTCGTCGCGCCCCATCAGGTTGGCGCTTGCCGTATGCGCCTGGTTCTGATTTGACAGGAGATGATTGGCCCCTGCACGTGCAGACAGATGGGCCGGCTTCAACAGACTGGGGTGCCCAAAGCCCCCGCGGCAGACCGGAGCAGGATTGCGCTTCATGGCCAGACGTAGCACACCGGCATTCAACATCCCGAACCTCCTGACCTACGGCAGAATTCTCGCGGTGCCAGCGATTGTCCTGTGCTTCTTCCTGGAAGGCAGGCTCCAGTCGAGCGATTTCGCCCGCTGGTCGGCCCTCGCGCTTTTCATTGCAGCAAGCATCACTGACTACCTGGACGGCTATCTCGCGCGCATTTGGAAACAAACGTCCAACATCGGAAAAATGCTCGATCCCATCGCCGACAAATTGCTCGTTTCAACGTGCCTTCTGCTTCTTGCAGCCGACACGGACCGGACCATCGCCGGGTGGACCTTGTGGGCGGCGATTATCATCCTCTGCCGAGAAATTCTGGTTTCTGGCCTTCGGGAGTATCTTGCAGCTCTGAAAGTCAGCGTTCCTGTCACGCAACTGGCCAAATGGAAAACCACGATTCAGATGGTTGCCATCGGATTTTTGCTCGCCGGTCCCGCCGGTGACAAGGTCTTGCCCTACACCACACAGCTCGGCATCGCGCTCCTTTGGATTTCTGCCATCGTCACGCTTTATACGGGCTATGACTATTTCCGCGCCGGGCTGAAGCACATCGTGGAGGAATGACGATGAAGCTGATTTATTTCGCATGGGTGCGCGAGCGCATCGGCTTGTCTGACGAGACTGTGGACCTGCCTGCTGAGGTGAAGACGGTGGCAGACCTGCTCAACTGGCTGAAAGGGCGGGGAGAAAACTACAGCGCCGCACTGGAAAGGCCTGGTGTTATCCGTGTCGCCATTAACCAGGAGCACGCGGACCATTCCACACGCCTGCCCGACCATGCCGAGATTGCGCTGTTCCCACCGATGACGGGAGGGTGAGAATGTCGCCGACGTGCGATCCCCTGGTACGCGTACAGGCGGATGATTTCGACCCCGCCACAGAAACCCGGCGGCTGACGGCTGGGAGACGCGACGTCGGCGCTGTGGTAAGCTTCACAGGGCTTTGCAGGGACGAGAACGGCCGTCTTGAGGCACTTGAACTCGAACATTACCCTGGCATGGCAGAGGCGGAGATTGCCCGGATCGCCAATGAGGCAACGGGACGCTGGCCGCTTACCGGGCTGACGGTTATCCACCGTTTCGGAAAGATTGCGCCGGGCGAGAACATCGTCCTCGTAGTGGCCGCTTCTTCCCACAGGCGTGCCGCGTTCGACGCCGCCGACTTCCTGATGGATTTTCTCAAGTCCCGCGCACCTTTCTGGAAAAAAGAGCATGTGGCGGGCTCAACCGAGGCAGGCTGGGTCGAAGCAAAAGATTCGGATCTCGAGGATCTAAAACGCTGGGAAGGCTGAACCGGGAGCCTTTACGCCTCGCTAACGATAGCGTTGATTTCTCTCAAGACTAGACGTTTCGACAAACCATTCGGGGTTATAGCTTCCTTCAGGTAAAGCCGGGGAGCGCAATGTCGGAATCCTTCCAGACGATGCTGGTTGCGGGAACGAATCCCGCCTGGTTGGTCGCAGCAGCAAGCCTTTTGGGATGCTTGGGGCTTGGATATCAACTGGCCCGTGTCAGCCGGCGTTATCGGGACGTGCGGGAGGAGCAGAAGAACCATCGGGAACTGATCGACAATCTTTCCGAGGGGATCTATCGCTCTTCACCCGACGGGCGGCAGCTCAGCGCCAATCCAGCTCTTGTGCGCCTTAACGGCTACGAGAGTGAGGCAGCGCTCCTTGCAGGGGTCAAGGATATTGCCAAGGAATGGTATGTTGACCCCACCCGACGCGACGCATTCCGGGCCGAGCTTGAGACCAATGGCAAGGTCGAAAATTTTATCTCCGAGGTCTATCGTCACAAGACGCGGGAGCGCATCTGGATCAGCGAATCGGCGCGCCTGGTGCGTGATCGCCGCACCGGCAAGCCTGTCTATTATGAAGGCTCCGTGCGCGAAATCACCGAAACGATGAAGCGCCTGAAACTTCAGGACATGTTCGAGAAGCTCACCTCCCAACTGCCTGGGGGACTCTTCCAATTGCTGCGACACGACAATGGCGCGTTTTCCGTTCTGTATGTGTCCAAGGGTTTACGGGAATTGCTCGGCTATGACGATCGCACAGTGCCGGACAATCCGAATACAGTTCTCCACATGGTGCATAATGATGACCGCGCACACTATCTGGAAACGTTGAAGGATTCGGGACTCAAGCTTCAGCCCTGGGAATGTGAGTTTCGCATTCATGCGGTGGACGGGGTGGAAAAATGGCTGCGGGTCGCTGCCATGCCTGAAACGACGAAAGAGGGCATTGTCTGGCACGGATATCTCTCGGATATCTCCCTGCGCAAGAAGACCGAAATGGAGATCGAACGCCTGGCGTTCTACGACCCGTTGACCCGGCTTCCCAACCGGCGGCGGCTCTTCGATCAGGTCGGGCGGCAGATGGCGTTATGCAAGAAAAGCGGACATCGCGGCGCAATCCTCTTCATCGATCTCGACAATTTCAAGACCCTGAATGACACGATGGGTCACGATGTCGGGGATGTCTTTCTCAAGCAAGTCGCCGATCGCCTGCAGGCTGCCGTCGGCCCCCAGGACTCGGTGGGCAGGATCGGCGGCGACGAGTTCGTTATCGTCCTGTCCCTGAATGACACCGCGGCTGCGACGGCGACACGCAACGCCATCGTGGCAGCCAACAGGGTTCTTGCTGCTCTGCGTCAGGAATTCGTCCTGGGGCATATGATCCATCACACTTCGGCGAGTGTTGGCGTGCTCGTGTTCGACGGCAGCGAGAAGGGCCCCGAAGTGCTGATGAAGAATGCCGACATGGCGATGTATCAGGCGAAGAGCCTGGGACGAAACAATGTCGCGCTATTCGATCCGAAAGTGTTGCGGAAGGAGCGTAAGCGTTTTCGTCTGCTCAACGATATGCGCAGTGCGCTGGTGGACAACAATCTGGAGCTGCACTACCAGCCCCAGGTGAATGCTGCCGGCCATGTGGTGGGGGCAGAGGCGCTGCTGCGCTGGAACCATGCGGAGCACGGCGCGCTTTCGCCAAGCGATTTCGTGGGGCTCGCCGAACAGCACGGGCTTGCGGAACTCCTGGGACGCGGTGTGATCGACACCAGCGTGCGGACCCTTGCCCAATGGAAAGACAATCCACGGCTTGCAGGGCTGCGGATGGCCGTGAACATCAGCCTCAAATCGCTGCGCGATCCGGATTTTCTCGATTTCCTGCATGACCGGCTCATTGCGCATGGCCTCGATCCGCAGCGGCTTACCCTGGAAATGACGGAGCGTGTCCTGACCAGCGATCAGATGCAGATTACCCGGCGCATGCATGAGCTGAAGGCACTGGGTGTGCGGCTTTCGCTCGACGATTTCGGAACGGGATACTCCTCTATCGCCTATCTGAAGAAATTGCCCTTTGACGAATTGAAGATCGATGGGAGCTTCATCGCAGATATTGAAAGCAGCGAAAGCAACCGGGCACTTGTTCAAACCATGCTCGACATGGCGTCCACGCTCGGTCTTTCGGCTGTGGCGGAACATGTGCAGACCCAGCAGCAAGAACTGCTCCTGAAATCTTCAGGCTGCTCATATTTCCAGGGCTGGCTCTATGGTCGCGCCATGACGGTGACCGATTTTGCCAGTTACGTGCTGGACCGCAATCCCGCTTCCGTCCTCAAATTCCCAAACTCGCGCCAAGGCGCATGAAAAAACCGGGGCCAGGGCCCCGGTTTCAAACAATAACGGTCCTTGAAGGAGCGTTGATCAGCCGACGATCTCGGTGTCGGAGAACCAATAGCGGATCTCTTCGGCGGCGGTCTCAGGCGCATCGGAACCGTGAACGGAGTTTTCACCGATCGAGGTGGCAAATTCCTTGCGGATCGTGCCCTCCGCAGCTTCAGCCGGGTTGGTGGCGCCCATAACCTCACGATTCTTGAGAATGGCGTTCTCACCTTCGAGCACCTGAACGACGGTCGGGCCCGACGACATGAACTCGCACAGCTCGTCGAAGAACGGCCGCTCCTTATGCACAGCGTAGAAGCCCTCAGCCTGGCGGCGGCTCATCCATACGCGCTTCGATGCCACAACACGCAGGCCGGCATCCTCGAGCTTCTTGGTGATGGCGCCAGTCAGGTTGCGCTTGGTGGCATCCGGCTTGATCATGGAAAATGTGCGTTCGATCGCCATGGTCGGTCCTTTAATTGTCTGGATTTTGAGCGACAGCTCATTTTTGGAGATGGCGCGCTCTATAGCGGTCTCGAAGGCACATGGGAAGGCCCTTCCCTTCAGCAAGCCGCCGGGACCCGCCTACCAATTCCGTCGTGCAGGTCCAGGCAGCGTTCAAACCAAGCCGCAACCGGATCATCCGCCGCGAGAAGCGGGAACGGAGAGATAACGCGCGCCCACTGGAAAAAGCCTGCGACGATATAATCGGCAAAAAGAGGCGTCTGCCCACCGATGAATGGCTGCCCTGAAAGCATCAGGCGCAACGGCAGGAGGCTTGCCCGAAACCCTTCGAGACGATCCTCCCTCCCCTTTACCGTTTCCTCCAAGGTGCGCCCGAACCGTTTTTCCCGACTGTCGCGGAAATAGGCCTGGTCGGCGGGATCAAGTGCAGCATGGATTTCGAGAAGCAATGAAGGGCCGATATAGCCGGTGAGGGTGGCCTGCGCCCATTTCTCGACAAAACGCGAGAGAGCCTTGCCCCCCTCCCCCCCGAAAAGCGAAGGTCGGTCGGGATAGGCTTCTTCGAGGTAAAGTGCGATCTCGAAAGAATCGACGCACAGGCGCTCACCGTCCCGGATAACCGGAACGGTCTTGAACGCACCGGTCTCAATCTTCCCGATTTCCGTAAAACGTACGGGCATCGACTTGAACTCAAGCCCCTTGTGGGCGAGCGCAAAGGCAATTTTCCAGCAATGCGGACTGAAGGGACGCGCTTCGTCTGCGCCCACGAGATCGTACAATGCAATCGTCACGCCTGGTCCTTTCGATTACGGATGAGACCTGAGAGATTTCTCACGATTGCATATTCACTGCTTAAGGCAATGCTCCAAACGCAGGATTATCTGCTCCAGACCGCGGAGAAAAACAATGAAACAACATTTTGAGATGTTCGCCTCCTATAACCTTTGGGCCAATGCAAAAATCTATGAAGCTGCACAGGTCCTCGATGCGGAAGCTCTCAATCGAGACGTGGGCATCTTCTTCAAATCTCTGATGGGCACACTGAACCATATCCTGGTGGCAGATCTCATCTGGATGAAACGCTTTACAGGTGAAGGCGCGGCCCCCGCCCGGCTGGACACGATCCTGCACTCTGCCCTTCCTGCCCTGCGTATCGCGCGCGAAAACGAGGATAGGCGCATTCTGGACTGGATAGAAAGTCTTGAAGAAGAGGCTTTTTCCGGCCGCTTCACCTATGTCACAGTCACTGACGTTCGAACAATTTCGCAACGCCTTGCGCCTGCATTGAGCCATTTCTTCAATCATCAAACACACCATCGCGGACATGCCCATGCGGCATTGTCGATCCTTGGAATAGACGCACCATCGATTGATCTGATATACTTCCAGAGAACAAAACAAGGTTCTCGCTTTGGTTGAAATATTATATACATATTTCAACCAGTAAATATCTGCGTGAATAGTATTTTATTACAATTTTTTCATTTTTGTTTTCTTGAATAAACTCTATCGTAAATACGGGTATTTAATATTCCATAGCTGCCCTACCTTTCTCCTTGTCGGAAATTACTTCGATCCAACTAAGGAGGACGATGATGAGCAGGAAGTATCAAAAAGTATACGCCAATCTGGCGTGTGGAGTTGTTATGCTCAGCATGTCACTGCCCGCAGCGGCAATCGACCTTGGCGGCGTCAGCATCGGCGGAAATGACCGTGGCGGTGTCAGCGCCAGCGTAGGTGGCGTGTCCGCGTCGGTCGGTACGAGCAATGGCGTGTCGGCAGATGTGAATGCGGACCTGGGCTCGACATCCGCCAATGTGGGGGCTTCTGTCGGAGGCGGCAGCGTTGCTGGCGTCAATGCAGACGCGAATGTTGGGGGAGCTCTCGGCGCCCAGAGCAGCACAACGGTCGGTTGAGGTGGTGGAAGCCTTTTCGGCTCCGAAACCACAGCATCGATTGGCGGCAGCAACGGTTTAAACGCAGGCGTCAACGCGAATGTCGGTAAAGATGGCGTCGGTGCCGGTCTCAGGCTGAGATTGGGCGGCGACCGCCCAGGAACCGGTGGTCCCGGCACAGGGGGGCCTGGCACAGGTGGGCCCGGTGCTGGTGGACCCGGTGTTGGGGGACCTGGCAACGGGGGTGGCGGCAACCTAGGACGCCGAGCGCTCAGCGGCTTGAGCGACCAGCAAATCGCGATTTACCGCAAACGTTGCGTCAACATCCTGCGCAATCCAAACGCATGGGAATACGATCTCGTGCAACTGTGCAAACTTCTGCGCCAAGCGGCCGCACGTTAACAGGCGCTTTATGAACACGGTGTGGCCCATCTTAGCTGGGCCACACCTGTCTGCTTTTGGCAACACCCGCCATTTTCTGATCGCCTGCAGCTTCCGGGGCGACAGTCGCGGCTTGCAAGGCTGACGACGACCCGTCAAAACGCCGTCATGTTGACGATTTCAAACTTATCGCTGCGCATTGCAGGTCGACTTCTCATCGACCAGGCTTCGCTTACTCTTCCTGCCGGAACGAAGGCAGGCCTGGTCGGCAGGAACGGAACCGGCAAAACAACGCTGTTTCGTGCGATTACTGGAGATTTAGTCTCTGAAAGCGGCACTGTAAGCGTGCCAAAGGGGACGCGGATCGGTCAGGTTGCCCAGGAGGCGCCGGGCACGGACGAGCCGCTGATCGATATCGTCCTGAGGGCCGATACGGAACGGGAAGCGCTTTTGACCGAGGCCAAGACGGCCACCGATGCGCATCGAATTGCGGAAATACAGACACGCCTTACCGATATCGACGCCCATTCTGCGGAAGCGCGCGCGGCGTCCATTCTCTCGGGCCTCGGATTTGATGCGGACGCGCAGAAGCGTCCGGCCTCCTCGTTTTCGGGCGGCTGGCGCATGCGCGTGGCGCTTGCGGCGGTGCTCTTCACCCAGCCTGACCTTCTCTTGCTCGACGAACCGACGAACTATCTGGATCTCGAGGGCACACTCTGGCTTGAAAACTACCTGTCTCGCTATCCGCACACGGTTCTTCTCATCAGCCATGATCGCGACCTTCTGAACCGGGCCGTCTCGTCCATCGTGCATCTGGAACGCAAGAAACTCACCTTCTGGCGCGGGGGATATGACCAGTTTGCGCGTCAATATGCCGAGAAGGCGGAACTGCAGGAAAAGATGCGCGTCAAGCAGGAAGCACAGCGCAAGCACATGCAGTCCTTTGTCGATCGCTTTCGCTACAAGGCGTCAAAGGCGCGCCAGGCGCAGTCGCGCCTGAAAGCGCTGGAACGCATGTCGCCCATGGCCGCGGTGGTGAACGAGACAGTGCTTCCGTTCCGCTTTCCCAATCCGGAGAAAGCAGTCGCCTCCCCGATCATCGCGCTCGACGGCGGCGCGGTCGGCTATACGCCCGGCAAGCCCGTTCTGCGCGGTCTGACGCTGCGTATTGACAATGACGATCGCATTGCCCTTCTTGGCGCAAACGGCAACGGCAAATCGACATTCGCGAAACTGATCGCCGACCGGCTGACGCTCGAAAAGGGCACCAAGACGGTTGCGCCCGGACTGAAAGTCTCGATCTTCGCACAGCATCAGCTTGACGACCTGCGCCCGGACGAAGACGCCTATCAGCATTTGCGCCGGCTGATGCCCGATGCCCCGGAAGCGAAGGTGCGGGCGCGGGTGGCGCAGTTCGGCCTGACCACCGAAAAGATGTCGACACCCGCCCGCGACCTGTCAGGCGGGGAGAAGGCACGGCTTCTGATGGGGCTTGCCACATTCGAGGCTCCGCATCTGCTTATTCTCGACGAGCCGACCAACCACCTCGACATCGACAGCCGCGAGGCGCTTGTCGAGGCGCTCAATATGTTCGACGGAGCGGTGATCCTCATCAGCCACGACCGCCACCTGATCGAGGCAACTGCGGACCGGCTGTGGATCGTCGGTGACGGGACCGTCTCGTCCTATGAAGGTGATATGGACGATTACCGCGCCCGCATGACGGGCGGCGCCAGCCGCAACCGAGAGAAGCGGGAGACGGACAAGGCCTCCAAGGCGGACAAGCGCAAGGAGGCAGCCCGCAAGCGCGCGGCCCTCGAACCGCTTGCCAAGGAAATCAAGGCTACCGAGGGACTGATCGAGAGAACCCGTAAGCGGATCGACGCCATCGAGGCGCGGCTTGCCGATGCGAGCCTTTACGACAAGGAGCCGAAAAAGGTTTCGGAGCTGGCCAAGGAGCGCTCCGATCTTGCCACAATGCTGGCAAAGCACGAAGACCGCTGGCTCGCTCTCTCCAGCGATTATGAAGAAGGGATGGCTTCGTGAAAGCGTCGTTCACCATTGGCTTCGATGCCGACGACACGCTCTGGCACAATGAGCGCTTCTACCGCTTGACGGAGGCACGCTTTGCGGAATTCCTTGCCGATTTTGCGGAGGCCGGGCATCTGACGGAGCGCCTTCTCGAGGCAGAAAAGCGCAATCTTGGGAAATATGGGTTCGGCATCAAGGGATTTACCCTCTCGATGATCGAGACCGCCATCGAGGTGACGAACGGACAGGTGCCAGCGACAACAATCCGTGACATTCTCGACGCAGGCAGGGAAATGCTTGACCATCCAGTGGAGACTCTTCCCCACGCGCGAGAGGCCCTGGAGGCGCTTGCCGGGCGTTATCGGCTGGTGCTGATAACCAAGGGCGACCTGTTCGATCAGGAACGCAAGCTGGCAGCATCAGGCCTTGGCGATTATTTCGACGCCGTCGAGATCGTGAGCGACAAGTCTCGTGGAACCTATCAGCGAATTTTCGCAGCGCATGGCGAGGGGCCGGATCATGCGATGATGATCGGCAATTCACTCAAATCCGACGTGATCCCGGCAATCGAGGCTGGATCATGGGGCGTGTTCGTGCCGCATGACCTGACCTGGGCGCACGAACACGCGGATGAACCGGACAACGAACCCCGCTTCCGAAAGGTCGCGCATCTGGGTGAGATCGAAACTGTTCTGGCGGAAATCAGCTAACGGATTCGGTGAATTTCTGGTGCCAGGCACCCTCGCCTTTCGACAAGCTCAGAGTGCGGGCGGCAAGCTCAGGGTGAGCGCTATTGCAGCAAGGTGCTCCACGCGCCGAAAGCGAGCGTCCGTCTAGGCCTTCTTCTGCCAGCGTCTGTCCGGCCCCTGCTGCCAGTAGGTGACGGCATGGCCTGCAGATTTAAGCGCTTTCCAGTATCCGCGCGCTGCGTCGAGCTGGGAAGCGTCATGACCGTCGAACATCACGACAGCGCGCTCATATCCGTCCACGCCGGTCGGATCGGCTCCGTCCACGAAAAAGCGGATCTGGGCGCCATTCGGATTGACGTCTGCATCGGTCAAGAGGACTGGTTGTTGCTCGGGATGCGCGTCCCGATCCGTACCGTGGGCGAGGAAGGCCTCCTCGCGCCACGTCCACAGCCAGTTGTCGAGCGCGTCGCAACGCTCGCGGGAGCCCGTCTGGATCACCACCCTCCACCCCCGCTCGAGGCTTTTCTCCACCAGAGGCGGCAATGCCTCCTCCAGTGTCGATTCGGTCAGATGGTAGAAGAGAACATCCATCGGCCTATTCGTAATGATCCGCTACAAGGCGGTCGAGCAGGCGCACACCGAAACCCGACCCCCAGGATCGATTGATTTCGTCTAGCGGCGCGCCCATGGCGGTGCCGGCGACATCAAGATGCGCCCAGGCCCCATTCTTGACGAAACGCTTCAGGAACTGTGCTGCCGTGATGGAACCGGCCAGACGGCCGGCAGAGTTCTTCATGTCCGCGTTCTTGGAATCGATCTGCTTGTCATATTCTTCGCCAAGCGGCAGGCGCCAGACTTTCTCGCCCGTTGCCTCGCCGGCTGAGAAAAGCCGCTCGGCCAGCGTGTCGTCGTTGGAAAACAGGCCCGCCCGGTGGTGACCGAGCGCCACCATGACCGCGCCGGTAAGCGTGGCGAGATCGACCATGAACTGCGGCTTGTAGCGTTCGTTGCAATACCAAAGCACATCGGCGAGCACGAGACGCCCTTCCGCATCCGTGTTGATGACTTCAATGGTCTGGCCGGACATGGATGTGACGATGTCACCCGGGCGCTGGGCATTGCCATCAGGCATGTTTTCGACAAGGCCAATCAGGCCGACGGCATTGACCTTTGCCTTGCGGGCGGCGAGCGCATGCATGACGCCCACCACGGCAGCCGCGCCGCCCATGTCGCCCTTCATGTCTTCCATACCGCCAGCCGGCTTGATGGAGATGCCACCTGTATCGAAGACAACGCCCTTGCCAACGAAAGCGACAGGTTTCTCCTTCGCCTTGCCGCCGTTCCACTGGATGATGGCGAGACGTGGAGGCCGGACAGAGCCCTGTGCAACGCCGAGCAACGCGCCCATGCCGAGCTTCTTCATCTCCTTCTCGGTCAGAATTTCGACCTTGGCGCCGAGCTTTTCCAGCTCTTTCGCCTTTGAAGCAAACTCGACCGGGCCAAGGACATTGGCGGGTTCATTGACAAGGTCGCGCGCCAGCAGAACACCGTTGGCCACAGCTTCGGCACGGACAAATGCCTTTTTTGCTGCTGTTGGGTCCGCACACTGAATGACAATTTTCAGTTTCTTGGCGGATTTGTCGTTTCCATTCTCTCGGCTTGTGGTTTTGTATTTGTCAAAGCTGTAGGCGCGCAACAGCATGCCAAGCGCCAGATTGGCTGTCGCCGCAGCATCGATTTGGGCACCGTCGACATCCGCCACGAGGGTGATCTCGGAAGCGGACTTGCCAGCGGCCAGCGCCGCACCGCCGATTTTCAAAAGTGCCTCCTCGGCAAGCTCATCGGGCTTGCCGACGCCGACGGCCGTCAACCGATCGAGCTGCGAGCCGGACGGCGCCAGAACCTCGACACTTTTTGCCAGCTTACCCGAGAAGCCTGACACCTCGAAGGCCCGCGCAAGCACACCTTCAGGATCACAAGCCTTCGCTTGCTCCCCCAAACTGCCGCCTTCGCTTGCCAGAACGACAACGGTGCCCTTGCCGGGCATTGCAAATTTGGCGAAGGAGACACTCGGTCTGTCGGTCATGATATTTCCCAGATTTCCGTGATTGGTCGATAAAGGGCGCCGGCGATCTTGGAGGTTTTATGCAAATTGGCAAGGCCCGCACACAGGGGGATCCCGAATTTTCACCGGTGGGTGCGCCCTGCACGGCTCGATTATTGCCCCATAAGCAAGCTGTTAACCGCGTTTGTTTCGCATTTTCTAACCAATCCCACCCACAGTCACCCGTGGGACAAGAAATGGTGGGCCGCCCTTCAAAGCCGGCAGTTGCGCATTGTGCGCGCGTGTCAGGACCGTTAGGTTCGCGCGCGCCTTTAAAGGGCTGTTCCAACGAAACGGATTGTCGATATCCATGCGGGTGATCGAACTTTACATCATGCGTCGCACCTTCGCGCTGTTCGCGGCGGCGTTGCTGTGGGTGCTCGCGCTGGTGTGGACGACGCAGGTCCTCAACCGGATCGATCTCGTGACCGATAGCGGCCAGTCCGCCGGCACGTTCTTTTTCGTTGCGGCCCTCGTTCTGCCGTCCGTCATCCCCATTGTGATCCCCTTTGCGCTCGGCATCGCTGTGGCTCAGACGCTCGCCACGATGAACTCGGATTCCGAGCTTGTGGTCATCAACGCATCGGGCGCGCCGCGCGCCACCATCATCCGCCCGATCCTCATCATCGCCATCGGCGCCAGCCTTGCCTCCTTCCTGATCAACAACACGCTTGAGCCGGCCTCGCGCCAGGCTTTCCGGTCGGTGCTCGCCAACGCCCGCGCGGATCTGATTACCACAGTGCTGCAGGAAGGCTCGTTCCAGAAGGTCGATGACGGGCTTTTCGTGCAGGTTTCGGAGCGCCTGCCCAACGGCCTTCTGGGCGGTATTTTCGTGGCCGATTCGCGCGATGAGAACACCAAGCTCGTCTACCACGCGCGAACCGGCGCGGCAGTGGAGCGCGAGGGAGGCTCAATCCTGGTAATGCAGGATGGGATGGTACAGCGCCAATCGGTGAATGGCGACGTCTCGACGATCCGCTTCGATTCCTATGCGTTCGACCTTTCGCAGTTCACGAGCGGAGGTGGGGGAGAACCGACACTGCATCCAAAGGATCGGTCACTCGGCTTTCTTTTGAATCCGGATGTGAATGACACGTTCTACAAGAAGTCGCCCCAGATCATCCGCGCGGAACTGCATATGCGGCTTTCGGAATGGTTGTATCCGCTCGTTTTCGCCATGGTCGCGCTTGCCGTCGCCGGCGATGCGCGGTCGTTCCGCGAGGCCCGGCTCCATCCGATTGTGACCACAATGGCGATTTCGCTGATCGTGCGGTGGGTCGGGTTTTATTCGGGCACGGAAGCCGAAAGCTCTCCATTCTTCTCCTTCGTGCTTTATGCCGCTCCTCTTTTGATGATTGGACTATGTGCAGTCTTCATCCTCACCAATCGCGTGATGGAATTGCCAACGCACTGGGTTGAAAAGCTGAACGCGCGCATGCAACGACTGACCGAGAGCATGACACATTGGCGCGTCAAGCTCGCAAACAGGCGGACACCGGCCGGGAGGCGCGGATGATCGGCCTGACGCTGGGCGGCTACTTCTTTCGCCGATACGCCTCGATTGCGGCATGGAACTTCTTCGGCATCGGCCTGCTGATCTTCATCGTGACGTTCGCTGAAGTGTCGAGCCGCTCGGCCGGTTTGCCCGGCTATACGGCTCAATGGGCATTTTCTCTTGCCGCGCTGCAGACGCCGATCATCCTGTTGCAGGCTATACCCTTTATCGGGCTCATCGCCGCGATGGCGACGCTGATCAGCCTGAACCGCAAGTATGAACTCGTTGTGGCCCGCGCCGCCGGTGTGTCCGCCTGGCAGTTCCTGACGCCGATCGCGTTCGGCTCGTTTTTGTTCGGTGTTCTGGCGGTGGCGGCGCTTAATCCGCTTGCCGCCAACGGATTCGCCCAGGCACAGAGCGTTGAAGCCGAAGTGCGCGGCGCCAAGAGCAGCACCAATTCCGAGGCTGAGCAGTGGATCAAACAGCGCTCGGGCGATGAGGAAACCATCATCGGATCAAGCTCTGTTTTGAACGGCGGCCAGGTGCTGGTGCGCCCGACATTTTTCCGAATCGACGCCGAAGGCCGCATCTTCGAACGACTTGACGCCGCGCGAGCGTTCCTCCGCGACGGCTACTGGGATCTCCAGGACGTGGCACGTCGACGCGGTACCGCTGCGGCAGAAAAGATCAAGAACATCCAGATCGAAACCAACCTGCAGCCGGAGTTCGTCGGCGAGCAGCTTGCCCGCCCCGAAGCAACATCGATCTATGCACTGCCTGGAAAGATTGAAGTTGCGCGCTCTTTCGGGCTCAAAGCGAACGCGTTTGCCACGCATTTTCATTCACTTGTGGTGTTGCCCCTATTGCTGGTCGCCATGACCCTGATTGCCGCTACGGTATCGATGAGATTTACCAGAATGGGACAGTCAGCAACGGTGATTCTGGGTGGAATCCTCGCCGGGTTTCTGCTTTATGTGGTTTCGGTCCTGGTCAAGGCGTTCGGCAGCGCTGGAGTTGTTCCTCCGGTGGTGGCTGCATGGACGCCTGTGGTCGTGGCGATGTTCTATGGGGTGACTTTCCTATTGTACAAGGAGGACGGTTAGTGGGGGTTGCGGCAAAGAGAGCCGGCATGTCCACACGGTTAGCGCATTTGATGGGCGCGACCGCGTTGGCAACCTTGTGCACCTATACATTGCTTCCACAGGCCCCTGCCCTTGCGCAGACGGGCGGCCTGGACGTTTCCGATTTGCCGCAGGGCGCGCAGATGCTCCTGACTGCGGACAACCTGATTTACGACAACGATCTCAATACAATCACCGCTGCTGGCGGTGTGCAGATCGAATATGCAGGCAACAGCCTCGTCGCAGACCGCGTCGTCTATGACCGCAGGACATCGCGCGTGGTGGCTCGCGGGCGCGTGCAGATAATCGAAGAAGACGGCAACAAGATCTTTGCCGACGAGATCGATGTCACCGACGACTTCCGTGACGGTTTTGTCAATGCACTGCGGATCGAAACTGTCGACAAGACCTATTTCGCTGCTGAAAGCGCGGAGCGTTCCGGCGGACAACTGACGACATTTAACAACGGTGTTTACACCGCGTGTGAGCCATGCCGCGAGAAGCCCGGCAAGCCACCGATCTGGCAGATCAAAGCCCAGAAGATCATCTGGAACGGCGAATCAAAAACCGTTCGCTTCGAAGGTTCGCGATTTGAATTCTTCGGCATGCCGATCGCCTACCTTCCCTTCTTCGAAGTCGCCGATCCGACCGTGAAGAGAAAGTCCGGCTTTCTCATTCCCGGCGCGACCTACAAGGAGGAAATGGGGGTCGGCATCAGTGTCCCCTATTATTTCGCCTTTTCACCGACCTACGACCTGACCGTAACGGGCACCTATTATACCAAGCAGGGTTTCCTCGGTGAGGCCGAATGGCGCCAGCGTTTCGACAATGGCCAATACAGCATCAAGATCGCCGGCATCAAACAACAGGATCCGGAAGCCTGGGATGCGAATACGGTCAACAGGAGCGAAACCGGTCGTGGCATGATCGGTTCGAAGGGCCAGTTCCGCATCAATCCCCGCTGGACGTTCGGCTGGGATGTGCTGGCGCAGACCGACAAGAATTTTTCACGCACCTATGGCATCGACGGGTTTTCCGACACGGTGCAGACATCGCAGCTCTATCTGACAGGTCTCGACGACCGGAACTTCTTCGATCTCAGAGCCTATCATTTCGATGTTCAGGAAAACGTTCTCGATAGCTCGAACAAGGCGCGGAACGACAAGCAGCCCTGGGTTCTGCCCAGCTTCGATTATTCCTACACGCCTGATGAAGCGGTTGTCGGGGGCGAGCTGAATTTCGATGTGAATGTCCAGAATATTTACCGGGACTCTCTTAGCGGGAACATGACTTCCCAGAATTCGGGAATCTATGAGCGTATCGACGGCATCGAGGGATTGGCCAGCCGAATGACGGCGGAGGCCGAATGGAAGCGTTCCTTCGTAAGCGCCGGCGGCCTTGTTGTGACGCCGATCCTGCAGGCGCGGGGCGATGCGATCTACACCGACTACGATGCCAACACCGTTAATGGTGTTACCAGTTTCGAGCTCAACAGCACGGCTGTCGGCAGTGACGTTCGCTCATCCTATTATCGCTACATGGCCACGGCCGGCCTGGAAGCGCGCTGGCCCATCCTGTTCTCCACCTCGAGCGCCAGCCATGTTCTGGAGCCGATGGCGCAGATTTTCCTGCGTCCCGATGCATCCCATCAGGACAAGCTGGGCATTCCGAACGAAGACGCGCAGTCGCTTGTTTTCGATGCGACGACCTTGTTCGAGCGCGACAAGTTCTCCGGCTATGACCGGATTGAGGGCGGCACACGCGCCAATGTGGGCGTCCGCTATTCAGGCAGTTTTGCCAATGGATGGACCACCCAGGGGCTGTTTGGACAATCCTATCATCTGGCCGGTGCCAACCCATATGCCCAGACGGACCTCGTCCATGCGGGTGCCTATTCGGGCCTGGAAACGGACGTCTCCGATTTTGTGGGTATGATCGGCATTGCCAGCCCGAATGGTTTTGCGTTTTCGGCCGGAGCACGCTTCGACGAAAAGACATTCGACATTCGCCGCACCGATCTGAAGACGGCCGCGACGTTCGGCCAGCTCACGACGTCGCTGCAATATGCCTACATCGAAGCACAGCCACTCTACGGGTTTGAAGAGGACCGGCAGGAAGTTACCGGTGTTGCCAAAGTTCGCTTTGACGAAAACTGGAGCGGCTTCGCCTCGGGTACATATGATGTCGAGAGCCAGACCCTCGTGAAGAACGATTATGGGTTCTCCTACGGCGACGAATGTTTCATCTATTCGATGACCTATTCCCGCAGCAAGAACCGCGACACGCAGGAAGTCAGCCAGTCTTTCGGTTTCCGTATTTCGCTGCGGACAATCGGCGACTTCGGCACCAGCAGCGGCGAGCTGAACACCAGCTTCTAGCCTGCCTTTTTTCAGGCCCCGTTCAGGTGACGGGGCCTTTTCACTTGGCATTTGCGCCTTCTCTCATGGCAAAAGGCCATGTTTTTGCCCCACCCGATGACGATAAAACAGCTTAAGGGACTGTAGCTCCCGTGCATTTGCTGTTATCTCAGGCGCAATTGCGGGGTGCAAAGATGAGATCAATGACGATGTTTAGCAATTGCAGGCGGTTTCTGAGCGCGGGTGTTCTTACGGTAGCCATGGCAACGGCTCTACCGTTTTTCGCCGGTGCGAGCGCACAGGCGACGGAAATCCGCTATGTGGTGAACAACGCGCCGATCACCAGTTACGATATCGACCGTCGCGTGGCGTTCCTCAAACTGCAGCGTGAAGGTGGCAATCTGCGCCAGAAAGCGACCGATCAAATGATCGAGCAGACGCTGAAAATGCAGGAAATGCAGCGGCGCAACATCAACATTCCCGATGAGATGGTGAACCAGGCTTATGCCCGCTTCGCCAGCGGCAACCGCATGTCGACCAGCCAGCTGAACACCGTTCTGGCGCAAAGTGGCGTTACAGCCGATCATTTCAAGGAATTCATCCGTTCACAGATCGGCTGGGGGCGTGTCATGCAGGCGCGCTCCAATTCGGCGGGTCGCATGAGCGAGCAGGATGTCGTTGCCAAAATGCTCCAGCAGGGCGGCAGCAAACCAAGCGCCACCGAATACATGCTCCAGCAGGTGATCTTCGTGGTCCCGTCGGGGGAACGTTCCAGCCTTCTGGGCAAGCGCAAACGTGAGGCGCAAGCCATGCGCGATCGCTTCCGCGGTTGCGATAGCACGCGTCAGTTTGCCAAGGGCCTGATTGACGTGACGGTGCGCGACCTTGGCCGCATTCTTGAACCGGAGCTTCCAGCGGACTGGAAGGACCAGGTCAAAAATACCTCTCCCGGAAATGCCACGGGCGTGCGTGAAACTGAGCGCGGAGTCGAATTCATCGGTGTGTGCAGCACACGCGAGGTTTCCGATGATCGCGTGGCACAAATGGTCTTCCAGAATGAAAATTCTGGCAATGACGCAATGGAAAAAGAAGCTCAGTCCTTCCTGGCCGAGTTGCGCAAGAACGCGCGTATCAGCCAGCGCTGATTTGCTACGGGTCCGGCGCAACCGGGCCCCTTCTTTCCACCAGCTGTTTCTCCAGAAGGAGATAGGTCGTGCTCCCGCTCGCGCTCAGCATCGGCGATCCTTCCGGGATAGGTCCCGAAATCATCCTCAAGGCCTGGCTCGAAAGACGCAGGCATGAGTTGCCTCCATTTTACCTCCTTGGGGATCCGGCGCTTGTTTCGGCGCGTGCGCGGTCCCTGGGACTGGATGTTCCGATTGCGGAAACCGAACCGGAACAGGCGGTGGTCGGCTTTGCTACACACCTGCCAATTTCGCCGCTCGACAACAGGCTGACCGACAATCCGGGACATGCAGAAACGGTGAATGCTGCTGGTGTCATCGAGGCGATTTCGCGGGCCGTGGATGATACGATGCAGATGCGCTCTGCAGCGGTGGTGACAGCTCCCATAGCCAAGAAGCCACTCTATGACGCGGGTTTCCGCTATCCAGGCCATACGGAGTTTCTCGGTCATCTGGCAGTAGAGATTACCGGCGCTCCAGCAAAGCCTGTGATGATGCTGGCAGGCCCTGAATTGCGCACCATACCGGTGACTGTTCATGAGCCGCTGGCAACGGTTCCCTCAACGCTTACACGGGAGCTTGTCGAAGAAACGGCGAGGATTGCCGCACACGATCTGCGCGAACGCTTTGGCATTGCCGCCCCCCGGCTTGCGATCGCCGGCCTCAATCCCCATGCAGGCGAAGGCGGGGCAATGGGAACCGAGGACAACGATATCATCGCACCCGCAATCCAGGCGCTGCAGGCGGAAGGCATCGACGCATTTGGCCCTCTACCCGCCGACACGATGTTTCATGCTCGCGCTCGACAAGGCTATGACGCAGCGCTTTGCATGTATCACGACCAGGCATTGATTCCCGTTAAAACCGTTGCGTTTGATGAGACAGTGAATGTCACCCTTGGCCTCCCCTTCATTCGCACCTCTCCCGATCATGGCACAGCGTTTGATATTGCTTCCAAAGGCATTGCGCGAGCTGACAGCATGATTGCGGCGATGAGGCTTGCGCGTGAGCTGGCGAACAACGCCGGTGGCGTGCGATGAGCGCCGACGGCCTGCCGCCGCTGCGCGAGGTGATCGCCGCTCATGGCCTTGCCGCGAAGAAATCGCTCGGTCAGAATTTTCTTCTCGATCTCAATTTGACGGCGAAGGTGGCGCGCGCTGCCGGAAACCTCGAAGGCACGACGGTGATCGAGGTTGGCCCCGGCCCTGGAGGCCTGACGCGAGCACTTCTCATGGCAGGCGCCGAACGTGTCATCGCTGTCGAGCGCGATGAACGCTGCCTTGACGCCCTGGCTGAAATCGCCGGCCACTATCCGGGCCGGCTTGACGTTGTCAGTGGCGATGCCATGGAAACGGATTTCGCCGCTCTGGCACCGCATGCGGCAGGTGATGTGCGGATCGTGGCGAACCTGCCCTATAACATCGGCACCGAGCTTCTGCTGCGCTGGCTGACGCCGGAAAGCTGGCCGCCCTTCTACGCCTCCATGACATTGATGTTTCAACGCGAGGTGGCGCAACGGATCGTCGCGCAGCCTGGCGACAAGGCCTACGGCCGGCTTGGGGTTTTGGCCGGGTGGCGCACGGAGGCAAAGATCGCTTTCGACCTGCCCCCACAAGCCTTCACCCCGCCGCCCAAAGTGACCTCGTCGGTGGTGCATATCGTGCCGCGTACGGCACCGCTGGCCGTCGAACCGGCGAAGCTGGCGAAAATCACCGAAGCAGCCTTCGGACAACGCCGCAAAATGCTGCGCCAGAGCCTGAAATCGCTCGGTGGGGAGACGCTTCTGGCACGGGCGGGGATTGATGCCACGCGCCGGGCAGAGACGCTTTCGGTGGCTGAATTCGTCACGCTGGCAAACAACGCCTAAGCGTCAGTTCGCCTCTTCTGCCAAAAGCCCTGCCACGAAATCGAACAGGCCGGGACGCCGGTCGCGGCGAAGGCGTTCTGCCTCGACGATCGAGCGCACTGAAGAAAAGGCCCGATCAAGCTGATCATTGATGACCACGTAATCGTAGTCGATCCACTTTTCGATCTCGGTGCGTGCGTTTTTCAGACGTGTTTGAATGATCTCCGGCGTATCTTCTGCGCGCCGTGTGAGACGGCCGAGAAGCTCTTTCATGGTCGGCGGCAGAATGAAGATCGACACGACATCGCCGCGCATCTTCTCGCGCAATTGCTCTGCTCCCTGCCAGTCTATGTCAAAGAGCATATCGCGGCCCTCTGTGAGCGCCCTCTCCACCGGGCCGCGTGGGGTGCCGTAAAAATTGCCGTGAACTTCGGCCCATTCGAGCAGCTCGTCATTGTCGCGCATGATTTCGAATTCGCGCTGCGACTTGAAATGGTAATGGACCCCTTCGATCTCGCTGCCTCGACGCGCGCGCGTCGTCACGCTGACAGAAAGCTCGAAACCTGGCACCTGCGCCAGCAATGTGCGCGCGATGGTGGATTTTCCCGCCCCCGAGGGCGATGACAGTACCAGCATAAGACCGCGCCGCGAGACGTCGGTGGAAACGGCAGGCGAGAATTCCGAGGACATGGTCTACTCCAGATTTTGCACCTGCTCGCGAAACTGATCCACCACGGCCTTCAGCTCCAGGCCAATGGCCGTCACGGTTGCCGCATTGGATTTTGAGCAAAGCGTATTGGATTCGCGGTTGAACTCCTGGCCCAGAAAGTCGAGCTTTCGCCCGACGGGGCCGCCTGCGGCGATCAGCGCCCGCGCCGATGCGATGTGCGTGCGCAGACGGTCAATTTCCTCGCGTATGTCGGCTTTTGCCGCGAGAATGGCTGCTTCCGCATGCAAACGATCCGAATCGAAGCCGGTGGTTGCATCGAGAAGTCGCGCTACCTGCTCCCGCAGTCGCTCCCGAATGGCCTCGGGAGAGCGCGAAGCATCAGCTTCCACCTGATCGGTCAAGGCCTCGATACGCGCCACATGATCGAGCATTATTGCTTGCAACGCACTGCCCTCATCCCGTCGGGCTTCCTCAAGGCCCTGTAGCGCTTCGTCGAAGGCCGCAAGGATCGCCTCATCCAGGGACGCGCGCATCTCTTCATCCGCGACTGGATCGGCGAAATCGAGAACCCCACGCAGACCCAGCAGCCCATCGGCTGTTGCCGGCCCCGTGCCGAACTGGTCCTGCAACCGTCCGGCAAGAGCCGCTATCTCTTTTAGAAAGTCCTCGTCGACGACAGGGCGGCGCAAAGCGGCGCTCTGCGTGAAAGTGAGTGAAGCCTGAACATTGCCGCGGGAAAATCGCTTCTGCAGGCGCTGACGCGCCGTCTGCTCGATGCGCTCGAAGCCTGCCGGCAGACGAAAGCGCGCTTCGAGGCTACGCCCGTTGACCGACTTCACCTCCCAGGCGACGCTTCCTGCATCGTGGTCGCGTGCGGCACGGGCAAAACCCGTCATGCTCTGGAGCCTGCTCATGCCTCCCCCTCGTGCAGTCGTGTCAACGCGCGCACCGGCTCAGTTCGAGCCGTTCTCGCCGGCGCTCTCACCCTCCGCCCGCCGCTCGCGTTCCACCTTGCGCCAGCGAGCGACATTTTCGTTGTGTTCCTTGAGCGTCTTGGCGAAAACGTGCCCGCCTGTTCCATCGGCGACGAAATAGAGCTCATCCGTCTGAGAGGGATTGGCCACGGCCTCAAGTGCCGCGCGGCCAGGATTGGCAATGGGTGTGGGCGGCAAACCATCGATCAGGTAAGTGTTGTAGGGCGTTTTCTTGTCGAGATCGGATCGATAAATCGGTCTATCAGATGGTTTACCCTGACCACCGAACAACCCGTAAATGATCGTGGGATCCGACTGCAGACGCATGCCTTTGCGCAAACGGTTGATGAACACGGCGGCAACCCGCGGGCGTTCGTCAGCTATGCCCGTCTCCTTCTCCACGATGGAAGCGAGTGTCACGAATTCGTTCTTGTCCTGAATGGGCAAGTCTTCGTCGCGACGTTCCCAGATGCTGTCGACAAGCTCTCGCTGATCCTCGAGCAGTTTCTCCACGACCGCCGTCCGGTCCATCCCGCGCGTGAAACGTAGCGTATCGGCGGCAAGACTGCCTTCGGGCGGGAGTTCCTCGGGCAGAGTGCCAGAAAGCTCTTCGGTTTCACGGATCCGCTCGAACACCTGGAACACGGTCTGGCCCTCAGGAATGGTGAGCGAGTAAAGAACGCTTTTGCCGCTCTTCAACAATTCCATGATCTCATGCATGGAAGCGCCGGCATCGATGGCGTACTCGCCCGCCTTCAACTCGGAATCCGCGCCATAGGCACGAACGCCGAGCGAGAATATCCGGGCATCGGAGATAACGCCTTCCCGCTCAAGCAGGCTTGCAATCTGACGAACACCGGTGTTCGGCTTGATCATAACGGTCTCAGCCGTCCGCGAAGGGCCTGGCTGATGGAATTCCCGCTTGCCAAAGTAAAATGCGAAACCGGCAAGAATGACCAGAAACACGATGGATGAGAACACGAAGTTCAGGAACACCACAAACTGGCTGCGCGCACGCTTCGAGCGCCGCGGAGGCGGTGTGCCCGCCTCTGGCCGCAAGGTTTGGTTGGCCGATTTGAACGCACGACCGCGTTCCTCGCCCGCCTGACGGCCGTAGCCCGTATTGTCTCCGGAAGTCCCTGTCATGCCTGTTGGACCGCTCCCTCAGAACGGCGCCAATGGTCGCCGGTCCTGTCCTATTCTGTATAAACACCCTGAGCAATCACGCTGGCTTCAGAAGACCGATCTTCCAGAGCCTGGTGACCACCGTTTCGATTCGTGACTGCCAGACTGAATTGCGAAAATGGCAAAACTGCAAGCCTGTTGTTGCAAAGCCTCAGGCGTCATACCGTTTGAATACGAGAGACGCATTGGTGCCACCAAAGCCGAAAGAGTTGGACAATGCCACGTCAATCTGTCGCTCGCGCGGCTGATTGGGTACCAAGTCTATGGGTGTTTCCACCTGTGGATTGTCGAGATTGATGGTCGGCGGGGCGATGTTATCGCGAATGGCCAAAACCGAGAAAATGGCTTCTGCCGCGCCGGCTGCACCCAGAAGATGACCGATCGACGACTTGGTGGACGACATCGACACCTTGCTCGCGGCATCGCCCAGAAGACGCTCCACGGCACCGAGTTCAATCGTATCCGCCATGGTCGACGTGCCATGCGCGTTGATGTAGTCCACATCGGCGGCGGAAAGACCTGCGCGCTTCAATGCAGCCTTCATGCAACGGTAGGCACCGTCGCCATCCTCGGCCGGAGCCGTGATGTGGTAAGCGTCGCCCGTCAGGCCGTAGCCAACCACTTCCGCATAGATCTTTGCGCCACGCGCCTTTGCGTGTTCCAGTTCTTCCAGAACGACAACGCCGGCGCCCTCGCCCATGACAAAACCGTCACGGTCGCGGTCATAGGGCCGGGAAGCCTTTTCCGGTGTATCGTTGAAACTGGTGGAAAGCGCCTTGCAGGCCGAAAAGCCGGCAATGGAAAGGCGGGTGATCGGTGCTTCCGCACCACCCGCCAACATGACGTCTGCGTCGCCGAGCATGATGAGACGGGCAGCGTCGCCGATGGCATGCGCGCCTGTGGAACAGGCGGTCACCACCGCATGGTTCGGTCCCTTCAACCCGTGGCGGATCGACACCTGGCCCGAGACCAGGTTGATGATGTTGCCGGGGATGAAGAAGGGGCTGATGCGGCGCGGGCCGCGCTCAGCAAGCGTCAAGGCGTTTTCAGCAATGCCCTCGATGCCGCCGATTCCCGAGCCGATGAGCACGCCGGTGGCGTATTTCTCATCGTCGGTTTCCGGTTTCCAGCCCGAATCCTCAAGCGCCTGGTCTGCCGCAGCAATGCCGTAGGTGATGAACTCACCGATCTTGCGCTGCTCGCGCGGCTCCAGAAAGGCATCGGGGTCGAATGCCCCCTCGCCTTCACGCGGGATCGAATTGGCGATCTTGCAGGCCAGGTCATCGACCTCGAAACGATCGATGCGGCTGGCCGCACTCTTGCCCGAAAGCAGGCTCTTCCACCCATGTTCAACACCGAGGCCGAAAGGTGAAAGAAGCCCCATACCGGTGACGACAACGCGTCTCATATGCTGATTATCCGCCTTGACTACGTTTCGTAGCGAGAACGCCGGACGGGCGTCAGGCGGTCGCCTTGTCGATGTACTTCACAGCGTCGCCGACGGTGAGGATCGTCTCGGCTGCATCGTCCGGGATTTCCACGCCGAACTCTTCTTCGAACGCCATGACCAGCTCGACCGTGTCGAGGCTGTCTGCGCCAAGATCATCAATGAAGCTTGCGCCTTCGGTCACCTTGTCGCCTTCGACGCCCAGATGTTCGACAACGATTTTCTTAACGCGTTCTGCAGTATCGCTCATGAGAGAACCCTCGACTTTCTGAATTTCCGATCTTCGTTAGCCGCACGAATGCCGCTAATCAAGCGAAATGACGACTAAAGCGCCGATACGATCGACGCCCAGTCTGTTATGCTCCGATGACGATGCACAGCGTGCATGCGGCGGGCGGAACGGCTTCGAGCGGGCGCTTATCACGATTTTGGCGCGCGCGCCAAGCGTTATTCCTCATCCCTCCACTCCTGCGGCCAGTCGCATCAGACACCGGCCCCGGCGCGCCAGTCACGGCGCAGGAAACGCCAAATGACAGGCTCCCCCGGGGTCTCGATCCCTTTGTTTCCCTGTCGTACAGGCCTTTCGAGACGAGCGCCAAGAAAGGAAGCAAGCCTTGCCGCCTGGTGATTTTGTGCGGTGGTTTCACCAAATATCTCGCTCAGGGCGAGCGTGGAGAAACCGAAGTCTAACAGGCCGCGCGTGATCTCGGCGGCACTGCCGTAGCGCCCCCACATATCCGGCGAAAGCTCTATACCCAGCTCACCACTGCCCTGTGGACAATTTGCCGTGCGGACACCGGCACAACCGACGAGCCGGCCGGTTTCGCGCTCGATGACGGCAAACTGGTGGTTCCGGCGCGGGCGCTCCTGCGCCCAAGAGCGAAAGAGCGCCACCAGTTCGGCGGGATCGCCCGCTTCCTGCCCTGCCTTTTTGCGGGCGGAAACGAAGCGCGGGTCGGATTGGTAGGCGGCCAGCGCCGGAACGTCGGCAGGCTCGAAGTCGCGCAGCACAAAGCGCCTCGTGGCAAGCCCGTCCATCGCTCCTCCTGCCCGAACCGCGCTCAGATCATCGCCATGCCGCCATTGACGTGCACGGTCTGGCCCGTGACGTAGGAGGCCTCATTGGACGCCAGATATGCGACGGCGGATGCGATTTCATTCCCGCTGCCCATGCGTTTCATTGGTATGGCACCCATGATCGCGTCGCGCTGCTTGTCGTTGAGCTTGTCGGTCATGGCCGATTCGATAAAGCCGGGGGCAACGCAATTGACGGTGATCGACCGGCTGGCGATTTCCTGGGCGAGCGACTTGGAAAAGCCGATCAGACCTGCCTTGGAGGCACAGTAATTTGCCTGACCGGGATTGCCGGTGACGCCCACAACGGAGGTGATGTTGATGATGCGACCGAACCGGCGGCGCATCATCGGATGCGTGAGCTCGCGGGTAAGCCTGAAAACAGAACCGAGATTAATCTCGAGCACCTGATCCCAGTCCTCGTCGCTCATGCGCACAAAAAGGCCATCGCGGGTGATGCCCGCATTGTTGACGAGGATATCCACGCCTTCAAGTTCCGATTCCGCCTTCTCCGCCAACTGTTTGACTTCATTGCGGTCAGACAGATTGGCGGGAAACAGCTTAACGCGATCACCGAGATCGGAAGCGAGGGTCTCCAGCTTTTCAACCCGTGTGCCGTGCAGGCCGACGACGGCACCCTGGGCATGCAGGGTGCGCGCGATGGCCTCGCCGATGCCGCCGGACGCCCCCGTCACCAGTGCCTTGCGGCCGCTCAGATCAAACATGGCCTTGTCCTTTTCAATCACCTAAATTCTTCGTTGTACAAGCGGCCCGGCTCAGCCGAGTGCCGCCATCGCCGCTTCTATATCTGCCGGTGTGTTGACCGGAACTGCGGCGAGATCACGGTTGATGCGACGGGCGAGACCGGAGAGCACCTTGCCGGAGCCGATTTCATAAAGGGTCTCCACGCCGTTCTGTGCAAACCAGTCAATGGTTTCGCGCCAGCGCACACGGCCCGTGACCTGCTCGACCAGCCGTTCGGCGATCTCTTCGGGATCGCGCAAAGGCGAGACGGTAACATTGGCCACCACTGGAACCGCGGGGGCGTGTTTCCTGACATCGGCGAGTGCTTCGCGCATCGCCTCGGCGGCAGGCTGCATCAGCGCGGAGTGGAAGGGGGCGGAAACCGGCAGCATGATCGCACGCTTGGCGCCCTTTTCGGAGGCGAGCTTCGCGGCTTCTTCCACAGCGCTCTTTGCACCGGAGATCACGAGTTGTCCGCCGCCATTGTCATTGGCGATCTGGCAGACGCCCTCCTTGCCGGCAGTGGAGCAGACCGCTTCCACGTCTGAAGCTTCGAGACCGATGATCGCAGCCATCGCCCCCTCGCCCACCGGCACCGCAGCCTGCATGGCATTGCCGCGAATGCGCAGCAGCCGAGCGGTATCGGCCAGGGAGAATGTGCCGGCAGCGCAGAGCGCGGAATATTCGCCAAGCGAATGACCCGCCACGTAGGACACCTTGTCCTTGAGTGAGAGACCGCCCTTTTCCATCACCCGCATGGCCGCGATGGAAACGGCCATAAGCGCAGGCTGCGCATTGGCGGTGAGGGTCAACTCATCCTCCGGGCCTTCCCACATGATCCTGGAAAGCTTCTGCTCCAGCGCGTCATCGACCTCCTGGAACACGTCGCGCGCTTCTGGAAACGCATCGGCCAGATCGCGCCCCATGCCGACAGCCTGACTTCCCTGACCTGGAAAGGTGAAAGCGATGCTCATCGCCAAATCTCCGGTATTCGTCCTTATCGGGCGCATCTGGTGACGCAACACAATCGGCGCGTCAAGCTTTTTGGGTGTTTTCGGCCTGCGTTCCCTGTGACATGAAAACTCCACAATTGAGGAGAGATGTATCGCTGTTCCGCCCCATTTCCGGTGGCGTGCAGGGGTATTTTTAGACATGTCTTCTGAAACAACAGCGTTGCGACAGCGGGACGTTGCGCCTCGCGGCAAGCTCACACTTGCGCAAACGGTGGGCTTTGTTTCCGTAACGCTTTTCATTTCCACGGAAGTTGCCGCCGCCTCGGCAGCGAGCATCTGGGGGCTCTCCGGCCTGTTGCATCTTCAGGCCGTTGGCGAGATCATCCTGTCGGCTATCATAGGCGTCCCGGCGCTCTACGCGATGGTGCGCTGCGGACAGCTAGCCTTCGCTGCAGAGACCGATCCGGAAAACAACTGAGCCCGTCGAAGGGTAAAACAACGTCCGCTCATGTCAGGAAATGTCAGCGAACAAGTGCGGGCGCTGGCAAGCAGGTTGCATATTGCCTATATGTGCGCGGCCTGCCATCGCCCCGACATGAGGGACTTTTCCCATGACGACAGCTCTTTCCATCAAAGATCTTTCAAAAACCTATGATACCGGTCTGACCGCTCTGAAGTCAGTGGACCTCGATATCCAGCGTGGTGAGATTTTGGCGTTGCTCGGCCCAAACGGCGCCGGGAAAACAACGTTGATCTCCATCATCTGCGGTCTGGTGAAACCTACCACCGGCACGGTGACGGTGGAGGGCAACGATATTGTCCAGAACTATCGCCAGGCCCGCCAGCTCATCGGCCTGGTGCCGCAGGAGCTGCACACCGAGACCTTCGAGACGGTGTGGGCGACGGTCAGCTACAGCCGCGGCCTTTTCGGCAAGAAGCCGGCGCCGGCGCTGGTCGAGCAGATCCTGCGCGATCTCTCACTCTACGACAAGAAAGACACCCAGATCATGGCGCTCTCGGGCGGCATGAAACGGCGCGTGATGATCGCCAAGGCCCTGGCACATGAGCCGCGGATCCTGTTTCTGGATGAACCGACCGCGGGTGTCGACGTGGAGCTGCGCAAGGATATGTGGCGACTGGTCAAGCGTCTGCGCGACACCGGCGTCACCATCATCCTGACCACGCATTATATCGAAGAGGCGGAAGAGATCGCCGACCGCGTGGGTGTCATCAACAAAGGCCAGCTCCTTCTGGTCGAGGAAAAGGCCGAATTGATGCGCAAACTCGGCCAGAAGCAGCTCACGCTGGATCTGCAGAAGGCGCTGAAGGCACTTCCGGACCAACTCGCCGGATACGATCTTGAACTCGCCGATGGCGGCACGCGGATCATCTATCATTATGACACACAGGCGAAACGGACGGGAATTGCCTCCCTCTTGTCTGCGCTGAGCGAAGCCGGGATCACCGTGAAGGATCTCGACACGGAACAACGCTCGCTCGAAGACATTTTCGTGAGCCTCGTGGTGGAGGAAAACCAGTGAATTTCGAAGCCGTCAAATCCATCTATCTCTTCGAGATGGCGCGCATGAAACGCACGCTTCTGCAAAGCGTGATTTCGCCCGTTCTCTCCACCTCGCTTTATTTCATCGTCTTCGGCGCGGCCATCGGCTCCCGCATCGAGGAGATCGACGGCGTCCAGTATGGCGCCTTCATCGTTCCCGGGCTGATGATGCTGACGCTGTTGCAGAACTCCATCTCAAACGCGTCGTTCGGCATCTACTTCCCCAAGTTCATCGGCACGATTTACGAGGTGCTTTCGGCACCGATCTCCTTTTTCGAGATCGTGCTTGGCTATGTGGGGGCGGCGGCGACCAAGTCGCTGATCCTCGGCCTCATCATCCTGGCAACGGCGCATCTCTTCGTCCCCATAGAGATAAGGCATCCTTTCTGGATGCTGTTCTTCCTGGTGATGACGGCGGTCACCTTCAGTCTTTTCGGCTTCATCATCGGCATCTGGGCCGACAATTTTGAAAAGCTACAGCTGATACCGCTGCTGGTGATCACGCCGCTCGTCTTCCTTGGCGGCTCGTTCTACTCCATCGAGATGCTGCCGGAATTCTGGCAAAAGGTGACACTTGCCAACCCGGTGCTCTACCTCATCAGCGGCTTCCGCTGGAGCTTTTACGAGACGTCGGATGTGGGGATCGGCGTGAGCATCGCCATGATCTCCTTCTTCCTTGTCCTCTGCCTCAGCGCCATCTGGTGGATTTTCAAGACCGGTTACAAGCTCAAGACGTGAACGCTAAAGCGCGTCGCGATCTTTCAGATTCGCTCTGTGCGCTTTAGGTTCTTGATTTGACGCATGTCTTTGTCCCGAAACCGGTGCCCGCTTTCGGGAGACATGCGCTATCGCAGGGTTTTCAGGTAGTCCTTGAACTCCCTGCCGGCCTCTGGCGCAAAGCGGTCGCCGGTTTCGGCGACCGTCACCAGCCGATCAATGCGAAAGTTGCGAAAGTCATCACGCTCCTCGCACCAGACAGTTAAAAGCCAGACATTGTCGAATGCGGTCAGCCCCAACGGGCGGACCCTGCGCGTGCTCTTCTTCTCCTTCAGGTCGAGATAGACGATTTCAAGGCGCCGGCGCCCACGTACCGCACGGCGAAGGGCAGCCAGGTGGCGCTGTGCATCCGACGCCCTTGAATATGCGATCATGTCCCCTTGCCGCACACGCCCATGCTGACCGTCGGGTGCTATTGCATCAACCTTTGCGGCCACACGGGCGGCAGCCTGCTTCAGATCGCCATCGCCGCGTGCTGAAATCAACTGCATGCCAAGCGTGATCGCGTCGAGCTCATCGGCGTCGAAGTGCAGGGGAGGCAGGAAATAGCCGCGCTCGATCTGATAGCCGACGCCGCCCTCGCCCCGGATGGGAGCCCCCATGGACTGAAGCGTGGCGATGTCGCGGTAGACAGTGCGGACCGAAACGCCCAGCGTTTCTGCCAGTTGGGCGGCGCTGACCGGCTGGCGGTGCATTCGCAACTGTTCAAGCAGTCCGAAAAGTCGTGATGCGCGCATGCTCCACCCTGACAGAAACTGTCAATCCTTCGGGATAGCTACGGCACGTCGGCCTGTTCGGCAAGCCCGACCGCAGCCGCTGCCCCTATCAAGAGGAAAACAGTCAATGTTGAGAAAATCCGAAGGCCCTGTGAGGGTGATGGGCTTTGCCCGATACAACAAGCGCGCGGACGTGGAAACGGCCCGCCTGATCGAAGCCGCCCTTGCCTGGCAGGAAACCTTCCTGCGCCCGAAGGACGGCATCCTCTTTCATGCGTTTCTCGGCAATCTGAACGGCGGTTTTGCCGACATCATTCTGGCCCGTGATGACCAGAGCTTCGAGGGGATGCTCAAAGCCTATGACGACGCAGAAAGCGCGAAGACGTTCATGGTATTGCTGGAGCCCGGCACCGTCCGGCTTTCGCGCAACCAGATACTGAAGCAGATCGCATCCCCGCCAGACGCGTTTTCCTGCGTTGAATTCGGAACCTTCAAGATCGCTGACGGCAGCAATGCGAGTGAGCAGGACGTGCTCGCGATTTCGGAACGGATCGAAAGCGAATATCTCGACCAATCCGACAATACGAGGCTCCATTACATCGGGCGAGATGCGGAAAACCGCTTTTGCGAGGTCACTTTCGGACGTTCGCTGGGTGAAACAAAACGCATGTGCGAGGGCTATGTCGGGCACCCGGTCTGCCAGCCGCTGCTCGATCTGAGCGACCCGGCCAGCCTGGACCTTGATTTCTGGTACCTGCTCGCCTGAAACCGTCGCCTTGCATCTTCGTTGAAAACCTGTATAAGCGCGCGATCTGCCGGTCTCAGCTGGGGGCTGAACGGAGGGCCGTGCGCTTTTCCCGATATAGGGAAGCGTGCGTTGTGAAGACAGGTTCTTCCGCCTCCCGTGTCTCCGCTCTCGACCGTCCAACGCGCTTTTCTTCGGCCCCTCGGGGACAAGACAAGTCGCAGAGGCTTAGCCGCTGGGCCGGTGGATGGAAACGAAGAAAGGCAAGACAATGGCACTTTACGAACACGTGTTCCTTGCCCGGCAGGATCTCTCGCAGCAGCAGATCGATGCCCTTGTTGAACAGTACAAGGGTGTGATCGAAGCTGGTGGCGGCACCGTCGGCCGGGTTGAAAACTGGGGGCAGAAGTCCCTCGCCTACCGGATCAAGAAGAACCGCAAGGCATACTTCACGCTCATGGACATCGACGCTCCGGCTGCGGCCGTGAAGGAGGTCGAGCGCCAGATGGGTCTGTCGGAAGACATTCTGCGCTTCATGACGGTTCGCGTCGACGCGCACGAGGAAGGCCCTTCCGCAATGATGCAGCGCCGCGACGACCGTGGCCCGCGCCGTGACGACCGTGGCCCGCGTGGCCCGCGCCGTGACGATCGTGGCCCGCGCCGTGACCATGACCGCGACAGCAACAAGGAAGGCTCCGAATAATGGTCGACATCAATCAGATCCCGACGCGGCGTCCTTTCCACCGCCGCCGCAAGACCTGCCCGTTCTCCGGCGCCAACGCACCGAAGATCGACTACAAGGACGTGAAGCTCCTGCAGCGCTACATTTCCGAGCGCGGCAAGATCGTTCCCTCCCGCATCACGGCCGTCAGCCAGAAGAAGCAGCGCGAATTGGCCAAGGCCATCAAGCGCGCCCGTTTTCTGGGCCTTCTGCCCTACGTGGTGAAGTAAGACTTTCGGCGCGGGCGGTTTTTCGCCCGCCCCCTCTCCGCGGCGGGCGCGGTCGAGGCTTTTCAAATCCCGAGTTGGGGCGGATGCCCCTAACTGCCACCATGGGCAGGACAGCGACTTTCGTGCCGCACAGCGGCATTTCCGTTTCTGACCTGCCTTTATGAAATTCCGGCGCAGGGCGCCGATGACAAAGGACAGAAACGATGGACGTTATTCTCCTTGAGCGTATCGCCAAGCTCGGCCAGATGGGCGACGTGGTGAAGGTCAAAGACGGCTACGCACGCAACTTCCTCCTGCCCAAGGGCAAGGCTCTGCGCGCGAACGAAGCCAACCGCAAGAAATTCGAGAGCCAGCGGGTCGAACTCGAAGCACGCAATCTGGAACAGAAGAAGGAAGCCGAGGCTGTTGCAGAGAAGCTCGACGGCAAGTCCTTCGTCGTCGTTCGCTCCGCCGCCGAGACCGGTCAGCTCTACGGTTCGGTCGCCACGCGCGACATCGTTGAGATCCTGGCCGATGAAGGCTTCAAGATCGGCCGCAGCCAGGTCGAGCTCAACCAGCCGATCAAGACCATTGGCCTGATCAATGTGGCAATCGCGCTTCACCCGGAAGTCGAGGTCACCGTGACGCTCAACGTTGCGCGTTCGAGCGACGAGGCCGAGCGCCAGGCACGCGGCGAGACGCTGGATTCGGCGGAAGCCATTTACGGTGAGGACATCAACGACAGCGCGCGTCCGGACGAGTTCTTCGATCCGGAAGCCGAGTATGAAGATGAAGCTCCTGCGGGCGATGAGGCGGCAGCCGAAGAGACCGACGAAAACGCATAAATACCGCTTCTTAAGACTGGAAGCCGGGCGCGAGCGCCCGGCTTTTTTGTTAGCTGACATTGCGCGGATCAATTGTTTTGATGCTGGCTTGCATACTTTAAATGCGTATCGCCAGAGCCCAGATTTTCCGCGTTTCTTTAGCCAAGCAATGGCAAGAAGCGGCAAGAGCAATCGACTGACCAAGGGCCTGACACTGTCTGGCCCCTTTTCAACGCTCACATAATTGTTTCATACTTGCAGCCTCCCGAGACTTTTGGGGGTTATGCGATGAACTGGTTGCTGGAAAAGTTCGTTTCTCGCCTCGTCCGCAAAGGAAAGCTGTCGATCACCGATGCGACGGGGAATGTGCAGGTCTTTGGTGATGGGAGCGGCGATCCGGTCCACATCGCGATTCGCACCAAGGCCGCTGAGCGTGCCATTGCCATAGATCCGATGCTGGCCGTTCCCGAACGCTATATGGACGGCGAAATCGACCTGATTGAAGGTGATATTCTCTCCTTTCTTGAGTTGGTCTATTCCAACATGGATGAAACCGGCTCTGAGCTTTTCTTGCTGAAACTGGGAGAAGCATTGCGGCACCCTTTCCGCCGGCTTCAGCAATGGAACACCGCAGCGCGGGCCAAGCGCAATGTGCATCGGCATTACGACTTGTCCGAAGAGCTCTACCGCCTCTTCCTTGACGAGGACATGCAGTATTCCTGCGCCTATTTCGAAACGCCCGAGGTCTCACTCGAGGAAGCTCAAAGGGCCAAGAAACGACATATCATGGCAAAGCTGGCCCTTGAGCCAGGACAGAAGGTTTTGGACATCGGCTGTGGCTGGGGCGGATTGGGCCTTGATATCGCACGGCAGTTCGATGCCAATGTGTTGGGCGTAACGTTGTCGGAAGAACAGCACCGTGTGGCCAACGACCGTGCCCGCGAACAAAAGCTTTCCGACAAGGCGCGCTTCGAAATTGCCGATTATCGCTCTTTAAAGGGACCATTCGACCGTATTGTCTCCGTGGGCATGTTCGAGCATGTGGGCATCAACCACTATCGAACCTTCTTCGATCAGAGCGCACGCCTTCTGGCAGACGACGGCGTAATGTTGCTGCACACGATTGGACGTTCTGCGCCGCCGGCCGCCACCAATGCATTTATTCGCAAGTACATTTTTCCCGGAGGTTACATTCCGGCGCTCTCGGAGATCATGCCGGCAATCGAAAGGTCCGGGCTGATTGTCACCGATGTCGAGATTTTGCGCCTCCACTATGCTGAGACGCTGAAGCACTGGCAGGCGCGCTTCCAGAAGAACCGCGCGAAGGCGGTTGAAATTTACGATGAGCGCTTCGCTCGCATGTGGGAATTCTACCTGGCGGGTTCCGAAGCCTCGTTCCGGTGGCAGGAAATGGTTGTGTTTCAGATTCAGCTCACCAAAAAGCGCGAGACCTTGCCATTGACCCGCACGTATATCGGAGAAACCGAGAAGCAGCTCGCTGATGCTGCAGCAAAGCGAGCCGGGAAATTCACCCAGGCAGCGGAATAGACTTGCAGCAAGATGGCCGATTCGGCCCCGGCGGCAGTGCGATCACCGTCAAGCCTATGCTGACAGTTGCCCACAACTGAGACACTTGAGACTGTGAATCGCGGTCACATTTCATCTCCGAGCTTTCACCTTTCTCTAAGAGGGGGTACGAGAGTTCTTTGGGGGTTCCGGGTCTTCGTGTTTTGTTTGCCCGGGCACATGTGGCGCAATCATACCGGACTAAGAACAAATGGCAGAGGCGGCAATCCGCAAACTTGAGACAGCGGAAACCCAGCTTTATCGAGAAGCACCAAACAACATCGAAGCCGAGCAGGCGCTGCTTGGCGCGATTTTGGTGAACAATGACGCGCTTTACCGCGTGTCCGATTTCCTAAAGCCTGTCCACTTTTATGAGCCCTTGCACCGCAAGATCTTCGAGGTTGCCGGCGAGCTCATCCGTATGGGCAAGACCGCCAACCCCGTAACGATCAAGACGTTTTTGCCTGCCGAGGAAAAAGTCGGTGAATTGACCGTTGCTCAATATCTGGCACGCCTGGCTGCGGAAGCTGTGACCATCATCAATGCCGCCGACTACGGTCGGGCGATCTATGACCTGGCCATCCGCCGCGCGCTGATCACAGTCGGCGAGGACATGGTGAACATCGCCTATGATGCGCCGGTGGATATGGCGCCGAACAAGCAGATCGAGGATGCGGAGCGGCGTCTTTTCGAACTGGCGGAAACCGGCCGCTATGATGGTGGCTTCGAGAGCTTTGGCGATGCCACAAAGATCGCCGTGGACATGGCAAATGCCGCTTTCATGCGCGATGGGCATCTCTCGGGCATTTCCACGGGCCTGCGCGACCTCGACGCGCGTATGGGCGGGCTCCAGCCTTCGGATCTCATCATCCTCGCCGGCCGTCCCGCCATGGGCAAGACCTCGCTTGTGACCAACATCGCTTTCAACATCGCCGCAGCCTATGAGCCTTCCCAGCAGGCAGATGGCTCCTTTGCCGCTGCGAATGGCGGGGTCGTCGGTTTCTTCTCTCTGGAAATGTCGTCCGAGCAGCTCGCTACCCGTATCATTTCCGAGCAGACCGAAATCCCCTCCTCCAAGATCCGACGCGGTGAGATCACGGAAAGCGATTTCGAGAAGCTGGTTGCCTGCGCCCAGACCATGCAAAAGATCCCGCTGTTCATCGATCAGACCGGTGGCATCTCGATCGCCCAGCTCGCGGCCCGTGCAAGGCGTCTCAAGCGTCAGCGGGGCCTCGATGTCATTATCATCGACTATGTACAGCTTATGCAGGGCTCTTCAGCAAAATCCGCTCAGAACCGCGTGCAGGAAATCACCGAGATCACGACGGGCCTGAAGGCACTCGCCAAAGAGCTTTCCGTGCCGATCATCGCGCTCTCTCAGCTCTCGCGCCAGGTGGAAGCGCGCGACGACAAGCGCCCGCAGCTTGCCGACCTGCGCGAATCGGGCTCCATCGAGCAGGACGCCGACGTCGTGCTTTTTGTTTATCGTGACGAGTACTATCTGAAGAACAAGGAACCGAAGCCCGGCACCGAGGAGTATCTTCAGTGGGAAGCCGAGATGAACGAAGTGCGCGGGAAGGCCGAAGTGATCATTGCCAAGCAGCGTCACGGCCCGACAGGCACCGTGCAGCTTGCCTTCCAGGGCGAATTTACCCGCTTCTCGGACCTTGCCGAAGAGGACCGCATGCCCGAGCGTTTTGAGTAACGGCGATATGACTCATTCCGATCCGCATCTGCGCGGCGCCGACCCCCGTGTGGCCGGGGGCCGCTTTACGGTCGACCTCGATGCGCTCGCGGCCAATTACAGGTTCCTGGCGGAACAATCGACACCGGCAGAGGCTGGCGCCGTCGTGAAGGCGGACGCCTATGGGCTCGGAACGGGTCCGGTGGTCGAAGCTTTGGTCGCCGAAGGGTGCCGAAAGTTCTTCGTCGCCCTCCCCGAAGAAGGACTTGCTGTTCGTGCATCGGCTCCAGAAGCCGACATTTATGTCTTCAATGGTCTGTTCAGTCCTGAGGCAGCCTCTTTCTACCGTGAAGGACGGCTTCTGCCGGTTTTGAACTCCCAATCGGATTTGGCAATCTGGGAGGCGCATGGCTGGGATGATGGGGAAACACCGCGCCCCTGTGCTCTGCACCTCGAGACAGGAATGAACCGGCTCGGACTTTCCGCCGAACGAGCGAATGTTCTGGCACAGGAAAACGCCCTGACCGGCGCACTGACGCCACGCCTGATCATCAGTCACCTGGCCTGCGCAGATTCGCCCGATCACCCGATGAACCGGCAACAACTCGAATCATTTCAGGCACTTTGCGCACTTTTTCCAGATGCTGAATCAAGTTTGGCAAACTCCGCAGGGATATTTTTGGGCGGCGAGTTTCTTTGCGACGTGACACGGCCCGGTGTCGCTCTCTATGGCAGCAATCCTGTGAGCGGTACCACCAACCCGATGCGGTCTGTAGCAAGCGTGCATGCCCGTATCGCACAATTGCGTCATGTGCCGGTCGGAGGGACAGTCAGCTATGGCGCCACGCCGCTCAGCCGCGACACGCGCATTGCGGTGACCGCCACCGGTTATGCGGACGGCTATCATCGGTCAGGCTCTGGAGCTGGTGTGCCCTTGCGTTTCGCTGTGCCGGAAGGCGCCCACGGCTTCGTAGGAGGGAGACGCGTGCCCGTCCTCGGGCGTGTCACCATGGATATCACACTGTTTGATGTCACGGATCTCGGGCCGGATGCCTTGCAAGTGGGCGATTTCATTGAGCTCATGGGTCCCAATGTTCCGGTGGACGAACTTGCTTCCGCGTGCGGCACGATCTCGTATGAGCTTCTGACGTCTCTGGGGCATCGGTTCGAGCGCCACTATCTAGGTGGTGGAGGTCCCGTCTGATGGCCCGCGCACGCGTTCAGTTCATCTGCCAGAACTGCGGTACGGTGCACGCGCGCTGGGCAGGCAAGTGCGATGGTTGCGGCGCCTGGAACACGCTCATCGAGGAAGGCACCTCTAGTGGAATTGGCTCTGGCCCACAGGCGGCCTCGCGCAAAGCGCGCAAGGGACGCGCGGTGGCGCTGACCACGCTTTCCGGCGAGATCGAGGATGCGCCGCGAATCACGACGGGGATCGGTGAGCTCGACCGCGTCACGGGTGGAGGATTTGTTCGCGGTTCCGCGCTCCTCGTGGGAGGAGACCCCGGCATTGGCAAGTCCACCCTTCTGACGCAGGCGGCGGCTGCCCTTGCCGCGCGTGGGCACCGCATCGTCTATGTATCAGGCGAAGAGGCGGTCGCCCAGATCCGCCTGCGAGCCCAGCGTCTTGACGTGGCACAACAGCCGGTGGAACTGGCCGCAGAGACCAATGTCGAGGACATTCTGGCCACGATCGAGGACGGCAAGCGGCCCGATCTCGTCATCCTGGATTCCATACAGACGCTTTGGACCGATTTGGCCGATTCTGCGCCCGGCACGGTGACACAGGTGCGCGCGTCGGCGCAGGCCATGATCCGCTACGCAAAATCAACAGGCGCAGCCGTGGTTCTGGTAGGGCACGTAACAAAGGAAGGCCAGATCGCAGGCCCACGCGTGGTTGAACACATGGTCGATGGCGTTCTCTATTTCGAAGGTGAAGGCGGCCATCACTATCGCATTCTGCGCACGGTCAAAAACCGCTTTGGCCCAACCGACGAGATCGGCGTGTTCGAAATGGGCGACAAGGGGCTGCGCGAAGTGTCCAACCCCTCGGAGCTATTTCTGGGGGAGCGAAGCGCCGCTGCGCCGGGCGCTGCCGTATTTGCCGGCATGGAGGGGACAAGGCCGGTTCTTGTGGAAATCCAGGCGCTTGTCGCGCCCTCCCCGCTCGGCACACCGCGCCGCGCCGTGGTCGGATGGGATTCTGCCAGACTTTCCATGGTCTTGGCCGTTCTTGAGGCGCATTGCAGGGTGCGTTTCGCGACCCATGATGTGTATCTGAATGTGGCGGGCGGCTACCGGATTTCAGAGCCTGCGGCGGATCTTGCGGTTGCAGCGGCTCTGGTATCCTCGCTCACCGGGCTTGCCCTGCCCGCCGATTGCGTCTATTTCGGCGAAATCAGCCTTTCGGGCGCTGTCAGACCCGTTGCACATGCAGCGAGCCGTCTCAAGGAAGCCGAGAAGCTCGGTTTTGCTCAAGCGGTCATGCCGCCGGGTAATGAAGACGGATCGGGCGCGATAGCATCGCGGTCCGCACGCCCTGAAGCGCTGGCCGAACTTGTGGCTCGGATTGCGGGCTCCAAGGCGGAGTAGCTGGGGCGGCCTGGCGGGGCGGTTTGAACAGATCGATTGGCGGCACAGTGGCCCGAAAGACGAAGACAATGACCTTGCGGGGGCATCCTATCTGCCAAAGGAGTAGGGGTGACAATGCCAATCACGTTGCTTGACGGAATTCTTGTCGGCTTCACGCTCGTTTCGGCCATGTTGGCCATGGTGCGTGGTTTTTCACGCGAAGTGTTGTCGATCGCATCATGGGCTGCAGCCGCCGTGGCAGCCTATTATTTTCATTCTCTGGTTCTTCCCTACGTCACGCCCTATATCAGCAACGATATGTTGGCTCTGGCGGTAGCTGCAGCGGTCGTGTTCCTCATTGCACTGATCGTGGTGACGATCATCACGATGAAGATCGCGGATTTCATCATCGATTCGCGCATCGGCGCGCTCGACCGCACGCTCGGCTTCCTCTACGGTGCCGCACGCGGTATTCTGGTGGTGGCTGTTGCGTTGCTGTTTCTCAACTGGCTGATGGGTGCGAACCCGCCCAGCTGGGTAGCGGAAGCCAAGTCCCGCCCGCTGTTGGATGGCGTGGGCCAATGGATCCAAGGAATGCTTCCGGATGATCCGGACAATTCGGTTTTCGACCGCCTGACCGATGGGGTATCCGGCGAGGGCGAAACCGCAAACTGACGGTCACGGGCCGTCTGTGTCACAATGAAAGGGCGGCCAGAAATGGCACTGGAAGACAATTTGCCTCTCGCAGGCGAAGCGGACGACCATTTTCATGATGAATGCGGCGTCTTTGGTATATTCGGGCGCAGTGACGCGGCGGCGATCGTAACGCTTGGCCTGCACGCCCTGCAGCACCGCGGACAGGAAGCAGCCGGCATCGTTTCTTTTGATGGTTCTCAGTTCCATGTCGAGCGCCATATCGGCCTGATCGGCGACACGTTTACCAAACAATCGGTCCTTGACCGCCTGAACGGAAGCCGCGCCATCGGCCATACGCGCTACGCCACCACCGGCGGCTCGGGCCTGCGGAACGTTCAGCCCTTCTTTGCCGAATTGTCGGATGGTGGTCTTGCGATCGCCCACAATGGCAACATCACCAACGCAATGACTGTTCAGCGCAAGCTGCAAAAGGAAGGGGCGATTTTCTCGTCCACCTCCGACACCGAGACCGTTCTGCACCTGGTCGCCACCAGCAAGGAGCGCGACACCAACACGCGGTTCATCGAGGCGGTGCGGCAAATTGAGGGCGCGTTTTCGATTGTTGCGCTAACCTCAAAGAAGATGATCGGCTGCCGCGACCCGCTGGGCATCCGCCCGCTGGTTCTGGGCGATCTCGACGGCGCTTACATCCTGGCCTCAGAGACCTGCGCGCTCGACATTATCGGCGCACGTTTCGTGCGGGATTTGAAGCCGGGCGAGATGGTGGTCGTGACCGAAAAGGGCATCGAAAGCTTCTTCCCCTTCGAGTCAAAGGAGAAACCGCGCTTCTGCATCTTCGAGTACGTTTATTTCGCGCGCCCCGATTCTCTTGTCGAAGGACGCAACGTCTACGAGGTGCGCAAGGAAATCGGTGCCGAGCTTGCGCGCGAGATGCCGGTAGAAGCCGATATTGTCGTTCCGGTTCCCGACTCAGGCACGCCTGCCGCCATTGGCTATGCGCAAGCAGCCGGCCTCCCCTTCGAACTTGGCATCATCCGCAATCACTATGTGGGGCGCACCTTCATTCAGCCGACCGATTCCATCCGTCACATGGGTGTGAAGCTGAAGCACAACGCTAATCGCCGGTGCATCGAAGGCAAGCGGGTCGTGCTGGTGGATGATTCCATCGTGCGCGGAACCACGAGCCAGAAAATCGTGCAGATGGTGCGCGATGCGGGCGCAGCCGAAGTGCATATGCGCATCGCCTCCCCGCCCACGCGTTCGCCCTGCTTCTACGGGGTGGATACGCCGGAAGCCACAAAACTTCTGGCATCGCGCATGTCGATCGAGGAAATGGCGGAGTTCATTCGTGTCGATTCGCTCGCCTTCCTGACGATTGACGGGCTCTACCGCGCCGTTGGCGAGGCGGCTCGCAATTCAGAGCAGCCGCAATATTGCGACGCCTGCTTCACCAAGGACTACCCGACGCGGTTGACCGATCACGAGAGCACAGACAATGTGCGCACGCTTTCCCTTCTCGCAGCAGGCGGTCAATGACAGACAAAAAACCAGACCTGAAAGGCCGGCTGGCTCTTGTCACCGGCGCATCCCGCGGCATCGGCTATTTTCTTGCAAAGGAACTTGCAGCCTGTGGCGCGCATGTCATTGCCGTGGCGCGTACCGTTGGCGGTCTTGAAGAACTCGACGATGAAATCAAGGCTGCAGGCGGCGAAGCCACACTTGTTCCGCTTGACCTGACCGACATGGCCGGTATCGACCGTATTGGCGGCGCCATCCATGAGCGTTGGGGCAAACTGGATATCCTGGTCGCCAACGCCAGCATTCTCGGTGTGATCGCGCCGCTGGGCCATGTCGAGGCCAAGGTCTTCGAGAAAGTCATGAACATCAACGTGACCGGCACATGGCGTTTGATCAGATCGGTGGATCCGCTGCTGCGTGCTTCAGACGCGGGGCGCGCGATCGTGATGTCGTCGGGAGCGGCACATTCCGCGCGCGCATTCTGGGGTCCCTATGCGGCCTCCAAGGCCGCCGTGGAGGCAATGGCGCGCTCCTGGGCCGATGAAACAAAAAACATGCCGCTGCGGGTCAATTCGGTAAACCCGGGTGCAACGCGAACGGCCATGCGCGCTCAAGCCATGCCAGGCGAGGACCCCGAGACATTGCCGCACCCCTCTGAAGTGGCCGCTAAAATCCTGCCGCTTGCGAGCCCTGCATTGACGGAAACGGGACTCATCTTCGATGTGAGGAAAAGCCGTTTCACCCGCTACCAGATGCCTCAATGAAGCGAATGCAGGCGCGGTTTCAAACCAGACTTCACGATTGACCTGCGGAACGCTTTCGTTACCTTTCCACGCGGCAGCGGACGAAGAGGCCGCGCCGCGAGGGGCTGCGGAAAGATCTGCGTCTTGGACGCAACTGTCCGAAGATTGAGAATGATGCCGGGCTGCACCCAAGGGCAGAGGACCGGCGATTGGGAGATGCGGCATGATACTGATCATCGAATTCGTGCTGCTTGTCCTGGCGGTGTGGGCCGTCATGGCAGGCATCGTCCAGTATCGGCGCGGTGTCAGCTTTCATCAGGCGGCCTTGCATGCGCCTTTGAAACTTCTGTTTCGCATAAGCGATCGTGAGATCGATGCGGCGCGAAAGGCCGACACACCGGTCATCTATGCCGTGTGGCATCAGTCCAGCCTCGACCCTGCAACGATGCTTGCGCTGTTGCCGGACGACACACTGCATATTCTGGACGAAGCATCGGCGAAGTCACCCTTCCTCGAACCCTGGCGTGCGCTCGCGCGTACAATCGCCTTCAACGCGCATCATGTCTTTGTCAGCCGCAGGCTCGTACGCCGCCTCAAAGGCAATGGACGGCTTGCCGTCTACATGCCGGACGAGACGGAACCGGACACCAAGACGTTTCGCCTGTTTCGTGCCGTCGCGCGCATTGCGCTCAAGGCAGAGGCACATGTGGTTCCTGTCTATATGGAACGGCGCGGGCTCGTGCCCGCGCGCCACGTGCGCACCCTGCCCCCGATGACAATCGAGGCCCTGATTGCACGCTCCGGCCGCGAAGACATGCGCGCTTCCGAAGCCTTGTTTGGCCGGATGATCGAGGTGCGCGGCGCCTCGGATTCGACGAGTGAGGCCTGATCCTACAGGATTATATCTGCTCTTCGCCGGCTTCTTCTGCCGCCTTTTTGTCTTCCAGTTCCGCGCGGCGGGCATAGGCCCGCATGCTGAAGACAAGGAAGACCAGATAGCCGAGGGCTGAGACTGTAAGCGTCATCCAGGTGAAGCTGGTGAGAAGAAGTACGTAGAGCGCCAATCCCAGAATCAGTGGAAGAACATATTCGCGCGGGACACGGCTCCCGGAGCTCTTTCCCGAATAGACTGGCAAGCGGCTGACCAACAAAAAGCCGATCAGAACAGTATAGGCTGAAGCGGCAAAGGCCATGGTGGTATCCGGCGCAATGCCCAAAAAGCCCAGGTAAACCGGCAGGAGCACAAGCGCCGCTCCGGCTGGAGCGGGAACTCCAACAAAATAATCCGTGTGCCAAGCAGGCCGATCGGGATCCTCAAGCATCACATTGAACCGGGCAAGCCGCAGACAACAGGCAATAGCAAACAGCAGTGCTGCAATCCAGCCGAGTGCGCCAGCCCTGTCCAGAACGTAGGCGTAAAGGACAAGCGCCGGCGCGACGCCGAAATTCACGATATCGGCGAGTGAATCCATTTGCGCGCCAAATTTCGATGAGGCCTTGAGCATGCGCGCCACACGCCCGTCCACCGCGTCCAGAAAAGCCGCGATCAGAACCATGACCACTGCTGTTTCGACGCGGTGCTCAAAGGCCAGTCGTATACCGGAAAGCCCAGCGCAAATTGCCAGAACGGTTATGACGTTCGGCACCAGCATGCGCAACGGAATTTCACTAAGTTTCGGCCCGCCCCCGCCATGCGGCTCGAATGGTGGAAAGGGGCCTGCCATCAGGAAACCCTGACGATGGGCTGTTTCAGATCAGCTCCGAAAGCCGCGATAACGGTCTCTCCTCCCACTGCGGTCTGTCCGACCGCCACACGGGGGACTGCACCGTGCGGTAGGTAAACGTCGACGCGGGATCCGAAACGGATAAGGCCGAAGCGCTCTCCTACGGTGATCTGGCCGGGCGCCTCCGCCCAGCAAACAATACGCCTCGCCACGAGGCCGGCGATCTGCACAACAGGAACCGGGCCGTGCGGACTTTCGATCACAAGGCCATTGCGCTCGTTCTCGCTGCTCGCCTTGTCGAGTTCGGCGTTGAGAAACCGGCCCGGTCGATGCTCGATCAGGGAAATGCGGCCCCGCACTGGCGCGCGGTTGATGTGGCAAGAGAAGACATTCATGAAAACGGAGATACGGGTCATCTCCCCCTCGCCCATCCCGAGCTCGGGCGGCGGGACTGCAGGGCCTACGAAGGACACCACCCCATCGGCCGGTGCGATCACCAAATTGTCGTCGACGGGGGTCACCCGCTCAGGGTCGCGGTAGAAATAGACGCACCAGGCAGTGAGTATCAGACCGATCCAGAACAACGGCCCCCAGATCAACCCCAGGACAATGGTTGCGCCGGCGAAAGCCGCAATAAAGGGATACCCTTCGCGGTGGATCGGCACCAGCGTGTTGCGGATCGTGTCAATCAGGCTCATCGGCGGCCACTTTCAAACTGAATGAATGTGCCGCCTTGGTAACGGAATCCGGGTTCTCCCGCAACGCATCAACCGGCCTGACGGCGCGTTTCCAACATCTGTGTGCGTTTGCGCTGCGTTTCAGAATGCAGTGCAGATGTCATCAATATGCCGGTTGCCGGCGGACCACCACGCCCATTTCATCCGTCTCTCGCGCCTTGCGCAGACGCTCCTCGGCTTCGGTGGCTTCACGCTGCCTGTTCCACATTTCGGCATACAGGCCGCCTGCCGCGAGAAGGTCGCCATGGCGACCCCGTTCGGCGATTTCTCCGCCTTTCAACACAATGATCTCATCTGCATTGATCACCGTCGAAAGCCGGTGCGCAATCACCAATGTGGTGCGGCCACGGCTGACCGTGTCAAGCGCGGTCTGTATTTCCTGCTCCGTATGCGTATCCAAGGCTGACGTGGCTTCGTCGAGCAAGAGGATGGGCGGTGCCTTGAGGATCGTGCGGGCAATGGCGACACGCTGCTTTTCACCGCCAGAAAGCTTCAGCCCGCGCTCACCGACCATCGTGTCATAACCCTCCGGCAAACTCTCGATGAAGGAACCGATCTGCGCCAACTCGGCTGCCTTGCGCACCTCTTCATCGGTGGCGTCAGGCCTGCCGTAACGAATATTGTAGGCTATGGTGTCGTTGAAGAGCACCGTATCCTGCGGAACCATCCCGATAGCCGCACGCAGGCTCTCCTGCGTCACGTCCTTCACATTCTGTCCATCGATCGTGATCTCGCCGCTCTGGGCATCGTAGAAGCGGAAAAGAAGGCGTGAGATGGTGGATTTCCCTGCCCCCGAAGGGCCAACAACCGCGACAGTCCTCCCGGCCGGAATTTCGAAGCTTATGCCTTTGAGGATGGGCCGTTCAGGATCATAGGAAAAGCGCACATTCGCGAAGCGTACGTCGCCCTTCTCAACCGCAAGCGTCTTTGCATCGGGCTTGTCGGTGACCTCGGCCTGAACATCGAGAAGATCGAACATCTGCTCGATGTCGGTCAGACCCTGGCGGATTTCACGGTAGACAAAACCAATGAAATTCAGCGGAATGGAAAGCTGCATCAGCATGGCGTTGATGAAGACGAAATCACCCACCGTCTGCGTGCCGCGCATCACTTCGTAGGCAGACAGTCCCATGGCGGCTGTCATTCCAAGGCCCAGAATGACGCCCTGGCCGAAATTGAGCCAGCCCAGAGATGTCCAGGTGCGGGTGGCTGCGTCCTCGTAGCGCGCCATCGACCGGTCGAAACGCCGGGCTTCCATGGCTTCATTGTTGAAGTACTTCACCGTTTCAAAATTGAGCAGGGAATCGATCGCCTTCGTGTTGGCGTCGGTGTCGGAGTCGTTCATCTGCCGACGAATTCCGATACGCCAGTCACTCGCTCGGATCGTGAACCAGGTGTAGAGCCAGACCGTAACGGCAATGATCGCAACGTAGACCCAGCCATAGGCGAATGCGAAAATGCCTGCAGCGAGAACGAATTCGAGAACCGTGGGAATCGAGTTCAGAATCGTGAACCGGACGATCGTGTCGATACCCTTGGTGCCGCGCTCGATGATGCGTGACAGCCCGCCCGTGCGCCGCTCGAGATGAAAGCGAAGCGACAACTGATGCATGTGAACGAAGGTGCGGTGAGCAAGCTGGCGTACGGCATGCTGCCCCACACTTGCAAAGAGCGCATCGCGCAATTGGTTGAAACCAAGTTGAACGACACGCACGACATTGTAGGCCACGACCAACATGATCGGCCCGGCCAGAATGGCGGGCAGAAAGCCGGGTGCCTCACCTTCCCCGGAAAGTGCATTTGTGGCCCATTTGTAGAAATAGGGCACAAAAACCAGAATGACCTTGGCAAGCACCAGGAAAAACGCGGCTATAACGACACGCCGTTTCAAATCCGCCCGATGAGACGGCCACATATAGGGCCAGAGATTGCGCAGGGTCTGGAAGGTCGAGCCCTCAGCGGATACGGTTTTACTGCTCATTCGCTTCGGCCTCGTGGTTTGATTCTCTGCTTTTCTTGGCATCGATACAGGTCTGCGTGAGACGAGCCAGGGATCCGGTCAGGCTCTGAAGAGCTTCTGTATCAACCTCGTAGCGCGAACTCTGGCGCTCTGGACGCACATGCACGAGACCTGCATCCACGAGCACTTTCAGATGCTGGGATACCGTGGACTGGGCGAGATGAAGATGCTTTACCACATCCTTGCAGCAGCACGCGTGATAGCCGGAAAGATGCTTGAGTATCTCTATGCGCGCGGGGTGAGACAGCGCATTCAACCCCTTCGTCATGGTGTGATGCGCGCAGCACGTATCCGGCATTGCTCGCCGCATGGCCTGGCCCTTTCATCGTTTATCGGCGATATACGATGAAAGGGCCAGGACTTTCAAGACCTGCGAGAATTTTGTTGCCGGCTAGTTTGAGCTTTCCGGTTTGACCGCCTGATCTTCGATGGCATCCATATCGGCGGCTTCCCCTTCCTCTGTGCTCTCTGGAACGGCGAAAACCTGGCCCGGCCAGATGCGGTCGGGGTCTTCGATCTGATCCTGATTGGCAAGATAGAGCGTGGTGTATCGAATGCCACGACCATAGACCCGCCGGGAAATATGCCAGAGCGTATCGCCGCGCCGGATAATCACGGAACCATCGGCCGGAGCAAGCTTTGGTGCCGTCGTCTCGTCGGGGCCGGAAGCAGCAGCGTCGGGCGCTGCCGTCTGTTCCTCACCGATCTTGGGTGCCTCGGTCGATGGAGAAGAAGTGTCCTTTTCATCGGAGACATCGTTGCGCACCTGGGAACCGGAATTCGCAGCAGCGACCGCCGCCACCTGCTCACCCTCTGCCCGCGTGAAGGGCACGGCTGCGCGCGCAATGACGGTGCGGCCGTCATCTGACAGCATGTCGGCACGCACAATATAGTCACCTGTCGGGAGTTCACGGGTGGCTTCGATCAGAAAGCGTCCGTTGGGTGTGGTGACCGTTTCTCCCAGAAGAATCTGGTTCACGTAAATACGGATTGTGCTGCCGGGCTGAGCAGCACCGGCAACGAAAACCTGGCGTCCGTCAATCTCGACCGCTTCGATGAAGGGGGTTTGAGGGCTCGCCGCTGGCGGTGATGTTTGTTCTGCTGCCGGCGCAGTCTCTTCCGTCGGCGGGTTCATGGCCTGGACGTTGGCTGGCGCCGGTTCGCCCTGTGGCGTTTCTTCCGGGAGCGCTTTTTCCTGGTCTGCTGGTGTGGCTTCGGCCGCCTCTTTCACTTCCAGCTGCGCCCTGTCCTCTTCGGTGGTCTTGGCTTCAGGCACCGTGATCAGGCGGCTCGGCGCACCTGGCTGATCGACAAGGGCAAGCACCTGCCCGGATTCACTATCGGGCACTGTGACGATTGCTGTTTCGACGGATGTGGCGGCGAGATTTTCAGGTGTCGTCGCCCGCAAAACGATTTGGTAGTCGCCCGGCGCGAGGGGCTCTTCAAGCACAGCTGCGAAATCACCCGAAGGACCGCTTGTCGTGGTTCCAAGAACCGTCGCGCCATTAATGATCTCCACCCGGGCGTTGGGCGCTGCCTTGCCGGCGATAACCATCGATCCGTTCGGTTCGACTCGCACAATGTCGAAGGTTGGCGGTTCAATCTCCTGTGCAGACTTCAGGGTGTCAGACGCCCTGTTTTCCGCCTTGTCATCGTCCGCACTTTCCAGGCGCGCTTCCTTTGTGCCGGCGCCTGTGCCCGCGGCATCCTGCTTGGCGGATTTTGAAGATGCATCCGGCTCAGGAGACGGCGCCGATGACAAACCTGCCTGTTGCGGCACCTGGGTCTCGAAAGCGCCCATAACATACGCTGCCCCGAGACCCGCCACGACAGCGCCGGAGAGAAAAAGAAGCCCCTTTAAAGGTGTCAAGCCCATAAACCCACGATAGTCCCTTTGTGAAAGGCTGTAACGCTTTTTCGCGTTAGCGACAAGAAAAAGCCATCGCCCTCTTGACCGCGATGGTGGCCCGGATGAGCAATGATTGCATGAGCAAAATTGAGTCGGTTTGCGTTTATTGCGGTTCAAGCAATGGGCGCCATGAACGGTATTTTCAGGCGGGGCTTGCGCTGGGACGCGATTTGGCGAAGGCGCGCCTTCGACTTGTCTATGGTGCGGGAACCAAGGGCATCATGGGCGCCGTTGCCCGAGGCACCATGGACGCCGGAGGAAAGGTAACCGGCATTATTCCCAAATTCCTCATCCGCCGTGAAGCCAACGAGGTCGATCTGGCGGAGTTGGATGAACTGATCGTCACCGACGACATGCACCAGCGCAAGCACACCATGTTCGAGCGCTCAGACGCGTTTGTCGCCCTGCCGGGCGGCATCGGGACGTTGGAAGAAATTGTCGAGATCATGACCTGGGCCCAGCTTGCCCGACACGACAAGCCCATGGTCTTTGCCAATATAGGCGGGTTCTGGAATCCCCTCCTGACACTGATCGATCATATGAAACAGGAAGGTTTTGTGCATTCCGACCACCGTGTCCGTCCCATTGTGGTGGATGAGGCTCGGGACATCGTTCCTGCTATTCTCCAAGCAGCTGAACAGCGCGCTTCCACCAATGGTGAGGACCAGGCGGTCATCGACCGGCTTTAATTCTCCACAGCTTTCCTGCAGCTGCGAGGGATTGTCATCGCCCCGTTACGCAAGTGCCGTGTCACTGTAACACTGGGCTGCTTGGCTCTCATGGCGCGGTGTAGGGCTTGTGCATCCCAATTCAACTGCCGGGCCAGATTGTTTTTTATGTTCCCGGTTCCGCTTGCTCCGCGCAGCCGTCCCTGACCCGTCGATGTCCGCCGCACCCCTTCCAGACATCACGGGCTTTTCTTGCCGCCCCTCATTCAGCTTTTGGGGCGGCTATTTTTTTGCCCGGCGCGCATCCCTCAGCATCGACCAGCTGTAGAGGGCAAGGGCTGCCCAGATGAGAGCGAACGCCACCGCCTTGACGCCTCCGAAAGGCTCCTTGAAGACAAACACAGCGATCAGGAAGATCATGGTCGGCGCGGTATACTGCATGATGCCGATCGTTGAATAGCGCAGCAATTTGGCACCCATGGCGAACAGGATAAGCGGAATGGCCGTAACCGGACCGCAACCGATCAGCAGCGCGATGTCGCCCGGGTTTGACAGTGTAAAGTGCGCCCCACCCTTTGCACCCAGCCACAAGAGATAACCAAGGCCTGGAAGCGCAAGGATCAAGACTTCAAGAAAAAAACCCTGGCTCGGACCAATCGGCAGGGTTTTGCGCAAAATGCCATACGCGGCAAAGCTGAACGCCAGACTGAGGGACACCCAGGGCAGCCCGCCCGCATCCGTGGTCAGGATCAAAACGGCGAGGCCGGCAAGGCAAACCGCCGCAATCTGGTACCGGTTCAGCCGCTCACCAAGAAAAAGCGCCGCCATGGCGATGCTGACCAGCGGGTTGATGTAATAGCCGAGCGCAGTTTCGACGGCGCGGTCCACGGAAATTGCCCAGACGTAAATACCCCAATTGACGGAGATAATCGCCGCCGTCAGCGCCGCCATCAGCAATGTTCGTGGTGAGCGAAGCGCCTGACGGATATCGGCCGTGCGTCCCAGAAGATAAAGGATGATGGCCGCCACCGGCAGGGACCAGAGAACACGGTGAGCCACAACCTCCGTGGCGGGGATATGGGACACGAGTTTCATATAAAGAGGCAGAAAGCCCCACAGCCCATAGGCGGACAATGCGAAGAAAAATCCGCGCATGGCATCGTTTCGGTCCGCATCAAGCGGCTTCTCTGCAATCTCGGACATGAGCTTTCCACGAGAGCCCGACCGGGGGCGACAGGCGTTCTCACATCCTGTCACACCGCTCTGGATCGGCGCCATTTCATTTTATTGGTCCAGCGATCAGCGCACCTCAATCAGGCAGCGCTCTCCTCTACCTTCGCCAAAGTATCGCGGTTTTTCACCAGCTTGTAGACGATGGAATCCATCAATGCCTGGAACGACGCATCAATGATGTTGTCGGAGACACCGACCGTCCACCAGCGTGCGCCCGTGCCGTCGAAAGACTCGATCAGAACGCGGGTAATCGCCTCGGTGCCCCCATTCAAAATGCGCACCTTGTAGTCGGCCAGCGCCAGATCAGAAATTTCGGCCTGATATTTGCCAAGGTCCTTGCGTAGAGCGATATCCAATGCGTTGACGGGACCATGGCCTTCAGCCACCGACATCAGCGTCTCACCATCCACCGTCACCCGGACGACGGCCTCCGATACGGTTTTCAGTTCGCCATTGGCATCGAAGCGACGCTCCACCATGCACCGAAAACCGTCGACCTTGAAGAACTCCGGCACGCGGCCGAGGGTTCGGCGCGCCAAGAGCTCAAAGCTCGCATCCGCGCCTTCATAGGCATAGCCTTGAGCCTCACGCTCCTTTACGAGCGCTATGAGCGTATCGAGACGCGGATCGGCCTTGTCTACAGCAATGCCCCGGCGCTTGAGCTCTGCGATGAAATTCGACTTCCCGCCCTGGTCAGAGACCATGACGCGGCGCGTATTGCCCACGCTTTCCGGGGGCACATGTTCATAGGTTTCAGGCTCCTTGAGCACAGCAGAAGCGTGGATACCGGCCTTGGTGGCGAAGGCCGATGCGCCGACATAGGGCGCCTGCTGCTCCGGCGCGCGGTTCAGAAGCTCATCAAACCCATGAGAAAGGCGCGAAAGACCGGCCAGGTTCTCGTCGGGAATGCCGGTCGTAAAGCGTTCCGCATAGGCGGGCTTGAGCGCCAGTGTAGGCAGGATCGTCACCAGATTGGCGTTGCCGCAGCGCTCGCCAATGCCATTGAGCGTGCCCTGTATCTGGCGCACGCCTGCCTCGACGGCGGCAAGCGAATTGGCCACGGCCTGGCCCGTATCGTCATGAGCATGAATGCCCAGATGCGCGCCGGGAATGCCGGCTGCAATCACGGCACTCACGATTTCCCTGATCTCTGCCGGCTGCGTGCCGCCATTGGTGTCGCACAGCACCACCCAGCGGCTACCAGCTTTATGGGCCGCCTTTGCACAGGCCAGCGCATAGTCCGGATTGGCCTTGTAGCCATCGAAGAAATGCTCACAGTCGACCATCGTCTCCTTGCCGGCGGCAACCGACGCCTTGACCGAGGCTGTGATCGATTCCAGATTTTCCTCATTGGTGCAGCCGAGCGCGACGCGCACATGGTAGTCCCAACTCTTCGCAACAAAACAGATCGCATCGCTGGCCGACTGAAGCAGGGCCGCGAGACCGGGATCATTGGAGGCCGAGACACCGGCGCGCTTGGTCATGCCGAAGGCGACGAAGGCCGCCTTCTCGGTTCGCTTCTTCGAAAAGAAGGCCGTGTCGGTGGGGTTTGCCCCGGGATACCCGCCTTCAACATAGTCGAAGCCGAAATCATCGAGCAGCTTTGCCACGGCGATCTTGTCCTCGACGGAAAAATCGACGCCCGGTGTCTGCTGACCATCGCGCAGCGTGGTGTCAAACAGGTAGATGCGTTCTTTCTGTGCCATGGTCATACGCCTGCAAACTGGTCTGTCGCCCGGATCAATCGATCAAGAATGCCCGGTTCTGAAAAGGCGTGCCCTGCCCCCTCGATCAAGTGGAATTCGGCATCCGGCCAGGCCTTGTGCAATTGCCAGGCGTAGTGCGCCGGGCACGGCATGTCGTAGCGGCCATGAACGATGACGCCGGGAATACCAGCAAGCTTGTGGGCGTCGCGCAGAAGCTGCCCTTCCTCGAACCAGCCGCCATGGACGAAGAAATGATTTTCGATGCGCGCGAAGGCAATGGCGAAATCCTCTTCACCAAAATCCTCTGTGAGGCCCGGATCCGGCAAAAGCGTGATGGTCTCGCCCTCCCACAGGCTCCATGCCTTTGCCGCCTCGAGCTGAACCGTCCGGTCATCCGAGGTGAGGCGCTTGCGGTAAGCCGACATCATGTCACCGCGCTCCTCCTCCGGGATCGGGGCAACGAACCGCTCCCACTTTTCCGGGAACATCTGCGAGACACCGAACTGGTAATACCAATCGAGTTCGGCACGGGTGAGCGTATAGATGCCGCGCAGGATCAGTTCACTGACGTGCCCTGGGTGCGTCTCTGCATAGGCGAGCGCCAGCGTGGAGCCCCAGGAGCCGCCGAAGACCAACCACTTTTCAACACCCATCAGGGTCCGCAACCGTTCGATATCGGCCACCAGATGCCACGTGGTGTTTGCCTCCAGCTCCGCATGGGGTTTCGAGCGCCCGCAGCCGCGCTGGTCGAAGAGCATCACGTCGTATTTTTCCGGATCAAAAACGCGGCGATGCGTTGGGGAACATCCACCGCCCGGACCGCCATGAAGGAAGACGGCCGGTTTTGCGCCACGGGTGCCCACGCGCTCCCAATAGACCGTATGGCCATCGCCCACATCCAGCATACCACTGGCGAAGGGCTCGATTTCAGGATAAAGCGTGCGCAATTCAGTCATTCTCAGTGTCTTTCCGTGCGTTTTCAGGCAGCGGCCATTCGTCCGTGTCGTGATCGGGGTGCTGGTAGGAGACCAGGTCGCGCAGAAACTCCACCGCGTCCGCATCTTCCTCGGAGGTGTAACCCGGGAGGGCCGCGATGCCGTCGGTATAGGGGAGTTTCCCCTCCAAGCCCCACTGCACCACCGGCGCGATTTCCTCCGGGTGGTCGAAGGCGGCGATGGTTATCGCCTGCCCGTCGGGCGCTTCATAGGTAAGGGGCGTGCCGCATTCGGGGCAAAAACCCCGCCGCACATGGCTGGACGACTGGAAGCGCTTGGGTTCAGCGCGTGTCCAGGCGAGTTTCGCGCCACGCACCGAGACCAACGGAAGCATGATGTTGCCGCTCGCCTTCTGACACATGCGGCAATGGCAGACCGAAGCCTCGCCAAGCGCGCCCTCAATGCGGAACCGAACCGCACCGCATTGGCAGCCGCCGGAATAGACAGGTTTGTTGTCGAGGCTCATCCCCGCTCTCTCCCAGACCGACGTGTGACAGACGGCTTCGACGAACACGCTGGCGATTGGCGAAACCAGCCCCACAGTCTGGTCTCCCCTTTTGAGGAGGAGATGCCGGGCAAGACAGAGGGGGTCAACACCGCCTGCCTCACCGTTTCACCTCCCATCTGGTGCGGCGTTCGCCGCTTTCGGGGTCCTTGTAATCCATGAGCTGGACGCCCTGCGCAGCAAGTTGATCGCGGATCCGGTCAGCTTCGGCGAAGTTTTTCTCGCGCAACTGTGTGATCCTCTTCTCCACCGCTGTTTCGACGAGCCCGGCATCGATGGCGGCTTCCGACACCTTGACGGCGGACCAGTCGCTTTCCGTGCCGGCGAGCAGCCCGAGAAGACCTGCGCTCGTTTTGAGGGCCTTTTTCGCCGCGCTGCTGCCCTTTGTCGCCTCGCTGCGCAATTCATGAAGGCTGGCAATAGCAGCGGTTGTTCCAAGATCGTCGCCGAGCGCGGCTATGGTGTCGGCGCATCCGATATCACCGGCTTCGACATCGCCGACAGCCCGATACCACCCGTCGAGCACCGCCTCGGCCTCTTCGAGCTTGCGCACCGAAAAATCGATCGGCTCGCGGTAGTGCGTCATCAGCATTGCAAGACGCAAAACCTCGCCCGGCCATTTGCGGCCGCCGAATCTCTCCGTCTCCAGCAGTTCATGGATGGTGACGAAATTACCCTCGGATTTGGACATCTTTCGCCCCTCCACCTGGAGGAAGCCATTGTGCATCCAGTAATGCGCCATGACATCGCGGCCATGGGCGCAGCAGGACTGCGCGATCTCGTTTTCGTGGTGCGGGAAGATCAGGTCGAGGCCACCGCCGTGAATGTCGAACTCCTCGCCAAGATAGGCCGTGGACATGGCCGAGCACTCGATGTGCCAGCCGGGGCGGCCGCGAATGGTCGTTGCTGCGCCACGGATGGTGAAACGCGCGTCCCACCCCGGCTCATCTGCCGAGGACTGCTTCCAGAGAACGAAATCGGCCGGGTTCTTCTTGTGCGCTTCCACCGCCACACGGGCGCCTGCCTGCTGGTCTTCCAACCTCCGTTTGGAAAGCCCGCCATAGGCCGGCATGGAGGCGGTGTCGAAAAGAATTTCTCCTTTCGCTTCATAGGCATGGCCGCGATCGATGAGAGATTGAATCAGGCTGGCCATATCCGTCAGCCCGTCCGCGCGCGGGAGCACGAAATCGGTGGCACGCGGCTCGATGGTCGGCTTCAGGCAACCGAGGGCGGCAACGTCGGCATGATACTGATCGGCGGTCTTCTGCGTGACCTCGCGGATCGCCTCATTGAGCGGCAGGTCGGGATAGTCGCGGCGGGCGCGCGCATTGATCTTGTCGTCGACGTCGGTGATGTTGCGCACATAGGTGACGTGGTCCTCGCCATAGAGATGGCGCAGGAGACGGTATAGAACGTCGAAAACGATGGCCGGACGCGCATTGCCGATATGCGCATAGTCGTAGACTGTCGGACCGCACACATACATGCGGACGTTCTTCTCATCGATGGGGACGAAGTCCTCTTTGGCCCGCGTCAGCGTGTTGTAGACCCTGAGGCCCCTGAAACCGTTCGTCATCCTCGCCTTCCGTTTTCAACCCCACAGCCATGCTCAAGCCTCACGCATATTGCGGGCACGGTTTACGCCGGCCTCTGGCCTGGGCGTTTTTCTCATCGGGAAAGAAGGGCGAAAACGTCCGGACCAGCGGTGAGGCGCTAGCCGATAATGCAAATGCCAATAATGGTGCACAGCGTTTTCATGGGCTTTCTTATCGCCGCAGGCGGCAAATGCGTCAAGACTAAAAGCTGAAAGCCAAAAGGCTGGGGATCATGCCGAAACCCGGCTTCGCGCCCCGAAAGAGGTATTGCAAGCAAAATGGCAATGTGAAGGAAATGTTAAGGCTGATGCGGCAATTTTAAGAATGCGTCTTCCGACGGGGCAGTCTGTCAAGATTTTGTCGGATTTGGTCCCCATCTGCGCGGAAGGGACGACAACGCGGAACCAAGGATTAGTTATGCCCCGCGACATGAACAAGCCAGCAGAGTATACCGCCGAACAGGAAAAGCTCCTGCTAAGCCAGTATCACGCGGTTGGACCCGCAGCGATCAATGCCGCTCTGCAGTGCAAGACCGAGAAGCCGGCACCGGCACCAAAGCAATCCCCTTACGACACGCAGACCGACTGAGGTTTTGCTCCGGCCTGACCGGAGCGGGTGACCAGGGGCAGCACAGTTTCCGGACATTGCGACAGCGATGGCGGGGATGATGTGCAATGCTTTCAATGCCATCCCTGCATGACATCATGCGGATTTTTCGCTTGGTTCAGCAGCGACGGGCGTGTGATCTGTCGGTGCTATCTCGGTTTTCAGTGAGTCCGCCAGATGAGGAACGACCCGCTTTCCCACGGCCTGTGGGAGAAGACAGCCCCCGCAGCGCCACAGACAACAGCCCTGACAGGCGATGTGAAGACTGACATCGCCATCGTCGGAGGGGGCTATACCGGCCTTTCCGCAGCGCTGCATCTGGCCGAGGCCGGAGCCGACGTCACTTTGCTCGAAGCCGACGAGATCGGCTTTGGCGGCTCCGGACGCAATGTGGGCCTCGTGAATGCAGGCATGTGGGTCATGCCCGACGACCTTCCTGGCATTCTCGGCGAAACTTATGGCGAGCGGCTGCTCCGCGTTCTTGGCAACGCGCCCAGCGTTGTGTTCGAACTGGCGACACGACACGGAATGGAGTGCGAGGCTATGCCTGTGGGGACGCTCCACTGTGCGGTTGGAGAAAGCGGCCTCAGACAGCTTGACGCGCGTGCAAGACAATGGAAGGCGCGGGGCGCACCGGTTCGGCTTCTTGAACGCGAGGAAGCGCGAAAGAAGATCGGGAGCGATGCGTTCTCCGGTGCGTTGCTGGACGAGCGGGCCGGCACGATCCAGCCGTTGGCATATGCAAGAGGACTGGCCCATGCCGCCCAAAAGGCTGGCGCGAGGCTTCACACCGGTTCCCGGGTGACGAAAGCGGAGCAATGCAGCGGCAGCTGGCGGCTTGAAACGCCCAGGGGCACACTGACGGCACGGAAAGTGATTGTTGCAACCAACGCCTACACAACCACGCCCTGGCCGCAGATTCGTGAAGAAATTGTCCACCTGCCCTATTTCAATTTCGCCACGCCTCCCCTACCAGCGGCCGTGCGCGACCACATTCTGCCGGAGCGGCAAGGTGCGTGGGACACGAAACAGATTCTGACCTCATTCCGGTGGGATCAGGAGGGGCGCCTTGTTTTCGGCAGCGTGGGAGCCCTGAAGGGCACCGGCCAAGCGGTGCACCGTGCGTGGGCTGAGTGTGCGATTGCCCGGCTGTTTCCGGAGCTGAAAGGCATCCGGTTTGAACATTGCTGGTATGGTCACATCGGCATGACCGCAGATCACCTGCCGAAGTTTCATCGCCTCGGTGACAATGTGGTCGGCTTTTCCGGATACAATGGCCGCGGCATCGGACCGGGCACCGTGTTCGGGAAAGCTCTGGCAGAGCTAATGTTGGGCCGTATTTCGGAGGAAGAGCTCCCCCTGCCCGTCAGCGACGTGTCGCGTCAATCATTCCAGACCTTGCGGGAAGGCGTGTACCGCTTTGGTGCAGAGGCAGTCCATCTCTTGCGGACCATCGCTTAAAACAGGTCGAGCTGGTCGCTGTCTTTCACGGCTTTCGCGCCGGAAACTTTTTCCTCGTGGCGTTCCACGCGCTCCTGAAGGTCCGGGCCGGCATTTGCCACCTTGTTAACCCGATCCGACACGGGCACCGCCTCGAAAAAGCCTGGCTCGGCCGGTGTCAGAAGATCAGCCACGTGACGCGGTTCCAGGTTGAGGCAGTCCAGCCAGCGGTCGAAATCCTCCGGCCTGATAACCACAGGCATGCGATGGTGAATACCACGCAAATCCTCATTCGCTTCCGTCGTCAGGATCGCGCCAGTATCGATTTCGGTTCCCCCGGGGTCGGACCAGCTTTCCATCAATCCGGCGAAGGCAATCAGCCCGCCATCGCGTGGCCGGATCCAATACGGTTCCGCACGTTTCGAGCCGACACGGCGCCATTCATAGAAGCCATTGGCCGGAACCAATGTGCGGCGATGGCGCATGGCGGTGCGGAAGGACGCTTTTTCCGCTGCCGTTTCAGAGCGGGCGTTAAACAACAGCGAGAAATCGTCGGGATTTTTCGTCCAGGAGGGAATAAGCCCCCAGCGGACAAGCACGCTTTGCCGTGAAGGCAGGTTGGAACCTGCTGCCCTTGGCGGTCCCGCCAGAGCCATCAGAACTGGCTGCGTTGGCGCGATGTTGTAGCGCGGGGGAAACGGTTCAAAATCTGTCACCGCAAGCAGCGATTGCACCGCATCGGGCGTATCGGTAAGTGCGAAACGACCACACATGAAAGAAGGCTCCCTCCTAAGCCGTCAGTAGCGGCGCGCCGCCTCCTCATAGAGGTAGCGATCATACAGGCGCTCGGCATCACGCACACGACCCTCGGCAAAGAACAGATCCGACTCCTTCAGCGAGATCCGATTGCGAATCTTCCGTCGATCCTCATCCTTGGCAGCATCTTCCAGATCATCGTATAGCTGTTCGAGTTCGCTCTTCAGGCGATCATATTCTGATCTGGCTTCATGCACACGCTTGCCGACGCGATACGCGCTCTCAAAGCCGGGGGCAGCATCCGCCGGGCAGGAATTGGCGTAGCTGCGCCCGTCGCGCCCGGCACTCAAACCGTTCTCCGGTGTGCAATAACGGCGGATACCGTCTTCCCAACCGGTGCGCCATGCACGTTCGTCCACCGGCAGACTGTATTTCTCACAGGCTTCCCGGTGGCGCTGAACATAGGACGAACTCTGTCCGGCCGCGCCATCGCTGCGTCCCAAGTCGCTCCAATTTACTGTTTCGCACTCGCTCTCATTCAGCGTTGCACAGGCCGACAAAGACAACATGCACGCCAGACCTGCAACCACCCATGTGTTCTGCACCACCTGCATGATTGTCTCCTGCCACTTCAACGGCCATAACTCTCTGCCACCAATTGACTGGCAACAGTTCGGGCCGGACTTTTGGTGATCGGATTGCAGGATGCAAGGGCTTTGCTTGTGAAACCGGAAGAAATCCTCGCCGTTTCCGCGGCCGTCATTCAGGAAGACCGCGTTCTGCTGGTGCGTCGCGGCCGCGCGCCGGCCAGAGGTTTGTATGCGTTTCCCGGTGGCAGGGTGGAAGCAGGCGAGACACTGGAAAAGGCACTGGCGCGCGAGCTGCTGGAAGAGACCGGCTTGCTGTTGACGACAGCGAGCCCCTATCGCGATGTTGTGTTGCGTGGCGACGACGATCAGCAAATCTTTCGACTGACCGTTTTTCGCGCCACGGTCGCACGTGGCCCCGTCATAGCGGGTGACGATGCCCGCGAAGCCGGATGGTATTCCCCAGAAGAAATCGCTACCCTGCCTCTGACTGAGAGCACACAACACATTATCGAAGAATTGCGTCACCTTCCCAGCGGATAAACCTGCTGGGCACCCTGCCCTCAATCTTGCCACTTTCGTGACTGTTTTGTGGTGGTCTTCCCGCAATCGCAGGCGTTTGACAGGCAGCGCCCGCTGGGAGACAACACGGCATGCGTAGTGGTTCAATATTTTCCGGCCTCGTGGCAGTTTTTCTTGTGGCTGCGCCTGCAACGCAAGCCAACGAGGCCAGCTATGAAGCCCCCCTTCTGAGATTGGCCGAGGTGCTCGGTTCGATTCACTATCTGCGCAATCTTTGCGGTGAAGACTCCGAAACATGGCGCGGGAAGATGGAAGAGCTTCTGGAGACAGAAGCGCCGTCGCCGGCCCGCCGCGAGAAATTGATCGCCAGTTTCAACCGCGGCTACAGATCCTTCGCAGGAACGTATGAAAACTGCACGGATCAGGCGCTGTCGGCCATCAACCACTATATGAGTGAGGGTGCACGCATCTCCACCGAAATCGTGCAGCGCTACGGAAACTGAGACTGACAATGAGCCGGACTCTGATCAACGTTCCAAACCTTGCCAGCCCGCGAACTCGCAGGCGTTGGCGGCATGTTCTACTGGCTGGTCTGACAGCCTTCGGCTTGAACGGAACCTCGGGCCTTTCAGCATTTGCTCTCAGTGAACTTCAGCAGGTTGAGCCCACAGAAGAAGAACAGCCCGGATCCGACAAGGTCGAGCGTGTTCCGCTTCCGCCGCCAATCCGCTTTCCCAAGAATGACACCACCGCGCCAGAGAGCCCGGAGCCCGCTGAGGATGCCTCGCCGATTGGGGACACGCCGCTGCGCGATGTCGTACGCCCGGACACCCAGATCGGCAAGGAGCTACCGGAGATCCATTACGATCTTGAAGAGTTACCCGAACCCGTTCAGCGAATGCACGGGCTGATCGTTGAAGCTGCGAAAAGCGGCGATATCGAAAATCTGCGCCCGCTAATCGGTAACGGCGACAGTGCGACCCGCCTCTCGCTCGGTGGTCTGGATGGGGATCCTCTCGAATTTCTCGTCGAGCTATCCGGAGATGAGGAAGGCCAGGAGGTTCTGGCCATACTTCTGGAGGTCCTGCTCGCCGGATATGTCCATCTCGACGCAGGGACACCCCAGGAAATGTATGTCTGGCCATACTTTTTCGCCATCCCGCTTGAATCCCTCGACAAGAGGCAGAGGGTTGAACTGTTTACGCTGGTGACCGCCGGCGACTATGAGGACATGAAGAGCTTCGGAGCCTACATCTTCTATCGTGTGGGCATCACGCCGGAGGGGCACTGGGCGTTTTTCGTCGCCGGAGATTGAGTTCATTCTTGCAAAATTGGTCGTCACCCCCATATCCGTTGAAGCTTCAGGGAGGTTTGCGATGGAGGGGATAGCGCAGTCGCAAAACGGCGTGGCGGCTTTGCCAGAGAGCCGGGGTAGGCGTGGGCGTCTGGTCCGACGTGTCATTCTCTTCCAGCTCAAACTCATGGCTGACGGCATGCGCGACGTGGTGATGAGCCCTCTTTCGATTGCCGCGGGCCTGCTCGGTCTTCTTTCGCGCAATAGCAGCGCCGAAGTTTATCTGGATCGTCTCATGCGCTTTGGCAGGGAGACGGATCACTGGATCAATCTGTTCGATCACCGAAGCGCGGCGAACGACTCGCCGTCTCTGGATCGCATTGCCGAACAGATCGAGGAGGCCCTTCGTCATGACTACGAAAGTGGCGGACTGAGCGCCAGAAGCGCCAGAGCCCTTGCAGAAGCGGCAGCGCGCCTGAGGGAAAAGACCACCCGTTGACTTCATCAAACATTGGCGGGTTGTCGTGAGCAACAAAGCATCCTAGCTAAATGCGGACAAGCTCTTCATCTTGCCGGATCAGCCATGCCGACCTGCCATCTCGACGAACGCGCCCTCTTTCAACTGCAGGGACCTGAGGCCGAACACTTCCTCCAGAACGTGATCACAACCGATCTCTCGGCGCTTCAGAACGGCGAGTGCCGTCCAGGCGCCCTCCTCACTCCACAGGGCAAAATCCTGTTCGACTTCCTGATCTCCCGTGCCGGTATTGACGGACTGCGCATTGAATGCCGTGCGGACATCGCCCGGGATCTGGTGAAACGGCTTACACTCTACAAGCTTCGCGCAAAGGTCGATATTTCCGATATAAAACAAACGGTAATCGCCGTTTCGTGGGAAACAGATTCCGGTTCTTCAGATAATGAATCAACCCTGATCGACAGGCGTTTTCCCGCAAATGTACACGTTCGGCGTCACTACGGCGACGCGCCTGATGCCAGCAAAGGCAAAACGAGTTGGGATGAACTGAGAATTGCCCATGCCGTTGCAGAAAGCGGCAGCGATTTTAGCCTGGGAGATGCCTTTCCGCATGATGTTCTTTATGATCAGAACGGCGGAGTTGGACTGAAGAAAGGTTGTTATGTCGGCCAGGAGGTGGTGTCGCGGATGCACCATCGTGGCACAGCTCGCCGGCGGTTGCTGATCGCCAGTGGTGCTGCAGATCTACCTCCGCAGGGCACCGAATTGCGTGCTGATGAAAAAACCGTAGGAGCTCTTGGAACGGTCTGCGGTGCGAAGGGGCTCGCCATAGCGCGCATCGACAGAATCAAGGAGGCTATGGACGCTTCGATACCTGTTCTGGCAGGTCAAACCGCTGTCACCCTCGCTGTACCAGAATGGGCGACATTCACCTTTCCCGAGAACAAAGACGGGGCAGACTAATGCCCGCGCGGTCCAATAAAACCGCTGCTCCTCGCGCATGGCAGCGAATGTTATCCGGGCGCCGCCTTGATCTTCTAGATCCGTCCCCCCTCGACATAGAAATCGGCGATATTGCACACGGCCTTGCCCGCGTTTCCCGTTGGAACGGACAGACCGAGGGTGATCATGCCTATTCCGTCGCTCAGCATTCCCTTCTGGTGGAAGATATCTTTCGCAGGATAGCGCGTGACGCCACCCCTGAATGCCTGATGGCAGCGTTGTTGCATGACGCTCCAGAATATGTGATCGGCGACATGATTTCGCCCTTCAAGGCTACGCTGGGCGAGGATTACAAATCAGTCGAAAAGCGCCTGCAACGCGCTATCCACCTTCGTTTCACCCTGCCTCCCGATCTGCCGGCGAAGCTGAAGAAGGCCATCAAACGCGCTGACCAGATCGCAGCCTTTTTTGAGGCGACACAACTGGCGGGGTTCGGTGTAACGGAAGCCGCCAGGTTTTTCGGCCGCCCGCGAGGGATGTCGCCGGAAGAAGTGCAGCTTGAGCCTCACCCCCCCAAACTGGCGCAAGCAGCCTTCCTCGAGCGCTTTAAAAAAATAGATGAGTCGAGACGAAATAAAATAATTAAATCCAATATTTAAATTACCTATTTTAATTACTTATAACGAAAACTGAAAATATAATCGCGGTTTAAAATTATATTACATATATACTTTTGCGCCAAGCATTCACTTGCTATACACATCATCCAAACTGACGCAGTTTAGCGTTTCTGATCTGCCTGAAAAATTATCTTGGCGGGTGAGAACGTCGACGGGGCGGTGCTTCGGTTTCTGAAAACGGAAACCCTGAACACGCCACGGAGATGTTCGGAAAATGGAAAAGCAAGCTGGACGCCTTATCCAAACCGCAAATGCGGCATTCGGTTACATTACTGAATTTGCGCTGAACTACGGCTTCACATTTCTTGGGGCTTGCGCCCTGTTGGCGATCGGCATAATCGCCGCAAAAATGCTGGAACGCTGGGTGCGCAACACGCTCAGCAAGGTCTTTGCATTCGACGCCACTTTAACTTCATTCCTTTCGGTTCTTGCCAGATATACCGTTCTGGCCCTGTCAAGCGTCGCCGCGCTGACGCAGCTTGGCGTGCCGACTGCCAGCATCATTGCCGCACTTGGTGCTATCGGCCTCGCGGTCGGGCTCGCCCTCCAAGGGACACTGCAAAACATCGCGGCCGGCGTGATGCTTCTGATTTTACGTCCCTTTGAGGTGGATGAGCATGTGTTCGCGAACGGAATCTCAGGCACCGTCAGCACGCTGGGGCTCTTTGCAACGGAGTTGAAAACCGATGAAGGTTTGATCGTCTTCGCTCCCAACAGCACGCTTTGGAACGCGGCCATTACCAATCACTCCCGGAACAAAGCCCGCAGGGTAGAACTCGAAATTGACGTTGGCGAAGGCCTCAGCCCCGAACAGGTGCAGACAGGGCTCATGAAAATTCTCGCTGCCGAAAAGAGCGTTCTGAAGAAGCCCAACGCTGAGACCTTGTTTTCAGCAATTGATGGCGGGACTTCTCAATTGACCCTCCGGTTCTGGACAAGAAGCGAGGGGTGGCAAAGGTCCCGTTCGGCACTAACCGAAGCCATCAACAAAAGCCTTGGCAAGAAAGGGGTGAGTGTTTCCACCCCAGACTGATACACTGAGAGGACGCCGACAGGAGAAGTTCACCTTTCAAGCCGGTCGATGAACCATTGTGTCAGGCTTGTCCAGACGGCGTCTTTCTCCCCGGCATCTTCGCACCCATGGTCGAGATTGGGATTGTCATTGACCTCGATGACATAAACTCCTTCCGGCGTGGCCTTTAGGTCGACTCCGTAAAGGCCGTTGCCTATACAGCGTGCCGCTCGTACAGCGATCTCGAGCACGTCGGAAGGGGTGTCCGCCAAGGTGAAAGAGCGAAAGCCGCCTTCATCCGGGCGTCCCTGCCTTTCGTGATTGACGATCTGCCAGTGCTTCTTGGCCATGAGGTACTGGACGGAGAAAAGCGGCCTTCCGTCGAGCACACCGATACGCCAGTCAAAGGACGTGGGTAGAAATTTCTGTGCGATGAGAAGATCGGAGTCCTCAAGCCATGTCGTCGCCAGAGCCTTCAGCTCTGCCATGTTTGCTGCCTTCTTCACCCCGCGTGAAAAAGAGCTGTCCGGCGTCTTGAGGACCAGGGGAAAGCCCAGCAGATCAGCAGCGCGTTCAAGGTCGGCGGTCCCGGCGATCATCATCGTCGGCGGAACAGGTACCCGGTGCGTGGCCATCAACTCGTTGAGATAGACCTTGTTCGTGCAGCGTATCATCGAGAGAGGATCATCGATGACCGGCATCCCCTCCTGTTCGGCGCGCCGTGCAAACCTGTAGGTGTGATTGGAAATCGATGTCGTCTCGCGGATGAAGAGGGCATCGAAATTCGCCAGACGCGGCAGATCCTTCTTGGTAATTGGCTCTACTTCAACGCCCATCCTCGCCGCAATGCGCGACCAATGCTTGAGCGAGGCTACGCTTGATGGCGGAAGCTCCTCTCTCGGGTCGATCAGGGTGGCGAACCCATAGCGCGCCGGCACCCGGGTGCGGCTGTCCCGCCACTGCCGGCTGGTGTAGTTGTGAAGCGATGATGTGAAGCGTTCCTTCTCGTCGGCGTTCATTCTCGACAGGAAGCGAAACCCGATGCGAGATATTGTTGCCCATTCGCCGTCCTTGATGACAACTTCCAGCGCGGGTGCGCGAAACCAGTCAAAAAGCAGCTTGGCGAAACGTTCCCACGCCTTATCAGGCCCTATGCCGAAAAAGATGCTGACACTTGAAGGGAAACCTCCCCCCAAATCGTTGCGGCAGCGGTTCAGAGCCTGCTCCAGTTCCGGAAGAGCATTCTCATAAAGTTTGCGCGCAGAGAGATCGATCATGGTCTCAACTGACGGGATCACGCGATGGCCACGAGAACTGGCGAGCAGAGACGCGTAGTAGCCACGGCTTTGATAGGCGTAACTGGACGACAGGTTGATGACCTTGGGGCGTTGTCCTCGGAAAAGTGCCGGGTGGGCCAGATAGTCGCGATTTGTGATGATCTTGTAGGGGGTAGCGGTCTCGTCAAGATCGCCTTTTTTGCCAGTCAGGATGACCCAACTCATTTGGGGCCGTTCTCCATGTTCAACGCGCGCAGAGCGATTTCTGGTAACGCAAAGCACTCATACCGTCGTGATAGTAATTCTCATATTGGGCAAAGCTGCGATATCCCATCTTTTCATAAAGCCGGATGGCCGGCTTGTTGTCCGACCTCACTTCAAGTCGCATGGTATGGAACCCTTGCCCACACGCTGCGTTCTCGACATAATGCAACAACAACGCAGCCACCCCCTTTCCGGTTTCCTCCGGTGCCACGGCTATCGAGTAAAGCCGCGCGACACCGCTCGTCCGTCGCGTCAAAGCCAGTGCGTAGCCAAGCACCTTCCCACGCTCTTCCGCTACGCTCACAATGGCGGTTTCTGCGCTCGAAAGACGCCGGAGGGAGCGCTCGGAAAGCTTATCGCCCGAGAATGCCGCGTTCTCTATCGCAACGAGAGCAGCGAGGTCCCCAGGGAGGGCAGGACGAACCTCAATCGACATGCTCGCCCCTACGTGAAAACAGCGAGACGGCAAGCGCATGACCATTTTGACAGCGGAGTGGTTTGCAGCAACCATCCCCGGTTGCTAGACACTCGAAACCAACCAGGCAGACGCGACCGGTCGCCTGCCCCGCAAATCTCTCACGCTTGAAGCGTGGCAGAGGAGTTGGAACCGTCCCCTGAAGGCCGGCAACGACAAACATGGAACGGAGACATTCCCCAATATGGAAATGCAAACTGAGAACCTCATGACAGCTGCCCAGGCAGCGTTGGCCCAGGTCAGCGAATTTGCCGTATCTTACGCCTTCTCGATTCTCGGCGCCATCATTCTCATCATCGCCGGCTTTATTGTCGCGGGGATGGTGGAAAAATGGGTGCGCAGCGCGCTCGACCGCTTTCCCTCTTTCGACGTCACGCTCACCAGTTTTCTTTCGAAGATTGCGCGTTACGCGGTTCTGGTGCTGGTCGGCGTTACCGTTCTTGCGCAGTTCGGCGTTCAGACCGCAAGCATCATCGCCGCGCTCGGCGCCGCCGGTCTGGCAATCGGCCTCGCCCTCCAGGGCACATTGCAGAACGTCGCCGCCGGAATCATGCTCCTCGTTCTAAAACCTTTCCGCGTGGGCGAATATGTGGAGGCAAGCGGCATCTCGGGCACAATCCAGTCCATAGGCCTGTTTGCGACAGAGATGAAAACCGTGGATGGCCTGTACATTCTCGCGCCGAACAGTTCGCTGTGGAATACATCGGTCACCAACTATTCGCGCAATACGCGCCGCCGCAACGATCTCGTGATCGGCATCGGCTACGATGACGATATTGATCTGGCGCAAAAAACGATGCTCGAACTGGCCGAGGCCGACGATCGCATCCTGAGCGACCAGGAGCCAGCGACGTTCGTATCGGAACTTGGCGACAGTGCCGTCAACATCACGCTGCGCTACTGGACCACGACTTCCGACTGGTGGCAGACCCGTCTCGATATCACCAAGGCAGCCAAGAAGGCGTTTGATGAGAAGGGTATTTCAATCCCCTTCCCGCAGCGCGACGTTCACTATCTTCCGCTGCAAACCGAGGCGCAGAACACGCAAAAAACCGGCGCCGCCAAGAAGAGCGGAACCAAGAGCTGACGGCAGACATCACCTACCGGCAAGCAATTGTCGGTAGGTGACGTTCGCGAGTTGCAGGAGCCGATTTTCATCGATTGAGCCAGCCACGGTGTAGGCGAACCCTTTCTCCTGCCAATAGAAAGCGCGTCTCCCCTCGTCTTCGAAAAGTCTAAATCCCGTATCCTCCCCCTTTATGCAATGAGCGACATAAAGGGAGATGCGCTCGCCAGCCTGATCTTCATACATGAACTGAGCGGCAGCCTTTCCACCTGAAGGCAGCAGCCTCCCTCCGATGAGATCAAAGCCATCGGCCCGCAGGTCAGGAGCGATGAGTTTGGTGCCGACCCTGTTCGAAAGCCAGCCGACCAAGTGGCTCCGCTCGCTCGCGTCCACTTCCACAACATGCAGCTTCTCGGCCGCATAGACCTGGTGAGCGGCGACTGCCTCACCGACCACGTCCAACGCTGCCAATGTCTCACCAGTGACGAATTGCTGCCGGCCCGCCCAGAAGCCAAATGCTGCTCCCGCGATAAGGCAGAGAGCGGCAACTGCACCGAGGCGGCGAAGAACCATAGCGTGACCACCCTTGGTCGCCCGCTCATCCCCTATCATTCCTTCTCGCAGGCGGGGCGGCAGGTTCTCACTGGTCAGTTCCGCCAGCGCGTCACGAAGCAACGCGCGATCAGCTTCATAGCGTGCGCTCAAAGCTCGCATATCGGCTCTGGTTTCCAGCCAGGCTTCGTATGCAGGCATGTCCTCCCGTGGCAATTCACCATCGAGTGCGAGATGGATATCTCTCTCATCAAAGCTGCGTCCTGTCATCACTGCACCGCCTTGAGAATGCGTCGACGCCGTACCAGATCGAGAACTTCGCGCAAGTCCTGTCGTCCACGCGCCACGCGCGACATCAACGTTCCTGTGGGGACGCCCAAAACGTCTGCTGCCTCTGCGTAGCTCATACCTTCTACGCCAACCAGAAGCAGCGCGGCGCGACGGTCAGGACTGACCTCCTGCAATGCATCGAGCACGTCATGAAGATCAAGTACACCGTTCTGTTCCGGGGCGCTGACCGCCTGCGGAATATCGGCGGCTGCAGCCGAGGCGAGTTCGCTTCGTCGCTTGCGTGCCCGCACACCATCGACAAAGAGGTTGTGCATCAACGTAAACAACCATCGCCGGGGCGATGTACCCGTCTGCCAGTTCTCAAGCCGCGAAAATGCTCGTTCCAGGCAATCCTGAACGAGATCATCAGCCGCATCCGCATCGCGCAGGAGAGCTCGCGCATAACGCCGGAGCCCCGGGATTTCCCGCACAATCGCTTCCCTCTTTCCGTCCATGCACCCGCTCCCCTCTCACGGGGCGTTGTTCTTGCCCGATGAACGCTTGCCTGAAGGCATTTATTCCCGGCCACCGTGTCTAACCATTAAAAAAACTGATCGAAGATGCACAATTTGTCGATATCTCTGAAATGCCGCATACGATATTTTCATTGTCGGATTCCGGTACCAAGGCGCTCACAGGCGCGTGAAGGCAAACATGACACAGCAAAGCGCGGGCCGTGCGGCCTCTTCCAATTCGTTTCCCTGGGCGGTCGTGATCTGCGGTTGCTTGATCGCGGCTCTGAATTTCGGACCACGCTCTGCGATGGGGTTCTTCCAATTGCCGCTATTGGCTGAGACAGGGTGGGACCGCACCACGTTCGGCCTTGCGATGGCAATTCAAAACCTGCTCTGGGGGATTGGACAACCAATCTTCGGCGCGGTTGCAGATCGGTTCGGCACCTGGCGCGTCCTTGCTCTGTCGGCGGTGCTTTACGCCGTTGGGCTGTTGATGATGTCGATGCCTACTCATGAAGCCATGCTGCATATCGGCGGCGGTGTGCTCGTCGGACTGGGTGTGGCTGGCGGCTCTTTCGGTATCATTCTTGCCGCTTTCGCCCGGAACGTTCCTGCAGAAAAGCGCAGCCTGATTTTCGGTCTTGCAACGGCTTCGGGCTCCGCCGGCATGTTTATTTTTGCTCCTATCAGCCAAGGCCTGATAGATGCGTTCGGCTGGTCCGATACTCTGGTCTATATGAGCATAGCGATGTTGATCGTTCCGCTTCTGGCCATTCCTCTGGTCGGCAATGCGGCGACAGCACGCAACAATGCGGAGACCTTCAAACAGACAATCGGCGAAGCGCTGCGGGAGGCATTCGCGCATCGCAGCTTCGTGCTTCTGGTCTCGGGCTTTTTCGTCTGTGGTTTCCAAGTGGCGTTCATCACCGCCCACTTCCCGGCCTATATCGGCGATATCGGCATCGATGCACGCTATGCAGTCATCGCTCTTGCCTTGATCGGCTTCTTCAACATTATCGGCTCGCTTGCTTCGGGCTATATCGGCCAGCGTTATTCCAAACCGGGATTTCTGGCGTTGATCTATCTCGCGCGGTCTATCGCGGTAACCGCTTTCCTTCTAGTACCGCAAACTCCGGCTAGCGTGATCATCTTCGCCATAGTCATGGGACTCTTGTGGCTTTCAACGGTGCCTCCAACCAATTCGTTGGTGGCGATCATGTTCGGCACCGGGCATCTGGGACTTCTGGGCGGCGTGGTCTTCTTTTCACACCAGGTCGGCTCCTTCCTGGGTGTATGGCTGGGCGGCTATCTCTATGATCTGTTCGGAAGCTACGATCCGGTCTGGTGGCTGGGCGTCCTGCTTGGTCTGTTTGCCGCTGTGGTGCACTGGCCGATCAAGGAAGCGGCGGTCGCGCGTCCTGCCCTGGCACCCGCCGAATAGGCAAACTCAGCCCGCAGCCCCCTCTGTGCTGCGGGCAAGAGCGGCGAGAAAACCACCGCGGGAGACCGGCTCTTCCATTCCGCGGGGCTCATAGACATTCCGGTGAAGGAAAAAGCCCGTCAGGCGATAGGCATCCTTCAACGCATCCAGCGACGCCTCCGATCGCTTTTTTGCAGTAAGAAAGCCGGGCAAGGGCAAGAGCCTGTCACGCCAGGGAGCACCCGCTTCTTCAGTCACCGCACGACCGGACTTCGGTGAAACATAGGCGAGGCTATGTCGGTTCCCCGTCAGTGCGCATTTCGTAAGATCAAGCCCGAACCCCAATTCCTCAAGCATCGCCAGTTCGAAACGCACCATCAACGGGCCAGCGATCTCAGGTTCGTCCAAATGTTCGGTGATGACTTTCACCGCCTCATATAAACCCGCATGAGCGTCTCGCTCGGGCATGAGGCGCAGATGCGCGCCCAAAAGCTGAATTCCATGAACGGCCAACGCCGAAGCAAGGAGACGTGCAGCGTTGAGTTCCAACGGTTCGACCTGAAACGCACCCAGATGCTCCTCAAGCCGGGCGCGCCATACAAGGTCAACACGATTTCCAGGCTGGAGAAGGGGCTGCATGCGCCGCGAACGGCCGCCTTTTACAAGGCCCAGATGACGGCCATGGGCAGCGGTCATCGTTTCCAGGACGACGCTCGTCTCGCCATGCTTTCTGGCGCCTAGAATGATCCCTTCATCGCGCCATTCCATGTGGTTGCAATCCTTCCCTCAACCGGGGAATTCAAGTCCCATTTCGCGGAAGCGCTCAGGATCGCTGCCCCAACCTTCCCGCACTTTTACGAACAGAAAGAGATGAACCTTCTGCTCGAGAATGCCTGCCAGTTCCTCGCGGGCTGCCTGCCCCACAGCACGTATGGCCGATCCCTTGTGGCCGAGCACGATTTTCTTCTGACTGTCACGCTCCACATAAACCACCTGATCGATGCGCACGGAACCATCCTTGCGCTCTTCCCACTTCTCGGTTTCGACGTGGATCGCATAAGGCAATTCCTGGTGCAGACGCAGGAAGAGCTTCTCGCGTGTGATTTCCGCTGCGAGCTGACGCATGGGCAGATCGGATAGCTGGTCCTCGGGATAGTACCACGGGCCAACTGGAAGCGTTTCGGAGAGATAGGCGAGAAGATCGTCACAACCTGATCCTTGCAGCGCGGAGATCATGAAGGTGCGCTCGAAATCCACCGCTTCGTTGGCCCGGGCGGCGAGTTCCAAAAGGGTTTCGCGTTTTACCCGATCGATCTTGTTCAAAATCAGGATCTTCGGCTGGGCCACATCCTTTAGCTTCTCAAGAATCGAGGCGGCGTCGCCCTTGATCCCGCGCTCGGCATCGATAAGCAAGGCCACGATATCTGCATCCTTGGCGCCCCCCCAGGCGGTCGTCACCATGGCACGGTCGAGCGTGCGGCGAGGGTTGAAAATGCCGGGCGTATCGATGAACACAATCTGCGCATTCTCGTGGGTGGCGATGCCGCGTACGATGGCGCGTGTCGTCTGCACCTTGTGCGTGACAATCGACACTTTGGCGCCCACCAGTTGATTGAGCAGTGTCGACTTGCCCGCATTGGGCGCGCCGATCAGTGCCACAAACCCGGACCGGGTCTCATTTGGTGCATCGGCTGTGGAAACGTCTTCACTCATCATGCACTCTCATTGCTCTGCCACACACCTTCACGTTCCAGCATGCCGATGGCGGCGGCTTGTTCGGCCTCGCGTTTGGAACGCCCCCTGCCGTGCGCGGGGTCATATCCCTTGACCCTGACGGATACAGAGAAGACCGGGTCATGGTCTGGCCCCTGCCGGTCCTCCACCGTATAGGCTGGCGTAACCGCGGCAACCTGATGAGCCCATTCCTGCAGGGCTGTCTTCGGATCACGCCGATCAGCCCCTTCCGCCTGAGCACGGGCCTTCCAGTGATCGCGCACGAAGCCTCGGGCCGCCGCAATGCCACCCTCAAGATAAACCACCGCGATCAACGCTTCCATCACGTCCGCACGCAGGTTGATTTGTTTGCGGGTAGCGGCGCTGCGCAGATCACTGCCCATTCGAATGAGAGGACTAATCTTCAGGTCATCCGCAACCTCGGCCAATGTCTCCGCGTTTACAAGCGCATTCAGCCGCACCGAAAGCTCACCTTCGGGTGCTGTGGGGAAGCTTTCGTATAGCAGTTCCGCAACGGCAAGACCCAAAACCCGATCGCCGAGAAACTCCAGTCGCTGGTAGTCGACACCCGAGCGACTGCGAGCGCTGGCATGGGTCATCGCTTCTTCGACCAGGGCAGCGTTCTTGAAATCAAATCCGGTGCACTCGGCTACCGCTTTGACAAGCTCAGGACCACGCGGGCGCTTGGCAGTCATGGTTTTCGCAACCCTAGTCGACCCAGTCGAGAATGCGCGATGGACGCACTTCTGCCGGCCAACGCCAGATTTCAAGGGGGCTTGCGCCACCCGCGATGGAGAAGAAGATGATATTCGCGCGTCCGACAAGGTTTTCGGCAGGCACAAAACCGACCGAGAACCTGCTGTCGGCGGAGTTGTCGCGGTTGTCGCCCATCATGAAGTAATGGCCTTCAGGCACGATGAACTCGCGCGTGTTGTCGCCGATCCCGTTCGCGGTCAAATCCAACGTTTCATAGGATACGCCATTGGGAAGCGTTTCCCGATAAACGTCGACTGGACGATCCATCTCGGTAATGTCCGGATCATTGATTTCACCAATTTTCTCGCGCTCCACGGCCTTGTCATTGATGTAGAGAACACCTTCGCGCATCTGGATCTTATCGCCCGGCAGACCAACCACTCGCTTGATGTAGTCAATGGAAGGATTGGGCGGGAACTTGAAGACGACGACATCTCCGCGTTCCGGCTCCGAGCCCCAGATGCGACCGGAAAAGAGCGGCGGCGAGAACGGAAGGGAATGGCGCGAATATCCGTAGGCCCACTTGGTGACGAACAGATAATCGCCCTCAAGCAACGTCGGACGCATAGATCCTGACGGGATAGAGAATGGCTGAAAAAGGAAGGTGCGGATGACCAGAGCGAGGATCAGCGCCTGAACGATCACATTGACGGTTTCGCCCACGCCGCCCGATTTCTTCTTCGTCTTGTCAGCCACGCTCATCATGTCCTCGGTTCGAGTGTTTCGGGACGGTCTTATCGCGCCAGAAAGGCGGCGGCAATGCGACAGCACAGCCCTTACGCAGTTTTCGGCATCAGTTCCCGTTGTCGGGAACCGCTTCGATGATTACAAATGCCTGAGCCAGCGGGTAGTCGTCAGTGATGGTCAAATGAACCAGCGCTTTCACGCCCGAAGGCGTCATGCCTTCAAGCCGCGCTCTGGCTTTGCCGGACAATTCCATTGTCGGCTTCCCGCCAGGGAGGTTCACCACCCCCATTTCGCGCCAGAAAACGCCACGCGCTATGCCGGTGCCAAGCGCCTTTGAGCATGCCTCCTTGGCTGCGAAACGCTTCGCATAGGAAGCTGCACGCTCACGGCGCCTGTCCGACTTGGCCCGTTCGACCTCCGTAAAAACACGCTGAGTAAAACGGTCTCCATAGCGGTCAAGTGTTTTGGCGATCCGCCGAATGTCGATCAGATCGCTTCCAATACCGATAATCATGAACTCGTCGCTGTCCTCGCATCGAAGGCTTGCCGACCAGCCTTGCGGCGCGCCCGCTCGGCGAGGCGCTTACGGCGCTGCTCTCGGAAGGTGAATGTCGCCCAGCGTGTCACGAAATAGAACACCAAGGCGAAGGAAATGCCCAGAGGCAACGCGCCAACGGACATTGGCTTGATCAGCGGTTCCCAGAGCTGTGAAAACTCGAGATGTCGCAGCATCTTGCCCAGATGTATCGGAGCCCCATGCGACAGCTCTCTGCCGTACAAGATGAGACGGCCCGTTTCCAGCGTCGCTCCCCAGATAAAAGGGAAAGTCAGAGGATTGCCCACCGCCGTTCCGATGGCTGATGCCACGAGATTTCCCCCGATGCACCAGGCGAGCCCTGCGGCGATGAAGAAGTGAAAGCCCATAAACGGAGTGAACGACGCGAACACACCGGCAGCAATGCCTGCGGCGATGGCATGCGGTGTTGCCGTCAATCGCAGAGCGCGTTTGACGAAATATTGCGCGGAACGCCAGAAAGAGCGACGTGGCCAAACCATGGTCCGCGCCCTCTCCCAAAGATCCGCCGGTTTTCTACGTCGAAACAACATCGCGGCTACGCAGCACCCCCAACAGCAACAAAGCTCTCCCACCACACCAAATCCTAGAGCCCGTTCTATTAACGACGGGTTCCCTTGGAAGTGTCTTTGGTCGATATAGGCAAGCTCGGTCGGACGGGGCAAGGGAAACGGGTTAATAATCGTGTTTCCTGCCAAAACAGCAGGAAACACGAAAGAACTAGTCGAGCGAAACGGCGGAATTGGGGCGTGAAGGTTTACCCGGCTTTTGCCACCGCGGGTTCGGCCGGTTTGTGTAAGCTGCGTACGAGATCTTTACGCAGCAGCATGTACCCCCGGCTCTCGCTCCAGCCCAGCTCCGGGTGGCTCGCCACCCTGTGAGCCAGATATTGTATGCGCCAGCTATCGATGATGCGATAGCCAAGTGCATCCAGGTCCGCAAGAAACTGCTGCTTGTTGCGGATGTGGTAGGGCAAGAAGGTCGGCCCCCCACGCTGAAGCGTATAGATCGACGGGCCATCCCGCAGCGCCACCTTGTTGAGGAGAATCACCTGTGGCTGCACATGCAACTTGCTCACGAAATCCGCAAATGGGATATCGAGATACTGCAGCAACCCGGAACACAATAATATCTCGGCTTCCCTGATTTCGGAGAAGGCGTCGCAGAACGAAAGTTGAGGCCCGAGGCCTTCGGCGCGCGCCATATCCCGGCCGGCCCTCACCATCGAGGGCAGTTCATAGACCTGCCACTCAACGCTCGAAAGATCGATCAGATCGCGGAAAGCGCGATATTTTGTTCCAACATGCCCTCCGGCATCAAGCAGCCGAATGGGATGCCCTTCCCGCGCTCGCAGCTCGCGCTCAAGCCAGAAAAGGACGGGATAATCCCAGTCAATGATCCGGCTCATCTTGTCCAGCGCCACGGGAACAACTTCTTCATGATCATAGTCGGTCAGCGCCCAGCGGGGCGCTGCCTCCACCGCGCTTTTCCGATCCGGATAAGCGCCGGTCAGTTCGGCCCGGCGGGCGACCAGGTGAAGCTTTGACAGGGTCGAGTGAACCGGTTGGGCAAAGCGCTTGATCCTGCCGCTGTCGAAATGCAGTAGAGCTTTCATGTCAACCTCTCTTGAACATGAGTTTCGGGCACTCGCCACGCGGCCAGCGCCACGCTTGTGCAAGAAGCATCGGGCACCGGCGTGCCGGCGCGCATGGTCGAGCGTGTTCAGGAGAGAGTTGAGCGGGGTGGTTTACGGGGCTTTTCAGACAGGCTGGAGCACAGGGCAATCATGGATTCCGCAGCAAAACATGCGACAAACCGCGACTCCGGGAAAGGTTCGTATTTCAGGCTGGCCAGCGGCATGCAATGGACCATGCAGCACTCCGCGCCCGCCATCTCGTTCAGCGCATCCTCGCCATCGCTGGTGTCGTGCTGGTGGCTATGTGCCCCGTCACGTTCATGGGCGTGATCCAATGTGTGAGAAAGTGCGTGTTCGGCAGAGAGCCCACCAGCAACGGCCGACGGTGCCCCATGCAGATGCACGCCGCCAAAAGGAAACAGTACCAGGGCGAGCAGAATGAGAGCGGTCAGTCCCCCTCTCAATTTCGGTAAAGACAATTGTTTCCGAACGCTGCGCATTCAGGATGTTTGCGCCGCGCCGCAAGCCGGTCAATTCACTCCGGATGGTTGCTGGCTACTCATTTAGGATGAAACAGCACTCCGATCAGACCAAGTCGCGAAGCAGATAGAACTTCCGTCTGAGGGTTTTCTAGCCATTCACCCGATGGGCGTCGCTTACGCAACTGATCTCCTTCAGCTGTGAGACGAGACGTGTCAGGTGTTTCAAATCCCACACCTCCAGGTCGAACAGCATTTCGGTAAAGTCCGGAGCCGTTCGCTCCATGGCCAATGTATGAATGTTGGCGTCATTCGATGCGATCACCTGCGCAATCTCAGCCAGAGAACCCGGCTCGTTGATCGCTGTCACGGACATGCGGACCGGAAAACGCTCCTTCATGTGCTCGTCGATATCCCAGCGCACATCGATCCAACGTTCGGGCTGGTCATCGAATGCGGTCAACGCAGGTGACTGTATGGGATAAATGGTGATGCCCGAACCGGGATGAAGAATGCCGACAATACGATCTCCCGGAACTGCACCTTCCGGGGCAAAACTGACCGGGAGATCTCCTGAAACGCCGCGAATAGGCAGGGCTCCGCCCGCTCCCTTTTCTACTGGGACTCCGCCGGCTTTGGTGCGCTTGGCTTTGCGTGAGGAGCGACCGGGGATCTGAAACAGCATGCCAGCCGCGTTGCGCAGATTGAACCAGCCCTCTTCGCGCTCCTTGGGAGCCTGAGTCACGCGTTCATCCTTGTAATCGGGGAACACGGCGCGCACCACATCCTGCGAGGAGAGTTCGCCGCGCCCGACCGCCGCCAGTACATCTTCCACATCCTGACGGCCGAGGCGATGAAGCACCGGTTTGAGGGCATCTCTGGAGAAGCCCTTCCCAGCGCGTTCAAAAGCGCGTTCCAGGATGCGCGCGCCAAGACCGGAATACTGCTTGCGGATCGCGTTTCTGGTCGCCCGGCGGATGGCAGCACGCGCCTTGCCCGTCACCACGACCGATTCCCACGCCGCCGGCGGCACCTGCGCCTTGGACCGGATAATCTCCACCTCATCGCCGTTCTTCAACTCGGTCATGAGCGGCATGATGCGGCCATTGACCTTTGCTCCGACGCAGGTGTCGCCTACTTCGGTGTGAACCGCATAGGCAAAGTCAATGGGCGTTGCGCCACGCGGAAGGGCTATGAGCCGCCCCTTGGGCGTGAAGCAGAACACCTGATCCTGAAACAGTTCGAGCTTGGTGTTCTCAAGAAAATCTTCGGGCGTGTCACCTTCGGAAAGTGCCTCAATGGTGCGCCTCAGCCACGCATACGCATTGGTATCACGCGAGATGCGGTGGTCCGCACCGTTCACCTTGCCACCGAAGTCCTTGTAAATCGAATGAGCAGCCACACCGTATTCGGCAATGCGATGCATCTCATAGGTGCGAATCTGCAATTCGACGCGCTGGCGGGACGGCCCGACAATGGTGGTGTGGATCGAGCGATAATCGTTCTGTTTGGGTGTCGAAATGTAATCCTTGAAACGCCCTGGCACCATCGACCAGGTGGAGTGGATGACACCCAGCGCGCGATAGCAGTCCTCCACATCGTTCACGAGCACGCGGAAACCGAAAATATCGGATAGTTGCTCGAAGGAAAGCGCCTTGGTCTCCATCTTCCTGAAAACCGACCAGGGCTTCTTCTGGCGGCTTTTCACAGTCGATTCGATATGGTGCTCTGCGAAGAGGTGCGACAATGCTTCTTCGATCGCCTTGATGACACCGCGATTGCGCTCGAAAAACTCGGCAAGCCGCTCGGTCACCGCGCGGAAAGCCTCCGGGTTGATATGCCGGAAGGCCAGTTCCTCAAGTTCTTCGCGCATATCCTGCATGCCCATGCGCCCGGCAAGCGGCGCATAGATGTCCATTGTCTCCTCAGCGATACGCAGGCGCTTGTGCTCAGGCACATGATCGAGCGTGCGCATGTTGTGCAGGCGGTCAGCGAGCTTGACCAGAAGGACGCGGACATCTTCCGAAATGGCGAGCAGAAGTTTGCGCAGGTTTTCCGCCTGATGCGCCTTCTTGGACACGAGGTCGAGGCGCTTCAGCTTGGTCAGCCCTTCGACCAGCTTACCGATATCGGGACCGAACAGCTCGTCGATCTCTGCGCGTGTGGCACTGGTGTCCTCAATGGTGTCGTGCAACAGGGCGACAGCGATGGTCGCCTCGTCCAGATGCATGTCGGTGAGGATGGCTGCCACCTCGAGGGGGTGGGAGAAATACGGGTCGCCGGAGGCGCGGCGCTGGTGGCCGTGCTTCTGCATCGCGTAGACATAGGCTTTGTTGAGCAGCGCCTCATTGACGTCCGGCTTGTAGCGCTGGACACGCTCGACAAGCTCGTATTGACGCATCATGGGCGGCTTCCTCGTTTTTGTTGTTGTTATCTACGCAAAGCAAAACATGCGCCGCGAAATTCACGGCGCATGTTTAAGATAGGCAGGAATGTTTCGGCAAGGAAGAGAATGCCGCGCCGAACATCCGTATCGATCAGAAATCGTCGCTTTTTTCCGGCGGAACGAGGCCTTCAATACCAGCCAGCAGGTCTTCTTCGCTCATGCGGTCGAAGGAGATCTCTTCTTCCGGCTGATCGGCACCACCTTCGACAGAAGCTGCCGCCGGTTCACTGATCTCGGGAAGATCGGCCTCAGGTTCGTCCACCTCGACATGCTTCTGAAGGGAGTGGATCAGATCTTCTTTGAGATCGCCAGGCGAGAGGGTTTCTTCGGCGATCTCGCGCAGCGCGACAACAGGGTTCTTGTCATTGTCGCGGTCGACGGTGATCGCCTCGCCCTGCGAGATCTGACGGGCCCGATGCCCAGCCAGAAGCACGAGTTCAAAGCGGTTATCGACTTTGTCGATACAATCTTCAACGGTCACACGGGCCATTCAGTGCCCCTTTCATGCGTAAATCTGCAAGGAAATCCAGCGCGTCAATAGCCTGCCGCACCCCAAAATTCAAGGCCAGCGCGCAACACTCACTTTCCGATCAACACGGAAATGCGGCGTGGGCGTGACCGTGCAGCATCTCTCTCGCACGCTTGTATTTATAACGAATTTATATATTCGTTGGAACAATCATATTCCAGCGCTATTTCCTCATAAGAGATGGCTTTCTCGGGCAGCTTCGCTCCCAAAGCCATTCATTTGAGCGCTGAACGTTTATTTGAAACAGGACATTGTCGATGTTTGATCCGCGGGAAAAAATTGCTCTCTTCATTGATGGCGCCAACCTCTACGCCACGTCGAGAGCTTTAGGATTTGACATCGACTATCGAAAGCTCCTGAGCAGTTTTCAGGAGCGCGGGTATCTTCTGCGGGCCTACTATTACACGGCCCTTGTGGAAGATCAGGAATATTCCTCCATTCGCCCGTTAATCGACTGGCTCGACTATAACGGTTACAAGGTCGTCACCAAGCCAGCCAAGGAATTCACCGACTCGGCCGGGCGCCGCAAGATCAAGGGCAATATGGACATAGAGCTCGCGATCGACGCGCTGGAGCTCAGCGACGTGGTCGACCACTATGTGATCTTCTCCGGCGATGGCGATTTCCGCACGCTGGTGGAGGCCCTGCAGCGCAAGGGCCGCAAAGTGAGCGTCGTATCGACAATCCAGTCCCAGCCGCCCATGATCGCCGACGATCTGCGCCGGCAGGCGGACAATTTCATCGATCTCTCGTCATTGCGCGACGAAGTCGGCCGTGCGACAAGCGAACGGCCTTCCCGCAAGGTGGAACCCGAAGACGACGCAGACGAGACCTTCGACGATCTATGACACCTGTTTCGGCGCGTGAAACCGAGCCGCCGCGCGACTGCCCGCTTTGCCCGCGCCTTCACCAGTTCATTGCCGACTGGCGCGCCCGCGAACCCGGGTGGCACAACGCGCCCGTTCCCACCTTCCTGCCCGAGGGAGGCGATGATGCCGTCACATTTCTCATCGTCGGACTGGCGCCCGGGCTTCGCGGCGCCAACAAAACGGGTCGCCCTTTCACCGGCGACTACGCCGGCGACCTTCTTTACAGTACGCTGAAAACGTTCGGCTTCGCCAAGGGCAACTACGAAGCCCGGCCGGATGACAGCCTGTCGCTCGTTGATACGGCCATCATCAATGCCGTGCGCTGCGTTCCACCCGAGAACAAGCCGGTCGGGTCGGAAATCAACACCTGCCGCCAGCACTTTTTTGCGCCGACGCTGAAGCGCTTCAAGAATCTCAGAGTGGTGCTCACGCTTGGCGTGATCGCCCATCAGTCAACCGTTCGGGCGCTCGGCGGGCGCGTTGCCGCCCATCCCTTCACACATGGCGGGCATCAGGAGCTTGCCGGACTTTCGATTTTTTCGAGCTATCACTGCTCACGCTACAACACGAACACCGGCCGTCTGACCGAAGAGATGTTCGTCAGTGTTTTCCGTGATATACGCGCGTTTCTGGACAAATAGAGTCCGATAGACGCGCGGCGCCCTGCGCCTCTTCAGCCGTGCTGCTTCAGGAGCCTTGCTTTTTCCCGGTTCCAGTCGCGTTTCTTGGCCGTCTCGCGTTTGTCGTGCAGCTTCTTGCCGCGCGCCACGGCGATCTGAAGTTTCGCCAGGCCACGCTGATTGAAATAGAGCCTAAGCGGCACGAGCGTCATGCCTTCGCGTTCGATCGACTGGGCCAGGCGCGACAGCTCGCGCTTGGACACAAGCAGCTTTCGCCTGCGGCGGGGCTCGTGGTTGAAGTGGTTTCCGGCGGAATACTCCTGAATATAGGAGTTGATCAGCCAGCACTCGCCATCCTCGATGGAAGCATAGGCCTCCTGAATGTTGGAGTGCCCGTCGCGCAGCGATTTCACTTCGGTTCCTGTCAGGACGATGCCGGCTTCCAGTGTGTCGAGCACCTCGTAGGAGAAGCGCGCCTTACGGTTTTCGGCTATCGTCTTGACGTTGGGATTCTTGTCTTTTGCCATCAGTTCCAAATGCGGCGGAAGCGCCGCAACGCTTCCGCTTTCCCTTGGACGACAGAAAGCCGCCCGTTCGTTTCATCGCATTTGTGCGTCGCCAGGTGCCCTGCGCGGCGGCAAAATGCGTTAGTTCAAAAGCCCTGCATGCTGCATGGCGGCGTCGATGCGCTCTGCCGTCGAGGCCTCGATCGGCACAAGCGGCGAGCGCACGGTGTTTTCGACCCGGCCAAGCCGAGACAATGCATATTTTGCACCGCAAAGCCCGGGCTCGATGAAAATCGCCTTGTGGAGCGGCATCAGCCGATCCTGCAACTCAAGCGCCTTTTCCTTGTCATTGGCGAGCGTGGCCGCCTGGAACTCGGCACACAGGCGCGGTGCGACATTGGCTGTCACCGAGATGCAGCCCACCCCGCCATGCGCATTGAAGCCCAGGGCAGACGCGTCCTCGCCGGAAAGCTGAATGAAATCCTTGCCGCAGGTCATGCGCTGCTCGGAGACCCGATCCACCTTCGCCGTCGCATCCTTCACGCCGACAATGTTGGAGAAGTCCTTCGCCAGACGCCCCATGGTCTCCGGCGTCATGTCGATCACGGAACGCGGGGGGATATTGTAGATGATAATGGGCAAACTCGTGGCACGGGCGACAGCCGCAAAATGCTCATAAAGCCCTGCCTGCGTCGGCTTGTTGTAATAGGGTGTGACCACCAGTGCCGCGTCGGCCTTCACCTCTTCGGCAAACTTTGCCAGCGCGATTGCCTCACGGGTCGAATTGGAGCCTGCACCGGCGATGACCGGAACGCGCCCCTGAGCGGCCTCGACGCAAATCCGGACAACCTCGCGGTGTTCCTCATGCGTGAGTGTCGGGGATTCGCCCGTCGTTCCCACGGGCACCAACCCATTGCTGCCCTCTGCAATCTGCCATTCAACGAGTTCGCGAAACGCTTTTTTGTCCAGGCTGCCATCCTTGGCGAATGGCGTCACAAGCGCTGTGAGAGACCCCCTGAACATAATGTCGAACTCCTGAATGAAATTGATGGTGCGCTGCCAGCCAAAGCCGGCGCCGGATGCTTCTAACCGAAGATCAGGTGGCGCACCATAGTCTTGCCATCTCTTGCCCGCAAGAATCCTTCAAAGATGGTGTGTTACGCCAGCATCCGCGGGTTCTGCGCCATCTTGTAGAGACAAAGCAGGTCTCAACCAATTTTGAGGCCTGTCAGCTGCGATATTCAGGACGTTTGCGTATGACGATAAGGGTAGCGTTTGTTTCGCTCCTTCTTCTCTCGGCTCCTCCCCTTGCCGAGGCTCAATCCCTTCCGGATATGGGCCCGATCCCGTTCGCACGTCCAGATGCCGTGAATACGCCAGCTGCCGCTATCGATGCATTGACAAACGCAGCGGCCATCCGGCCCAACGTGATGAGTGCTCCTGACGTACAATCCGCCAATCAACGCGCGTTGAGTGCGGGGCTCGATGCGCTTTCTGCCGGCGATCCTGCAACCGCTCGCAGGCTGCGCGATCACATGAAGGAGAAGAGTCTCGAACGACGGATTCTGACCTGGGCACTTGCGCTTTCGGCGAGCGAAACGTTTTCGAGCGCTGAGATCGCTGCGACCGCCAAGGCGTTGAGGGACTGGCCCGGCATGCTCACACTGCGTGAGCATGCGGAGCGTGCATTGTACCGCGAAAATCAACGACCGCAGGTCGTGGTGAGCCTGCTCGGCGACACGGTTCCTTTAACTTTCGAAGGCACCGTCGCACTTGGCCAGTCCTATCTGTCTCTGGGGAACAAGGAGAAGGCACGGGCGCTGGTTGCCGGGTTCTGGCGCGAGGCAAAGCTTGATGCCACGAGCGAGACAGCTTTTCTGAGCACTTTTGCCGACCTGCTTTCCGAAACGGATCATAGGGTCCGCATGGAGCGAATGTTGTATGAGGCGCGGGTGCGCTCGGCCGAGCGCGTTGCCCCGCTGGCCGGGGGCAAAGCGCTGGCCAAGGCATGGGCTGCGGTTATTCGCGGCGATCGGAATGCTCAAGCCCTGCTCGACGCCGTACCAGAGACGGAGCGCAGTGCTGGATACATTTTTGCCAAAGCACGCTTTCTGCGTCGCGCCGGACAGTTCGATGAAGCTGCAAAGCTGATGCTGACAGCGCCACAGGACGCCCAAAGCCTGATCGATCCGGACGAATGGTGGGTGGAAAGGCGCGTGCTCTCACGTGAACTTCTGGATATCGGAGATGCCGAGACGGCCTACAAGCTTGCCGCTGCCCATTCTGCCGAGAGCCCTTCCCGTGCCGCCGATGCGGAATTTCATGCGGGTTGGTATGCTTTGCGAGCGCTGAAAGATCCAGCGAAGGCTGCATCTCATTTTGCGAAGATCGCTGCTATCGCGGAGGGGCCGATCTCGAATGCGCGCGCCAATTACTGGCTGGGGCGAGCAGTGGACGAGGGAGCGCCCGGTGATGCCACGGACCATTACGAAGAAGCGGCGCGCTTCGGCGCAACGTTTTATGGGCAGCTTGCGACAGCCAGACTTGGCCGAACCACGCTCGCCGCCGAGGCGCCGGAGCCGTCGGATGAGGATCGTCGCCATTTTTCCGCCCGAGAGATGGTGCGGGCGATCAAAAGCCTAGAGCAGACAAACCATGTGTGGCGCGCGGGCAGCCTCTATCGGAAACTCGCGGAAACTCTTGAAAATCCGGGAGAACTGACCTTGCTTGCCCGGATGGCCGAGGCACGTGGCGACTACACCACAGCACTGCGGGTCGGAAAGATCGCCGGCGGCAGGGGACTTGAGATCGGTGCACTGGCGCATCCCGTGGGTGCAATCCCGCAAACCGCTGCCATCCCCTCCGCCCGTCAGGCGCTCGCTTATGCAATTGCCCGGCAGGAAACCGAGTTCAATGCCGCTGCCGTTTCACCGGCCGGTGCGCGCGGCTTGCTTCAACTCATGCCTGCAACAGCCCGGGAGATGGCCCGCAAAAGCGGCCTCCCCTATTCTCGTGCGCGCCTTACAACGGATCCAAGCTACAATGCCACTTTGGGTGCTGCGTATCTGGAAGAGCAGCTCTCACGTTTCAACGGTTCCTATATCCTCACCTTTGCGGGCTACAATGCCGGCCCAAGCCGGGCGAGTGAGTGGATGGAGCGGTATGGGGACCCTCGTGGAATGCCGGTGGAGGACGTGGTCGACTGGATCGAACGCATCCCCTACTCGGAGACGCGGAACTATGTTCAAAGGGTGATGGAGAACCTGCAGGTCTATAAAATGCGGCTTACCGGTCGGTTCGATGTCCTCACCGACCTCTCAGCCGGGGGATAAGGCGCATCAGCCCCAGCCACGCGTGCCCGCCTGTTGATTGCGGCAGCGCAGGTCATTTCGTCCTCGATCCACGCCTATTGAAGATAAATTCGGCCGATCTGTCCCAATACGCTATGTACACACAGGTTGAGAGTGGCAGTGCTGGCCGGCGAAGGGGGATATCGTGGCTGACAACGGTTTTCGCGATGTGTTTTATTCAGCACAGGATGGCCTGAAGCTGCATGCACGGGTCTATGGCGAAGGCAATTCGGGTCTGCCCGTGGTGTGCCTGCCCGGCCTGACACGCAATGCCCGGGATTTTCACGCACTCGCAGAAAAACTTTCTGCTGAAGGGGCCGGGGCGCGCAAAGTTATTGCCTTCGATTATCGCGGGCGTGGCCTTTCCGATTACGACCGGGATTGGCGGCGCTATGACGTGGCGGTGGAGGCCACCGATATCGTTTCAGGGCTTGTGGCACTGGGGGTGGAGCACGCGGCATTCGTGGGCACCTCGCGGGGCGGGCTCATCATCATGGCTCTGGCAGGCACGCGCCCCACTCTCATCAAAGCTGCAATTCTCAATGATATCGGGCCCGTTGTGGAAGGAGATGGTCTTGCCCAGATCCGCGCTTATCTTCAGCGTGCTCCCGCCCCTGCCACACTGGCCGAAGCGATCGAAATCCAGAAATCCGTGCACGGTGAGGCTTTTCCGGCGTTAAACGACAGCGACTGGGAGCGCTTCACCGCTGCGCTTTACAAGGAAGAAGAGGGGCGATTGCGCGCCGATTTTGATCCCAATCTGTTGAAGCCGCTAAAGGCCATCGATCTGGACAAGCCTTTGCCAACACTCTGGCCACTTTTCGACGGGCTGACAGCCATACCACTCCTGACGTTTCGCGGAGAAAACTCCCGCCTCCTCTCGAGCCGCACTCTCGGGGAAATGGCCGCCCGGCACCCGGCAATGCAGCAAATCGTGGTGCCCGGACAGGGCCATGCGCCGCTTCTGGAAACCGGGAATCTGCCGAAGGAAATCTCAGCCTTTATCAAACGTGCGGAGAGGTCGCGCTAAACTGGGAGGAGACGAAGGCATTCTTCTGCCTTCGTCTTTTCTTGATGAACGTCGCAGACTCATAAAACAGGACTAAGCCCGCTTCGTGGTCCCGGATTTCGCACAACGCTCCAGAACTCCGACACAGGGGTCCAGATCACCAGTCGCCAGGTGGGCATAACGCATGGTCATCGTCAGGGTCTGGTGGCCGAGCCACATCTGGACACGGCGCAGATCAATGCCACCTTGTACGAGACGTGACGCGCAGGTATGGCGTAACACATGCGGCACCACCTGGGTATCCTGAGACAGCCCCACCTCCGCCTTAGCCTCATTCCAGATAACGCGGTATTGCGCCTGCCGCAGCATTGCGAAAGGTCCCTTGTGACCATCTTTGGGGATGTCTGTCACTTGCTGCGCACGTTTGGTCAATGGAACGGAGCGCGCACGCGCGGATTTGGTGATCCAAAAGCTCGCCCGCCCCTCGCTGACGTCGTTCCAGGTCAGACCAATGGCTTCTCCAAGACGACAGCCGGTGTCGACCAGAAACACCGAGAGCCGCCAGGCGTCCTCGCTGCGCCTGCGAATCGCGGCAAAAAGCATCTCTTCTTCATTGCAGGAGAGGAAACGGATACGCCCAGAGCGCTCCTTCTGACGCCGAAATTCCGGCAGGCTATGAATGTCACCCATCTTATGCGCTTTCCGCAGAAGCTTGCTAAGCGCGGCCATCTTTCTGTTGATGGTCGCGTTGCTGTTTCCGCGGGCGCGCAATTTTCCGATCAGTTCATCGAGCAGGCTTTGCTCGAACGCGCTGAATCGTTTCCCCAACAAGAGCTCGTCCAGCTCTCCGATGAAGAAGGTGACATTATATTTATGCGTGCCAGGTTCCCAAAGTATGTCTCCATACTTTGCGAAGAGTTCTTTTAAACTATACTCAGAAACGAGACGTAAATGCTCGTTACCGAACGTGACGGAGTAGCGAGACCTGGAAAGGCCCCACTCGCTGTCAGGACTGTTGACCGCCCCCATGTCAGGTCACGTCCTGGGCGTTTTTGTCAAATGCGTGTTCGGTAAAATTCTGAGTTGTGAACCACCCCTCCGAGATAGAAATTCTCGAGTTCCCCAAGCTATTATTGTCCCCAACGAAGGGGACTAGCACTCGCAACTTAGGCCAGTCCAGAAAAAAAAGCATTTTTTTACACTTACTTATGGCCCCGCCCTAATGAGCCCCTGACGGCGGGTAATGGTTTCTCCTTCCATGGAGTGTTCAAAAAAAAGAAAAACTCGCTCTCGAAAGAGCCTGGCTGAAGGTCTCGTTAAACCCTGTCACCCGAAGCATTCGCGCTTGACGCGCCCGCTACCAACGAGCCCTCCAAAGCCAAAACCCGGCAGATTGCTCTGCCGGGTTTCGTAGTCTTAGCCGGACTTCTTAGAAGTCACGCTGGAAGCGGATGAAGCCGCTCCAGTTGTCTTCGTTGCCAGCCGGCGTGTCGAGCTTGCCGTAGTTGACAGCGAGCTTGGTGTTGAAGTTCTCAACGATCTCGTAGTCAACCGTGAGACCTGCGCTGAGGAAGTTCACGTCGCCACCTGCGAGCGAGGAGACAAAGTCGTTGCCGACATTGTCATAGTACTGAGCGCCGATAGACGCTTTCAGCTTCGGCGTGAACTTGTAACCGATCAAACCACCGATCGACCACTCCGAGCCGAAACGGATCGTGGACGGGATGCCCGTGCCAGTCACGTTGAACGGATCGGTCGAGTAGAAGTTGATGCCGCTTTCGTAGGTGGCAATTGCCTCTGCCCACAGACGGTCGGTGAGGTTGGCCTTCACGATAGCCTTAAGAGCGAACTCTTCTGCGGTGGCATCGTAAGCTGCCCACAAGTCAGCAGAGCCCCAGCCCTGAGCGATACCGACCTTACCAACGACGTTCGGGGTGTAGTCGTAGTTCGTGTCAGCCTCTTCGAGAGCGAGCGTGGCGGTTACGCCATTGCCTGCTGCGAAGGTGTAGCTGATGAAGTGAACGCGATCACCACCACCGCTATCGAATTCGCCGGACAGACCCGCATCATAGAGCGTGTCAGACAGACCCATGGAGAGGCCGCCGAGCGAAATGATTGCCTGCTGCAGGCCGAGGCTGGAGCCAACGCCGAGCGACAGAGCGTCACCGTCGTTGACACCGGCAGCCGGAAGCGGACCAGCAGTGGTCAGCCACGGAGTAGCAGAATCCGGAGCATAGCCGGTATGGTTGCTGTCGCCACGAAGCTTGATGAATGCGCCAAGCGTGCCGTACTCGGTCTCGGAACGAGCGTCGAAGTTCACTTCTGCGCGTGCAAACTTCTTCCAGCCGTCGTCGTTCTCATCCCAGTTGATCTGGTAACGGACCATACCGCTGATGCGGAGGCAGGTCTCGGTGCCGGGGATGTAGAAGAAGCCTGCGCCGTAGACGTCGCAAACGCGGACATATTCCATCGGCTCCGGCTCGGGGACGACGATCGGGTCGGCCGCCTTGGCGCCGGTCGCAGCAGCTGCGAGAGCTGCGGAGCCAATCAGAAGGCTCTTGAGTTTCATGTTCTGACCTCCAGTCAGAATCATGAAAAATCAGTGATGTGAGCGCCTGGATTGCCGTCGAAATTCGACTAAACTATTGAAAAGTATGGATAATATGAAAGGCGCAGAGCGCACGGCCGGCTCGCCGCCACTCGGTTCTGAAAAACTCTGAAGGAAATGAATGGCGGAGAGGATGGGATTCGAACCCACGAGACCCTTTTGAGGTCTACTCCCTTAGCAGGGGAGCGCCTTCGACCACTCGGCCACCTCTCCGGCGAGACGCTGGATAAAGAAAAGCGACGGCACAATCAATACGGCATTCGAAATTCGATGCTTTATTATAAGGAAAATGTGCCGCGCCAGGCGCACGCGCCAAAGAAGCCGATAGCTCGGTGGGAATCACCCTGGAGGCGAGCCAGGCGTTCAGGCGATGATTCCCACCTGAAAAAGCTCGATTCGCCGCAAAGCTACGGTAAAAGCCACGCTCGAAACGTGTTGGTTATGCCCTTATCCGGCTCCCAAATGTTAAGAAAGACTTACCCGGCGGCTCAGATCGTGTCATTTGTGCAACAGCCATTCCGGATAGACGACCGCAAGGGGTGCTGCCCGCGTAATCGCGGTTGAACCTGGCGTCCCCATGAGTAATGTCAGGCTCGGAAAGGGGGCGCGAAAGCGCGAACTTTTCTTTTCTTGGGGATGGGGCAGGGAACGCTGTCCTTCAGCAAAATACCCAGACCCGCATTTAGAACTTTGACTGGAGGTCAGAACATGAAACTCAAGAGCCTTCTGATTGGCTCCGCAGCTCTCGCAGCTGCTGCGACCGGCGCCAAGGCGGCCGACCCGATCGTCGTCCCCGAGCCGGAGCCGATGGAATATGTCCGCGTTTGCGACGTCTACGGCGCAGGCTTCTTCTACATCCCCGGCACCGAGACCTGCCTCCGCATCAGCGGTATGGTCCGTTACCAGATCGGTTATGGTGATGGCGACTTCTCCGAGCAGGACGGTTGGGACAAGTATGCTCGCGGTGAGCTGAACATCGACGCCCGCTCCGAGACCGAGTACGGCACGCTTGGCGCATGGATCAAGTTCCGTGGCACGAGCTCCAACAGCGACGCGAATGCAACCGTTGGCCTGAACGACGGCGATGCCTACTCGCACGGTGTGACCAGCTCGGGTGTGAACCTGCAGCAGGCAGTGATCTCGCTCGGCGGCCTCTCCATGGGTATGTCCGACTCGATCTGGGACACGGGCCTCCATGGCGAGCAGGACCGCGGCTACTTCCCGTATGGTCGCGTTCACTTCATCGGCTACAACTTCGCAGCTGGCAATGGCGTCACCTTCGCCGTCATGCTCGAAGAAGCTGATGACAACTACGACTGGACGCCGAACGTCGTCGGTAAGGTCGGCATCGCTCAGGGCTGGGGCTCCGCAGACCTCTATGCCGCTTACGATGCAACGGCTGAAGAATTCGCGATCAAGGGTATCGTCAAGGCGAACCTCACCGACCGCTTCTTCATCCAGGCTCTGGCGCAGTACGAAAGCGGCGTGAGCTTCTACTCGGCCAACCCGTTCGACGGCATTGCCGACGTCGTCTACGGTGGCGTGGAAGTTATGCCGGGTGCAGAATGGTCGCTCGCAGGCGTTATCGGCTTCAAGGCTACGCCAAAGCTGACCGCATCTCTTGGTGGCGCGTACTATAGCGAAGTCGGTCACGACGTTGTGTTCACTGACGTCAATGCCTGGAACATCGGAACGACCATCGACTACGAGATCGTTGAGAACTTCAACGCGAAGCTCGCAGTCAACTACACCAAGTTCGACGGCGTTGTTGATGGCGTCGCCGATCCGGACCAGTGGCACGGCTTCCTGCGCTTCCAGCGCGACTTCTAATCAGAAGAGCCGTACAGCTTGAAGCGGGGCCTGGCATCAGCCGGGCCCCGTTTTTATGCGCGCTGTTTTTGCTCACCGCTGCAAAGGCGATTTCACACTTGCCGGGCTTGATGTAGGGTCGCCGCGTTCAATCAGAGAAAGCACAGACCAGATACGGCCTATGACACGACGCCCACCGCTTACCCCGCTTGCGCACTCCCTCCCCTCCACCGTGCCCTTTGTGGGGCCGGAAACCCAGGAGCGTGCCGCCGGCCGCCCTTTTCGCGCCCGGCTCGGTGCAAACGAGAACGGTTTCGGCCCCTCTCCCCGCGTTCTGGACGCCATTGGGAGCGCGGCACACCATGTCTGGAAATATGGCGACCCGGAAAGCGCCGATCTGCGCGCTGCCCTGGCCAAAGAGCATGGTGTCAAGCCGGAGAATATCGTCGTGGGAGAAGGCATTGATGGGCTCCTGGGCCTTGTGGCTCGCCTCTTCATCGAGCCAGGGACACCGGTCGTCACATCGCTCGGCGGCTACCCGACCTTCAATTATCATGTGGCCGGCTTCGGTGGGCGGCTGGTAACCGTTCCCTACGCAGGTGATTACGAAAACCTCGAAGGTCTGCGCGATGCCGCGATCGCCGAAAATGCGCCACTGGTTTATCTCTCCAACCCCGACAATCCGATGGGCACATGGTGGAGCGCGGACGATATTCAGCAATTCATCGAATCGTTGCCCGAAACCAGCATGCTGATCCTCGACGAAGCCTATGGAGAAACGGCACCGGCAGATGCTCTGCCCCGTTTCGAGCCCGACCGGCCCAATGTCCTGCGCATGCGCACCTTCTCCAAGGCCTACGCGCTGGCCGGCATGCGCTGTGGCTACGCGATCGGAGAGCCTGAGACCATCCGGGCATTCGATAAGATCCGCAATCATTTCGGCATGCCGGGTATCACTCAGGCGGCGAGCCTCGCCGCGCTGCAGGACAAGGCTTATCTGCACGAAACGCTTGATCGCATCAACGCATGCAGGAACCGGATCGCCGCGATCGCCACGGCGAATGGACTGGTGGCAATCCCATCAGCCACGAACTTTGTTGCCATCGACTGCGGCGGCAAGACAATCGCAGAGGCTGTGATGCAGGGACTGCTTGAACGCGACGTGTTTGTGCGCAAGCCGGCGACACCGGGGCTCGACCGCTGCATACGCGTCAGCGTCGGCCCGGATCATGAAATCGACGTGTTCGAAGAGGCTTTCGCCGAAGCGCTGAAGGCGGCGCACAACCGGATCTGAGAACGCCGAAGTCCATGGACCGGCAACTTCTCAGTCCTGCGGGAAAAGGGTGAAAGTGGGGGCAATCCGTCCTTTGACTTTTCGTTTTGGCTCGGTGCCCCTCACCCCGCAAGGTTTATCACGCAGCCAGCGCAGCGCGCGTCTTGCCAATCATGAGGGCGGCTTTGGCAGCCTCTCGTCCCTTCTCGACAAAATGTTCGCGATAGATCGCGGTATGGTGGTCGGTGGGTTGAAAGTGATGGGGCGTGAGCGAGACCGAGAGAACAGGCACACCCGTGTCGAGCCCGGCCCGCATCAGGCCGTCGACAACAGCCTGCGCGACGAAGTCATGACGGTAGATCCCGCCATCCACGACGAGAGCCGCGGCAGCAACGGCGGCATAGCGCCCGGAGGCCGCAAGATCGCGCGCGACGAGCGGCAGTTCGAAGGCTCCCGGCACATCAAACACGTCCACCTGGCTGGCCGGAATGAGTTCGCAAAAGCCTTCAAGCGCGCGATCGACAATATCGGCGTGCCAGTTGGCCTTGATGAATGCATAGCGGGTGTGTGTCATCGTGATCTCCTTTCGCAACGGACACGTCACCCAAGGCGATCACGAGCGATGACCGGTTGCCGGAATGCCGGCACACGGAGATCGCGCGTTCTCTTCCATCCGGACTGTCACCGTCGGCTCAGGAGTTTCACCTGATCTGCTGACCCTTCCCGCAGTCTTGCGAAAAGGCGCTCGCGGGCTTACGGCCAGTGCCGCTTACCGCCGGTGGGGAGTTTCACCCCGCCCTGAGAACAGCGCGAAGATAAGCACACGGCCTGCCGACGGCAAGCCGCAAAATGCGCGTTGACGGTGTGTCTTTAAATGCGGCGGAGATGATTGTCCCATGCAGGCGCACCCGGATCGGTGACGCGAACAGTCTCAAGTGGCGCGTCCGGACCCGTGCGAACGATCGCGCCCCGTCCGCTGGTGCCCAGAAGACGATGATCTGCGAGTGGAGCGATCCCGCATCCGTCTTTGAGGGTCCGCTCGCCGAGACAGCGGCCTGTTTGAGCATCCCAAAAAACAGCCAATCCGCCGCGCGGCGACGAGGTGGCGACGATCTCGCCGGTCGAATCGGTTGCCACGGAGCCGATATAATTATCGAGCGCCTTCAAAGTTGCCTCTGGGCCAGGGAAAAGCTCAATCGTCTCCCCTCGGCGATGGCGGCCCACCAATGGCGGTCGCGCATCGTCTTCGCCCTGGTACTGGGCGCCGAACCAGACCGCGCCGAAGCGATCGAGTGTCATGTGACGGAGCGAGAGCTTGTGTAGCTCAGGCGCGAGTTCGGCCTGCTCGGTAATCTCCCCCGTCTCGAGATCGATGTAGGAAAGGCTCGGCTTCATGGTCGCAAGATTGAGCTTCACACGCTCGTAGTCAGGATGGGTGAGAATGCCCCCATTGGCGACACAGAGCGTTTTCCCATCTCCCAAGAGGATCACCTCGTGCGGGCCGATGCCGCCGGTCCCAAACTCACCGATGCGGCGGAACCCGGCGGTGGCATCGTAAAGGCCAGTGATCCCACGCTCGCCTTCAAAGTCATTTTCAGTCGCAAGCAGCAACTTCCCATCCGGAGTGAAGACCCCGTGACCGTAAAAATGCCTATCGGACGGCGGAGCGAAGGCGAGCGGCTCCCCTTTGCCATTAATCGAAAAGGCGATGGCGAAACGCCCCGGCGACCGCGCAAAGGCGACAGCGCGCCGCCGTGGCGCATCAATGGCGAAGGAGTGGCCGCGTGCCTCCAGCGGCAGAACGAGACGGTCGCGCCCGGTCGCATCGATCACGGCAGCTTCGAACCCGCCTGCATTGAGCCGGGCTCCAAGGAACAGCGCCTCTTGCTCCGCCATTGCGCGGTCGGGGCGGAACGCTGTTGCGGCGGCGGCCAGCGCGAGAAATGTCCGTCGATCAATCTCCATCGAGCGCATTGAACCCCATCACCAGTCCGAGTGCTCCCGAGAGCTCTCCATTAAGCGTGTGCTTCGCTCCCTCCATGGCAATCGTTGCATAGGAGATTCGCCCTCGGTCCTCCTCAGCCGAAAACGCCATCTCCGAAGCCGTTTCGACCGCAAGCAAAGCCTCGCGAGCGTGCGACAGATCGAAATTCACGCCGCGGCCATAGCCATTGACGAGATCAGAGTGGCCGTCGACGAAGCCAGCGGCTTCGATGAGTTTCTGAACACCGTCGATTTGGGCGGCGACGAAAGCGAAGGTTTGGCCGCTGCGCCAAAAGGGCGCGCGCTTTCCGCGCGCTTTCTCCGCGGTTTTGCCAAGAGCCGGGAGAAGCTCGGCATTGCGGGCGAATTCCAGAGCCGTGCCGGCGGCCTTGACGATTTCTCCCGCCACTTCGGCCTTTGAACGGTAAGGATCTCGGTCGGCCGCAGGCGAGATGAAAGAATCGCGGAACGATGTCCCTTCGGCCCAAGCCGTTTCCAGCTGCGCGGCGATCTCTGCAACGTTGTTGGCGATCGCCACCGCATAGTTGCAACGCCGAGCGTCGTCAGCCAATGCGTCTCCGCCTGTTCCAAAGAGCACGTAATCGAGTGCCGGCAGGCCCTGCAGGGCGACGCTTTGATCAGCAAGATCGCTCGGTAACGGCTCCTCTGCGGCAAGCAATCCCTGCACCTGCCGTAGTGTTACACCGCGCGGGTCCGGCCAAAAGAATACGCGCTCGAACCGGTTTTCCGCCACCAACGGCCCAAACCGCAGCACGGAGACATGTGCAAAAGCCGAAAGCGTATCGGAAAAGCCTGATCGCGCTGCGTCGAGGTCACCTGCAGAGCCGCTTTCACAGGCCGCGCTCAGGGAGGTCGCAAGCGAGCTGCTCGTTTCGTCGAACCGCGCGAGCGCGGGCGTGACGTAGTTTTCCAAAACCCTGCTTCCGATCTCCGGAGCGATCGTATCTGGTTCATCCTGCGCGAGGGCCGGCAATGTCAGCAGACACATGGCGAAAACGGATTGGAAAAGGCGGGCACACATCAAAGGTCTCCGTAACCAGATTCTTTGTGCTGGCTGTTCTTTGTGCTGGCTGTCGCACCGAAGGGAGAGGAGATGTGCGAGGGCTGGCGGGAAGCCGGACACTGGCTCCCCTTTCGGCTTACTCTTCCAGAAAGCGTGGAGCAAGGGCATCACGTCACGCGCGATGAAAGTTGATCACGCAGGACAGGAAGCCGGAGGCCATCATAACCGGTGAGCGCATCTGCATGCCACAGCCCATTCAGCACCGCCTCCTCCGCCGCCTCGACTGCGGCACATAGAAACGGTTCAAGCCGAGCCTCGCCAAGGCGGTCGACCGTATCGATCTCACTGTCGATGGACAAACGGTTGGCGGTGGAAAATGCAATGGCTATATCGCCGCTTTGATCGCCCCAGTAACTGCCAAGCCGCCCCAGTGCGGCCCCTGCTCGCCGCGAAAGCCTCGAGAGCTGGCGCGAATCAAGCGGTGCATCCGTCGCGTAGATAACGATCACCGAGCCTTTGTCGGATGGGTCACGACGCCCGGCTTCGGGCGTAGCGATGCGCTTTCCCAGAACGCGTAAGTCGCCAGGCCGCCCAAAATTGGACAGGACCAGCGCGCCGATGATGTGTTCCCTACCGGACGGCAGAGCCACGCGTCGCGAGGCGCTGCCGATGGCTCCTGCAAAGCCGAACGTCCGCATTCCTGTACCGGCCCCCACAGTGCCTTGTGCAAACTTCGGCCTGGCCGCAGAAATGGCCTCGACGGCCATGGCTTCCGTTACAGCCAGAGCCTGAATGTCACTGACGCGTCCGTCATTGCATTCCAGAACAAGCGGGTTGACCGTGGCGCGACTGCGACCGATGTCCGGGTTTTGTTCAATCGCCCCGCGGATCAGCGCCGTAGTGCAGGCGGCGACACCGAATGTGTTGGTCAGAAGGATCGGCGTTTCGATACGCCCAAGCTCAGCAAGTTGCAGGAGTCCCGCGCTCTTTCCAAAGCCATTCAGCACGGCAAGTCCGGCCGAAACGGGATAGCGGAAGAGGTCCGCATCGTGGGGCACCACGGCTGTGACCCCTGTCCGCGCCGTGCCCTCCAGACAGGTTGCATGGCCAACGCTCACGCCCGGCACATCAGCGATGGTGTTGGCGGTGCCCGCAGGCAGGTCCCACCAGCTATCCGTGTCTTGAGCCACGGACCGGATCGAGAAATTCATATGAATGCCCCTGTCATGAATCGCCAGCATTCGACTAGATTAGCCGTCTGATTTCCAGTCCTGTGAACCCTCGCCTGCCAAGCATGGCGCTTGCAAGCCCATCGCGTGCGTGCGATGTTAAGGCAGCGTCCGGGCGACCCGCCCAAGCGGCCATGCTGCCAGACGACCAACCACCTCTCCCAACTCCGAATGACTGAAGCAGAGCCTTCGCGCCTGCAGGTGGTTTTCTTCTCCATTTCCAGACGTTCGACCATCCTTATCAACGCACTTCTGGGGTTATCCATGCCTTCAAGGCTTTTTCTGCCAGTGCTTGCACTGGTCGTCTTCTTCGTCGGTGCGACGGAATTCATGATCGCGCCTATCCTGACACCCATAGCGTCGGCTTTTGATGTGTCACCCGCTGCAGCTTCCTGGCTGATCTCCGGCTACGCCCTTTCCTATGCGATTGGAGCGCCGATTATCGGCCTTCTCGCCCACAAGATCGACAGGAAGCAACTCCTGCTCTGTGCGCTGGCGCTCCTCGCAGCTGACGGGCTTGCGGTTGCCTTTGCGCCGACGCTTGGTTCTGCCATTCTCCTGCGTGTGCTTGGCGGAGCGGCAGCGGCGGCGCTCATCCCCGCCACTTTCGCTCTGATTGCCGACCGATTGCCTGATGCGGACCACGCCCGGGCCATGGGGCTCGTCATGCTGGGCATGACGGCCGGGATTGCACTTGGTCCGCCACTTGCCGGTGTTCTCACACAAATGATCGGCTGGCGCACCCCCTTTCTGGCGAGCGCCGCCGGCTGTGTGGCGCTGATGCTGCCAGTCAATCTCATTCTGAAAACCGAAAGCCCCCCTCCGTTCAGGCGGGGCTGGCCCTGTTTCAAAGATCTCAAGAGAACTATTCTCATGTTAATTGCGGCCAAGGCACTTTGGAACGGATCCGCTGTTGCCGCTTTCGGTCTCAGCGGTGAATTTTTGCGTGAGCGATTTACGATCGACACATTTCAGACTGGTCTTTCGGTTGCCGCCTTCGGTATCGGATTGGCATTTGGGAACCTCTCAATCGGCATTGCCAAACAACTGTTAAGAGACGATCAGACATTGCTCCTCGGAGCCCTGCTTTTGCTTGCTTTCACCTTGAACCTGTTTCTCTTCGCACCGCTCCCGCTTTATGGGGCCATTCTATGCCTTGGAGGATGGGGTGTGGCGCTGGGATTTGCCGCACCGGCGAGCACGGCCATGATTGCTCAGCGCGCGGGTCGGGAAAAAGGGTTCCTCCTCGCGCTCTCCGAAAGCGCCAACAACCTCGCATTGCTTTCAATGCTCTCTGTCGCAGCACTCTTGCTGGAAGCATTCGGGGCTAAGGCTGCGGGCGCCACGCTCGGCATCGGCCTGTCCTTTGGTACCGGCCTTCTTCTCCTCTATATTTTGGTCCAGATCCGGGTTCGAAGATGTGCCGCTGGCTCTTGTGGGAGATGCCGGCGGGATTAGGTTTAATCTCTGCCCACCTTGCCGAAGTGGAGGAGATATGGGGCCGTTTGTGATCCTGGCCGGCGTGTTTGCTGTTTTCATTCCGGCGCTGATGCTGCCGGGACCGGATTTCATTGCCGTCGTGCGTTCCTCAATGACCCGCGGAACAGTGGCCGGACTGTGGACGACACTCGGCGTCTCGCTTTGCCTTGGTATTTACGCAGCCCTCAGTCTTGCTGGTCTTTCCGCGATCCTGATCGAATATCAATTGCTGGCGTGGGCGGTGCGCATCCTGGGCGGCTGCTATCTCATTTATCTGGGATTCAAACTGCTTTTTGCCCAGCCCGTACGACTGGAAATGAGGGATCACGGCGACAAGCCCAAGGGCAATCCGCTGGTGTTTGGTTTTCTGGTGACATCAACCAATCCCAAAGCGATTGTCCTTTTCACAAGCGTTTTTGCCACCGCGGTCACAGAGAGCACACCATTCTGGTTGATGTTGCTGATGGTCGTTCTTGTGATGGGAAGCGCTCTGGTTTGGTATACCATTGTTACGCTTTTCATGTCTTCAGCGCCGATCATTCGACGCTTTCAACACCTTCAGCATTGGATAGAGCGCGCCGCCGGCGTGTGTTTCGTGACCATCGGAGGCCGGATCCTTTCCGATGCACGCAATCCGGTAGCACCCTGATTTTTTGCAAGGTTCATAGATGGATATGGATGGCGCTGTTCTTCTCCTGGTCGATTTCCAACAGGCCTTCGATGGCCCTCCGTGGCCGCAACGCTGGAACAGGGAGGTCGACCAGAACGCGCTTGCCGTACTTGAAGCCTGGCGGAAGGCCGATCGGCCCATAATTCACGTACGACATGATTCCGTCGAAACCGGCTCTACGCTTCGCGCCGGCGAACCTGGCCATGCTATGCGCCCGGGGTTTACTCCGCTGCCTGGCGAGCAACTCGTGACAAAGAGCGTCAACTCGGCATTCATCGGTACCGATCTTGACCTCAGGCTACGCCGGCTTGGCGCGAAAACAGTGGTAACGTGTGGCATTTCCACCGACATGTGCGTTTCGACCACGATCCGCACAGGCGCCAATATGGGGTGGTCCATGCTTCTGGTGGAGGACGCCTGCGACTGTTTCGACCTTCCCGACGGACAAGGTGGAACAATCCCTGCAAAAGACCTGCATCGCGCCCATGTCGCTACACTCGGCTTTGAATTCTGCAAGGTCACGACAACCAAAGCGCTCCTGCAAACTCTTTGAAACGGCGCTAAAAAACTCTGGAACCTATTTCGGCCACTCCCGTTTTCTTCGCAACGGAGCCACCTGTGTCAACCGGGCACGACGGTATGGAGAACAGGGACGATTTTCCCGGTTTCCCGCCCTGGCATCAACGCATTGGCATACGTGCTTCTGTCCCGTCCGGGTGGCTCCGTTTTTCACCTCATCCCAAGCCGTGCTTTTTTGAGCGTGCAAGCAAACGCCCCACGTCTGCCTGGGTCTTGGATTTCTATTTGGGCCTTGAATTAATTGAACGTTCGTTTTATTAATTTCCCAAGGAGATCCCATGGCACGCACGACCGGTTCTGATGGAGAAAAAACCGAAGCGGCGATCCGCGACGCCGCGCTTGACCTGATCTCGCGTCTCGGTTTCGAGGCCATGTCCATGCGCCAGCTCGCGAGCCAGGTGGGCGTTCAGCCCGCCGCGCTCTATCGCTATTTTCCGACCAAGGAAGAACTGCTTTTCGCGCTCATGCGCGAGCACATGGAGAATCTGATCGTTTCCTGGGGGGAAGCGCGTCCTGTAGAAGGCACGATTGAAGAAAAGCCCGCAGGACGCCTCGCTGCTTTCGTTGAAAACCACATCCGCTTTCACCTGGCCCGTCGCAACTCCACTCACGTGAGCAATCTGGAACTGCGCAGCCTTTCCGAGAAACGCCTCAAGCGCATTCTCGATCTCCGCAGCCAGTATGAAGGCGAGCTCAGGAGCATTCTGACAGACGGCCAGCGCGACAGGGTGTTTCAGATTGACGATGTTTCACTGACCGCCATGGCGATCATCCAGATGATCACGGGCGTAATCGTTTGGTTTCGCCCTGAACTGCGGCTTTCTGAAGATGAAGTCGCTGCCAATTACCACACCATGACCATGCGCCTTGTAGGCGCTGTGATGTGATCGGAGGAGACCGATGTATACGGGATCGATGAATTTCGGACTTGGCGAGGACATCGACGCGCTGCGGGAGATGACCCACCGCTTTGCGCAGGAAAAGGTCGCGCCCCTCGCGGCAGCCATCGACGAAAGCAACGAGTTTCCCGCCCATCTCTGGCAGGAGATGGGGGCTCTTGGCCTGCTCGGCATGACCGTCGATCCCGATTATGGCGGCTCGGGCCTCGGCTATCTGGCGCATGTGGTGGCCATGGAGGAAATCTCGCGCGCATCCGCCTCGGTCGGCCTCTCCTATGGCGCGCACTCCAATCTGTGCGTGAACCAGATACGCCGCTGGGGAAATGACGCACAGAAGGAGAGGTATCTGCCCGCCCTGTGCTCTGGCGAGACAGTGGGCGCGCTCGCCATGTCGGAGACGGGTGCCGGTTCGGATGTGGTGTCGATGAAACTGCGGGCGGAAAAGCGAAACGACCGCTTTGTCCTCAACGGCTCCAAGATGTGGATCACCAACGGGCCCGACGCCGGCACACTGGTGGTCTATGCAAAGACCGATCCAAACGCTGGACCGCGCGGCATCACGGCCTTCATCATTGAGCGCGACATGAAGGGGTTTTCGGTTGCCCAGAAGCTCGACAAGCTCGGCATGCGTGGATCCAACACGGGTGAGCTGGTCTTCGAAGACGTCGAAGTGCCATTCGAAAACATGCTGGGTGAGGAAGGCAAGGGCGTCAACGTCTTGATGTCGGGTTTGGACTATGAGCGCGTGGTGCTGGCAGGCGGGCCAGTGGGCATCATGGCTGCCTGTCTTGACGTCGCGGCCCCCTATGTGCGGGAGCGGGAGCAATTCGGCCAGGCCGTTGGCTCTTTCCAACTCGTACAGGGCAAGCTGGCCGACATGTACACAACGATGAACGCCTGCCGTGCCTATGTGTATGCGGTGGCTGCCGCATGCGATCGCGGCGAGACGACCCGCAAAGACGCGGCGGGCTGCATCCTTTATGCGGCTGAGAAAGCGACACAGACCGCACTGGACGCGATCCAGCTTCTGGGTGGCAATGGCTATGTGAACGAGTTTCCAGCCGGGCGGCTTTTGCGGGATGCGAAGCTCTATGAGATCGGCGCCGGCACGAGCGAAATCAGGCGTTGGCTGATCGGACGCGAGATGATGTCGGAGGCATGAGAACCATGTCCCCTCCCATGCGTTGACCTCGGTCACACACATCAGGAGAGAAACCATGCCACTCAATGACCTGCAAAAGCGGCTCGCGGACGATGCAAACTCAGACTTTTCCGGTTTGAAAGCCCTGTTCATCAACACCACGCTGAAGCCGAGTGGCCGGGCTGCATCGCATACCGAAGACCTCATGCGAGATTCAATCGCCCTCATGGAGCGTTGTGGCGTTGCGGTCGACTATCTTCGCGCCGCCGATTTCAACATTGCCTTCGGCATCGCCCCAGACATGCGTGAAGAAGGCGCGCCGGCCGATGACTGGCCGGAAAAGATATGGCCGAAGGTCAATCAGGCCGATATCCTGGTGATCGGCACTCCCATCTGGCTTGGCGAGGAGAGCTCCATCTGCCGAGTGATCATAGAGCGGCTTTATGCCCATTCGGGTCAGCGCAACGCCAAATGCCAGTATATCTACTATGGAAAGGTTGGCGGAACGATCATTACCGGCAATGAGGATGGCATCAAACACGTGGCCAAAACCGTCCTCTATTCGCTGCAGCATATCGGCTACACCGTCCCGCCTCAGGCCGATTGTGGCTGGATCGGCGAAGCCGGCCCCGGCCCTTCCTATGGCGATGAAACCGAAGACGGAAACCGGGCCGGCTATGACAGCGCGTTCACGCGCCGCAACCTCACCTTCATGACCTTCAATCTCATGCACATGGCACGGATGCTGCGCGATGCGGGCGGCTTGCCAGACCATGGGAATCAAACCACGGATTGGGCATAATGCCTTTATTGCCGCAGGAGATCGCATGACCGTCCTTCAATCGCAGCTTTCCCTCTCTTCCGACAACTACAAGGCAAATTTCGACCGGATGCAGTCGCTGGTGGGCGAAATGGCCGAGAAGGCTGCCTTGATCGAGCGCGGCGGATCAGATGAAGCGCGGCAACGCCATCTCAAGCGTGGCAAGCTCCTGCCGCGCGAACGTCTTGCGCAATTGCTCGATGTGGGTGCCCCCTTTCTCGAGATCGGCCAATTTGCCGCCTTCGACATGTATGGCGGAGACATTGCTTCCGCAGGTCTGATTGCAGGGGTCGGGCGGATCGAAGGGCGCGAATGCGTCATCGTGGTCAACGATGCGACCGTGAAAGGCGGCACGTATTATCCTCTTACGGTGAAAAAGCATCTGCGCGCCCAGGAAATTGCGCTGGAGAACAATCTTCCCTGCATCTATCTGGTGGATTCGGGCGGCGCCAACCTGCCCAACCAGGACGAGGTTTTTCCCGATCGGGATCATTTCGGCCGCATCTTCTACAATCAGGCGAACATGTCTGCGAAAGGCATTCCCCAAATTGCCTGCGTGATGGGGTCATGCACCGCTGGCGGCGCTTATGTGCCGGCGATGAGCGACGAGACGGTGATGGTCAAGGGCAATGCCACCATCTTCCTCGGCGGCCCGCCGCTGGTGAAGGCCGCCACCGGCGAAGTGGTTACTGCGGAAGATCTGGGTGGTGCGGAGGTACACACACGCGAATCCGGCGTGGCCGATCACTACGCGCTCGACGATGAACATGCGCTCGCCATCGTGAGGCGCATCGTCAAAAACCTGAATCGAAAGAAGACCATATCGCTCGATCTTCGCAAACCGATTCCACCTGTATACGATCCGCGTGAGATCTACGGCATCATTCCCGCCGATACCCGCCAGCCCTACGATGTGCGCGAGGTGATCGCGCGCGTGGTAGACGGCTCGGAGTTCGATGAATTCAAGGCCAATTACGGCACCACGCTGATCACCGGTTTTGCCCATATTTACGGAATTCCGGTGGGCATTCTGGCAAATAACGGTGTTCTTTTCTCCGAAAGCGCATTGAAAGGCGCCCATTTCATCGAATTGTGCTGTCAGCGAAAGATCCCTCTTGTGTTCCTGCAGAACATCACCGGGTTCATGGTCGGGCGCAAATACGAGGCCGGCGGCATTGCCCGCGACGGTGCCAAACTGGTGACGGCGGTGGCGACAGCTCAGGTGCCGAAAGTCACGGCCATCATCGGCGGTTCATTCGGCGCCGGCAATTACGGCATGTGTGGCCGCGCCTATTCCCCCCGATTCCTCTGGATGTGGCCGAATGCGCGCATTTCGGTGATGGGCGGAGAACAGGCAGCCACTGTCCTTTCCATCGTCAAGCGAGAAGGCATCGAAAGGAAGGGGGGAAGCTGGAGCGCGGAGGAAGAGGCCGAGTTTCGCAAACCCATTCTCGAAAAATACGAGCGCGAAGGCCATCCGCTATACTCGAGCGCCCGCCTTTGGGATGACGGGATCGTCGATCCTGCAAAAACTCGGGAGGTTCTCGCTCTCTCCCTGGGTGCTGCGCTGAATGCGCCGATCCCCGACACAAAATTCGGCGTGTTCAGAATGTAGGAGACGGACAGGCAACGTCAGTTGCTGCGTTGCCGGTCGCCATTGATGAACTCCATAACGAGGCGGTGGACATTGCCGCCATCGCCCATTTCGACGCGATCGAACTCGCGGCTGCGCTGTCGCTGTTCCTGAGAGAGTCTTCCCAAGTGTTCCTGCAGTGTCGCGCGCACTTTCTGACACCCAGGATCATTCTCGGCCCGCAATCCGACCGACACGGCTTCGATCTGCTTCACCATGTCGGTAATGATCTCTCCATGGACGCGCTCGTGCGCCCTCACACCCTCGATGAAGCGCTCCCAGGCCAAACGTGTTTGCGATGACAGAGACCCGGATATCTGTGGCAGACGGTAGGTGATGATCAGTTTCGGCGTTGCTGAAGCCAGAACGCAGGCTCCATCCTTGCGTGGCTGATAATCGCGACGCCAGGTCAGTTTGAAATCCGTGTAGGCGATCACCCGGCGCACGCCCAATTTGGGGCCGTTCTCACCGATGGACTTGTAGAGATCGAGCGCCGTTGATCCAGAGATGGCGTAGGGTTCCACCCGTTCAATGGGCTTCCACTCGGCAAGTGCGGAACCGGGAAGCAATGCCGTGGCCGCGGTCAGGACGATCCAAGATATTTTGGCCAATTCCAATGCCCCCGTTTGTTACCAACGGCCTCTGCTGCAGTGCCGACATTCACGTAGCAGATCGCCAGGGCGTCTGGAAAGACGCCCTGGCGATCTGAATGTCCGAGATCTTTCAAGACACAACCTTGTCGAAATGAGGACATGTCTTCTTGCTTTCGAAAGCGGGTGCGGGCGCCTCCCCCCCACGAGCGGCGCCCGCTTCGGGCGTCAGAACTTCCCAACCACGTTGAGGAAGGCTCCACGGTCATCCAGCGTAAGGTCGCGGAGATCGTCCGAGAAGCGCCCGAAATTGTAACCGGCACCGACCTTGAAGTTGTTGCCGACATGCCTGTAGAGGGCAGCGAGAGCGCCATAGTCCATCGATTGAATCTCCGGAAGGTAGAAGGCCCGCCCCTCAAGCATCGCATCCCAATTTTTCACGACATGGAGATCGGCTCGCAGGACACCCAGATGGGCTGAGGATTTTTCCCAATCGCCCATGGTCCCGCTACCGTCACTGCTTCTCGTCCGGATTTCGCCCAGCCGCATGCCGTATTTGCCACCGACGGACAGCCAGGGAAGGAGATCATAGGTCAGATCGGCGGAGACGATATGGCTACGTTGAAGCGGGCCGTTCGTCGAGCGTGACATGCTGCTGATCTGATCGTTGCCCGGGAGGTTGTAGAGATAGGTGTATCTGAACAACGCGTTCAGGAGATCGTTGTCCACGGGGCGATACGCGTAACCCAGTGAACCCTCGATATAGTCTCCGTTGTAGTATGTGCCGGACGGTGTTTGAGAAATGACGGCGTCCACACTTCCCAGGACCCGGCCATATCCGTCGTGATCCATACTGGCGCCGGCGCTCATGACGTATGTGTTGCGGTTGCGTGTTTCGTCCTCGGACCGTTCGAACCGGGCTTCGCCGCGAAGCCTTGCACTGAGACCTAATTCCTCGTCCTTGAACCCCACACCAAGCGATCCGGCGTATCGTTCGAAGTCGGAATATTCCTTGCCGGTGGCCGTGTTGACGCGATCATCCTCAATATTGCCGGCCTCCACGCCGCCATCAAAAGTCCAGGCAACATCGGGTGTGTAGATCACGCCGTAGCGCTGAGCCAGAGAATTCCGCCGTCCAAAGAGATCGAAATCTGCTTCTGAATAAGCAGAAACGACATCGCTCATCCGCTTCTTCACGCCTGCGACGACCGCGCCGTGATCGCGCCCCTGCAGATCATAGCCATAGCTGCCGTCGGTGGCGCGATCCGGATCAAGGCGATAACCGATGTAGTAGTGATCTTCAGGCGTTGGATCGTAGGTCAAAGCCGCCAACCCACCAATTCCTGACTCTCCCCAGGAGACTTCGCCTTCAACACCAAGCTTCTCGCTCAGGCGCACTTCTGCACCCACGCCGTAGCGATCATTCTTGGAGATATTGCCTTTCCTGTCGACTGTTCCCTGAACGAAACCGTAGTAGAGATAGTCGTCATTCTGCCGATAATTGACACGCAGGCCCGCGTCTAGCCTGGTACCGTCATAACCGGATTTTCCGGAAGCTATCGCTCCTGGCGAGTAAAGTTTGGAATAGGCAACGCCGAAAGCTGCCTTCCAATAAGCATCGAAGGCGTAGCTGACCTCCAGTTCCGCATCACTTTGATCCCTCCCTTCTTCGGTCTGATAGTCGTCATATGACAGCTTTAGGTTCATGCTGGCGCTCAAGGGAACTTCAAGCTCTGCGCCCCAACTGCGTTCGTCGGCGTCGACCTGCTCGGTCACGCTCGAGAAACCAGCTTCCTTCTGTTCATAATAGCCACCGATTCTGCCAGCGGTTCCCAGAAAGCGGAAATCACTCAAGGCCATCTGACCGCGCAAACTCCAGGCTTTCGCCGAAAGTCCTTCGCGCCCAGCGGTATCCTGATCCGACAATGACAGACCGCCATCCGTTGACCGCGAGATGCCAAAGCCCGGACCTTTCGAATACGCGATTTCGCCGTCGATAAAGGTCTCCGCGGAGCGTTGAAGCCTGACATCAGCCCCATAGGCCTTCTGATCCGACAGGCCGGTGGAGTCCTTTATGCCGGTGGCTCCCAAGCGGACATGCTTCCCGAGCCACGTCTGGGCACGTCCGCCGTAAACGTAGTCATCCATTTCGCCTGAGCGCGACCGATATTCATATTGGGCGACCATATAGGCCTTGTATCCGCCCAGCGCACCATTTCGGATTGCGCCATCGTCGATTGATCCGGAAGAGAGAGGCGCGTCAAGGATGACAACACCCTGCAGATAATCGATGGTGTAATCCTCCCCATACACCAATGCGCGTCTCTCGATGACCCGGCCTGTGACCTTGTCACGGTACTCGATATGCAAGGTCTCCGAACCTTGAATGATGCGCTGGCGTTTCAGGAAATAGGCGGAACCACCAGTCCCCAAAAACTCATCCCGCTGGGGTAAGGTTTCCGGTTTTGCCGCAAAGGCCGTAGCTGAGAATTTGGGCTCTCCGTTCTCATTGTTGCCCGGTGAACGCAGAACCATCTCAGCACCGTAAAGACCGCGATCCACCTGGAGGAAACGTGTCCCCGAAATCTTGGTCTTGTAGTTGCCCCACATCACATGACTTTCGCCCCGGGCAAGGCGCACATAGAATTTTCCGTTGGTCGGCGCGTCCTCGACCGAGGTGGAATCGTCACCATAGACAGGGTAATATTTGTCCGGGTCAATGCGGCGGAGCAATTCTCTTGGATCTCTCGCATCGAGGTCCCGGAAGAGATTTTTGACCTCGTTCTCGCCCGTGTCCGCAGCCGCTGTCAGAAGGAATTTTCCCTTGATCTTTCCGCGGAGGTAGAACGCCAGACGGCCCGAGTTCCAAACTTTGTCGAATTCACCGGTTCGCACTTCCTCGATACCACTGTCGCCAGTTCGTTTCCCCAAGGTGAAATCTGCAAGAGCGACATAGAACCAGTCGTTGGTGGGGATATTCACGTCCCGGCTGAAATAAAGGCCACCTGCTTTCGACCCGCCATCGACGGCCACATCGACGATGTGCTGGCCTGGAGGCAGGATACGTTGAGTGACAAAAGCCCCATTTGGGTCCAGCGGGACCATTTCATCAAAGGCGACGATGCCGTATCCCTCCGGCACGTTCTTTCCGTAGACCGTTATGGCTCCACCATAGACAGGGATGTTGCGGAACGCCGTGCGGTCTTCCGCATTTCCTGGAGCGACGCCGTTGCCAGAATCTGAGAGGAATTCGCCACGTGTGCTGGCAATGCTCATCGGCACCGTTTCGTCGAAGCGACCCTTGGCGTCGTAGACACGCAACACATAGTGAAACTCGCGGCCGCTGCGTGCCGGCATGACCCAGCTTGCCTCGTCATTCACATTAATGGGTACAACCGCCACGGGCTTGTTGTTCCAGGCAACGTTGCTCTCGAATATGCGAACCTCCGCTCGACTGATGAATGCGGGGTAGTTTGATGTGGCGTAGAACCGAACCGGTTCTCCTTCACGGAAAATGCGTTGGACGGGCACGGTTGACACATTGAGCAAGGGGGCCGTGTCCAACCCGTCGAACTTGATCTGAATATCCACCGAACTGAGATCGAGATCGGTTTTGCGCTGTTTGTCGACAGGGCGCGCATTGGCTGAGACACCAAACATGCCCTCATTGGTTATGTGGCCACTTTCGTCGACGATCTGCCCATCAACGGATATGACGAAGGGGACGGCGGGCCGGTCATCGGGTCCAGCGCGTTCCGTGTTCTCACCGATACGCAGTCTCCCGACGGAACTGTTGTCCAGCATTTTCCCGCGCATGGCAGCAGGACAAGCAACGCCGCCACAGTCGCCTTCGAGATCGACCAGGGGAGGCATATCGTCCCCCTTGTACACAGGAGCTGCGTCTCCAGGTACAATCGTGGGCGCTCCGCCAACTGTGCCCCCCATGGGCGCGCCGCCCACAATGCGGCCGTTTTGTCGTAGGGGTGAAGATTCGTATATTGGCGGTTCAGGAACAGGCTCCCTCCCCTGCATGTCCGCTGCAAAGAGCGGTCCGATTTGCAAAGTAGCCGAGATTGATACAAGACTACTGGCGAACAGAAAGCGGGATGGTGAATATTTCATCATGGAATTTCCATCTTTTATCTGCTGACAGATTCAGCGAATTGCTCCGCTTCACGCCTCCAAACGTCCCCCACTCGCTGACATACGCGCGGCCTTAACGGCTCACGGCGGGCACAACCCACCGCTCCGCTTTGCTAGCTTTTGATTTTTGCTACTCGCGTTCCGAGAACTCACGCTTTCCCGGCGTTACAACGCTTTGCCACTCGAGCGACACAAACGCGCTTACTGAGTTTCAAGGTCAAACTACGTTGAACGCGAACCGGCTGTTCAAGGAATGCTCCTGTCAGCCAAACCGAACATGCTGCGCACAGCATGTTCCACGTGCCTAGAAGCCGACCGTCTCCACCAACACAGCACATGCCGGCCATATGGGCGCTTCGACACTCCAGCACTTTCACAAAGCATATTGGATCCGGGCGGCTGGGGCGCAGTTGTTTTGGGTATTCTTACCGAATTCGATAGTTCCCAATACTGTATGGCTTACGCTTTCTCCTGCGACTTTCTCTCAAAAGCTCGATAGCGGACCACAGAAGGCGCCGGGATGCTGAAGCGAGACGGGATTGGTAAAGACTGCGCGCAGTCTGCCATAATTTTCCTGCTACAAACCGATCCCGACGCTTTATGGTATCTCTGCTTCGTAGGAGGAACGTTCTGCATGTTCGACAAGATTCTCATTGCCAATCGCGGAGAAATTGCCGTCCGGGTTATCAGGACTGCGCGACGTCTCGGGATCGCTACCGTGGCTGTTTATTCGGATGCGGACAGGAACGCGCTTCATACGCGTCTCGCTGACCAGGCCGTCCATATCGGTCCGGCCCCGGCTGCCGAAAGCTATCTCAATGGCGGGAAAATCATTGCCGCTGCTCGTGAAACCGGCGCTCAGGCCATCCATCCAGGCTATGGCTTTCTATCGGAAAATCCGGACTTCGTTGAACAGGTGGAGGCAGCAGGTCTCATCTTTGTTGGCCCGTCTTCGCAGGCCATTCGCGCAATGGGGCTCAAAGACGCCGCAAAAAGGCTGATGGAGAAAGCCGGGGTGCCGGTGGTTCCCGGCTATCATGGTGACACGCAGGCACTTGTCGCCCTTGCCTCCAAGGCGAATGAGATTGGCTATCCGGTTCTCATCAAAGCGCGCGCGGGCGGCGGGGGCAAAGGCATGCGTCTGGTGTCCGACCCGGACGCGTTTCCTGAAGCGCTGGCGGCTGCTCAACGAGAAGCAAAGGCGGCGTTTGGCGACGAGCGGGTTCTGGTCGAAAAGTATATTCAGTCCCCGAGGCACATCGAGGTGCAGGTTTTCGGGGACAAGCACGGCCATGCCGTCCATCTCTTCGAACGCGATTGCTCAGCCCAGCGCCGGCATCAAAAGGTGATTGAAGAGGCCCCTGCGCCCGGAATGAACGAGGAAACGCGGATCGCCATGACGGAGGCGGCCGTGAAGGCGGCCAAGGCCATTTCCTATAGCGGCGCCGGCACGATCGAGTTCATCGTCGATGCTTCAGAAGGGCTCCGACCAGATCGCTTCTGGTTCATGGAGATGAACACACGATTGCAGGTCGAACACCCGGTGACCGAGATGGTGACGGGGATTGATCTGGTCGAGTGGCAATTGCGGGTGGCTTCAGGCGAGCCCCTGCCCTGCACACAGGACGAGATCACCCTGACCGGCCATGCGGTCGAAGCGCGTCTTTACGCAGAGGATGCGACACGGGACTTTCTGCCGGCCACGGGAACGCTGCACCATTTGCGTTTTCCAGACAGGCTCGACACCGCAACGCTGCGCGTGGACGCCGGTGTTGCGGAGAAAGATGCCATAACTCCCTTCTACGATCCGATGATCGCGAAGCTGATCGTTCATGCCCCGACCCGGGCGGGCGCGGTTGACGGACTGGCGACCGCGCTCGAGAAAACCGAAATTGCCGGCTCCACCGTCAATCTCGGATTTCTGACACGGCTGTTGCGCGACGATGATTTTTATGCCGGACGGCTGGAAACGGGATTGATCGGACGCAAGCAAGATGTGCTGACCAAAACCGCACCGTTGCAGGAAAGACATCTGGCGGCAGCCATTGCTGCGACGTCCATGGCCGAGCCCTCTGATCGCCCGAACGATCCATACTCGGCAATTCCGGGATATGGCCATTTCAGCTCGCTCGTTCACAAGCGGACTGTTGTGCATGATGAACAACTTGTGGAAGCGCGCGTCTCGGCCCAGGCCGATGGGGCCCTGGCCATTCGTCTTGGCGATGATCCATCAGACCAGCCCATCATCGTGCGCCGTGACGACCCCACCCGCATCGCGGCGTGGCCAGGGCATGTAACGGTGTTTGAAGGTGCCGATGCGCTGACATTGAAAGTGCCGGACCGTCTTCAGTCCGCGGAGGATAGCGGTGCTGGTGATCGGCTAAGAGCGCCGATGCCCGGTCTGGTGAAGCTGGTCCGTGCCACGGTCAATGATATGGTCAAGAAGGGTCAGCCACTTCTGGTGCTCGAAGCGATGAAGATGGAGCATACCATTGCTGCGCCGCACGACGGTGTTATTGCCGAAATCGCCGCGGAGGGTGCCCAGGTCAACGATGGAGCCATGCTGGTCCGCTTTCATGAAGCGGAATAGGCGATTTGTGATGGTGCCTTGCGTTCAGGACCCGGCCGATTTCGGGCCGGGCCCTGAACGGTCCGCCCCCCACCGCATCAGTGCATCGTCATCCATTCGCGGGCATCGCGCAGCGCTCTGGCGAGCTCCGGCTTGGACATGCCCGCCGCCAACTCCGAACGTAGCTCAGCTGCGCGTTCAGAGCCCTTGATGGCTGCAATGTTGAACCATTTGTGTGCGGCTACCAGGTCGACATCGCAATCGCGACCGGTCGCATACATCATTCCAAGTTGAAACAGCACGTCGGCCTGGGTGGACGAACCAGCCGTACCGAAGCCTGCTTCCTGAACATCGTAACGTGCCATAATTCAAGATCCCTGTTTTTACTCCCGAGAGCCTTTTGTTTTGTCCCTTCCGGGCCAGCTCTTCGATGCTTTCGAGAATGCAGGGTACGGTTGAAATCGCCGTTAAATCTTGTGCTTAATTTGAAGAAAACAAAGTTCAAATTTTCAGTAAATGCCTGTTTTTGTTAAGCATCGCAAAGCCCTGCCGGGCTTGGGTTTCGGACAGACGGGCAGCCTCAAACCGTTAACGGTCGCAGCAAGGTTTTGATAACCATGCGAAACGCTTTGACGAGGGATTTCCTGAAAATTCTAGTCCTGAACCAGGCGATCGCGGCGTCCCGGGCAGGCAGCGATGGGCACACAGAAGGGCCGTTGGGACACTTCTTCGTGCCGCACGATACATTCGATTCCGAACACATCTTCGATCAGGTCCTGACGGAAGACCTCTTCCACCGGGCCTGAGCCGGCCACTTCGCCCCCGCGAAAGAAGACGATATCGTCGGCGAAACGTGCAGCCAGGTTCAGATCATGAAGGACGACCACCACCGTCTTTCCTTCCTGCGCGCCAAGGCGACGCACCAGAGCCAGCACTTCCAGAGCGTGCGCGATATCAAGATGGTTGGTGGGTTCGTCCAGCAGAATGACCGGAGACGCCTGCGCCAAAACCATGGCAATCCAGACCCTCTGGAGCTGCCCGCCCGATAGGCTGCCGATCGAGCGGTTGGCCATATCCGTGAGATTTGTTTCCCGCAGCGCATTTGTGACAGCTCTACGGTCGCTGTCGGTATTGGAGGTGAAAGCCTTGCGGTGCGCATAGCGCCCAAGCCGGACCAACTGTTCGACAGTCAGTTCCTCGGGGGCGGTCGGACTTTGCGTCAGCATGGCGATTTCACGGGCGAGCGTCTTCACCGGCAGGTCGGCGATGGGCCTGTCACGCAACAGCACAGACCCGGCATCTGCCGGCAGGAGCGCGCGCATAGCACGGAGCGCCGTCGATTTGCCACAGCCATTGGGTCCACAGAAGGCCGTCAGCCTACCAGGTCGGACCGAGAGGTTGAGGTCTCTGAAAACACGTTTGCCCGGATAGCCTAGCGCAACGGAGCGCAATTCAATCTCATTCCGATGATCGCTATGCATGAATACGTCCCGCACGTATGAGAATGAAAAGGAAATAGGGTGCGCCGATCACGGCTGTCACTGCACCGGCAGGCACCTCAAGTGGAGCGAAAAGCGTTCGCACCATCACGTCGGCCGCCATGACCATCGCCGCGCCCACCAATGCCGCTGCCAGCATCTGCGTACCGGCACGCCCCGGCAAGATGAGGCGCGCAATATGGGGAGCAATTAGACCGACAAAGCCAATCGCTCCAGCGAATGAAACGGCCGCGGCCGTGAGCAGAGCCGCCAGTCCGAACAGCATCAGCTGTGTCGAGCGCACTGACAGACCGCTTGCCTGAGCGCTGATCTCGTCGAGCATGAGTTGGTCCATGCGGCGTGAAAGCAGAAAGGCGAGCGGCACAAAAACGGTAAGCACCATTGCCAAGACATCAACATCCGCCCAGCGCGCCTGATAAACGGAGCCTGCTAGCCACATGGCCGCCTGGCTGGCGCGATGCACCGGCCCATCGACCAGAAAGAGCGTCACTCCAGCCTTCGCCAGTGCCCCGAGTGCAACGCCATAGAGGATGGTGCGCAACGGCGGCGCATCAGTGCGCAGGGCAAGGAGGATAACGACACCCGCAAAGAGCAGCGCCCCCAGCGCTGCCGCCAATGGCTGCCACATGATGCTGACGACAAGAGCGTTCGATTCATTGCTGAACATGAGAAGGAAGCACATCACACCCAGCGCCGCACCATCGACAATGCCAAGCACAGATGGGGAAGCAAGCTCATTGCGCGTTGCGCGTTGCAGGATGAAGCCGGCCAGCGCCAGGGCCACGCCGCTCAATCCGGCCATCAGCAGCCGTGGCATCCGCAGCGACCAGATGATGATGGTATCACTGCGTTCTCCTGTCCCAAGAATGGCCAGAACCACGCGGTTCAGTGGCATACCCGAACTACCCAGCGCAATACTGGCAAATCCCAGCAGGCAGAGGACCGCCATGCAAAGGGCAAGAACAACTGGCCGCCGCGATGCGGAAGCGGTGGTGGCGTGGATAGGGCCGACAGTCTTCACGCCGCGCCTCCAACCCGCTTCCTCTGCAAAAGGTAAAGAAGCACAGGCACCCCAACTGCCGCCAGGAGCACACCGACGGGCGCTTCAGATGGATAGATGACGAACCGGGCAGCAATATCTGCCGCCAGCGCAAGGGTGGATCCTGTCAGCAGGGACAGAGGGATCAGATCGCGATGGCTTTGCCGACCGGAGAGTCTTGCAAGATGCGGTGCGACAAGTCCGATGAAGGCCACTGGCCCTGCAACAGAGACGCCAACCCCGGCCAGAAGCGCTGCAAGGACAAGCGCCGCCAGCCGCGTTTTAAGAACCGGAACACCAAGGGTCTGGGCGGTCGTGTCATCGGTAAGCAATGCATCCAGCATTGGATGGAGCAGCATGCTGAACAGCCCACATAACGCTATGGCTGGTGCGGCCAGATAGAGGAGATCGACATCCCGGTCGGCAAACCCGCCGGATAGCCAGAAAATCAGCTCCTCCATGGTTCGTTCATCGGCAACCATTACGATCTGGATGCCGGATGACAGAAGCGCTGCGACCGTAACGCCAGCCAGCAGCAGGTAGGACGGAGAGGCTATTCCGCCTGCCGAAAAGGCCAGTGAGAAAACCAGGAGAGCGCACAACAACGCGCCCAGGCAGGCCGCCCCCGCGATCAGTGAAAGCGAGCTGTTTCCCGCGAAGACGACAAGCAACACCACCGCCAGTCCGGCCCCGGCATTGATGCCGAGCAGACCGGGCTCGGCCAGCGGGTTGCGGCTTGCAGTCTGCAACAGAAGCCCCGAAAGCCCGAGGCCGCCGCCCACCACAATGGCGATCAAAGTACGCGGCACACGGAGCGTATTGACGATCAAGGCCGTCTGATCCGCTCCCCCTTCCATCAGAGCGCGCCAGACTTCGGACGGCGGTGTGAATCGAATGCCTACATGAACACTGATCACCGCCAGGGCAGCGATCAGTCCGAGCAAGAGGACATGGGGTAAGTGGCGCGGCATCGATCTCATCTTCAGCCTGCTGCATTTCAGAAATGGGAAAGGCATGTCAACTTAAAACTTGACATTCTTACGCAGCATTTGTTTGGACGAAGCCTTCGAGAGAACGTCGCGCCACGACAGGAGACGTAAATGCGCTTTCTTCCATTCTTATCGGCCGCATTGATTGCGGGTTTCGCCATGGCGGCAAATGCTGCCGAGATCAAGCATGCCATGGGAGTGGCAACGGTTCCGGATGAACCGCAGCGCGTTGTCGTGCTCACCAATGAGGGGACTGAAGCGCTGCTGGCGCTGGGCGTTAAGCCTGTAGGTGCCGCCAATTCATGGAATGGTGACCCGTGGTACCATCACATCTCCGACCAAATGGGCGATGTTGAACCGGTCGGCAAGGAGAGCGCAGTCAATCTGGAACTGATCGCGGCTCTGGAACCTGATCTCATTCTTGGAACCAAGCTCCGCCATGAAGCTATCTTCGAGCAGCTTTCGGCAATCGCACCCACCGTCATATCGGAGCGGCTGCGGGGCGACTGGCGAGAAAATTTCCAGCTCTGGGCGAAGGCCGTGAACAGAGAGGACGCGGGCGAGAAAGTGCTTTCGGACTTCGACGCGCGTGTGCGGAAGCTAACTGACGCTCTCGGTGAGAAAGTGAACGAAAAGGTCTCTGTCATCCGCTTCATGCCGGGCCACATACGTATTTATCAGAAAGACAGTTTTTCCGGGTTCATTCTCGAAAAGATCGGTTTCAAACGACCCGAGAATCAGGATGTCGACAGCTTCGTGTTGAAGGTCGGCAAAGAAAGCATCCCGGACATGGATGGCGACCGCATTTTTTATTTCACCTATGAACCCGGCGATGGCGAGGCGACAAAACTTTCTGAAGACGTGCTTCAGGATCCCCTCTGGCAAACGCTTTCGGCCGTAAAGTCCGGCAATGTCCACGAGGTTGACGACACGATCTGGAATACAGCGGGCGGTGTCCTGGCTGCGCGGCTGATGCTCGACGATATCGCCCGGCTCTACGGTCTCGAGTGATCCGGCCCCCGCCGGCCGAGCGAAACGGTCCCTTGACGTTGCACGTGCAGAAAGCGGTTGTATTACGTTTACGTTTGCGTAAGCTGCACTTGCAACATCATTGGGAGGAAAAGTGATGATTGGCAGACTTGTTCTCAGCAGCGCAGCTCTGCTTTTGGCCGGCGGTATCGCCATGGCCGATCCTATTGAAGGGAACTGGCGGACGGATTCCGGAGCGACTGCACAAATCGCATCCTGCGGCGGTTCTTATTGCATCACGTTGAAAAGCGGGAAGCACGCAGGCAAGAAGATCGGCACGTTCCAGGCAGCCGGCGGCAGCAAATATACCGGCAAGATCACGGACCCTGCCAACGACAAGACCTATTCCGGCAAGGGCACACTCTCCGGCAACAGTCTCAAAATGGGCGGTTGTGTTCTCGGCGGACTGATCTGCCGCAACCAGACTTGGTCACGCCTTTGAAACAGGCGCTGCAGCGATTGCCATTCGCACAATGAATACCGTCTCCAGTCGGCGCCCCACGCCTTTCCTCCCTGCGGAAGGCGTGGGGTTCAGTCTTCGATGAGGCCTTCACTGCGCATTTGAGAGAGAATGATATCGTGTGCGCATGGTAGCAGTGCTGCACCCGCCCTCACCCCGGTGGCGAGCGGCTCGCGACTGCACACGAAGTATGGATACCAGGCAGTGCCGAGCCCGTGTCTGATCTGGCCGAGCTGCGCATCATCTTCTTCCGACAAAAGAGATTCCGGCACATACCCCCATCCCAAACCGTCACAGATCGCGTCTTTTCCCAGTTCGAAACTGCTGAGGGCGATGCGTTCGCTTCCCATAGCCTCAAGGTGGAACCGCTCGTGCTGTGTGCTGTCGAGGTAAGTGATCTGCGGCAGAACCGCGAGATCATCGTCGGCGACGTAGCTCATGGAGTGGAGCGGATGGCTTCTTGCCACCATCATTCGCATTCCGATGCCTGCGACAACGCGGCTGTAAAGTCCCGGAGCGGGGCCGGCACGTCCTGAAGAAACGAAATAAGCAATATCAAGCTGCCCTTCCCGAACCAGCTCGGGAAGCACGTCACTCTCGGCATAGCGCATGCTGAGACGCACATTGGGCCGCACCTTTCGGATGGCCCGGATCACGTGTCGCCAGAAATTTTCCGGCAGAACATCATCACGGCCGATCCGCAATTCCTGACCGGAAGTCTCCTTGCCACGCGCACAACGCTCGATGATGCTGTTTGAAAGCGCAACAATGCGGGCGCAGTCATCGAGAATGTGCTCGCCGACCGGCGACAGGCTCAGGCTGTTGCCGCGCCTGATAAAAAGTTGCGTTCCAAGCTCATCCTCAAGAGCAGCGATCGCCATGCTGATCGTGGAGCGGTTGCGACCGAGCTGAAGCGCAGCGCCGGAAATTGACCCCGCGCGCGCCGCTGCCTCGAAGTATTCCAGATAATCCAGTCTCACGGCAAAGCTTCTTCGTCAAAAATCCTGTCGCTCAGCGATTTTCCATACGTGAAACGGGCAGATATCTCAATCAAGCGACATAAAACTTGATCTGACGCTATGAGGTCGAAATTGCACTGGTTCTATCTGATCGCTGCGGTCTTTGCAGAAGTGGTCGGGACCACACTCATGAAGCTCCTGGTATCCGGCGGCACGCTTCTTCAGGGAACGCTGGCGGCGATTGCCATGATCGGCATCGCCTATCTCTTTCTGGGGCGCGCGACGCTGCGCATCCCGGTCGCGCTCGCCAATGCGTTCTGGGAAGGGTTCGGCATGATCCTGATCGCCCTCACCTCCCTCTACCTTCTCGACGAGGCAATCTCGCTGATTCAGGGCATCGGAATCGGTGTGGCCCTGCTCGGGATCGCGGTGATCAACTATGGTCACCACCAGCGGGGCGAGACACGATGAGCATCTATATGGGTTATGTCCTGGGATCGGTGGCGCTCGACATCCTCGCCAATCTGGCACTCGAGAAATCGAACGGTTTCGCACGCAGAGGCTGGGGAGGCGCTGCCGTCCTGCTCATCATGGCGGCCTTCGCGCTTCTGGCGCTGGCCGTCACCGGCATGGACCTTTTTATCGCCTACGCGGTGTGGGGCGTGCTTTCGATCCTCGGAACGGCGCTGGCCGTCTGGCTCGTCTTCGGTCATCGGCTCAACCTGACGAGCTGGCTGGGCGTGGGCATTCTCATCCTCGCCATCCTGCTGATACGCCTCGGATAAACAAAAAAACAGGGCGGGCGCCCCAAGGACGCCCGCCCTGCCTGAAACGCACAAAACTGTCGTCAGCTGGCGCGCTGCCCGAAGAGAACTTTCTGGGCTTCCTTGTCTTCAGCGATGTTGCGGCGGTGTTCCTGACCAACCTCCAGAGCGCGCACGACCGCCGGCCGCGCCATGATGGTTTCGAACCAGCGCTTCAGGTTCGGGAAATCGTTGAGGTCCTGGCCCTGCTGTTCATAGGGTTTCACCCAACCCACGCTTGCCATGTCGGCAATCGTGTATTCATCGCCGGCGAGGAACGGCCGGTCTGCGAGACGTTTGTTCATGACACCGTAAAGTCGGTTCACCTCATTGGTGTAGCGATCGATGCCGTAGGCAATTTTTTCCGGGGCGTATTTGCGGAAGTGATGGGCCTGGCCGGCCATCGGACCGAGACCTCCCATCTGCCAAAAGAGCCATTGATCCACCTCGACACGCGCTCGCTCATCGGTGGGATAGAACTTGCCCGTCTTGCGGCCCAGATACTGCAGAATCGCACCCGATTCGAAAACGGAGATCGGCTCGCCGCCCGGTCCTTCAGGGTCCACAATCGCCGGCATGCGGTTGTTCGGCGCGATCTTGAGGAAGGAGGGTTCGAACTGCTCGCCCTTGCCGATATTCACATAGTGCACATCGTAGGGAAGCCCGGTCTCTTCAAGATAAATGGTGATTTTCCAGCCATTGGGCGTGGGCCAATAATAGAGTTCGATCGGCTTGGTCTGGGTGGTCATGCTTTGTTGCCTCCAGCTGTTGGGCGCCGCGCAGTCGGGGGAGGATTGCGGCAATACCCGGGGAGGTAAGCACCGGCTGCCGACTTTGCAACGCGCCTGCTCTTCAACGATCCGTTATTTATCCATAATCGGGGCGTTAACACTGCTGAACCCTGGATGAATATCCCTCTCAGTATCGGTTCAGTCCGCGTCTGCCACAGTGATGGCGACAATGAGGACAAACCGATGTTGATGCGCCGCTTTTCAATTGTCTGCCTGATCACCGCCATCTTCGGCATGGGGCTTGCCATACTGGTCGCAGAAGCGAGCAGGCCTTCCGATCCCTGGCAGAACAATCGGCCGTTCTCCTGCTCCGGTGAGCAGACCGCGCTTTGCGGCAGAACAATTCTGCGCTGAACGAGATGAGTTGAGGTAAGAGACGATGCGGACGATCACACACATGGCTCGGGGATTGATGTTTGCCGCCCTGATCGGCTCACCGCTTCTTGCGGTCCAGAACGTCCGTGCCGGTAATGAAAACATCATCGAAGGGGATTATGAACGCTCGAGCGGTGCGGGCCTCGTCCTGATGGTCAGTCTGAAGCGTTCGAGGTAGGCTCAGGTCTTGAGAAGAAGAAGAATATCCATATAAAAGGCCATGGAACACAGAATATACCCCCAGCCCATTCAGACGATTTCAAGCCCCGAGCCATTTGCCCGGAAAAGCTTTACCGATGCTCGCGAAGCCGTTGCGGCATTGAAAGCGCTCTATGAGCGCAACACAGCATTCCTGCGCGATGCCTTCGCGCAAGTCGCCCAGGACGGCGAGAGCGACCGCCGCTTTCGCGCCTTTTATCCCGAAATCAGCCTTGCCACGGGCTCCTACGCCCAGATCGATACGCGGCTGGCTTATGGCCATGTGGCTGCGCCCGGTGTTTACGCCACCACGATCACCCGGCCTGATCTCTTTGAAGACTACCTGATCGACCAGCTAGGGTTGGTGATCCGGAACCACGGTGTGCCCATCACGATATCCGAATCGGAAACGCCGATCCCGCTGCATTTCGCATTTCTCCAGGACACATATGTGGAAGGCTCCATCGCTGATAGGCTGAAGCGGCCGCTGCGCGATCTTTTCGATGTGCCGGACCTCAACGCCACGGACGACCATATCGTCAACGGCACGCATGAGGCCCTGCCCGGCGAGCCCCTGCCGCTCGCCCCCTTTACCGCACAGCGGGTCGACTATTCGCTGCACCGGCTTTCACACTATACCGCCACGGCGCCGGCACATTTTCAGAACTTCGTCCTGTTCACAAACTACCAGTTCTATATCGACGAGTTCTGCGCGCTTGCCCGCGAGATGATGGCCGAGGGCGGAAATGGCTACACCGCCTTCGTGGAGCCGGGCAATATCATCACAATGGCCGGCGAGACGAGCCCGTCTGCCAGCGCCCTTGCCCGCCTGCCACAGATGCCGGCCTATCACCTGACGCGCGATGGCCATGCGGGCATCACAATGGTGAATATCGGCGTTGGCCCCTCCAACGCTAAGACGATCACCGATCATGTGGCGGTGCTGCGCCCGCATGCCTGGCTGATGCTCGGCCACTGCGCCGGCCTGAGGAACACACAGGCGCTCGGCGACTATGTTCTGGCGCATGCCTATGTGCGCGAAGACCATGTGCTTGACGACGACCTGCCCGTCTGGGTGCCGCTGCCGGCGCTGGCGGAGGTTCAGGTGGCGCTTCAGGAAGCGGTCGCTGAGATCACCGGACTTTCCGGTTATGAATTAAAGCGCATCATGCGCACCGGAACCGTCGCGACCATCGACAACCGCAACTGGGAACTGCGCGAGCAGCGCGGTCCGGTCCAGCGCCTCTCACAATCCCGCGCAATCGCGCTCGACATGGAATCGGCAACGATAGCCGCCAACGGCTTCCGCTTCCGCGTCCCCTACGGAACTTTACTGTGTGTTTCGGACAAACCGCTGCACGGTGAGCTGAAGCTGCCGGGCATGGCCACCGATTTCTACAAGAGGCAGGTTTCGCAACATCTCAAGATCGGGATGAGAGCCGTGGAAAAGCTTGCAGCCATGCCGCCCGAAAGGCTCCATTCACGCAAATTGCGGAGCTTTTTCGAGACCGCCTTCCAATAGCCCAAAAATGCGATTAGGCGCTGCTGAATCGAGACGGAAACAATGGGCGCGAGGCAATGAAGAGACCGAGGATTGCATCAATGCTGCCGGCCTTTCTGGCAATCGGCGTGGTTCTGGTGTCTTTTCCGCTGGTCGCTGGCTTCTGGGGCAGGCTTCACCCTGCCCTCGATTCCATGGCACATTTCCGTCTTCATCTCGCAGTGCTCATCGCTCTCATGGCGGCTCCGCTGCTTTTTGTGAAAGGCTGGCGTCAGATCGGTGCAGCGGGAGCCGTGCTTGGCATCGCCACTCTGAGCGCAACACTGCTTCCCGTTCAGGCCACTGCCGGTTCGGCAAGGGCCGGAGAGGCAGACGCGCCGGCGGCACGGTATAGGCTTCTGCAACTCAACCTGCGATATGACAATGCAACCCCCAAGCAGGTCTTCTCACTGATCGGCCGCACCAAGCCCGACATCGTCACGCTGAACGAGGTCTCGGGCATGTGGGTGAAGGAACTCAAGTTTCTCGAAGCTACCTATCCCTACCGGGTGGTTTGTCCACCGCCTGCGCGCATTGGCGGCGTAGCCATTCTCTCGCGCCGGCCATTCGCTGATCCGCAGGCCTTTGCCTGCTATGACCGCGGCTCCATGGCGGTGGCAACCGTTCGGCTGGGTGCGGACGCAGTGGAAATCGGCGCATTGCATCTCGGCTGGCCGTGGCCATTCGAACAGCATCACCAGGTAAGCCGGGTTGCGCCCGTGCTGGAACGTTTCCCCCAAACAGCCATCCTTGCCGGAGATTTAAACGCCACCCCCTGGAGTGTGACGGCGCACCGTGTGGCTGCAGCCGGGGAGATGGATCTCATGCCTGGCATCGGACCCACATGGATGAAGCCCGTCGTGCCAGAAGCGCTCCGCCGGCTGGTGGGTCTGCCCATCGACAATGTGTTTACCAAGGGCCGCATCGTGCCGCTTACGGTTGAACGTCTTGAGGATGTGGGGTCCGATCATCTGCCGGTTTTGCTCGAATTCGGCATCCAACCGACCAGCCAACCGGATGAGGTGATCGAAGTGAAGCTCGCCAGAAACAGACGTTAATCGGCCGGCTTCCTGCGTGCGACGACCAGGTGACCGGGAACCGGCTTTCCCATTTCGTGCCGCACCACGATGTTGGCAATGGCCAGACCTGTAAAGCCATGCCCGGCAAGCATTTCGGCAAGATAGCTCTCAGAATGGGCGAAGCGCTGATGCGGCCCGACCATGAAGGCGCGCCCGGCGAGCACCTCGTCCGGCAGGGTTTCGCTTGAAAAGGCCAGAACTGCACCGTCCGTGGCAAGTTCTGCCGCACCGGCAAAGAAGGCTTCCAGATCACCCAGATAGGGCAGAACGTCGGTTGCGGTGATCAGGTCGAAGGGTTCGACATCCGCGTGATGGAGAAAGTCCACCGCGTCGCCCACATAGAGCGCGTCGTAGAGCTCTTTTTCGTCGGTGACCTCGATCATGGTTTCCGACAGGTCGACGCCGGTGATGTGGTCCGCAATGTCGCGCAAGACCTCGCCGGCGAGCCCCGTTCCACAACCCAGATCCAGCATGCGCCGGAAAGGCCCAGGCGCCACCTCATCCAGCGCCCTGCGGGTCAGTGCCGGCACGTCGTAGCCGAGTTGATCGACCAGAATGCTCTCAAACGCGCCGGCGTGCTGATCGAACAGCGTCGCCACATAGGCTTCCGATGCCCGAGACGGCGTCTCGCCCCGCCCCATCGAGGCAAGCCGTACTGCTGCACCGCCGTGGTCGGCAGGGTCAAGAGCCAGCACCTCGCGATAGGCTTCGGCAGCTGCGTCGAAATCGCCGGCCTTTTCAAGCGCCAGAGCACGATTATAGGCCTCGGCCAGCGCCTCTTCATCAACGGCGTTGGCTGCTGCGTTTTCGGATGCGGGGTCGGACAATCTCTCTACATCCCGGTATAGACGGGGCCCTCGCCGCCCTGTGGCGGCACCCAGTTGATGTTCTGGTTCGGGTCCTTGATGTCGCAGGTCTTGCAGTGGACGCAGTTCTGCGCGTTGATGACGAAGCGGGCGTCAGCCACATCGCTGCCATCGGTGAGCGCGTTGCCGTCAGCATCCACCCACTCGTAGACACCGGCAGGACAATAGCGCGAGGACGGGCCGGCATAGACGGCGTATTCCGACGTCTTCTGCAGTTCCATGTCCTTCACCTGAAGATGAACCGGTTGATCCTCTTCATGATTGGTGTTGGACAGGAATACGGAGGAAAGACGGTCGAAGGTGAGCACACCGTCGGGTTTCGGATAGTCGATGGGCCTGTGTTTTGCGGCCGGCTCCAGCGAAGCCGCGTCGGTCTTGCCATGTTTCAGGGTGCCGAACAGCGAGAAGCCGAACAGCGAATTCACCCACATGTCGAAGCCGCCAATGCCGACGCCCAGAAGCGTGCCGAAGCGCGACCAGAGCGGCTTGACGTTGCGCACCTTCTTCAGGTCCTTGCCGATGTCCGAGGCGCGCCAGGCAGCCTCGTAGCCTTCCAGCGTGTCGTTGACACGTCCCGCTCCCAGCGCTTCCGCGACATGCTCGGCGGCGAGCATTCCCGAGAGCACCGCATTGTGGGAGCCCTTGATGCGCGGGACGTTGACGAAGCCTGCCGAGCACCCGATGAGCGCACCGCCAGGAAAGGCGAGTTTTGGCACAGACTGGTAGCCGCCTTCAGTGATGGCGCGGGCGCCATAGGAGATGCGCTTGCCACCTTCAAACGTCTTGCTGATCGCAGGATGCGTCTTGAAACGCTGGAATTCCTGAAAAGGTGAGAGGAACGGGTTTTTGTAGTTCAAGTGAACCACGAAACCGACCGCCACCTGATTATTTTCCAGATGATAGAGGAAGGAGCCACCGCCGGTTTTCATGTCGAGCGGCCAGCCGAAGGAATGCTGGACGAGACCGGGCCTGTGGTTCTCCGGCTTGACCTCCCAGAGTTCTTTCAGGCCGATGCCGAATTTCTGGGGTTCGCGATCCTCAGCAAGGCCGAATTTCTCTATCAGCTGCTTGGCGAGCGAACCGCGCACGCCCTCGCCGATCAGGACATATTTGCCCAGAAGCGCCATGCCAGGCTGATAGTTGGGACCGTGCGAGCCATCCCGCTCGACGCCCATATCGCCGGTAGCGACGCCGATAACCGCGCCATCGTCGTTGTAGAGCACTTCGGCGGCGGCAAAGCCCGGATAGATTTCAACGCCCAATCCCTCGGCATAGCCTGCAAGCCAGCGGCAGACATTGCCGAGCGATACGGCGTAGTTGCCGTGGTTGTTCATCAGCGGCGGCATCAGAAAATTGGGAATGCGCATGGAGCCCGCCGGCCCGAGAACCAGAAACTGATCGTCGGTGACGGGTGTCTTGAACGGGTGATCGGGATCATCGCGCCACTCCGGCAAAAGCCGGTCGATGCCGATGGGATCGACGACAGCACCAGACAGGATGTGTGCGCCGACTTCACCGCCCTTTTCGAGAACGACGACGGAAAGCTCCGGGTTCAACTGCTTGAGCCGGATGGACGCGGCCAGCCCCGCCGGCCCTGCGCCGACGATGACCACATCGAATTCCATGCTTTCGCGTTCCACTTCGCTCATTCCACCCTCCGCAGTCTTTTTCTCTCGCGCGCCCCTGCTCTCGTTTCGTGCCGGCGCGATCCGGATACCCATCAGTCCCGCATAACGGTTTCAACGCCGGGCTATAGCGCATCCGCGCGCCTGTCGAAACCAGAGAAGTTGCATCAACCCATTCCTGATTGCTGCAAACCAATATTACTTTAACGTAAACGTAAATAATTGAGAAATCGGGCGCAGGCAATTCCTGTTTGCCTCGCGGCTCGAATCCAAGCAGTTTCAGCCTGTTTCAAGATTGGGGGCAGGACGTGGACATCCGGGAAAACCGTTGCTGAGGGCCTACAGGCAAAGTCCGGTCTTGGTGACCGCTTTCTGTGTTCTCGCCATCCTTGCCATTCAGGCGCTGTTCCTGAAACTCATGGGGCAGACAACATTCTGCGACTGCGGTGCGGTAAAACTCTGGTACCCAGACCCATCTGGCCCCGAGACCTCCCAGCATATCGGCGACTGGTACACCTACTCGCATTTTCTCCACGGTTTGCTCTTCTACGGCCTCCTTTGGCTCGTCGCCCCGCGTATGCCGCTCGGATATCGTCTCGCGCTTGCCGTAGGGCTGGAGGCTGCGTGGGAGATGGCAGAAAACACGCCGATGGTGATCAATCGCTACCGCGAATCCGCACTCGCCCAAGGCTATTACGGGGATAGTGTCATCAATTCGCTCTCCGACACGCTTGCGACTATCGCCGGCTTCTTCGTCGCACGAATATCTCCGCTCTGGCTCAGCATTCTTCTGGTGGTGACGACGGAGATTTTCATGGCGGTCATGATCCGCGACAATCTCACGCTCAATATTCTCCAGCTTGTCTATCCCTCACAGGCAGTCTCCGATTGGCAGACGGGCGGCTGAGGCATGCTTTTTCGTTCTCCGGAACGTGAAATGGCGGTATAATGCGGAAGGAAGGGAGGTACTGCCCTGCCCCGAACCGTGTCCATAGTCTTTCTCCCTCTGCTCGCTGTCCTTCTGGGCGCCGGGCCGGGAGATGACGGTCGTTGGCAGGCTGGCCCCTATTCCTTTTCCGATGAGCTCGGCGGATTTCGCATTCTGGCTGTTTCAGGCACAGGTTCGCGCGGCGACCCCGTGCTTCTCCAACAGGAGCTTTATACGGCGTCTGCCGTCGTGCTCGTCATCCGCACCACCGGGGAGGTTCCGCGATATGCCTATGACGAAAGGGCGGGAGCGGGCTATCTCTTCATGAAGATCGACACACTCAATGCAAGCAACCTGCCTTGGGTCGAGTTTGAATTCGAGCTGCAAGAGTTGCGCGGCGTCTCGAGCGTCTACGGGGACGGCCTCTCCTTCGATCAGAGAAATGTGGGATCCGAGCACATCGGCTCCAATGCGTTCGCAGTGCACGATAGCAAACTCGAACCCTATGACCGGCTTCTGTTCCAGTCAGGCACGGTCAATGCCGGTCATTCCGTGACTTTTCAGCTTCTAATCACCGACCTAACCCCGAAACCAGTGTTTTATCTGGTGCAGGACCCACGCATTCCGGCTTCCTGAGCTTGCAACCAGCGGCAAAGAAAGAGAAACTGCCGCCTTTCACCCTCGCTGACGCTCAGGATACTGGACGCAATGGACTCCGCTGGACTAAGGGAGCTTCTGACTTTCTACGCTGATGCCGGTGTGGACGAGCCCCTTTTGGATGAAGCGCCCGACCGTTTTCAGGAAACGCGTGCGGAGGCGGAAAAAAGGGCCGCGCAACGACAGCAGCCAACGCCGCAGAAACCGGTGGCGACCACGCAGCCCCGCCCCGCGGCTGCGGCCGCAGTCAGAGCAGCGGTCCCTGACGATGCGCAGGCCGCGCGGGCGCGCGAGATCGCCAGAAGCGCTGAAAGCCTGGATGCGCTGCGCGATATGCTTTCGAACTTCGACGGCTGCAATCTCAAGACCACGGCGAAAAATACCGTCTTTGCAGACGGCAATCCACAGGCCAGCGTTATGTTCGTTGGCGAGGCGCCGGGCCGCGACGAGGATATCCAGGGACTTCCCTTCGTTGGTCGCTCCGGAAAGTTGCTGGATCGGATGTTGGCAGCCATCGGTCTTGATCGTACCTCCGTTTATATTTCCAACGTGATCCCGTGGCGACCGCCCGGCAACCGGGACCCCTCCCCGCTCGAAACGGAAATCTGCCGCCCGTTCATCGAGCGGCATATCGAACTTGTAGCACCCAAAGTTCTGGTAACGTTGGGGAATCCCTCAACCAAGCTGCTTTTGAACACGCAGACCGGTATCATGCGGATGCGCGGCAACTGGGCGATGCACAAGACGCCGTCTGGCCTAGACATCCCCACCATGCCCACCCTCCACCCCGCATACCTCCTTCGAAATCCGGCGCACAAAAAGCTCGCCTGGCAGGATTTCCTGCAGATCAAACTGAAGCTGGAAAGCGCTGGTTGAGGCGAAAGAAGAACTGAAGTTAAGCCTGCGTTAACCCTGTTGGCGCACGATTGCGTTTCGTAACAACGTCCCGGAGTCGAGCATGTGTGTTCGTGTCACTTCCGGGGGGCGCCTGTTTTTACTTTTTTCTTTCATCGTCTACGGATCATATCCGGCGTCTGGCGCGGATCTGGTGAGCTCAGATGTTCCTGTTCCGCCGAACGTCGAAAAAGCGCCCTTGCTGCTGGAGTTCAGCCCGCACTTTTCCGGCTTCGTCGAGGTAAATTCGGCACTGGGCAAAGCCCATTTTGATGAAGATCCTGCCAAAACCAGTGGATGGGGCTTGCGCGGCGTGGCGAACCTGCCGATCGGGGAGCGCTTCAATGTCCAGCTCGATGGCCGGTTTGAAAATCTGAAATTCGAGGATCTTGCCGACCAGACCATCGCATTCGGTGCGCACACCTACTATCGCAAGCCTGACCGCTTTGCTCTTGGCCTCTATGGACAGTATGAGCGGATCTCCAGCGAAACCCTGGCATTGGGGCCGAAGGAAATCGCTGTGGGACTGGAAGGTGCCGTCTTTCTCAGCCAGTCAACCGTTCTGGGCCAAATTGGCGTGGAAGCGGCACAATTGGAAGGGGAAGATGCATCCAAGCTCAATGGACTGATTGGTGCGCGATACTATCAGACCGACAATCTGCGTTTCGATCTCGATGCGGGCTTCGAGCGATTGATGAACGAAGATACGGTGCGAAAAACCTACTCTGTTTCCATGGCCGCCAACTACCGGCTTTCCAGTCAACCGATAACCGCGTTTGGTGGATACCGGTTCCGATCAAGCTCGTCGGCCACCGACGATCTGCCTGCCGGGGACACAACCTCTCACGGCATCGTGGCAGGTTTTCGCTATCATTTCGGCTCAACCAGCCTGAAAGATGAAGAGCGCAATGGTCCGCTCTGGACTGCTGCGCCCTATCTCAACTATTGAATGCAAAAAGGCGGGGCCGCACTCGTGTGCGGTCTTGTGCCTTTCAGCTGTGCGTCTCACGCATTGCAGCAAATTGAAGCAATGCGAATAGGGCAACCGCACATGCCTGAGCAATCACGAAGACCATGCCGAGCAGATTTGGAGAGACCCATCCAGTCGCGAGCATTGCGAAGCTCGACACGGCCCAACCGGCGTTGAGCAAGACCACATCGATAAGCAGAAGACGGGGCGTTGCTTCCCGGGAGGCAATCATCCACAGCACGATCACGAAAGGCACCAGCGCCACGCCGGCCCAGAACAGGAGCCCTTCGGGCAAGGCGAGAAGTCGTGACAGCGGTGCTGCCGCAACCAGCAGCAGAATTGCTGCAGCACCACTTGTGACGGCATCGAGCTGAAGTGTTTTTCTGAGTGCGGGTGTGAGCGTGAGCGGCATGGCGGTTTCCCTTCTTCACAGCGTATCTGGATGATCGGATGTCGAACCCGATGCCGGGCAAACTGACCGAAGAAACTCCTCCCGGCGATTACCCGGGAGGTAATGGAAATGGGCGCCGGTCGGCTCTACAGTCACCCCATGAAACCAGACATCACCATGGTCGCCCAAACCAGCGCCGGCGCCCTCATCCGGGAGTGGCGTCAACGCCGGCGCATGAGCCAACTTCATCTGGCACTGGAGGCGGGTATTTCCCAGCGCCATCTCAGTTTCCTTGAAAGTGGCCGCTCCAACCCCTCGCGGGACATGGTTTTGCTTTTGTCGGAAAGCCTTTCCATCCCGCTTCGTCAGCGCAACCGAATCCTCATAGCCTCAGGGTTTGCTCCAGGCTTCTCGGAGCGGGATCTCCATGATCCCGAATTGAAACCCGCCATGTACGCGGTGCAGATTGTTCTTGATGGCCACGCGCCCAACCCGGCCATCGCGATTGACCGGCATTGGACCATGGTCGCAGCGAACCAAGCCATCGCACCGCTGCTTGAGGGTGTGAGCAATAAAGACCTGCTGAAACCGCCTGTGAATGTACTGCGCCTGAGCCTGCACCCCGAAGGTATCGCCCCCAACATTGTGAACCTGTCTGCATGGCGTGCGCACGTGCTGGAAAGGCTGCGCCTTCTCATCGACCAGTCGACCGATCCGCAATTGACAGCGCTGGAAAAGGAACTGGCAGCCTATCCAGTCAGAAAAACCGGGCCAGACCCCAAACCCGGCGCCGCTGACATGATCGCCGTGTCCCTTCGTCTACGCCTCGGAGGAGCGGAGCTTTCCTTCATCACCACGACCACCGTTTTTGGCACCCCACTCGACGTGACACTGTCGGAACTTGCCATTGAAAGTTTTTTTCCAGCCGACGCTGCAACCGCCGCCTTTTTGCGACAGGTTCAGAGCCGGGGCTCATGAGGAAGGCGGCACGAAGCGGCGGGCAGCGACCCGTCTGAGGCCAAGGCGGCGCTCGCGCCAGATGATGAAGAGCCCGGCTCCGATCACAATCATCCCGCCAACCAGTGTGTAAAGGGTCGGCACGTCGCCGAAAGCGAAATACCCGATCACGATGGCGAGGATCATCGACGTATATTCGAAAGGTGCGATGGTGGAGAGTTCCGCATGACGATAGCACTCCGTCATCAGGATCTGCGCCACCCCGCCGCAAATGCCCGCGCCGGCCAAAGCAAGATATTGACCGCGCGATAATTCCGCCCATCCGAAAGGAATGGTGAACAGAGAAAGTACGGTGGCCGTCACCGAGAACCACAGAACAATGGTGGCCGTTTTCTCGGTCTGGACCAGTCGACGGACCAAAAGCATGGCGACGGCAGAGCCGGTCGCGCCACACAGGGCGGCGATAACACCCACGGCCTCAGCGGCCTCCAGACCGGCATCTCCTGTCAGAAGGGTCAGTTTCGGCCAGGCGATGATGATGACCCCCAGAAAGCCGACCGCAACGGCGCTCCAACGGTAGATGCGCACCACCTCCCCCATGAAAATGGCCGAGAAGACCACAACGATGAGCGGTTGAGCGTAATTGAGCGTGATCGCGTCGGGCAGAGGCAGGCGCGTAAGCGCAAAAAAGCCAAGCCCCATGGAGGTAACCCCCACAAGGCCGCGCAAGATGTGGCTGACAGGATGCGTGGTACGGAAAGCCGTTGCCAACTCATGTCGCCAGGCCAGCATGGCGATGATCGGGAATATCGCAAAGAACGAGCGGAAGAAGACGATCTGCCCTGAAGGCACCATCCCCGCCGATTTGATCAGCGAGGACATCATAACGAAAACCGAGACCGAAATAACCTTCAGCGCGATGCCGATCAGTGGTTTGCCTTCGGCACCGACTTCGGTCTCAGCGGGCATGATCTGATTTCCTATAAGGCCGGTAAAGAAGCGGGAGGGTGGAGCAAAACCATCGCCAAAAAAGCCGTCATGCCGCCTCTCTGGCCTGTCGGATCGTCTCCCACACCCGCGAAGGCGTGGTGGGCATGTCAATATGGGTGATGCCGTAGGCGCGGTAGAGCGCATCCGTCACAGCGTTGAGAACAGCCGGCGTGGCACCGATCGTGCCGGCTTCACCAGCCCCCTTGATGCCCATCGCGTTGGTGGTCGAGGGCACGTTGCGGGTTTCAAAATGGATGAACGGCAGATCATCCGCACGCGGCATCGCATAGTCCATGAAACTTGCGGTGACGAGTTGGCCATCTTCCGAGTAAATCGTGTCCTCCGTCAGGGCCTGTCCAAGGCCCTGGGCAACACCCCCATGAACCTGACCAGCCAGAAGGATCGGGTTCACCGTCGCGCCGAAATCATCGACAATCCAATAGGCCAACACCTCGGTGCGTCCGGTTTCCGGGTCAATTTCGACTTCGCAGATATGCGTGCCATTCGGATAGGTCGCCTCTTCCTGCACGAATTCACCGAAGCCTTCCAGATCTTCGGGTGCCTTGGCGGCCTTGGCGATGGCTGCAAAGTCGACCGCGCGATCCGTGCCGACAATGCGGGCGGCTCCATCGGACAGTTCAATGTCATCGACCGACGCTTCGAGTTCATCGGCTGCAAGCTTGCGGATTTTCTCGGCAAGGTCTTCGCCGGCCCGCGCGGCCGAGACACCGCCCAGCGGAATTGAGCGCGAGCCGCCCGTGCCGCCACCGGAGGCCAATTCATCCGTGTCACCCTGGCGCACGGTGATCCTGTCGATGTCGATATTGAGCTTGTCGGCCACGAATTGCGCATAGGCGGTGGCGTGTCCCTGGCCGTTGGACTGGGTGCCGATCAGAAGCGTGACGGTGCCATCCTCGTTCAGCCGCACATGGGCAGGCTCCGAACCGGCAAAGGCGCAGGCTTCAATATAGGTGGCCATGCCGATGCCGCGCAGTTTGCCGTTGCGCCGCGATTCCTCAATCCGCTCATCGAACGTGGCCCAGCCGGCGTTCTCCATGCACTTGTTCATGTGCCCCTCGAACTCGCCGACGTCGTAAAGACGGCCAGTCTGGGTGCGATAGGGGAACTGCTCGGGCCTGATGAAGTTGCGGCGACGGATCTCATCGCGCCCGATGCCAAGATCGCGCGCACAGGCATCCACCAGCTTTTCAAGCAGGAATGCCGCCTCCGGGCGGCCCGCCCCACGATAGGCATCCACCGGGCAGGTGTTGGTGTAGACGCCGTTGATCGTCACATCTAGCGCCTGAATGTCATAGACGCCGGTCGACATGGAGACGCCGACAAACGGGATGAAGGGACCATATTGCGAGATATAGGCGCCCATATTGGCCGTGAGATCGACCCGCAGGCCAAGGAAACGCCCTTCCCTGTCCATTGCCATTTCGGCAGTCACGACGTTGTCTCGCCCCTGCGCGTCGGTCATGAAATGCTCATTGCGGTCACCGGTCCACTTGACCGGGCGGCCAAGGCGTTTCGCCGCCTCCATGACCATCGCGTATTCACGGTAGACAAAGGTTTTCGGACCAAAACCGCCACCAACGTCCGGCGTGATCACGCGCAGATTTTCCGGCTCGATGCCGAAGGTTTTGCACAGAATGCCGCGCATGGAATGAACGCCCTGCGAGCCGGTGGTCAGCACAAAGCGGTTCTCGTCGTCGCGCCATTCGGCCAAGGCCGCGCGCGGTTCCATGTAGTTACAGACGAGGCGGTTGTTCACAAACTGGATGCGGGTCACATGGTCGGCCTTGGCGAACGCCGCATCGGACTTATCCTTGTCGCCCACATGGTAGAGGAAGGCACGATTCGACCCGAGCTCCGGCCAGACAAGCGGGGCATCCTCGGTCAACGCAGCTGCCGTCGATGCTATGGCCTCCTCGTCATCGAAATCGATCTCGATCAGCTCTGCAGCGTCTTGTGCCTGTGCGCGGCTGTCGGCGACCACGAGCGCCACCGCGTCCCCCACATATTGCACACGATCACGGCACAGGATCGGAATGTCACGGGTGGGGGCGCGAGTTCCGTCGGGCTGTTTCTGCATGGCGCCGGAGCGCAAATCCTTCAAATGCGCCACATCCGCGCCCGTCAGGACCAGATGCACGCCTGGCGCGGCCTGTGCTTCCTCGACCGAGGCGATCGTAAACTGCGCCTTGGCGACAGGCGAACGCACCACGTAGAGATGCAGTGTGCCTTCAGGCAGGAAATCGTCCGTATAACGCCCCTTGCCCGTGATGAACGCCGCATCTTCCTTGCGGCGCACGGAGGCACCCATCCCGAATTTCGGCGTCATCACAGTCATGCGGAATCCCTTCTGGCCAATCGTGGTTTGACCGATGTTCGGTGAGCTGGCTGGAAACAGTCGAGCGACATATGCTGTCTTAGTTTTGTCGAGCCTGATGATTGTGTAAAGAGCAGCTATCCGATTTTGTTGGACCAGACAGCCCACAGATTGCCGGCCCGCTCCCCAGGCCGTAGAAAGAGTAGCGATGCGTACAGAAAGCGGCCAGGTTTTTCGTCTCGAGGACTATCAACCAAGCAATTATCTCATTCCGGAGATAGCGCTGGATTTTCGGCTGGACCCTCAGGAGACGCTGGTGACAGCCACATTGAGGGTGGAACGGATCGCACGCGCCCCGGCCGATTCTCCATTGATTCTTGATGGCGATGGGCTGATCCTGGAAGCTCTGCAGATCAACGGGGTGGATGCATCAGCTGACAGCTATGACGTCTCCCCGGACCGACTGGCAATCACCCGCTTGCCGGCTTCTCGGCAATTCGAACTAACCATTGTGACGCGAATTGCGCCATCCACGAACACCACGTTGATGGGACTCTATGTTTCGAACGGCGTTTTTTGTACCCAGTGTGAGGCTGAAGGCTTTCGCCGCATCACCTATTTTCTCGACCGCCCCGATATCCTCTCGGTCTATACGGTGCGTATGGAGGCGTATCGCGAGAAAGCGCCGCTTCTTCTCTCAAACGGCAACCCGGTGGAGAACGGAGAACTCGCTGACGGGCGCCACTTCGCCGTCTGGCATGACCCTTTCCCCAAACCCTCCTATCTGTTCGCGCTCGTCGCCGGCGATCTCGGCGTGGTGAAGGATCGCTTCATCACTGCCTCGGGACGTGAAGTCGAACTTGGCATCTACGTCGAACATGGAAAGGAAGAGCGCGCCACCTATGCGATGGACGCATTGAAGCGGTGCATGCGCTGGGACGAGGAACGGTTCGGGCGAGAATACGATCTCGACGTGTTTAACATCGTGGCCGTTTCGGATTTCAACATGGGCGCGATGGAGAACAAGGGGCTCAACGTCTTCAACGACAAATATGTGCTTGCAGATGCTGACACCGCCACTGATGCTGATTTCGCAAATATCGAGGCGATCATCGCGCATGAGTACTTCCACAATTGGACAGGCAACAGAATCACTTGCCGGGATTGGTTCCAGCTCTGCCTGAAGGAAGGGCTGACCGTTTTCCGCGATCATGAATTCTCCGCAGATCAGCGATCGCGGGCCGTCAAGCGTATCGCCGAAGTGCGCGGCCTGCGGGCGCACCAATTTCCCGAAGACCAGGGTCCTCTCGCGCATCCCGTGCGACCACGCCGCTACCGGGAGATCAACAATTTCTACACGGCGACCGTCTACGAAAAAGGCTCCGAGGTCATTCGCATGCTGCGTACGATCCTGGGTGAGGACGCCTTCCGGGCCGGGATGGACCTTTATTTTGAAAGACACGACGGGCAAGCCGTAACCATCGAGGATTTTGTAAAATCCTTCGAGGATGCGTCGGGACGGGACCTCAGCCAGTTTGCGCTCTGGTACCATCAGGCCGGCACACCCAATGTGGCGCTTTCATCGCGATATGATGCCAAGAAGAAGGCGCTGACGGTGGAGATCGAGCAGTCCATACCGCCGACGCCCTCCGAAAGCCGCAAACGCCTGATGCATATTCCTCTCGCTTTCGGCCTTGTTGGCCCGGACGGCAGCGATCTCGACTATGAGAGCGCAGAGGGAGCAAACGTCGAAAACGGTGTGATCCACCTGCGAAAACGCCGGCACCAGATCACCTTCAAGGGCGTGAAGACGCGCCCGGTCCTGTCTATCAACCGGGGCTTCTCCGCTCCAGTCACCCTTGCCGTCGAGAGCAGTGCTGACGAACAACGCTTCCTCGCGCGCCATGACAGTGACCCGTTTTCGCGCTGGCAGGCGCTGAACACGCTGCTGACCAGCGCCTTGATTGCTGCCAGCAAAGCAGTGCGTGGGGGAAAAACACCGGTGTTCGATGACGAGATCGTCTCGGTCACGGTAGACCTCGCCGCTGACGAAACGTTGGAAGAGGCCTTTCGAGCGTTGACCCTGAGCGTGCCTGGCGAAGCTGATGTAGCACGTGAAATCGGGCGGGATATCGACCCTGATGCGATCCAGGGTGCGCGCAAGGCTCTTCTCTTCACCATCGCGCAGGCGGGTAGGGAAACCTTTCGCACGCTCTACGACGGGCTGCTCGACAACGTGCCCTTTTCGCCGGATGCGCGCAGTGCGGGGCGCCGCGCGCTACGCAACGCATTGATAGAATTTCTGACGTTGGATGATGCCAACCCCGCGGCCGCATACAGGCAATTTGAAGGCGCCGACAACATGACGGAGCGTGCCGGCGCGCTCACGGTTCTTGCTCAACATTTCCATGATACCAACGAGGGCAGAGCTGCGCTGGGGGCCTTTGAGAAGCGCTACAGCGACAATCCGCTCGTGCTCGACAAATGGTTCCAGATCCAGGCAATGATCCCCTCGGCAGGAACAGTTTCCTTGATCCGTAACCTGATGAAACATCCGCATTTTTCGCTCGCCAATCCAAACAGGGTACGCGCCCTGGTGGGTACGTTCTCGATGGCGAACCAGGCGGCCTTCCACAGTGCCGATGGCGAAGGGTATCGACTCGTCGCAGAGACGGTCACCGCGCTCGATGGCCACAATCCGCAGGTAGCGGCCCGCCTGGCCACCGCGTTCCGTTCCTGGCGCTCGCTGGAAAAGGGCCGGCGTGAGCACGCACGCCGGCTCCTCTGCGAGATCACCAACCGCAAAGACCTGTCTCGAGATCTGGCGGATATTCTGGAACGGACCCTCGCCTAAAACGGCTCATTAATATCTTTTTTACCAAGACCTCTGGACAAGGCGAATCACCTTTGATTCCTTATGGATGATTCGGCAGCAGGCGGAGCCGAATCACCGAACTTAACGAGGAACGAGGGAGCCCGTCGGATGGCGAAGGCAGGGGGTTGGGCTTTGCCCCTGATAGCGGGCATCGCAGCCGGGCCGCGAACCCGACGCGCTAGGCGCATGGGACTGGCAGGCAACGCCAAAATTATTGCAGCTCCGGCCTATGAGCGTCTTTTGGCGATAGAGCCCTATCTGCGCCGCTCCATTCCCGTTCTGATCATCATCTTCCTTCTGGTTCTTGCGGCAGCGCGGCTTCTCTCGCTCTTCACCTGGCGCGACGACATAGAACGCGACGCCAGAACCATGCTGGCGCTGGCCGCGGACTCCCTTGCCGCAAGCGTTGCGATCGACACCAGTGAAATGGCGCCCGGCCAAAGGGCGCGCATGCTTATCGAAGAGGCAATGCGCCGCGCTGGGTCGGAAGATGAACGTGTGCTTGCCATCACCGACGAACATTTTGAAGTTCTGGCGAGTTCACCCAACGGCCAAAGGCTCGTCGGCCGTTCGCTGGAAGACGTTTTGACGGGCGGCCAACCGCTCTTCCTGTTCGGTGCGCGTGCCGGCGTGATGAATGTGGAGATCGGGGGAGAACCGTGGCTTGCCTCGCTCGTCCATGTCGCAGGCCAGGACGGCGCGGCGGTGGCCCTCACCTCACGCGACAGTCTCTTCGCCGACTGGCGTCGTTCCGTCTCGATGAATGTCTCGCTGTTTGCCCTGACGGCGGGCATTCTGATGGTCATCCTCTATGCATATTTCAGCCAGGCCGCGCGCGCGCAGGCAGCTGACCGCATCTATATGGAGGCCCATCAACGCATCGACATGGCCATGGTGCGCGGCAAATGCGGCCTGTGGGACTGGGATATGGTGCGCGGAAAGATGTTCTGGTCACGCTCCATGTTCGAAATGCTGGGCTACGAAACCACCGAGGAGATGCTCTCGTTCGGCGAGGTGGCGGCGATCATCCATCCTGACGATGGCGATCTCTTCGAACTGGCCAACCGCATCATGGCACGCGAGATTGATCACGTGGACCGCGTTTTCCGGATGAAGCGCGCCGATGGGCAATGGGTATGGGTTCGCGCGCGGGCGCAGGTCGTGGACCCCAACGCGCCGGAGCTGCACCTGATCGGCATCGCCGTGGATGTGACCGAGCAACGCACGCTTGTGCAGCAGACGGAAGCTGCCGATCAGCGGCTACGTACCGCGATCGAGAGCATCGGGGAATCCTTCGTTTTGTGGGACTATGCCGAGCGGCTCGTCATGTGCAACACGAAGTACAAGCAGGATCTGGGGGTCGATGAGAGTCTCATCGTCACCGGCGCGCGGCGGCGCGATATCGAAGCATTGGCACCTGCTTTCCGCTCCGAGCGCCGGCTCGCCGTACCTTCCGGCAATGGCAATGGCGCGACCTATGAGCGCCAGCTGGCGGACGGACGCTGGCTGCAGGTGACGGAACTGAAAACCCGCGATGGCGGCACGGTTTCGGTCGGAACCGACATCACCCAGCTCAAGCAGCACCAGGGCAAGCTTGTCGACAGCGAGCGCCGGTTGATGGCGACCATTCACGATCTCAGCCTGGCGCGCCGCGCCGAGCAGGAGCGCACACGCGAACTCAGTGAGCTGAACCGCAAATACATGCGCGAGACCGAGCGTGCGGAAGCAGCGAACAGGGCAAAATCTGAGTTCCTGGCCAACATGTCCCACGAGCTGCGTACGCCGCTCAATGCGATTATCGGTTTCTCGGAAGTGATGGAGTCGGGGATGTTCGGGCCACTGGGCTCCGAGCGCTACGAAGAATATGTGCGCGATATTTGCGCAAGCGGGTCCTACCTGCTCGGCGTCATCAACGATATCCTCGACATGTCGAAGATCGAAGCCGGCCAGTTCTCGGTCGATTGCGAGGAGATCGATCTATGCCCGCTGATCCGCGAGACAGTGCGGGTGGTGGAGCTCCAGGCGGCAGAAAAATCCATCGCGATGAAGATGGACATTCCCGAAAGGATGCAGGTCTTCGCCGATCGACGTGCAATCAAGCAGATCGTGATCAATCTGCTGTCCAACGCCGTGAAGTTTACGGGCGAAGGCGGACACATATCTCTGCGTGCACGCAAGGTCGGACCGGCGGTCACGCTCACTATCGAGGATTCGGGTTGTGGTATTCCGCGGGATGCATTGAAAAAATTGGGTCGCCCCTTCGAACAGGTTCAAAACCAGTTCTCCAAAAACCACACGGGCTCGGGACTGGGCCTTGCCATTTCCCGCTCGCTGGCGGAGTTGCATGGCGGCGTGCTCAAGATCCGCTCGACAGAAGGCGTCGGCACCATCGTATCGGTGCGCCTGCCCGCCGGGGAACGCAAGAAACCGGCCGTGGCCGCCTGAATTAACCGACCGGGCCGACCAGCTCTCCAAACAGTCGACGCACCCTGCCCGCCGTCTCTTCGACATGCGCCTCGAGAATGCCCAGTTCCGGAAGATCGGTTTGTCGCAACAGCAAATCGGCAAAGCCGGGCGGCGCCTCGTCAGGATCAAAGCCGCCTTCTAGACAAAGCCGCGTGGTCTGCGTGAGGGTCATATAAAGCTGATGCGCGTCGACGAGTTCCTGTCGCGCTTGAGACGCACAAAACCCTTCTGACAGGGAGGACAGAATCTCACCGGTGGCGGTCGCCTCACTCCCCGCCCGGGTGTTTCTGCTCAGCACCGCCACCTGGGCGATGAATTCGAGGTCGATGAGACCGCCCGGCACAAGCTTCAGATCCCAGACGTCGCGGGCAGGCTTCTCCTCCTCCAGGAGCCTGCGCATCTCGGCTGCTTCTTTGCGGATCTTCTGTGTGTCGCGCGGCAGGGCCAGGATGTCGTGCACTTCCTTCTCAACGCGCCCGATCAGCGCCCGGTCGCCGGCGAAACCGCGTGCACGCGTGAGCGCCATATGCTCCCAGGTCCAGGCATCGTTGCGCTGATAGCGTGCAAACGCGTCTATGTGGGTGGCGACCGGCCCCTTGTTGCCCGATGGGCGAAGCCGCAGATCGAGCTCGTAGAGCACCCCTTCGGCAGTGGGAGCAGACACCGCGGCAATCAGTCTCTGGGTTAGCCGGGCGTAATACTCCGAGGGCGCAAGCGGTTTTTGACCATCCGAATAATCGGCGTCCTCATCGTGATCATAAAGCAGGATCAGATCTATATCGGACCCTGCCGTCAGTTCCCGGCTGCCAAGCTTGCCCATGCCAAGGACAGCAACACGCCCGCCGGCTATACGGCCATGGCGCTCTGCGAAATTTTCCACCACCGCGTCAAGCGCGGCCTCAACCGTGAGGTCCGCAAGATCCGAAAACGCCTTGCCGGCCCGCGCAGCGTCGATGGCTCCGGTGAGAAGCCGGATACCGATCAGAAACTTCTGCTCGGCTGCAAAAATGCGCAATCGATCCAGGATCTCTTCGTAAATCCGGGCGCCGGCCAGAAATGTTTGAAGACGCTCGGAAAGATACGCCCGATCGGGAAGCTCGGACAAAAGTGCCGGATCCAGAAGCCCGTCAAACACATGCGGACGCTTCGTGATGATGGCGGCCAGGCGCGGCGCAGCCCCCATGATGCTGACCAACATGTTGAGCAAGGCCGGATTGGATTGAAGCAGCGAGAAAAGTTGGATACCGGCCGGCAGCCCCGCCAGAAACGTATCGAAGCGCAAGAGTGCCTCATCGGCGCGCCGCGTGCTTCCGAAGGCTTCGAGAAGCGCCGGTGTCAGTTCCGTCAAACGCTCACGCGCCTCTGCCGATTGCGTTGCGCGATAGCGGCCATAATGCCAGCCGCGGATTACACGGCACATGTCACTTGGCCGTTCAAAACCAAGTTCGCTCAGCGTTTCCAAAGTGCCCGGGTCGTCCACGTCACCGGTGAAGACCAGATTGCCGACCCCGCGTGAAAGCTGAGGCGCCGTCTCGAACAGGTCCGCATAGTGCTGCTCCACGAGGCGAAGGCTTTCGCGAAAAGCTGCCGAAAAAGCCTCCGCATCCTCGAAAGCGAGCAGATGCGCTATGCGCTCCAGTTCTTCATCTTCTTCGGGAAGGGTATGCGTCTGCTCATCCGCCACCATTTGCAATGCGTGCTCGACATCACGCAGGAACCAGTATTGTCGCGTCAGTGCCTCTCGCGCCTCTTCGTCTATCCACCCGCAGCGGGCGAGTTCTTCCAGCATGGAGACCGTCCGCCGACCGCGGAGCTCCGGGAAGCGACCGCCGGCGATCAGCTGCTGGGTCTGGACGAAAAATTCGATTTCACGGATACCGCCGCGCCCGAGCTTGACGTTGTGACCACGGACGGCAACCTCACCATGTCCCTTATGCGCGTGGATCTGGCGTTTGATCGAATGGACGTCAGCAATGGCCGCATAGTCCAGGTATTTGCGCCACACATAGGGCTGCAATTCCTTCAGAAAGTTCGCGCCCCCCAACAGATCGCCAGCGATGGGCCGAGCCTTGATCATCGCCGCCCGTTCCCAATTCTGGCCCCGGCTTTCATAATAGTGGAGCGCCGCCTCGACAGGTATCGCCAGCGGCGTGGAGCCCGGATCGGGGCGCAACCGCAGATCGGTGCGGAAGACGTAGCCATGCTCTGTTCGGTCCTGAAGGATCCGCACCAGTCTGCGTGTCAGGCGAACAAAAAGGTCGATGGCCTCATAAGCCTCGATGATGGCCGGCGCGTGCGGATCGACCAGAACGATGAGGTCGATGTCAGACGAGAAGTTCAGTTCATTGGCACCGAGCTTGCCCATGCCAAGCAAGATCCAACCGCTGCCCTCAGCCGGTTTTGTACGGTTCTGGAGTTTCAGTTTCCCTGCCCGATCGGCATCAAGAAGCAAGAAATTGACGGCGGCACGGATGCATTTGTCCGCAAGAACGCTCAACCGCTCGGTCGTTCTGGCTGTGTCCGAGACATTGGCAAGTCTGCAGAGAGCGATAAGAAAATGCGCCTCCGCCTTCAAATCACGCAGCGCCTTCATCTGGCCGCTTTCGCTCTGCTCCTCGACAAGGGCACTCGCATCGATGCGCTCGAACAGTATGTTGAGCCGTTCGTCGGCTGGCGTGTCGAACAGGGCTTCAAGAGCATTCGGGTTGCGGCGCGCGCAGTCGCGCAGGAATGGCGAAAGCTCGAACACCGCCGAGAGGAAATCCGTCAAACCGGTATTGCGTCCGAAAAGATCGCACAGGCGCGCGCATTGAGCCTCCTCGGCCGCTTCGCGGACCATCTGGAGCGCCTCAGCGGCCTCATCCTGATCCACCGGCTTGAGAACGAGTACCGGCGCTCCAAACCAAAGACTTCCATCAGCAACCGCATCACGCTCCATCAAGCCCCCCTCTTCGGTCAAGCATTCTCGCTCGCCCGGCCACGTCAGTCGGAGGCTTCACGCTTCCTGAAGACCGTTTCGACTTTCCGTTTCGAATGTTCGACGGGAAAGACCATTGTCACGACGAGACCGGGCTCGTTGTCGGCCAGTTCGAGACGCCCACCATGGAATGTCATGACAGCCTTGGCAAGGCTGAGACCGAGGCCAGAACCCGGCTGTGTGCGGCTTTCTTCCAGGCGCACGAAGCGTTCGGTGACGCGGCGGCGGTCTGCGTCGGGAACACCCGGACCGTTGTCGCGCACTGTCAGTCGTATCTCGGAAGGCCCGCTTTGAAGTGAAACCTGCACGGCAGGCTTCTCGCCGGATCCCGCCGAATACTTGATCGCATTGTCGACGATGTTCGACAGGGCCTGTCCGATAAGCTCACGATTGCCCTGCAGGGTCACGGCTGCGTGGGCCTCAGCTTCCAGCGCAACTCCCTGCTCTTCTGCAAGCGCTTCGTAAAGTTCGACAACATCTGCAAGGATGGCACGCAGATCGATGGTCGAGGTGGCTTCGGCAGAATATCCTGCCTCCAGCCGTGAGATCATCAAAATGGCGTTGAAGGTGCGAATAAGCTGGTCGGATTCGGCAATGGTGCGTTCCAGCGCGGCACGATAGTCCGCCGTTTTCGGCTTGCCTGCAAGCGCAGCTTCCGCCCTGTTGCGCAGGCGCGTCAGCGGCGTCTTGAGATCATGGGCGATGTTGTCGGAGACTTCGCGCAACCCTTCGTTCAAGGCAGCGATGCGATCCAGCATCTTGTTCAGATTGTCCGAAAGACGATCAAACTCGTCACCCGCCCCCGAAACAGGCAGCCGCCGGCTCAGATCACCACCCATAATGCTACGGCTCGCCTCTGATACGCGGTCAATACGCTTCAGCGCGCGCCGTCCGACGAAATACCAGATCAACAGTGCGCCCGCGCACATGATGGCAAGCGTCACCACAAGAGCGCGCTGCATCACGCTGCGGAATTTTTCAGGTTCGCCCAGATCGCGCCCGACCATGACAATGATCTGGTTGGGCAAGCGGAAAACGACCGCCATCGCCCTGTGCTCGCCGCTGTTCCCGCGTGGTTCTAGACGGGCCTCCCCCTCGCCAAAGCGGCTGTAGGTGAACGGTCTCTCCGTCCACCCCATCACGTCGAGAACGCCAGGTTGCAGGCTTTCCACATTGCCGGAGAGGATCCGCCCATTTGCGTCGGCCAGGAGATAGAGATTCGCGCCGGGCTGGCGCGCGCGGGATTCGATGACGCGAACGAGGAACGGCAACCCGCCGCGACGATAGGCACGATCGAGGCCGCGCACCTCCTCATTGATCGCTTCACGTGTCTGGCTCACCAGCATGCGGGCTGAGAGCGAGGTCATGTAGATGACCAGAAATGTGGCGCAGACGGCGAAAAGGATCAGATAGAGCGCGGAAAGGCGCGCTGCGGTCGTGTTGAGAATTGATAGAAGCCGCGCCATCAGTCCTTCAGCATGTAGCCGGCGCCTCGCACCGTGTGGAGCAATGGCTTGTCGAACCCTTTCTCGATCTTGCCGCGCAGCCGCGAGATATGAACATCGATGACATTGGTCTGCGGGTCGAAATGATAATCCCAGACATTCTCAAGCAGCATCGTCCGGGTCACCACCTGTCCGGCATGGCGCATCATGTATTCGAGGAGGCGGAATTCACGCGGCTGGAGAATAATCTCCTGGCCGGCACGACGGACCGTATGTGACAGCCGATCAAGCTCGAGATCACCGACGTTATAAACGGTTTCAACATCCTTGGTGCCCGCCCGCCGGCGCAACACCTCGATGCGGGCCAGCAACTCAGAAAACGCGTAGGGCTTGGTCAGATAGTCATCGCCCCCGGCGCGCAGACCGGTCACCCGGTCATCAACCTCCCCGAGGGCCGACAGGATGAGCGCAGGCGTATCGTTGCCGCCCTCTCGCAATTCAGCGATGATGGAAAGACCGTCACGACGCGGCAGCATGCGATCAACGACAAAGACGTCATAGCTGCCGCTCTCGGCCATGGAAAAACCGCTATCGCCATCGCGGGCGATGTCTGCGGTGTGACCTGCTTCGGCAAAAGCGTTCTTGAGATAGTCCGCCGCTTCCCGATCGTCCTCTATGACAAGAATCTTCATATGGTCGTTATAACCCGCTCACCGATAAAACGTCTTCCAGAAAGACCGGGACAAAGCCCGGCTCCCCCGAAGAAACCGCGGGGGAACCGGATTGTCAGGATGATCAGCCTTCGCTGGTCGGAAGGGCGACAAAGCGGCTTGCCTCGTCGCGCTCGATCTGCACCAGAACGGCCTTGCGGCCCGCTTTCACGGCAGCAGCAACCGCGTTTTCGACATCCTTGCCCGTTTTCACCTTCTGGGAATTGACGGCGCGAATGATATCGCCGGGGCGGATACCGCGCTCCTCGGCAGCGCTGTCAGGCTCCACATCCGTCACGACCAGACCATCGCCATCCTCCGCCGGTGTGACCTTCAGACCGAATTGTGCATCCATTGTGCTGGACTGGGAGCCACCGCGGGCCGCTGCCACCGTCTCGATGCCGGGCATCTCGGCGAGTGTGACTTCAAGGGTTTCGGTTGCGCCGTCACGCCAAACCGTCACGTCGACTTCATTGCCCGGCGCGAACCCAGCGATCAGGCGTGCCAGTTCCTTCGGCGAAGCGACCGGCTTGTCGTCCACGGCGATGATGATGTCGCCGGAGCGGATTCCGGCCTTGGCTGCAGGCTCGCCTTCCTGTGCATCGGCGACCAGCGCGCCCTTTTCTTCGTCAAGACCGACAGATTCGGCGATGTCCTTGGAGACAGGCTGGATCTGAACGCCAAGCCAACCGCGCTCAACCGTACCGTCCTCGATCAGATCTCCAACAACCTGCTTGGCAACCGAGGCCGGAATGGCGAACGCGATGCCGACATTGCCGCCCGACGGCGAGAAGATTGCCGTGTTGATGCCGACGACCTCACCACTCAGGTTGAAAGCCGGACCACCGGAGTTACCGCGGTTCACTGCTGCATCAATCTGGATGAAATCGTCATAGGGCCCAGCGCCGATGTCTCGGCCGCGGGCGGAAACAATGCCCGCCGTCACAGTGCCGCCAAGGCCGAACGGGTTACCGACTGCAACCACCCAGTCGCCTACCCGGACCTTCTCGTCATCCGCGAAATCCACATAGGTGAACTTGCGCTCTTCTTCGACCTTCAGAACAGCAAGGTCCGTGCGCGGATCGGTTCCGACGAGCTTGGCGTCGATCTCCGTGCCGTCATCCATGACGACGGTGAAGTTGCTGCCGCCATCGACCACATGGTTGTTGGTGACGAGATATCCATCCTCGGAAATGAAGAAACCGGACCCCTGAGAAACCGGGCGGGGACGACGACGCTCGGCTCGGCGATCCTGCTCAAATCCGCGATCACCGCGGAATTCCCGGAAAAAGCGCTTGAGCGGGTGCCCGTCCGGCAGCTCCTCAAAGCCTGGCATGTCGAACAAGCCCGGGCCGCCACGGTTCGCGGTCATCTCGACATCAGCTTTCACACGGACGCTCACGACCGCGGGAGATACCTTTTCAACGATGTCTGCAAAGCTGGGGGCCTGCACGGGCTGCTCGAGCCGAACCGCTTCCGCCATGACGGGCACCGTCCCGCTTGTCACAGCGCCCAGCCCTATCGCCCCGGCGATTGCGACAGACGCGATGGTCGCCATCAGGCGCCCCCGCCTGCCTCCGACAATGCCCTTTTTCGATGCCTTGTTTTCCGCGTCGTGATGCATAGCAACCTGTCCTCTTGGAGAATTTCACTTCAGCGCGTCAACGCGCGTTGAGTGAAGAGATAGCGATCCGTACATTACGACGCCATTTCCAGCCGATGAAATTTTCGTAATGTTTGCGTCGATTTCTTCTCACGCATCTCTGCGCACGGCCGTGTGGACATGAACGAGGCTCTCAAGCGTTTTGTGAACCGGACATTTGCCGGCAATTTCAACCAGCTTATCGCGTATTTCGGGTGTCGTGGGCTTCTCCACATCGATGACGCGATCAAACCTATCGATGCGCCCCTGTGTCTTCGCGGCGTCGGAACAGTCTTCGCAGTCCCTGGCGTGGATCTTTTTATGGGAGACATCCACACTGATGCGTCCAAGATCCAGCTTCTTGCGATCGGCGTAGAGACGCAAGGTCATCGTGGTGCAGGCGCCAAGGGCGATGGACAGAAAATCATAAGGCGAAGGCCCTGTATCCAACCCGCCAAAACTCTCCGGTTCATCGGCAAACAGTCGATGCCTGCCGGCTTGTACCGCATTCTGAAAGGTGCCCTGACCTGTCTCCATCACACGCACATGCTCAATCGACACTGCACCCTGCGCCTCGTCGCCCGGCAAATAGCGTGAAAGCCAGCCACCGATGGCGCTCGCTGCAAAGGCTGCGTCCTCAGTATTGGTCAGCAAATGGTCGCCCTGATCCAGTGAGATGTAGCTTTTGGGGTGTTTCGCCGCGAGGAAAATCTGGGTGGCGTTGTCGATCCCGACAATCTCGTCAAGTGGAGCGTGGAGGATGAGAAGCGGTTTGCGCATCCCTGCTACAGCATCGAGAATTCTGTGCGAGCGGACATCCTCAACAAACTGTTTCTTTACGCGGAAAGCGCGACCCGCCAGTGAAACCTCCGCTTCGCCGCCCTGCTGGATGTCTTCCAGCGACGTGCCAAGATTCTTGAGCACATGCGCCGTATCAGCGGGCGCACCAATGGTTGCGACGGCCTTCACCGACGGCAGCCGCCCGGCAATGGCAAGGACGGCCGCCCCTCCCAGAGAATGACCGATCAACACGGACGGAGCTTCATAATGCTTCTCAAGAAAAGCTGTAGCGCTAAGCAAATCCTCGAGATTGGTAGAGAAGTTGGTAGATGCGAACTCTCCCTCGCTGGATCCGAGGCCAGTAAAATCAAAGCGCAGCACGGCAATCCCTGCCCGCGCCAATTCGGCGGCAATGCGCCGCGCAGCGAGCAGATCTTTCGAGCAGGTGAAACAGTGCGCGAAGAGCGCATAAGCCCTGATTGGTCCGTTGGGCAAATCGAGCCGGGCGGCAAGATCCGCGCCGGAGTGGCCTTTGAACGTGAGCTTCTGGGTTATCGCCGTCATGGGGTCCCTTTCGCAACTCTCCCGATCCTGCCGTCTGGCAGCCCGGTGTCAGGCTAAGTGGATCCGGTTCCCCCGTACAGGCTTGTGATCAGGAAACTCATTCACGGTCGCTCAAGATTTGGTCAAGGCGCTTCTTTTCTTCTGCACTCAGTCTCAATACAGCGCCGCCAGTCTTTTTGCGCCGCGCACCGGTGACGATCAGCACGCCGCCCACCAGCAGCAATATCACGGGGGCACCCCAAAGCAGTGCATTGCGATAGCTGAAACGCGGTTTCAGGAGAACAAACTCTCCATAACGATCCACCACATAGGCGATCACTTCCTCGTTGCTGTCACCTGCCTTGAGACGGTCGCGTACGAGGATCCGAAGATCACGCGCGAGCTCCGCATCCGAATCGTCAATGGACTGGTTTTGGCAAACCATGCACCGCAGCTCCGCAGAAAGCTCACGCGCGCGCTCCTCCAGCACCGGATCATCAAGGATCTCGTCAGGTTGCACCGCCAAGACAGGCAGAAGCGCCATATTCAGCAGCCCAAAAGCGGCGGTAAGCACACCAATGATCAAGCGCCTCATGCCACCCGTCCCTCCACCGCCGGCTTGCGGCGCGGCATAGGCGCGCCGACCCGCAACCGACGATCAAGAAGCGACACGGTCCCGCCCACCATCATCACGAGGGCGCCGAGCCAGATCAGCGTGACCATCGGTTTCCACCAGATGCGTACGACGATCTTGCCGTTGGGGGTCTGATCACCAAGGGAAACATAAAGCTGGCTTAGGCCAAGCGTTCTGATGCCAGCCTCAGTGGTTGGCATTTGGCGGGCTGTATAAAGGCGTTTGGACGACACCACCTCGCCCAGAGGTTTTCCGGTAACCCGGGACAGAACGAAGGTTGCCTGGTCTTCGGTGTAGTTCGGGCCTGTGAAGGGACGCAGGCTGTCGAACCGTAGATTGTATCCCTGAATCTGAACGGTCTCGCCTGGCTGCATCGCGGCGATGCGCTCAGTCTCCAGCGTCGTCACGGAGATGATACCGATCGTGGTCAACCCGATCCCCGCGTGCGCCAGAGCTGTTCCAAACACTGAGCGCGGCAATCCTTTGAAACGACTGAAAACCACGGACGGCGCCGCCTTGCCAACACCGGATTTGACGACGAGATCAGTCATCGCACCCAGCACGAGCCACACTCCCAGTCCAATGCCGAGTGCGGCCAGAACCGAAGCACGATCGACCAGAACGAAAGCAAGAAGCGCGATAGCGAGTGCGGCACCAAAAGCCCCGAAGAGCCTTTGAGACACAGCCCACAGATCGCCTCGCTTCCACGCAAGAAGCGGGCCGAAGGGCACGATCACCAGGAGAGGAAGAATAAGAGGGCCAAAGGTGAGATTGAAAAACGGTGCTCCGACGGAGATCTTGTCGCCGGTCACGGCCTCGACCAAAAGCGGGTACAGCGTGCCGATCAACACCGTGGCGGTCGCAGTCGTCAAAACCAGATTGTTAAGGACCAGCGCTCCCTCGCGCGAGATCGGCTGGAAGAGGCCACCCGGTGCCAGCGTTGCTGCCCTCCAGGCAAAAAGCGCTAAGGACCCGCCAATGAACAGCACGAGAATCCCGAGAATGAAAACGCCGCGTGCCGGATCCGTCGCAAAGGCATGGACGGAGGTCAGAACGCCGGAACGGACCAAAAACGTTCCGAGCAACGACAGCGAGAATGTCAGGATAGCAAGAAGGACCGTCCAGATCTTCAGCGCCGACCGCTTTTCCATAACCAGCGCCGAGTGCAATAGCGCCGTCCCCCCCAGCCACGGCAGCAGCGAGGCATTCTCGACCGGATCCCAGAACCAGAACCCGCCCCAGCCAAGCTCGTAATAGGCCCAGTATGAGCCCATTGCGATACCGCCTGTCAGAAACATCCAGGCTGCAAGCGTCCAGGGCCGCACCCAGCGCGCCCAGGCCGCATCCAGCCGCCCCTCGATCAGGGCCGCAATGGCAAAGGAAAAGGCAACGGAAAACCCGACATAGCCGAGATAAAGCAGAGGTGGATGAACGGCGAGCCCTATGTCCTGGAGAATGGGGTTTAGATCACGCCCTTCCATCGGGGCCGGGTCGAGGCGTGCAAACGGGTTGGAGGTCGCCAGAATGAATATGATGAAGGCACAGCTGATCGCACCTTGCACTCCGAGCACATTCGCACGCAGGGATAGAGGAAGGTTACGCCCGAAAACAGCCACCAGCGCACCAAAAAAAACAAGGATCAGCACCCACAGGAGCATCGACCCCTCATGGTTCCCCCATGTACCGGTGATCTTGTAGAGAAGCGGCTTGGCCGAATGCGAGTTCTCCCAGACGTTCAATACGGAAAAATCCGATTGGATATAGGCGGAGGTAAGCGCCATGAAGGAGAGCGCGACCAGCATGAAATTGGTCAGGGCCGCGGGCTCACCCACGCGCATCAGCGTGTCGTTCTTGATCTGAGCACCGATGATGGGCACCGCCATCTGAACCAGCGCCAGCGCGAAGGCGAGGACAAGGGCAAAATGACCGAGTTCAATGCTCATTGTGTCATCCACTCCAATCGATCCGTTCTGGCTGGTCCGGACGCGTTACAACGGCGTCAGTTTTCCTGCCAGACACCCTTTTCCTTGAGACTGTCGGCCACTTCGCGCGGCATGTAATTCTCGTCATGCTTGGCAAGCACGGTATCCGCAACAAAGATCTTGCTGTCGTCGAAAACGCCCTCGGTGACCACACCTTGCTCCTCTCGAAAAAGATCGGGCAGGATGCCATTGTAGCGCACCGTCACCGTGTTGCTTCCATCGGTCACCGTAAAGCGAACATGGGTATCGTCGGAGCGTACTATAGAGCCCTTTTCCACAAGGCCGCCGAGCCGGATGCGCTGACCGGCAGCAACCGGGTTTTCCGCCAGATCTCCTGGCATGTAAAAATAAGATGTCTGTTCGCCCAGAGCATAGAGCGTGAGCCCGGTGGCTGCTCCGATAAAGCCTAGGGCGCCTGCGATTATCGCCAGCCTTTTTTGTTTCCGTGTCACATCCAACCTATTCGATTGTCACGCCAAGATTGGCCGCGAACCCCTTCAGTTCTGCACTTTCGGAGGCTTTATCGCCGAATGCCGCCACAGCGCGCGCGAGCGCTTCCTTGGCGGCTTCAGGACGCTGAAGCACAACGTATGAACGAATGAGACGCCGCCATCCTTCCAGATCGGAAGGGTTTTCGCGCAGCTTTTCGTCCAACCCTTTCACCATGCCTTCGATCATCGCCTGACGATCGGTCTCGGAAAGGTCGGAAGCCGCAGCCACCTCGCCTGCCGCGGGGCCGCGAGCAGAATTTCCCTCGCCGCCGGATTGTGCCATGGCCTGCTGCGCTGCCTCACGCCATGGCGAGGCATCAGGAAGATTTTCCAGCATTCCGCGCCAGATCGTCCGCGCATCCTCGGTTGCGCCTTCCTGAGCACGCGCCAGCCCCAGGAAAAATCGCGCTTTCGGCTCGTTGGGGTCGAGCGCGAGGGCCTGCTCGAAAACCCCTTCTGCATCGGCCGTCACCATGCCGCGCGCAGCCCCGACCATCGCCTCTCCCAGCGCCGCTTTCAGCTCTGCTGTTTCGCCTGAGAGCCTCATGATGTTTTGCAGGGCGGTTTGAGCGTCCGCAAAGCGCCCCAGACGCATGTAGACCGGAGCCAGAACCTGCCAGCCGCGGGCATCGTCAGGATTGGTCGCCAGATGCGTCTCTGCGCGCGCGACCAACTCGTCTATAGACGCATCGGCGGGCTCGGCAGCTGTTCGCGCATGCAAAGGTTGTGCGGGCATGCCGGGTTCCCCGGTGAACACGTAAAGGCCCCAGCTCACCAATGGAATTGCGAGAACGGCCGCGGCAGCCGTCAATTGGGTAACACGACGATTCGACCTGGTACTATCGCGGATATCAGCAGCCTCGGAGACCTGCAAAATGCGACGTCCTATCTCGGCCCTGGCCTGTTCGGCTTCCTGCTGGCCAATCAGTCCGCGCTTCGCGTCACGTTCCACTTCCTCAAGCTGATCACGGTAGACCTCGATGTCATGGGCGCCTGCATCTTCGGCGGGCGCTTGGCGCACGGCGAAGGGTCGCAGCACTGCAAAGGCGGCAATGAAAGTCAGAAAGGCTGCAAGGATCCAGAACAACATGGATCCTAAATAGCCGCCGGGGAACGTGCTGCCAACTCGGCGCAGCTGCGGCCATTTGGCAAACTGGCCGCCCCCCGTTCCCCAACCCTGAGATTTTTGCTGAAAATCTTATCCCAGCAGCATCCAGCTTCCATCCTCGTTGCGACAAGCGGTTCCGCGTGCTTCCCGGGGCGTCCCGTTGATCTGGATGGTGTGGGTATATTGCCGACAGTCCTGGGAGCCCACGCGGTAAGGCTGCGCCGCGCGTACGGTTCCAGTCCGGCCGGAGCCGGCATCCTGCCACGACACGTCTTGGCCAGCGGGTGTGCTCTCGAGGGCCTTGTACTCAGCTTCTATCGCGATGCGTTTTTGCCGACGAGATAATTCAGCGCCGAATTCGCCACCAATCAGGCCACCGCCCTCCATGCCAAGTATGGCGGAACTGTCCGTTGCAGCCTGAGATGCTGCAAACTGATTGGGCTCGAGTTGCGCGCTCGACATGCCGTTGCTCAGGCAGCCGGACAAAACTGCGGATAGGGCTACTGCAAAAACTGCTGAGAGTTTCATTGATACCAATGGTCCCTTGAGACACATGTGTCGTTTGCAAGGTGTTTAAAGCTTCGGTTTGGCCCAATTTGGGCAATTCTGCTCAACTGGCGCCCTGAGCTTCCGCACGAGGCAGTGCAACAACAACTTTGAGCCCACCAAGCGAGGAACGTTCCAAAGCGAGAGAACCCCCATACTCTTCCACCAGATCTGCGACAATCGCAAGCCCGAGCCCGGTACCAGGCTTGGTTTCATCAAGCCGCCGGCCACGCTTCAACGCGTCCCGCGCCCTCTCTTCGGGAATACCGGGACCGTCGTCTTCAATGATAATAAGAAGCCCGCGGGCATCGCCCTGCGACGCGGCGTCCTTGACAGACAGGCAAACGCGCGTCCTGGCCCATTTCATGGCATTTTCCATCAGGTTGCCGCTGATTTCCTCCAGATCTTCCCGTTCCCCGGCAAAGATCAAAGGATCGTCAGGAAACTGCACTTCAAGGTCGATCGTGGGATTGAGCTTGCCCATGACCCGCGCCATGCGCTCGAGCGATGCCTTGACCGGTGTGCGAAAGACAAGACTGTCGCGCTGGGCTGCTGCTCGCGCCCGCTGCAGATAGTGATCGAGCTGACGCTGAAGCGCGGTGGCCTGGGCTGTGATCAGCTTTCCCCGTTCACCGCCCACCGCATGACCTTCGTTCATGAGAACGGCTAGAGGAGTTTTCAGGGAGTGAGCCAGATTGCCGACCTGTTTGCGCGAACGCTCAACGATACGTCGATTGTTGTCGATCAAGGCATTGGTCTCGTCCGCCAACGCTTCGATTTCGGTCGGAAACGGGCCCTCAAGCCGCTGCGTCGAGCCTGCTCGAATCTCTGAAAGAGCCTGTTGAACGCGATTGAGCGGGCGCAAGCCGTAGAGGATGGCAAAAACATTGATGGCAATCATCCCAAGGCCGAATATTGCCAGATAGCCGTAAAGTCTGCGAACAAATTGGCTGACTTCGTCCTCCAGCTCGCTTCGATTGCCCATGACGCGAAAACGCGCCACCTGGCCCTGGTCACCCACGACCAGTTCGGCCTCAACCACCTCGATCGTTTCGCCACCTGGCCCCATGGCCATGTAGCTGCGCTGAAATCCGGTGTTGAACGGCACATCATTTATGCTCGGCGATGGGACGGGCTCTGCCATGGAAGGCGAGCGCAATGCTCGGCCCAGGTCATCGGTCAGCGGTTCCACCGCCCAATACCAGCCGGATTGGGGCTGCAGAAAACGCAGATCATCGAGATTGGGGCTGCCCTGCAAGGTTCCGTCTTCCGCAAGCCCCACCGAGCCAATGACATTGTTGAGGTAAGCGGACAGGACGCTATCGAAACCGCGTTCTGAAACCTGACGAAACAAGGCGGAGATGATGGTTGCGATGACGACCAGTGCGATGATCGCCCAGAAGGAGGAGAAAGCAATAACGCGGACAGCGAGCGAGCGCGTTACAATCCGCATGAGCCAAGGCTGCTTCTTCTGATCCGCCATGTCAGGAAGGCCTAGCCGGCCTCCGGTTCGCGCAGTCGATATCCCATGCCGCGCACCGTTTCGATCAGGTCCACATCCCCGAGCTTCTTGCGCAGGCGACCGACAAAAACCTCGATTGTGTTGGAATCTCGGTCAAAATCCTGATCGTAGAGATGTTCGACGAGCTCCGTTCTGGAAACAACCGTGTCCCGATGGTGCATGAGATAGGCGAGCAGCCGGTATTCGTGCGAGGTGAGTTTCAGCGGAACCCCATCGACATCCGCCTTTGAGGCTCTGGTATCGAGGCGCACGGGTCCGCAGCGCAATTCCGTTGAAGCGTGCCCTGCCGCGCGCCTGATGAGCGCGCGCAAACGCGCGAGAACCTCCTCAATATGAAACGGCTTCGTCACATAATCATCGGCCCCGGCATCGATGCCGGCCACCTTGTCGCTCCAGCGATCACGGGCAGTGAGAATCAAAACGGGCATCTTGCGATCATCCTGACGCCAGCGTTCGAGCACACTGATCCCGTCCATCTGCGGCAGACCAATATCGAGAACCACTGCGTCATAGGGCTCCGTATCGCCGAGAAAATGCCCCTCTTCCCCGTCAAACGCCTTGTCAACGACGTAACCGGCGTCCGTCAACGCTTCGCATATCTGCCGGTTCAGGTCCTTGTCGTCTTCGACAACGAGAATGCGCATGAACCCCTCAACATGGTTTGTTTCAAAATTCAGTTTTGTCGCGGCTGCCGTGCGACGTCAATTTGCGGGGACCACGAATTCGGCCCGCTTCGGGCGTTCCCCATTCCCCCCGGGGATCACCACCACAACCCTGCAGACCGTCTGTCCGCCACGGTTCTCAGGTGTTGCCTGAACCAGTGTGCCGCCGTTTTGTGAGGCGACCCGGGAGCCAACGGAGTAACAATCCACGCCCGATTGGGCTGGAGATGTCGTCGGCCAGGCCATCGCCGGCAAGAGCGCCAGTGCGACGAAGAAGCCAAGTTTATATGTGCGGTGCCAGAACATGTCTGTGATGTAACCTATCGAGGCTGAATAGGAAATGAACAGCATGTCATTTTACCCCCATCCAGCCCCGTGGCCGCCGTACCGATTCTAGTCAGAACCGTAGTGTCGGCGGCTGCCTTCCCGTTGCTCCAGTCTCTCACCGGATAAGGCTGCGGGCCTGAACTCTACCGAAGATGGCGATCAGCCCGGAGATCGCGGTGACTACCCGCAAAACTTCATCGGACACGGCTGAACTGTCGATGTCTCCCAAAGGATAACCCAGCATGCTCGCAGCCGTAGCTGCAATCGTCACCATCGACGCCCATATCGTTCGGGAGAGGTACCATGGTTTGCTGTCACTCATCGTTCTTCCTTTCCTTCATTGCACACTCAACCTGCGAAGAACATTGTTGCCGGCAATCCTGGGCCGACCCGTTCGCTTAGCTGGCGGACCGTGAAACGAATGTCCGGCGACGCCTCCGCAAAATCCTCGGCCTTCATTTCCGGCGTGTAAGTCCAGTTTGTCGAAGTAGACGTGACGCTGCGCACGACAGTCCCGCTGCTGCCGGCCACGTCGACGCGGTAGCGCTCGCTCGCCTCGCCAAGGGGCACGTCGTCGCCCAGCCAGCTGTCGGCGTCCACACGCCCTCGCCTCACCCAGGACAGAACCACCGCTTCCGTAGCGGTTTTACGTGCCCTGAGGTGGACCGGTGACAAAGGCAGGAGCGCACGCAGGCCGCCCGTGCCCTGTGTCTGAAAAAACCGTGTGCTGCCAAGAGCTTCCCCGGCTGGTCCGATACGCCAACTGCGTTCAAGCCCGATTTCGCCAGCCCGTAGTCCCGCTGCCTGTACAGCCTGGTCTAGCAAGACAAACCCGGCTCCAGCCGGTGCGCCTGCTTTCATGGCGTCATCGGTTCCCAGTTGCCCCCGCAACAGACCGCTAAGACGCCACACGGACGGTTCAATCTCTTCGGCTGTGGTGAACTGCAATATCTCCCAGACACCCGCCTCGCTGAAAACGGCAGCTGCGTTTGCACCATTGACGAGTTGGGCCACCGAAACACTTTCCAATGCGCCGGAGAGAAGCTCCACTGAGATCGTCCGGCTTGTGTCCCGCCGGCCCAACACACCGCTTCCGAGTGGTTCTTTGAGGAAGCCGATGGTGGCACGCTTTTCAATCCGGCTGCGCAATTCGAAACCACTGTCCTCAGGCGAGGCAAAGGCGACATGACTGCTCCAGGGGGCTGAATGAACGGCGAGCCGAAACTGCTCGTGACTTTCGCGTGTGTCGGGCTGCCACGGCAGATCGAGCATCAAGGCAAAAGCAGCACTTTCCCCTTGTTCAGCATTGTCGGTCGGTAGTGAAGGAGCCGCACCTGTCGCTGGAGCTGGATTTCCAAGCACACGCCGTGCCTTGACCCGACGCAACAGGCCATCTTCCACCTCGGTGACGAGGTATCGACCTGCCCCCAGAATCTCGGGGAGATGCAGGATCGTGCCTGGCTCGATGCCGTGCTCTGACGGCGGCAAGGCGAACTGGGCTTCCTCCCGCGCAGCCCAATGGCGAAAAAGCCATTCCTTCGCCTGGATGTCAGCTTCCGGCGCCGTCAACACACCCGGGAAACTGAGAAAATGTGTTCTCCGCCCCTTCGCACCTATATGCAAAACACGTGTAGTGGCCGCCTGATGATCGCGCATCTCGTCACGGAAATCCAAATGCAATTCGGCAGGCAGGGCATGATCGGGCTCCCGCATCCGCTCCACGACCACACCTTCATCCTGCATGGCCAACTCCGTGATCTCTCGCTTACCGCTCAGAGCGGCGGCGAGTGAACGGAAACTGAGTTTTCCTTCCCGCTCATGAGCACCGATACCAAAAAGATCGAGGATCGGTTCGAGTGCTGCTCGGGCAGTGGTCGGATTGGCGATCGCATAGCCGGCGATCCAACCGTCCGCATTCTCCGTTTCGGCCCTATCCAGCCCATGATCGTCCAGTATGGCGTTGATAAGATCGCCGGCGGTTGCGCTGCTTGCGCGACCGTTGAGCCAATGCCCGGTCGCCCAATTGCCACCGTCACCCCAAACATCCGTTCGAACAGGAAAGGCCGGGAAGGGACGGGCATCCCAGGCCCAAAGGCTGAACATTTGCGGATCAACCATAGGGGCTTGATAAACCGGTGAAACCGGGTTGTGCGGACCCGTCTCGGCCCAGTAGTCAAAATGCGCCTCGAGCAGCCGATGCTGGGCCAGGTCCGAGCGCCCACCATTGGAGAAATACGGCAACGCGTTTTCGGAGGATTTCGCATCCGGAAATACGTTCGGCTGATTGGGGCCCTTGTCGACCGCTGGGCAACCAAGCTCGGTAAAGATGATTGGTTTGGAAGCAGGCAACCAGGCGGTCGGAAGGGCCTTTTCCACCCCGCCAATCCTGTCGAAATGCGGGTTCGACCACCAGCTAACAAGATCCTTGTAGCGGAAAACCCAGGGTTTTCCATAAGCCCCGTCCGCAATCAGGGTGCGAAACCGGGCGCGCCGATCTGCCTCACTGGCATAAAACCAATCGAAGCCCTCGCCTGAAGCGATGCCCGCCTTGAGCCCCACCGGGTCGTAGGGTCCATAAAAACCATCTGGGTTGCCTCCCGCATGATCTTCATCGCGCCAGTCGGACAGCGGCATGTAATTGTCGATACCCACCGCATCAATCGCATCGTCCGCCCATAGGGGATCAAGGTGAAACAGTACGTCACCGCTTCCGTCAGCAGGCTGATGCCCAAAATACTCGGTCCAGTCCGCGCCATAGGTTATCGTCGCTCCCGCCCCCACAATTGCGCGCACTTCATTGGCCAAGATCCTTAACCCCTCGACAAAGGGGAACTGACCGTTCTGGTTGCGCAACTGGGTTAATCCTCGCAGTTCCGAACCGATCAGAAACCCGTCCACGCCGCCAGCCACGGCGGCCACATGGGCGTAGTGAAGCAAGAAACGTCGATAACCCCATTCATCGGGATCACCGGTGAAGTCCACCGTATCCTCGTTAGGAGTGTAAGCGGCCGCCGCAGCATCTCCCAGCAGAGCAGCGACCTGCGCATCCGCCGCCGCGCTCTTGTCTGCAGTCCCCGGGCGACCCGGTCCCGGATAACATGTAATCCGCCCCCGCCATGGATAAACAGGCTGATGGGTTTCTCCATCCGGACTGGGGAGATCATTGCCGGCGGGCACATCCATCATAATGAACGGATAGAGCCAGACCTTTAGACCCCGCGCCCTGATCGCCTTGATCGCGGCTACCACCGTATGGTCGGACGGCGTCCCTCCATAAGCAGCGCCCTGCTCGGTGTAGGAAACCACTTGGGCGTTCTCTCGCTCCAGGCTCGAAACCTTCCATTTTTCATTCTGCCCGCTGCCCGAAAGGTGGTCGAGAAATGCCGGGGGCACCCCCATCAGTCTCCAGATATTTTCCCAGTCCAATGGAAACGCGCTGCCGCCGTGAGAACTCACCATAGGTTTGATCTGGCAGTGCCCTGCCCGCAGATCCGTACCGAACCATGAAACGACAAGGGAAACGCTCTTGAGATTCGGCATTAATGCCTGCAACTCATCCAGCGAGGCTTCGAAATCGCTTTCGGCGACGCGCGTGTTGCGGTTGACGACCGTGTGCTTTCCCGGACTGTTGCGAATTTCAACTGTTTTCGGAGAAAGGCCGAACTCGGTGGAGCCGGGGATAAGGGCCACGGATCCAACCTTCGCATTCAACGTGGAAACCGGCCGGAGCACTTCAAACTGAAGCTGAGGGATTCGTCGCCCGTAATCATCAATTGGCATGCGGTCGATCACCACATAGGCGGTTCCGCGATAGGCCGGCGCATTGCCGGTGCCTTGCTTTGCCTCGATCAGCGGATCGGGCATTTGGTCCTCTGTACCGCGGTAAACTCGGATACTGACCCTGCTTTGATCCACTTCCTGGCCGTCGGCCCAGATGCGACGGACACCGGCAATCTCACCATCGCAGACCGCAAATGCGGCGTTGGCAAAATAAGAATAGGTGGTTACTTTCGGCCCGCCCTTGCCGCCTTGACGCTCCGTGGTGCTGGTTTCTTCGAAACGCGTCGCCCAGATCAGGGTGCCGCCCGTGCGCACGGTTCCATAAAGTCTGGGCAAGGGAGAGCCTTCCTCCCCGGAAAATGGCCTTGCTGCGGAAAGCCGCGGTCCTTCGTAGTGCTGCGCTCCTCCAAACAGAGCCCTATCCACTACATAGCCGGCCAGAGCGCCCGCAGCTGTCCCTAGCGTCACGCCGACAGGCCCGAGAAAGCCACCGAGGAACGCACCGGCAGCCTGCAAGACGAGTGTAGCCATAAGCTTCTACTTTCCAGGTATCGAGGATGGGGGTAGTGGAAAGGCGAACACACCTGCAATCCGTCTGCGCCATTGCGGTACGAGCGCTGAGACCACGACTGCGCTCCCTTCATAGGCGTGCACGAAGGCATCCGTCGCCGTCATGATGCCCACATGCTTGGCTGGCAGATGTATGCGCCAGCGAAACAGAACGATATCGCCAGGCTTGGGGGCCGTTTGCGCCTGTTCAATGCAATGACGCCTGGCTGCAGAAAGAAGACGCTCTTCCCCGCCACACTCAGCCCAGTCCGCGCTGTAAACACCCGGGTCCTCTGCTTCGCGGCCCAGTACGTTTCGCCACACACCGCGCAACAGTCCGAGGCAATCGCAACCCACGCCCTTGCGGCTCGCCTGATGCCGGTAAGGGGTGCCGACCCAGCTCAAGGCTTCGTTCAGAATGGCTTCCCGCAGGGCCTCCTCGGTTGTATGGGTACGCTGTCTCATCGCACCAAAGCCTTGCCGTCGAAGACCCCCTCGCCCCGTACATAGCTGTAGGCTGCGTCATCGCCGGGCAAATGCGGAAAACCACGGAAGTTCAGGGCGTTTTGGAACTTCCCCTTGCAGGTGGAAAATTGCTTGTCACATCCGGACACGACGGTAAAAAGGTCGCCGGCCTCCCCAGAAAGCGGTGCTTCGCGCCAGAGTGAAAGCCGGGTCTCGCTTCCCGACTTCACATGCGCGATGACCCGTTCCTTGCGACCAGATTGCGCTCCGCTGGCCCAGGTCAGAACGCCATTGTCAAACCAGCCAGCCGCAAACGCATCGAGGCCATCAACCACCACAACGTCCCCTTCTTCAACGCGAAGGAAAGTGCCGCTGCCTGCAAAACGGTCATCGGTCAGATCCACTCCGCATCGCTGGTCGCCCAGTTCAGCATCGCAGCATCGTCCCACGGTTCGACCGCTTGGTTGATCAAGTGTCCATGCTTCGCTCTCCAATTCGGCAACGAAACGTCCATCCTGCCGCGTCACCTTGCCAATCACCGCCACGCGCAGTTTCTGAAACGTCGATGGATTTCGCCAATTCACGAGCAAAGTCTCAACCCTTGCACCGTCATAGAGACCTGAGAGAATGTCGTCTTCCAGGATTTCCGAGGCCGAAAGCGCTCCAGCCACATCGACCGTATCCACCGATAGTCCGAATGATGATCTGGCTTCGCTCGCCGTAAAACCCGTGTTCGGATGGAAACTCGTGCCATCGCAATGCAATTGCCTGTCGTGGTCGGTAAAACCGAGGATGACCCCGTCGGATCGGCTTAACCGCCAGCAATGGCAAAGACTTGTCACCTCCCCTTGAATGTGGGCTTCCAGCGTTTCTTCGGTCGACGTCATGCCAGGATCTCCACCAGCGGGATTGTGGGAATTTGCCCCGCCTTGAAAGCACTGAGGCTCACCGACAATCTTTCAATGTCGAAGCGGACGGGCACGTCGAATTCGAACCCCGCCGTGACCACAGCGCCTTCAGCGGGCACCGCCTGAGATTGGAACACCACTTCTCCGGTGGCGCTGTCGATGGCAAAGTCGAGTGAGGTCTGCTGAAGCACACCGTCGACGCCGACGAGAACCGTGTCCGCGACTGGGCGGGTGATCGGACGCGCAACCGCATCGGGTCCCTCGCCATATGTCTTCACCAACTGAAAGCGTGTGGTGACGCCATCGCCTACGCCGACAGACTGGTCATTCGCAGCCGGCGTCCCGGAAGGCCCACACGATTTCATGTCGAATGGATCGCGGAACCGAAACCCGTGAAGCGAACCGCGCCGCGCCTCGAAAAATGCGATCACTTCATGCACATCGTCGAGCGAGCGCAATCCCGTGCCGACGTCGTAATACCGCCGCGCTAGCGCATGTCTCGCATTGCGCTTCTCGCGGCCCGATGTCAGCTCCACGATTTCGTTGCGTCTTTCCGGCCCTCCAGTGGCCCCAAAGGAGATGGCCACGGGAAACCGCACATCGTGAAAGGCGTTCATGCCGGTTCTTCTCCTTCCTCAAAAGGTCTTCGCGCCACGCGATACAGCGCGTGCCAGCATGCCGGTGATTTGGGCCTGCGACTTGCGGAACGATGCCGCGTCCGGTGTCGAAACGTTGAAAACGATGTTTGGGGCGGTCGACCCGCTTCCTGCAGCAACACCCAGTCGCCCGTCGGAACCACGCTGCAGAGGCAGGATCGCTTCTGCGCCTGCCTCGCCCATCAATCCGACCCTGCCCCCCATCGGAAAAAAGGTGGGCGAGGAAACGACGCCACCATCGGCAAACGGCACCACGCCCCCTTTGGCGAAGGGCAGGATACCCCCGACCACACTCGAAAACAGCGACGATCCCAGCGCCGCCAAAGGCTGCAACGCCTGCGAAAGCGCCATACTCGCCAGGTTCATACCGATATTGCGCAGCACATCCTCGAACGATTTGCCACTCACCACCGCACTTTTCAGCGCCCCGGTCATGTGTCGGCCAAAGCCGTCCGCCAGTGTCTCCAGTTCGCTCAGGGCTTCGGCAAACGGCTTGGTGTCCGCGCGGATTTCAAAGGTCATGTCTTCCAAGGAATAGCCTCCGCTCATTGTCCGACGTCAAAGTCTGGAAACCGTTGCATGAGCTGATCGAGTTCGCTGCGTGCCGGGACACCTGGAGCGCTGCCACACAACGCTTCCAGCGCACAATTCAGCTCGCGCGGTGTCATGCTCCAGAATGCGCCCGGTGGAAGCCGCAGCACCCCAAACGCAACGCCCATCACCTCATTCCAGGGGAAAGGCCGCACTTGGGTTGCTGCGGCATTCAAGGGTTTGGGGTCGGTTCCTCCGCGCCGCCGAACGTCGCCACCAGAAGTGCACTCACAACCCGCGCAAGCCCGGCCAAGCCCTCTTCGCAGCGCATGGCCTGCACATCGTCCTGGCTGACGGCATGACCGCCGCCACGAAGACCGGCCCCGATCACGCGTTGCATGTCGCGCGCCGAAAGGCGTCCGCTCGAAAACCGTTTTGCAAGTTCGCCCAGATCCTCCGCAGCGAATGCGTCTTCGAGTTCGGCCAAGGCACCCAGTGTCAGGCAAAGCGTGTAGTCTTTGCCGTCGATCCGCGCAGCCACCTCGCCGCGCCTGCGGTTGACACTGATCATGGGACCTCCGCAAAGTTCACGGCCCCGGCAGATTCCAGCGCGATCTCAAAGGTCACCTCACCATCGTGATTGCCGCCATACTCCAGCGCGGTGATCTGAAACGGGCCTGACACGATGCCGAAATCCGGTATCGTCAATTGCCAGTCGGCTATCTCGCTGGCAAAGAACCGGCTGCGAATTGCGGCATCTGATGCGCTGTCCTTGAAAATTCCGGAGCCGCTGATCGCGGCCCGCTGCACGCCGCTGCCGGCAAGCAGTTCCCGCCACCGGCCTACCGAATCCGCATTCGTCACGTCCACCGTCTCACTGTTGAAAGCGAGACGCTTGGCACGCAGCCCTGCAACGGTGGTGAATGTTCCCGCCCCGCTCGTGTCGAGCTTCAGGAGCAGGTCCTTGCCTTTCTTGGCAACCATGCTTGTCCTCCAGGGAAATATTGATGTCTCAAACGGGCTCGATCACTGCGCGAAAGCGCATCAGGCCGTGATAGGCGATGAGGTCTTCGTCGAAGTGGATTTCGCTGCCCTCACGACGCAGGTTGACCAGGTGATGTCCGGCGACTGAAAACGGGGAGGTCATCAGCGCCTGATCGATGCGATCCATCAGTTGTAGCGCTTCGCGTCGCCCCTTGCCGTTGGCCCAGACATTGATCGTGAAGAAGTGCTCGCTGCCTTGCTCGGTGTCCGTGCTCCAGTCATGCGTGCTGGTCGGTCCAAACGTGACATAGGGGTAGGCCGTGCGGGCAGGTGCCAGATCGTAGAATTTTTCACCGCCCAGAGCGCCAGTCAGCCCCGTATCTGCTGCCAGCGTCCCGAACACCGCCTTCTGCAGTTCAAACGCGGCGGCGAGCATTGTCACGCTCCTGTTTTTCTGGGTCCGCTTTCGGCGCTTTGCGTTCTGCACGCCTTGCGGCCTCTCCCACCTCGGCCACCTTGTGTGATAGCCGTCGCAATGCCTGGGCCAGCCCGTCGCCAGTCAGTCGCAGGCTCATCTTCATGTCTGTTCCTCCTCACAGAGACAGACCAGGTAGCGGCCTGTCTCATCGGGATCATGGGCCGTCAGGATCGAGAATCGCCGCGTCCCCCTCACGATCCGCATTCCGCCCGTCACACCGGTACGGAACCGCAGCGTGATGCGATGGGTCACCCGTTCGTGGCGTTGTCCCGCTCCGAAAGGTGCCGCGGCCCTCACTGGCTCTATGAAACCGAATATCGTCGCGGTCTCGCTCCACGCCTCGGTGTGCCCGCCTGCGTCGTCCGAAACGAGCGTTGCTTTCTGCAGGCTGAGCTCGGCGCGGAATGCGCCAGGGTCGATGAACTGAACACGCATCACAGCCTCGGCTTCCGATAGCTGCTGACAAGTCGCTGGAAGCCGGCCGGCATCGAAACCGGCTGGTCACTGGCCTCAAACGCGGCCCGGAACTCGAACCAATGGGCCACAAGCACAAGAATGGCGCGCCGCAGAAGGTCCGGCACATCCGTCCCCGCTTCTCCGTAACCGGCGCTGAAATCGATTTCGATCCCGTTCATCTTTTGGCCCGGAAGCGGTCGCACCTCCAACAGCAGTCGAGCCGGCTCGGAATTCGCATCCAGCCGATAGGTTGATGGATCGACAACCGACGCGGCTCCATCAGCGTCGAACACCGTCACCGATAGCACTTCGCGCACCGGGGTTCGGTTCAGAAAAAGCACATCGCTTGTTGGCCAGTCGTCCAGCGTAAGCCGCCAGGACTGTTCGATCAGTGCCTGACCCGTGGTCTTCTCCACCTCCTCGCGCGCGGCGCGGATCAGCCCTTCGATAAGCGTATCTTCGCTTGCCTGCTCAAGCCGAAGATGCGCCTTCGCCTCGGCCAGGGTCACCGGCTCGATCAATGGGCCGACCGTTCGAAATAGCGTCATGCGGAAACTCCGTTCAAAGAAAACGGCCCCGGAAATGCTTCCGGGGCCGTATCGGCATGGACGTACAGGGAGGATTACACCGTGCCGAATTTCAGCAGCTTCACCGCATCGAAATCCTGGATCCCGCCACCCACGCGCTTCGTTGTGTAGAAGAGCACGTAGGGCTTGGCAGAGTACGGATCGCGAAGCACCCGAACGCCGGCCCGATCCACCACCAGGTAGAAACGGCGAAAATCGCCGAAAGCGATTGGTGTCGCGTCGGCGCCAATGTCGGGCATATCCTCCACTTCAACGAGCGGAAAGCCCATCAGCATGGCACGGCTTCCGGGGGTGGCGGGCGGCTGCCACATATAGTTGCCGTCCGCATCCTTCAGTTTGCGCAGCGTCGCCTGCGTCTTGCGGTTCATCACCCAGCTTGCGTTCTGGCGGTAGCCCGCCTTGACCGCATAGACGAGATCGACAAGAACGTCGGAAGCGTCACTTGCAGGAAGGTCGCCGCTGACGCCTGTCACATTGTACCCCACATTGCCCCAGCTCCAGCCGGTTTCGTCCGCCTGCGGGTAGCTGAGGAAGCCTTTCGGCTTGTTGATGCCGTCACCGTTGACGAAAGCCGCCCCTTCCTGCTCGGCAAAGGCGCTCTCCACTTCGCTGGCAATCCATTGGTCAAGATCGACCACGGCATCATCCAGCAGCATCGCGGTTGCCGCCGGCATGGCATAGAGTTCAGCGGTGGGAAATTGCAGTTCCTCCAACGTGCCTGCCGCCGTCTCCGGACGTGCTGCGGTTTCGGCGACCCAGCCCACCGCCGGACCGGTCACGGCAAACGGCTTCTTCAAAACCGCACTGGAGACCTGCCGCACCGAAGCAATTGAGCGGATCGGTGATAGCTCGGACAACCGCGCGCCGATTGCCGCTTCCGTCTCGTCGGGCACCAGATAGCCGCCATCCGGTGCAGAGCCATAAGACATTGCCTTTTCTTCCAGAGAGCGTATTCCGCGCTCGTCTCCGGACCGCATATAGGCTTCAAAAGCCTGTTTTCGCTCAAGATCCTGTAGCGTTGTAGCACCGCCACGGCCCAGAACCGGCCGCGATTTCTTCAACACCAGCGTATCAAGCGCCTGCTTTTGCTCGTCGAGCGCTTTTGAAATTCGCTCCACCTTCTCCGACGTCACCACATCCGCACTGCGCGTCTCAAGCTGTTTCAGCTTCTCGTCATTGGCTTCCTTAAAACTCTCGAACGCATTCATGAAATCATGGAAGGCGCCCGTCACGTCACCCTCATCAAGCGCCGATTTCACCTCCGGCGCGCGTTTTGCCTGTCCTGCCGACATGTCTTCATCCTCAATCGTTGAACATGCGGGCCGCCTTGCGGATCAGCGCAGCAAGCCCGTCATCAATGCCCCGCACGGCATCCCGCTCGCGTCTCAAGGCGCAAAACCCCTTGGCGATCACCAACCGGGCCTCTCGCCGCGTCAGGCCGGCATCCCGCGTCAGCCAACGCTCGAACTCACGCGCCGTGGGCAGCGGCGCGTCCCTTCCCTCCGTTTTCACCTCATCCACACGCGCCTCCGGCAGCATGGGAAACGTGACCACGGAAATCTCCCAGAGATCCGCCTCCACGATGCGGCGAACCCCGGTCTTCGCTTCGGTCTTCGCCTTAACAGTGCGAAAGCCGATGGAAAGCCCGTCGAGCGCCCGGTCGCGCATCAGCTCCCAGACCTCCCGCGCCTTGGCGACGCCAAGCGCCAGCCGCCCGCGCACCAGGAGGCCGCGCGCGTCCTCGCGCAGCTCCTCCCAGGCTCCTATGGGCTGGTTGGGATCGTGTTGGAACAGCATGCGTACGCCGCCTGGGCCACGTCTTTCGAGCGAGCGGGCAAAAGCGCCCCGCTCCACCGCATCGCGTCCGAGATCGACTTTGCCGAACAGGCTCGCATATCCAGAAAACGTCCCGTCTGCCTTCACGGTCTCGATGTCGAGACCGGTATATTTGCGCTCATCGGGTATCGGCGCGATCTTTGCCTGCATGGTCTAGCGTCCTTTCTGATTATCCAGCCTTTCGGACCGTCCTTGCGGCAACGGCCCCACCGGCCGCGTCTGGAAATATCGCAGGGCCAGACCGATGGCGCTCCAGGCGCATAGGCTTGCTACAGCCGCCCCCATGAGCATGGTCTCCGCAGCCCCAAGCCGCCCGGTAAGCTCAAGAATTTCAGCGAGTTTCAGCCCCGTCGCCCCGCCGAAAACCATGCCGCACACCACACCGACCGCAAAGCGAACCGCCGCGTCGCGCCGATGCTTTGGCAGGATATAGGCGAGCGAGATGGCGGAGCCGGCCACAGCGCCAGCCCCCTTTGCGAGCCATATCCAGCCCGCATGGGTGATGTCTGTCATTGATCAGTTTCCTTGGAGTTTCCAGCGACGATGGTCAGTCTGTCGAGGCATTCTCATTCGACCCGGGGGCCATAACCCACCGCCTGACGTTTCTCCGCATCGCTCAGGAAGTCGGCCGCTCCCACCCGGTTCCATAGCGCTTCACGCTCGGCGGCCAGCCCCTCAATGCCGTCAGCGTCGTACCAAAGTCTTACCTCAGATCCGAAGACCGGATGGAGCCAGGCCGAAAACTCCTTCGCCACCCGCCCCACAAGCGGCAGCACGGTCAGACGGTAAAAGGCCCGGTTCGCCTCTTGATAATTGGCATAGGTGTTGTCACCGGGGATGCCGAGCAGCATCGGCGGCACGCCAAGCGCCAGCGCGATGTCTCGGGCAGCGCCATTCTTCGCCGCCATGAAGTCCATGTCGCGCGGCGACAGGCTCATCGCCTTCCAGTCGAGCCCGCCTTCCAGAAGGAGCGGGCGCCCGGCGCGCGCAGCACCGCCATAGCCCTGCTCCAGCTCCACCTTCAATCGGTCGAACTGATCGTCGGAAAGGTTCCCGCCCTCTTTCGGTGCGTAGACCAGAGCTCCCGAGGGCCTCGCCGAATTGTCGAGCAGCGCCTTGTTCCAACGTGCTGCCTGGTTGTGCGTGTCGAGCGCCATCAGCGCTGCGCCCAGCGGCGCAAAGCCGTAATGATCGTCGAGCGGGTGAAAAAGTGAGAGCTGCAGAGCCGCCCCCGCTTCCAGCGGCACGTGCTCGCGCGCCTTGCCCTCGCGATAATCCAGCGCCACCGGCCAGCCGCCCGCATCCGCCATCACCGACACCCGGTCCGGCCGCAAGAGATGCAGTTCGCGGGTCCCCGTACCTGTTTCCAGCATGCGTAGATAGGCATTGCCTGACAGAAGCAGATGCCCGTAGAGCGCCTCCATGAAACTGCTACCAGCTTGTCTCTGGTTTGGACGTGCCATCAGGTCCAGAATCGGGTGCGTGTCGTGTTCCTGCGCACCCTCATAAAGCAGCCACGGGATCGCAGCCGCCGCCTCAGCCACCAGCCGCACGGCGCGATACGCGATCGGGTTTGACATGAACCCCTCGCGCGACATCGCGCCATAGTCCCGCCGCGTAAACCGCGCCTCAGCCTCCCGGTGCAGCGCCACGAAACCGCCCGCGTGCATCTGTTTGGTTTCAACCGGCGCACGAGCACCTCCCGGACGCTTCGCCCAGGGCCAATACCAAGCCATATGATTTTCCCGATTTGCGTTGTTGATCCGCCTCAACCGAGTGCGCGCACGCGCGGCTCCCGCCGGTTGGAAAGCATGAGTTCGCTCAGGGCCCAGACCAGCGCATCGACCCGGTCCGGCGAGTGCCCGCCCGAGAGACCGTCGAGGCCAAAATCGCACATTTCATCCTCAAGCTCGGGAAAGCGTTGCGCATGCCGCACACGTCCCTGCTCATAAAGGGCGGCTACCGGTTCCGCCCTCAGCCACTTGCCGCGCGTTGCCCGCGCCGCTTTTACCGGCACGCTGGCGTCCACCGTGGCAATGACCGTCGCCACCATTTCACCACCCTGGTTCACCTCGGCCACAAGACAATCGGCTTCAAGCCGATGATAAAGCCCCACCGCGCGCGCCGCCCATTCCCGCGGCTTGGCGCCCTTCACCGTGTCATCGCTCAGGACCACACCATTGCCCTCCGCATCAATGCCAGCCGCAACCAGCCCGCAAGCATCCGACCTGTGGCCGGAGGCGGCCGGGGGATCGACCGCGACGACAATGCGTTTGAGTTCGCTTATCGATCCGAAGGCACCAGCTTTCTCCAGCATCGCCCGCGTCCACAGCGCATCGGGCCGGTCCTCGATCAGTTCGCCGTCCAGTTCCTGCCGCCCAAGCCGCGTCCCCGCGTAGCGCTGCCTTATGGTCCTTATGAAGCCCGGAGCCAGATTGTCCCGGTTTTCGTCCGTCCGCATACGGGTCACGGTCACATGTGGATCGTCCATCAGCCTGCGGATCAGAGGGATTGGCCTCGGTGTCGTGGTCAAAAGCTGCTTCGGTCGTTCTCCCAGCCGCAGGCCGAACTGCAGCATATCGAAGGTTGCGTCGGCCTGCCTCCATTTGGCCAGTTCATCGCACCAGGCCGCATCGAATTGCGGCCCGCGTAGACTGTCAGGGTCCTCGGCAGAAAAAAGCTGCGCTACCGCACCATTCTCCCAAACGATGCGCCGCCTGCTCGCCTCGAAGCGTGGCCGAGCGCGCCGCGAGACCGCCAGAATTCCCGAAGGCCCCTCCACCATCACTTCTCGTGCGTCAGACAGCGTTTCGCCGATCAGGGCCAGCCGGCCATAGCGCTTTCCGCCGGCAAAGGGAGGCAATCCCCGAACCAGCGCGTTCACCCATTCCGAGCCAAGCCTGGTCTTGCCGGCGCCACGACCGCCCATAACCAGCCAGTTGTCGAAAATCGAACCGAGCGGATACTGCGCCAGTCGCGCAACGCCCAGCCATTCGCGTTCAATGGCGTATGCGAGTTCCCGTGCCAGGTTCAGCCTTGCCCATCCGTTCTGCAAGCTCTGCAGCAAGGCAGCGGATCCGATCGTCAATGCGTTCGAGTGCGGCGGCCATTTCTTCATCGCTGGGGGCGTGCTTTCCATCCATGTCCTGCTGCTCGAGCGCGATCTCGTTCATTCTTTCAAGCACCTTGAGCAGCGTACTGAGGCCTTCGATCTGCCCCTTGTCGAAAAGATCGCGATGAACCGCATCCTCGATCAACCGCTGGAGTTGATTGAAGAGCATCGCGGTCATGCTTCGCGTCCGTTCGATCGATGGCGGCAGCGCCGGATCGTCTGGCGACCCCCAGCTTTCCTCCTGTGCCCGCTTGCGCAAAAGCCGCTCCGAGCGGCCGCTTGCCAGCGCCAGCAGTTCAAAAGAAGGCGGCGCGCCTTCTCGCAGCGCACGCACGGCCATCAGATCGGCCGTACCCATCTTGCCCATAACGTCTCACCCATGTCCGGAAACAAAAAAGGCGCGTCCCGTCAAAGGACCCGCCTCGAAACGCCGCAACTGTGCGACCATGCCTGAACCCTATCAAACGACCGTCACGCTGTCAAGAATTTTTTCCTATTAATGCATGTTGACGGGTCCGGCGTTAGCCATTTCGGTGTTTTTCCCTTGCGGAAGAGACGGAAATGCGAAGAAACTCACAGAACAATCCGCTAGAATAGCCGTTATATGATGAACATCGATGTGGGGTCGTGTTCGCCTGGCGATTTCGCAGAGTGGATTTGTTCGGGTTGGCCCTAAAAGGCCGGACGGGAGTTTGGGTGAAAATGCCGCGCGAAAAACGGCAGAGCAAGGCGCCGCGGGCGACCAGATTGCTGGCGCTTGATGCCTGGATCGATTCCACGCTTTATGAAGCGGGTTTCAAGCTTGCCCAGTTCTGGGAAAGCATAACGATCTTCTTCCGCCGCTTCCGGGTCTACGGCGTCAAACGCGCCGTGGTCGAATTGTTCAGTGAGGGCGCCACACTGGGCGCCATCGGATCGGTCGTTATGCTGGCGCTGGCCATGCCCGCTTTCGAAGAGACCGCCAGAGACTGGCGCGCCCAGGACGATTACGCCGTCACATTTCTGGACCGCTATGGCAATGAGATTGGCCAGCGCGGCATCATCCAGCGCGATTCCGTGCCCGTCGACGAGCTTCCCGACCACGTGATCAAGGCTGTGCTCGCCACGGAGGACCGGCGCTTCTTCGATCATTTCGGCATCGACTTTCTCGGTCTCGCACGCGCGCTGACCGAAAATGTGCGTGCCAATTCCGTCGTCCAGGGGGGCTCCACACTCACCCAGCAGCTCGCCAAGAACCTGTTTCTGTCCAATGAGCGCACCCTCGAGCGCAAGATCAAGGAAGCCTTCCTGTCGATCTGGCTCGAAATGAATCTCTCGAAGACCGAAATCCTCCAATATTACCTCGACCGTTCCTATCTGGGCGGCGGAACATTTGGCATCTCGGCCGCTGCGGACTTCTATTTCGACAAGCCGGTCAAGGACTTGAATCTGGCCGAAGCTGCGATGATCGCCGGCCTCTTCAAGGCTCCCGCGCGCTACGCCCCGCATGTGAATCTTCCCGCCGCGCGTGCCCGTGCCAACGAGGTTCTCACCAACATGGTGCAGGCCGGCTTCATGAGCGAAGGACAGATACTCTCCGCCCGCCTGCATCCGGCGACTGCCGTTGACCGCGAGGGCGCCGACACTCCTGACTATTTCCTCGACTGGGCATTTGAAGAGGTCAAGCGTGTCGTCCCGCGCAGCGCCACCCATTCACTCGTCGCACGCACCACACTCGACCCGAACCTGCAGAGGGCCGCGGAAGAATCGCTGGAGTTCCACCTGCGTCAATATGGAAAAGACTATGACGTCTCCGAAGGTGCCATTGTTCTGATGGACACCGAAGGGGCCGTGCGTGCCGTTGTTGGTGGCCGCGATTACGGCTCGAGCCAGTTCAACCGCGCCACCAAGGCCGAGCGCCAGACCGGCTCTTCCTTCAAGCCCTATGTCTATGCAGTGGCGATGGAGAACGGGTTCGAACCCGGCTCCGTCATTTCCGATGGACCGATTTCATGGGGTAGCTGGTCGCCGCGCAATTACGGTCGCAGCTATGCCGGCCGGGTGACGCTCACTCACGCGTTGATAAAATCCTACAACACGGTTCCTGTTCGCCTTGCGCGCGATCATCTGGGCATCGATCCCATCATCGATCTCATCAAATCCTTCGGCATCGAATCCCCGATCAACGGCCACAAGACGATGGTTCTGGGCACGTCCGGCATGACCGCACTCGATCAGGCGACCGGATATTCCGTCTTTGCCAATGGCGGCTATGCCGATACGCGTTTCGCCATCGTGCAGTTGATGACCCATTCGGGAAATCTCATCTACGATCACGGTCGCGATGCCCCGCCGCCGCGCCGTGTGCTTTCGGAAAAGGCTGCTGCGTCCATGAACCAGATGCTCATCCTTGTTCCTGAGCAAGGTACGGGGCGCCGTGCGGCTTTGCCGATGACGCGTTCTGCAGGCAAAACCGGCACCACTCAGTCTTATAGAGACGGATGGTATGTCGGTTACACCGGCAATTACGTGGCATCCGTCTGGTTGGGCAATGACGATTTTCATCCCACAAGGCGCATGACCGGCGGCTCCCTGCCCGCCATGGTGTGGCAGCGCCTGATGTCCTACGCACATCAGAATGTTGAAATCAAACCCTTGCCCGGTATCGAAGGACCGATGCGCATCGAGACGGATGCCGTGGAAACAGCCAGCGAAGACGGCGCGGGAGAGCTTCCGCAGACTGACAACCTTCCTCTCGCCCTATCGGCCCGAACATCTCTCTTCCTCAAGGGGCTGGCAAAGAATTTCGAGGCGGCGCCGCGCCTGCACAAGCCCGCCGTTCACGAAACGCTGTCCGCCTTGTAATGCAGCGTAAAGCACACCTCAAAACGCTTGAACCCTCCGTTCAAGTTGAAGTATCCGGATGCGTCCATAGCTTGCCGGATCGCGCATGCTGAAAACCGTACTCTTCGTTGTCATCGTTCTGATCATCGCTCTCGGCGGCGGTGCAGGCAGCGCATGGCTGGCGTTGGAATCGACACGCTCCATAGGTTCCGTGGAAATCGGGCCTTGGGTCACCTTTCCCAATCAGGGAACACGCGAAGCCGACCCTTATTCCCGGGCAAGAAGCGCGAGGCTCGGTCAACTCAGTCTCGGACAGGCGGAAGGCGTGGTTTTTGTCGCAGTGACAGACGGTGATGGACGCCCTCTTCTGCGCCAATGCACCTATCGCCTAAAAGGAGGGCTCCCTCCCACCCGCTTCTTCACCCTTCATGCCACCGGTGAGAACCGGCAGATCCTGTCTGCGCCGGCTCGTTTTCCTTCCGCCCTGCACTCGCAGGACCTCCTTTGGCGCGATGGCCAGACACTGGACGTGATCGTTTCGCCACACCCTCAGGCCGACAACTGGATGGCAATCGCTGGGAACGGATCAATGCAATTGGTGCTGACCCTGGTGGACACTCCCATTTCAACAGGTGCGCGTGTTGGAGAAACCGGTTTGCCAGGTATCTCCAGGGTGGATTGTGATGCTTAAGCTCCTTCACGCCATCCTGCTGGGACTCTTCGGAGCAGCGGTGATTCACATCGCCATTCTGTTTCTGCTCCCCACTTATTCCGAACGCGATGTGTGGGCTGCAATGGCAGAGGAAGCGGCCCCTTATGCATTTGTCAGGCTGGGTGAAGGCAATACCAATCCCCTGCTTGCCGAAGAACAAAATCCATTCTTCGAAACAGCAGCGTGCCGATTCGATCTTGAACGTGGCATGGTGCGGTTGACCTCTGCAGAACGCGTGCCGTTCTGGTCATTCTCCGTTTATGACCGCGACGGCTTCAACGTGTTCAACACCAATGACCGAAGCGCGACCAATCATGCGTTGGATGCACTCGTTGTAAACGCAGCCCAGTTGCTGGATCTGCGCAAGGGCGTGCCGGAAACGCTCGCGTCTTCTCTGATTGCTCAGACGGATATAGAAGAAGGTATGATCGTGATCCGCGTCTTCGTTCCCGATGAGAGCTGGCGGATCATCGTCGAGCGCTTCTTTGAGGGCCTGCGCTGCGAAGCTCTGTAAGAGCCTCGATCAGGCGACTTGAGAGGGTTCCAGAAGCCCGGCCCTCACCCTTTGGTCGAGCGGCGGCGGACGTCCTGCGGGCGATCGTCCCCGCCATTATCGGGGTCGCTTTCCGGTCGTCTCTCATAGCGCACACCAGGAAAAATGATGATCGACGCGCTGGAAGACCGTTGTTTGGACACAGCTCCTGTCGTGCGTTTCGCAGCTGCTGCAAAGCTCAGTATCGTCGCCATGACATCGCGTCCCTTTCTGTGACGGAGTGGTACGCAACGCCTCCTTCTTCCAGTAAGGCAGCACATGGTTAACGTTCCGTTACCGGTAAAGAACGGGCGCTACCTTCAACCCGTCCTGAAGGGCCGGAACCTGGAAAGTCTGAACGCAAGTCTAAAGAAACCGGTTAACAGCTTGCTAAGGGAATTGGTGTAAATCTCATCAATCGCTGGCTTTCTCGCTACTGTCGCCGGCAGCGTATATTGTTCTCAGTCGCGTTTCGGAGGTATTGGTCTGCGTGTCGTCCGCTGTATTCAGGCAACTGGCTTCAGGCGGGGAAGCGCAAAGACCCGAGCGGCTGTTTCGCGCGGCAGTCTCCGCATTTGCGTCCCTTACACGTCCTACTCGACGCGAAGTCGCACAACTGGATGACCTCGCCCTTCCTCTCTATTCCTTGATCTCCACGGAAACACGCCGTTACGCAGCCGCAGTGCTGTCCGAATGCCAAAACCCGCCAAGGGGTCTGCTCAAGAAACTCGCAGACGAGCCTGCAGAGATCTCCGCTCCCCTTTTGATGCGCTCTCCGGCACTGTCGGATGTGGACTTGATCGGCCTTCTTGCCCGTCACGGCAGGGCTCATGCGCGGGTTATCGGACGGCGAGTTGGCCTAAATCCGGCAATTGCCGCCCTCACGCGGGCGCTCTCGGCCCAGGAGGCCGAACCCTGCAGCGATACGCAAACAAGTGGCAGCGCCGTGGAAGCGGAAGTCCGTCACCGTCTCCGTCTCATCATGCGCGCAGCCAATTCGCAGCACGCGCCCGCGCAACAGGACAGCCACCCTGCTCTTCCCGCAGCGAATGAAGCGGCCCGGACGTTGCGGGCTGCGGCCTTTTCCGGAGAACAGGGCGCCCTGGAAACCGCGCTCTCGACGGTTCTGGGCATCTCAAACAACGCCGCCCGCGAAATCACCGGTTTTCCCACCTATGGTGAACTCATTGTGGCGCTGAAAGCGCTGGACATCGGGGAGGCGGAAGCGTTTCTTCTTTCCGCCGCGGTGTTTCCGGGGCTTTTCACGCAGCGCAGCGCAATTTCCTTCTTCCTGGAACGCTACAATGCTCTGTCACCCGTTGTCGCGCGACAAAGGTTGAGTGATTGGCGAAGTGGGCTGAGCTGCCCCGGCCAAACACCTCAGCCAGCAGCAATCTCGAAATAGCGCTCTGCCTCATCGAGGTCCGTTACCTCGATTTCGACCAGCCAGAAATCCGGATCGAAGCGACGCTCCCGCTCAAGCCGCTTCTCGATTGCCTGATCGTCATCTTTCGCAATCAGCGTGAAGCGTCGTTCATTGGGCCGCGCCTCGTCGTAAACGGCCTGTGCAGCAGGGCCATAAAGAGCTTGCTGGCCAAGACGATTGCGCAACAGAATAAAAATGGTTCCGGCTTCGCGCGCGCCTTTCTGCAGGACCGTGGCAAACCCACCCTCTGCAAAGAGACGCTTGGTCAAAGCTGAAACCCAGAAATCACTGGTCAGACGCATGGACAGCGTCTCCTTGGTGCCGGCGGACGATCAACCTGCCATAAGGGTCTCAGCCCCATTAGTTGGTCAGACCAACCTCACGCATTTTTGCAAGGAGCGCCTGATCCGGCTGTCCGGTAACAGGGAGCCCGAAAAGGCTCTGAAACTCACGGATGGCGGCCTGGGTATTCTGGCCCAGAAGACCGTCCACCTCGATCCCGTCATTGCCAAACGCTTTCAGACCGGCCTGCACACGCATGATCGTGGGGTCCGCCTCGGTGGTTTGCAGTGCGGCCGTCTGAACACGCGCCTGCGGCACGTCCGCCGTCGGCACCGGCACTGGCCTCGCTTCTGGTTCCGCCTTTGGGGGAGCAGAAACGGAACGCTGGTAGGTCGGGCGTGGTGTGGGCGTCGGTGCGACAGGCGGGATTGTCGCCGGGGTTGCCGACAGATTTGACGTGGTGTCAGCCGGCTGCGGCGCTACCGAAAGGCCAAGCTGGCGCAGCAGGGCTTCGTCGACGGTGGGCGTTGGATCCAGATCCACAATGCGACGATAGTTTCCGATCGCGGTGCGGGTTTCGGGGCCCTCAAGACCATCAATCGTACCGCGATAAAGTCCCAGATCCCGGAGCACCGACTGCACCTGACGTATGGTCGGATCCCCGCCGTCCACTTCCTCCGGGCGCTCGACCGGAATCGCCCCGGTTGTGTCCTGATCGGGAGCCACCTGACGTGGTGCCTGGCGCGGGGTTTCTTCGAGGATGGCTGGTTGGTCGGACGCTGGCACATTCCGTGGTTCGGTGAAGACCGGCGCACGGGTCGAGATCAAAGCACCAGAATGAAAATGGGGCTGATACCAGAGCGCATTGGCCGAAACGAAGGAAAATGCGACAGCAAAGGCCGTTGCACCACCGACTGCCAGAGGATTGCGAACAATCGCCATCCCGACGCCGGCGGCTCCGGCGCGAAGCAGAGTTCCAAACGTGACCTCCGGTTCAGGCCGTCTTGCGGTATTCTTCATTACCCCACTCATTTTCAGTTGCCGGGTCAGTTGCCGGTTTGCCACCTCGGCCAATCTCGTCCTTTTCCGTGCCCACACCCACTGGCAGCGAAATGCTCACACATGTCCCCTCACCCGGCGCGCTGTCGATGGTCATGCCACCTCCCTGAAGGCTCACCAGTCCTTTCACGAGCGCCAGGCCGAGGCCGGTTCCCTCAACATGCCTTGTCGCTTCGTTCCGAACCTGCGCAAAAGGCTCGCCGATTCGTTCAAGATCATCGGCCGAAATCCCGATACCATTATCGGTTACACTGAAGTCAAGGCGATTGCCGGTCCGCTCTGCCTTCACCCGCACGCAGCCGTTGGCGTGGGAGAATTTCACGGCGTTTGAGAGAAGGTTTATCAGCACCTGCTGCACCGCACGCCGGTCGCAATAGACGACGCCGACATTCTCCGCGATCGCCACATCCACATCCACCGCACGTGAAGCGGCATCTGCTCGTGCGAAGGCTACACTGGCATCCACGGCGTCCGAGAAATTGAACGCCTCCGGGTGGAGCGTGTAGGTTCCCGCTTCCAGCTTGGAGATTTCCAGCGTCGAATTCACCACCGAGAGAAGATGTTCGCCGGCCTCGTGAATGAGCCGGACATATTCGCGCTGCCGATCATTGGAGAAGCGTCCGAAAATCTCGGTCTGAAGCGTATCGGAAAATCCGAGAATGGCATTCAGCGGCGTCCGCAGCTCATGACTGACGGCTGCCAGCATGCGTTTGCTTTCGACCTTGGCGACACGTGCCTCTTCCCGCGCCCGCGCCAGGTCAAGCTCCAGATCGGCCCGGTCGCTCTCGTCACGCACAATTGCCACGACCTGCTCTGCGTCTTCCAGTCTAAGAAGCTCAACGCCGAACTGACGATAACCGGCTGGACGGCGTGCCTCTTCTTCTGCAGGCATACGAAGGCGGATGCTGATGGTGCGTCTGCCTGCTCCACCACTCACCTCGGAAACCGCGCACAGATAGGCCACGCGATCGCCCACATGAATGCGCTCGAAAAAACCGTTCCCCAACAGAATATCCGACCGGACATTCAAGGCCTGCTCGGCCTGAGCAGACGCATCCACCACATCTCCGGTCCCTTCAAGGCGCAGCACGAGCGCGCTCATCATGGCTTCGATGCCCGCTCCTTTCGAAGGAACCGAAATGCGCGCTTGCTCAGCTTGCAAGGTTCCGAAACGCATGCCGAGCGTCGCCACATAAGCAAGCGGAATAAGCCAGTGCGCAGCCAGCGGCAGCGATGGAGAAAAATAAATGCCCAGAAGCCCGCCGAGCGTGGTCAGTCCGAGCGAGAGTCCACCGGCAAGAGCACCCGTCCAAACAGCGCGGCGTGTCCTTGCCACCCAAACGCATTCTGCTGCAAGAGCTCCTGTCAGTGCTGTCATCGGAGACGCAAATCCCCCGGAAAGAACCGTCACCGTGCTGACGGCAGCCACACCAAGAACCAGTGCGAGCACTTCGATCAATGCCCGACGCCCACTTGCAAACAGGCCAGCGGCAGCAAGCCAACTTGCGGCGAAGCCAGCGCTCGCGAGCGCCAATGTCGGGGCGAAGCCCAAAGTGCCGGCCAGAAGCAGAGCGACCGCTCCCGCAAAGAGGAAAGGCGCTGTCAGAAGCACCACTGCCAACCGCAACTGACGCGAACGCTCCACCCCCTCTTCGACACTGGGGTGAATCAGCCTTTCGCAAGCGGCTGATAGGGCTGCCAGCCATTCTTGATATGATGCTACTCGTGAACTCAACTCGACGCGCTCTTGCTTTGTCCGTTCGGCGGGTTCTTGTTCCTGCCGAGACTCGCACCGAGCGTTTAAGGAAAGGATAAGCGCAGGCGTCCAGGGACCGGTGGCAAGGGTAAAAATGAGAGAAATCGGCCCTTCAGACCCCGGTGAATGCCGTCATGGTTAACGCCTGCTGAACAGAGTTGTCGACACAATGGCGACGCAGAAAAGCTTTGAAACAGGCCTCGCCGAAGAAAAAAGACAATTGTCTCAGATCATTAGATGGCGAACAAAACGTAACCATGTTCCTACGGGTTTGAAACGGCTTTGCCTCAAAGGCAGACATTTCCGAACTTTTAAAAAGTTTGCCTTCAATTTTAGGAAAATTCTCAAGAGCTTCTTGGCGGAAGCATGGGATTGTATTCGCCGGGGACATCCTTCGGGGCAAGAACGGGACTGGACGTCATGGGCTTTATCATTCGCTCGATCTTCTGGCTTTCGCTGGTGCTGCTGCTGTTGCCTATCGGGGGAACAGGCGGCCAGGACAGCGCGGAGACGCCACAGGTCGGTGCGCTGCAGGCATTGGGGGCAGCGCGCGAAGCCATCACCGACATGATTGGCATCTGCGAGCGAAAGCCCGAAGTCTGTGCGACAGGACGCGCGGCGCTGCAGACGATCGGGGCCCGCGCCCGTGAAAGCGCCCGCTTTGCCTACGAAATGCTTGAAGAACCGACGGACGCTCCATCCGAGGCCGCCGCTACAGGAGCGGAAACACCTTTGACGACCGGAAGTGTTCCAGAGCAACCGGCCGATCAATAAGCCCCCGACATTCTGGACAATTAAAGGTTTTCCGTGACGAATGGCCGGTCAATCACTATATCCGGCCCAATGAGCACGACGATTGACACCCTTTACGACGATTTCGCCTTCCTCGATGATTGGGAAGAGCGTTACCGTTACATCATCGACCTTGGCAACAGCCTGCCTCCCTATCCCGAAGCTGCGCGCGACGAGGCGCACCGCGTACGCGGCTGTGTCAGCCAGGTCTGGCTTCATACCGAGCGTGGAGAAGGCACCGACCCCGTCCTTACCTTCAAAGGCGATTCGGACGCGCATATTGTCCGCGGTCTGGTGGCCATCATGCTCCTCCTGTTTTCCGGCAGGCGCGCCAGCGAGATTCTCGACATCGATGCCGAAGACGTGATGGCCAAACTCGGTCTCGACGAACATCTCACACCACAGCGCGCCAATGGTCTGCGCTCCATGGTGCAGCGCATAAAAAAAGAAGCTACGGAAGTGGCCCCGGCAACAGGTTGATTGCCTGTTGCCGGGCAATCAGCACATCGCTCATGCCATTTTCGGACGATAGTCCTGTGCACCCCAATGCAGGATCGGCCTGCCGGTTTCGCTTTGTCTGCGTGTCTGAGGCTCATAATGGCGGGCCAGCGCACCCAGCGCGGTCTTAAGCACCACCTTTGCCGAACGGACGGGCCATCCCCGTTCCAATTCCACCTGTTCGAAGCCCTTCAGAAAACAACATATATCAACCAGGACACCGGCGAGCTCCGGCCCGACGGCCTCGAGCGCACGATCGACACGTTGACGCGCGGCCAATGCGGCTTGCGTCAGTTCAACACCGCCCCCGGCGCCGGTACCCCGCTTTTTGCCCGACACGCACGCCATCCAGTTGGCAGTCAGGCGCGGCATGATCTGACCGCGCGTGTAATCGGCGCGCAGTTTTTCACCAGCGTCGAATTCAGTCCGCGTCAAGAAGGGTTCGCCATTGCGCATACGCCGGCTCGCCAGGAGCGCCAAGGGAGATTCGCTCAGCGTTGCAGTAAGGATCGTTTTTTCGGCACCCTGCTGTAAAACCCTGCGCTCGATCTCGCGATGCTGGCTTGTAAAAGGTTCCCGCTTTGCTGCCACTCGCCGCGCACAGGCGACACCCGCACTCGACAACGCCACCCTGTCCTTGCCAAGGCGTACGAGGTCCTCCTTGTCCAGCGCCTCCAGAACCTCAAGCGATATGGAGATCGTCCCCTGCTCGCCGCCATCGAGAAGCACGCTTCCCTGCTTTGCGCCGGGTTGCAGCCATGCCTCTCCCTTCTGGAGAAACCGCAGACAGCGGGATCGTTCGCGCAGATGGCGAAATTCGCTCTTGTATACAGCCATATCAGCGCAGCTCCGTGTTGCGAAAAGCAGCCGCAGTAACGCGCTCGGTCATGAGGACGATCCGATCGAATTCTTCGTCGTCACGCATATCCTCAACAATGTGGCATGCGTATTGAACCGTGGTTCGGTCACGACCGAACCCGCGCCCGACTTCACTCATATTGAGCCCGAGCACCACATGCGCAGCATACATACCGATCTGCCGCACACGTGTGACACTTGTCGAAGACCGGCGCGTTTCACGCAGTTCGCGTCCGCTTACATTGAACAGTGCAGCCACGATGTCGAGAACGCATTCGCAAACCTCTCCGATCCGTTCTTCAGGAATCGGACTGAGACGGCGTTGCAGCGTCACCGGTGAGTGATTCTCAGGCGATTTTACCCGCCCGTCTTCTTGTTCCGTCGATTTGGCAGCGTTTGAAAGCACAGACTTTATCCCTTCACAGGAAAGAGGAATAAATTCTTATACCCCACACCTCCATAGGCGGGAACAAATTACGAACAGATAAAACGGTGAAATTTCATAAACCTCTGAAATTACTACCAAAACAAAATTCCGTCGCGAATTCCTCTTCTGGTTTATCCCCGCCGCGCCAGCCTGCCTCATAGTCATCGCTCACCATCAAAAGGATTGAGCATGACTACGGTAAAGAAGGAGAGCCTCGCCTTTCTCGAAGCCAAGCGGAAGCGCAATGAAGAGGCAAGGCAGACGGCGGCACTTTTTCTTCTCGGAGGACTGGATCTCGAGAAGGTGCAGCAAAGCTCAGGTCCAGAGCGCAACAACATACTTCGTCGCCTGCGGCGGTTGATTGAGAGAGAGCGCCTGAAAGGGGTCAGGAACCATTGGAGTTACGACCTCAACCGACACATCGCCCTCAGTCAGGCGTTCAAGCGGTTGTCCATCACTACGCGCTCCAGTCTTTCTTGCTGCCCTATGAATAACCGCCCCCCTGCGGGTACAGGCTGACGACTGTCGAGCTCACAAAAAAAGCGGCGCACGAAGCGCCGCTTGAACACAGGAACATAGCGTTGGCGCCATGCGCCAGGCTAAACTATTTTTCCTTGCGTTTGCGTCCTAAACCCATTTGCTTTGCCAGTTTCGAACGCGCCACGGCATAGCTGGGGGCCACCATCGGGTAGTTGGCGTCCAGTCCCCACTTTTCCCGATACTGTTCCGGCGTCATGCCGTAATGCGTCATCAGGTGCCGCTTAAGCGACTTGAACTTCTTTCCGTCCTCAAGACAGATAATGTAGTCGTCATGCACGGAGCGCTTCGGGTTCACAGCCGGTTTCTGCTTTTCAGCAGGTGGTGCTTCTGGAGAGCCGCATACACGGCCGAGCGCTGCATGAACGTCTGAAATCAGGTTAGAAAGTTCGGATGCAGGAACAGGATTGTTGCTGACGTAAGCAGCGACAACGTCTGCGGTCAGTTCAATAAGAGTATCGTCGTTTTTTACAGAATCTTCGTTCATTTCGTTACCTTGCCCCAACGTCTATTCAAATCCACCACCTCATGCCGCCAGTGATGAGGTGTCTATAGGAATCCCTATTCTGCAGGCTTTTTTTTGTCGATTCCCGAGAAGGCAGCAATCATATCGTTTTTTTTGTTCGACCGGTCAACTCACAATCTCAAATTAATACTACCAGAAACCTGAGACTGATTGTTTATCACATCTCAAAAAATCGTATTTCATTCCAAAAATCAGATCTGCTTAAATTTAAACTCACCAATTAAGCAAATCGACCTTATCGATTTTCATCCTCGTGGCTTTCGCACCCACAAAAGGACGAATGCTTACGCATTTCCGCCAATGCAGCTGCTACAAGGGATTACCATCGATCCCTCGCCCTATCGAACAATACACACCGAACATTGAATTATACGAAGTATATAAGAAGAACTTATCTTTGATCTTCTTTGATACTTTCATCGTCGAGCGATACCGCTGCCTCACTCGCAGGCGATGCCATGTCATCGTGCACGGAACGCCCCCAGAGTTTATAGCCGGCAGCATAGGCCGCCTTTGCCAGAAGATGAGCAGAAATCGGAGCGGTGAGGAGAAAGAAGACCACTGCCGCCAGCGCTCTCGTTACGATCGCCTGATCCTGTGCGAATATCGCCAAGGCGACAAGCATGAGCCCGGACCCGAGCGTCCCTGCCTTCGAGGCAGCATGCATGCGCGTATAAAGATCAGGAAGTCGCAAAATACCGACCGCCGCGATCAGGGTGAACGCCGCGCCAATGATAATGAGAAGGCCCGTGAGTATGTTGAACAGGTCGTCCATCATTGCTCCTTGTCGCCGTAGATGCCGAGCGTATCGCGCCTCACAAACTCCTGCTCATAACGTCGACTGAGAACGAAGCGGGCAAACGCAACCGTTGCAAGAAAGCCGACAAGCCCCAGGGCGATGGCAATATCGAGATAAAGCGTGAAGCCTGTGCGGATGCCTATGACGGCGATGAAGCCGATCGCGATCGTGACCAACATGTCGAGAGCAAGAACCCGATCGGGCAGGCTTGGCCCCACGAGGACACGCACCACAGTAAGCAGGAAAGACAGGCTCAACAGGGCGAGCGCTATGAACTCGGCAAAGACGAGAAATTCTCCACTGGCGTTCATCGAAACGCCTCCATAATCTTTCGTTCAAAACCTTCGGCGATGTCGCGCTGCAGTTCCTCCGGATCAGAACAGTCAATGGCGTGGACATAGAGAAAGCGGCGATCTTCCGAAACGTCGACAGAGAGGGTCCCTGGCGTCAACGTGATGAGATTTGCCAAAAGCGTGATCTCGAAATCCCGGTCCACCTTGAGCGGATAGGCGAAAATCCCAGGCTTCAGGTCCATCTTCGGGGAAAGAACGAGAAGCGCGACCCGCCAGGCCGAAAGCACCAGTTCGTAGAGGAACAGAAGCGCGAGCGAAGTTACCCGCACGGCGCGGGCAAAATATCCCAAGGACCCCACCTGTTCGCGGATCAGGTAAAGTGCCGCCGCCCCAAGGAGAAAACCGAAAATGAAGTTCGGCAGTGTGAAGGAGCCGCTGACCGCGGTCCAGATCAGCGCCAGGATGATATTGATCAGGGACAGTCTCATTGCGCCGCCTCCGCAGGAAAGACCGCACCAATATAAGCTGAGGCGTCCAGAAGCCCGCTTGCAGCGGCTTCAGCCACCCGGATAAATGGCTCAGGGTAAATGCCGAGCAATATGATCGGGACACACAGCAAGGCCATTGAACCGTAGCCATATCCGGGAGCACCCGTGGCAGCATCGGAAGGAGCTTGGCCCGGCCTGTTCCGCCAGATCGCAAGTATATACATCCGCCCAAGCGCGATCGTGGTGAGAAGTCCAGTCAACAAGATGGCGAAGGAAAGCCAGGGCCAACCTGCGTCAAGCGAAGCCCGCACGAGCATAATTTTCGGCCACAATCCGGATGCCGGCGGCAGTCCCGCCACGGCAAGCATCAGAACCAGCGCAAAGGCCCCCATTGCCGGATAGGCCCGATAGAGCCCGCCCAGCTCATGCAGCGAATAGCTTCCGCCAAGCTCCTTGATCACCCCTGCCAGCAGGTAAAGCGCCGTCATCGCGAGAACGGAATGGAACGCGTAGAGGATCGTACCCGTCAACCCGGTCTCGGTACCCAGCGCAAGCCCAGCAAGCATCACCCCCACACCGGATATCACCACGAAGCCAAGGATGCGGCGAATATCGGACTGTGCGATAGCGCCCATGATCCCGAGCACCATCGTGCCAGCGGCCACCCAGGCAATGACACCTGAAAGCTCTGACCGCTCAACAGGAAACAGCATCACCAGAACGCGCAGCAGCGCATAAACGCCGACCTTGGTCAGCACACCGCCAAACAGCGCCGCCGTGACGATGCGCGGCGTGTGATATGAGGCCGGCAGCCAGAAATTGACGGGAAACGCAGCTGCTTTCATGCCGAAAGCCAGCAGATAAAGCACGGTCAGCGTCATCAACGGGCCGGTCTCGCGCATGGCGTCCGCCTTGCGCGCGATGTCGGCCATGTTCAGCGTCCCGAACGTGCCGTAAAGATAGGCGGTCGCGGTCAGAAACAACGTCGTGCCGACCAGATTCAGAATGGCGTATTTCGTTGCACCGTCGAGCTGGCGATCAGTCGACCCTAGGATCAGAAGACCGAAGGACGAAATCAGGAACACCTCGAACCAGACATACAGGTTGAAAATGTCGCCGGTCAGAAACGAGCCTCCCACGCCCGCCATCAAAAGCATCAGGAAGGGATAAAAGCCATAACGACGGCCCGTCGCACCAATGTCTTTCATCGCGTAGAGAGCACAGACACTAGCAACCAGCGTCGCCACAAAGGCAAGCGATGCTCCAAGCGCATCCGCGGTAAAGGATATGCCGAAGGGCGGCAGCCAGCGCCCCATGGTCATCACCTGCGGACCGTCTGCCAGCACCTGCAGAAGAAGCGCGGCATTGGCGCCAAGGGTCAGAAGAAGCCCCGCAATGGCAATGCCCGCGTGTAGCCGGGTTTCATGGCGCACCATCAGCAGGACCGCACCAAAAAGGATCGGCAACCCGACCGGCGCCACCAGCATCCAGTCACCCAGCGCCGTGGGCGCTGTCAGCATTGCGTTGGAAATATCAATCGTTTCAGCGGCCATCGGTGTCTCAGTATCCAAGCGGGGGCATCGGTTCGCCCTCGGGTTCGGCAACGCGCATTCCATCCGTGTCGTCGGTTCCCAATTCCTGATAGGCGCGGAACGCCAACACCAGGAGGAAAGCGAAGAGCGAGAACGAGATCACGATGGCCGTCAGTACGAGCGCCTGCGGCAGAGGATTTGCGGTCGCCACCTCCGGTGTCGGCAAGGCCTCGGGGATGATCGGCGGAACCTCGCGCATCAGTCTGCCGGCCGTGAAGATCGACAGATTCACCGCATTCCCGAAGATCGAAACCCCCAGAAGAATACGAATGATGTGCTTCGACAGCATCAGATAGATTGCGACAGCGAAGAACACGCTGACCACAAAGGAGAGAGCGACTTCCATTACCCGTGCTCCCTTTCTTCAAGGGCAAGTGCGACCGAGGTGATCGACCCGAGAACGACAAGATAGACGCCTATGTCAAAGAACAGCACGGTCGACAGGTCCACGGGAACACCGAGCACGCTGACCTTGGTCCACAGGCCCGTCATGAACGGCACGTTGAAGGCCAGGGACAGCCAGCCCGAAATCGCCGACACCAGAAGCCCGAACCCCGAAATCGCCATCGGATGAAAATAGAGGGCGCGGCGCACCGGCGAAACACCACAGGCAATGCCGTAAATCGCGAAGGCGGAAGCGGCAATCAGTCCGCCGATGAAGCCACCGCCCGGTTCGTTGTGGCCGCGCAAAAGCACAAAGATGGAAAACAGGATCATCAGGCTCGTGAGATAGGGCGCGACCGTGCGGAAGATCAATGTGCGCATATCACCCCTCCTCTTTGTTTTCTGCGAGCGGCTTGACGCTGCGGATCCGGACCAACGCCAAGATGGCCAGCCCGGCGATCATTACCACAGCAATTTCACCCAACGTATCTGTTCCGCGGAAATCGACGAGGATCACGTTCACGATGTTCCGGCCATGCGCGATCACGCGGGAATATTGGGAGAAGAATTCGCTGAGTTCCGTGTTGAACGGCACCTGTGTCACCCGCAGCAGCATGAGGCCCAGCGCGGCACCGCAGGTTCCGGCCACGGCAACGTCAAGCACCTTTTCGCCTGTCGGGCGGTGATCCGTCGGCGAGAGCCGAAGCCGCGTCATGACAAGGGCCAGGATCACCACAGACAATGTCTCGACCATGAACTGGGTGAAAGAGAGATCCGGTGCACCGAGCAGCATGAATATCAGCGCGACGGCAAATCCCTGAATACCGAGGGAAACAATCGCCGTCAGCCGGTCGCGCGCATAGATCACTGCACCAAGGCCGATCAGGCCAATGAGCAGCACGGTCCATTCATAGAAGGGCATTCGCGGAAACTGAGGGACTGTGGGCCATTCGTCATAAAGGCCCATCGGAATCAACACGGCGGCTGCGACAGCGACGAAAGTTGCTGTCATGTAGTAATCGAGGCGACCATTCTGAATGACATTGGTCACCCGGAACGAAAGCCTTGTCAGACCACGCATAACCTGGTCGAAGCCCTGATCCGGTCCCCAGCCGATGGCGGTTAGAATGCCGGCCATGGCGGTACGCCCGCGTTCCAGCATGGCGAACACCAGGATACCCAACGCGACCGTCACCACCGAGAGAACGAGCGGCATGCCGATATGCGGCACAGTCGAAATCGTCACCGTTACAGGCTTGCCAAGCACTGCACTCGACATCGGGCTGCTAACCAGTTGATGGCTGAGGCCTGAAACCAGCGCAGACACGAGCCCGAGACCGCCAAGAACGAGCGGCCCAAGCCAAAGCAGGATCGGCCCTTCATGAGCATGTTTGGGGGTTTCCACCTTCGCGCCGAGGAAGGGTTTAAGCGCGACAGCAAAACCGATCGCGAACATCAATCCGTTGCCGATAAGCGCAACCAGCGTCAAAAACGCGGTCCAGCCACCGGCAAACCCAAGACCGGCGTAGATCTCTTCTTTCGCAAGAAAACCGAAAAACAGAGGGACACCACCCATCGACGCGGCTGCCAGAACCGCCGCCACGAAGGTGATGGGCATAGCCTTGCGCAAGCCCCCCAGTCTGGTGACGTCGCGTGTGCCGGCTTCGTGATCCACCAGTCCTGCGACCATAAAGAGCGCGCCCTTGAACATGGAGTGCGCCACCAGATAGAGCACTGCTGCCTCAACAGCCTTCTCCGAGCCCACGCCCGTCAGCATAACGAGCAGTCCAAGCGAAGCCACCGTCGTGTAGGCGAGCATCAGCTTCAGATCCGTCTGACGCACAGCCAAAAGCGTACCGACAAGCAGCGTTGCACCGCCAAAGAGGGGCAGGATCGTCTCCCATGCCACCGTATCACCCAGCACGGGATTAAGCCGCATCAAAAGGTAGACACCAGCCTTCACCATCGTCGCAGAGTGCAGATAGGCCGAAACAGGAGTGGGAGCTTCCATCGCGTTCGGCAGCCAGAAATGAAAGGGAAACTGCGCCGATTTCGTAAACGCCCCGCCAAGGATCAACAGCAGTGCGGCCATGTAGAGCGGCGCATCGCGCAGCGCGCTTTCACTTGCAAGCAGCGCCGACATGGAGGTCACGCCCGTCGCGCTCCAGATTACCAGAAGGCCGGCGAGAAGCGAAAGCCCGCCAAGCCCGGTCACGACCAGCGCCTGCAGCGCCGCACGGCGCGAGGCTTCCCGTGAATGATCGAAACCGATCAGCAGGAACGATGTGATCGAGGTCAATTCCCAGAAAACAAAAAGGGTCAGGAAGGAATCAGCCACCACCAATCCCAGCATGGAGCCCATGAACATCAGGATGAAGGAGAAAAAGCGCCCTTGGTGTTCATGTCCCTTCAGATACCCGCCCGCATAGAGCACGATCAGCGTGCCGATGCCGGTAATCAAAAGCGCGAAAGTGACGGACAGGCCATCGAGAAACCAGGAAAAGTCGACCGATAGGCTCGGAATCCAGACATATCCGGCCGAAAGTGTTTCTCCTTCGGAGATGCTTCCGACGAAACCGCTGAAATGAAGAAAGATCAGGGCAGGAGCCAGAGCCAGAAGCCACGCCGCATTGTGTTTCAGCGCTTTTGTCAGCACTGGTGCTATGGCGGCGGCTGCAAACGGCAGCAACAGAGCGAGAAATGTCAGCCACTGGCCGTCTGCTGTCATGAACTCTCCCCACTTGAAATCGTGTTTCAGGCCACATTTTTAAATCTTACGGTGACATAAACACTCGCCTCAGGCACCACAAGGCGTAAACCGACCTGCAAAGCGCGATGAAACGCCGCCATTCACAGAAGATTACGCAGCTTAAACCACGGGACTGCTCAGATGCAAAATCCGCTCTTCGGTGAGCTTTGAACCCAGGAAGCGCCGGAAAAAACACTATAGGCCATTGCCATGCCCCATTCGCTCGGGACATGAAGGAAACAACTCCGGCGGCCCACCGCACTCGCCCCTAGCAGACATTCACAAGGTAGCCTCATGACATCCAAACCGTTCGCCATGGACGCAAAAGCCCCCTCGCCGCGTGCTCATCCCGTGAAGGACACGCGCCACGGCATCGAGCGCACGGATGAATATGCCTGGATGCGCGCTGAAAACTGGCAGGAAGTCCTGCGCGACCCCAGCCTTCTCGCAGACGACATCCGCGCCCATCTCGAAGCCGAGAATGCCTATCAGGCAGCACTCATGGCCGATACGGAAGAGTTGCAGAAGACACTCGTTGCCGAAATGCGTGGCCGCATCAAGGAAGATGAAACGTCTGTGCCTTCCAGAGACGGCCCCTATGCCTATGCGGCCGGCTTCCGAACCGGCGGCGAATATCCCCGCTTCTTCCGCCTGCCCAGCGGTGGCGGAGCGGAAGAGACCTTGCTGGATGGCGACCGGGAAGCCGAGGGCAAGAGCTATTTCCGCGTCGGCGGGGTCGATCATTCACCCGATCACAAGCGTCTTCTATGGGGCCACGACGACAAGGGATCTGAACTCTACACGATCAGCGTTCGCGATCTCATGACCGGCGAAGACCTGCCCGACATCGTAGCTGAAACAGGTGGCGGTGGCGTGTGGGATGCGGCAAGCGACGGTTTTTTCTACACACGCCTTGATGAGAACCATCGTCCTTCGAAAGTCTTCTTCCACCGTGTTGGCGCAGACCCCGCCTCCGATCGTCTCGTCTATGAAGAAGCCGATGCAGGGTTTTTCGTCGGCGTGTCCGGTAGCCGCACGCAGGAGTGGATTTATATTTCCGCCCACGATCACGAAACGTCGGAATGCCACATCCTGCCGGCCAACGATCCGGATGCCGCGCCACGCCTGGTCGCGCCACGCGAAACAGGCCTTCAATACGAACTCGAGGAAGGCGGCGATATCTTCTTCATTCTGACCAATGCGGATGGCGCCAAGGATTTCAAGATTGTCACCGCGCCGGCCAGCAACCCCGCGCGCGAAAACTGGCGGGATCTCGTCCCCCATGAGCCCGGCCGCCTGATTCTCGCGATCATGGCCTTTGCCGATTACCTCGTACGCCTCGAACGCAAGGATGGTCTGCCGCGCCTTGTTATTCGCGATCGCCACGACGGGTCCGAGCACACCATCGCCTTCGATGAGGAAGCCTATTCGCTCGGGCTTCAGGGCTCCTACGAATACGCCACCGACACGCTGCGGTTTTCCTATTCCTCGATGACCACCCCGGAGCAGGTGTTTGACTACGACATGCGGACCCGCACCCGTACACTTCTAAAAATGCAGGAGGTCCCCTCCGGGCACAATCCGGACGACTATGTGACCCGTCGTCTGATGGCGCCTGCGCCCGATGGCGAACTGGTGCCGGTGTCTCTCGTCTATCGCAAGGGCATCGCGCTCGACGGCTCCGCCCCCTGCCTGCTCTACGGTTACGGGGCCTACGGCATGGCCATGCCCGCGTCCTTCAATACGAACTGCCTGTCGCTGGTCGATCGCGGCTTCGTCTACGCCATCGCCCATATCCGCGGCGGCAAGGAAAAGGGTTATGCCTGGTACGAGGAGGGAAAACGCGAGAAGAAGGTCAACACCTTCACCGATTTCATCGCCGCGGCCCGTCACCTCGTGGCCGAGGGATACACCAGCCACGACCGCATCGTTGCGGAAGGCGGGTCGGCCGGTGGCTTGTTGATGGGCGCGGTTGCCAACATGGCGCCGGAAGCTTTTGGTGGCATCGTCGCCGCCGTGCCTTTCGTCGATGTGCTCAACACAATGCTCGACGACACATTGCCTCTCACCCCGCCCGAATGGCCGGAATGGGGCAATCCCATCGTCTCGCGTGAGGATTACGACACCATTGCGGCCTATTCGCCATACGACAATGTGGATGCGAAGGAGTACCCACCCATCCTGGCCCTTGCCGGCCTCACGGACCCGCGCGTTACCTATTGGGAACCCGCGAAATGGGTGGCCCGGCTGCGCGATCGGAAAAAGGGCGGCAATCCGGTTCTCCTGAAAACCAATCTCGATGCCGGTCACGCAGGAGCCTCCGGCCGTTTTTCACGGCTGGAGGAAAAGGCGCTGACCTATGCCTTCGTCCTGAAAGTCACCGGGAAGATGGATAGCCGTTAGCTCTGGCAGGCACCGACTTGAGATAGGCGGCAATCGCTTCTCGGTCTTCCTTGGAAAGGTGGGCCATGTTCTTCTGAACGGAAACCATGGCCCCTCCCACCGAATCGAACTCCGGCGTGAAGCCGCTCTCCAGATAGTAGGCGATATCGCCCGCCGACCAGGAATCGATGCCGCCTTCCCCGGAGGTGATGTTGGGTACGATCCCCTCGCCTTCGGCTGATACGGCTCCTGCAAGCCATTGATCGTAGAGCTGCCCTCCGGCAAAATTCCGCGGCGTGTGGCATTCGCCGCAATGGCCAGGCCCTTCAACGAGATACCGCCCTCGCTTCTCCGCCTCAGAGGCAGCTGGAGCCAACGGGATGACGGGCTCGTCACGCATGAAGGCCAGCTTCCAGAGACCGACACCACGGCGCATCGTGAACGGGAATGAAAGCTGGTGTTCTCCCGCCTGGCCCTCCACTTCCGGCAGCGTTTTCAGGAAGGCAAAAAGATCGCTTACATCCTGTGCCGTCATCCGCGCATAGGAAGGGTACGGAAACGCGGGATAATAGTGCTCCCCTTGCGGAGAAACGCCGTACAGCATCGCATTGGCGAAATCTGTCTCGCTCCAGTCGCCAATACCGTCCTTGGGATGAGGGGAAATGTTGGGGGCGACGAAGGTGCCGAAATCGGATTTCAGCTCGACGCCTCCCGCAAGCTCCAGCCGCGCATCGCCGTCAGCCCCGGGGCGCGCGTGGCAAGAAGCACAGCCCCCAGCCCAAAACACATGTTCGCCACGTTCTGCACTTGGCTCTTCCAGAGCACCCAGGGCCCCGGCCTCGAGCGAAGTCGGAGCACTGAGCAACCAGAACGCCGCTCCACCGCCCGCAATGATCACGAAGGCCGAAGCAAGCAACGTCTTTTTCATGAGAGTCCCGAAGATCCCGGGTTAATTGTTCTGCACACGGAAGTTTTCATGGCAGCTTTTGCAGTTTCCGAAAACAGGGCCGATCGCCGCCTGGAATGCCGCAAGATCGGCAGGACCATCCTTGCCGGAAGCCTCGACGGCAGCTGCCGTATCAGACATATATTTGTCGAGAGCGGCCTGAAAGCCCTCGGCGTCATCCCAGATTGCGGGAGCTGCCGTCGTATCACCATCTCCCGAACCTTCAGGGAAGAATTCACCGAATGATTTCGCACTCGCGCTCAAGGTCAGGATAGCGGCCTTGGCGATCGCGGGATTGTACTCCAACTCCCCCTTCATCATCGCGCCCGCGAGCCCCGCGGAGGCGGCATTCGCCTGCATGATCGCCTTGCGCACGGCAATGGGATCGTCAGCAGCGGCAACGCCGGAGATGGATAAACAAAGTGCTGTCACGGCAAGCGCAATTTTTTTCATGAGAACCCTCCGTTGATTTGTCCAAACAATACCCCGATCAACGCCCGGGACCCGCATTTATTCCGGAAAGTGCGCTCACGGTTTCGTGATGGCCCAACAGAATCAAAAAAGGCCCGGCGTTTTGACCGGGCCTTTGATACAGTCCGAAACTGTATTGATTGTGAAATCGCCAAACGCTGTTACGAGGCCTGCTCGTAAAGCTCCAGCACGTAATCCCAGTTGATCAGGCTATCGACGAACGCTTCGAGATATTTCGGGCGCGCATTGCGATAGTCGATGTAGTAGGAGTGCTCCCAAACATCCACACCCAGGATTGGCTTGGCGTCATGGATGAGCGGGTTTTCACCGTTCGGGGTCTTCATGATCTCAAGCTTGCCGTTCTTGACGGCGAGCCATGCCCAGCCGGAACCAAACTGCGTCGTGCCGGCGTTGATGAAATCAGCGCGAAACTTGTCATAGCCGCCAAGATCGCTGTCGATCGCCTTGGAAAGCGCGCCTGGCAGGTTCGTGCCGCCGCCGCCCTTTTTCATCCATTTCCAGAAATGGACATGGTTGTAGTGCTGGGCTGCATTGTTGAAGAGCCCGGCATTCTTGCCGTGAGACTGCTTGACGACCTCTTCGAGGGAAAGGCCGTCCATGCCTGCTTCTGCCGCAAGCTTGTTACCATTGTCGACATAGGCCTTGTGGTGCTTGTCGTGGTGGTATTCCAGCGTCTCCTTCGACATGAAGGGCTGCAGCGCCTCGTAATCATAAGGCAGATCCGGCAGTTCAAAAGCCATGGTGGTAAACTCCCTCGTACAGGTGGTTGAATTCTGCAGGACGCAGATGGGGTTGCGCCTCTGATGACACAATACCCATCGCTCCCGATTGTTCCCGGTGTATCAGACGGGCAACCCGGAATGGGCCCATTCCCAATAGAGCTCACGCGCCTTTTTGGCCACAGGGCCAGCCTGATAATTCTGGTCTTCGACCTTGCTGACCGGCACGATCTTTGAATGATTGCCCGACGAAAACACCTCGTCCGCGTCCAGAAAATCCTTCACCGACAATGTTTTCTCGACCACCTCGACGCCAGCTTCCCGCAGAAGCGTGATGACACGACTACGAGTGATACCTGAAAGGAAAGTGCCGTTCGGTGCCGGTGTGAAAACCACCCCGTCCTTCACCATGAAGATGTTGGAGCTCCCGGTTTCGGCCACATTGCCGAGCATGTCGAGAACCAGGGCATTGTCATAACCGCGGCTGCGCGCCTCCATGATTGCCCGGCCATTGTTGGGATAGAGGCATCCGGCCTTTGCATTTGTCGGCGCGGTTTCGAAGGTCGGACGGCGGAACGGTGAGACGGTCACCGAGAATCCGGTCGGCTCCAGCATCGGAGCTTCATAAAGACAGAGGCAGAAGCGGCTCGAATCCGGGTCAGCGGGAACGCCCATATAGCCCCCGTGTTCGCCCCAATACATGGGCCGGATATAAACGGCCGTTTTGCCGTCGAACTTTTTCAGACCATCCTTTGCCAATCCGATGATCTCATCGGCCGAAACCTTGGGTGTGAGACCAAGATTGGCCGCCGACGCGTTGACACGCTTGGCGTGAAGATCAAGATCGGGGGCGACATTCTCGAACCAGCGGGCGCCATCGAACACGGTGGAGCCCAGCCACATGGCATGACTGCGCGGGCCGATGAGCGGTACGTTTCCCTCATGCCAATCGCCGTCAACATAGGTCCAGGTCGTCGATTGGACTTCGCTCACCACGGTCATGCTGTGTTTCCCTTCCTGTGATTTCTTGCGTATCTCGGCAGAGATGCAATTCTTCAATTCTTTATGCCACGCATCGAAATGGCTTTGTCGGATTTCGTCAATCGTTCCTGCATCGCTATCGATAAGGCCAGAGGGCGTTTCTTGACCGCCGTCTGCTGGTGCGGTCAAGTGGACGATACAAACAAGGAGTTTTCATGCGGCACGCAGCTTTCGTCTTCGATGCATATGGTACGCTGTTCGATGTGCATGCGGCTGTGCGCCGTCACGCCGGCGAGATCGGGCCCGAAGGACAGCGTTTTTCGGAATTATGGCGGGCAAAGCAGCTTGAGTATTCCTGGGTATTCACACTTATGGACCAGTATCAGGATTTCTGGACCATGACAGAGCGGGCGCTCGATTATGCGTTCGCAAAGATTCCCTCGGTCGATCGGCGACTGCGGCAGGACCTGCTCGACGCCTACTGGCAACTGGATTGCTACGAGGAAGTGCCAGCCGTGCTTAAGGCGCTCAAGGCAGGTGGGGCACGGCTCGCCATTCTGTCAAACGGTTCCCCGGCGATGCTCGAATCGGCCATCCGTTCGTCAGCCCTCGATTCCGTTCTGGATGAAGTCTTCTCGGTGGAGTCCGTTCGCCGTTTCAAGACCGATCAAAGCGTTTATGAGATGGTGACCAACGCCTGGCGGCTTTACCCGGAAACCGTATCCTTTCAATCCTCGAACCGTTGGGATATCGCCGGAGCGCGGCAATTCGGGTTTCGCACCGTTTGGCTCAACCGTACCGACCAGCCCGACGAATATGAAGACTTCCCGCCCGATCTCATTCTACCCTCACTTGAGGGGCTGATCGCATAGCGGCTGGGCGCGCCTGACACCTGACGATTATGATGCATCTATAACACACATTCACGATAACTTGTGTGGGTGCGGCATTTTTCGCCTTCAAGTCGAGTGTACTCGGTCTATCAAGCACACTCCGATATTTTTTCGGAACCCAGGGAGGGAAGCTTGGGGTTACCCCCCAAAAGGGAGGCAAGCATCCATCACGGATGTTCGCACTCACCGGTCCTGACGAAACGCGAGTATACGAAGAAACCATGTCCAATTCTCCCATTGCCGCACGATCTCTCAACCGGCGCCGCTTTTTGTCCATCAGCGCCGCTGGTGCCGCGTCGCTAGGTCTGTCCGCATGTGTCAGCAGCTCCGGCGATACGCCCACCATAGCGCCTCGCCCCGAGCCTGAACCCGGTCCGATGCAGTACAGCTCCATTTACGGGGCGGTCACGGACGCCGGATACGACATTCCCGCTGTGCCGATCGAAAAGATCAATCCGCGCTACTATCGTCAGGAAGTCGCCGACCCGACGGGTGAGCGTCCCGGCACCATCGTGGTCGATACGGCCAATCATTTTCTCTATCTCGTGCGTGAGCGCGGTCGCGCCATGCGCTATGGCGTTGGTCTTGGCCGCGCCGGCTTCGAATGGGCAGGCCGCGCGGAAATCAAGTACAAACAGCAATGGCCACGCTGGTTCCCGCCGGCGGAAATGATCGATCGTCGTCCCGAGCTCGAAAAATATCGCTCGGAATACGACAAGGCCAACGACAAATGGGTCGGCGGCATGCAGCCGGGCGTTGCCAATCCGTTAGGCGCGCGCGCACTCTATATTTTCGAGAATGGCAAGGACACGCTCTATCGTGTCCACGGTTCGCCGGAATGGTGGACGATCGGCAAATCTGTTTCTTCGGGTTGCGTTCGCATGATCAATCAGGACGTGATTGATCTCTATAATCGCGTTCCGGACGGTTCGCCGATCCTCGTGACCTCCGGTCTGCGCAGCGTCTAGACCTGCGTTTCCGTCAGGATCAAAAGTGAAAAAGGGGCGCTTTCAGCGCCCCTTTTTCAAACTCCCCAGAATGCCGCGCACCAAGGCCCGGCCGAGCGATGTCCCTACAGACCGTACCACGGATTTCAGCGCAGCTTCGCTGACCGATTGCCGGTTGGATGTGCGCCGCCTTGTGGTGGTTTTGCGTTTCGTGGTGGTGGTGGCTCCACCGCTGCCGAAATCGGGAAGCGACCAGCGAGAGCGCTCTTCCGCCGCCCCTGCCTCTTCCGCCTCCTGCGCCTCGGCTTCGGCCTTGGCCTCTGCCTTTTTTTGCAGGATTTCGAAGGCTGATTCGCGATCGACGCTCTCATCATACTGCCCGAACACCGGGCTGGCTTTCAGCAGCTGGTCGCGTTCAGCATCGGTAATTGGGCCCAGTCTGGATGCCGGTGGACGAATCAGCGTCCGCTGCACCATCGCCGGAACACCTTTTGCCTCCAGCGTGGACACCAGCGCCTCGCCTACCCCGAGCTTGGTAATTGCTTCAAAGCAGTCGAATTCGGGATTGGGCCTGAACGTGTCAGCGGCTGTCTTCACCGCCTTCTGTTCGCGCGGCGTATAGGCGCGCAGCGCGTGCTGGATACGATTGCCAAGCTGGCTCAACACGGTTTCAGGCACATCCAGAGGGTTCTGCGTGACGAAGTACACGCCGACACCCTTTGATCGAATGAGCCGCACCACCTGCTCCACGCGGTCGACCAGGATTTTCGGCGCTTCGTCGAAAAGCAGATGCGCCTCATCGAAGAAGAACACGAGCCGTGGGCGGTCCGGATCGCCCACTTCCGGCAATTCTTCAAAAAGCTCTGACAGCAGCCACAGCAGGAAGGTGGCATAAAGGCGCGGGTTCATCATCAGCTTGTCGGCAGCCAGCACATTGATGGCACCGCGACCATCCGGGGTGGTGCGCATGATGTCACTGATCTTCAAGGCCGGCTCGCCGAAGAAGAAGTTTGCGCCCTGCTGTTCCAGCACCAGCAATGTCCGCTGGATTGCCCCCACCGACTGTTTTGACACATTGCCGTAACGCGCGCCGATCTCGTCGGCGCGGTCGGCGACATGAACGAGAAGCGCCTGCAGATCCTTCATGTCCAGAAGCAGAAGACCTTCCTCGTCTGCAATCCGGAAAGCGATGTTCAAGACGCCTTCCTGCGCATCGGTCAAATTCATCAACCGTGACAGAAGCAGAGGCCCCATCTCCGAAATCGTGGTGCGGATCGGGTGTCCCTTCTCCCCGAAAAGGTCCCAGAAGATGACCGGGAACTCCTGAAACTCATAGGGATCGAGCTTGATCGTATCGGCGCGCTTGGTGAGGAAATCCTTTTCCTCACCCATCATCGCAATGCCGGAGAGATCCCCCTTCACATCCGCGCAGAAGACCGGAACGCCCGCATTGGAGAAGCCTTCCGTTAAAATCTGGAGGGTGACCGTCTTGCCGGTGCCGGTCGCGCCGGTAACGAGGCCATGCCGGTTGGCATATTTCAGCAGCAGGCTTTCGGCCTTCTGATAGCTGTCGTCGGGATGCCGGCTGGCCCCCAGAAAAATGCTGTCTTCCGCCATTTGCAGTCTGCCTCGCTCGCCGGTCCCGCTGAATTTTGTGGTTCTCCGGTATAGTCAGCCTAGCAAAAAGTCTCAACGCCGTTGTGTGCGTGAAGTAAAGCGCGGCTTTCCTGCAACGCTAGCCGGCTATTCGGCCTATTGTGCATTGCGGCGTCTCGTATGGCGTCCTAAACTTCCCTGGCAATGACAGGTTGGTTGCCCTTGAGGTCTGTTGCCGGCTGTGCGGACAGATTTCCGGGCCAACGGCGAAGCGGGAGGCATGATGGATCGCGCGATCCTGAAAAAGGTGAAATTTCCTCAGATCGACCAGGAGCGCTGGCGCGATCTCGTGATCGAGTCCCTGAAAGGTGAAGCCGGTCCCGAGGCGCTTTCCTGGCAGACGGATGACAACATTTCCATGCGCGCACTTTATGAGCGCATGCAAGATGCCAAGCCACTCGCCCGGGGGCGCGATAAGTCCGGTTGGGCAGCGGTCCAGCGCATGGACGATCCCGATCCGGTGCGTGCAAACCGTCAGGCAAAGGAAGACATTGCTCAGGGTGCCACAGGCCTCGCTCTCGTTTTCGAAGGCGCACCCAACGCATTCGGCTATGGCCTTCCAGCTACGCCCGAGGCGGTCGCCAAAGCGCTCGAAGGCATCGACCTGCAGGGGCTCTACCTGCGCATGGATGCCAATCCCAGCAGCCGCGCCGTCGTCGATTGGCTGACCCAGATCTTCACCGAGCGCCGCATCAACCCGGCCGCCATGACACTGTCCTTCGGCATTTCGCCGGCCGCCACCTTCGCCGGCACCGGCAAGCTGCGCATGTCGATCGAGGCGCTCGAAGCGTCCATGCCGCAGTCCTTTGCAGGCTTCTTCGCCATGGACCTGCCCGGCATCCTGCTTGAGGGCGATGGCCGTGTGTTCCACAATGCGGGCGCATCGGAGGCGCAGGAGCTTGGCATCATGCTGGCTTCCGCCGTCTCGCATCTGCGCATGTTCGAACAGGCCCGCCAGCCGCTGGTCTATGCCGCGCCGCATATCGGCTTCTCGCTCTGCGTCGATCAGGACCAGTTCCTGTCGATTGCCAAGATCAGGGCCTTGCGCCGGCTGTGGGCGCGGGTTCAGGAGACCTGCTCCATCGAGCCGTCTCTGGCCACGATCCACGCCGAAACCTCCTATCGGATGATGACGGCAAAGGACCCCGAAACCAACACGCTGCGCACAACCATCGCAGCCTTCGCTGCCGCCGTCGGCGGAGCCGATTCGCTGTCCGTCCTGCCGCACACCATCGTTCACGGTCTGCCGGATGAAGATGCAAGGCGGCTTGCCCGCAACACGCAGCTCATCCTGTCGGGCGAGAGCCATCTCGACCTGATCATAGATCCAGCCGCCGGCGCCGGCGGCATGGAAACGCTCACTGCGGCCCTTTGCGAGAAGGCGTGGGACGAGTTCCGCCGCATCGAGAGCGAAGGCGGCGTGCTGCGCAGCCTGATGAACGGCCACATTCAGGAACGTGTTTTGGAAATGCGCGAGCGCCGCGAACAACGCATTAACGATGGCAAGAAACCCATTGTCGGCACCACGATCTATCCAGCGGCCGAAGAGCGCCCGGTGAAGACACTGGATGCGCAATCGCCCGACTTCTCGGGAGAAACGGCAGCCGTGCGCTGCCAGCCGCTTTTGGCCCAGCGGCACGATGAGACCGGAGGAGGCATCGCATGATTCCGGATTTTGCCAGCATTGACTGGTCGGATCCGGAAACGTCGCCTCTCCCGCCTCAGGCTCCCCCCACGGCCACGCCTGAGGGCATCGAGATAAAGTCCTTCTATTCGCAGGACGATCTGAAGGGGCTGCGCTTTCTCGACACCTATCCGGGCGCCGCGCCCTTCATTCGTGGCCCCTACCCCACCATGTATGCGCGCCGCCCCTGGACGATCCGCCAATATGCGGGCTTCTCAACGGCGGAGGAATCCAACGCCTTCTACCGGCGCAATCTGGCAGCCGGGCAGAAAGGCCTCTCGGTCGCCTTCGACCTTGCCACCCATCGCGGTTATGACAGCGACCACCCGCGCGTGGCCGGCGATGTGGGCATGGCCGGTGTGGCCATCGATTCCATCCTCGACATGCGCCAGCTCTTCGACGGCATCCCGCTCGATAAAATGAGCGTGTCGATGACCATGAATGGCGCTGTTCTGCCCATCATGGCGCTCTATATCGTCGCGGCGGAAGAACAGGGTGTCGCTCAGAAAGACCTTTCGGGCACCATTCAGAACGACATTCTGAAGGAGTTCATGGTCCGCAACACCTATATCTACCCGCCCAAACCATCCATGCGGATCATTTCGGACATTTTCTCCTATACGGCGGAGAACATGCCGAAATTCAACTCCATCTCGATTTCCGGCTACCACATGCAGGAAGCCGGTGCGACGGCGGATCTGGAGCTTGCCTACACAATCGCCGACGGCATCGAATATGCCCGTGCCGGCATCGCCGCCGGGCTCGACATCGACCGTTTCGCGCCGCGCCTGTCCTTCTTCTGGGCCATCGGCATGAACTTCTTCATGGAAGTGGCCAAGATGCGCGCCGCGCGCCTTCTCTGGGCGACACTTCTTCAGGAGAACTTTGCGCCGAAAAAGGAGCGTTCGCTCTCCCTGCGCACCCATTGCCAGACCTCCGGCTGGTCGCTGACGGCACAGGACCCCTACAACAACATCGTGCGGACCATGGTCGAGGCCATGGCCGCCACCCAGGGCCACACCCAGTCGCTCCACACCAACGCCTTTGATGAGGCGCTGGCGCTGCCGACAGACCATTCCGCGCGCATTGCCCGCAACACGCAGCTCATCCTGCAGCTTGAATCAGGCACGACCCGCATGATCGACCCATGGGGCGGCTCCCATTTCGTCGAACACCTCACCCACGACCTCGCCCATCGTGCGCTCAAGCACATCGAGGAGGTGGAAAGCCTCGGCGGGATGGCGGCAGCCATCGAAAACGGCGTGCCGAAAATGCGCATAGAGGAAGCCGCAGCCCGCACCCAGGCACGTATCGATTCCGGCGAACAGACAGTGGTGGGCGTCAACCGCTTCCAGCCTGAGCGCGACACCAAGGTGGACGTGCTCAAGGTGGACAACGCCGAAGTGCGTGCCCGCCAGCTCGCCAAGCTGCAGCAGCTCAAGGGCACACGCGACGTGGCCGAAACCGAAAGCGCGCTGGAAGCTCTGACCAATGCGGCCGCCGGGAACGGAAACCTTCTCGAATTCGCCGTTCGCGCCGCCCGCGCCAACGCGACGGTGGGTGAAATCTCCTCCGCCCTCGAAAAGGCCTTTGGCCGTCATGTCGCGGAAATCCGCACCATTTCCGGCGTCTACCGCAAGGAGGTGGGCGACCTCACCGCTTTTGAACAGGCGCAGCAGAAGGTGGAAAAATTCCGCAAGAAGACCGGATCCGCCCCGCGCATCTTAATTGCCAAGATCGGTCAGGACGGGCACGATCGCGGCCAGAAGGTCATCGCCACCGCCTTTGGCGATCTCGGTTTCGAGGTCACGGTCGGTGCCATGTTCCAGACACCGGAGGAAGTGGCCGAGCTTGCCATTGCCAACGACGTGCAGATCGTCGGCGCCTCCTCGCTTGCCGCCGGTCACCTGACCCTTATTCCTGAACTTAAGGAAGCGCTTGAAAAACGCGGCCATGGCGACATTCTCCTGGTGGCCGGCGGCGTCATCCCGCCCGACGATTTCGAAGCCGTGCGCGAGGCCGGTGCTGCCGAAATTTTCCCGCCCGGAACGGTCATTCCCGAAGCCGCCGAAAAACTGCTCGACCGCCTGCTGAAAGCAGGCTGACGCCCTGATCTTGAAATGGACGGCGCCATGTTATACCTTAAGTTATAACAGACGGAGCCAAAGCCATGAACGTGACCATTCGCAAGATCGGCAATTCGGAAGGTGTCATCCTGCCGAAGGAGGTGCTTGAGCGGAAAGGCTTGAAGTCGGGAGACCAACTGGTGCTCACCGAGACTGACAATGGCGTCTCTCTCGCCGCGACCGACGATCAGTTCGAACGTCAGATGGAAGCGGCGCGGAAGTTCATGGATCAATATAAGGTCGCGTTGCAAAAGCTCGCCGAATGAGTTGGACATTCCTCTCCCGGCTTGCCGTAGAAGCAGTGCATGAAGAGCAATTGCGCAGGCACGGCGGCGCGCGCGGCGTCCGCGATGAAAACGCCCTTGAATCCGCTCTCGCAAGAGCAGAGAACAAGGCCCTGTATGAAACGCCGGACGTCCACGCGCTCGCCGCCGCCTACGCATTCGGTCTTGCACGAAACCACGCCTTTGTGGATGGCAACAAACGCACGGCAATCGTTGCAGCGGGTACGTTTCTCCTGCTTCACGGCTACCGCATGACCGCCAATGACGGATTGCTTTACACTTTCGTGATGGACCTCGCCGCCGGTGAGATCGACGAAGAAGGCGCGGCCCGTTTCTTCCGCGACCATACCGTCCCGCTAGACACCTGACGCTGCGGCACAAAACCTGCATTTAACAGCCGGCAACAGCAGACCAAGTCGGAGTTGTACCAATATGAACCGCCGCCGCCTGTTGAAAGCCACCGCAGGATTTGCCGTCCTCGGCCTTGCCATGCCGCGTGCGGCCTTCGCTGACGCCGCACTGCGACGCGCTGCAACGGGTGCCGCAAACGCAGCCGAATTCGGGCTCACACCCAACGCAGCCCAAAACCAGACCTCTGCCCTCCAGGCCCTGCTTGAACGCGCAAGCGCGGAAGCCATTCCCGTATTCCTGCCGCCGGGTCGTTATCGTCTTTCAAGTCTCGTTCTGCCCCGCCAAGCTCGCCTTGTCGGTGTTCCCGGCGCCACCCTTCTGGAACAGGATGATCTGGGGTCGCTGCTGACTGGGCGGGAGGGCAATCATCTTACGCTTTCCGGCCTCGCATTCGACGGCAGGCTCATGCCGCCTTCCGGTTCAGGCGGCGGCCTGCTCGACATTGACGGTACACTGCACCTTTCCATCGAAGCCTGCACCTTCGCCAACAGCGGCGGCAATGGCCTCTCGCTCCGCCGCACACAGGGAAAAATCCGCGATTGCGCCATCACCGACATTGCGGACTACGCACTCTACGCACTCGATTCGAGCGGCCTTGATGTCATCGAAAACACCGTCTCCGATTGCGGAAATGGCGGCATTCTCATTCACCGCAGCGCTCCAGGCGCGGACGGCAGCCGTGTTTCTGGAAACCGCATCAGCCGCATCCGCGCCGACAGGGGCGGCACCGGCCAGTATGGCAATGGCATAAACGCCTATCGCGCCGAAAATATCCGTGTGTCAGAAAATGAAATTGCGGACTGCGCCTTCTCAGCCATACGCGGCAACAGCGCCGGCAATCTCCAGATATCCGGCAACACCTGCCTGCGCTCGGGTGAAACCGCGCTATACGCAGAGTTCGCCTTTCAGGGCGCGGTCATCTCGGGCAATCTCGTGGATGGTGCCGCCCACGGCATCTCCATGGCCAATTTCGACAAGGGCGGGCGGCTCTGCGCCTGCACGGGCAACATCATCCGCAATCTTTCGGCAGATGGCCCCTACCCCTCGCCCATGGCCGGTTTTGGCATCGGCATCAACGTGGAGGCCGACAGCACGGTCACCGGCAACATCATCGAAAACGCGCCGCTTGCGGGCATCCGCATGGGCTGGGGCCCCTTCCTGCGCAACGTCACCGCTTCGGGCAACGTCATCCGGAAGGCGAAAACAGGCATCATCGTTTCCGTCGTCGAAGGTTCGGGAAAAGCCGTCATTTCCGGCAATGTTTTCGAGGATACACCCAATGGCGCGGTCGTCGGCCATCGCTGGGCAGAGCCCGCCACCGGCGATCTGCTGAAATCCGGCATCGAAGCCATCTCGCATCTGACGCTTGCAGGCAATCGGGCTGATTAGGACATTGCGGAAGTTTGCCGCGATCCTCTTCGCCGCGCAGGGCACGCAATGATTGCGTGGCCAAGGGCGGTGCGTGGTTCGACAAGCTCACCATGAGGGAGGGCTTTGTTCAACATGAAGGAAGTGGTCGCTGCCACAAAGGCTAGCGGAACGGCGGCGCAACGGTGTGAAACCGCTTCCTTCCCTCATGGTGAGCCTGTCGAACCACGCACCAAGTCAACGCAGACCGATGCCGTTCACCGTGGGTCCTGTTTTCACCGGGTACGCTCTAAACGCCCTATCCGACCAGCGCTTCCGAGGGCCGAAGCCCTCCCACCTCGAACCCGCGTCGATTGGTCAGAACCGGCCGCGCCATCTCACGCAGCGTCTCGGCCAATGCATCACCATCCAGAAGCTGCGCCAGCACTTCGGCGACCATCACTTCTGCGGCACGCGTGGCCCCATCATCGCATTTGAGCGCGATGCCGATACCCTTTTCCGGAATTGCGGCACAAAACACGCCTTCGGCACCCGTCTTGGTGAAGATGCGCCCCTTGCCCGCTTCCATCATCAGCGTATCGGCGCGCCCGCTGCCTGCCACATAAAACGGTTCAGCCATACAGGCGGCAAATATGCGCTTTGCGGCTTTCGCACGTTCGGCCGCGAACCCGGTCCCCGTCGCCATGCGCGCAAACCCGTGCGCCAGCGCCTTCAGCGGCACGGCATAGGTGGGAATGGAGCAGCCGTCCGTGCCGCAGAGATCGGTCTCGTGCGCTGCACCCGTCACCGCCTCCATTGCAGCCTTCACGGAGTCCTGCACCGGGTGTCCAAGCGCCACATAGCCCTGCGGATCATGGCCGAGATGCGCGCAGGTGCACAGGAAACCCGCGTGTTTTCCCGAGCAATTGTTGTGCGCCGCCGTCGGCTCCACGAGATCGCGCGCCTGCGCGATCAGTACATGCTGCTCTGATGACCAATGCGCCCCGCATTCGAACGCATCGCTTCCAAGCCCTGCCCGCTCAAGCATGGAGATCGCCAGCGCCGCATGCTCCGGCTCGCCTGAATGCGATGCGCAGGCAAGCGCAATTTCCCGATTGCCGAAGCCGAACGCATCCGCCGTCCCGCTTTCCACGAAAGGCAGCGCCTGAATGGCTTTCACGGCAGAACGTGGAAACACGGGCCGATCGACGTCGCCAAGGCTCATCACCTTTCCGCCATCCGCATCAAACACGGCTATGGCGCCACGGTGCCTGCTCTCGACAACGTTACCGCGCAGCACTTCGACCAGAACCGGATTGCCCATGTTTTCACCGTATTTTGCGGGATTCACTTTCAAATCAAGCCGACCGCAATAGACTGGCCCTCATGCGATTTTTCAAGCGGACTTTGCTGTTTATCACCCTTGTCTTCATTCTGCCGGCCTTCGCCTCGCTGGCATGGTGGGCCATACAGGACAGGCCGGGCTCGTGGCGCAGCGCCGACTGGTCGGCGAGCGGCGTTCTTCCACACGCAACCGATGACCCAAGGGCAGCGATCTATGTCATGGCGGCGCGCACCGGCGGCATGAAGGGCGCCCTGTCCGTCCATAGCTGGCTCGTGCTCAAACGTGCAAATGCATCGAGCTATGACCGCTATGACAAGGTCGGCTGGGGAAGCCCCGTGCGCCGCAACGCCTATCCGGCAGATGGGCGCTGGTATTCCAACACGCCCTATGTCGTGGCCGCGATCACAGGAGAGGAAGCCGAACGCCTCATGCCGCAAGTGGAAGCGGCCATAGCCAGCTATCCCTTCTCGCAGCGTGGCGACTACGGGATCTGGCCTGGACCAAACTCCAACTCCTTCACCGCGCATGTGCTGCGCAGTGTGCCGGATCTCGACATCGCCCTGCCACCGACCGCTGTCGGGCGCGATTATCGTCCCGGCCTTTTCGCGTTTGATCACACGCCAGACTGGAGCGATGTGCATATTTCGCTCGGCGGGCTTGCAGGCATCGCCGCCGGCCTGCGCTCCGGTTTCGAGCTGCATTTTCTGGGGCTGGTCGCAGGCCTCGATCTGCGCCGCCCGGCACTCAAGGTGCCGGGCTTTGGCCGCGTCGAACTGTGGCCGTCAGCGACCGCCGGCGAGAAAGAACAGCCCGCTATTTGATCCGCTCGAGGATCGACACATAGTTGGCGACCGCCGCGCCACCCATGTTGAAGATACCGCCCAGCTTTGCGTCGGGGATCTGGATGCCGCCGGCCTCGCCGGTCAGCTGCATCGCCGTCAGCGCATGCATGGAAACGCCGGTCGCGCCGATCGGGTGCCCCTTGGCCTTCAGCCCGCCTGAGGGGTTCACAGGCAGCCGCCCGTTCTTCTCGGTCTGGCCTTCGAGCGCGATCTTTCCGCCCTCGCCCGGCTTTGCCAGCCCCATCGCCTCATATTCGATCAGTTCGGCAATGGTAAAGCAGTCATGGGTCTCCACGAAAGAGAGGTCGTCCAGCGTCACGCCCGCGCTTTTCAACGCGCGCTTCCAGGCTTCTTCACACCCCTCGAATTTCAGAATGTCGCGTTTCGACATGGGCAGAAAGTCCTGCACATGCTCGTTTGCCCTGAGCGCCACTGCGCGGCGCATCGAAAGTGCGGTTTGCGTGTCCGCCAGGACAATCGCCGCCGCACCATCCGAAACGAGCGAACAATCGGTGCGTTTCAGCGGACCGGCCACATAGGGGTTGCGCTCGCTCTCCTGCCGGCAGAAGTCGAAACCCAGATCCTTACGCATTTGCGCAAACGGGTTCTCGACACCGTTTTTGTGGTTCTTGGCCGCGAGTGTCGCCAGCGCATCCGACTGGTCGCCATATTTCTGAAAGTATGCATCGGCGATTTTTCCGAAAACGCCGGCAAAACCGCCCGGAATCTCGCCATCTTCCGGTAAATAGGACGCTTTCAGCAGGTTTTCTGCAATTTGCGGACCGGGTGTTTTCGTCATCTGCTCCGCGCCCACCACAAGCACGATGCGGGCGTCGCGCGCAGCGATGGAGCGGGCGCCCTGCCGCACAGCGGCCGAGCCGGTCGCGCAGGCGTTTTCCACCCGTGTCGCCGGCTTGAAACGCAGCCGGTCGTCGGCCTGCAGGACAAGGCTGGCGGTAAAATCCTGCGGTGAGAAACCGGCGTTGAAATGGCCGAGCACGATCTCGTCCACATCCTCAGGCCCGATGCCGGCATGGTCCAGCGCCTCGCGCGCCACCTGAACGATCAGCCCTTCAAGCGTGTCATCGGTCAGCTTGCCGAACTTTGAATGGGCCCAGCCCACAATGCATGCGGTCATCTCGTCTCTCCCGGAGCGCGGCATTCTGTGCCGCAGATTAGAGCAAACATGTGAGCGGCACCATAAATCCGCCGTCGACTTTGTTCAAGCATGAACTATTTTCTGCAAAGCCCCTGTTCTCTGCCTGACGTTCCATCCAAGTCCGCTCCCTGGAGCGTGGTCTTCTCCCCATGAAGCCCGACAAATTTCCTTGATTGATTGGTCAATCAATAATAAATGCACCCCATGCCCAAGATCGGAATGGAACCCATACGCCGACGCGCGCTCATCGATGCGGCAATCAGCGCCATTGGCGAGCGCGGCGCGCTCAACGTCACCATGTCGGACATTGCCGGCCGGGCCGGCGTCTCGACAGCCCTTGCCCACCACTATTTCGGCGGCAAGGATGATCTTCTGTTCGCAACGATGCGCCACATCCTTTCACAGCTGGGCAATGAGGTCCGCGCGGCCATCGCGCCCCTTTCCGGCACCGCACGGGTCCGCGCTATCATCGCGGTGAACCTGTCGACCGATCAGTTTCGCCCCGAGATCATCGCCGCATGGCTCGCCTTCTATGTGGAGGCGCGGCGCGATGTTGCACTCGGCCGCCTTTTCCGCATCTATGTTCACCGCCTTCACAGCGACCTGATGAGCGGGCTTACCCACCTTCCGCGCGCAAGCGCCATCCGTACCGCACGCGCCATCGCCGCCCTCATCGACGGTCTTTATCTCCGCCGCGCGCTCGGCGAGGGCGTCGAGGATTCCGCCGCAGCCATCGCCCTTGTCGAAGATTATCTCGACATGGCCCTTGCCCCGCACCCCTCCCGCCGGAGCCAGCCCCATGCATGAGGCCGATTTCGTCATCATCGGGTCCGGCTCCGCGGGTGCCGCGCTCGCCTACCGCCTTTCCGAAGACGGCAAAAACTCCGTCATCGTCATTGAATATGGTGGCAGCGATTTCGGCCCCTTCATCCAGATGCCCGCAGCCCTCTCCTTCCCCATGAACATGGCGCGCTATGACTGGGGCTTTCAGAGCGAACCGGAGCCGCATCTAGGCGGCCGCGTGCTCGCCACACCGCGCGGCAAGGTGATCGGCGGCTCCTCCTCCATCAACGGCATGGTCTTTGTGCGCGGCCACGCGCGCGACTTCGACCACTGGGCAGATGAGGGTGCGACCGGCTGGGCTTCTGCGGACGTCCTCCCCTATTTCAAGCGCATGGAAACGATGGCCGATGGCGAGCCCGGCTGGCGCGGCACGGAAGGCCCGCTCCATGTCCGCAAGGGACCGCGCGACAACCCGCTTTTTTCAGCCTTCATCGAGGCCGGGCGCCAGGCGGGCTTCGAAACCACGGAAGATTACAACGGCTCCAAGCAGGAAGGGTTCGGAGCACTCCAGCAGACCATCCACAAGGGGCGGCGCTGGTCCACCGCCAATGCCTATCTGAAGCCCGCGCTCAAGCGAAAGAATGTGAGTCTCGTCAATGGCTTCGCCCGGCGTATTGTCATGGAGAATCAACGCGCCATCGGCGTCGAGATCGAAGCTCACAAAAAGATTCAGGTCGTTAAAGCGCGACATGAGGTCATCGTCGCAGCCTCCTCGATCAATTCGCCAAAACTCCTGATGCTTTCGGGCATCGGGCCGGCGAAGCACCTGCGCGAGAATGGTATCGATGTGGTGGCGGATCGCCCCGGTGTCGGCTCCAATCTGCAAGACCATCTGGAACTCTATATCCAGCAGGAATCACTTCAGCCGATCACGCTCTACTCAAAGCTCAATCTCCTTTCCAAAGGGTTGATAGGCGCGCAGTGGCTGTTCCTGAAATCAGGCCTCGGCACCTCAAACCATTTCGAGGCCGGCGCCTTCGTACGCTCCGCCGCCGGGGTCGATTATCCCGACATCCAGTTCCATTTCCTGCCTGTCGCCATCCGTTATGACGGCAAGGCGGCGGCAAAGTGCCATGGCTTTCAGGCCCATGTCGGGCCGATGCGTTCAAAATCGCGCGGCACAATCCGTCTTCGGTCGGGCGACGCCTGGGAGAAGCCGGAGATCCGCTTCAACTACATGTCCCATCCGGACGACTGGCGCGACTTCCGCCACTGCATTCGCCTCACCCGCGAGATATTTTTGCAGGATGCCTTCACCCCCTATCGTGGCCGCGAGATAGCGCCGGGCGAGACTGTTCAAAGCGACGAGGAACTGGACGCCTTCATCCGCGAACACGCTGAAAGCGCTTATCACCCCTGCGGCACCTGCCGGATGGGATCGGCAGATGACGCCATGAGCGTGGTGGATTCCGAATGCCGGGTGATTGGCGTGGAAGGTCTGCGCGTCGCGGATTCGTCGATCTTCCCCCGTATCACCAACGGCAATCTCAACGGCCCGTCCATCATGGTCGGCGAGAAGGCGGCTGACCATATTCTCGGTCGCACGCCACTCAGCCCGTCCAATCAGGACCCCTGGATCAACCCGCGCTGGCGGGAAGCCGACCGCTAAAACATTCTTGCGGAAAAATTGAATGGATCGGGAACGCTGTTCCATGAAACGATGTTCCGTTCCAAAGACTGGAGAGTTCATGCGCGCGCAACCCAAAGCATCGCACTACATCAATGGCCGCCATGTCGAAGACGAACAGGGCGAGGTGATCGAGGTCGTCTATCCCGCCACCGGCGAGATTATCGCCCGCGTCCATTCGGCAACGCCCAACATTGTCGAACTCGCCGTGGAGGCAGCCCGCGCCGCCCAGCCCACATGGGCCAGGCTGAAGCCGGTGGAGCGCGGCCGTATCCTGCGCCGGGCGGCAGACCTCCTGCTCGAGCACAATGAGGAACTGGCGAAGCTCGAAACACTGAACACCGGCAAGGCGCTGCAGGAAACGCTTGTCGCCGACGCCCCCTCCGCTGCCGAGGCGCTCGAATTCTTCGGCGGCGCTGTCGCCGCCTTCAATGGCGAGCAGGTCGAGCTTGGCGGTTCCTTCGGCTATACGCGCCGTGAACCGCTGGGCGTGTGCGTCGGCATCGGCGCGTGGAACTATCCGATCCAGATTGCCGGCTGGAAATCCGGTCCCGCCCTCGCCATGGGCAATGCGATGGTGTTCAAACCGTCCGAGGTGACCCCGCTTTCCGCACTCCGGCTCGCCGAAATCTTCACCGAGGCCGGCCTGCCCGACGGCCTCTTCAATGTGGTACAGGGGCTGGGCGATGTCGGTGCCTCTCTTGTCGCCCATCCCGAGGTCGCCAAGGTCTCGCTCACCGGCTCGGTCGAAACCGGCAAAAAGGTGCAGGCGCTTGCCGGCGGCGAGATGAAGCCGGCCACGATGGAGCTCGGCGGCAAATCACCTCTCATCGTGTTCGACGATGCCGATCTGGAAAACGCCATTGGCGGCGCTATGCTCGGCAATTTCTATTCGACGGGCCAGATCTGCTCCAACGGTACGCGCGTTTTCGTTCAGAGCAGCATCTACGAGCGGTTCCTGTCGCGCCTCACAGAGCGCACCAGCGCCATTCGCCTGGGCGATCCGCTTGACCCCGAGACCCATCTCGGCCCGCTCATCAGCAAGGCGCAATATGACAAGGTGCTGCGCTATATCGAGATCGGCCGCGAGGACGGCGCAACCCTGCACCATGGCGGTGGCGCGCCACGGCTTCAGGGCCTTGAAGACGGTTTTTATGTCGAACCGACCATCTTTACCGACGTCACAGACCGGATGCGCATTGCCCGCGAGGAGATCTTCGGTCCGGTCATGAGCATCCTGACGTTCGACGACGAGGACGAGGTGATCGAGCGCGCCAATGACACGCCTTTTGGCCTTGCAGCCGGCGTCTTCACGAGGGATCTCGCCCGCGCCCACCGCGTGATCGGGGCGCTGAAGGCCGGCACCTGCTGGATCAACACCTACAATCTCACGCCGGTAGAGCTGCCCTTCGGCGGCGTGAAGCAATCCGGCTTCGGGCGCGAAAACGCCATGGCGGCACTTGCCCATTATTCACAGGTCAAATCCGTCTATGTGGAAATGGGAGACGTAGAAAGCCCATATTGATGACGGTTTGATCTTGCGCAGTCGAAAGACGGCAGCTATAAGCCCGCCGTCTGGTCACGGAGTGTAGCGCAGCCTGGTAGCGCACCTCGTTCGGGACGAGGGGGTCGCAGGTTCAAATCCTGCCACTCCGACCAGTTTTTCCGAGCCTATCTCAGTGACTTTCAGGTCACACGGCGCGGCTAGTTTTCTCAGTTCAGTATTACAGTTGGAACTGTCGCTCGCCCCTGGCGGCGTGGGCGGAACGCGTGGGTCGCAAGCCACCACTTCAACAAGGTGACATATTTGTCACGCTCAGCAGCCCTCCCGGCAAAAACGCCCCCGTAAACTTGATAATTATTATCATATATGTCTTTTCACCTCTGAAGGAAGCCAGAGCAATACGTCAAGCCACCTTGAATACCGTTGAAATTTGAGGGCTTGGCATGCATCGTAACTTTGTTGTCTTGCTGGCGGCGTCCGCCAGTCTCTTCTCCCTGAGCGCAAACGCACAGGACGACGACACCACCCAGTTAAACCGGATTGTCATTCACACAACCGAAGATTCCAGCAACACGGTTGATGTGACCGATGCAGATATCGAGCGCCTGAATCCCGCAGACCTGCAGGACCTCTTCGCCTCCGAACCGTCCATCTCGGTCGGCAGCTCGTTGCCGGTCTCACAGAAACTCTATGTACAGGGTGTCGAAGAGACCAATCTGTCGGTCTCCATCGACGGCAGCCGCCAGAACAACAAGATCTTCCATCACAACGCGACGACCCTTATCGACCCTGCCCTTCTGAAGGCGGTGAGCATCGATCCGGGCGTCGCCCCTGCGGATGCCGGTCCGGGCGCACTGGCTGGCGCGGTTTCGTATGAAACCATGGATGTGCAGGATCTGCTCCTGCCCGGGCGCCAGTTCGGCGGATTTCTCAAGGGGGAATATGACAGCAATGGCGACATTTTCACCGGCAGCGCCGCAGCCTATGGTCAATCTCAGGGTTTTGAGGCTCTGGGCTTCCTGAAATACGCCGATGGCGGATTGCGCACGGATGGCGATGGCAATCTGATCGTCGGCTCGGAGACCGGACTTTTGAGCGGTCTGGGCAAGCTTGCCTATGAAGCGCCGACGGGGCACCGTTTCGAACTCTCCTATGAGCATGTGAAGGACGACAATGTGCGCCCCTACCGCGCGAATGTTGGCGTCATATCAGGTCGCCGGCCCGTGCCTGCAAGCCGGGTATACGACCTGACCCGCCAGAACATCGTTTTCACCTACACCAATGAGATGCCCGAAGGCTGGTGGGACCCGACAGTTCAACTCGCCTACAGCGTCACCGATCTGGATATCCCCGAGACCGGCACCCGTTCGCGCGGCACGACTGACAGTTTCAATGGCAAGATTGAAAATCGCTTTGCCTTCGACAGGGGCTCTGTGGTTGCGGGTCTCGATTTCTACAGAGATACAGGCAGTCTCGATTACCGGGATTTCTCCGACCCGTCGGAGAACATTGTCGGAAGCGAGACAGCCACGAATTTCGGCGTCTATTCGCAGGCCCGCCTCGACCTGACCGAACGCATGCGGCTGTCCTTCGGCGGTCGTGCCGATTTCCAGCGTTTTGAAGGCGTGAATGGCTACAAGGATGACAATGCTGGCCTTTCGGGCAACATCTCCGGTGAGTTCGATGTCACCTCCTTCCTGACGGCGAGCGCAGGTGTGTCACATGTCTGGGCAGGCATTCCGCTCGCTGAAAACTTTATCCTGAACCCCGCCTGGGATTATTCCCAAGGCATAGATCCCGTGACGGCCAACAATGTCTTTGCCGGATTGCGGGCCGAGCATGAGGGGTTCTGGGTGGAAGGCAAGATCTTCCGCACGGACATCGACAATGCGCGCGCACCAAGCTACGGTGCCGGTCCTCATCTGCAACATGACCTGCGTGCGCAGGGCTATGAGCTCGGCGCCGGATACCGCTGGGAAGACGGCTTCCTGCGCATCGGATATGCCGATATCGATGCCGAGATCGACGGCAACCCCGCAGATACCGACACGGGACGTTACCTCACCACGCCAATCGGGCAGAACATCACGCTGGAGGCCGCACACACATTTGCAGACTGGGGTTTGACGGTCGGAGCAAATGCGAGATTCGTGCTTGAGGAGACGGACACCTACAATCCCGACACCGGCGGTCGTGGCGCGCCCTTCCCTTCTTATGAAGTCGTCAATGCCTTCGTGGAATATGTTCCCGATGCCATGCCGCATCTGACGCTGCGTGGCGAGGTGAACAACCTGTTTGACGCAGCCTATGTCAGCCGCGCCACCTATGGGCAGGAATTCGCGAATGTTGCGCCACTCCAGGAACCGGGGCGCTCGTTCAAGCTCTCCCTGACCGGCCGCTTTTGAGCCTCGCTGCTCCATCCATCAGGTGAGCGGCTGCTGAAGGTGCATGTCAGGAATCATCGTTAGCGCCATTGCCGCCGTGCGGCGTGGCGCTAATTCTGACATCATGGACAAAGTGGAAATTACAGCAAAGACCATGTTTGATGCCCTGCAGGGCGGAACCTGGAAGCTGCAACCTCCCTCCGTGCGTGCAGAATGGCTGGCCAAGGCACGAGCGCTTCACGCCGCGATCGATGCTGGTAAATGGCCTGGAAATCCAGGTGCTGGCATATAGCTCTCAAGGCATGTCGTCCAATTTCGGCACGGCCAGGCGGAGGTGGTATGCGGCTTCCATGGACCCTTCCCCTTGACATCTCCCGTCTGGGTCAATTCTGATATCGAAAAGGGAGGCAACCATGCGCAGCCTGCTGATTTCGTCATTCACTGCTTTGACAATGTTTGCCGTCACCGCCACCCCGGTGCTTGCCGAAGGCACAATCCTCACCGTCACGGGTCAGGTTGAGAAGACAAACCGCGAAGCATTCGATCCCTTCTTTGACGGTTTTCTCAAGTTTCACGACAAGACCTTTGAGAAAGCCTATACGTTCGACTGGGACACGCTGGCAGCTCTGCCGCAGCACACCGTTACTGTGAACGCGGATACTGAAGATTGGCCGGGTCCCCTTGCGATGGAAGGCCCCCTCCTGAAAGATGTACTGGCCACGGCCGGTGCATCGGGTGCAACCACCACACTCTACGCTCTTGATGGTTTTGGCCTGGAGATGAGCGCGGAAAAAATGGATTCGCGCGACTGGGTTCTTGCCATGAAGGTAGAGGGAGAGCCGCTGGGGATCGGTGGATTTGGCCCCTTATGGCTCGTTTATGACACGGGTGGCCGAAAAGCGCCGGAAGAGGAGGAACGAAGCTGGGTCTGGTCGGTGTTTCACATCGAGGTCAAGTGACCTTAAGGCGGGATGCAGCCAAGGCTACGCTACAATGTCACGTGGTGCATGGTGCATGAAGCGGTCACGTCCGCCCTGCTTTGCCTTGTAGAGCATCGTGTCAGCTTCCCTGATGACCTCGTCGAGAGACTGCAGGGGCCCATGAACCGCAACGCCGATGCTGACGGTCGTCGAGATTCCCTCGACGCTGGCACCGCAACCGACCAGGCGGCAGGTGATGGCGATGCGTTCGCAGATCGTGCGTGCAAGCGGCAGATCCGCACCCGGCATGAAGACTGCAAACTCTTCTCCGCCGATGCGGGCACAGACATCGTTTGTGCGCACGCTTTGCCTGATGGCCTCCGCGATCAGCACGAGAACGCGGTCCCCTTCTGCATGGCCGAAACGGTCATTGATGCGCTTGAAATGATCCACATCGATGATCAGGACAACGCCGGCAGATGATGCTGTCGAGTTGATCGTCTCACCGGCAATCCGCATGAAATCCCGCCGGTTGCGCAAACCTGTCAGGAAATCCGTGGTCGCGGCCAAGTCGAGCTCCGCAGCCAGTTCGGCAACCATCGCTGTCTTGCGCAGGAAGACATAGGAGATGGGATAGGCGATCACGACAGTGATGAGCGCAGTCAGCATCAGATCAAGCAAAAGCCGCTCTGAAAAGAAGATAGAGTAGAAAACAAAGGTCAGCGCTTCAGCCGCCACAACGGAAAACAGCGTGACAAAGCAGGCCTGCTGCCAGATCCGCAGTTTATAAAACCCGTCGAATACCGCCTGAAACCAACTCATCCCACCGCCCCATTTTGCCGGCATAGGATTAATCCGATCTCGTAAAGAGGATGTTACCTTACGGAAGGCCCTTCTTTCCGCCGAGCCCCTTTTCTGAAAACGAACCCGCATGTCGGGATTTTATTGTCATTCTTCCGCCTTATCAGTCATACTGTCGAGCAGTGGAAGAAATGGCGCGTTTTGCTGCCTTTGGAATCCTGTCGGTTTCTGTTGGAAACCTAAAAACACTGTCGTTGACCAACGATATGAAAGTAAGTGTTTTCAATACCTTGGACTGGCTTGCCATGTTCCGGCAATAAATAAGGCATCTACGGAGATAGACCTTATGGATATGCTTTCTCTGGCATCCGAGTTCCTTCAAGGTCTGGGGGTCGCCGTTATCGCAGCGCTTCTTTACGAGCGCGCGGCCAGGCTGCCCCTCACATCGCTGCAGCGTCATCTTCTTGTGTCTGTTTTGTTTTCGGTGGGTGCAGTCGGCCCAGCCTTTTTCTCAGCTGCGTCTTCGTCGGGCCTTTCCTTCGACATTGGCAATGTCTTTGTCGTTCTTGCAATGACCTATGGCGGTTGGATCACGTTAACTGCCACCACTGCGGTTGCAGTCCTCGGCCGTCTGTGGCTCGGCGGGGCCGCGGTGACAAGCAGTGTGCTTGCGGTGTTGATCTGCAGTGTTGTCAGTGTCGCCTTCGCCCAGATGGTGAAGGGACGGCGGGTGTCGATACCGGCGCTGGCCGGTGTGGGGCTTCTGACGTCGGTCGCTTTGATCTCCGTTTTCCTCTTGCCGAGGGAAATCGCCATGAAGGTCTTGGGGGAAGTCGCTCCTGTTGCTATTGTCGCCAATGTCGTCGCCGCGGTGGTCGTTGGCCGCATTCTCGAATTGCAGCGCTCGCATGTCGGTCCGCAGCGCTTGAAGGAGGCACCATTGGGAACCACGGATACCGCCACCGGACTATTGAACAGACGCGTCTTCGACAAGCTGGGGCCGGAACTTGCAGCCGCCATGAACTGGGCGGGGCAGCCCTATTCCATGGCCTTGATCGATATCGATGCCTTTGACCAGGTGGTGGAAGCGCATGGTCATGCGGCCGGCGAGCAGACATTACGCCATGTGGCCTCAGTCGTTCAGTCCGCTGTCCGGCAGACGGACATGGTGGCGAGTTTCGGAGGTCAGGCCATTGCGCTGGTTCTGCCGGCTTACGATGCTGAACGCGCCCTCGGGCTAGCAGAGCGTATTCAGAAAGCGGTTGCTGAAACACCATTTCATCTGAACGGTATCGAAATTGAGCTAACCGTCAGTGTGGGGCTGCACACGCCGCTGCCGCGCAAGGAAAGTTTCTGGATCGCCCTCGGGCAGGCGGATACGGCGCTCAACCGTGCCAAATCCACCGGACGCAACCGTTTGGAAGTGGCTGTCTGAAACTGAAAGCTTTTCCAATACGGAAAGGACGTCCTGCCTCTATTCTGGGCAGCGTGCCCGCCTGTGCGTCAACACAACGTTCGAAACACTTTTCAGACAACCAGCCGCATCTCGCCAACCCCATGAAAAACCGCGAAAAAACGGCATGGTGCGAGTTTGGCACGCTTGATGCTTCTCTTTCTGAGAGTCCGGAGGGGACTCTCCAGGAAAACGCCATAAGAGCGCTGGAGTAAGCCGTCAGACAGTTCGTGCCTGCCGTGGGGCCGAGCGTCTGGCGGCTTTTTATTTCTCCACACACTTCCCTTTGGGGGGGCAGAGAACGATTGATTTGTTCTCTTTTTGTTCTTATTGTGTGGGGATGCAATACACCCTGCCTCTTGTGCCTTTCGACCGGCTCGAAAGTCTCCATCAGCGCTTGCTGGCTGTCTTCGGACCGCCCGAGGCTTTTGTGCGTCTCGATCCGGTCAGTCAAATGCTTCTGGCGATGCTCAGCGGCAGAACACGCAATGAAACAGCATTGGCAGTGTTTGTCAGGCTCGTCGAACATTTCGAAGTGGCAAGACTCAAGGGCTCCTGGGTTCGGTTGGCCGAGGCTTCCTTTCATGAAGTGGACCTCCTGCTCGAAGGCATTACCCACGCCGATCGCAAAGCCGTAGCTCTGCCTCGCGCGCTGCAGGAAATCGCCAGCTTGAGCGGAGGCCTCAGTCTCGATTTCCTCCATAACTGGCCGGTCGATGATGCGCTCGCCTGGCTCGAGCGTCTTTATGGCGTCGGCCCCAAGACCAGCACGGCCACCCTAAACATGAGCACATTGCGCAAGCGCATCCTCGTCGTCGACACCGCCCACTGGCGAGCCGCCCGCTGCCTTGGCCTTGTCCCCGAACACGCATCGCCGGAGCGGTCGGTTCGCCTTCTCAACCGGCAGCTTCCTGACCGGTGGGGAGCGGGAGAGACCGAACAGCATCACATTCTGATGCAGGAGCTTGGACGAAACTTTTGCGCCAGAAAAAACAGGATGGCGTGCCCTTTCGCCAGGCTTTGCGCTCATGGCGTCCGCAACCCGGCGCACCAGCCTGAGCGTCTGCTGGAAGATTTTCTTCGCATGCCGACGCCCCTCCCTGACAAGAGAGAAAAGGTGAATCCAATCAGTATTCTGAAGGCGGATGCTGAGAACTTGAATCCGGAAAAATCGACGATGCGGCCAATGGCGCAGAACTCCGTGGGGCCTGGCACGCCTTTCGGGCTACGCCAGGAGGCTGCGCCATGAAACAGGCCGTTGAAGTGAAGCCAGTTCAGGAAACTCTTCCTCCTGGTTCCAGCCCTGTTCCGCAGATCAGCAGAGAAAGAGCAGCCACGACACCACCCGAAAAAATGGGCAGCGTTCTTGAGGCCCTGCGCGGCCGCATTGCCCCCCAGGAAAGGTTTGCTTCAGCGCCCCGCCCCTCTCTTCCGCTCGGGCTGGAAGTGCTTGACAGCGCCCTGCCCGGTCACGGTCTCAAGACCGGCGCGTTGCACGAGGTCCTGCCGGCCGGCCATGGCGATTTCACTGCCGGAATCGGCTTCGGTATCTGTCTTCTGGCACGGCTTCTGCGCGAACGGCCGGGAAAGATATTATGGGTGGTGCCGAACCATATGGCCAATCGTGAGGCCGCGCTCTACCCACCCGGACTTGCAGCGCTCGGGCTCGACCCGAACCGAATGATTCAGGTGGAGGCGCGCAAGCCGATCGATGTGCTTTGGGCGCTTGAGGAAGGGCTTTCCCACGCCCCTCTTGCCGCAGTCGCCGGCCTCTTGCCGGACAAGGCCCGCGCTTATGACTTTGCCGCCAGCCGCCGGCTTGGCCTGCGGGCGGCACGTCATGGCGTCACGGCCCTCCTCATGCGCGATCGCCATGCCTGCGCGGAAAACACAGCTGCTGAAACCCGCTGGTCTGTCAGCACTCTGCCCAGCCATACGCTCTACCCCGGTCAGGCAGGGCCTGGCGCACCGCACTGGCGGCTTCAGCTTCTCAAATGCAGGCAAGGCCTCTCCCGCCGTTTATCGCAACACTGGGATGTGGAGTGGGATCATGAAACGCTTTCTTTCCGTCTTCCTGCCCCGCTGGCCGATCGAGCGGCGGATCACGCGCACTGGCAGCGCGACGCCTCCCGGAGATGGGCAGAAGCCTCGTGACAATGAGCCGCTGGTCCTCGTCTCCACCACGGACAATGGACAGCGTATCACTGCTCTCAACCGGGCAGCCGGAGCGCTCGGCTTTTCGCCGGGCATGGCTCTGGCGGATGCGCGCGCCATTTACCCTGCCCTCAGGGTCGCTCATGCCGATCTTCAGGGCGACGAGCGTGCGCTCATCCGCCTGGCGCTCTGGTGCCAGTGTTTTTCACCCTTCACGCGGCCTGATTTCCCCGACGGGGTAAGCCTCGACATCACCGGCTGCGCCCATCTCTTCGGCGGTGAGGCCGCACTGGTGGACACGCTGGCCACAAAACTCGACGGCTTCGGCCTCACCGCGCGGCTGGCGCTGGCGCCCACCATTGGCGGCGCATGGGCGCTGGCCCGCCACGCGCCGGCCGAAAAACTCATCGTATCGCGCGACGCACTCCACATGCACATGGCGCCCCTGCCCGTGTGTGCCCTGCGGCTGGAACACAACACTGTCGAGGCCATGGAGAAGCTGGGTCTCAAACATGTGCGGGACCTGATCGGCAGGCCGCGCGCACCGCTTGCCGCCCGTTTCGGACCGTTTGCCCTGCGTCGGCTGGACGAAGCGCTTGGTCATGAGGAAGAAAGCTTTCGCCCGCTCAATCCGCCTCTTCTTCATGCCGCGCATTGCCGTTTTGCCGAGCCCATTGTCACGCAGGAGGCAATCGAAATCGCCATTCAGCGCCTTGCATGCGACCTGTGTGTGAAGCTGGAAAAGGCTGGAAAAGGCGCGCGTCGCGTGGAGCTGCGCCTGTTCCGTGTCGATGGCTGGTTCGAGGCCCTGCCGCTTGCCACCAGCACAGCCACGCGCGATGCTGGACACCTCGCCCAACTGCTTGGCGAGCGTCTCGAGCGCATCACCGATCGCGCTGGTTTCGGTTTCGAGGCGGCCAGCCTCACCGCCCTTACCATGGAAAACCTCGCCATGCGGCAGGACGATCTGAGCGACCGCCCTCAGAGTGGACGCACTGGCGATATTGCCCCCCTGCTTGACCGCCTCGTCAATCGGTTCGGCGCGCAGAATGTCACCCGCGCCGCCCCTCATGCGAGTTTCCTGCCAGAGCGGGCAAGCCAGTCCGTTCCGGTTCTCAGAAAGGTCAGCGACCATGACTGGCAGGCGCATCTTCGGCACATTCAGGATGGCGCAGCTTTTGCCCGGCCACTCTTTCTCTTTCCTGTACCCGAACCTGTCACCACGCTTGCCGGAGTGCCCGACGGGCCACCCAGCCGGTTCGAGTGGCGGCGTGTGGCGCATCGCGTTGTCCGCGCCGAGGGTCCGGAGCGCATTGCGCCAGAATGGTGGCGCGCGCCATTCGGCGCCAGCCGCAAGACACGTGACTATTTTCGTATTGAGGATGACGCAGGCCGGCGCTTCTGGCTTTTCCGCGACGGGCTCTACGAGCGCGATGAGGAAGCCCCCCGCTGGTTCCTTCACGGAGTCTTCGCATGAGTGAGAAAATCACCGAGCCAGTCATTGCCTTTGAAGACCCCAAGGGAGCAGAGAGCGGCATTTCTGCCCCAACACCCATCCCGAAATCACGCCCTGCTCCGCCATCTCCTGCCTTTGCCGAGCTTGGCGTCACCAGCAATTACAGTTTTCTGCACGGAGCCTCCCATCCACGCGAACTGGTGGCCGAGGCCGCCCGGCTTGGCCATGCAGCCATCGGCATCGCCGACCGCAACACGCTGGCCGGCGCCGTGCGCGCCCATGTGGAGGCAAAGTCACAGAAAATCCGTCTCGTGGTCGGTGTGCGCCTGGTGCTCATGGATGGTTTTGAAACATTGTGTTTCCCAACCGACAGGGATGCCTATGGCCGGCTCACCCGGCTCTTGACCGATGGCAACCGCCGTGCGCCGAAGGGCGAGTGTCATCTGCATATGGACAATCTTGCAGCGCTCGACCATGGCCAGCGCCTCATTGCCATGCCCCCCTATGATTTCAGGGCCGATTTCGAGGAAAACTTGCGCCGCCTCGCCACTCTCTTTCCCGGCGATGTCTTTCTGGCGCTCACGCCCTATCGACGGGCCAATGACGGCGCCCGCCAGCAACGTCTTGCCGCGCTCGCGGGTTCCTGCGGCACGCCGCTCATCGCCACCAATGACGTGCTTTATCACACGCCGGCGCGCCGTCCCTTGCAGGATCTTCTCACCTGCATTCGCAGCCATTGCACCATCGATGAGGCGGGTTTTCGCCTTGAGCGCAATGCCGAGCGGCATCTCAAGTCGCCAGAAGAGATGGCGCGCCTCCTGCGCGGCCATGAGGAGGCCATTGCCCGCTCCGTGGCGCTGATGGATGATTGCCGTTTTTCGCTCGATGCGTTGTCCTTCGACTACCCGAAGGAATCGAACGGTGAAAGCGCCACCCCGCAGGAAGAGCTGGAACGTCTGACCTGGCTCGGTGCAAAAGAGCGTTTCCCGGAAGGTATTCCCTCAAAAGTTAGAGCTCTTATCGACCATGAATTGAAGCTGATCGGCCAGCTTGAATATGCCGCCTACTTTCTCACCGTGCACGATATCGTGCGCTTTGCCCGCACGCAGGAGCCGCCAATCCTGTGCCAGGGACGCGGTTCGGCGGCCAATTCGGTTGTCTGCTATTGCCTTGGTGTCACTTCGGTCAACCCCACCGAGATCGATCTTCTGTTCGAGCGCTTCATTTCCGCCGAGCGCGGCGAGCCGCCGGACATCGACGTCGATTTCGAGCATGAGCGGCGCGAGGAGGTGATGCAGTATATCTATGACAAATACGGTCGCCACCGCGCCGGGCTTGCCGCCACTGTCATTTCCTACCGCACGCGCAGCGCCGTGCGCGAGGCAGGCAAGGCGATGGGACTTTCACCCGACGTGGTGGCCGCCATGACCGGTCTTGTCTGGGGCCATTCGGAAAAAACGCCCGCCGCAGACCAAATACGCGAAGCCGGTCTCGACCCCACCGATCCAAGGCTGCGCCAGACTTTGCTGCTTGTCAGGCAGTTGATTGGCTTTCCGCGTCATCTCTCCCAGCATGTGGGCGGTTTCGTGCTCACGCACTCGCCCTTGAGCGAGATCGTGCCCATCGCCAATGCCGCCATGAAAGACCGCACCATGGTGGAATGGGACAAGGACGATCTCGATGCCCTCAACATGCTCAAGGTGGACGTGCTTTCGCTCGGCATGCTCACCTGCCTGCGCAAGAGTTTCGACCTTTTGCGGGAGCACTATGGAATAACCCACACGCTTGCCTCCGTGCCCCGTGATGATGGGCCCACCTATGCGATGATCCAGCGGGCCGACACGATTGGTGTCTTTCAGATCGAAAGCCGGGCCCAGATGTCGATGCTGCCGCGTCTGAAACCGGAAAACTTCTACGATCTCGTGATCGAAATCGCCATCGTCCGCCCCGGCCCCATCCAGGGAGATATGGTCCATCCTTATCTGCGCCGGCGCAATGGCGAGGAAGATGTAGATTACCCCTCCGAAGAATTGCGTGCCGTGCTCCAGAAGACACTCGGCGTACCGCTCTTTCAGGAACAGGCAATGAAGATCGCCATCGTGGCTGCCGGCTTCTCGCCGGAAAAGGCCGACCGTCTGCGCCGGGCCATGGCAAGTTTCCGCCGTACAGGCACGATCGACCAGTTCCGCGAGGATTTCATCAAAGGCATGTTGGCCAACAATTACACGCCCGATTTCGCCGAGCGCTGTTTCAACCAGATGAAAGGTTTTAGCGATTACGGCTTTCCCGAAAGCCATTCGGCCAGTTTCGCGCTGCTCGCCTACGCCTCCTCCTGGCTCAAATGCCACTACCCCGATGTCTTTGCCTGCTCGCTTTTGAATTCGCAGCCCATGGGTTTTTATTCTGCCTCCTCCATCGTGCGTGATTTTCGCGACCATGGTGGCGAGACGCGACCTGTCGATATCAACCACAGCGCCTGGGACCACTCGCTGGAGCCGGCAGCAAAGCCTGGTGCGATCAGCCATGCATTGCGGCTCGGCTTGCGCCAGGTGGATGGCATGCGCGAGGCCGTGGGCCTGAAGATCATGGCCGCTCGTGAAGCAGGCCCTTTCGCCAATGTGCGCGATCTTTATTTCCGGTCCGGCATCGACATGTTTTCGCTGCGCCGGCTGGCCGAGGCCGATGCCTTCCGCTCGCTGGGCCTCGACCGGCGCGCAGCCCTTTGGGAAGTGCGTGGTCTGAGCGGCCATCAGGGCGTGCGCACGGCAGCGGAGGAACTGCCCCTCTTTTCCAGCGCCAAAAGCGCAGCCGCAACGCCCCTTCAGGAAGAGGAAAGCGTCGCGCTGCCGGCCCTTCTTCCCGGCGAACAGGTGGTGGAGGATTACGGCACGCTCGGTCTTTCGCTCAAGGCGCATCCCGTCTCCTTCCTGCGACGAAAGCTGGAAAAGCGCCGCGTCGTGCAAACCTGCGCCCTTGCCGAAACCCCGGCCGGCCGCTTCGTGCGTGTGTCGGGCCTTGTTCTGGTACGCCAGCGTCCCGGCACCGCCAGCGGCGTCATCTTCATGACGCTGGAAGACGAGACCGGCATCGCCAACATCATCGTCTGGCCGCGCGTCTTTCAGCGTTTTCGTCGTATCGTCTTCGGTGCGCGCATGGTGACGGTTGAGGGCATTGTGCAGAAGGAAAGCAATGTCATCCACGTGGTCGCGCGGCGTCTCATCGACACGACACCGGACCTGATGGCCGCAATGTCCGATCAGGGTGTGGAGACACGGGAGGAGAAGCCTGACACCACGCACAACCTCTGGCGACATCCGCGTGATGTTCGCGTGCTGCCCAAGGGCCGCAATTTCCATTGAAAGGAGAGGCCTTTCCGCGTAACCAGACGGCTCCTTCTCGTCGGGGCAATCTCGAAAAAAGGAACACAAGGGAGGCTTTTCATGATCCTTTGCTGCGGCGAAGCGCTGATCGACATGCTGCCGCGCCAGACAGGCCAGGGCGAGGCCGCTTTCGCGCCCTATACGGGAGGCGCCGTTTTCAACAGCGCCATTGCCATTGCGCGCCTTGGCGTGGCGTGCGGATTCTTCACCGGGCTTTCAGACGATCTTTTCGGGCGGATGCTGCAGGAGAAGCTTGCGGAAAGCCATGTGGACCTTTCCCTCACCCAGGTTTCAAGCCGCCCAACCACGCTCGCCTTCGTGACCCTCGCCGACGGGCAAGCCGAGTATAACTTCTATGACGAAGGTACGGCCGGACGCATGATCGAGCCGACCGACCTGCCTGCTCTCCCAGGCGACGTTTCGGCCATGCTGTTCGGTGGCATTAGCCTGGTTTCCGAGCCCTGTGGTTCGGCCTATGAAGCATTCATGGCGCGCGAGGCCCAAAACCGCGTCATCATGCTCGATCCCAATATTCGCCCCGCATTCATCGCCGATGCGAACAGCCACCGCGCGCGCATCGCCCGCATGGTCGAAAAGGCCGATATCATCAAGATCTCGGCGGATGACCTCGAATGGTTCGCGGAGACCGGCAGCATCGATGAGATCATAGCTCGCTGGCTGGAACGTGGGCCCAGTCTCATTATCCTCACCGATGGCGGGAAAGGCGCGACCGCCTACACCAAATCGCAAAAGCAATTCGTTCCGGCAACGCCCGTCGAGGTGGTCGATACGGTCGGCGCCGGCGACACTTTCAATGGCGCGCTTCTCGCGTCTCTTGAAGGGGATGGGCTCCTGACAAAGGAGAAAATCGCCGCGCTCGATGAGGCGCAGATTGCAAAAGCGATTGCCTTTGCATCGCGCGCCGCCGCTGTCACCGTTTCGCGCGCGGGTGCCAATCCGCCATGGAGAAGCGAACTTCCGCCGGCCTGATCAGGCCGGCGCAGTTTCGGCAATGAAGAAGGGGCTCGCAAAAGCCTCCAGCCCTTCTCCGCCTTTCGGGCCGTAAGTGAGCGGAGCACCGTCCAGAGTGCGCGCCATGCCACCTGCCGCCCTTAAGATCGCATCACCCGCTGCGGTGTCCCACTGCATGGTGCGGCCAAAGCGCGGGTAAAGGTCCGCGTCCCCCCGAGCGATCATGCAGAATTTCAATGACGATCCGATCGATGTCGTTTCGGCACCGGGATGGCGGTCGATAAAGGCACGGGTTTCGTCGGTGCAATGCGACCGGCTGGCGACGATAACGGGCGGGTTTTGTCGCGGCCGGGCGCGGATCGTGCGGCGCTCGTCAGGCTGACCATCAACCACCATGACCTCAAACGCGGCGCCGGGGCGCGCGGAATACAGCAGATCACGCGCCGGCGCGAAGATCACGCCAGCAACAGGCGCGCCATTCCGGATCAGGCCGATATTGACTGTGAAGTCCGGCCGCCGTGCGATGAACTCCCGCGTGCCGTCCAGCGGATCCACCAGAATGAAATCGCCATCCCCGCATACGGGGATCACACCGCCGGAAGCCGCTTCTTCCGAAACGCATGTCGTTGCGAGCCCGGCATCCCTGAACCCGTCGAGGATAACCTTCTCGGCAGCTCGGTCCGCAGCCGTAACGGGTGTATCGTCCGCTTTCTGATGGACTTCGCAACCGGCATCATAATGCCGCATGATCGCGGCACCCGCGGCGAGCGCCAATTGCTCGAACAGCGCCAGCAGCGCCGCGTCATCCTTCAACATGCCCATAAAACAGTCTGTCTTTCGCGTTCAAGAGCTCAGCAATAGCCGCGCTCCCGCAGCCAAGCTTCGATTTCGTCGACCAGTTCTTCCGGCGCGCGGGCCGTCGTCTCCACGTGGATATCAGCCTTTTCCGGGGCCTCATAGGGGGAGTCCACACCAGTGAAATTCTTGATTTCCCCCTTGAGCGCCTTGGCATACAGACCTTTCGGGTCGCGTCTGGCGCATTCCTCGAATGGCGTGTCCACGAACACCTCCACGAACTCTCCGTCGTTCATCAGCTCGCGTGCCATGCGCCGCTCCGCCCTGAAAGGTGAGATGAACGATACGAGCACGATCAGTCCGGCATCCGCCATCAATTTCGCCGTCTCGGCCACACGACGGATATTCTCCACCCGGTCGGCATCCGTAAAGCCAAGGTCTCGGTTCAATCCATGGCGGACATTGTCGCCGTCAAGCACATAGGTGTGCCGGCCGGATGCGTGCAGCTTCTTTTCAAGCAGGCTGGCGATGGTCGACTTGCCCGAACCGGACAGCCCGGTGAACCAGAGAACGGCCGGCTTCTGATGCTTCAGCGCCGCGCGGGACTGCCGCGTGACATCGAGTGCCTGCCAATGAATATTGGCGGCACGGCGCAGCGGCCATTCGATCATGCCTGCACCGACCGTCGCGTTTGTCAGCCGGTCGATCAGAATGAATGCACCCGTGACGCGATTGTCGCGGAAGGCATCGAAGGCTATCGGTGCCTGTGTCGAGAAATTGCACAGCCCCACCTCGTTCAGGTTCAGGCAGGTGGCCGCTTCCTCGGCAAAATTGTTGATGTTGCGGCGGTGCTTGAGGTGACTCACCGTGGCCGAAACCTCATCAGTCTCGGTGCGCAGAATGTAGGAGCGCCCCGGAAGAAGCGGGTTTTCATCGAACCACACCAGCGTTGCGGCAAACTGATCGGCCACATGCGGCCGCGCTTCCGGTGTCACCAGCATATTGCCGCGCGAAAGCTCTACCTCATCCTCGAGCACAAGCGTCACGGCCTGCCCCTCGGATGCAACGTCCAGATCGCCGTCCTGGGTAACGATGCGCCGAATGCGCGTCTGTTTCCCTGACTTGGCAACGGTTACCGGATCGCCGACACCGATATGGCCGGAGGCAACAGTGCCTGCAAAACCGCGGAAATCCAGATTGGGCCGGGAGACATACTGTACGGGAAAACGGAACGGCCGGCCTTCTGCTTCAACCTCGATATCAACAGTTTCCAGATGCTCGAGAAGCGTCGGCCCCGAATACCAGGGCGTTTGCTCCGACGAACGGGTGACATTGTCGCCGTAGCGCGCAGACATGGGGATTGGCTGGATCGAGTTGAAACCGAGCTCCTCCGCAAAGGCGCGATACTCGGCGGAAATCCGCTCGAACACAGTCTCGTCGAATCCGACGAGGTCGATCTTGTTCACCGCCACCACGATATGGCGGATCCCCAGAAGCGAGGCGATGATCGAATGCCGCCGTGTTTGCGGCAGGATGCCCTGCCGCGCGTCCACCAGAACGATGGCGAGATCGGCTGTGGAGGCACCCGTCGCCATGTTGCGGGTGTATTGCTCGTGGCCCGGTGTGTCGGCCACAATGAATTTGCGGCGCGGTGTCGAAAAGAAGCGATAGGCAACATCAATCGTGATGCCCTGCTCGCGTTCAGCTTCAAGACCATCGACAAGCAGCGCAAAATCGATCTCATCACCGGCGGTGCCGTGCTTGCGGGAATCGTTTTCGAGAGCCGCCAGCTGATCCTCGAAGATCAGCTTGGTGTCGAACAGCAAACGGCCGATCAGCGTCGACTTGCCGTCGTCCACCGATCCGCAGGTCAAAAAGCGCAAGAGCCCCTTGTTCTCCTGTCCGGCCACGTAGTCGCGAATATCGACCGGAGCCGCGTCTTCTTCACCCACGGGCACTTTGTTGCCGGTCAACATGATCAGAAATACCCTTCACGCTTCTTCTTTTCCATGGAGCCCGCCTCATCGCGGTCGATCAGGCGCCCTTGCCGCTCAGATGTGCGCGCTGTCAGCATCTCGCCGACAATCTCCTCAAGGGTGGTCGCATTCGAAGGGATCGCGCCCGTCAACGGATAGCAACCAAGTGTGCGGAAACGAACCATACGCTCCTCCACCTTCTCGCCCGGCAGAAGGCGCATCCGGTCATCGTCCACCATAATAGTCATGCCATCGCGGTCCACCACCGGCCGTTTGGCGGCGAAATAAAGCGGAACAATGGGAATATTCTCCTGCAGGATGTATTGCCAGATGTCCTGCTCGGTCCAGTTGGAAAGCGGGAAGACCCGGATGGATTCACCCGGCGCCACGCGCGTGTTGTAGATCTTCCACATTTCCGGCCGCTGGTTCTTGGGATCCCAGGCATGCCCTGCGGAGCGAAATGAAAAAATGCGTTCCTTGGCGCGGCTCTTTTCCTCGTCGCGCCGCGCGCCACCAAAGGCCGCGTCAAATCCATATTTGTCGAGCGCCTGGCGCAGCGCCACCGTCTTCATCACATGGGTGTGGGTGTTGGAGCCATGATCGAACGGGTTGATACCGTCGCGCACGCCCTCTTCATTGATATGCACAAGGAGGTCGAAGCCTTTTTCCTTCGCCATTCGGTCCCGGAACGCGATCATCTCCCGGAACTTCCAGGTGGTGTCCACATGCAGGAATGGAAATGGCGGCTTGGCAGGATAGAACGCCTTCATCGCCAGATGCATCAGCACGGAGGAATCCTTGCCGACGGAATAGAGCATCACGGGCTTTGAAAACGTCGCCGCCACTTCGCGGAAAATGTGGATCGCCTCGGCTTCCAGCCTGCCGAGATGAGTGAGGGCTGCCGGCATTTTTTCGCCTTCTTGTCTGTGTCGATGCGGCCGGGGCCGTGGCTGCGTCTGGATTGTGCCTTTAGGTATCACGCGGTATTTGGCCTATCAAGGAGCGCACTCTCCCACCGACCCCCGGTTTGCGAGGCGCATTTTGCGTTGTTCCAAAGGCTAGGGAAAAGGCATTTCAGAAATGGTGAGGGCCCACCGTCAGAGCGCGGCTAAAGGCCCAAACCTGTTTCCCGTCTATTCAGAGACGGCCTTGCGAATGGTCTCGATCACACGATCCTGATCGCCCTCTTCCAGATAGGGATGCATCGGCAGGCACAGGATGCGGTGCGGGAGACTTTCCGAGACGGAAAGCCCACCGGGCGCCTTCGCATACATGTCATAGGCTTTCTGCAAATGAAGCGGCTTTTCATAATAAACGACCGAGGGGATGCCCGCTTCGCGCAGGCGACTGCGCACCAGATCGCGCTTCTCGGTTTCGATGGCATATTGCGCCCAGGCCGAGCGATGGCCCTTCGGCGTCACCGCGACCTTTACCACGTCACCGAGCCCTTCGGCATAGCGTGCGGCAACCTTCTGACGCGCATCCATCTCGTCTTCAAGGATCGCCAGCTTCTCGATCAGGATCGCCGCCTGGATCGTGTCGAGGCGCGAGTTCAGGCCTACGCGCACATTGTCGTACTGGCTCTCACCCTTGCCGTGAAAGGCGATGGAGCGCAGGACATCGGCGAGCTCATCATCGTCGGTGAACATCGCGCCACCATCGCCATAGCAGCCAAGCGGCTTGGCCGGGTAAAAGCTGGTGGACGCCACATGGCCGAATGCGCCGCAGCGCTTGTTGTTGAGCGTGCCGCCGATGGATTGCGCAGCGTCCTCGATGATGCGCAGACCTTCGCGCGCGGCGATGCCCTCGATGGCGCCGTAGTCGGCAGCCAATCCGAAGAGATCGACCGGAATCACCGCTTTCGGGGTCAGCCGGCCTTCTGCCTTGATGAGATCAATGGCAGCCGTCAGGCTCTTCGGGTCCATGTTGTAGGTATCGGCATTAATCTCCACGAAGACCGGCTCTGCACCGGCCAGCGCCACGACTTCGGCCGTCGCTGCAAAGGTGAAGCTTGGACAGAACACCGCGTCGCCCGGTCCGATGCCATACGCCATCAAAGGCATCAAAAGGGCATCCGTGCCATTGGCACAGGCAATTGCGTGTTTCGTTCCTACATAGGCCGCAAGCTGCTCCTCAAAAGCGGCGACCTGCGGTCCTAAAATATAGCGCCCTTCTGCCACGACCGTGTCGATTGCAGCTGCGAGCTTGTCCTTGATGCGCTCACGCTGAGCGCCGAGATCGATAAATTGCATTTGTTGCCCAATCAGTTGCGGGATGATTCCGCATCAGCCCCGCTCGTTGAATAGGGATGCGGCACGCATAGCGCAACCAAGGGTGCCCTTCAATCTGCCACCTCAGCTGTTACAAGAGGTGAACAGGATAGCCTGCAACCCTTTCAGCCCCTTGTGTATTTGAAGGGCGTGCGCACTTGCCGCCGCGAATCCAATGATGAGCTCTTTCTCGCAAACCTAACAAAACTTCAATCAATCATTGCAATGCTCCACGGCAACAGCGCATTGTTCGTCTTCAAGAAACATCCAGGAAGGAAAGTATGGGCGCCCCTTTCAAAGCGTACGACGTTCGTGGTCGAATCCCCGAGGAAATCAATATCCCTTTCGCCTATCGCTTTTCACAGGCGCTCAAGCAGAGCCTCAACCCCGGCACGGTCGTTGTCGGTCATGACATGCGCATGGACAGCCCGGCTCTCGCCGAAGCGCTGACCCAGGGCCTACTCGATAGCGGCGTCAGCGTGCGGCCGGTTGGCCGTTGCGGAACGGAAGAGGTTTATTTCCATACCGCTGCCAGCGGCGCGGATGCCGGCCTCATGGTCACCGCCAGCCACAATCCGCCCGACTACAACGGCATCAAGATGGTGCTGAAGGGCGCATCCGCTGCGACGCCGGACAACGCCTTCAACGGGATCGAAGAGATCATGCGTTCCGATGCGGTGCTGCGGCCGGTTGCCGATTATGCCGCGCGCGGCACGCTGCACGATCTTTGCGACCGAGATGCCTATATCGAACGCCTTCTCAATGAGGTGGCTGGTCGGAACCTCAAACCGATGAAGATCGTCTGCCACGCGGGCAATGGCTGCGCAGGTCCGATCATTGACCTTCTGGAAAAGCACCTCCCCTTCACCTTCATCAAGATCGACCACGAGCCCGACCCGCGCCTGCCAAATGGCGTGCCAAATCCGCTGTTGCCGGAAAAACGCGAAAAGGCCAGCAAGGCGGTGATCGAGCATGGTGCCGATCTGGCGATCGCCTGGGACGGCGATTTCGATCGCTGCTTCCTTTATGATCACAAGGGCCAGTTTGTCGAAGGCTACTACCTGGTTGGCATGATCGCCCAGACCTTGCTTGGCAAACATCCCGGCAGCACCGTCCTCTATGATCCCCGCCTCACCTGGAACACGATCGACATGGTCGAAAGCGCCGGTGGCGTGGCAAAGCCCTGCCGCACGGGGCACGCCTATTTCAAACAGATGATGCGTGAGGAAAATGCCATCTATGGCGGCGAGATGAGTGCGCACCATTATTTCCGTGATTTCGCCTATTGTGATTCGGGCATGCTCGCCTGGCTCGATGTGGTGGCAGACCTTTCGGCCAGTGGCACCACGCTTGCCGAACGCCTCGAAGAGCGCATCGCCGCCTATCCATGCTCTGGCGAAATCAACTTCACCGTGTCGGACGCAGCCGAAGTCCAGAAGCGCATTTCCGACCACTATCTGCCGCAGAACCCGGAAGTTGAGAGCCAGGACGGCCTCGGCATGGTGTTCGATGACTGGCGCTTCAACCTCCGCGCCTCCAACACCGAACCCCTGCTCCGTCTCAACGTGGAAACCCGCGGCGACAAGGCACTTCTGAAAGCGAAGGTGGACGAATTGCGCGGGATGATCGAGCAGGCTGGTTAGCGCGCGCTACGCCGATCACAATTTCTGAAGCCCGTTGCTCGTTGCGGCGGGCTTTCAACTTTATGATGCTCGGTGGCTTTTATGGTGCTCGGTGGCTTGCCCAGCCGTAGCTTTAGCGGAGGCTGGCTGGGGCGGCAGGATTCGAACCTGCGAATGACGGTACCAAAAACCGTTGCCTTACCACTTGGCGACGCCCCAAGACCGAGCGAAGCGGTGGATAGCAGAAGCACGGCCCCACGACAAGCAGTCGTCTTCAGCCTTTCTGTGGAGCACGTGCTTTCTTCTCGCTCGTTCGTCAAGCCACCCATTCACCCCAGAACTGGGTGAGCGAGGCCGGCGCATAACCGTCGAGCCCGCCGAAGAACTGTGCCAGCTCAACCGTGTCCCCCGCCGTCAGCCCTGCCATCACGTGAAGGTGCAACGCTGCCTCAGATCCATCGACCGCGAGACTGGCCACGTCACTCGCCACCAGAGGCGCGCACAGGTCGCTTGCCCCGTTCAAAACCAGTTTCGCCTTCAGTGCGGAAGGCACATTGGTGCCGTTCTGTTTCCAGCCAATCACCGCTCCGAACCGATAAAGCCCATCGGCGGGTGCGGTAAAGCGGTTGGCCCCCGTGTCGAACGCCAGTTGGTCATTTGCCACCGTATTGTTGATCGCCACGGTCTGCCATGTGTCGGCGGCGATATACTGGTCGTAGTTGATGAAGCCGAGGAATTTCGGATTGGAGGGCAGTGTAACGCGGCCGGAACTCTCGTCGGTCACAATCGCATCGTTGAACGCCGCACCGTCATCGGAAACTGCAAGCCGCCAGCCATCCGAGCCGAAAAGCCCCATTATCGCACGCGTGAGAAAGTCGCTCTGCAGCAGCAAACCCACATCGCCGGAAGGCGCTTCCTTGTTCATTGTGTAGAGCAGACTACCCGTCCCCCCTTCGGCTGCGTAGCGGGCGGTCCAGAGCGTCTTGTCGAGCTTTGCGGAAAACGGGTTTACTGCGTCGGCACTCGTGCCAAGCCCGAACAGGGCTGCATTCTGGATTTCAGCACCGCTTTCGGGCACACCGTCGATCGGCTGCCAACCGGTGCCGTCGAAGACCACGAGACGCATTTCATCGACGACCCAGGCGCGCCAGCCGGTGACAGGCGCGAGCCTTTCCCATGCACCGTCAACAAAATACGCGATTTCGCCTTCCCATCCATTCCAGGCTCCCGAGGCAGCGCCCCCCACGATGTAGCATGCACCGTCGTCCGGGGTGTCAGGTGGTGCGGAGAGATCGCGATCGCGCACGGCGAGGTGCACCAAACCGTCAAGCAGGCGGATCGCTTCATTGTGTGTCACATGCTTCTGCGCCTGTGAGGGCATGATGTAGGGGAGGTTGAGATTTGCGGTCTGTTCCATGGCGGCCCGTTCCTTGTGAGAGCACAAGTCTAGTGGCGCTTGGGCGCACGGGGATAAACTGGCCGCGGAGCGTTGCTGCCTTCCCCGGCAAAGGAGGGAAAACGCTTTCCCTTTTGGTCGCTTTCACGCCTTGCCATGAGGAAAAAAAGCTTGTCGGGGTAGCGCCCTCTCCCCATGGATGCAGCAAATCCACCGATGGCCCTATTGCCTACACCCGGCGTCAACGTTTCCAATCTATTGTCGGGGCAATCTACGTGGATACGTGCTGAAATGGCGAAGACGTTTCACCGGTTCACGGTCATGGAAACACGTTTGATACGATGATGGCGGGGTGGATTGATGTTTGTACCGGTGATCATGGCGGGCGGAATGGGAACGCGGCTGTGGCCGGTTTCGCGCGAACACTATCCCAAGCAGTTCTGCACGCTGGTCGGTGATACCACCATGTTGCAGCAGACCATGGCGCGGCTTGTTGGCCTCGATTGTGCTGCACCGCTCACGGTCTGCAATGAGGAGCACCGTTTTCTCGCGGCAGAGCAGCTCAGGCAGGCCGGCATCGAAAAGGCTTCTATTCTGCTTGAACCGGTGGGCCGCAACACGGCACCGGCCATCACCCTGGCCGCCTTACAGGCGACGGCGACGGGGGAAGACCCGCTGCTTCTTGTCATGCCCGCCGATCATCTTATTCAGAACCTGTCCGCATTCCGTGAAGGCGTCGCCAAGGCCGAAACTTTGGCCCGAGAGGGCCGGCTGGTGACATTCGGCATCGTGCCGACCAGTCCCGAAACCGGTTTCGGCTATATCCGTCGCGGCGAAAAGATCGGCGAGACCGGATTTGTCGTTTCTGGTTTCGAGGAAAAGCCCGATCGCGTCACCGCGCAAGCCTATCTGAAAGATGGGGGCTACGACTGGAACAGCGGCATGTTCATGTTCCGGGCCAGCACATATCTGGAGGAGATGCGCGCCCATGCTCCGGCCATTCTTGATGCCTGCAAGGCAGCCATGGCGGGCGTGGAGAGCGATGACTATTTCCTCCGGCCAGCACGCGAGGCGTTCGAGGCCTGTCCGGCCGATTCCATTGACTATGCGGTGATGGAAAAGACCGACAGAGCGGCTGTGGTCCCGCTTGATGCCGGCTGGAACGACATCGGCTCATGGTCTGCCATATGGGAGGCGCAGGACAAAGACGCCAACGGAAATGCCTTGACCGGCGACGTGTTGCAGGTTGCCTCCAAAAACTCGATCGTCTCCGCCCAGAAACGCCTCGTTGCGCTCGTCGGCGTGGAAGATCTGGTTGTGGTCGAGACGGCGGACGCCGTTCTCGTCGCCAGGCGCGATGCGGTGCAGAACGTCAAGGAGATCGTCGGACAGCTGAAGGCGGCAAACCGCACCGAGCATGTGGATCACCGTCGGGTCTACCGGCCCTGGGGCGACTATGATTCCATCGATTTCGGCAACCGCTATCAGGTCAAGCGGATCACCGTGAAGCCAGGGGCGAAACTTTCGGTCCAAAAGCACCACCATCGGGCCGAACACTGGGTCGTGGTGCGGGGAACGGCAAGGGTTCTGAAGGGCGACGAGACCATCATGCTGACCGAGAACCAGTCGACCTATATTCCGCTGGGTGAAATCCATGCGCTGGAAAACCCGGGCAAGATCCCGCTGGAACTGATCGAGGTGCAGTCGGGCTCCTATCTTGGCGAGGACGACATCATTCGCCTGGAAGATCGATACGGCCGCACCTGAAGGAGCGGCGTGGTCCGAAGGACGGAAGGGAAGAACTGCCGCTTATGATCAGAGGCGGTTCTCCGGCCCGGCAAACGCCCTGTTCTCCCGCTCCTGCTGTTCGTCTGCAAGACGCGAGGTTCCGTTCGCCAGAAAGAGCCCGATAATCAGGAACATCATGAAAACCGTATCGAGAATGTCGTGGCCGAAAATGAGGTTCACGCTTCCTCCACCGGCATAGACGACCACCAGCATCAAAAGCAGGGTTGCGCCCAGCCGTGCCGATCTGTCCCGCCCGTGGGTCAAACAACGGACAGCCAAAACGGCAATCAACGCAAACATGGCGAGGATCGCGCAGCCAGCGACGATGCCCGACTCGACCACAATGGTGAGAAATCCATTGTGAAAATGCGTGAAGCCTACCTTCAGTCCGAAGTTGTCAGCGAGCCGCTGATGAATGAGCGCCGTCACATTCTGCATCCCATGCCCAAAAACCGGGCTTTCCGCGAAAAGCTGGGCTCCCGTTTTCCAAAGCGCGACGCGCAGACCAACAGAGGTGTTGTAATATCCCCCCTCTGTCAGCCTCTCCACATTGTGCCAGAGCGTTTCGAACCGGTCCAGGATGAGACCGGAAGCCAGTACAGCGATCACAATGACGAGCCCTGCAAGCGCGAGAATCCGTCCCTTTAGCAGGCTCGCCACAAAACGCCGGAAAATAAAGAGCTGAACCAGCGTGAGGACGATCATCAACACCCATACCGAGCGTGAACCGGACAAGGTCACGGCGGCGAAAGCTGCAATAAAAGCAACGCTGAGCAAGAGAGGACGCCGATTTTCGAAAGCAAGCGCTCCCGCCAGGCAAGAAAGCCCGGCCAGACAGGCCACATCGGCGAACACGAGCGCATTGCCAGCGCCCCCCTCGGCTCGCATGTCCAGAAAGATGTATTGGACAAGCGCCAGCAGCAGCGCGCCGAAACTCGCCAGCGCACAGCCGGCAAGAAGCGCATGAGCAACCTCCTCCCTGTCCGAAATGGTCCAGACCGAGTAGGAGAAGGGAAACAGAAGAAAAGTGGCGAGAGGCAAAAGCTTGTATGCCATGCCCGGCGTCGGCTCATTGGCAAGAAACGCAATGAGATTGGCGGCAACATATACCAGCATCAACAGCGCGATCCACCGCATCGCGGTGTCCGGGCTCAAACGGCGCCGGCCGGAAAGAACTTCAAAGGCGCACCAGAGTGCGCCGCCGTGCCAAACGACGCTGGCAACCGACCCCACGACCGGCGGCATGGCAAACACGGCCAGGGTGAAGAGTCGATTGATCCCGCGATACGTCATTCCCGGTTCCGTTTGGCGAGTTTTGCTTCCCAGTTGAGCGCATGCTCCACGATTGTGTTCAGATCATCGAAGCGTGGCTTCCAGTCCAGCTCTCGCCTGCATCGCTCGGCTTCAGCGACAATCGCCACTGCGTCGCCCGGCCGGCGCCCTGAAACACGCACCTCAAAATCCTTCTGGGCCACATCCTTTACCGCATTGATGACTTCGAGCACCGAATAACCGTTTCCGTAACCGCAATTGGCGACGAGGCTACCTTTCCCCTCACGCATGCGCTTGAGCGCAAGATAGTGTGCGTTCACGAGATCAGAAACATGAATGTAATCGCGAACGCAGGTCCCATCCGGCGTATCATAGTCCGTGCCAAACACTTCCATGTGGTCGCGCTTGCCCGTGGCCGTCTCGCACGCAACCTTGATCAGGTGGGTCGCGCCCTTGGTGGATTGACCCGTGCGCTGGTCGGGATCCGCTCCTGACACGTTGAAATAACGCAGCACCGTGTAGTCGAAATCATAAGCAGCCGCACAATCGCGCAACATCAGTTCGGTCATCATTTTCGACGTGCCGTAGGGAGATTCCGGCCGCAGTTCCGTGTCTTCGCCTACAGGAAAATGTTTCGGGCTGCCGTAGACGGCTGCGGTGGAAGAAAAGATGAAGTGCCGCACACCGCATCGTACTGCACTCTCGATCAAGCTGCGGGACTTTACCGTATTGTTGAGGTAGTAGCCCAGAGGATCCGACACGGATTCCGGTACGATGATAGATCCGGCGAAATGGATGATCGAATCGACATCATGCTCGCGAATAATGTTCTCCACCAGCGCCTGGTCAGCAATGTCCCCGACCACGAGGGTCGCAGCCCCTGCTACGGCCCAATCGAAGCCCGTGCTGAGGCGATCAAGAACCACAACCTCTTCGCCATGATCCAACAGTTCCCAGACCATGTGGCTGCCGATGTAACCGGCACCGCCGGTGACCAATACACTCATTCCCATCCCCTCAAGAAATCGGGCCAGACATCACCATCCGGCCCGACACAAACAGATTTCTTTGTCAGCGAAGTCTCAAGGGCTTAGCGGTCAGGACTCCCCAGACCACGCAGCAACGCCCATGCTGCTGGCAGGAAGCAGGCGGCCAGGGCAACCTTGATCAGGTCAGGCAGGATGAACGGCGCGACGCCGAACTGCCAGGCCTTGTCTGCACCGATCAAGCCGGCAAGCCAGACAAAACCGAGAGTCATCATAACGACTTCCGCCACCAGCATTGCACCGCCAAGCTTCAACGGATTGCGGTCCCAGCCGCGGTCGGCGGCCCATCCGGCGATTGCCGCCATTGCCACGAATCCGAGCAGATAACCGCCGGTCGGCCCCATCATGTAGGCAAAGCCGATCCCCTTTTCGGGCGTCCCCTGGAATACCGGGAGCCCCATGGCACCTTCAGCCATGTAGAGGAGAAGCGTCGCCACGCCGAGGCGCATGCCGAACGTCGCGCCAATGACGAGCACAGCCAATGTCTGAAGAGAAAGATCGACGGGCCCAAGAACGACACGGGTCTTTGCCGAGAGTGCGAGAATCACCGTTGCGCCAATCGCGAGGAAAAGCTGCGTGATCAGACGCTGCGTGGCATTGTGCGGAAGGCTCCGCGAAACGAGGGATTTTGAGGCGATAGCGAGCGACATGGCTCCTCCGTTCAGGCTCTTTGCGAAATAATGCGCGTTCCTTCTCCTATAGAAGCTTCCATGATATGCGGCAACCTGAATGCGGCTTCGCACCGTGCAGTCATCACCGTTTCCGGACAATCTGCCAATGGCTCTCGAATTTGAAACGCGCTTCGATCCCGCCTATGGCGAGGCAATCCAGGTGGCCCCGGATGTTTTGCGCGTCACGGTCAACAATCCCAGTGCTTTTACCTTCCATGGTACAAACAGCTATATCGTGGGGAAATCCACCCTCGCCGTTATCGATCCGGGCCCCGAGGACGACGCTCATTTGAGGGCACTTCTCAAGGCCATCGATGGAAGGCCGGTAAGCCATATCTTCGTCAGCCATACGCACCGGGACCACTCGCCGCTCGCCGCCAGTCTTGCGCGCGAAACCGGCGCGCTTGTCTGTGCAGAAGGCCCACACCGGGCCGCCAGGCCATTGAGAATCGGTGAGACCAATCCACTTGACGCAAGTGCAGATACGGATTTTGTACCGGATCACGCGCTCGCCGACGATGAACTTGTCGAAGGCGAAAATTGGGGTATTCGCGCCATTCATACCCCCGGCCATGCAGCCAATCACGCCGCGTTTGCGCTGGAAAACACCGGCATTCTCTTCTCCGCCGATCACGTCATGGCTTGGGCGACCTCCATCGTCGCGCCCCCCGATGGCGCAATGTCGGATTACATGGCCTCGCTTGACCGCCTGCTAGCGCGTGACGACACGGTGTTTTTTCCTGGCCATGGCGGCCGAGTGAAAAATCCGCAACGTTTCATGCGTGGCCTGAAGGCTCACCGCAAAATGCGCGAGCGCGCCATTCTGGATCGCATCATGCGCGGTGACAGAACGATACCGGAAATGGTCGCTGCCATTTACCGCGACACGGACCCCAGGCTGCATGGAGCCGCGGCACTTTCGGTGCTTGCCCATCTGGAAGACCTTGTCGCGCGTGGCGCTGTGACGACGGAAACAGCGCCGTCTATCGACGCCGTCTATTTGCCCGGCTAGTGACGTTTCTGGCTAAACCGCGGCCAGCAAGGCCATTCTTTCATCCAGCTCCCTGAGAAACCGCTGAATGCGCGCAGCGTTGTCCCCCAGGTCGTGACGTGCGTAGCGCGATGCGGAGCGCATATCGACGAATGTGGCCGTTTGATCGTCGTCTATGCGGATCGCGACATCTGCCGGAAACCCCAGAATGAAAGAGTAAGCCACCCCCTCAAGGGTGATGCTGCCGCCGGCCAACTCCTGGCCCTCCGCTCCGCGGGGCTGCCAGCCTTTCTCCTCCATCATGGAACGAACCACCTCGAGCACCTTGTCAGCCGTATGTTCATACCGGCGCCCGGTGACTTCAGGATATCCTTCTTCCTGAAGCGCACGAGCCTCCAAATTGAATTTCGCAATGGGGTTCATTGAAGCACTCCGGGCTGCCGCCGCCAGTGGCATTTCTGGGGGGTTTTCAAGGTCGGTGGAAATGTCGATCAGTCTTGGATGCCCGATGAGACGGAGAGCCGAGACTCCGTAGGGGATGAGCGCAATGGCTGCGATCAATATACCGGCACTGGCGATGGAGGCACCCGATGAACCGTGCTCCCATATCTGGACCAGAGCGATCACGCCAAGCGCGAGGCCGATAAAGGCAAGCACTCCACTCAACCCCAGCAGCCAGAAAAACGGCACGGTTTCGACCAGAGCGAACCGGTGTCCTGCTCCCGACACTGCAAGGAGCACTGCAGCAAATGTCGCAAATCTACGGCTCCACGGAGCTGCCGGTGCTCGTTGCGGTACCAGAATTGCGTTCATATGACGGACCACGCATGTCTTGCGGCTAAGGATAGGTCCTCTTAACGCAATGCTCGCCGGCGGGAAATGCGGTTCGCGTATATTCCTTGAGGTTTCAGTCTCTTGCACCGTTAGGCTGCGAAACTGATTCAGCTTCCATGAATTGCCTGGTGGTATGCAACGTTCTGCTCGCCTCAGCGTTTCCTTCTTTAAGGATAACGCGCCACATTCCGGCCATGCTGACCAGCAGAATGAAACGGGCGGAGGGAGTGCGTGGATGAAAGTTGTGAGGGTCCACCATGCAAACAGTGCTTCCAGAACACGATAAAACCGCCTCAAGCTCGCTCGAGCTGGTCGAGCTCGAACTTGCTCTCAAGCATCAGGATTTCGTCGATCTCGGTTTCGAAGGTGCTGTGCAAAAGGCATTGGATCAGACAAACGGACGTATGCTTTTTCACATGCGGCTTGATGGAATGAACGATTGCGACTGGGTTGCCGCTGTCGTTCTGGAGGAGCATGGAGATCCCGCCTATGCTCTTGTGGTGCAGAGGACAGGCGGCGGCTCGCTCGAGATCGAAGACATTGAGACAAGTGAATTGCCGGTGGCTCGGATCGTCACCGCCTATGCGGGTTTGATGACAACACTGGATGGCGTGCAGTAATGCCGCACATCGCGTAACAAGGCGTTACTCCTTGGCGAGGAACCGGCAGAAAACCGTTGCGTTCCCTCCACAACGGAGTGAACGTCATGACTGATAAAGAAAACCCGGCCCCCGGTTTCTTGCGCAATCCCAACAAGCGCATGACCATTGCACCTCAAAAGAAGACGATTTCCGTCAAGGCCGATGGCCTCGAAATCGCAAAGACGGAGGCTGCGAAAATTCTACGAGAGAGCGGGTGTCCGGACGTGCTCTACATTCCATTCGCGGACATCAATTTTGCGCGCCTCGAGCAAACCCGCACCAGGACCCACTGCCCCTACAAGGGCGATGCCACCTATTGGCGGTTGTCCGGCGCCGGAGAACCGGGCGGCGATATCATGTGGGCTTACCAAGATCCCTATGACGAAGCCTTGGAAATCAAGGAGCACGGCGCATTTTACGCCGAGCTCGTTGATATTGAAGAACGCTAGGCGCTGGCCCGGGCTTCGCTGATCGCAGCCTGAGCTGCAGCCAGTCTGGCAATGGGGACGCGGAAAGGCGAGCAAGATACGTAATCGAGCCCCACGCTCTCACAGAAGCGGATCGAAGCGGGATCTCCCCCGTGTTCACCACAGATGCCGAGCTTGATATCAGAACGCGCCTCCCGCCCCTTTGCGGAGGCAATCCGCACGAGCTCACCAACACCGTCGACGTCCAGAGAAACGAACGGATCCTGCTCGATGATACCGCGTGCACGGTAGGTCTCCAGGAATGAGGCCGCATCGTCTCGGGAAATGCCGAACGTGGTTTGGGTAAGATCGTTGGTCCCGAAAGAAAAGAATTCCGCGCTGGCGGCAATTTCATCCGCCCTGAGAGCAGCTCGCGGCAATTCGATCATTGTCCCCACGAGATAATCGAACGTCACGCCTCGCTCTTCCATGACCGTGTTCGCGACCGCATCGACGCGATCCTTCACGAAGGTCAACTCGGCAGAGATGCCCACGAGCGGCACCATGATCTCAGGCACCACAGGCTTACCGGCCTTTTCGGCCGCATCTGCAGCCGCCTCGAAAATCGCGCGTGCCTGCATCTCCGCAATTTCCGGGTAGGAAATTGCAAGCCGGCAGCCGCGATGGCCGAGCATCGGATTGAATTCATGCAGCGCTTCGGTTCGCTGGCGCAATCTCTCAGCCGAAACCCCCATTGCCTCTGCCACCTCGGCGATTTCTTCCTCGGTTTTGGGCAGGAACTCGTGCAGTGGCGGGTCGAGCAGGCGGATGGTGACAGGCAGCCCGGCCATCACCTCGAAGATTTCAATGAAGTCCGACCGCTGCATGGGCAGCAGCTTGGCGAGTGCCGCCCGGCGATCGATCTCGCTGTCGGCGAGGATCATCTCGCGCATCGCGAGGATGCGGCCATCGTCAAAGAACATGTGTTCGGTGCGGCAAAGACCGATGCCCTCCGCCCCGAAGGATCTTGCGGTGCGAGCATCAGCCGGCGTTTCGGCATTGGCGCGCACCCGCATGCGCCGCACCTCGTCCGCCCACCCCATGATGGTGGAGAAATCACCCGAGAGCTCCGGCTGCAGCATAGGAACCGGGCCTTTCAGAACCTGTCCTGTCGCGCCATCAATGGTGATGGTGTCGCCAGCCTTGAGCGTCTGCCCCATGGCCAGAAGAACACCTTTCTTATGGTCCACGCGCAGGGAGCCAGCGCCTGAGACACAGGGCTTTCCCATACCGCGCGCGACCACCGCCGCGTGGCTCGTCATGCCACCACGCGTGGTCAAAATGCCTTCTGCGGCATGCATGCCGTGAATGTCTTCGGGGCTCGTTTCCACCCGCACCAGGATCACCCTGCGGCCTTCGGCCTTCGCTTCTTCGGCAGCTTCCGAAGAAAACACGATCTCGCCAGTGGCAGCTCCAGGAGAGGCCGGCAGGCCCATGCCGATGATGTCGCGCGGGGCGGAGGGGTCGATGGTGGGATGGAGAAGCTGGTCGAGAGACGCCGCATCGATGCGCGCCACCGCCTCCTCTTTCGTGATGAGCCCCTCATTGGCCATGTCGACCGCGACCTTGAGAGCCGCACTGGCCGTGCGTTTTCCCGAACGGGTCTGCAGCATCCATAATTTGCCGCGCTCGATGGTGAATTCCAGATCCTGCATGTCGCGATAATGCCGCTCGAGAGTGTCGGCGATCTGGATGAAGGCTGCGAACGCTTCCGGCATCAGTTTTTCGAGCGAGGGTTTGTCAGAGCCGGCGGCGAGCCTTGCCGCCTCGGTGATGTTTTGCGGCGTGCGGATGCCGGCCACCACGTCTTCGCCCTGCGCATTAACGAGGAATTCGCCATAGAGCGCCTTTTCGCCGGTGGAGGGATCACGCGTGAACGCCACGCCCGTTGCCGAATCCTCACCCCGGTTGCCAAACACCATGGCCTGCACGTTCACCGCCGTGCCCCAGCTTTCGGGAATGTCGTGCAGCCGGCGATACGTCACCGCGCGCGGGTTCATCCATGATGAGAACACTGCGCCGACCGCGCCCCAAAGCTGCTCGTGCGGATCCTGCGGAAACGGCGCACCGAGTTCGGTCTCGATCCGCCCCTTGTAGAGCGCGATCACGTTCTGCCAGTCTTCAGCCGAAAACTCCGTATCGACCTCATAGCCGAGCCGCGCTTTCTCCTCTTCGAGAATTTCCTCGAAGACATCATGATCGAGTCCGAGGACCACATTGCAGTACATCTGGATGAACCGGCGATAGCTGTCATAGGCAAAGCGTGCATCACCAGCCTCCGCCGCAATTGCCTCAACCGTTGCATCGTTGAGGCCGAGATTGAGCACCGTGTCCATCATTCCGGGCATCGAAGCACGAGCGCCGGAGCGAACGGAAACCAGAAGCGGTTGGCGCGCATCGCCGAAACGGCGACCGGCCACCCGGCCAACCTCTTCAAGAGCCGCTTCAACTTGAGTTTTCAGTTCGTCCGGATAGGTGCGGCCATTGGCATAATAGTGGGAGCAGAGTTCGGTGGTGATCGTAAAGCCGGGCGGCACCGGCAGCCCCAGGCTGCACATCTCCGCCAGATTTGCGCCTTTGCCGCCGAGCAGATTTTTGTCGCCCGCGCTGCCTTCGGCACGTCCATCGCCAAACACATAGACCCACTTGGTCATGCTGCCTTCCCCTTCCGGTCGATTTGCCGGCGCTGGAACCTTTTTGCACCGGCCACGGGACGCAGCGTTAAGCGGCAGCGCGCGCCAAGGCAAGGCCGGCTTCCGCGCCATCCGCCGCTTTATCGATTGAAGAGAAATTTTTTTCTCAACCAGCCATATCCAGGTGAAGCAGCAGAGCCTCTCGCACGATGCGAGGCGGCGATAGCCCGCCGCCTCCACTGGGCTGCACTGATGCGAGATCAGGCCGTGGCTATTACTGACCGGGGGCGAACTCCGACAAAGATCATCACCGCCGCCAGAAACAGCACTATGCTTGCCGCACTGAACACGCCCTGTGCGCCACTGGTGTCGAAGATCAACCCACCGCCGGCTGCGCCAAGGGCGATCGCAAGCTGGATGGCAGCCACCAGCAGACCACCGGCACTTTCCGCCTGATCGGGTACGGTGCGTGCCAACCAGGTGGACCAGCCAACCGGAACAGCGCCGAACGCGAGACCCCATAGTGCGATCATCACAGCACTCGCCACAGGCGTGGATCCAACCGAGATCAGCCCAAAGCCTAGAATGCTCAAAACCAGCGGCACGGTCATCAACGTACGGCGCAAACTCCGCTCGACCAGAAAACCGCCGAACAATGAGCCCAGGAAATTGGCAAGGCCGAAGCCCAGCAACATTCCCGAGACCGCCGTAATGCTCGCCTCCGTGATGTTTTCCAGATGCGGCCGGATATAGGTGAAGAACGCGAAGTGGCCGGCGAAGACCAGCATTGCCGACAAGAGGCCCAACCCAACCCCTGGGCGCACCAAAACATCAAGCAGCGTACGCAGCCGGGTTGCGGAATTGGGAGCCATGGCCGGCAGCGTGGCAAACTGGACCACGAAGGTGATGACCCCCAGCCCGGTGCCCAGCAGAAAGACACTGCGCCAGCCGAACAGATCACCTACATAACTGCCCACAGGTGCGGCAATAATGGTGGCCGCGGCCACGCCGCTGACGATCATCGACAGCGCCCTCGGCACCAGAGCATCCGGCACAAGCCGCATGGCGACCGCCGTCGACATGGTCCAGAACCCTCCCAGACCGATTCCGAGCAGAACGCGCCCGATGAGCAACACCGTGATGTCTGGCGCAAAAGCCACCATGAGATTCGAGACCATCAGCAACACGGTGAAGCCGAGCAGAACATGCCGCCTGTCGATGTTGCGCGTGGCAGCCGAAACCAGCAGGCTCGTTATCAGCGCCACCACGGCCGTGGCTGTCACCGCCTGACCGGCCATCCCCTCCGACACCTCCAGCTCCTGGGCCATGGGCGTTAAAAGGCTTGCGGGCAGAAACTCCGCCGTTACCAATCCAAACACGCCAAGTGCCATGGAAATCACCGCTCCCCAGGCTGGCGACCGACTTGCCTGGGCCCCGGTCCACTGCGGGACATCGTCCATCTGTCATTCCTTTCAAAATGCAAAAACTGTTGTGCAGTGCAAAAGAAATAGACTGGACTTTCCGGACGTACCATGCCAGAAAATCCGAAATGCTTGATCGAAACGCCGAAAATTCATCAATGCACGCCAATCCCGATCTGGTCAGTGATCTATTGATGGGGATGCGGCTATATGGGCTCGAATACAATCGTACCCAGGTCTCTCCCCCTTTCGGCCTTCGGTTTCCCGCCATCGAGGGGCGTGCTCAATTTCATTTCGTGGGGCGTGGCCCGGTGCATCTGCGCGGCCCCGGTGAGGCTATTCATGCTCTGGATACAGGCGATGCGGTTCTCCTGCCGCGCGGTGGCGAGCATTCTCTTGTTTCTGATACGAAGCTCAAGTGTCAGTGCATCACAGAGTTTCAGCCCAAAGCGCTGTGCAGGGACGTCAGTGAGATCGTGGCCCGCTCGAATGAGCGAGACCAGTCTTCCGATGTCCTCATCTTCTCGGGCTGCATGGAGTTCGATCTGGGGAGCATGCATCCGCTTGTTTCCCTTATGCCGGACGTCATGCGCGTCAACACATTGCTGGAGCGCTACCCGGAAATCCTTCCGATTCTTGATGCTATGGAGCGCGAAGCGAAAGAAGACCGCGCCGGTTTTGCAGGCATTCTTGCCCGGCTCGCAGACGTGGTTTCAGCCTTCATCGTGCGGGCATGGGTGGAGTGTGGCTGCGGCGGCACCAGCGGCTGGGTGGCAGCGTTGCGCGATCCACGTCTGGGGCGTGTCATTGCAGCCCTTCACCGCGATCCCGGCCGCGACTGGACGGTGGCAGAACTGGCGGCACAGATGGGCAGTTCCCGCTCCGTCTTCGCAGACCGGTTTCAGGCCGTAACGGGCATGACACCGGTCCGGTATCTGACAGAACTCAGGATGCGGCTTGCCGCGCAGTGGATCAGCCGTGAAGGCATGCCCATAGAGACGGCCGCTCAACGCTTGGGATATGGCTCCCAGGCCGCGTTCAGCCGCGCTTTCAAGCGCATCATAGGAAAACCGCCTGGCGCCGTGCGCGTCGCGCAGCCCCGATCACGCCCTGCCGCTACGGATCGTCAAGCTTCCGCTCCGGCTCCGTAGACCCTGTAAGGCGGAGCGTTGCCTCATCCATCGCTCCACCGCACCACCGGGCGAGTGCCGAGGAAAAAGGGCCGTCCCGCTCTCCCGAGACCAACGCAAAGAGTGTCATGCACGAACAGAATTTCTGATCGTCAGGATGTCCAAGAATAGCTGCCAGAGACTGGCCAGGTGCCTTCAACATCACCCTAGTCGCCTCCTGCAGGCGCGGCCCCAAAAGCGGATGCGCAAGATAAGCGCGTGCTTCCTCCAGGGAGGAAATGCCGTAATAGGTCGCGTTCCGCGACCGGCCAAGATCACGCAGCTGTGGAAACACAAACCACATCCAGTGGGTTTGCTTGCGGCCAGAACGCAATTCCCGGAGCGCGGTCTCAAAAACACCCGCCTGTGCCTCGGTGAAACGCTGCAGATTGAACGGATCCATCGCCATCTCAGCCCTCCCGCACACTTGATTGAACGACCACTATGAACCCTATTTCACACCAAGTTATACGCTCTGGCCTTGCAAAAAGTTCAGACGTCAAATAGAACAAAATAAGAACACTGGAGAGAGCCATGCGCAAGACCGGAAAACTGGATTATATCGAAATGCCCGCCGGCGGCGGCAGCATCGACAGCGTGAAGGCCTTTTATGCCAATGCCTTTTCCTGGTCGTTTACCGACTATGGGCCCGGCTACTCGGCTTTCAGCGAAGGTTTGGATGGCGGTTTCGACGGCAATCCGGAGGGCAATCATAAACCGCTACCCGTGATATTTTCCGAAAACCTCGAGGCCACTCTCAAGTCGGTCGAGGACGCAGGCGGCAAGATCGTGAAACCGATCTTCTCGTTTCCCGGAGGCCGCCGCTTCCATTTCACGGATCCGGCGGGCAATGAATTGGCGGTTTGGAGCGAGACATGAGCGCGTCGAAAACCGAACGACCGGTGAAGAGCGGGCACGGTCTCGATGAAATTTTCTTGCGGAGAGAGATGTTAGCCGGCCTCGCGCAGGCGCTCGGCAGTCTGCAGATCGACCGAGACGAGTTGGCTGACGCCCTGCTCGGCCATGGTGACCCCGAAGAGCCGGTTCATACGGGCCATGGTGATGGGATTGTGGGTTATGACCACGAAGCGTGTGTCCGTTGATGCCGCCATCTCGTCCATGAGATTGCAGAAGCGCTCGACATTGTGATCGTCGAGCGGCGCGTCCACCTCGTCCAGCACACAGATCGGGGCGGGATTGGTTAGAAAGACAGCAAAAATCAGCGCCATCGCAGTCAAAGCCTGCTCACCACCCGACAGGAGCGTCATGGTCTGAGGACGCTTGCCCGGAGGGCGGGCAAGAATTTCGAGCCCCGCCTCGAGCGGGTCGTCGGATTCGATCAGTTGCAGTTCTGCCGTACCGCCGCCGAAGAGATGCGTGAACAGTCGCTGGAACTGTTCATTGACCACATCGAAGGCGGCCAGCAGGCGCTCGCGCCCTTCCCTGTTCAGGTTCTGGATCGCGTGGCGCAGTTTGCGAATGGCTTCGATCACGTCTTCCCGCTCGGCGACAATCGTGCCGTGGCGTTCCGTCAGCTCGGTCTGTTCTTCCTCGGCGCGCAGATTGACCGCGCCGAGCCGTTCGCGCTCCATCTTCAGTCGTTCCAGCCGGCGTTCCACTTCCGCGATCTCCGGCATGGCCTCGTCAGGCTCCAGCTCGGCCATCGCCAGGACCTTGTGGGGCGGAACATTCAACACTTCCTGAATACGGGCTTCGGCCTCCTTGCGTCGCTCCTCGGCTGCCGTCACACGTTCTTCAGCACGGGCTCTGGCCTCGCGTGCGGAAGAAAGCGCCTGAATGCTCTCGGTCGCACGCTTGTCCAGCTCCGCCTGACGGTTCTCAGCTTCCTGCAGCGTGTCTGCGGCTTGCCTTCGCACCGCCTCAGCCTTTGCAATCTCGGAAAGCAGCGAACGACCACGCGCCTCTATCTCTTCGGGTGCTTCAGCGAGCTCCTCCAGTTCGGCTTCCGTGTCGGCGCGCCGCTGGAGTAGAGCTTCCGTGTGACGGTCGGCATTTTCCGCACGCGACTGCCAGCTCCGCCGCTCTGCAGCGATCGCCTCAAGTCGGCGCCGGCGAGCTTCCGCTTCGCGCCGCAAGCCTTCATAGGCAGCGCGCGCCTCGGCCACAGCTGCACGTTTGGCGGAGACCTCGGCAGACTGGCGCTCAAGCCGAGCCTGCAATTCCGTGAGGTCCGGCGCGCCTTCAAGCGCTTCTTCCGCCGCCATTGTCGCGGCCACAGCCTCTTCATGGTCTTCGACCACCCGGCCGCGTGCCTCTTCGAGGCTCATGCGCCGGCTTGAAAGCTCACCAGCCGCCTTCTCGGCACTTGCCAACGCGTCGCGCGCACGGCTGAGCGCGGCCTGCGCTTCACGCGCTTCTTCGCGCGCGCGGCGTTCGCCTTCCACCGCACTCTTCACGCCTTGCTCGGCGTCATTGAGCGCGGTCTCGGCAGCGCGAAGCCGCGCGGTCGCCTCAATCACCTCTCCATCGAGCTCGGAGAGGCGATTCTTCTGCGCCAGTCTCTGCGCCGCCGCTGTCGGCGCATCGGCGCTGGCGCGATACCCGTCCCAGCGCCACAAAGCCCCGTCCCGCGCGACCAAACGTTGACCAGGCTTCAGCATTTTCTGAAGCCGGGGCCCATCCGCGGCGTCCACAACGCCAATCTGTGCAAGGCGACGCGCCAGCTGTGCAGGTGCTTTCACCACAGAGGCCAGTGTCAGGACACCCTCGGGAAGGGCCGGGTCATCCGAGTCGATCTCCGAAGGCCCCCAATAGACAGGCGCGGCACTATCGAGCGGCACATCGAGGTCTTCGCCCAATGCGGCACCGAGCGCCGTCTCGAACCCGCGCTCAACGCGCAATTGTTCCAGAACCGCCGGGAACAGGTCCGCCCCGCCGGCATTCAAAATCTTGCGCAGGGTTTGCGCTTCTGTTTCCACACGACCAAGCTCGGCTCGTGCTTCCTGCAGGGGGGTGCGGGCGGCCTGCTCGGCCTCGCGGGCGGCTGCAACGCGCTCTTCGCTTTCGCCGACAGCCGCTTCAGCCAGTTCAAGGCGCTCGGTCGCTTCCTCAACCAGCATGCGTTTTTCGGCCGGGTCCGGCAGTCCGGCTATCCGGCTGGCGATTTCCGATAGTTCCGCATCCATATTGGCAATCTGCCGCGCAAGCCGGTCGCGGCGCTCGGCCTGCTCGCGGATGGCCCGCTCGGCCTGTTGGCGACTGGCAGAAACCTCCGCCTTCTCAGCCGTCAGCCGTGAGAGCAAATCCTCGGCACCCGTGAGGTCTGAAGAAACCTCTTCAAAGACACTCTGCAATTCGGCTTCACGCCCTTCAGCGCCGTCTTCGGCTTCTTTGAGCGCCTCTTCCTCTTCCGCCAGCCGCGCCAGCGCGTCGGCATTGTCGCGCACCATCTGCTCTTCGCGCGCCACATCGGCATTTAACTGGTCGATGCGTTTCTTCAGTTCCTGTGTGCGCGCTTCAATGCGCTTGGCTTCTTCCTCAACCTGTGTGCGGGCGATCGTCAGCCGTTGAAGGGCGGCGGCCGCAGCCGCCTCGGCATCGCGCAATGCAGGAAGCTTGTGTGCACCGACGGCCTGAGCCTTGGCCGCTTCCATCTGGCCGCTGGCATTTTCCCCCACCAGGGCCGTCGCCTGCGACAGCGCGCTTTGGGCCTCGGCTTCCTGCGCCTTGGCGGACGACCAGCGCAAGTGCAACAGGATCGCTTCAGCCTTGCGCACTTCCGCGGAAAGCTTCTTGAAGCGCGAAGCCTGGCGCGCCTGGCGTTTGAGGCTTTCGATCTGGCTGTCAAGCTCACTCACCACATCGTCGAGCCGTTCAAGATTTTGTTCGGCAGCACGCAGCCGCAATTCCGCTTCGTGACGGCGGGAATGAAGCCCTGATATGCCGGCTGCTTCTTCCAGAAGCGCACGGCGCGCCTGCGGTTTTGCCTGGATCAGTTCGCCAATCCGCCCCTGCCCCACCATGGAAGGCGAGCGTGCGCCGGTCGACTGATCAGCGAAAAGAAGCTGCACATCGCGCGCGCGCGCCTCCTTGCCGTTGATCCGGTAGACGGACCCCGCCTCGCGCTCGATCCGGCGCGAGACCTGCAACTCGTCCGCGTCGTTGAACGCGGCTGGTGCTGTGCGATCGGCATTGTCGAGAAACAGCGTCACCTCGGCGGTGTTTCGCGCCGGGCGCGTACCGGAACCGGAAAAGATGACATCATCCATACCGGAGGCGCGCATGTTCTTGTACGAGCTTTCGCCCATCACCCAGCGCAACGCTTCCACCAGATTGGATTTGCCGCAGCCATTGGGACCGACAACGCCCGTCAGCCCGTTCTCGATCACAAACTCGCTCGGCTCGACGAAGGACTTGAACCCCAGAAGGCGCAGCTTGGTGAACTTCATGCCGGCAGCACCTTATCCGGCGCGCACGAAAGCGGCAGGCAAACGCGTCGCCCGCTCAAGCATGCCGTCGATGATCGCCGACATTTGTTCAATCGATACGGCTCCCGAGTGCTTCATCCCGTTGATGAAGAATGTTGGAACAGCCTCACTTTCCGGACGCTCCAACCCCCCATTGCGCATGGCCCTGACTTCATCCGGAAGCTTACGGCCCGTCAAGCAAGCTTCAATATTCTCTGGCGAGAAACCCACATATAGAGCGGTTTTCAACAGGATAGAGGCCTCGCACCGCATCGCCTTGCGCGACCCGCGCATGTCTCCAAGAGCTCTGTACGGACCACAAAACGCAGGACACCACCGGCAAAAACCGGTGGTGTCAATCATCTCGGTCACTTCCCAGCCTGCGTCAGAGCATCCCGTCAATGACCGCCGAGATTTCCTCGATCGACATGGCGCCGGAATACTTCTTTCCGTTGATAAAGAAGGTCGGCGTCGCATCGACGCCAAAATCGCTGGCGCCGCGCGTACGCACAGCGCGAACCTTGTTCAAAAGCTCCTGATCGGTCAAACAGGCCTCAAAGCTTTCCTGTGTGAAGCCGGCAAGCTTGGAGATCTTCAAAAGAGCCGACTGCGCGTCCTGCACGGGCGCCCAGTTGTTCTGCTGCTTGAAGAGCACATCCACCATGGCGAAATATTTGTCATCGGAGCAACGCGCCAACATGAAGCCCGCTTCGGCGCGCGGATCAAACGGAAATTCGCGCAAGATAAAACGCACCTTGCCCGTCTCGATATATTTCTTCTTCAGTTCCGGATAGGTGCGGGTGTGAAATGTGGCGCAGTGACTGCAGGTCATCGAAGCATATTCGACAATCGTCACCGGCGCGTTTTCATCGCCCAGAACCTTGTCTTCCAGCGCGCCCTCTTCAAGAAGCTTCTCCATGTCCACCGTCCCGCTTGAAGGCGGAGCCTCGACGGCGGCCGTGGTGACGGGGTCGGTGGCCGGAGTCCCCGCATCCGCTTCGGCATTGCCTTCGGTGCACGCGGCCAGCCCAAGCCCGAGCACCGGCAAGGCGGCCATGGAAAGAAGGAGTTTGCGGCGCTGGATCAGTTCGGACATGAAATCTCACCTGTTCGTCTTGGGATGTTACCTGCGATACCGCCACAAAGCGGGCGTTTCGGGCGAATTTGGGTCAAGGGCGTGTTTTTCTGAAGCAAGCGTTCTATCACGTTTTGGTGATCGGCGTTCATTTTCGTCGGCCAAGAATGCTCGCACCGAGCTTCTGCAACGATAGACGCAAGCCCTCGTCCTCGACCCCGGCGACCAGCGCATCGATCCGCGCGGTCTCTGATCCGGTGAGCGGACGCATGGCCGGTGTGCGGCGCGTCTGCGGCTGCGCCACGGGCTTTTGCACGATTTTGATGCGCCCGACAGCCGCAAAGCCAAGAAAAGCATTCACCCTGGCGATCACCTCGCCCGTCTCGTGCTGCAGGCGCAGGGCAGCCGCCCCTTCGCAGGCAATCACCAGTGTGGCTGGTTCAAACGGATCATCCTCGTGCCGGCGCCGCGGCCAGGCAAGCTTTTCGGGTCGCGTGCTGAGCGCCAGTCTCTCACCCACGATGTCGCCCCAGCACTGAACAAGCTCAACGGAAAGGCCGGCACGCTTGCGCATCACCGGATCGAGAATGCCAGTGGCAAGATCGCTGACAGCGACGGGATTGCCCGATTGCCTCTTCCCTGTCATGACATGAAATCTCGCATTGATCCGCAACGCATAATGAGTTTCGCTCCAGTATGGCACGCAGGGCAGCGTCGGTCACCGACGCACAGTCTTCCTCGACCGATTTTTCGCTCCCGCTGCTCGCATGGTATGATCGCCATCACAGGAGCCTGCCCTGGCGCACCCCACCGGACGAAACCAGACTCGGCGTGCTGCCCGATCCCTACCGCGTCTGGCTTTCGGAGGTCATGCTTCAACAGACCACCGTCGGCGCGGTCAAGCGCTATTTCGAAGTCTTTACCGATGCCTGGCCCACAGTCGAGGCTCTTGCCGCCGCTGATGCCGACGATGTGATGAAAGCGTGGGCGGGTCTTGGCTATTATTCGCGCGCCCGCAATCTGAAGAAATGTGCGGAAACCGTCGCGACCGAATATGCCGGACGTTTTCCCGATACGGAGGCCGGTCTCAAGGCCCTTCCCGGCATCGGCGACTACACCGCCGCCGCTATTGCTGCGATCGCCTTCAACCAACCTGCCGCCGTGGTCGACGGCAATATCGAGCGCGTCATCACGCGTCTTCACGCGATAGAGACGCCGCTGCCGCAAGCGAAACCCGAGATCCGCGCTTTGGTTGCGAAAGCCATGCCACATGATCGGCCGGGCGATTTCGCCCAGGCCATGATGGATCTCGGGGCAACCATCTGCACACCGCGCAAGCCTGCTTGCGTGGTTTGCCCCATCGTCGCGGGCTGCGTGGCGCGGCGCGAAGGCATTGCCGAGCATTTTCCGGTCAAGGCGCCGAAGAGCGAGAAACCCATGCGCGTCGGCGCAGCTTTCGTCGCCATGCGTCCCGATGGCTCCGTGCTTCTGCGAAAGCGTCCCTCTTCTGGCCTTTTGGGCGGGATGGCTGAGGTCCCCGGCAGCGACTGGACGGCGCGGCAGGATGGCATCACAGACATATCCGCCGCTCCCTTCCCCGCCGCGTGGCATGCAACCGGATCGATCCGCCATGTCTTTACGCATTTTGCGCTTGAGCTTTGTGTTTTCAAAGCCAACCTTCCGGACGACGCTTCGCCGGGTGATGGCTGGTGGTCTCCCCCCAGCGCCCTTCCACATGAGGCACTGCCCACTGTCATGAAAAAGGTCATCGAGGCTGCGATACCTGGAGCCACGAAGAAACGCCGCAAAGGATAAAACCGCATGAGCGACATTCGACACATCGTATTCGACATCGGTCGGGTGCTGATCCACTACGACCCGGAAATTCCCTACCGCCACCTGATCCCTGACGATGATCGGCGCCGCTGGTTTCTGGAGAATGTCTGCACCGGCGACTGGAATGTGGAACAGGATCGCGGGCGCACCTGGGAAGAAGCCGAAGCGCTGCTCATTGCCGAGCACCCCCTTGAGGAAGAGAACATTCGTGGTTTTCGCCGCCACTGGCACGAAATGGTGCCACATGCCTATGACGATTCGGTCGCCATCCTCGAGACACTCATCGATGAAGGCCACGATGTGACGATGCTGACCAATTTCGCCGCCGACACATTTGTCGAGGCGCGCAGGCGTTTTGCCTTCCTGAACAGGCCGCGCGGTGTCACCGTTTCAGGTGAAATCGGGCTCATCAAGCCGGACCGCGCGATTTACGACACCCATGTCGAGAGTTTCGATCTGGAACCGGCAGCGACACTCTTCATCGACGACAGCGAGAAGAATGTGGAAGGCGCAAGAAATGCGGGCTGGCAGGCCGTTCATTTCACAGGCGCGGAGAAGCTGCGCAATGACCTCGCCCGCTTCGGCTTCTCCGTTTGAGAAACACAGGCGCTTTCGAATCATGCATTGATTCATGAAAGCGCTTTACTCCGTTGATTGATCACGCGTTTCATGGCTCCGGGACATGTCGCCGGAGCCGTTTCAATATCACGCTCAGGCGGCAACGCCTTGCATGTTCTCCCGCATGATCTGGCGCAGGCTGTCGATCGGCTTGAGGCTACCCTTTTCTTCAAAATGCCAGAAGGTCCAGCCATTGCAGGCTTCCAGGCCCTGAACGCGGGCACCGATCCGGTGGATCGAACCGGCCTCGTCTCCAATGGCAATCGTACCGTCAGCCCGGACATTGGCCGTCCACCGGCGCTTGGAATCATGCAACCGTGTGCCCGGCTGCATGAGGCCTGCTTCCAGAAGGCTGCCGAAAGCGACGCGCGGCGCGGCGCGCTTTCCCTGCATCTGGGCGAGATCCATATCGTCCAGCGGCTCGATCGCGGCTATCCGGGCGCTTGCCGCCTCAATGTAGTCGTCCTGCCGTTCAATGCCGACAAAATGTCGACCAAGCCGCTTGGCGACTGCCCCGGTCGTGCCCGAACCGAAAAACGGATCAAGCACCACGTCGCCCGGTTTGGTTGAGGCCATCATCACCCGCGCAAGCAGCGCTTCCGGTTTCTGTGTGGGATGCAGCTTGCCACCATCCTCGTTCTTCAGCCGCTCCTTGCCCGTGCAAATCGGGAAAAGCCAGTCGGAGCGCATCTGCACGTCGTCGTTGGAGGCCTTCAGAGCTTCGTAATTGAAGGTGTAGCCCTTCGAAGACTTGTCGCGCGAGGCCCAGATCATCGTCTCATGCGCGTTCTGGAACCGGCGCCCGCGAAAATTCGGCATCGGGTTCGTCTTGCGCCAGACAATGTCGTTGAGCAGCCAGTAGCCCAGATCCTGCATCACCGTGCCGACCCGGAATATGTTGTGATAGGAACCGATCACCCAGATCGTGCCGTTCGGCTTCAAGACGCGGCGCGCTGCCAGCATCCATGCCCGGGTGAAGGCGTCATAGGCCGCGAAACTGTCGAACTGGTCCCACTCATCGTCAACCGCATCGACGCGCGACTGGTCAGGACGGTGAAGATCCCCGCCAAGCTGCAGATTGTAGGGTGGATCGGCAAAGATCACATCGACCGATTTTTCCGGAAGACGGTCAAGTGCTGCGACACAGTCCCCCTTGATGATCGTATCGAGCCATTCGGCTTTTTTCGGTTCGGGTGCAAGCTCATCGATACGACGCACGGCGGACATGGACTGACCTCTAACTCGGACTGTTTACCTGCCGTTATGGTTACGGAAGATGGTAAATATTCCGTAAGGGCGCAGCGGATTTGCGGCTCATGCGAAGCTGTGCAATCTTCCCTTACGTCAAGTTTCATCCACGGAGATCCGGCATGATCCGCACCCGCTTGTTGAGCGTTCTCGCAGCCTTGCTCTTTGCCCTTCCTGCAATGGCCGCGGGCAAGACAATCATCGTCCTGGACGGTTCCGGCTCCATGTGGGGGCAGATTGACGGGACGACAAAGATCGAGATCGCGCGTGACACGCTGCGCAAGGTCATGGGCACGCTGCCGCAGGATACCGAGCTTGGCCTCGTGGCCTACGGGCACCGGGAAAAAGGTTCCTGTTCCGACATCGAGATCGCCATTTCGCCCGCAACAGGCACGGCGGGCGCTGTCGCTGATTTCGCCGACAATCTGAACCCGAAAGGAAAAACACCCCTCACGGATGCTGTCCGAAAGGCAGCAGAGGAACTGCGCATCGAAGAAAATCCGGCCACTGTGATCCTTGTCACTGATGGCCTGGAGACCTGTAACGCGGATCCCTGCGCTCTTGGCCGGGAGCTGGAAGCCGCGGGCGTTGACTTTACAGCCCATGTCGTCGGCTTTGGCCTGTCGGAGGAAGAGGGTCAGCAAGTGGCCTGCCTGGCAGAAAACACCGGTGGCCTTTATCTCAAGGCCGATGATGCCGGGCAACTTGCCGAAGCGCTCGAAACCACAGTCGCGAAGGCACCTGATCCAAAGCCCGAGCCAAAGCCGCAACCGGCTGCTGTCGAGTTCAATGTGCGCGGAATCGCCCGGCTTTCTCAGGATGGCCCGGACATGACCGACAATTCGGAAGTGCGCTGGGACTTCATTCCGCTCGGCGAGAATGGCCAACCGGCGGATCGCAGCGCCGCAGGCGGCTATCGCGGCGTGTTCGCGGCCAACGTTCCTCCCGGTCCCTATCGCGCAAAAGCGAGGCTTGGCCGCATCAATTTCGAGACCGATGTGGAACTGACCGCCGACAAGACGACAGATGTCATTGCCGTGCTTGATGCCGGCCTCGTGGAAATTACTCCCAAACGCACTCCGGAGGACACCCAGGCCGACCAGAGTGCGCGTGTCGATGTGCATTTCGACGACACCAAGGATGGCGGCTACGGCAAGACCCGTGTATGGGCCAGGGCTGGCTCCCTCAAGGTCACCGGGCGGATCGGCAAGGCCACGGTCGAGGAGAACCACGAACTTGCAGCCGGCGAAACGCTCACTCTCGATCTGGTCATTGGTTCGGGACTTGTCGTGCCCTTTGCTGTCTACACGGAAGGAGGTCCGGATGTCGAAGGCAGCGAAATCCGCTTCGAAGTCCAGGATGCCAAGGCCAACATCAATGGCGAACGCAAAACTCTGGAAGGCCAATATGGACCAGGCAAGCAGGGTATGGACGTTCCACCCGGCGATTACATGCTTTATGCACGGCTTGGAAAGGCCGAGGCTATGACGCCCATCAGCGTCAAGGCCGGCGAACGCACCGAAGCGACCGTCAACATCAATGCCGGCGTCCTGGCCGTCTCTGCTCCCGGCGCATACAGAATCGACTTTCTGGAAGGTAAGAAGGACCTTCAGGGCAATCAGAAGAACCTGAGCGGCGAGTATAACGTGGAAGCTCAGGAGACCTTGCACCCGGGCGAATACGAGGTGCGCGTACGCTACGAAGGTGACAGGGCCGAAGAGAGCCGGAAGGCGACCGTGACTGCAGGGGAGCGTACGGAGGTCGTCATCGAATAAGAGCCTCAGGCATGGCCTGCACGGAGTTGTCTTGGAGCGGCATAACGGCTATGCCCCCTCCTCGCATCCTTCAGCCCCCACATCAGAACAGGTCTTGCCATGCCAGCTCCCGAACTCGTCATCTTCGATTGCGATGGCGTTCTTGTTGATTCGGAAATCATTGCTTCGCGCGTCGAGGCCAAGGTGCTGACTGACGCAGGGTTCGCGATCACACCGGAAGAGTTGGCAAGCCGCTACGCCGGCCTCACCTTCAAGGACATTCTTCTCTCCATCGAGGAAAATGCTGACGCGCCCCTCCAGGCCACGCTGATCGATCGCGCCGAGAGCGAGGTCGACAAAAAGGTGCGAAAGGAAGTGAAAGCTCTGGACGGTGTGCATGACGCGGTCGCTGCTGTCACCGTGCCGAAATGCGTCTGTTCGAATTCTAGCCATGAACGGGTGGAGGCGATGCTGTCCCGCACACGGCTCCTGCCCTTTTTCAAGGATCACATCTATTCTTCTCTGGAAACGCCCACCGGTCGGCCCAAGCCTGCGCCGGACGTTTTCCTTTATGCCGCCGAGAAGATGAATGCCTCCCCGGGACGCTGTTTCGTCATTGAAGATTCGGTGCATGGAATTGCCGGCGCGAGAGCTGCCGGCATGCGCGTCATCGGGTTCACCGGCGGTTCACACATTCAGCCCGGGCATGCAGACCTCCTGATGGAGGCTGGAGCAGAGACGGTCATTCATCGTCATCAGGATCTCAGCGGTGTTCTCGAAGCCTTGTCGGAGTGGAGCGAGGACGCCTGATATTCCATCGGCCACGGCGATTCAGGAACCCGTTATAAACATCTGATTTTCTTTAAGAATCAGCGAATAGGCGCACCCATTTCCTCTTCAACCTCGATGCCGGAGGCACCGTTCCGACCACTAGCCCCCTGCAGAAGTGGCTAGCGTCCGCCGCTTGGTCCCTCGTCAAATCCGACCATCAACCGAATGCTTCGATCAGGCGCGCCTGAAATCATCACATTCGGATCGTTGAAGATGAACTGGGTGGCTCCCGCGGTGTCACTGATCGCCACCTGGTGCTGAAACAACTTGGAATAGACCACCTCACCACCGCGAACAGCCGCTATGCGGATGGGCATCGTAATCGTTCCGGTGCTTCCTTTCGGACCTGGCACGACACGCCCTGCCACAGCTACGGTCATTGTGAAAGAGCCCGTGCCATAGGTGCATTTGCGTGTGACATCGCTGATGGATGCCTGGTAGATAACGCTTTCCGGCTGGTCCTGCCCACCCTTCGCATAGGTGGTAAAATATGCCGTTCCCTCACGCAGCGAAACCGGGGGACAATAGGCGCGCAGTTCGCTCTCGCGGATCACGTTGTCGTCCTGCTGTTGAACATTCCCATTCTGAAGGTCGAGACCGCTTGTGGCGCTGTCGGACTGACAGCCCGAGACAAACGCGGTGGCAGAAAGCAGGATGGAACTGATGAAAAGACGATAATTGACCAAGTGACATGCCCCGTGGATCTGCGCGCCCTTCAAGCATTCGGTGAAACCCATGCGAAAAGGCTGCGGAGAGATGACAGATTTTTCCGGCAATTTCCAGAAAACCCGTCATCGACGATCAATTTCCATGCGGTTTGAGTGGAAAACCGGTTCCCACCCGTCCAGATCATGCTCTATACCAGACGCGCAGCCGGAATGCGACGGGCTCGTGCGCGCACCGGTGCTCTCTCCTCGCACTTCATGAGGCAACACGAAGAATGGCGACAGATTATATCAGCACGCGTGGCGATGCGCCGGCGCTTGGATTTTCCGATGCGATGCTGGCGGGGCTTGCCCGCGATGGCGGTCTATACGTTCCCCGGGAATGGCCACGCTTCTCGATCGATGACATTCGTGCCATGCGCGGTCTGAGCTATAGCGAGATCGCCTTTCAGGTTTTGTCCCCCTTTGTGAGCGATGAGATCGGTGCTGCGACCTTGCGCCGCATCATCGAGGCGAGCTACGCGACCTTCCGCCACCCGGCCGTCTGCCCGCTTGTTCAGACTGGCCCTAACGAGTTCATCCTGGAACTCTTTCATGGTCCCACCCTCGCCTTCAAGGACGTCGCGATGCAGCTTTTGGCACGGCTGATGGACCACGTCCTCGCCGAGCGCGGCGAGCGTGTCACCATTGTCGGCGCGACTTCGGGCGATACGGGCGGCGCGGCGATCGAAGCATTTGCCGGCACGGAGCGTGCCGATGTCTTTATCCTTTTCCCCGAGGGGCGTGTCTCCCCGGTCCAGCAACGACAGATGACCACCTCGGGCGCAGCCAACGTGCATGCGCTTGCCGTTAAAGGCAATTTCGATGACTGTCAGGGCCTCCTGAAGGACATGTTCAACGATCACGCGTTCCGCGACAGTGTTGCCTTGTCCGGTGTGAATTCGATCAATTGGGCGCGCGTCATGGCGCAGATCGTCTACTATTTCACCGCCGGTCTCTCGCTCGGCGCCCCCGACAGGCCAGCATCCTTCACCGTGCCCACCGGCAATTTTGGTGATATTTTTGCTGGCTATGCAGCCAGAGAAATGGGCCTGCCCATCGACCGGCTTGTGATCGCCACCAATGACAATGACATTCTCGCCCGCACGCTGGAGAGTGGCGAATATACGACCCGCGAGGTCGTTGCGACCACCTCGCCATCCATGGATATTCAGGTCTCTTCCAATTTCGAGCGCCTGCTTTATTTCGCATCCGGCAGGAATTCGGATGAAATCCGGCGCTATATGCAGATGCTGAAGCAGTCAGGCAGCTTCACTGTCGAACCGAAGACGCTGGACGCCATTCGGGAAGGGTTTTCTGCCGGCCGTTCAGATATGGCGGAGACCGCTGCGACAATCGGTTTGGTTCGTCGGCAGAGTGGCTATCTGCTCGATCCGCACACCGCCACCGGCGTGAAAGTTGCCCGTGATATGCCTGCATCCGCATCGCCCATGGTGGTGCTGTCGACGGCCCATCCGGCGAAGTTTCCGGCCGCAGTCAAAGATGCGAGCGACGTCGAGCCAGCCCTGCCTGAATGGCTCGGTGATCTGATGAATCGGAAAGAGTCCTTTACAGTCCTTCCCTCAGATTTAAGAATGCTGCAGGATCACATTAGCCGCCATGCGAGAGCGGCGCGTTGAGTTTGTTCAAGGAGTGAGAAGCATATGGGTGTTGAGGTAAGCCGTCTGTCGAACGGCCTGACGGTCGCAACCGAAACCCTGCCTCATCTGGAAACCGTTGCGCTGGGCATCTGGGTCAAATCCGGTTCGCGCAATGAGCACGAGAATGAGCACGGTATTGCGCATCTCCTGGAACACATGGCGTTCAAGGGGACCAGCAAACGCACCGCACGCCAGATCGCAACCGATATCGAAGACGTCGGCGGGGAGATAAATGCCGCGACAAGTGTTGAGACAACGGCCTTTTACGCCCGGGTCCTCAGTGCTGATATGCCGTTGGCGGTCGAGCTTCTGTCCGACATTCTGACCGATTCAAAATTCGACCCCCACGAGCTTGAACGCGAGCAGCATGTGATCCTCCAGGAGATCGGCGCCGCGCACGACATTCCCGACGACATCGTGTTCGACCGGTTTACCGAAACCGCGTTTCGCCACCAGTCGCTCGGCCGCTCCGTGCTGGGTACGCCGGAAACGGTTCAGTCGTTCACCTCCGAGCAATTGCGCGGCTTTCTGGAACGCCAATATTCAGCAGACCGTATGGTGATTGTCGCGGCCGGTGGGCTCAAGCACGACGACTTCGTGCGTGAGGTGGAGAATCGTCTGGGAACGTTCCGCAGCAAAGCCGAAGGCAAGACTCCTCCCTATGCGCATTATGTTGGCGGCGATTTCCGCGAACACCGCGACCTGATGGATGCGCAGATCATTCTCGGCTTCGAAGGACGCGCTTATCATGTGCGCGACTTCTACGCGTCCCAGGTGCTTTCCACCATCCTCGGCGGAGGCATGTCCTCCAGACTGTTCCAGGAGGTGCGTGAAAAGCACGGCCTGTGCTACTCGGTCTATGCTTTCCACTGGGGTTTTTCAGATACCGGCATTTTCGGCGTGCATGCAGCAACCGGAAAGAACGACATCGAAGAGCTGGTGCCGCTGCTGGTTGGAGAACTGCAAAAAGCCGGCCAGTCCATCGGGCAGGACGAGCTGGACCGGGCGCGGGCGCAATATCGCGCCGGCCTTATGATGGCGCGGGAAAACCCGGCAAGCCGTGCCTCTCAGATCGCGCGTCAGCTCCTCCTCTATGGTCGGCCCATCGATGTTGACGAGCTGATGGATCGTCTGTCGAACCTGACAGTTGATCGACTGACCGATCTCTCGCAACGCCTTTTCACCACCAAGCCCACGCTTGCGGCAATCGGTCCGGTCGGCAGCCTTGCGCCCTTCGAATCCATCCAGGATGCACTGGCCGATCAGGGGCCGATGCCGCGCAAGCTCGCCGTGTAGGATCGTCGCGGACATATGCTGGACGTGCCCTTCTTCCGCCGCCCGCCTCCGGCGCTCAAGGGCGAAACCGTGTTCCTAAGAACACCGGGCATGGGCGATCATGCGGAGTGGGCGGCCCTGCGCGATGAGAGCCGCGGATTTCTCGTTCCTTGGGAGCCCACCTGGGCTCCCGATGAATTGTCCAAACGTGCGTTCCGCCACCGTTTGAAGCGCTATCGTACAGAATACGACAACGGCACTGGCATCAGTTTTCTGGTCTTTGATGCCTCCACCGAAGCATTGGCTGGCGGAATCACACTCTCCAACATCAGGCGCGGCGTCGCCCAGAGCGCCAGTATAGGCTACTGGATGGGGGAGCGTTATGCGGGCCGCGGTATGATGTTGGCGGCCCTGCAATTGCTCATTCCCTATGCTTTCGACGGCTTGCGGTTGCACCGTTTGGAAGCCGCCTGTATTCCAGACAATAAACGTTCTGTCGGTTTACTTGAAAAAGCCGGATTTCAGCGCGAAGGGCTGCTCAGATCCTATCTCAGGATCAATGGTTCTTGGCGTGATCATTATCTCTATGCGCTGATCGCCGAGGAGCATCACGTGCCTGTACTAGAACCACGAGGCTGATTTCCTTGTTCCCCGCATTGCAGCGTTCCTTCATCTCCGCATTCATAGTGGCCTTCTTCGCGGCTGTCGCAGCCCTTGTAGCAGTGGCCGGCCCGGCACACGCGATCGAGCCTATCAAGATTGCCCGCGACGATGTTGCGCTGGACCTGTCGGGGGCGGTCGAGATTTACCGTGGCCAGGGAGATGCATTTCAGGTGTCGACCGCGCCCGATGTCGATGGCATCGTTCGGCGTATCGAGGTGGAGGCGCAGGATGAGCGCTCCACGGGGGACTGGGCGGTGTTTGCCCTTGCCAACACCACAGACCAGCAGCTTGACCGGCTCATCGTCGCACCTCATTTCCGGCTGGTGGGTTCGGGGCTGATCTGGCCCGACCTTGGCTCCCAACGCATCGCAGCCATCACGCCGAGTTCGGGTTTCACGCTCGACCGGCAGGAAAGCCCGGATGCGGACGAATTTCACGTCACCCTCAATCCCGGCTCCGTTGTGACTTTTGTTGCCGAGCTTTCCTCGCCCAACCTGCCGCAGGTCTATCTGTGGGATCCTGGCGCCTACAAGGACACGGTCAATGCCTACACGCTGTTCCGCGGTATCGTGATTGGCATTGCAGGTCTGCTCGCCCTCTTCCTCACCATCCTTTTCGTGGTCAAGGGAACATCCATGTTCCCGGCGACCGCGGCGCTTGCGTGGGCGGTGCTTGCCTATATCTCCATCGATTTCGGTTTCTTGAGCAAGGTGATCGAGATCACGCCGGGCAATGAGCAGATATGGCGCGCGGGCACCGAGGTCGGCCTGGCCGCCACACTCGTCGTCTTCCTCTTTGCCTATCTCAATCTCAACCGCTGGCACGATCACTTCAGCTATGGTGTGCTCGCCTGGATCCTGGGTCTCGGCATCATCGCCGGCTTCGCCATTATCGACCCCGCCGTGGCTGCCGGCATCGCGCGCATTTCCTTCGCCGCCACGGCCGTGGTCGGGCTCGGTATCATCATCTACCTCAGCCTCCAGGGCTATGATCGCGCCATCATGCTGGTGCCCAGCTGGGTTATGATCATTGCCTGGATGGTCGGATCGTGGATGGCGATCACCGGGTTTCTCGACAATGACATCGTTCAGCCGGCCATCGGCGGCGGGCTCATCCTGATCATCCTCCTGATCGGGTTCACCGTCATGCAGCATGCCTTCGCGGGCGGCGCCCTGTTCCAGGGCCTGTTCAGCGATATGGAACGTCAGGCGCTTGCGATCTCCGGTTCCGGCGACGTGGTCTGGGACTGGGACGTTTCGCGAGATCGCATCATCACGCGACCCGACGTGAGCCGCCAGCTCGGCCTGCCTTCGGGAAGCCTGAACGGTCCGGCGCGCGACTGGCTCTCAACGCTTCACACCGAAGACCGCGACACGTTTCGCACGACCCTGGACGTGGTGCTCGAGCAGAGGCGAGGACGTATTTCTCAGAGCTTCCGGCTGCGCGGCGCCGACGGCCACTATCACTGGTTCGACCTGCGCGCGCGCCCCGTGATCGGCTCCGACGGGCAGGTTATCCGTTGCGTGGGCACGATGGTCGACGTCACGGAGCAGAAGAAGGCCGAGGAACGTCTCCTGCACGACGCCGTCCATGACAATCTCACCGGGTTGCCGAGCCGCGAGCTGTTCCTCAACCGGCTCGATGCAATCATCTCCATTGCCCGCACGGAACAGCATGTTCGCCCCACTGTCTTCGTGATCGACATTGACCGGTTCAAGCAGGTCAATGAGGAATTGGGTATCTCGGTCGGCGATACGATCCTGCTCACCATCGCCCGCAGACTGCACCGGCTTTTGAAACCGCGCGATTCGCTTTGCCGATTGTCCGGGGACCAGTTCGCCATGATCCTGCTTTCCGAGCAGGAGCCAGCGCGCATCGCAGCCGTGGCGGATTCGGTCAAGCAGGCAATCCGCACTCCTGTAACATTCGCGCGCCGAGAGATTGTTCTGACCTCCTCCATCGGTCTCATTTCCTGGACCACCACGCAGGAATCGGCAGAGGAAATGCTCAAGGACGCCGAGCTTGCCATGTATCAGGCCAAGCGCTTCGGCGGGGATCGGATCGAGCCATTCCGGCCTGCATTCCGCTCCATCGACAACAACCGCCTGCGGATGGAGTCGGACCTGCGCCGTGCAATCGAACGCTCGGAGCTCAAACTCGTCTACCAACCAATCGTTCGCCTGGAAGATCAGGCCATCGCCGGCTTTGAAGCGCTTCTGCGTTGGGATCACCCGCGGCGCGGTGCCATCCCGCCGTCAGATTTCATCCCCATAGCTGAGAGTTCTGGGCTCATCGTTCAGCTTGGCCTCTTTGCCATGCAACAAGCCGCCGAAGACCTTTATCGCTGGCAGAAACAGTTTGCGGATACGCCGCTCTTCATGTCGGTCAATCTTTCAAGCCGCCAGCTCATACGTCGTGATCTCGTCGGGGATGTGCGCTCCGTCATTGCCCGATCAGGCGTGTCGCCGGAAAGCTTCCGGCTCGAGCTCACGGAATCGGTGGTCATGGACAATCCTGAACAATCCGCCCATGTGCTGCAAAAGCTGAGGCATATCGGCATCGGTCTCTCTCTGGACGACTTCGGTACAGGCTACTCTTCGTTGTCCTATCTCTCGAGCTTTCCGTTTGACACGATCAAGATCGACCGCCGCTTCCTCGAAGATCACAGCGCGCGTGGCATCGTGCTGGTCCGTTCCATGGTCAAGATGGCCAAGGAACTCGAACTCTCCGTGGTGGCAGAAGGTGTCGTCGACCAGCAGGATGCGCAACAGCTGGCCGAAATGGGGTGCGACTTTGCCCAGAGCTTCGTCTTTGGTGAACCGGAAGACGCCGAAACCACCGCAAGACTTCTGTTCGAACACACGACTGCAGCGAAATCCTGAAGCCGAATACACGTTCGGCCTGGGTGCGTAAGCCGCACAGTTTTCAGGCGTGGAGAGCTATCAGGCGTGGCCGGCGATCTGGCTGAGATTCGCCACATCGATACCGATTGAGGCAAGGACGCCATCATATTTCTGGTCGATCTCACCCTCGAAGAGGAGTTCCGGCGTCGCCGGACAGGTCAGCCAACCGTTCTCGCCGATTTCCATCTCGAGCTGCCCCGCGCCCCACCCCGCATAGCCAAGCGCCATCATGGCATGACGCGGCCCCTGTCCGAGCGATATGGCTCGGAGCATGTCGACAGTGGCTGTCAGGCAAATGCTGTCGGAAACCGGCATGGAGGATTCCACCACATAGTCGTCCGTATGGAGCACGAACCCCCTGCTCCGGTCCACAGGCCCACCGTTGCGCACCGGCATGTTCCGCGCTTCACGCGGCAGACGGATGGCCTCTTCCTCCTCCAATATCCCGAGCTGAACCAGAATATCCGGAAAGGCGAGTTGTTGCGGCTGGTTGATGATCAGCCCCATCGCGCCTTCTTCGCTGTGAGCGCACAAATAGATCACTGCGCGCGCAAACCGCTCGTCACGCATGCCAGGCATGGCGATCAGGAAATGGTTTTCCAGATATGGAAGTCCCGTCATTTCCTCACTGTGCTCTTCGTCTGTGGTGTTTCCACGGCTTTTCATGTCTCAGCCTAACCGGTTTTCCCATGGCTTGAAAGACGGATATCACGACGCTCCGACGGGCCGCTCACGCATTTATGATGCTGCCGTGCGGAAGTGTGCCTTGCAGGTGGAACAGCCCGATTGCAATCTCTCACCATGATTCGAGCTGCCTCCCTGACCCTTATGCTCCTGATGAGCACGCAGGCACACGCTGCCTCCAGCCAATGGCAGGAAAGCGAAGGCGGTTCGGTTCGCCTCGTCACCGTCGGGCTTCCGGATGGTGACGGGCGCTTGCGTGGCGCGCTGGAGATTGATCTCAAGCCTGGTTGGAAGACCTATTGGCGCAACCCCGGCTCTGCCGGCATTCCACCGCAGATCGATGTCTCACGCAGCGCGCATATCAGCGCCGCCGAACTGCAATACCCGGCCCCGGAACGTATCCATGATGGCGAAACCCAATGGGCCGGTTACACGCAGTCCGTGGCTCTCCCGGTGACCTTCACACTCGATCAGGCGAACGCTGTCACGCTGATCGATGTGGATGTGTTTCTGGGGATTTGCGAGACGATTTGTATTCCTTTTCAGGCGTCTTTCACTTTCGATCCAGCCGCAGACGCCGACAACATCAGCGATGCACTTACGGTTCGACGCGCCTTCGCCTCGCTTCCATCACCCGCCGACGCGGCGTTCGGGATCGTTTCTGCTGAACGGACAGGCGACGCTGTTCTTCTGACGGGCAATGTCCCCCCGTCAACGTCGGACCCTACCCTCTTTCTCGATCACGAACGCGCGCATCTGCTTGCTACACCGAAGCTCGAAAGCCGGGACGGCGACACGGTCAGCTTTGTTGTTGAAATATCGGGCGATGATATCGGGAAACTTGAAAGCACTCCCCTTATATATACGCTGACAGCCGGTGGAGAGGCTGTCTCGGGGGACATTCAAATCCCTTGAATCACTTTCATACTCATTCGTTTTTTCCAGGAGCCTCTGATGAAAATTACCGTCGGTGACCGCATTCCCGATGCGTCCTTCAAGAAAGTCAGCGCCGAAGGCGCAAACGAAGTGGCAGCGCCCGATTTTTTTGCAGGTCGCAAAGTGGTTATGTTTGGAGTGCCGGGAGCCTTCACCCCGACCTGCAGCAACAGCCATCTACCGGGTTTCGTAGAGAATGGTGATGCGATCCGTGCGCGCGGCGCAGACGACATTGCGGTCGTTTCCGTGAACGACGCTTTTGTGATGAAGGCCTGGGCAGGCTTTACCGGCGCAGAAGACAAGATCACCTTTATCGCCGATGGCAATGGTGACTTCACCCGCGCGCTCGGGCTTGATGCGGACCTCTCCGTCGCCGGGCTTGGACACCGGTCGAAACGCTATTCGATGATCGTGGACGACGGTGTCATTCGTGCAATCAACGTCGAGGAAAATCCGGGTCAGGCTGAAACGAGCGGCGCCGCCCGCATCCTCGAGCAACTTCAGGGCTGAGACACGCGCCTTCCCTGCACATCGCGATCCAATGTGTTGCCATCCTCGGGGTCACCCCGGGGATGTTTGTCATCCCGGCTCGGGGTAACGCCGCGGCACATCGGTTTTCACCTTGGTATCGCGCGTTACCGCCGCTTTTTCTTGAAAGGCTCCATGCCCGCACGCGCCAATGCGTCAGCCCGCTCGTTTTCGGGATGACCAGCATGGCCCTTGACCCAGTGCCAGTTGATCTTGTGGCGCTTTCGGGCCTCGTCCAACGCCTGCCAGAGTTCGGCATTTTTCACCGGCTTCTTGGCAGCCGTTTTCCAGCCATTGCGTTTCCAGCCCTCGATCCAGCCGGAAATGCCATCGCGGACATAGACGCTGTCGGTGTAGAGATCCACGTCGCAAGGCCGTTTCAGCGCGTTGAGCGCTTCGATGGCGGCCTTCAATTCCATCCGGTTGTTTGTGGTTTCGGCCTCTCCGCCAGAAAGCTCCTTCTCCACGCCGTTGTGGCGCAGCAGCGCGCCCCAGCCACCGGGGCCCGGATTGCCCGAACAGGCTCCGTCAGTAAAGATTTCCACACTTGTCACTTTATGCCGATCCCATATTCAGATGCCGATCCGATCTGCCGGTGAAAACGCAGACGTCGCACATACTCCATGGGATCGCGCTTGTTCACCAGCGCTCCGTCGGCAATGGTCAGCCAGTCATAGAGCCGGGTCAGCATGAAGCGCAGCGCCGAACCTCGCGCCAGTAGCGGCAACGCCTCGATCTCCTCCGCTTCCAGAGGACGAACCGACTGATAGCCCTCCAGCAACGCCGTGCCCTTGGTCAGATTGTAGGAACCGTCTTTTTCGAAACACCAGGCATTGAGGCCGGTGGCAATGTCATACGCCAGGAGATCGTTGCAGGCGAAATAGAAATCGATGATCCCCGATACCTTGTCACCGAGGAAGAAGACATTGTCAGGGAAGAGATCGGCATGGATAACGCCGGTCGGCAGATCCGAAGGCCAGCCGTCACTCAGCGCCGCCAGATCAGCCTCGACTTCCGCCTCCAGTCCCGCTTCCACCTCGTCCGCCCGCGGCTTCGCCTTTTCCCAGAGCGGCCGCCAGTCGCCAAGGGTCAGCGCATTCGCTCGCGTCAGCGCAAAATCGCGGGCAGCCAGATGCATGCTCGCCATGGCCCTGCCCACCTCGCGACAATGACGGGGCGCTGGCTTTCTCAGCCACATACCTTCCAGAAACGTGATCAGTGCAGCCGGACGGTCGGCGATTTCGCTTACCATGGCTCCATCCAGGCGCCGCACAGGAAGCGGACAGTTCACGCCATGCTGCGCCAGGTGCTCCATCAGCCCCAGAAAGAACGGCAGGTCGGAGCGTTCCACGCGCTGTTCATAGAGGGTCAGGATGTAGGCTGCCGTGGACGTGTGAAGCAGGTAGTTGGAATTTTCCGTGCCCTCGGCGATGCCCTTGTAGGACCTCAGGTCACCTACATCATATTCCTTCAGGAACGCGGCCAGCTCGACCTCGGAAATATCCGTATAGACTGCCATGCTTATGCGTTGCCGTTCACAAAGGCCATGTCGGCGCTGGTCAGTTCGACGTCGCGGATCGCGCGCATGACGGGGAAATTCTCGGTTTCCTCGGCGGTGATCGCGAGCTCCACCGTCACGTCGAAGCGCTCGCGGAACGCATCGATGATCTCGTTGACAATGATTTCGGGCGCCGAGGCACCGGCCGAAAGTCCGAGGACGCGAATGCCGTCCACCTCGTCCCAGGGGATTTCAGAAGCCCGCTGAACAAGCAGGGATCGCTTCGCCCCTGCCCGCTCCGCAACCTCCACCAGACGGCGCGAGTTCGATGAGTTGGGAGCACCGACCACGAGGAAAAGATCCGAGCCGGGTGCCGCCTTCTTCACAGCCTCCTGCCGGTTGGTGGTGGCATAGCAGATGGATTCGGCTGCCGGTGCATGCAGGTCCGGAAATCGGTCTTCCAGCGCCTTGAGAATGTCTGCCGTGTCCTCCACCGAGAGCGTGGTCTGGCTGACAAAGCCCAGTTCCGCGCCATCTGGCCGTACAAGCGCGTTGGCGCCTTCCACCGTCTCCACCAGGGTCACCGTGCCTTCGGGCAATTGCCCCATCGTGCCGATCACCTCGGGATGGCCCGCATGGCCAATGAGAAGAACATGCCGGCCCAGCCGGTGGTGGCGCATGGCCTGTTTGTGAACCTTTGAGACCAGCGGGCAGGTCGCATCCAGATAGAAGAGGTTGCGGTTCTGCGCATCCGCCGGCACCGATTTCGGCACACCATGCGCGGAGAATACCACCGGGCAATCGCGATGATCTTCGGGAATTTCGCTCAGTTCCTCGATGAAGACGGCGCCGCGCTCCTGCAGCCCCTCAACAACATAACGATTGTGAACAATCTCGTGGCGCACATAGACCGGCGCGCCGTATTTTTTCAACGCCAGCACAACGATCTGAATGGCGCGGTCAACGCCTGCACAGAAACCGCGAGGCCCGCAAAGCCGTACCGTCAGCTTCTGTCTTGTCATGTCGGCAGCCGTCATCTCTTGTCCCCTTGCTGATGCCGGAATTGGGGGTGTGGGGCCCTCAATGTCAAGGCCCCGGAGCCAAACAACGCGATCAGACGCTCCGCCGGTTTCTTCGCCACCAGACGAAGAGCACCCCGCATAGCGCCAGGGCGAGCCCATACCAGGTAATCGCATACTGCAAATGGCTGTTCGGCAGATCGATACGCGTCACGCCGCCCACAGGCAATCCACCGGGATTGGGCGCGTCGTCGGCATCGACATAGAATGGCAGCACCCGCGCCGTGTCAGGCAGTCCCGCCGTGCGTGCCATCGTTTCGATATCCTTCCAATAGAAGATGTTTTTGCTGATATCATTGTCAGGAACGATGAAGGACGGCTTCTCCTCAAGTCCGTTGCGCGCAAGACCGCTGATGCGCACGCCGCCAACGATCTGCCCTTCAGCGCGCATTTCCGCCTCCTTGCGGTCGAAAGGCACGAACCCGCGATTGACGAAGATGAATCGCCCGTCCTCGAGCCTGAGCGGTGTGTGGACGAAATAGCCCGACTGCCCCTTCCAGGTCGCGAAATAGTGTCGTTCGCCCGCATGCCGAAACGCCCCCGCAACGCGCACGGGCCGATATTCCACATCGCCGGTCTCCGCATAGACACGCTCGATGCTGGCGAGATCCGCGGGCTCTGCGTTGATGCGCGCCTCGATCTGCGCAAGCAACGCCTCTTTCCATTGAAGCCGCTGTACCTGCCAGGTCCCGAGCGCCAGAAGGCAGGCAAGCACTACAAGGCTGAGAAGCAGCAGCAGCCAGGTAAGGCTCGATCGGGGGGATTTCATTTCAGTTACGGCCATTATCGTTCGAGCTCTCCTTGCTCCGCCTTGTTGCGATATTGCAGCGCTATCAGCAGGCCCTTCATGAGGCGGAGAGCCGTGAGGCAAAGAACAAGCGCAAGCGGGATCCAGAGGAGAAAGTGAACCCAGAGCGCAGGTCCGAGGGACACTTCCATCCACAGAGCCAGCCCCACGACCAGAAAACCGATGATCAGGATAACGAACACTGCCGGTCCGTCGCCGGCATCGGCAAAGCTATAGTCCAGCCGGCAATTGTGGCATCCTCGTCCCACGCTCAGAAAACCGGCAAAGAGCCGCCCTTCCCCGCAGCGCGGGCAACGACCGCCAAGCCCGGCGCTGACCGGATCAACCGGCGGCCAGATCGCCTGATCGACGACAGGCTCGTCAGCTTGTGTGTTGTTCTGTCGCTCGGTCATGTCGTTTCAATCCCGCGTCAAACCAGGGAAAGATATACTGCCCGGCTGGTTGCATGTCCGTGCGCTCTAGCATGGCAGCGCCAGCCCGGTCGACACCGCCTCATGACGCAGCCCACGGATAGGACGAGAATGCGTCCCAAAAAAGAACGTGACTTGGCCAAAAAAGAAAGCGGCCGGGTTTCCCCAGCCGCCTTTCGCATTCTCACACTGCCTTGTCAGCCGTGTGCAATCGTCGCGCCCGCAGAGGCCCAAACATAGACGAAGGTGAAGAGGAAGAGCCACACCACGTCAACGAAGTGCCAGTACCATGCAGCCGCCTCGAAACCGAAATGATGCTTCGGCGTGAAGTCACCAGCCATGGCGCGCAGCAGGCAGACCAGAAGGAAGATGGTGCCGACGAACACGTGGAAGCCGTGGAAACCGGTCGCCATGTAGAAGGTCGCACCATAGATCGAATCGGAGAAGGCGAACGGTGCATGCATGTACTCATAAGCCTGAACAAAGGAGAACAGCACGCCGAGCGCCACGGTCAGAGCCAATCCCCACACGAGGCCCTTGCGGTCGTCTTCAAGCAGCGCATGGTGCGCCCAGGTGACCGTCGTTCCGGACAAGAGCAGGATGATCGTGTTGTAGAGCGGCAGGTGGAAGGGATCGAGAACCTCGACGCCTGCCGGCGGCCACACGCCTCCGGTGAATTCGGCGCGCGTTGCCTGCACCGCCTCGCCTGGGAAGAGGCTGGCATCAAAGAACGCCCAGAACCACGCCACGAAGAACATCAGCTCCGAGGCGATGAACATGATCATGCCGTAGCGCAGATGGAGCGAAACGACCCGGGTGTGGTGTCCCTCATGCCCCTCGCGAATGGTGTCGGCCCACCAGGAATACATGGTGAAAAGCACCAGGAAGAGGCCGATCAGGAAAAGCCAGAAATTGGTCGCGGCGAGGTCCACACCGAAAATGGTGAACTCCGAGCCGTTGAGCGCCTTCATCCAGGCAATGCCGCCAATGGACATGACCAGAGCGCCAAGCGAGCCAAGGAACGGCCATGGGCTCGGGTCGATGATGTGATAGTCGTGATGTTTTGCGTGCGCGTCGGCCATGTCAGCCCCCGAGATTCTCGTTCTGATTGGTGTTGGTCTTGGGCGCGGCAGCCACCGGCGCCTTCTTCTCAAGCGGGAAGAATGTGTAGGAAAGCGTAATCGTTTTCAGGTTCTTCAATTCAGGCACCTTGACGATCTCCGGGTCGACAAAGAACACGACCGGCATGTCATAGGATTGTCCCGGTTGCAACTCCTGTTCCGTGAAGCAGAAGCACTCGACCTTGTTGAAATAGGCGCCGGCCCGCGCCGGCGACACGTTGAACGTCGCCGTGCCCGACGTGGGCACGTTGGAAAGGTTCCGTGAAACGTAGGAAATCTGCTTCGTCTCGCCCAGACGCAGCGTCACTTCACGCTGTTTCGGCTGGAACTCCCAAGGCACCCCGTTCGTATTGGCGTCAAACCGGACAGTGATGGTCTGGTCCAGAATCGTATCGGAATACTGTTCGACACGCTGCGTCGTACCGCCATAACCCGTCACCTGGCAGAAGAGCTGGTAGAGCGGTACGGCTGCGTAGGCCATGCCCACCATGCCGCCCACCACGGCAACGCAAAGGATCGCTGCATTGCGATTTCGATGCCCTGCTGTCTCTTTCCGGTTTTCCGGCTTGCCACTCATGTCAAACCTCACATCGCGCGCTCGAACAGGCCCGGCCCGAGCTTGGCCAGGCTGCCGACATAGACGAGTACAACGAAGACAGCGAGCGCGATGGCAAGGGCGATGTTGCGCTTGCGGCGGGCCTTCAGCTGCGCTTCAGTCGGTTTGAGAAGGTCTTTGTCCATCATCTCACCTCAAGAAACCAAACCAAGGCTGGCAAGCAGCCGGTCGGCGAGAAGCGCCGTGAACAGGACGAACAGATAGAGCAACGAATAGCCGAAAAGCGCCTTGGCGGGTTTCATGCTCATATCGCTTTCCGGCATGCGCAGCACCTGCCAGGAATACCATATGAAGCCGACGCCCAGGATCGCGGCGACGGCTCCAAAGGCAAAGCTCGCAAAACCTGCCACCACCGGCAGGATACCGCTTGCGGCGAGAAGCAGCGCATAGATGAAAATCTGCTTCTTGGTCGTGGCATGTCCGGCGACATTGGGCAGCATAGGAATGCCCGCGCGTTCGTAATCGCCCGATTTGAAAAGCGCCAGCGCCCAGAAGTGCGGCGGCGTCCACAGGAAGATGATGAGGAAGAGCACGAGGCTTTCCATGCTCACCGTGCCGGTGACCGCGGCCCATCCAACGACCGGCGGCAGCGCGCCCGCGGCACCGCCAATGACGATGTTCTGCGGCGTCGAGCGCTTGAGCCACATCGTGTAGATGACGGCGTAGAAGAAAATCGTGAAGGCCAGCAGCGCTGCGGCCGTCCAGTTGGCCATCAGGCCGAGTGTGGCCACGGAAAACGCCGAGAGCACCAGACCGAAGCCAAGCGCCTCGCCCGGCGTGACGCGACCGGCCGGAACGGGCCGGCGGGCCGTGCGCCCCATCACCGCATCGATATCGGCGTCATACCACATGTTGAGCGCGCCCGAGGCGCCCGCACCAACGGCGATGGCCGCGATGGAGATCATGGCGAGCAGCGGGTTCGGCACCCCAGGTGCCATCACCATGCCCACAAAAGCCGTAAAGACGACAAGCGACATCACGCGCGGCTTCAAAAGCGCAATGAAATCGCCGGGTGCGGCCTCGGAAAGGCGCAGCCCCGTATCGTCCATATGCTCCTGATCAACCAACGCCATGGTGTGCCTTCGTTCTGTTAATCGGCTGCGCGGCACATTCGAAGACGGGCCGCGCAACCTTCACGCTTTGAATTTGCCTGCGATCAGCGGATCTTCGGCAGCTGTTCCCACTGGTGGAAAGGCGGCGGCGAAGAAAGCTGCCACTCGAGGGTCGTCGCACCCTCGCCCCATGGGTTGGCGCCAGCCGGACGCTTCTTGGCGAATGCCTCGAAGACACCGAACAGGAACACCAGCACACCGATGGCCGCGAGATAGGAGCCGTAGGACGACACCATATTCCACCCGGCAAACGCATCCGGATAGTCAATATAGCGGCGCGGCATGCCGGCCAGACCCAGGAAGTGCTGCGGGAAGAAGATGACGTTCACGCCGATGAAGGTGATCCAGAAGTGAACGCGGGCGATGAACGAGTTGTACATGTAGCCGGTCATCTTCGGGAACCAGTAGTACCAGGCCGCGAAGATCGCGAACACGGCACCCATGGACAGCACGTAGTGGAAGTGTGCAACCACGTAGTAGGTGTCGTGCATGGCGCGGTCGAGACCGGCATTGGCAAGCTGCACGCCCGTCACACCGCCAACGGTGAACAGGAAGATGAAGGCGATGGCCCAGATCATCGGCGTGCGGAACTCAATGGAACCGCCCCACATGGTGGCGATCCACGAGAAGATCTTCACGCCCGTCGGAACCGCGATCACCATCGTTGCGAACACGAAGTAACGCTGCGTGTCGAGCGACAGGCCGGTCGTGTACATGTGGTGCGCCCACACGATGAAGCCGACGGCGCCAATGGCGACCATGGCGTAGGCCATGCCGAGATAACCGAAGATCGGCTTTCTCGAGAAGGTCGAGACAATGTGACTGACAATGCCGAAACCCGGCAGAATCAGAATGTACACTTCCGGGTGACCGAAGAACCAGAACAGATGCTGGAACAGGATCGGGTCGCCGCCGCCTTCAGGCGCAAAGAATGTCGTGCCGAAGTTGCGGTCGGTCAGAAGCATCGTGATGCCGCCGGCCAGAACCGGAAGCGACAGGAGCAGAAGGAACGCGGTGATCAGCACAGACCAGGCAAACAGCGGCATCTTGTGCAGCGTCATGCCCGGAGCGCGCATGTTGAAGATCGTGGTGATGAAGTTGATCGCACCGAGGATCGACGAGGCACCGGCGACGTGAATCGAGAGGATGGCGAGATCCATTGCGGGACCAGGCTGACCGGACGTCGAAAGCGGTGGGTAGATCGTCCAGCCACCGCCCGTACCATAGGCACCGGCCGGGCCCTGAACGAAGAGCGACATGAGCAAAAGGATGAATGCCGGCGGGAGCAGCCAGAACGAAATGTTGTTCATACGTGGGAACGCCATGTCCGGCGCGCCGATCATGATCGGCACCATCCAGTTTGCGAAGCCGCCGATCAGCGCGGGCATGACCATGAAGAAGATCATGATAAGGCCGTGCGCCGTCGTGAACACGTTGAACATGTGCTTGCCGGCATCGATGGCTGCATCGCCCTCGAAACCGTAGACCATGGCGGCAAGGCCATGGAAAATCTGGATACCGGGCTCCGCAAGCTCCCAGCGCATCATGACGGACAGGAAGCCGCCGATGATGCCCGCACAAATTGCGAAGATCAGGTAGAGCGTGCCGATGTCCTTGTGGTTGGTGGAATAAACCCACCGGGTCCATCCGGTTGGCTTGTGATCGCCATGGGCGTCATGGGTTGTAGCGCCTGCCATTTCCTACCGCTCCATTTCCTCTCTAGACGTCAGCCGGCTCATTCGCCAGCAGACGCAACTTTCGTATTGCCCTCGATTGCGGCCATCAAAGCCTTGTTGGCGCCGGCGAGGTCTTCACCGGCGGCTGCAATCCAGGTGTCATATTGGTCTTGAGCCACAACGCGGATGGCAATCGGCATAAAGGCGTGATCCTTGCCACAAAGTTCCGAGCACTGGCCGTAATAAAGGCCTTCCTTCTCGGCCTTGAACCAGGTCTCGTTGATGCGGCCGGGAACGGCGTCGACCTTGACGCCGAAAGCCGGCATGGCAAACGCGTGTATCACGTCGCTGGCCGTCACGAGGACGCGCACGGTGGTGTCGACGGGAACAACGACTTCATTATCCACGGCCAGAAGACGCGGATAGACGGATTTGTCTTCCTTACCGGCATCGGCGCGTTCGTCTTCCTTGAGCATGAGAGAGCTGAAGGAAACGGGCTCTTCAAGCTGGTATTCGTAGTCCCAGTACCACTGCACACCCGTGGCCTTGATGGTGAGGGCTGGTTCCTCCTCGGGCGTGTACTGCGCCGTCAGAAGCTGGAACGACGGCACCGCCAGGAACAGCAGCACGACCACCGGACCAACGGTCCAGATGACTTCGATCAGTGTGTTGTGGCTGGTGCGCGACGGCGTGGGATTTGCCTTTGCGCGGAAACGCAGGATGCACCAGGCCAGCAAGGCCATCACCAGAATGGTGATCGGCACGATGAACCACAAAGTGTATTCCTCGAACCAGGTGATCTCGTGCATGATGCCGGTTGCGGCCGGTTGAAAGCGCATCTGCCAAGGCTCAGGTTGCGCAGCAACGGCGCCCGTGGCGAGAAACGGCAGAGTGGCAAGGCCAACAGCGATATTCTTCATAACCCTCGTCATCTCCCGTGGCGACACGGCAAGCCGGAACGTCCGGTTTTGCCGCAAAGGGAATTCTGGCTTTTTATAGGCGCGTTCAAACCATACTCTCATTTGAACCGCAAGGAAGGCGTTGGATGCGACGTGCGGCATTTTTGCGCCCCTTCGGCAGGCTCATACTGCCGTCCACGTTGAAAGTGCAATAGCACAAAACGCCCGGGCGTCCCATTTCCGTCGGAATTGCCCGCAAATGTCATTATTGTTTTCGCGTAATCGGGTTTTCCCAATCTTTTGCCGAAGCCCTCCCTTTTCGCCAACTGCAATCGCAGGATAAATTGCCCTGATTCGTACGGGAGCCAGGAACCATGAGCACGTCCTTCCTCAAATGCGCCGCTGCAGCGCTCGCGATGACCGTTTTCCCCGTCCTGGGCGCGCACGCGCAGCAGAGCGGCACGGTTCGCTCGACTCATGGCGCCTGGTCCATCCTTTGCGACACACCCGCCGGCGCCTCCAGCGAACAATGCGCGATGATGCAGAATGTCGTTGCCGAAGACCGGCCAGAAATGGGGCTTTCAGTCGTCGTGCTTCGCACCGCCGACGGAAAGGCGGAAATCCTGCGTGTTCTGGCTCCGCTCGGTGTGCTCTTGCCAAATGGCCTCGGCCTCAACGTGGACGGCAAGGATATCGGTCGGGCCTACTTCGTGCGCTGTTTCCAGGATGGCTGCTACGCCGAGGTGATCCTTGAGGATCAGCTTGTGGAAACTTTCAAGACCGGCCAGTCCGCGACGTTCATCGTCTTCCAGACCCCGGAAGAAGGCATTGGCATCCCCGTTGATCTCAACGGTTTTGCTGAAGGTTTCGAAGCCCTGCCCCGCTAATCGCGGAACTTCCTGTCCAAGCCGCACTGGATTGCGTGCCCGTGCTCCCTTAAATGAAAGGGAGTTTCGACAGGATATTGTTCATGACTGCCAAATCGCTTCTCGACGCCTTCGACTGCTCGCCCGATCGCCTGAAGACGCTCCTTGCCGACACGATCCGTGGCGCGGATGACGGAGAACTCTTCCTTGAATACAGGGAAGGGGAAGCGCTTGTTTTCGACGATGGGCGCCTGAAGACCGCGAGCTTCAACACCGATCAGGGTTTTGGCCTGCGCGCCGTTGCCGGTGAAGCGTCGGGCTATGCCCACTCCAGCGAGTTGTCCGAAGCCTCGCTGCGCCGTGCCGCCGACGCCGTTTCCACCGTCAAGGACGGATATTCGGGAAATCTCGCCACGGCTCCCGCCGGCACGAATCAGCGTCTTTATGGAGACGAGAACCCGATCACCTCGCCGGGCTTTGAGGAAAAAGCGAAGCTCCTGCAGGAAATCGATGGCTGGCTTCGTGCGAAAGACCCGCGCGTACGGCAGGTCACAGCCTCGCTAGCCGCCTCATGGCAGCATGTGGAAATCGTGCGTGCCGACGGCCAGATCGCCCGCGACATCCGCCCGCTTGTGCGCGTCAATGTCTCGGTCATGGTCGGCGATGGCGACCGGCAGGAAACCGGCTCCTATGGCATGGGCGGACGCAAGAGTTTTGGCGAGTTTCTGGCCGAGGATTCCTGGCAGTTCGCCGCGAGCGAGGCGCTGCGCCAGGCTCTTGTCAACCTTGAAGCCGTACCCGCGCCTGCCGGCACCTTCGATATCGTGCTCGCCAATGGCTGGCCGGGCGTGATGTTGCATGAGGCCGTGGGACATGGTCTCGAAGGCGACTTCAACCGCAAGAAGACCTCCGCCTTCGCCGGCCTGATGGGCGAGCAAGTCGCCGCCAAGGGGGTCACCGTTGTGGATGACGGTACCATCTCGGAGCGACGCGGTTCGCTCACCATAGACGATGAAGGCACGCCGTCGGGCCGCAACGTGCTGATCGAGGACGGAAAGCTGGTCGGCTATATGCAGGACCGCCAGAACGCCCGCCTGATGGGCATGGCCCCCACTGGCAACGGTCGGCGCGAATCCTATGCGCATGAGCCCATGCCCCGCATGACCAACACCTACATGACGGGCGGCGACAGGACGCCCGAAGAAATCATCGCCTCTGTAAAGAAGGGCATTTACGCCGTGTCCTTCGGCGGCGGTCAGGTGGACATCACCTCCGGCAAATTCGTGTTCGGCTGCACCGAGGCCTATATGATCGAGGACGGCAAGGTCACCCAACCCATCAAGGGCGCCATGCTGATCGGCAATGGCCCAGATGCCATGCACCGCGTCTCCATGGTCGGCAACGACATGAGCCTCGACAATGGCATCGGCATGTGCGGCAAGGCCGGCCAGGGCGTGCCCGTCGGCGTCGGCCAGCCACATCTGCGCATGGACCAGATGACCGTCGGCGGCACGCAGACCTGATGGGCTTCCAGCGCATCGTTATCCTGACCGGCGCGGGTGTCTCTGCCGAATCGGGCGTGGACACCTTCCGCGACAAGAACGGGCTTTGGTCGAAGATCGACTACCGTGACGTGGCAACGCCGGAGGGTTTCGCCGCCAATCCCGCCCTGGTGCATGAATTCTACAATATGCGCCGGCGCAGGATCGCTGAACTGGAACCCAACGAAGCCCACCGCGCACTCGCCCGGCTGGAGCGCGACTTTGCAGGCGATGTGCTGCTCGTCACCCAGAATATCGACGACCTGCACGAACGCGCCGGCTCCAAAAACCTCATCCATATGCATGGCGAACACCGAAGCGCACTCTGCACCCATTGCGGCGGTCGCAGCCCATGGGACGGCGATATGTCCCTTGATTCCCCCTGCCCCGCCTGCGCCATGGTTGGGCACCTGCGCCCCGATGTCGTGTGGTTCGGTGAAATGCCCTATCAGATGGAGCGCATCTACGGCGCTCTGCGCTCTGCCGATCTCTTCATCTCCATAGGCACGTCCGGCAATGTCTATCCGGCAGCACAATTCGTGCAGGAAGCCGGCCGCCATGGGGCACATACGATCGAACTCAATCTCGAACCTTCCGATACGTTCGACGATTTCGACGAGGCCATTCACGGCCCGGCAAGCCGTGTTGTGCCCTCCTATGTCGACATGCTCTTGAAAAGCTGATCAGCGCCGCTTCGGCTTCTTCTCCAGCAGTGCCACCGCTTCCACATGCGGCGACCAGAGAAACTGGTCGATCGGTACCACGCGCCTGAGCCGATAGCCTCCTTCCACGAGGATCGCCAGATCCCGCGCCAGCGTGCCCGGATTGCACGAAACCGCAGCCACCCGTTTCACATCGGAACGTGCAATCTGCCGGCATTGAAACTCCGCCCCCGCGCGCGGCGGGTCGAACACCAACCCGTCGAACTGCGCCAGTTCCTTCGCCAGCAGTGGACGATGAAAAAGATCGCGTTTTTCCGCCGTCACCGGCTTCAAAGAGGGCCATTGTCTTGCGGCAATATCGAGCGTGGCAAGCGCAATCGCATCGCCTTCAGCCGCATAGACCCGTGCCTTCTGCGCCAGCCGCAGCGCGAATGTGCCGCTGCCGGCGAAGAGGTCGGCAACATGCTTGCACCCATCAAGATGGCGGCCCACCAGCGCTGCCATCGCCTCTTCCGCGGCAAGCGTGGCCTGCAGAAAACCCGCCGGCGGAATGGCCACCGGCACCTCACCGAACATCACGCTCGGCTTCTGGCCCTCCACGATGATCTCGCCATCAGCCGAAAGCCGGGCAAATCCTTTTTCAAGCGCCAGATCGATCACTGCCCGGCGCTGTTTTTCGCCGAGCCGTCCCGCGCCCACCGCTGCAATGTCGAGCCCGGTGCGGGTTTCCGTAACCGTCAGGTGAAAGGGTTTCGGCGTCGCCGCGATGGCCTTGGCGAGGACCCGCAAATCCCCAAGCGCGGCAACAATGCCGGGTGTTGCCACCGGGCATTCCTCGACCACGACGATGCGATGGGATTGCGCGGCATTGAAGCCCAGAAGAACTTCCGAACCCAACCGCCTTGCGGTAAACGTTACTCGGCGGCGCGAATGCGGCGGGCAGGCAAGCGTCTCATCCACTTCGGTCTTGATGCCGCGTGTTGCCAGTGCGCTCACCACTTTCTCGCGTTTCCAGGCGAGATAGGCTTCGCTCTCGAGGTGCTGCACCGCGCAGCCGCCGCAATCGCCAAAATGCCGGCATGCCGGCTCCACACGCTCGGGCGCGGCCTCGCGCAAAACCGTCTTTGCAGCGCGCCCCTTTCGCAGTTCCGCTTCCACCACTTCGCCCGGAAGCGCAAACGGCACATAGGCAGGTCCCGTGGGCGTAAGCGCAACGCCATCGCCCTGTGCTCCCAGATGATCGATCGTCAGCGTTTCGCTCATTGGTCCTTGCGTCCGGCCAGTAGAAATTCGCGGTTTCTGTCTCCGCCTTCGATGGGTGACGGCGCAAGCCCCACGGCCCGCCAGCCGGCATTCGTCCCCAGCCATTTTTCCAGTTCTGCGGCGATTTCGTCGGCCTGCGCCGGATCGCGCAGCAAACCGCCCTTGCCGATGGCCTCGCGGCCCGCCTCGAATTGCGGCTTCACGAGAAAGATACCACACGCCCCTTTTGCCGCCAGCGCAAGGGCCGGCGGCAATGCGAGTTTGAGCGATATGAAACTGACATCCGACACCAGAAAGTCCGGCACGCGCCCATTCAACTCATCCTGGGTGAGATGGCGGGCGTTCACGCCTTCGAGCGAGGTCACGCGCGGATCGCCGGCTATGCGGGCATCCATCTGCCCCGTGCCCACGTCGATGGCGGTCACATGTACGGCACCGCGCTCCAGAAGCACCTGTGTGAACCCGCCCGTTGAAGCCCCGAGATCGAGCGCCTGGCAACCGGTCGGATCGAACCCGAAAATATCGAGACCATGGAGCAGTTTCAGCGCCGCGCGGGACACATAGGCGCTGGCCGGATCGTCGACCACGATCTTGACCGCAGGGGTAACCGTCTGCCCGGGCTTTTTCGCCGGCGTTCCGTCCACCTTCACCGTGCCGCGCAGGATTGCATCGCGCGCCCGCGCACGGCTCGCAAACAAGCCCCTATCCACGAGAAACTGGTCGAGCCTCATCGGGCCATCTCTTGATGGGCTCTCTGCGGGTTCGACTGGACGCGGTCAGGCACGCGCTGCGCTTTCCGCACGCTGGCCCAATGCCGCAAACACCATGCGCACAATCGCGCCCGCATCGAGCCCGGCATTCTCCACCATGCGCTCGGGCTTTGCGTGGTTGACGAAACGGTCGGGCATGGCCATCGGCCGCACCTTCACGCCGCTTTCAAGCAAGCCCTCATGCGCCATGAAGTCGAGCACGTGCGAGCCGAAGCCGCCGATCGCGCCTTCTTCGATGGTGATCAGCACCTCATGCTCCAGCGCCAGTCGCCGGATCAGCGCCCGGTCAAGCGGCTTTGCAAACCGCGCGTCGGCCACGGTGGTCGAAAGGCCTGCTGCATCCAGCTCGTCCGCCGCCTTCAAACAGTCCTCAAGCCTGCTTCCGAGCGACAGCAGCGCCACTTTGGAGCCCTCGCGTATCACGCGCCCCTTGCCGATTTGCAACACCTCGCCGCGTTCCGGCATCTCCACACCAACGCCATTGCCACGCGGATAGCGGAAGGCGATGGGGCCCTGATCATGTTCGGTGGCGGTGCGCACCATGTGCCGCAGCTCCGCCTCGTCGCTTGCTGCCATCACGACAAAATTCGGCAGGCTGGCCAGATAGGTGATGTCGAAAGCGCCACAATGGGTGGGGCCGTCCGCGCCGACAAACCCCGCCCGGTCGATGGCGAAACGCACTGGCAGGTTCTGCAGCGCCACGTCATGCACCACCTGGTCATAGCCGCGCTGCAGAAAGGTCGAGTATATCGCCGCAAACGGGCGCAGGCCCTCGGTGGCCAGTCCGGCTGCGAATGTCACCGCGTGCTGCTCGGCAATGCCCACATCGAAGGTGCGCTCCGGAAACTCCTTCTCGAACAGATCGAGCCCCGTGCCCGACGGCATCGCAGCCGTTACCGCGACGATCCGCTCGTCCTCGCGCGCTTCCTGAACCAGCGACTGGGCAAAAACCTTGGTGTAGCTCGGCGCATTGGCAGGCGCCTTGGCCTGCGCGCCGGTGATGACGTCAAACCTGTTCACGCCGTGATATTTGTCGGCCGCGGCCTCGGCTGGCGGATAGCCCTTGCCCTTTTTCGTCACCACATGGATGAGCACCGGTCCAGTGCCGTTGTCGCGCACGTTTTTCAAAACCGGAACGAGATGTTTTAGATTGTGCCCGTCGATCGGGCCGATGTGAAAGAAGCCCAGCTCCTCAAACAGCGTGCCGCCCGTCACATAGCCGCGCGCATGTTCCACTGCGCGCGTAATGGCGCGGTCGATCCCTTCACCCAGATAGGATGTCAGCTTCTTGCCCAGGTCGCGCACACCCTGATAGGTGCGCCCCGAGGCAAGGCGGGCCAGATAGGCGCTCATCGCGCCCTGCGGCGGGGCAATGGACATGTCGTTGTCGTTGAGAATGACGATCAGCCGCTCGCCCAGCGCCCCCGCATTGTTCAGCGCCTCATAGGCCATGCCGGCCGACATGGCCCCGTCGCCGATCACCGCAACAACATTGCGCTTTTCGCATTTCAGCCGATGCGCGACGGCCATGCCCAGGCCCGCCGAAATGGAAGTCGACGAGTGGGCCGTGCCGAAGGGGTCGTATTCGCTCTCGGAGCGTTTTGTGAAACCATAGAGCCCGCCTTCCTGGCGCAGAGTGCGGATGCGCGCGCGCCTGCCGGTCAATATTTTGTGCGGGTAGGCCTGGTGGCCCACGTCCCAGATCAGCCGGTCGTCCGGCGTGTCGAACACATAGTGCAACGCCACGGTCAGTTCGACCACGCCGAGCCCGGCACCAAGATGCCCACCGGTCTTCGAAACCGCATCGATCAGTTCCGCACGCAGCTCGTCGGCAAGCTGGGGGAGATCATCCTGCGAGAGTTTTTTCAAATCGGCTGGCGTGCCAACCGCGTCAAGGAGAGGAGTGTCGGGCGGCGATTTCACGCGCGTCACCTCGGCTGTTTGCATCACTTCGACATAGGGCTTCAGCTGCACAAAGTAAACGCGATGAGATGAAACAGTACAGTTTCATTGAAACTTGGTCTCACCACTTTTGAATACAAAACAACCTCCGTACAAACAAATGTACAGAGGCTGCCGCGCTCGGAGTTACTCTGATCTCAGGCCTCGTCGATCTCAGGCCTCGTCGAGCGGTTCACTGCCAACCGCCTGCCCCTCGCGCGACAAGCGGATCTTCTCAACCTTGTCCTCAGCGGATTTCAGCAGCAGGTCGCAGTGCTTTTTCAGGGCCTCACCCCGCTCATAGATCTTGATCGACTGGTCCAGGGGCACATCGCCACGCTCCAGATCCTCAACGATCTTCTCCAGCGCTTCCAGTGCCTGCTCGAAGCTCATGCTCTTGATGTCGTTGTTGGCTTCTTCGGCCATCTCTCACCCCTTCAACAAACGGCCGACATGCGCAGCGACCGACACGGAAAGTCCCTGCAGGTCGTACCCACCTTCAAGCAGACTGACAAGGCGCCCCTGTGACAAACGGTCGGCCCGTTCCATCAGAACGCCGGTCGCCCAGTCGAAATCCTCGGCTTCCAGATTGAGTTCAGCCAACGGATCGCGCCGGTGTGCGTCGAAACCGGCAGAAATGATGATCAGATCCGGTGAAAACCGATCGATCGCTGGCAGTAGCTTTTCATCGAACGCCTCGCGAAACGGCGCAGAACCCGAACCGGCGGGCAGCGGCGCGTTGACGATGTTGCCGGCGCCCGTCTCATGGGCTGCGCCTGTGCCCGGGTAAAGCGGCATCTGGTGCGTCGAGCAATAGAGAACGCTCGGATCGTCCCAGAAGATGTCCTGGGTTCCATTGCCGTGATGCACGTCCCAGTCGACGATGGCGATGCGCTCTGCACCGTGTTCCTTCTGCGCGTGGCGGGCCGCGATGGCCGCATTGTTGAAGAGGCAAAAGCCCATGGCCCGGTTCTTCTCGGCATGATGGCCGGGAGGACGCCCCGCGACGAATACGTTCCCGGCCTCGCCGGAAAACACGTCGTCGACACCGGCCACAGCACCGCCAATGGCCGTAAGAGCAGCTTCAAGGCTCTTCGGGCTCACGGTGGTGTCATCGTCGATCACCGCAAGCCCCTCATCCGGTATGCTGGCTTTAACCTTTTCAAGGTGTTCAACGGGATGCGCCAGCAACACCACCTGCTCATCAGCCCGAGGCGCTTCGAGCCGCTCGAGATAGGCGAAAGGCTCGTCGTCCAACCGGTCGACGATCACACGCAGACGGTCGGGCCGCTCCGGGTGGCCCGGCGGCGTTAGGTGCTCACGGCAGATCGGATGGGTGTAGAAACGGGTTCTCATTCCCCAAGTGTAGTGGTCAAACCATGGCTTGGCCATGACGGGAAGTGGTGCGTGGGGCCCATGTCAACAGGGTTTCACCCAGCTGGTTTTGCAGACGCCGCACCAGTGCGGACGCCCACCGTCTCCAGTGCCCGTTCCTTCAGTTCCCGGAATTGCTTGGATGCATTGCTCAGCCGCTCATCCCACTCGCGATTGGGTGTCTGTCCTTCGATAACCTTGAAATAGACGGACATCAGCGCAGCAATGGCAAATGGCTCGATGAGTGCCGCCTTTACCGCCCAGGCAAACACGATCGCCAATACAAAGGCCCATCCTGCCAATTGCCCCGGCATGGCATAAAGGATCGCGCCCGCCGGTGCCAGCATGACAAGGAAGACAACAAAGGTCAGAAGCCACATGAAGAGCGCCAGCCAGACGGCATTCTTGAGCATGGTCTTGCCATTCTGCGCATAGAGCACCACGCCCTGCCGAGCCGTTTCGAACGGTGTGCTTGAACCGATGCGAACATTATAGCCGAGAATGATCTCGTCCACATAAGTAAGCGCAATGCGGATCACCGTGTTGACGAAACGCATCAGCGTGTCGAGGCCTGGAATGGGCAGAAAGCCGGCAATCCCACCCAGAAGTCCGGTCAAAACGCGAATCACGCCTTTTACGAGCTGGTCGAGAACGAAAAGCACATTGGCCTCGGCAAAACGTGCCGTCACTTCCTGGCGTGCATAGGTGATCTGGCTCTTGCCATCTGGCACATCGCGCCCGTCGATCAGATGCACCATTACGGCGATATGGCCGGCCTTGACGATGTAGAGGATGTATTCGCGGATCCAGTAGACAATTGCGGAGACCAGGCCAAATCCGACAATCCCGCCCCAAAGCGCGAATGTACCGGGGCCGCCGGGGTCCGTGGAGATGTGGCCTACACCATAACCAACCCCAGCCCCGGTCCCCGTAGCAAAGATATAGGCAACGGTAATACCGAAATAGACCACCATGCGCAGCACGATGAAGGGCCATGTCCGACCCATGATCGCGAGCGTCCTGCCAATATCGAAATCCCACATGAAACAGCCCCCAGCACGTTGCCGGAAGCATGACCGATGACGCAGGATTGTCAACCTGGAGTAGGCGTTGGGTAGCGAAGCCCTTCAAGCAGCCGCTTGAAGGCGGAAACTGCACGCTTCGACGTTGCCTCAGGGTCATCCGAATTGGCAATCCACAAGGATGCGTGGAGACTGGCTCCGCTCACCAGCCGAGCCATCGCTTCGGGGTCGGCCACATCCGCCCGCCCTTCTTCCACCAGTCTCTGAAGACTGGCCGTCAGCGAACGTATGCACGACGGCTGATTGGGCCAGTTGAACGGATCGCCAAGCACGGACGGGCCGTCGAGCAGCATGATGCGCTGGATCTCCGGCTCAAGAGCCATCTCGATATAGGCGACACACTCGTCCACAAAGCCCTGCCAGGGGTCGCTGGCACGCTGTGAAACGCCCTTGAGCCTTTCGGTCATCTCCCCATCGATCTGCATTATGACGGCTTCGAACAGCCCTTCTTTACCGCCGAAATGGTGGTAGAGAGCGCCGCGCGTCAGGCCTGCGCCTGCGGTAAAATCATCCATCGAAGCATTCGCATAACCAACCCTGCCGAAGGCATCCCGCGCTGCAGCCACCAGTTTGGCTCTGGTTTCGGCAATCATTTCACTGCGCGGCTTATGCACCATTCAAGCCTCCATTCACATACGCGACGTATATCAATTGACATACGAGGCGTATGCCATTATCTGATCCACATACGCTGCGTATGTAAAACACCCCTGCTTCTGCATCAAGGATCTTTCCAATGGCCAACCCCTATCGCCAGATTTTCAAGGCACCGGGCTCCAAAGGCTTCGCCGCAGCCGGTTTCTTCGCCCGATTGCCTATTGCCATGGCCCCCATCGGCATTGTCGCCATGCTATCACAAACCCACGGCGAATATTGGCTTGCCGGCGCAGTCTCGGCCACGTTCGCCCTCACCAATGCCTTCGTTGCACCGCAAATCTCGCGGCTCGTGGACCGGCGTGGCCAAAGCGCCATATTGACGCCGTTCACAGCCATCTCCGTGATCGCATTTTTCCTGCTTATTACCGCGGCCAATCGTGACTGGCCGCTGTGGACGCTGTTTGCCGCCGCCCTCGCCGCAGCCACCATGCCCAGCATCCCGGCCATGGTGCGATCGAGATGGACCGAGATCTTTCACGACCGTCCCGAACTCAACACCGCCTTCGCTTTCGAATCTGTCGCCGACGAACTGGTCTATATCGCCGGCGCCTCGCTTTCGGTGGGATTGAGCGTCTCGCTCTTTCCTGAAGCCGGCATGGTGGCGAGCACACTCTTTCTGGCGTTCGGAACGGCGGCTTTCGTGTTGCAGCGCTCGACAGAACCAGGCATACGCCCGGCCGAAGACGGTCCGTCACATTCCGCGATCCGCCTGCGCCCGGTGCAAATCGTCACGCTTGCCCTGATCTTTGTCGGTGCCATCTTCGCCACCGCCGAAGTCAGTTCCGTGGCCATCACCAAGGCTCTTGGCCAGCCCGGTGCCGCCAGTCTTGTCATTGGTGTCTACGCTGTGGGTTCGTTTCTGATCGGAATCGTCATTGGCGCCCTCAACCTAAAAATGCCCCTCCAACGTCAGCTCGCCATTGCAGTGGCCGTGATCGCCTTCACCACAATTCCGCTTCTCTTCGCCAACACAGTTGCCTTGCTCGCTCTGGCTGTCTTTGTCAGCGGCCTCGCCGTCTCGCCCACTTTCATCACGGCATTTGGCGTGATCGAGCGCCGTGTGTCCCCTTCCATGCTGACAGAAGGCATAACCTGGGTCATGACCGGGATCGGGATCGGTATGGCGCTCGGATCGTTTGTCGCCGGCTGGGTGATTGATGCGTTCGGGCCGCAAAACGGTTTCTGGGTATCCGTCGCTGCAGGCTTTTCTGCCCTTTTGACCGTGCTGCTTGGTCAGAAGAGCCTCGCCGGAGAGCGTCGCGTGGCAGCAGCCCGTGAAACATTCCAGCCGGCGGAGTAGAGCCCAGGCTTCATCTTGAGCCAGGCCGGAGAGGTCGGGCCTGGCTCCCAGGGGTCAAACAATATCGGTCGAGGCGATCTCTATGCCGAAACCCTCAAGCCCGACATAGTGGCGCTCACGCGAGGCCATCAGCTTGATGGAGGAAATACCCAGATCTTTGAGGATCTGTGCGCCAAGTCCGATTTCGCGCCACTCGCTCTCACGTCGTAAGGCCTCGTCATGGTCCTCGCGGTCGCTTCCCGCCGGACGGCGCCGGTTTTCATGGGCGACACCCACGGAGCCTTCACGCAGATAAACCAGAACGCCCCGTCCAAGTCCCGCCATGCGGTTCATCGCTTCGCGCAGCCGTTCTTCCTTGCCGAAAACATCGGCTACCACGTCCTCGGTGTGGAGCCGGACAGGAATATCCACCCCGTCCCGGATATCGCCAAAGACGATCGCCACATGCTGCATCGCTTCCCAGGGAAGCGTGTAGGCATGGGCCTTGGCAGGACCGCTCGGCGTATCGATATCGAAACTCGCCACGCGCTCCACCAGCGTTTCCTGCCTCTGGCGATAGGCGATGAGATCGGCAACCGACACCTGCATCAGCCCGTGCTGTTCGGCAAAAGCCGAAACCTGCGGTCCACGCATCACCGTGCCGTCATCATTCACCAGCTCGCAGATAACCCCGATGGGCGGCAGCCCGGCAAGCTTGCAAAGATCAACGGCCGCTTCCGTATGGCCCGAGCGCATCAGCACACCGCCCTCACGTGCGACCAGCGGGAAGATGTGTCCGGGGCGCACGAAATCGGCAGGGCCCACATTGGGGTTTGCCAGATTGCGGACGGTCAGTGTGCGGTCTTCGGCCGAAATGCCGGTCGTGGTGCCATGTTTGAAATCGACGCTGACAGTGAATGCCGTCGCGTGCGGCGCATCGTTCTCGGCCACCATGGGTGCAAGGTTCAGCCGCTTCGCCTCGCCATGGGGCATGGGGGCGCAGACGATGCCCGACGTGTGGCGCACGATGAACGCCATCTTCTCGGGCGTGCAGTGCACGGCGGCAACGATGATGTCGCCCTCATTCTCACGACCGTCATCATCCATGACGACAACCATCTCGCCCTTTTCAAAGGCACGAAGGGCTTCGACGACCTTCTTCTGATCATAGGGCATCAGCAAACTCCGTCAGATGCGGCCGGTCTGGCCGCGGTGGCGCAGATAGTGATCGGCGATTGCGCAGGCAACCATCGCTTCGGCAATCGGCACGGCGCGAATGCCCACACACGGGTCGTGCCTGCCCTTGGTCATCACGTCGACCTCATTGCCATCCTTGTCGATGCTCTGGCGCGGCGTCAGGATCGACGAGGTCGGCTTCACCGCAAAGCGCGCAACAATCGGCTCACCGGTTGAGATGCCGCCCAGAATGCCGCCGGCATTGTTGCTCAGGAAACGCGGGGTTCCGTCATTGCCCATGCGCATCTCGTCAGCGTTCTCCTCGCCGGCAATGCGGGCCGCCTCAAAACCATTGCCGATCTCCACGCCCTTCACAGCATTGATCGACATGAGGTTCGCGCAGATATCCTGATCAAGTTTGGCATAGACCGGCGCACCGAGCCCCGCCGGCACACCTTCCGCCACCACCTCAATGACCGCCCCCACCGAGGAGCCTGCCTTGCGAATGCCATCGAGATATTCCGTAAAGACCGGGACGGATTTCGGATCCGGCGTGAAAAACGGGTTTTCCGCGTCACCTATGAAATCCCAGCTCCAGTTCGCCCGGTCGATTTCCTTCTCGCCCATGGCGACCAGAGCGGCACGCACGGTCATGCCCGGCACCACCTTGCGGGCAAGCGCGCCGGCAGCAACCCGCGTTGCCGTCTCGCGCGCAGAAGAGCGCCCGCCGCCGCGATAATCCCGCAGGCCATATTTGGTCTCGTAGGTGTAATCGGCATGTCCCGGCCGAAAACGCTTTGCGATCTCGCCATAGTCCTTCGAGCGCTGATCGACATTCTCGATCATCATGGAGACCGGAGTTCCGGTGGTGATCAGCGTTTCGCCATCCTCGTCCGGCAGCACGCCTGACAGGATCTTCACTTCGTCCGGCTCGCGCCGCTGTGTGACGAAGCGCGACTGGCCTGGCCGTCTTCTGTCCAGTTCGGCCTGTATCTCTGCAGGCGTGAAACGAATGCCGGGCGGGCACCCGTCGACCACACAGCCGATAGCCGGTCCATGGCTCTCGCCCCAGGTGGTGACACGAAACAGATGACCGAAGGTATTGTGAGACATGAATGCAGGCTTTCACAGATCAGACAGCGCGGCCGTGATGCAGTTTTCCCGGCCGGTCGCTCCGCTTCTATTGGCCTTTGCGAATGTGGTCAAACCGGATTGCCACATGCGCAAGTTTTGACACATTTAGGTGGTTTAAGAAATGGATCGAATCTGCGCCACACGATCTGGATAACCAGTCGAAATCCGAGAGGTATGGAATGCGCATTCTCGCCGCCGTCACGGGCTTACTTATGTTCGCTTCCTCCGCCTTCGCCCTGGACACCGAGGGTAAGGTCGCCAATGTGGATCCGGAAAATCTGACCATCACGCTCGACAACGGGCAGACCTACAAACTGCCGTCCGAAATGGACATCTCCGCCATCGAACCGGGGATGAGCGTGATCGTGGCCTATCGGGAAGTTGACAATGGCGTCAAGCAGATCACAGACATGCTCCTGCCGGATTAGGGGCTAAAGCCACTCCGCCGTACCGTTTTCAAATCGGAGAATTCTATCCTGAGGGATGGCAAGCGCCGCCGCCTCATCGCTGGAGGCGTGTCCCGTCAGGTAAAGGAGCGACCGGATAACCCCGCCATGCGTCACGCACACCGTAGGGGTATTCACCTCGTCCAGCCAAGGCTTCACCCGTTCAGCCAGCGTCTCATAGCTTTCAGCAGCATCACCGGGCGGCACGAAACCCCACTTGTCTTCTGACCGGCCACTGGTGCATCCCGGATTGGCCGCTTCCAGCTCGGCGTAGGTAAATCCCTGCCAATCTCCGAAATTCAGCTCCATCAGGCGTGGATCGGTGCGATAGCCTTCCCGCGGCAGGCCGAGCCCTGCACGCACGCGCTCCATGGTCTCGCGGGTGCGTCGCAATGGACTCGCCACAAAATCGAAGCCGTCAGCATCATGGTTCAGAAGATCGGCAAGGCGAATACCATTGCGGTCAGCCTGAACCTGGCCAACCGCATTTATGTCCGTATCGGCCTGACCCTGGAGGCGCTCTTCGGCGTTCCATTCGGTCTGACCATGGCGAATGACATACAATAATGGAAGCACGACGCGCCTTCGTAGCTACTCCGTCACCACAGAGATGTCCGGAGCGTCGACCGCTTTCATGCCGACAACATGATAGCCGGAGTCGACATGCAACACCTCGCCGGTCACTCCGCGCGAGAGATGGGAAAGCATGTAAAGCGCCGAATCGCCCACTTCGTCAGTGGTGACCACACGTTTCAGTGGCGAGTTGTACTCGTTCCAGCGCAGGATGTAGCGGAAGTCTCCGATGCCGGAGGCGGCCAGTGTCTTGATGGGCCCCGCCGAAATGGCGTTGACGCGGATGTTGCTGCCGCCCAGGTCAACCGCCAGATAACGCACACTCGCCTCGAGCGCCGCCTTTGCGACGCCCATGACATTGTAATGCGGCATCACCTTCTCGGCGCCGTAATAGGTCAGCGTGAGGATCGACCCACCATCGCTCATCAGCGGCTCGGCGCGTTTGGCAAGCGCTGTCAGTGAGTAAACCGAGATATCCATGCTGCGGAGGAAGTTGTCACGGCTCGTATCGACATAACGGCCGGTCAGTTCGTCCTTGTCGGAGAAGGCGACAGCGTGGACCAGAAAGTCGATCTTTCCCCACTCCTTCTCGAGCTTTGCGAAGACCGCATCGACGCTGTCCATGTCCGTAACATCGCAATGCCCCGCGACAATCGCGCCGAGTTCCGTAGCCAGTGGCTCCACCCGCTTCTTCAGCGCGTCCCCCTGATAGGTCAGGGCCAGTTCTGCACCGGCATTGGCACATGCTTTCGCGATGCCCCAAGCGATCGAGCGGTTGTTGGCGACCCCCAGAATGAGCCCGCGCTTTCCGGCCATCAGGCCATTGCCATTTGTCATGGAATGGTTCTCCGAATCCAATTGCCGAAGCGTCTTGCTTTCACCTGAAGGCGCGGCGCTTCTTCATCCTGTGTACTGCATCTGCGCCGCTGGCGATTCTCCAGCGGCACAATGCGATAAGCCGGCAGCCCTATCGCACAGCCGGGCCACGGCATCAAGCGGATTGGCGGAACAAAGCCTCCAGAGCAGGGTCTCCGCCCTCCGGCAGCATGATCTGGACATGGGCGTAGAGATCGCCATTGCCCTCGGTCTTGCGCGGCAGCCCCCGCCCCTTGAGGCGCATCGCCTTGCCCGAGCTGGTCCAGGCCGGGATCGTCAGCGCCAGCTTTCCGGTCGGGGTTTCGACCGGGACCTTGGCCCCCAGAACCGCATCGCGCAGACTGACCGGCAAGTCCACATGGAGATCACGTCCTTCGACCCGATAGCGCGGGTGTGCCCTGAAACGCAGTTTGACCAGCGCGTCACCCCGCTCGCCGAACGGCGTCTCCTCACCCTGCCCCTTGAGACGGATTGTCTGGCCGTCCTCCACATAACGGGGCAGTTTCACCGCAATGCGCCGACCGCCGGGAAAGATGGCCGTCACCTTCTGCGCCTTCGCCACATCCTCGATGTCCACATCAAGCGTGGCGTTCAGATCACCCATGCCACTGGGGCGGCCGCCGCCGGCATTCCCGGCTCCGGCACGACGCCCACGTCCGCTTCCTGCCTGCGAAAAGGCATCACCAAAAATCTGGCTGAAAATGTCCGCGCCGCCGAAACCCGCGCCATCGGGACCACCGCTCCTGAACTCGAAATGCTGCGCTCCCGGTCCCCCACGGGCGGACCGGCGAAATCCTGCAAACGGGTCACCGCCTGCTCCGGCGCCTTCGAAGCCAGCAAAGCGGGGCTTGCCCTCGGCATCGATCTCGCCACGATCGAAAGCGCGGCGCTGCTTCTCGTCGCCGAGGATTTCATAGGCCTGGCCGATTTCGGCAAAGCGTTCCTTGGCCTTGGGATCATCCGGTTTCTGGTCCGGGTGATATTGCTTTGCCAGCTTCCTGTAAGCCGATTTTATATCCTTGGACGAGGCGTTCTTGGCCACGCCCAAAACGTCATATGGATTGCGCATGTGCAACTCTGTTTCTGGTCGTTCCCCATTATAGGGCAAAACGCTCGTGAATTCGGGATGTTGTTCACTATATGCGTTCGGTTAGGAAGAAATTCCAGACCTTGGACCGGTTTCGTTCGTCAAACCGCCTCGAAAGTCTGAATCTGCCACCCGAATTCCGGGCTTGGGCAAGCCGTGCCGCGATAAAGGCTGATCCCGTCAAAACTTTCGCGCGTTGTCACGAAGCTGCGACACGTTCCGTCATCATATATATGCGAGATTACGCCGCGAACGCCGTTTTCCTCATCCGCCCACGAGAGCGGCAATGCACCATCCAGCCCCTCTCCCATCTGCGAAACCATTGCGTGAAGCATCGCGGCCGTTCCGGCTGGCAGCGTCGGGGAGTGGGAGGGCTCCGCGGCAGGGGTAACCGAACCGGTTACCGCAGAAGCGTCGATACCCGACTGATCGAGATCGAGTGCAGAGACACTGCAGCCCGCAAGCAGGGTTGCGGTCATGGGGAGGAAAAGGCGCCCAAAAAGACGCAGCCCCAAGGCCATACCCCGAACTGGCGCTTGCGTTGCCCCCGACAATCGGCATTCTCCCCGTAGAATAAGCGAACAGGCAGCCAGTATGATTGACGAGACGTTAAAATCCGGTGACTTCACGGAGCGCGACGAGCCCTTCCGGCTCTTTGCCGAATGGCTTCACGACGCCACCCAATCAGAGCCCAACGATCCCAATGCGCTGGCTCTCGCCACCGTCGATCCCGATGGAATGCCCAATGTGCGCATGGTGCTTCTGAAGGGCTTTGATGAGCGCGGCTTTGTGTTCTACACGAATTTCGAGAGCGCCAAGGGTGGCGAGATCCTGAGCGCGAAAAAAGCAGCCATGTGCTTTCACTGGAAGAGCTTGCGCCGACAGGTGCGCATTCGCGGGCCGGTTGAAGTGGTGAGCGACGAAGAGGCCGACGAATATTATGCCTCGCGCCCGCGCGGCAGCCGTATCGGCGCCTGGGCCTCAAAACAGTCGCGACCGCTTGAAAGCCGGTTCGCGCTTGAAAAAGCGGTTGCCGAATATACCGCGAAGTTTGCGGTCGGCACGATCCCGCGCCCGTCGCACTGGTCGGGTTTCCGGATCGTTCCGCAGACCATCGAATTCTGGCACGACCGCCCTTTCCGCCTGCACGACCGCGTGGTCTTTACCCGCGATGGAAAGGGCGACTGGCAGACCGAGCGGCTTTATCCGTAAGACAACCGCCCTCGATCACAGCCTCCTTCTCCCCGCGAGCGGGGAGAAGGTCCCGGCAGGGGGATGAGAGGCAGGCGTTGTATCACCGATCGAGGCGTCCAATGCTCCTCGACCCACCCTATTTGCGGCTCATGAAGGCCATGAAGGCGGCCCGCGCTTCATCCGATTTCAGACGCGCACGGAAATGCTCGCCCTCTTCCCTGATGCGCGCGACAACATCGTCGCGCGGCCCGCGCAACAGGTTCCGGGCGATGCGCAAAGCCTCGGGCGGTTTTGCGGCAAGTGCTTCCGCCGCCTTGAAGACCGCACTCTCCAGCTCGCCCTCACCCACCACGCGGTGGATCAGCCCTGCCGCCTGCGCCTCTTCCGCCGGCAGTCCTTCGGCCATCGCCAACATGGCAAAGGCGCGCTGATGGCCCATAATCGCAGGTCCAAGCAAGCTCGACCCCGCCTCCGGCACGAGGCCCAGATCCACAAACGGCGTTGAAAACACCGTTTTCGGCGTGGCGAAGGTCAGGTCGCAATGCATGTGGATCGTCGTGCCGATCCCCACCGCAATCCCGTCCACACCCGAGACCAGCGGTTTTCCCGCCCCGGCCAGCGCCAGAAGAAAATCATAGACCTCCTCGCCACCCTCGCCGCCGGCGGCTACCGCCATGAAATCGGCAAGGTCGTTGCCCGCCGAAAACGCGCCTGGCTGGCCCAGAAGCACATGGCAGCGCACTGCCTCATCCGCATCACCCGCCTTCAGCGCTTCGGCCATTGCCGCATACATGGCGCGCGTGATGGCATTCTTCTTCTCCGGGCGATTGAGACGGATAACCTGCACCGCTCCGCGCCGCTCTATGAGAACATGCTCGCTCATGATCGTCTCCTCAGGCCGAAAGCAGGGCGTCGGCCGCCGCATCGAGGCTCGCCGCCCCCTCCGTCACCCGCTGCCTCAGTGCGCCCGTCTCACCAAGCAGGTTCTCCGCCATGAAGCGTACCAGCGCGGCATGCCCGGGGTTTTCGTTGCCGGCAACAGCCCGCGCATTGAAGGCCACCCCAATGACAAGCGAGAAAAGGCGGAGATAGGGCGTCGCGCCCGCAAGCGCCTCGTTCACACGCCCCTCGGCCAAAGTGCTGGTCATGAATGCGGTCGCCGCCTCCAGATCATCGAGCGCGTCGGCCAGCTTCTCGCCGGTCGCCCCCAGACCGGATGCCTGGGCAACCGCCTTCTGGTCCGCGCGCAATTCGCCGATCAGACGCGCCACCGCCTCACCGCCCTGAAGCGGCAGCTTGCGCATGACGAGATCGATTGCCTGAATACCGTTGGTGCCCTCATAGATCGGCGCGATCCGCGCATCCCGGTAAAGCGCGGCAGCCCCCGTCTCTTCCACATAGCCCATGCCGCCGTGAACCTGCAGGCCAAGCGAAGCGACCTCCACGCCCACATCGGTGGAAAAGGCCTTCGCCATGGGGGTCAGAATATCTGCGCGCGCCTGCCAGGCTGTCGCCTCCTCGCCCTCGTCAAGCCGTGCCCGGTCGATCGCATAGGCGCAGGCATAGGTGATCGCGCGCGCCATCTGCGTCTCGGCCTTCATGGTCAAAAGCGTGCGTTTGATGTCGGGATGCTCGACGATCGGGCTCATTTCGCCATCCTTGGGCGCACCGGCGGCACGGCCCTGCCGGCGCTCCTGCGCATAAGCAATCGCCTTCTGCGTTGCCGCTTCGGCAATCCCCACACCCTGCATACCGACGGCCAGACGGGCGTTGTTCATCATGGTGAACATGCAGGCGAGTCCCCGGTTTTCCTCACCGATCAGCCAGCCGACAGCGCCCGGCGTCTCGCCGAATTTGCCGTCGCCATAGATCATGGTGCAGGTAGGCGAGGCATGAATGCCCAGCTTGTGCTCCATGGAAGCGCAGAAGACATCGTTGCGCGCACCCAACGATCCGTCGTTATTGACGAAAAACTTTGGCACGAGAAACAGCGAAATGCCCTTCGTTCCCGCCGGTGCATCCGGCAGCCTTGCCAGCACCAGATGCACGATGTTGTCGGTGAAATCGTGCTCGCCATAGGTGATGAAGATTTTTTGCCCGAAGATGCGATAGGTGCCGTCGCCCACCGGTTCCGCGCGCGCCTTGAGCGCATTGAGATCGGACCCGGCCTGCGGCTCCGTCAGGTTCATCGTGCCCATCCATTCGCCCGAGACGAGCTTTTCAAGATAGGTCTTCTGCAGTTCCGGCGTCGCGTGCTTTTCCAGCGCCTCGATGGCGCCAACCGTCAATGTCGGACCGATTGCAAAGGCCATGGAGCCGGAGTTCCACATCTCGATGGCCGCAACCGAAAGCAGCGTTGGCAGGCCCTGCCCGCCAAATTCCTCCGGCGCTGCAAGGCCGTTCCATCCGCCCTCGCACCAGCGGCGATAGAGATCGGCCCAGCCCGGCGGCGTGGTGACGGTTCCGTCCTTTAAGACCGCCCCCTTTTCGTCGCCCACTTTCGCAAGCGGCGCGATTTCCTCCGCCGCAAAGCGCCCGGCCTCGCCAATGATCGCATCGACAAGATCTTCCGAGAGATCGCCAAACCGGCCAGCATCCAGATCGGCACCAAACCCGGTGACATGTTTCAGGGTGAAGGCGATTTCGTCGACCGGGGCTCGATACATGCTGCAATCCTCCTGATGTCCCGACAGCGCCTGGAAGTGCGGCGCGCGCCAAAATGTCCAGCGTGCGCCCGGGACCAAAATCTAGCCGCTCGACCACACCCCCGCCATCATACCTTGGCGCAAGATTGCTAGTTTCTTTTTACGTAAACGTCAATGTTGAAAACCTTGCAGCCCTCCCGCCCGAAGGATAGAAACCCTCCAAAGGAAGGGGCCTCAATGCTTGCAAGACCGGAAAAGAACCGCTGCATCGAATGCGGAAAAATGTTCGGAACACCGGGCTTTGCCTATCATGAAGGCCTGATCGAAAACGGCCCGGCCTACTGGGCAGATCGCGGCATTCTCTGTTCCATCGAGTGCTCGCTCACCCACCACAAAAAGCGGATGGCTGACGGCACCGTCCCTGAAAAACCCGCTCCCGATCCGTTCGAGACGGCGCATCTGTTCAAGGAATAGAGCAGCAGAAAGCTACGCGCCAGCCCTGAGGCCCCTCAGCCTTCGCGTTCCACCGCGCGCCAGCCAATGTCGCGTCGGCAGAAGCCTTCCGGCCAGTCGATCAGATCGACCGCGCGATAGGCCTTCTCCTGCGCCTCTTTCACCGAGCCTCCCAGTGCGGTGACATTCAGCACCCGTCCGCCATTGGCCACCAGCGCGCCGTCGTTCATCGCGGTGCCGGCGTGAAATATCTCGACACCTTCATCAGCACCCGCCGCCTCCACGCCGCGGATCACGGTGCCTTTTTCAGGGCTTGCCGGATAGCCTTTTGCCGCCAGCACCACGGTCAGCGCCGCCTCGTCGCGCCAGCGGGCAGAGACATGCGCCAGTTGCCCGTCCACCGCCGCATTGATGAGAAGCAGAAGATCTTCCTTGAGCCGCATCATCAGCACCTGGCATTCCGGATCGCCGAAACGAACATTGTATTCGATGAGCTTGGGGCCGTCCTTCGTCAGCATCAGCCCGGCATAGAGAACACCGGTAAACGGCGCACCCATCTCCGCCATGCCCTTCAGCGTCGGCTCGATGATCTCGGCCATGGTGCGGGCAAGCGTTTCCTCGTCCAGCACCGGGGCCGGCGAATAGGCGCCCATGCCCCCCGTGTTCGGCCCCGTATCGCCATCGCCCACGCGCTTGTGGTCCTGCGCGGTGCCGAAGGGCAGCGCCGTCTTGCCATCGCAAAGACAGAAAAAACTCGCCTCCTCGCCCTCCAGAAACTCTTCCACGACAACAGAAGCACCCGCCGCGCCGAAGCTGCCGTCAAAGCAGTCGTCGATGGCCGCGATGGCCTCATCCTCCGTCATGGCCACGGTCACGCCCTTGCCGGCGGCAAGCCCGTCCGCCTTGATGACGATGGGCGCGCCCTGCTCGCGCACATAGTCGCGTGCGGCCAGCGCGTTGTCGAACCGGCCATAGGCTGCCGTGGGTATCGCGTAGCGGTCGCAGAGTTCCTTGGTGAAGCTCTTCGACCCTTCAAGCCTGGCTGCCGCCGCACTCGGGCCAAAAACACGGATGCCCGCATCGGTCAGCGCATCGGCAAGGCCGGCAACGAGCGGCGCTTCCGGCCCCACCACAACAAGGTCTATCGCCTTTTCCCGGCAGTAGGCGACAATCGCCGCATGGTCGGAAACGTCAAGCGCCACGCATTCAGCGTCCCCTGCCATGCCGGGATTACCGGGCGCTGCATAAAGCTTCGTCAGCACAGGAGATGCAACCAGCTTCCAGGCCAGTGCATGCTCGCGGCCACCGGACCCGATCAGGAGAACATTCATCGTGCGCATCCCCGCTTGTTCAATCACTGCCTCGGGCTATGGCCCTTCGCGCCGAAAATCAAGGCGCTTGTCCGCCGTTCCCCGACAGAAACGCTTGACGCGGAGAGGCGGGCTTGCCACTCCCTGCAGGGAAGACACATAAAACGGACGGTTTGCACGATGGAAAAGATCCAGTCCCGCCAAGGTCAGGGCCGCGTTGCCGATGCCCCATCCGGCCACTGGGTCTATCGCGTCATGCCGCGCGGCATGTGGCCCTATGCGCAGCTTGCCCGCTGGGATCGCCCCATCGGCTGGCAGTTGCTTCTGTGGCCCTGCCTCTGGTCCACGGCCCTTGCGGCCTCCGCCTATGCGCAGCCCGGCGCCCCCCTTGCCGAGGTGCTTCCCTCGCTCTGGCACATCCTGCTCTTCCTCGTCGGCGCGATTGCCATGCGCGGGGCCGGCTGCACCTACAATGATCTGGTGGATGAGCGCATCGACAATGCGGTCGAGCGCACACGCTCACGCCCCCTGCCCTCCGGTCAGGTTTCGCGCGGTCAGGCGTGGGCCTTCCTTCTGGCGCAGGCGCTGCTCGGGCTCCTGGTGCTCGTTCAGTTCAATGCATTTGCCATCGCGCTTGGCTTCGCCTCGCTCATCGTGGTGGCGATCTATCCCTTCGCGAAGAGATTCACGGACTGGCCGCAACTCTTTCTGGGACTTGCCTTTTCCTGGGGTGCGCTGATGGGCTGGGCGGCCGATTTCGAGAGCCTGTCGCTCGCGCCCGTGCTTCTCTATTTTGGCTCGATCCTGTGGGTCATCGGCTATGACACGATCTACGCCCATCAGGACAAGGAAGACGATGCCATTGTCGGCGTTCGCTCCACCGCCCGCCTGTTCGGAGAAAAAACCCGTCAATGGCTGATTGCGCTTTATGGCGGCGCGCTTCTGTTCTTTGCGGTCGCCTTCGCGCTTGCCGAAGTGCCGATGCCAGCACTTGCCGGCCTTGTCGCCGCAGGCGCTCATATGGCACGGCAAATCCGGGTCATCGACATCGACAACCCGGATCAGTGTCTGGCGCTCTTCCGCTCCAACAATGTGGTCGGCTGGCTGATCTTCCTCGGTCTGATCGGCGGTGGCCTGTGGGCCGTGATCAGCCCACAGTTCTGACCGGCGCGATCAGTCGCGGGCGATAATCTCCGCTCCGCCAACAACCATCCGCACACCCAGGCTGCCGCATCGGCGACGCGCGAGGAAACGCGGGCGGCGCGCCCGAACGGCATGGCCCTGACGCCGATGCTTCGGGGGATTTGCCTTCACCTCTCCAATGCTCTCTTCGAGCGGGCGGGCCAGTCCGTCGGCCTCGATCATCAGCATGGGAAGCCCCAGCGCCTCCGACCATGCACGCCAGTCGGCAGCCACATCATCCAGATCACCCGCCACCAGAAGCGGCACGCACAGCATCGCATCCGTGTGAAGCAGTTCGAGCGTCACCGTCACATCGCCCAGATCATCCTCGATGGCGCGTGCCGCAACGCCGCGAAACGCGCGCGTCGGCAGGGCGAACGTCACCGGCAGACCACTCTTGTTGAGAACGCGCTTCATGCGCACGCCGCGATTGTCCACAGTAAAGGACACTTCGCCGAAATCGTCGTGCGATGCATAGCTCACCGCCTGTGGCAGGCGAAAGGGGTCGAGCCGCATTGCGCGGCCCGCCCAGACTGGCTTGAGCCCACTGTTCATATTCTTGCCTTCCTGTCACTCCTGAGAGCCGGTTTTCCGGTTCTCTCACCGGGCCGTTTTCGGCCTCGTTATGGAAGGCACCCTAGCGCCGAGCCCGTTACCGTCAGGCTTAGAAAGTCGGTTAAATTTTGCTGACCTTACAGTTGGTTAGCGATTTCCAACCAAGTGTAACGATCTGGCAAGAGGCGTGACCGGGAGGTAAATGGCGCAACCCCGGTACGAAGATGTCTGAGCGCAAGACGCATTGCGCGCCCCGCCCAACGCTTTTGAATTCAGATCACTTTGCGCGGGTTCATGATGCCCGCCGGGTCAAACGCTGCCTTCACCCGGCGCATCAGCTCCGTGGCGATGGCAGGCTGCGTGGCGATCAGCTCGTCGCGCTTCATGCGCCCGATGCCGTGTTCGGCCGAAAAAGACCCGCCCAGATCGCGCACGATGGCGTGGATGGCATCGTTCATCTTCCGGTAGAGGGCCAGATAGGCGTCGCGGTCGCCATCCTTTGGCTGCGAGATGTTGTAGTGCAGATTGCCGTCGCCCATATGGCCGAAGCAGACCACGCGGCAGCCCGGCGCAACCTTCTGCGCCTCGTCGCCGGCACGCTCGATGAATTCGGGGATCGCCGCCACCGGCACGGAAATGTCGTGCTTGATCGAGCCGCCTTCCGGCTTCTGCGCCTCCGACATGGATTCGCGCAGATGGCGAAAGGCATTGGCCTGCCCCTCGTTCTGGGCAATCGCGGCGTCCACCACCAGCCCTTCCTCGAAGGCGACCGTCAGCACTTCCTCCATCAGCTCCTTGGCATCGTCACCGGAACGCCCGGAGGAGATCTCAATCATCACATACCAGGGATGCGCCTCGGTCAGCGGATCGACAGAACCCGGCACATGCGCCAGCGTGAAGGCAAGCGGCGTGCGCTCGATGAGTTCGAAGGCCGTCAGCCCATTGCCGGCGCGGTCATTGGCCAGCTCGAAAAAGCGCAGCGCATCGGCAGGCGTCGGCAGAGCCGCCCAGGCCAGTTCCCGCCCCTTGGGCATGGGAAAGAGCTTCACCACCGCCGCAGTGATCACGCCCAGCGTGCCCTCCCCGCCCACAAACAGATCTTTCAAATCGTAGCCGGTGTTGTCCTTCTTGAGCTTGCGCAGATCGTCAAAAACCTCGCCCGTGGGCAGCACCACCTCGACGCCGAGGCAAAGGTCGCGCGCCGTGCCATAGGCCAGCGCGCCCACGCCACCGGCATTGGACGAAAGATTGCCGCCGATCTGGCAGGAGCCCTGCGAACCGAGCGATAGGGGAAAAAGGCGGTCCTTCTCGGCCGCCGCGTCCTGCAGCACCTGCAGCACCACGCCGGCCTCCACCGTCGCCGTGTTGGACTGCAGATCGATTTCGCGGATCCTCTTGAGGCGCGAAAGCGAAAGCACGATCTCGTTGCCCTCGCCGTCCGGCATCTGTCCGCCCACAAGGCCCGTATTGCCGCCCTGCGGCACAATCGCCGTGCCGGTTTCGCTGGCAAGCTTCAGGATTGCGCTCACCTCGTCCACCGAGCCTGGACGCAGCACCAGCGGCGTCTTTCCGCGAAACAGCCCGCGTGGCTCTTCCTCGTAAGGCGCGATCTCCTCCGCAGCGGTCAGGGCGTGGCGCTCGCCGACGATTTTGGCAAAACGGGCGAGAAGAGCGGGGTCGATGGTCATGAAGTTGCGGTTTCCTGAAGGGTTAGCGGTCACGGGGTGCGGCTGCGCGCGCGAGGCGATCATTGATGGCTTCGCCAAGCCCTTCAAGGGGCACAGGCTCGACGGCGATTGTGGCAGCGCCCGACCGGTCTAGCGCGAGCAGATGCGAGAACAAATTGGCTGCCGCCTCGCGCATCTCTCCGCTCTCCGAAAGATTGCGCATGGCAACCGCCCTCTCCGCCCCCGCCACACGTTGCGGCCCAAAGGCAAGCAGCGCCTCTCCCGGTTTCACCTCGGCCACCCCAAGCCGCATATGGGCATTGGGCGCATAGTGAGAGGCAAGCATGCCGGGGGCCTGCACCCCCTTGGCACCACGCATCAGCGCCATACCGGTGACGCGCTCGATCTCATCAGCCGCAACGCCGCCCGGACGCAGAAGCGTGATGCTCTCTTCCCCGACCTTCACAATGGTGGATTCCAGTCCCACCGGCGTCGGGCCGCCATCCACGATCAAAGGAATGCGAGCGCCGAGATCAGCCTCCACCGCTTCGGCAGTTGTGCCGCTGATGCGGCCCGATGAATTGGCGCTTGGAGCCGCCACCGGTCGCCCCAGCGCTTCGATCACCCGCGCGCCAAACCCTTTCGGGCAGCGCAGCGCAATCGTGTCGAGCCCGGCAGTGACCAGAGGATGAACGCCGGATCCCGCACGATGAGGCAGAACCAGCGTCAGCGGCCCCGGCCAGAAGGCATCCGCAAGGAGGCGCGCGAGCGGGTTGAAAACCGCGATGCGCTCGGCCATCTCCCGGTCCGCCACATGCGCGATCAGGGGGTTGAACTGCGGGCGTCCCTTGGTCTCATAAATGCGCGCCACCGCCTCGCCATTGGTAGCGTCGGCGGCAAGCCCATAAACCGTTTCCGTGGGAATGGCGATGGCCGCGCCTGATCGCAGCAGCTCCACCGCCCGTGGCAACGCCTCACTGTCCGGCAGAATGTCAGCCAAGAAACCCATCCTTTCAAAAACCCAATTGCTGACTATCGCGCCTGCCGGATATGGGCAAGCATGGCAGGCGGGCTTGAGGGGTTTTCATTCGTGTATGAGCAAAGCAACAAGGCCGGAGCTCTTTCAGCGTCCTTCCCCTCATGACGATGCACTGAGGGGATCATCCCGGGCCGCTCCGCCGGCAAAGAGGTTTGTTGAATCTTAATGCATTTCGCGTTTGATGGCTTGTGCGCCATGAGAAGCGCGCCAGAACCGCCAATGATTGGGGGGCAGGAAGAATGCAGTCATGGCCGATCAAGCCACTGCTCGTCAGCATGCTGCTCGTTTTGGCGGGCGGCACGAAGGCGACTTCCTTGCTCGAGCTGACAGGCAGATCCGCGGAACACCCCACATCGACAGTCACTCTAGAGGAATTTCAGCGGAAAACGCCTGACCGGCCTGTTTTGCTTGAAGCACCCCTGTCCTACCCTGCCCCTTCGCTCGGCCCTTCGTTCTCGGCGGAGAAACTTCGGCTTTCGCCCTCCATTGTCGGCATAGGAACGGCGCTGCCCGACATGCATCCCGAAGCTGGAGAAACCACCAGCGCCATTCCACATGCGCCGCGCCGCATGCCGCAAATCATCCGGGGTGGAGAAACCGGTTCTGCTCCCCCACGAGAGGTGACCGCTCCGTATCAGGCCACCTCGCCGGAGCCTGTGTCTCGGCCAGACCGCAAACCTGCATCTCGCCCGCATCCTGAAAATGAAAGCAGCGCGGCCGCGAAGCCTCCTGCTTCTGCGCCACCGCCCTCGCGCGCGCCAGTGGGCCAGCCCGAATAGGCTCCTGCCATAAGGCTGACAGGAAAGCACTTCCCGGTACGCTTGACGTTCCACGCAGGGCGGCGCACCCTCCGCGCATCATTCTCCGGAGACCAACGCCATGCTGACCTTCCTGAAAATCCTGCACCTGTTCGGCCTCATGCTGGGCGCTGCCGGCGGTCTGGGCGGCATGATGGTGGCCATACAGGCCAAACGCTCCGAGGGCGCACCGCCGCCCGGCCTTCTGGCGCTGCGCCCGCGCTTCACACTCATCACGCTTTCAGGCGTTTTGCTCCTGTGGCTGACAGGCCTTTGGTTATGGCTGGTGCGCTATGAGGGCGCGCTTTTGAGCACGGCCTTCCTGCTCAAGCTCGTGGCGGCAGCCTTCATCCTTGCCGTCGCCGTGCTCGGTTTCATGGCCGTCCGGCGCGGTCAGCCCGGCACGCCGCCTCCGGCCTATCTGCAGCGGCTCGGCCCGCTCGCGGGCCTCGCCTCCTATATCGCCGTGGCGCTGGCGGTCTACGTTTTCGGCTAGCTACCCGGTGATTTTCGAGAAATCGGCAACCTGTGCCGTGGCGCTGCGAATGCGTGAAAGCAGCGCCAGACGATTTGCCCGAACCGCCTCGTCATCCGCATTGACCATCACACCATCGAGGAAGGCATCGACCGGCTGGCGCAGCCGCGCCAGGAAGGACAGCGCCTTCACATAATCATTGGCAGCGATGGCCTGAGCGGCAAAACTCTCCGCCTCTTCCAGACTGTCGAAGAGCGCCCGCTCCTCATCGGTCTCGAAGAGCTTCGCATCGACCGTCCCGGCGATGGCCGTCCCCTTCTTTTCCGCATCGGCCACGATGTTCGCTGCCCGCTTGGCGCCCGCCAGAAGGTTCTCGCCATCCGTGGTCGCCAGAAACTCCGACAGCGCCTCGACGCGCCGCACGATCAGGAGGAGATCGTCATTGCCGTTTCCGGCAATCTCGCCCGCCTGGTGCTGCCCCTCACCCTTACCCTCTCCCCGCGCGCGGGTAGAGGGGGACACAGACGCTGCCGCCTCTTCCTTCTCCCCGCCTGCGGGGAGAAGGTGGCCCGAAGGGTCGGATGAGGGGCCGGCACCACGGCTCGCCAAAACCGCATCGATCAGATCATACCGCGCACCCTGATCGCGCAGATAGACTTTCAGGCGGTCATGGAAGAAGGAGAGGAGGTCTAGAGCATATGTTTCAAAAACATCTTGACCTTCAGTCTTCCGCACAGCCTTCTCGATATTGGGGCGGGCTCCAGGTGTATCGACGATCCACCGGAAAAATTTCAGCAGGTTGAGACCAATCCCATTCTCCGAAAGTATCCGGATCACACCCAGCGCCGCGCGTCTCAGCGCATAGGGGTCCTTCGATCCCGTCGGCTTCTCATCAATCGCCCAGAAGCCCGTGAGCATGTCCAGCTTGTCCGCCAGCGCCACGGCCACGGCCACCGGCTCGGTCGGCACGGCGTCATTCGGGCCCTGCGGCTTGTAGTGATCCTCGATGGCCGCCGCCACCGCATCGCTCTCGCCCTGGAGTTCGGCATATTTGCGGCCCATGAAGCCCTGCAGCTCCGGGAATTCACCCACAACTTCCGTCTGAAGATCGGCCTTGGCCAGATGCGCCGCGCGCACGGCCTCTGCTGGGTCTGCCCCCACCACAGGCGCAAGCTCCTTCGCCAGTGCCGCAATCCGCGCCACGCGCTCACCCTGCGTGCCAAGCTTGGCATGAAAGGTCACGCCCAGATGGTCGAGCCGCGCCATGCGCTGGTCGAGCGGCTTTGAAAGATCGAGCCCGAATTTTTCCGCCGAGCCCTCAAGCTTGCCGAGATCCGGCAGCGCCGCCTGGTCCGTCTTCCAGAAATAGAGCGCATCGGAAAGCCGCGCGCGCACCACCTTGCCATTGCCGTGCGCAATTTCCCTGCCGCCGTCCTTCGCCTCGATATTGGCGGTAATGACGAAGCGATTGGACAGCTTTTCCGTCTCGCCCTGCGGGCGGCAGACAAAGCACTTCTGGTTGGCGCGGATCGTCAGCCGGATCACCTCCGGCGGAATGGTCAGATAGTCTTCCTCGAATTCGCCGAGCAGCACCACAGGCCATTCCAGAAGGCCGGAGACCTCTTCCAGAAGCCCCTCGTCTTCCACAAGCTCCAGCCCGTTGGCGAAAGCGAGATTGCGCGCGTCATCGAGGATGATGCGCTTGCGGCGGTCGGGGTCGAGCACGACCTTCGCCGCTTCCAGCTTCTCCACATAATCGTCAAAACGCCGCACGGTGAGGGCGTCGGGCGCATGGAAGCGATGGCCGAAGGTGACATTGCCAGAGCGGATGCCGTCGATTTCGAAATCCACCACCACCGGCTCTTCGGTTTCGGGCCCGAAGGTGCACAGGATCGATTGCAGCGGGCGCACCCAGCGCAGGCTGCCGGACTTTGCCGAGGCAGCGCCCCAGCGCATGGATTTCGGCCACGGGAAATTGCGGATGATGCCCGGCATGATGTCGGCGACGATCTCTTCGGCCGCCCGGCCGGGCTTTTCGATCACCGCCACATAGAAATCGCCCTTCTTGGGGTCGCTCTGAACCTCGGCCTCATCGATGGAGGAAAGCCCCGCCCCGCGCAAAAAGCCCTGAATGGCCTTTTCCGGCGCGTCGGTGCGCGGGCCCTTGCGCTCTTCGCGCACATCCTTGGAGCGGGCGGTCACGCCGCGAATGTCGAGCGCCAGCCGGCGTGGCGTCCAGTATTCGGTCGCCGCCTCATAGGTGAGCCCCGCATCCACGAGACCGTCCGTCACCAGCTTCTTCAAGTCGCCGGCGGCCTTGCGCTGCATGCGGGCTGGAATTTCCTCGGAGCGGAGTTCGAGAAGAAGATCGGGCATTGGGAGGTCTCTGAAAAGCGGACTGTATCGCGCCCGGCAATAGCAACTCCGCCCGCCAATGTCACCCGCCACGCGGTGCGAATGAACCTTTTCATCGCTCGGTGCGACTGACCGGTATCAGATCACCACCCGGACGAGAACCATGACAGCCGCCCCCGCCCTCCTGCATTCCATCGCGCTCAGCGCCTGCCTGATCCTTCAGGCCATGCCCGGCAGCACCGAGCGCCCCTCCGGCATCCGCCGCGCCTTGCAGACGCTTTCGGCAGAGCGAACACCAGTCACCGTCATCCCGGAAGCCCGAAGGGCTATCCGGGACCCATTGGAAGAACATCAGGAGGAGCGGCCCGGTTCTGTTTGGGCGACCCTCGGCGATGCCGGTCTCTTCTGAGGAAATCGGCCCCGCTGCTCAATGGGTCCCGGCTCTCCCTTTGGTCGGCCGGGATGACGCGGATAAGGTCCGACCGAGAAACCAGAACCTACTCCTGCGGCGCAGGCGTCATCCAGCCGATCATCGCGCCACCCGGCTCGCGCAGGATGGCGATGCGGCCAATGCCCGGCACATCGAAGGGTGCGCGCAAAACCTCCGCACCCTTTCCCTTCGCCTTTTCGAGAAGCGCGTCCACGCCATCGACCGCCAGATAGGGCATCCAGTGCTCCTCGACGCCGTCGAAATCCGGTCCTTCCATAGGGAAAAGCCCTGCAACCGGCGTGTCTCCGACCTTGGCGATCCAGTAGGTCCGACCGTCACCCATATCCATGCTGTCAAAGGTCCAGCCCACCGTGTCCGCGTAGAAGGTCTTCATCTTCTCCGTGTCGCGGGTCATCAGTTCGTTCCAGTGGAAACAACCATGCTGTGCCATGATGTCCTCCCTTGGCCCTTTACGAAAAACGGGGCGCATCCATGATACGCCCCGCCGCTTCAATCACCAAAGAAGATCGTTCAGGCCGCTGCCTTCTCCGCGCCACCCGCATCCGTCTGCAAAAACGCCTCGCCACAGGCCTTCGCCAGCTCGCGCACGCGCAGGATATAGCTCTGGCGTTCCGTCACCGAGATCACGCCGCGCGCATCAAGCAGGTTGAAGACATGGCTTGCCTTGATGCACTGGTCGTAGGCAGGGAAAACGCATTTGTGCAGATGCCCCTCACCCGCCGGTGCACCGGCGGCAAGGATCGCCCGGCACTCGGCCTCGGCATCCTTGAAATGCTGGAACAGGATGTCCGTGTCGGCATATTCGAAATTGAAGCGCGAATATTCCTGCTCGGCCTGCAGAAACACATCGCCATAGGTCACCTTGGCGTCGCCTTCGAGGCCGTTGAAGTTGAGGTCGTAGACATTGTCCACGCCCTGCACATACATGGCAAGACGCTCCAGACCATAGGTCAGTTCGCCGGCCACCGGCGCGCATTCTATGCCGCAAACCTGCTGAAAATAGGTAAACTGCGAGACTTCCATCCCGTCGCACCAGCACTCCCAGCCAAGGCCCCAGGCACCCAGCGTCGGGCTTTCCCAGTCGTCTTCCACGAAGCGCACATCGTGCGTCGCCATGTCGAGGCCGATGGCCTCCAGCGAGCCGAGATAAAGCTCCTGCAGGTTGGACGGGTTGGGCTTCAGGATCACCTGATACTGGTAATAGTGCTGCAGGCGGTTCGGGTTCTCGCCATAGCGACCGTCGCTCGGCCGGCGCGAGGGCTGAACGTAAGCCGCATTCCACGGTTTCGGCCCGAGCGAGCGCAGCGTCGTTGCGGGGTGAAACGTGCCCGCCCCCACTTCCATGTCATAGGGCTGCAGGATCACGCAGCCATGCGCGGCCCAGTAATTGTGCAGGGTCAGGATAAGTCCCTGAAACGAGCGCGTGGGGTGCGTGATGGGCAGATCGGTGCTTGGCGCGGTCACAATGCTTCTCCGGATGGTGCCGGCACGTCCTATTCCGCGCCCCGGCAAGCGTCAAGGCACAGCGCGTTTTTCATACCGGCTGCTTCCTGATGACAGCGTGCGGCAGCGTCCGCTCCAGCCGCAATGAGGCATTCTCGGCCAGCACTTTGTCCACGGCGTTTCGGCAGCCCTCATAGTCGTTGTAATCGTCGACGATCACCACCCCGCCCGGGCTCAGGCAGCGGGATACCGATGTGAGGCAGAAGAGGACGGGGTCGTACCAGTCGCAATCAATATGCACCAGGCAGAAACGGTCGCTCTCAGAGGGTGAAAACGTCTCTTGAAACAAGCCTTTGCGCAGGACGATCGATTGGTTGTCGACGCTCAGCCCAAATTTTTCGAAGGATGAGACGACCCGGCCATACAGATCATCCACGTAACCGTAATACTCGCCATCGCGAATGCCGGTCGACTTTCCCTCGGCAATCACCTTGAATCGGTTGTGCGCATCCGAGGCATCGCGATCAGTTGGCGGGGGTATCCGACCGAACACGTCGAAGCCGAGAAATCGGCGCTTGCCCCGACTTTTGGCCAGCACGATCGCAGACCCACCCAGCGCCATGCCGAACTCGGCAATATCTCCTGGAACATCTTGTGCCACCACGCGCTCAAGCTCGGCGTTGAGCGATGCCATGCGCTCAAGCGGCAGATAGGTCAGCCCGTCTCTCATCACCTCCCGTGCAACGGGCGGCAGGGACAGTTTCTGTCTGCGTTTCGTGAGCGAGCGCCGCAGTTTCTGAAACATCCCCACGTTTAACCCGCCCGTTCTTGTCGTGAAGGAAACACGAAAACGTTAGCCGTTCACAATCTCATTGTTCCTGTGGAGGAAGCCGGATTTCCTGTCCGGCCCGAAGCAGATCGGGGTTGCGCTGAAGATCCGGATTGACGGCCAGAATATCGCGGAACCGCTCGCCGTCGCCCAGTTGATCGACAGCGATGGACCAGAGGGTCTCACCATCCTTGATCGTATAAAACGCGTCACCCGTAGCTGCCTTTTCCGGGGTCTCGACCGCCTTGGTTTCGGTCTTAGGCTCTTCGGAGGCTTCCGGCTCTGCGGTCTTCCCGGCAGTTGGTTCTTCGGGCGTCGCCGTCCCGTCTACGATCACTTTCTCCGGCGTCGAAGCCTCAGCCAGTTTCTTCGGTTCTTCGTCAGGCAAACCTTCCTTCAGCTTCTTTTCCACCTCGGCGAGCAATTCAGGCTCCGGATCGAGGTCGCGCGCATGCGACCATTGATAGGTGGCTTCCAGCTTGCGGCCCGTGCGCCAATAGGCGTCGCCAAGATGGTCGTTCAGAACCGGGTCCTCGGGACGCAGCGAAACCGCGCGCTCAAGCTCCTTCGCGGCTTCCTCGTAGCGGCCAAGCCTGTAATGCGCCCAGCCAAGCGAATCGACGATATAACCATCATTGGGACGAAGCTCGACGGCCCGACCGATCAGTTCGAGCCCCTCTTCCAGCTTCATGTTCATATCGACCCAGGAATAGCCCAGATAGTTGAGCACCTGCGGCTGATCCGGATAAAGCTCCAGCGCCTTGAAGAAATTCGGCTCTGCCTTCTCCCACTCCTTCAACCGCTCATAAGCAATGCCGCGCTGATAGAAGAGGCTCCAGTGCTCACGTTCCGGCTCGGCAATTCGCTCGACCGCTCGGTCATAAACACCGGCGGCAGATCGATAATCCTTCTGCACCGCATAAACACGGCCCAGGGAGAGATATGCACGAATATCGTCGGGGTCTTTCTCTATAGCGGCATTGAGATAGGTTTCAGCCTCCTCGTGCCGGTCGAGATCGGCAAGATTAAGCCCGGTCTGAAGCTCGGCCAGACGGCGCCAGGGCGAGCCGGGCTTGATCCGGTCATAAAAGCTGATGGCCTTTTCCGGTTCACTCTGCTGTTCGGCCAAGGAGGCAAGCTGGACGAGGATGTCGTCATTGTCCGGGCTCAGCGCCAGCGCATAATTCAGGTAGAGCTTCACAAAAGGCTCGCCGCCACCGCGATTGAGAGCAGTGGCAATGTTGAGCAGAATTTCCGCAGCACCGGCGCGCGGATCGGGGACAGGGAAGGTGACCGCATCGCCAGCCTCGATCTTTTCGCGCAGAATCGTCGTGGCAGCGCGGCCGGTGATGTATTTCTCGCCATTTTCAAGCGCTGCGAGCGCCTTGTCCTTCTCGCCGCGTTCGGCCAGCCAGGACGCATAGGCTTCAGCCGCGCGCATATAGGTGTCCGGGCCCGCCGATGCGGCTGTCACGTCACCCAGCAAGGCATCGAACGCTTTCTCGGCCTCGGCATTCTGCCCACTTTGTGCGAGCATCAACGCGCGATGGTAGGAGCGGAACAAGCGGTACCAGTCCGGCCCGTCGAGTTCTTCAAGCGACGTTAGAGCCTGGTCGGTCTGCCCCTGCCCCAACTCCGTCCAAGCGGACATGATTGACGTGATCAGGCGGTCGAGATCCGATTCCAGAACCAGTTTCAGCCAGTTCTCAGCCTGCGCATAGTTTTCACCGCGCAGCGCATCGACCGCGAGCCCCAGCCGTGAAAAACGTTCCATTTCGGGAACGGATTTGAGCGCACGAGCATGGGGCAGCGCATCATCGAAGCGCCCTTCGGCGACCAGCGCCAGAAGCAGGCTTTGCTGAATGGCCTGATTGTCGGGCTGGAAGGCAAGCGCCCGCTCGTAATAGTCGATGGCGCTCTCGAAATCATTGTCCGCCTCCGCAGCGCGGGCGGCCAGGAATGCTCCGGAGAATGATGAAATCGCGATCAGATCACGATCGTCGGCACCGCCCTCTTTTGCCATCGCGAGCTGAGGCGCGAATGCGAGGAACCCCGCAAAGCCCACCGTTGCCAACAGTCCGGAGTTGAAACGCTTTCTCATTGGCCATCCCGCTGCATACTTATCCTCATCTCTTCTTCCTCCGCCGAAGCGAAGAGGTAGGGAATCCCTGCTTTCCTCGCAGACAAGCATGGCCTTTTTGCGGAAACGCTTCAACGAGAACTGTTTCCCCTGCTATCAGGTCACGCGACTGATGCAGAAATCAATCACATCGAGAAGCGCGTCTTTCTGCGGCGTCGGCCTGAGCGGAGCCAGCGCATCGCGGGCGATCTCGCCAAAGTGGCGCGCCCGTCCGATCGTGTCGCCGATGGCTCCATGCTTGTGCAAAAGCCCGATCGCCTTCTCGAGCGCCGCGTCGTCGCACTGATTGTCCTCGATGGCGCTTTTCCAGAAGGCCCGTTCATCCGGGCTGCCGCGGCGATAACTCAGGATCACCGGCAGGGTCACCTTGCCCTCGCGAAAATCGTCGCCGACATTCTTGCCGAGGTCCGAGCTCTTGCCGCCATAGTCGAGCGCATCGTCGACAAGCTGGAACGCCAGACCAAGATTGGTGCCGTAGGAGCGTAGCGCAGCACGGTCGTTGCGGGTAGCGCCCGCCACCACCGGCCCCACTTCGGCGGCCGCCGAGAAGAGTGCAGCCGTCTTCGCCTTGATGACGGCCAGATATTCGTCCTCGGTCGTTTCCAGATTCTTGGCGACGCTGAGCTGAAGCACCTCGCCCTCGGCAATGACGGAGGCTGCCGTGGAGAGAATATCGAGCGCGTCGAGCGAGCCGACCTCGACCATCATGCGAAACGCCTGGCCGAGGAGGAAATCGCCCACCAGAACGCTGGCCTGGTTGCCCCAGATCATGCGCGCTGTCTTGCGGCCCCGGCGCAAATCGCTTTCGTCCACCACGTCGTCATGCAGCAGCGTGGCCGTGTGCATGAATTCCACGCTGGTGGCGAGCTTCACATGCCCTTCGCCCTCGTAACCAAACATCTGTGCGGCAGCGAGCGTCACCATGGGGCGCAGGCGCTTTCCGCCGGAATCGATGAGATGCTTCGCCAATTCAGGGATGAGTTCGACATCCGAGCCGGCCTTCGAGAGAATCAGCTCGTTGACGCGCGCCATTTCGTCGGCCGTCAGGTCCATAAGGCTTGCGACGGAGGCTGCGCCACGCTTGCCATCGAGATTCAACACTACACCCACAGATGGTTCTCCAATCACGACCAGGCACGGTCAGGAAAAGACCCTGCCGAAACGTCCAAACTTTCCCGGCAATCTAGTGCCCCGCCCCCACGCGGGGCAAGCGGCGAATGCGCACGGTGCGCTTACCCGCCAATCACGAAGTCGTTTACAGGGGTTGCGCAAACTGTCAACGTCGCGCCCATGATCGAACTTGTCCGTACCAATGATCCCGTGGTCATTTCCTTTGTTGAGAGCCTCCTGCGCGACGCCGGCATTGCTTGTTTCGTCGCGGACCAGAACATGAGCATTATGGAAGGCTCGCTCGGCATCCTGCCGCGCCGTGTCATGATCGACGCGAGTGACGAGGCGGCGGCCCGGCAATTGCTGAAAGATGCAGGCATCGGGGATGAAGCCCGTTTCGATGATAGAAACAATGCCTGACACGCGTACCGAAGGTTTGCACAGCGTTGATTCCTTCCATCGCGATGCATTCCGGCTTGTTCAGCCCACGGGACGCGGCCACCGCTCCGGCGTCGATGCCATGCTCGTGGCCTCAGCTCTCCCGGGCTGCCTTGAAGGCGCAATTGCCGATCTCGGGGCGGGCGCGGGCGCTGCCGGTTTCGCGGTCGCCGCCCGCTGTTCCAAAACCCGCGTCACCCTTGTCGAGAATGCCCCGGAAATGGCCGAATGCGCGCGCCGCACCATCGCGCTGCCGGAAAACGCCGCCCTTTCCGACCGTGTGCGCCTGATCGAGGCCGATGTCACGCTGTCAGGCGATGCGCGCGAGAGGGCCGGGCTTTTGCGCAATGCCTATGCGGCGACAATCATGAACCCGCCCTTTAACAGCGCCAGCGACCGCGCCACGCCGGATGCACTGAAGCGCGCCGCCCATGTCATGGGCGACAACCTTTTCGAGGCATGGCTGCGCACGGCAGCCGCCATCACCAAGCCAGGCGGATTTCTGGCGCTGATCGCCCGCCCCGCCTCGCTGTCGCCCATTCTCAAGGCGCTTGAGGGTCGTTTCGGTGGCGCCCGCATCGTCCCGGTGCATGGGCGCGCCGGCAGTCCGGCCATCCGTATTCTCCTGCGAGCGCAAAAGGGTAATCGTGCCGGCCTGACGCTCGAACCGCCCCTCATCCTGCGCGACGCCGACAACCAGGTGACCGAACGCGCCGAGGCGCTGACCAACGGACAGGCGGCGCTTTTCGGCGATTGAACGAGCCCGGCCATTGCACGAACCGCGCAAATGCCTACATGCTCACGAGCAACACGTTCCATTCTTCTGGAGTAAGCACGCCCTTGCGACGCCTTGTGAGCCGCCTCGTCCCCAAAAAACTCCGCGGTGATGCCGTCACCATTCCTGTGATCCGGCTTTCCGGCGCGATCATGCCGTCCAACAGCCTGACACGCCAGAACCTCTCGCTTGCCACCACCGCGACCGTGATCGAGAAGGCGTTCGCCGTGCCCGATGCGCCGGCCGTCGCCATCGCGCTCAATTCGCCGGGCGGCTCGCCCGTGCAGTCCCGCCTGATCTTCCGCCGCATCCGCGATCTGGCGGTGGAGAAAGACCGGAAGGTCTTCATCTTCGTCGAGGATGTGGCCGCTTCCGGCGGTTACATGATTGCTGCGGCGGGCGACGAGATCATCGCCGATCCTTCCTCCATCGTCGGCTCCATCGGCGTCGTGTCCGCCGGCTTCGGCTTTCAGGAACTCATCAAGAAGATCGGTGTCGAGCGCCGCGTCCACACGGCCGGCCAGAACAAGGCGATCCTCGATCCCTTCCAGCCGGAAAAGAAGGAAGACGTCGAGCGCCTGAAGGCCCTGCAGCTCGAGATGCACGAGATGTTCATCAATCTCGTCAAGGAGCGGCGCGGCGCCAAACTCTCCGACGATCCGGAGCTTTTCACCGGCGCCTTCTGGACGGGCACCCGCGCGCTCGATCTCGGTCTGGTCGATGGTCTCGGCGACATGCGCTCCGTTTTGAAGGAGCGCTATGGCAAGAAAACGAAACTCGCGCTCATCACCCAGCCGCGCGGCCTGTTCGGGCGCAAGCTCGGCATTTCCAGCAGCGCCGGCAGCATTCCGGATCTGGGTGCTGCAATCGCCGGCAATGCCGCCACGGGTCTGATCGAGGCTGCCGAGGAACAGGCGCTCTGGCGCCGTTTTGGACTTTGACGAGGCGCGCCCGGGCGTTAAACTCGCGCGCGAAACCGGAGGATCGACAATGCCGCAACTGATCTTCTTTGCCGCGGTGGGCGTGGTGGCCTATGTCGGCTACCGCAAATTCGTCCGCGAGGCAGAGCGCGTCACCGCGAAGGCGCGGCGCGCGCGCAGGGAAGCGGCGAATGGCAGCATGGGTACGCTCGTCTACGACCCGAAGACCGGCGAATACCGCGTCGCCAAAGACTGATACCTGAGTAGAAGCATGCACAGCATGATCGCCCCCGCCAAGGTGAATCTGGCGCTGCACGTCACCGGACGGCGCGCGGATGGCTATCATCTGCTGGACAGTCTTGTCGCCTTTTCCAGCCATGGCGACCTGCTCGAGGTGGAAGACGGGGCGGAAGACGATTTCTTCGTTTCCGGCCACTTCGCCGCCCATGTCCCGATCGGCGAGACCAATCTTGTCACCCGCGCCCGCGATCTTCTGCGCGAAACATTCGGGGAGAGAGCCTGCGCGCCCGTTCATCTGCACCTTGAAAAGAACCTGCCTGTTGCCTCCGGCATCGGTGGCGGCTCGGCCGATGCGGCAGCCGCGCTCAGACTTCTCGTCCGCCACTGGCAGATCGACATCGACGAGGCTACGCTGGCAAAACTCGGCCTCAGCCTTGGCGCGGATGTCCCCATGTGCCTGTCATCGAAGCCGCTCCTTGCGCGCGGCATTGGCGAAGCGCTTGAGGAGTTGCCGCATTTCCCCGCTCTGCCGCTTGTTCTCGTGAACCCCAACATCCCGCTCTCCACGCCCGAGGTGTTTTCCAGGCTTGAGCGGCGCGACAATCCCCCCCTCTCGCCCCTCGGCGCATTCACCGACACGGTGTCTGCCGCCCATTGGCTGAAGGAGGCGCGCAATGATCTTGAAGACCCTGCCTGTCAGCTCGTGCCACAGATCGAGGATGCGCGCGATGCGCTGAGGCGAGCCGGCGCGCTTTTCGCCCGCATGTCCGGCTCCGGTGCCACGTGCTTCGGCGTCTTTTCCAGCCGGCCCGAGGCGGATCAGGCAGCGGCACTTCTTGAAGAGCGCCATCCCGACTGGTTTGTCCTCGCCACCGAAACGCGCTCCCCCGTTCCCACGCAAGCCGAGAACGCTCATGTCCAGCACGCCCGTGCGTGAATTCATTCCCGTCCGCTTCGCGGTGCTGACCGTTTCCGACACGCGTGGCCTTGAAGACGACCGCTCCGGCCAGACCCTTGCCGAACGCATCGATGAGGCCGGCCACACGCTCGCCGATCGAAAGATCGTGGCAGACGATATCGAGGCCATCCAGATGGCCGTCAAACTGTGGTGCGCCGATCCCGGGGTCGATGCCGTCATCACCACGGGTGGCACCGGCTTCACCGGGCGCGACGTGACGCCAGAGGCTCTGGAACCGCTGTTCGACAAACGCATGGATGGCTTCTCGCAGGTCTTCCACCGCATCTCCTACGAGAAGATCGGCACCTCCACCGTCCAGTCGCGCTCCACCGCAGGGCTCATCGACCAGACCTTCGTCTTTGTCCTGCCCGGCTCCACCGGCGCTTGCCGCGATGCCTGGGACGGTATCCTGAAAGACCAGTTCGACTACCGGCACATGCCGTGCAATTTCGTGGAAATCATGCCGCGCCTTGCCGAGCATCTGAAACGCGGCGGCGGCAAGTCCGCCTGATCCTTTCCTGAGCCTGAAAAGCTGAAGCATTTTGCAGTCAGGTGGAATCACCTGACGTCCGCACAAATGCGGAAAAACAGACAGATAGAGCGGAGCAGCGTTTCCGTGAAACGATGAACCGCTCTGAAAACTGCGGCACCATTCCCGCGAACCCTTTTGCACGCCTGTGGAAAACTCGCGCGCCTCGATTTTGCCAAAAGTTCTTGCTTTGTTCTCATTCATCGAATAGGAATAGATTCATCGGCAGCGACGCTGATTCTGCTTTCCGCTTTAGTCCCCGCGTCCTGGAAAGTCAGCGAAATCGCTCAGTCATGGAGCAAGCCATGGAACAGATTGTGAGAGCAGATGCAGCCGCCTTCAATGGCGGCGGGGCCGCGACAGCCAACACGGTGATCGACCGGTCGGGCATTCGCATCGATTCCGAGCGCCGGCGGGGCCGGGCCGCGGGCATCAACCCGTCAGGTCGCTATGAACCGGTCTCCCGCCATGTCTTTGACGATGGCTGGGGCTCGCTTGAGGAATTGCCGCCCTTCAAGACCGAGGTTCAGGTGGAGAGGCCGCGCACCATCATCACGCGCAACACCTCACCCGATATTTCCTTTGACCGCTCCATCAATCCCTATCGCGGTTGTGAGCATGGCTGCGTCTATTGTTTCGCCCGCCCCACTCACGCCTATATGGGTCTGTCGGCGGGGCTCGATTTCGAGGCGAAGCTCTTTGCCAAGCCGGATGCCGCCCGGCTTCTGGAACGCGAGATTTCCAAACCCGGCTACCAGCCGCGCACCATCGCCATCGGCACCAACACCGATCCCTACCAGCCCATCGAGAAGAAATACCGCATCATGCGCGAGATTCTCGAAGTGCTTGAGGCGCACGGACACCCGGTCGGCATCGTCACCAAGTCGGCGCTCGTCATGCGCGATATCGACATTCTTTCCCGTATGGCGGAGAACGGGCTGGCCAAGGTTGCGCTATCCGTCACCACGCTGGACCGCAAGCTGGCGCGTACCATGGAACCGCGCGCGGCAACGCCCTCGCGGCGGCTGGAAGCCATCCGTGCGCTGACCGACGCCGGCATCCCAACCTCCGTGATGATGGGCCCCGTCATTCCCGGCCTTACCGATTGCGAGATCGAGCGCATCCTTGAATCCGCCGCCACTGCCGGCGCACGCGAGGCGGGCTATATCATCCTGCGCCTGCCGCTCGAGGTCAGCCCCATTTTCAAGGAATGGCTTCTGCGCCATGCGCCCGACCGCTATCGCCACGTTCTTTCCCTGATCCGCTCCATGCGCGGCGGCAAGGATTACGACGCCGAATGGGGCAAGCGGATGAAGGGCACCGGCCCCTATGCCTGGCAGATCGGCCGGCGCTTCGAGATCGCGGCAAAGCGGCTCGGGCTCAATCAGGAAAAGCGCAAGCTGAGAACGGACCTGTTCAAACAGCCGCAGCCGGGAGGCGAACAGCTCATGCTGCTTTGACAGCGCCCTGCCCGATCCGCCTCCTGCTTCGGCATCGCAGATCGACGCATCGGAGCGGCGCCCTGTTTGCGTAAACGGCGCCGTTTCCGGCAGCACACCCTTCCCGTCCGGCTTTGCATCCCCGTAGCCGACGGTTGCTTCCCGGCCCATCCGCCCCCTCGTTGCCGGGAGGCCCTTGCGGAGAATCGGAAGCGATGCGAGCATCGCCGCACTATGGCTCGCACGCGTTCCGATTCTCCCACTCTTTTTGATCTGCCCGTTCGCCCCGACTTCCAGATGGAGGCCGCGCTCCTGCGCGAGGGTCTGGCCCCTGTGGCAGGGCTCGACGAGGCAGGCCGCGGTCCGCTGGCAGGCCCTGTGGTCGCCGCCGCCGTCATTCTCGACGCGAACCGTCTTCCCGACGGGCTGGACGATTCCAAACGGCTTTCCGCCGAGGCGCGCGACCGGCTGTTCGAAGCCATTATCGAGATGGCCGTCAGTGTCTCCGTTGCATCTGTCTGCGCGGCAAGCATCGACCGGTCCGACATCTTGCGCGCCAGCCTTGAGGCCATGCGCCGCGCAGCGGCCGGGCTTTGCGTCACCCCGCTGTTTGCACTGGCCGATGGCCGCGATGTGCCGCCGGGGCTGTGCTGCCCGGCGCGTGCCGTGGTGAAGGGCGATCAGCGCAGCCAGTCCATCGCCGCTGCCTCCATCGTCGCAAAAGTCACGCGCGACCGCATGATGATGCGCGCTGGCGGTGTCACGCCTGCTTATGGTTTCGAAGCCCATATGGGTTACGGCACCAAGCGCCACCGCACAGCCATAACGCAGCATGGCGCAGTATCGCGCCTGCACCGGATGAGCTTCGCCCCGCTGCGCGATCTTGGCATCACGCCGGCCGCTTCCAGTGGGAAAGCTGTCGCGCAGCCACTGGTGAGGATGAGCGACAGCGAAGCCGTGGATCCCCAAACCGCCTGAACCCTCCTGGCATGTAGTTTAAGCCCACCTGGCCGCACAATTGCGCTCAGAACGACACGGTGGCCGCTGCGAGGCGAGGAGCCGGATGGCTTCAGGCGACGGAAATCCACACAGAAAAAAACGCCGCCGGAAACCGGCGGCGTTTCAAATTGTTCCGCTTTGCAAAAGCCAATCAGTTCAGCTTCGACTTCACGTCCTGGATTGAAGCCTTGAACAACTCTCCGCCCGTCTTGGCATCGACCTTCTTGGCCAGAATGCTGCGTGCGGCTTCCACGGCGAGGTCCACGGCGCTCGCGCGCACTTCGTTCACCGCGTCCTGCTCCGCCTGTTCGATCTTCTGTTCGGCAAGGGCCGTGCGACGGGCGACATATTCATCCGTCTTCTGCTTGGCTTCCTTGACGATCAGCTCGGCCTCGTGCTTGGCGGCGCTGACAATGTCCTGCGCCTCCTGCTCGGCTTCCTGCCGCTTGCGCTGATATTCGGCGAGCAGTTGCTGCGCGTCCTCACGCAGCTTGCGGGCCTCGTCAAGCTCGTTGCGGATGCGTTCGGCACGCCCGTCAAGCGCGCCATTGATCATGCCGGGCACCTTGAAATAGGCAAGGACCCCCAGGAAGATGATGAGGGCAACAAACGCCCAGAATGTCGCGTCCATGGCCCTCTCCTACTGCTTCACGGACTTGACGGCGGCTTTCGCCGCAGTCTTGTCGAGCTGGCCGCCGACCAGTTCCCGGACGATGGATGCCGCTGTGTCCTCGGCAATCGTACCCACGTCCTTCATGGCCGTTTCCTTGATCGAGGCGATGCGCTTCTCGGCCTCATCGAGCTTGGCGTCGAGCTGCTTCTCGATCTCACGACGCTCCGCATCCGCTTCCGCCTTTGCGGCGTCGCGGGCTTCCTGGCCGATGACATTGGCCTTCTTGCGGGCGTCAGCCAGTTCCTGCTCATAGGCAGCAACAGCCGCGTCCGCCTCTTCCTTCATCCGCGCCGCCTGGTCGAGGTCCTGGGCAATGCGGTCACGCCGCACTTCCAGAATACCGCCGATGCGGGGCAGCACGACGCGCTTCAGGAACAGGTAGAACAGCCCGAAAGTAATCGCCAGCCACAGGATCTGCGACGGAAATGTGGACGAATCGAAAGGCGGGAAGCCGGCCTCGTGTGCGCCGTCTGACGCAACGCCGGTTTCCGAATGGGTCGCTTCCGCGGCGTCTTGCGCCGAGGCTGCGAATGCCGATGCCACAAACATTGTCTACCTCTTTTAAAACCGGCCGGACGCCCGAAAGCGGCCGGCCACGCACACGAAACGCGCGCTTAGGTGAAGAGGAGGAGCAGAGCGATGAGCAGCGAGAAGATGCCGAGAGCTTCCGTAACGGCGAAGCCGAAAATCAGGCGGCCGAACTGGCCGTCTGCTGCCGACGGGTTGCGCAGGGCGCCCGAAAGATAGCTGCCGAAGATGTTGCCCAGGCCCAGAGCTGCACCGGCCATGCCGAAACAAGCGATACCGGCGCCGATAGCCTTTGCTGCTTCTACTTCCATTTTAAAACTCCTTGTGATCGCGGATTTGCGTGTTTTCTTCAGACTTGGCGGAAACCGCCGGTGAAACCTGTTTTCCTCTGACCGGCCCTTGAGGCCGGAACGAAGCCGATCTTTTCAAACCTCTTGATCAGTGGCCGGGATGGACGGCGTCGTTCAGATACATGCAGGTCAGAACGGCAAAGACGTAGGCCTGCATGAAGGCGACGAGGAATTCGAGACCGGTGATCGCCACGGTCATGATGAGCGGCAGAACGGCGCCGGCCACACCGGCCGCGCCAAGGGCACTCATGGAGGTGACAAAGCCGGCAAAAACCTTGAGCGTGATGTGTCCGGCCAGCATGTTGGCGAAAAGACGAACCGAGAGGCTGACGGGGCGCGACAGGAACGAGACAATCTCGATCAGCACCACCAGCGGAACCACGACACCGGGCACACCTTGCGGCACGAAGAGCTTAAGGAAGCCGAAACCGTGCTTCCAGAAACCGTAGACGACCACCGTTCCGATCACCAGAAGCGCGAGCGCGAAGGTGACGATGATATGACTGGTCACGGTGAAGAAGTAAGGGAAGAGGCCAAGAAGGTTGGCCATCAGGACGAACATGAAGATCGAGAACACGAACGGGAAGAACCGCATTCCGTGCGAGCCCGCCGAATCGCGCAGCATGGAGGCCACAAACTCGTAGCTCATCTCCGAGATGGACTGAAGCCTACCGGGAACCAGTCCACGGCTCGACGTCGTCAGAAACAGAAATGCGCCGGCGGCGACCACCGTCGCGACCATGAAGGCGGACGAGTTCGTAAAGGAGAAATCCAGTCCGCCGACCTCAATCGGAATCCACTTGGAGATCTGGAACTGATGGATCGGATCGTTGGCCACCTGGCCCCCCTCACTTCTGGTCTGGCGCCCGGGCGCCGTTCACTTCTTCTCAGGATCCCGCCCATCATCCGATGAGCGAATCCCAAATTCAGCAACAAGTCCCGCCGAGCGCAGGACATTGAGAACACCCGCCCCGAAACCCAGGAGCAGGAAAATGATCAGTCCCCAGGGAGACGTACCGGCAAAATGGTCGATGAACCACCCAAGAGCAGCGCCGACACCCACGCCGGCAATAAACTCGCTGGACAGTCTGAGCGCCTGCGCGGCGCCCGCCATATCGCCCTTCGTCTTCCCTTCACCGCCGTCTTGCTTCGCCGGTCGTTTCTCTGCGAGAGCCTTCTCCAGATCGGCGCGCCGGCGCTCCAGGTCGTCCGGCTGATCCTTGTCGGCCACCGCAATCTCCGTACCGGGTTTGCTGGTCAGCGGCTATCCGCTTGAAAGTCGCGCGCAACATAGTGAGCACCCACGCCCCAGTCAAGCCGCTGTCGACGCCATTCACAAAGACGAAAACGCATTGAAAAACAACATGATGCCTGGATGCGACAATGCGCGCAGCGGCAAATGACACCATGAAAACGGGAATCGCGGCATCTCCTGCCGCGTTTCAGCCCGTCATTTGCGCGATTTCCCCGCCCTTATCAGTTCCAGCCGCCGCCATAGGTGCGGTAGAAAATATGCTGGCCGATCTTTTTCATCCGCTGCATGGCTCCCGCCCAGCGCGGATGCACATAGGTCGCATGATAGTGTGTGGAGGAGCCGACTTCGGGCAGCCAGATCTTGCCTGCGGTCGTGGCCATGGCCACTTCCTGCGCCGTCTTGAAATGAGCCGGGCTGGCCACACGGTCGCGAATCCCGTCGCAGGCAAAGGAAAACTGGCAGCGGTTGCGCCATTTCTCGTTCTGGTAGACCACCCCGCAGATGGTGTTGGGGTAGGTGGGATTGCGCACGCGATTGAGAATGACTTGCGCCACCGCTGCCTGCCCTTTCACGGATTCGCCGCGCGCTTCGAAGTAGATGCCGGCTGCGAGACATTGCTGCTCACGTTTGGAAAACACCGTCTCGGGAAGCGGTTGCCGCGCCCAGGGATGATCCTTCGCGTCCACCGGCGGAATAAACCGCCCGGCTGCCGGCTCCTCCTCGCGCAGGATGCTGGCAAATGGCGAGGCTTTCGCATAGTCGGGCTTCTGCGGCGCGTAAGCCGTGGCAAGAATGTCAGGCTGATCGTTGTTGACCAGCTCGGCGATCGCGCGTGGCAGCGTCGGGTCCGCCTTCTTGTCCTTTTTCATATAGAAGGCCGAAGCGATGCGCACTTCCTTGCCCTTGATGTCAGGATCGACGAACGCCATCAACGGCTGATCGGTTGAGGGCTTTTCGAGAAGAAAACTGGTCTTCTCAAAGATCGTGCCGGCTTCGAAAAGTTTCGGCGGCTGGACCGGCACGACCTGAACAAGCCGACCTGTCTTTTCGGCACGGTTGATCCGCTCCTCGTCCGGCGTGGTGCCGGTGAACCCTTTCTTGCCGCGGAAGGCGATCTTGCCGATGCCTGGGGCAGCGATGCCGGAACCGGAAATGCTGCCCGTCTTCAGGTCGCCATCAACAAAGGGCATCTCAGCCTGATGGATCGAACCGGCAACGGATTTTTCCACGAAGGCCGCCCAGCGCGGCCCCGTGCCCTCTTCTCCGGAAACCAGCCCGGCCATGTCCTGATGCGCGACAATACCTGGAAACCCGATCCAGAACCCCAACGCCACCAAAGCTGGTGCCAGAAAGGAACGCGATTCATCAACCGCCTTGCGCGGTACTCTTCCACTCCGACGAAGCACCCACACTCTCCGCTACGCAACTCAACCCGATTTCCAAAACCATATTTGGTTAACCTTGATTACTGGTTAACAGGCTGGCCGGTCTTGCAGGCGCAGCAGCGAACGCAAACGAAAACGGGCCTTGCGATGCAAAGCCCGTCATCTTTTAAACGCGTGGTGATACCGCCTTCAGCGGCGTTTCTTCGCCCGCCCCGCATAGGGGTTGTCGGAGGTGCGCAGCGCAACACGGATTGGAACACCGTAGAGATTGAACGTCTCTCGCAAGCCGTTCATGAGATAGCGCACATAGGATTGTGGCATCGCTTCAGGCCGCGAACAGGAGACAACGAAGCCCGGTGGCCGTGTCTTGATCTGCGTTATGTACTTCACCTTGAGCCGGCGTCCGGCCACGGCCGGTGGCGGATGCTGTCCCGTCGCGCCTTCCAGCCACCGGTTGAGACGGCCCGTGGAGATGCGGCTGTTCCAGGTGCGATGGGTCTTTTCCACCGCTTCCATAAGCTTGTCGAAGCCGCGCCCGGTCTCCGCAGAAATTGGAATCGCCTGCAGCCCGCGCACCTGCGGCAGAAGCCGCGCCGTCTTCTCATGCAGTTCGGCAAGCGTCTCCTGCCGGTCCTCGATCAGGTCCCATTTGTTGAAGGCAATGACCGGCGCCCTGCCCTCGCGGATGATCAGGTCGGCGATCTGCAGGTCCTGTTTCTCAAACGGGATGGTCGCATCAAAAACCACGATCACCACTTCGGCAAAGCGCACGGCGCGCAGCCCGTCGGAGACGGAGAGCTTTTCCAGCTTTTCCTGTACGCGTGCCTTGCGTCGCATGCCGGCCGTATCGAAGAGCTTGATCTTGCGGCCACGCCACTGCCAGTCGACGGAAATCGAATCGCGCGTGATGCCGGCTTCCGGCCCCGTCAGCATGCGCTCCTCGCCCAGAAGCGCGTTGATCAGCGTCGACTTGCCGACATTCGGTCGCCCCACAATTGCGATCCGCAACGGTTTGGACGAGTCGTAGACTGCCTCTTCTTCCGAATCGGGCTCGATGTCCTCTCCGACGGCAATCTCGTCCGTTGAAACAACGAGCTCCTCCGGATCTTGCGCCAGCGCTCGCTCCTCTCCAAGCGCCTCGACGATGGCGTCACGCAGATCGGACATGCCAAGACCGTGTTCCGCCGAAACCTCGACCGGATCGCCCAGTCCCAGTTCCCATGCGTCGAGAACGCCGCTGCGGGCTGCATTCACGTCCATCTTGTTGGCGACCAGCACGACCGGCTTGCCGCTGCGGCGCAGGAGATTGGCGAAGGTTGCATCGTCGGGCATTACACCGGCGCGGGCGTCGATCATGAAAAGCGCGATGTCGGCCTCGTCGATCGCCTGCTCGGTCTGGGCACGCATGCGCCCCTCCAGTGTCGGCGCTGCAGCACTTTCCAGACCGGCCGTGTCGATCACCTCAAACTTGAGGTCCTGAAGGCGGGCGGGATGGGAGCGGCGGTCGCGCGTGACACCGGGTGTGTCGTCGACAATGGCCAGACGACGGCCGGCAAGCCGGTTGAACAGTGTCGACTTGCCGACATTCGGCCGGCCGATGATTGCAAGCTTGAAGGCCATCTTGGCTCACCGCTCTCCGGCTATTCCGCCGGGCTCGATCCGAGAATCAGCTCAATCATCATCTCGGCGCGCTGGCGGGTGTTGCGGGGGGCCTCGGCATCACCGGAAATCTGCTGGAAAAGCTGAAGCGCGTCGTCACGCTTGCCTTCCTTCCATGCTGCAAGACCAAGCGCCTCGCGCGCCGTGTGCCGCAGTGCGTTTCCGTCCGCCGTCAATGTTTCAACGCGCGCTGAAACATCGGCATAGGATCCGTGATCCACCAGAAGGAGCCCTGCCCGAAGGCGAGCAATGTCGGCGATCACATCGGTCACCGAGCGGTCCGCCGCAATGGCATCGAATGCCGCCACAGCGCCGTCCGTGTCGCCATCGGCAGCCAGAACGGTGGCAGAACGCATGCGCGCCAGCAGCGGATAGGAGCCGTAGCCATTCTCTTCCAGTTCCTTGAAAGCGGCAAGCGCTTCATCGTTCTCGCCCTGGCGGGCAAGTTCCAGTGCCTGGGAAAAAGCATCGCCCGAAGCATTCGCCCGAGAGGATGTCCAGCGCTCATAACCAACATAGCCGGCAGTGGCGAGGACGAGAAGAACGGCGGCACCAATGGCAATGGGGCCGAAACGACGCCACAGAGATTTGAACTGATCCTGGCGAAGCTCTTCATTGACTTCGCGAATGAAACTGTCGTCGGACATATGCGACCCATGCTTGGCGGGCATTTCCCGCGCTTTTCCGGTTTCCGGCTTTTTAGACGAAATTTGCCGCCATGGAAGGGGGGGCTGGCATTTCGTCTCTATTCTGTTGTTTTGGGGGCAACTCCCGTTGCCGTAAAACGATATTGCTTTCCAAACTCGGCCATATTTGGCCAGTAACGCTGCCCTTCGAATTGCATAGCGGATTACGTGATCATGCTCAAATTTCTCTGCGCCGGTGCAGCAGCACTTGCGTTGACTGGTTCCTGTTTTGCCGGGAACACCGCAGCGGCGAAGTCGCCACAATACGTGATCATCTCCTTTGACGGTGCCCTGCATCTGGAACAGTGGGAGCGCAGCCGCGCGCTTGGCAAGGAAACAGGCGCGCACTTTACCTACTTCCTTTCCTGCGTTTATCTCCTCTCTCCCGAAACGCGCAAAACCTATCAGGCGCCAGGCATGGCCCGCGGACGCTCGAATGTCGGCAGCGGGTACTCTCGCGAGGATGTCGAGGGTCGACTCGGTCAGATCTGGTCCGCCCGCGCCGAAGGGCACGAGGTGGCAAGCCATGGCTGCGGTCATTTCGACGGAAAAAACTGGAGCGCGGACGACTGGGCGCAAGAGTTCGAACAATTCGCGACCATTGTCGCCGATGCCTGGAAGCTCAACGGGATCAAGGGTGAACCTGAAGGTTGGCGGGATTTCGCGCGCAAGGAAATACGCGGTTTCAGAGCCCCATACCTTTCAACGAGCAAGGGACTGTTCAAAACACTTGAAAAGAAGGGCTTCGCCTACGACGCCAGCGCTGTTTCGCGCGGCCCTGTTCTGCCCAGAACCCGCGACGGCGTCGCGCATTTTTCTCTCCCGTTGATACCGGAAGGTCCACGCGGCAGACAGGTAATTGCCATGGACTACAACCTCTATGTGCGCCACTCCGGCGGCAAGGAGAAGCCGGAGGCAGCGTCCGCGTTTGAGCAACGGGCGTATGATGCCTTTATGGGCACGTTCGACAAAGAATATGAAGGCCGCCGCACGCCGGTTCAACTCGGTTTCCATTTTACCCTCATGAATGACGGTGCCTATTGGAACGCGCTGGAGCGCTTTGCGCGCGAAGTCTGCGTGAGAGACGACGTGGAATGCCTGAGCTACCGGGATTATCTGACTGCCGTCTCGGAAGCCGAAGCCCCGGTCCAGGGCGGAACCTGATTGAAAAGAGCCCCGGCATGCCTTGCCGAGGCTCGTCTTCAGCACTTTTTCGCGGCCGTTTAGTTGCCGATTTCCCGCTCGTGCCGCAACGCCTTGAAGGTGGCGTACAGCATGACGGTCAGCAGGATCGCGAACGGAAAGCCTGTCGCGATTGCACCGGCCTGAAGCGCGGCCAGTCCGCCGCCAAGCAAAAGAACGATTGCGACCAGCCCTTCGAAAATGGCCCAGAAGACACGCTGCGCTATCGGCGCATCGATCTTGCCGCCGGCCGTGATCGTATCGATGACCAGCGAGCCGGAATCCGACGACGTTACGAAAAATACGATGACCAGAATGATGCCAATGAGCGAGCTCACGCTGGCAAGTGGCAGGTCGGCCAGCATCGCAAACAACGAAAGTTCCGGTACGTAATCCACGACCGTCTCCTGAACACCCGTATAGCCCTCGGTCAGGAACTGCTCCATTGCGGTGCCGCCGAAGGTGGTCATCCACAGGATCGACACGAGGGTGGGAATGATCAGAACGCAGGTGATGAACTCACGCACCGTCCGTCCCTTGGACACCCGGGCGATGAACATGCCTACGAAAGGTGACCACGAAATCCACCATGCCCAGTAGAATGTGGTCCAACCGTGCATGAAGCCCGTGTCTTCACGGCCGATCCAGTTCGACAATTCCGGCAATTCCTTCACATAGGACCATGTATTGGAGAAAAAGCCGGTGAGGATCGCCAGCGTGGGGCCGAAGATAATCACAAACAGGAGAAGAAGTATGGCGAGCACCATGTTAATCTCGGAAAGGCGCTTCACGCCCGCATCCAGTCCCGCCACGACAGAGATCAAAGCAATGCACGTGATCCCCATGATGAGGAGGACTTTGATCGTGTCCGTGTTGGGTACACCATAGAGCTCGTTCAAGCCTGCAAGCGCCTGCGATGCACCAAAGCCCAGGGACGTTGCCAGACCGAAAAGCGTTGCAAACACCGCCATGATGTCGATCAAATGGCCGGGCCAGCCACGCACCCGCTCGCCCAGAAGCGGGTAGAACGCCGAACGGATGGATAGCGGCAACCCTTTATTATAGGCGGCAAGCGATAGCGACAGCGCCAGAACCGCGTAGATCGCCCAGGGATGAAGGCCCCAATGAAAGATGGTCGCTGCCATGCCCATTTCCCGGGCCGCAGGCACGGCGCTCGCCACGAGTTCGCCATCGGCCAATGGTGCCTCGAGACCAAGCGGGGGATTGTTGAAATGATACATCGGCTCGAGCACGCCGAAAAACATCAGGCCGATACCCATGCCGGCCGCAAAAAGCATCGCGAACCAGCCGGAATAGGAATATTCGGGCACAGCATCCTTGCCACCCAGCCTGACCTTGCCCAGTGGCGTTAACGCCACGACAATACAAAACAGCACGAACAAATTGGCCGACAGCATGAAGACCCAGTCAAAGGTCGATGTCAGCCAGACGCGCAGTCCGCCAAGTGCGCTCCCCGCCGCTTCCTGAAACATCAAGGCGATGATCACGAAAGCGATGATGAGGACAGCGGAAACAAAGAAAACGGGATTGTGAACGTCGAGACCAAGCAGCCGAATATTGTCCTGCCCGGGTTCCAGCCCGTGATCCTCCTCAACGATTTCATTAGACATGTCTCACTCCATATCTGTCCGAGGCTGGGAGCAAATGACAGAGTGGCCGCCCGTCCCCGGAACATTCCTCCACACTCGGGACCGTGAACCAAAACACATGATCGCACATGGTCTGTATGCGACCTTGTCCGTGCGGATTGAGACCAGACTCACGCAAATCGAAGACGGATGGAACCCTGTTTGGCCAAAATTTCGCCCATATATTGCCAAACTTCGCCGTTGCGGCGTGCAAATTGGCTTCGATCAGGCGCCATTTTCACACAACAAGACGAGAAATCGACACAAACTGAGCTTGTGTCCCGGACTTTTGCCGGATTTTATGTCCATGTTATACGGCTATAGGGACACCATTAACTGAATAGCTTCAGACGGAACCAAATCGATGTCTGTGGCTTATGATGAAAAACCATTTGGAGAGGATACATGAAAAAGTCACTGCTTCTCGTACCGGCGCTGCTTCTCGGTGTTGCTGCCTGCACCCCAACTGAACAGGGCGCGGCATTTGGCGGTGCCAGTGGTGCGGCCATCGGTGCACTCGCTTCCGGTAACAAGGTCGAAGGCGCCATCATCGGCGGTGCCATCGGAACCGTGGCGGGTGCCCTTGTCGGTCGCGCCTCGGAAAACAGCAACCGCTGCATCTATCGCGACGAATACGGCCGCCGTTACGAGGCCCGCTGCCCGCGCGGTTACTAACCGACAGGTTTCCGCGGGCACAGCCTGCGGACTGACTTATACAAAGGCCGGGATGCAGAACGCATCTCGGCCTTTTGCTGTTCCTGTCTCCAGCCGCGCAAGTGTCCCCCTTCCACCGGAGCCGGCTGTCCGGGCCAGAGCCAGTCCAGGGAGGTGCAGACGCCACCCGATTCACGTGACTTCCTGCCTCGCCTTGGGTGAATTGACTTTTGTCAATCGCCGTGAATAATGTCGAAAGGAGGCGCGGAATGGCTTATCGTCCTGCAGACCAGATCATACACAAGGCCGCGTGGCTATACTACACGCATGGCCTGCGTCAGGACGAGGTGGCGCAGCGGCTGAACATTTCGCGCGCATCCGTGGCGCTCTATCTGCGCAAGGCCCGCGAGGCCGGCATCGTCAACATCTCCACCTCCACACACCTCTTCAGTGGCGAGCGTCTTGCCCGTCAGATGGAAGATGCCTTTGATCTGGAGACCGTTTGGCTCGTGGGCGAGAATTCCCTTTCGCCCTCGCCTGCCTCCGAAATCCCGACCCTGGCTGCCAATGTCTTTCTCGAAATGGTCGAGAACGGCTATCAGGTCTGCGTCGCCTGGGGCCGCACCGTCTACGACATCGCCGACGCCATGAGCTATGCCGACCGCGAAGGCGTGACGGTTGTCGAAATGTGCGGCAATCTCGGCTCTCCCTATGCTTATCGCCCCGACCAGTGCACCATGGAAATTGCCCGCCGGCTCAACGCCAAGGGCCTCAATTTCTATGCCCCCCTTGTCCTGAGCACGGAGGAACTCGCCCGTGCCCTGCGCGAAGAGCCCGTCATACGCGAACAGCTCGACGGTATCAGCGCCTGCGATCTCGCCCTCTTCACCGTCGGAGCGCTCGACACGGACAGCCATGTCATAAAATGCGGTGCCCTCAGCATCGAAGAGCTGGAAAAGCTGAAAGGCATGGGCGCCACCGGCGTCATCGCCGGGCAGATCATCACCGCCGATGGCAAACTGCTCGACTGTGACTACAACCGCCGCATGATCTCGGCTGATTTCGACGCCATCCGCGCCATACCGAAGCGTCTGATGGTGGTGCAGGAGGACGAGAAGCTCGAACCTCTGAAGGCCGCCATCGCCGGGCGTTTCTTCACCCATCTGGTCACCACCTCCTCCATGGCGGCAGCGCTTTTGAAGCACCATGCCGCCAGTGAACCGACGCCGGCCTGAACCTCGCCGGCAATCGCAACCCTTCAAGACAATACAGGACTGACATGCAGAACCTCTGGAAAGACAGCGAAGCCGAAAAGCTCGTCGAGCACTACGCCGCAAAGGGCGTCGACCGCGATCTGGCGCTGCGCGTCTACACGACCCGCCTTCTGGGCGGCGAGCCCCGCCTTGTCCTGCATGGCGGCGGCAACACCTCGCTGAAAAGCAAGGCGACCGATATTCTGGGCCGCGAATATGACGTGCTCTGCGTCAAGGGCAGCGGCTGGGACATGGGTGTGATCGAGCCGGAAGGCCTGCCTGCCGTGAAGATGGACGCGCTGCTGGCCGCCCGCAAGCTCGATGCGCTGGCAGACGAGGACATGGTCGCCATGCAGCGCGCCAACCTCATCGATCCGGGGTCCCCGAACCCGTCCATCGAAACGCTGCTGCACGCCTTCCTGCCGCACAAATTCGTCGATCACACCCACTCGACCGCCATCCTCGCGCTGGTCGATCAGGAGGATTCCGAAGCGCTCTGCAAAAAGGTCTTTGGCGACCGGCTGGGCTTCGTGCCCTACATCAAGCCGGGCTTCGACCTCGCCAAGGAAGCCGCCGACATCTACGACAAGAACCCTTCCGTCGAGGGCCTGATACTCGACAAGCACGGCATCTTCACCTTCGCCGAAGACGCCAAGACGGCCTACGATCTCATGATCGAGTTCGTCACCATGGCGGAAGACTATGTCGCTGAGAACGGCAAGGCGCCCTTCAAGACGGTAGCGCTTCCCAAGGAGCTTGCCACCCCGTCCGAGATCATGCCCTATCTGCGTGGCGCGATCGCTATTGACGAGGGCGAAGGCAAATATGGCCGCATGGTCTGCGATTTCCGCACCTCACCGAAAATCCTCGATTATGTGAACGCCGACACGGCCGAAGAGCTCGCCACACGCGGCGTCTCGACGCCGGACCTTTCGATCCGCATCAAGACCGGCCCCATGGTTCTTCCCGCACCGGAGGCTGGCAAGCTCGATGACTATGGCAAGGTGATCCGCGAAAAGGTCGCCGAGTTCTCGGCCCGCTACAAGGACTATTTCGAGACCAACAACGCCGCCGACGATGTCGAGCGCACCATGCTCGACACCATGCCGCGCCTCACACTGGTGCGCGGGCTCGGCCTTATCGGCCATGGCCGCAGCATGAAGGAAGCGAAGATCGCCGCCGATGTCGGCGAGATGCTGGTGGAAGCCGTCACCGGTGCCGAGGCCATCGGCTCCTTCCATCCGCTCGCGCTGTCGGATCTCTTCGAGTTGGAATACTGGTCGCTTGAACAGGCCAAGCTCGCCTCCAACAAGCCCAAGCCGCTGTCCGGCCAGGTCACTCTGGTCACCGGCGGCGCTGGCGCCATCGGTGCGGCCACGGCAAAACTTTTCGCATCGCAGGGTTCCCATGTGGTCGTCGTCGACATGCATGCCGACAAGGCCGAAGAGGTCGCGAAATCGATCGGCAATGCCGCCATCGGCATCGGCGCCGACGTGACCGACGCGACAGCCGTGCGCGCCGCCTTCGACAAGGCGCGCGATGTGTTCGGCGGTGTCGACATCGTCGTCTCCAATGCGGGTGCCGCCTGGGAAGGCAAGATCGGCGAGCTGGAAGACGCCACGCTGCGCAAGAGCTTCGAGCTCAATTTCTTCGCTCATCAGAGCGTTGCGCAGAATGCGGTGCGCCTCTTCAAGCAGCAGGGCACTGGCGGCGTTCTCCTCTTCAACGCCTCCAAGCAGGCGGTCAATCCGGGTGCGAATTTCGGCGCCTACGGCCTGCCCAAGGCGGCAACGCTCTTCCTCTCGCGCCAATATGCGCTGGACTACGGCTCCATCGGCGTGCGCTCCAACGCGGTCAATGCCGACCGCATCCGCTCGGGCCTCCTGACCAACGAGATGATCGCCAACCGCTCCACCGCGCGCGGCGTCTCGGAGAAGGATTATATGGGCGGCAATCTTCTCGGCCTCGAGGTCCGCGCCGAGGATGTGGCGCAAGCCTTCCTCAACCACGCCCTTGCCGAACGCACCACCGCAGACGTCACCACCGTCGACGGCGGCAACATCGCGGCAGCGCTGCGCTGATATAGAGAGCCGGCAGGCCCCTCATCCGCCTGCCGGCACCTTCTCCCCGCAAACGGGGAGAAGGAGGAAATTTCGATTTTCACGCCTCCATTCGCAACGTTGAAACAGCTCCACCACCCTCTCCGCGCTTTCCTTCTCCCCGCCAGCGGGGAGAAGGTGCCGGCAGGCGGATGAGGGGCGAGCGCCAACACTGCAAAGATCGCGCCCGCCATCCCGTCCTCGCCCTTCGACAAGCTCAGGATGAGGGCTTTCGTCGCCACCTCAGCGCGAGATTCACCCGCCCCTATCAAGCCGCCCCCCCCTTTCCCTGTCCTTTCCCTCATCCTGAGCTTGTCGAAGGGCGAGGGAATGGACACGCACAATCATCGCCACGCTTTCCTTCTCCCCGCCAGCGGGGAGAAGGTGCCGGCAGGCGGATGAGGGGCGAGCACCAACCGCCCTGCGATTGGGCGCGGCGTACCAGCAGTGACCCTCCCGGCATAGCCCCTCGGGTCGAGGCCCGAGGGTGACGAATGGCAGAAGCGGTGGCGTCAATCTCCAACGCCGAAGATTTGCATCGCCCCACCCCCAACTCGTCATACCCGCCCCCCCGAGCCGGGTATCCATGTCTGACCGGCAAAACAAAAAGGGCGACCCGAAAGCCGCCCTTTCCATTTCATCCCAATCACGCCTCAGTCGCGCGCAGGCAGCGGCATCCAGTCCGGCACGGCCACATCGGCATGGGCAAACTGCGGCATCTTCGCCGAAAGATCGTCCATGTTCTTGATGTCGCCCTCGTTCAGCGCCTGCTGGGTGATCAGCGTCGGCGGCACGATCACGCTCTTGCCCGGCTCCTCACCGGCCAGAAGCATGGCAAGCGCGCGCACCGAAACCTCGCCCACAACGGCGGGGTTCGTGGCAGCCGTCGCCACCCAGGCGCTGCCGGGCTCGCGCATGGCGGAAATGTCAGCCGTCGAAACGTCAGCCGAATAGATCTTGATGCTGTCGGAAAGACCGGCCTCATCCACAGCAATCTTCACGCCCTTGGCGAATTCGTCATAGGGCGCGAACATGACCTGAATGTCCGGGTTTGCCGTCACCACCGAGCGCGCCTGATTGGCCACCGAATTGGCGATCGGATTGTCCAGCGTGCCGAACTGCGCCACTTCCTCGATACCCGAATATTTTTCCTTGAACTCACGCCAGGTTTCGTCGCGGCGGTCGAGCGGCGCAATGCCGGCCACATAGACATAGCCCGCCTTCCACTCTTCGCCATTGTCCTTGATCGCCTGTTCCAGCGCCAGCCGCGCCAGGTCCCGGTCGGACTGCTCGATCTGCGGGATCGCGTCATTCTCGACATTCACGTCAAAGGCCACGACCTTGATGCCCGCATCGACGGCGCGCTGGGCCGCTTCCTTCATGGATTCGGTCAGACCATGCTGGATGATGATGCCATCGACGCCAAGCGCAATCGCCTGATCCACCATGTCAGCCTGAAGGGCGGCGTCCTGCCGGCTGTCGAGCACGCGCAGGTTCACGCCCAGCGCCTCGGCCTGCTTTTCCACGCCCGAAAGATAGGCCTGGAAAAAGTCGCCGGTGGAAAGGTAGCGCACCAGCGCGATTTCCACGTCGCCCGGATTGTCGAATGGCGCGGGTTTGTCCTGCGCACCGGCGGCTGCCGGCAGAAGCATGGTGGCGCCGGCGAGTGCCGCGGCCATCTTGCCCAGAAGTCTGCGTGAAATGTTCATGTTCTTCTCCTCCACTGCCTGTTGCTCTTGTTCGGCGCTATCGGGCATTCCTTCCCAGAAGCGCAAAGGTAAAGATCAGCGCGATGACGAGCACCGCCCCCTTGACGAAATCCTGCGTGTAATAAGGCACGTTCATCATGGTGAGCCCCTGCAGGAGCACACCGACGAACAGAGCCCCGATCGCCGTGCCGAATGCGTTCGGCTTGGCAGCCCCCAGCACCGCAAAGCCGATGAGTGCCGCCGCCACCGCATCCAGAAGCAGATTGTTGCCCGAGGCAATGTCGCCGCGTCCCAGGCGCGCTGCCAGAAGAATGCCGCCAATGGAAGCGAACACGCCCGAGATCACATAGGCCCAGATGCGATAGGCCTTGACCGGCGCACCGGCGAATTCCGCAGCCCGTGCATTGGACCCCACCGCATACATCATGCGGCCAAACCGCGTGTATTCGAGGAAGAACCAGATCAGGATGGCAAGCACGATCAGCACCACAACCGAGGCCGGCACAAGATTTTCTATGAAGAGATCGAACCGATGACGCCCGAGCGCCAGAAAGGCCTGGCTGAACGTGCCCTCAGCCGTCGAGCCATCAGGCAGTGTCATGCCGGTGGCGATGGAGCGCCCTTCGGTCGGAATGCGCTGCAAGCCGATCAGAAGGAACATCATGCCGAGCGTTGCCAGAAGATCGGGCACCCGCATGTAGCAGATGATCAAACCGTTGATCAGCCCGACCAGCGCGCCGATGGCAAGGCACACCAGAACCGCGACGAGCGCGTTCTGCTCCAGCACTACCATCACATAGGCCGCCGCCATCATGGAACTTGTGGCGATGGAGCCTATGGAAAGGTCGAAACCGCCCACCACCAGCGTCGCTGTCACGCCGAGCGCCAGAATGCCGGTGATCGAAACCGACTGCAGGATGAAGACCGCCGCCTGCGGCGAGGTGAAGCCGCGCGTGGCCAGCGAGAAGAAGACGATCAGCCCCACAAGCAGGGTCAGAAAACCATAGCGGATGGCCAGCTCGCGCATTGAAAGCCCCTCTTTTGGCCGCGCATCGACGTTTGCTTCCACTGTGCTTTCCCGTGCCGTCTGGCTGTCCATGCTCACTCAGCTCCCTGTCACTTCCAAACGCTGCCCGGCAACCTCCGCCAGAAGCCGGTCCATGTCCACATCGGCATTGCGATGCTCGCCCACAATCGTGTTTTCCGACATGACGAGAATGCGGTCTGCCGTCTCCAGCGCCTCGTCCAGTTCGGTCAGAAAAATCAGTGTTGCGCGATCGCCAGCACTTTCGCGCAGCTTGGCCGCAATGTCGTGGCGGGCGGCAATGTCGACACCCTGAAACGGCTCGTCGAGGATCAGCAAGCGCGAAGGCTGCGTCAGCCAGCGCGCCACCGTCACCTTTTGTTGATTGCCGCCTGAAAGCGTCGCCAGATCGTCGCGCTCGGAGCGGCAGACGATCTTCAGATCCGCAATCTGGTCACGCGCCGTCTGGCGCTCGCTGCGCCGCCGCATCACGCCCGCATTGGCGAAACGCGGCAGAAAGGGCAGGCTCATATTCTCATAGATGTTGAATTCCGGCACGATGCCCGTGGAGGCGCGGTCCTTGGCAACGAGGAAAACGCCATCCCGGATCGCGCTCTGCGGCGTCTTTGGCGCATAGGGTCTGCCGTCCAGCTCCATCGTGCCCGACAGAGGCGCGTGAATGCCGAAAAGGGTCTCTGCTAGCTGCGTCTTGCCCACGCCCACAAGGCCCGTCACGGCCACGATCTCGCCCGCACCCAGTTCAAGCGAGATCGGCTTTGCGCCCTGTGCGATCCTCAAATCACGCGCCGAAAAGACCGGCGTCCCCGCCGCGCGCACATCAATGCTGTGGCGGCCGAGATTCTGCCCCAGCATGGCATTGACCGCGCCTTCGTAATCGAGCGGCTTGTCTTCGAACTGGCCGACAATCGCCCCGTCGCGCAGGCTCACGATCCTGTCGGCAACACGGCGGATATCCGACATGCGGTGCGAAATATAGAGAATGGCGACGCCACGCGCCTTCAGCCGGTCGATGAGCGCGAACAGCCGTTCGGCCTCATTGCTCGAAAGCGAAGAGGTTGGTTCATCGAGGATCATCACCTGCGGCTCGTGCGACATGGCGCGCGCAATGGCCACCATCTGCCGGTCGGCCAGCGAAAGGTCGGTCACTTCCGCGCCAAGATCGATCCCCAGCCCCATGCGCTCGGCCACGTCGCGCGCCTCACGCCGCACCTTGCGCGGATTGAAGAAGAAGCCGCGGCCCGCGCCATTCAGCCGGTCGAGCACAAGATTGCTCGCCACGTCGAGCGCGCCCACCACACCGTCATTGATGTTCTGGTGAACCGTCACCACGCCGGCCCGCATCGCTTCGGCGGGCGTGGCAGGGGAGAAGGGCTTGTCGCCCAGCATCATCACGCCGCGATCGGCGCGGTGGACACCGCTCATGATCTTGACAAGCGTCGACTTGCCGGCGCCATTGGCGCCCATCAGAACCGTGACCTCCCCAGCGCGCAGATCGAGCCCGACACCGCGCAGAACGGCGTTTGGTCCGAATGCCTTGGTCAGACCGGCTATCCGAAAAATGGCAGTGTCGCCCATAGTCTCCTCCCAATATGACGCTATCAGGTAACAAGCATTTGTCAACACGATTGACAAATGACAGAGCCTTGGTAGCGTGTTGCCAGAATTGACGGCAGGAAAGTGTGGTGTCCCCGATTTCGGCCTGTGCCATTCACGCGCGCCCTTTCTGCAGGATCGGGGTGTGGGATGAACAGGCTGGCCTCGCGCTTCTTCTCCCCTCGAAAGGGAAAATTTGTGCGGGAACACGGGCAATAATAGGACGCGAACCATACGCCTCTTGCTCAGGCGAGAATGGGAGGAGACAGAAGAGATGAAAGAGAACGCCTTTGAGGCCCTGACGGTGGAGAGCCTGCCGGATCGCCTTGGCAGCATCCCCGAGATTGCCGATCGTCTCGGTGGCGCGCCCACCGCATGGAAGGTCCGCGAAGTGGGCGACGGCAATCTCAATCTCGTCTTCATCGTGGAAGGTGAGGCGCAAACGCTCATCATCAAGCAGGCATTGCCCTATGTCCGGCTCGTCGGCGACAGCTGGCCCCTACCCCTGAAGCGCTCCTTCTTCGAATATCACGCGCTCACCCGCCAGGAAAAACGCTCGCCGGGCACCGTGCCTGCCGTCTATTACTTCGATGAGGCGCAGGCCCTCATCGCCATGGAGTTCCTGTCGCCGCACATCATCCTGCGCCGCGCCCTCATCGAAGGGCAAGAGCTGCCGAAGATCGGCAGAGACCTCGGCCTCTTCATGGCCCGCACCCTCTTCCGCGGGTCCGACCTTTCCATGAAGGCAGCTGACCGTAAGGCCGATCTCGCGCTCTTCGCAGACAATGTCGACCTTTGCGACATCACCGAGAGCCTCGTCTTCACCGACCCCTATTTCGAAGCGCCGATGAACCGGCACACGCCCGGTCTCGACGCTTTGGTGAAGGAACTGCGCTCAGACCGCGATCTGAAGGTCGCCGCCCAGCGCATGAAGCACCTCTTTGCTACAAGAGCCGAGACCATGGTGCATGGCGACCTGCATTCGGGCTCCGTCATGGTCACGAAGGACGACACCCGCGTCATCGATCCGGAGTTCGCCTTCTACGGCCCCATGGCCTTCGATGTCGGCATGTTGCTTGCCAATTACTGGATGGCCTATTTCTCCCAGCGCGGGCACGAGGAAAACGGCAGCCGCGCCTCCATGCGCGGCTATCTGCTTGGCGTCATCTCCGAGACCTGGACCACGTTCCGCGACGAATTCGCCCATCTGTGGCGCACCGAGCGCAGCGGCATGCTCTATCAGGCATCGCTCTATGAGGATCAGAACGATGCGCTGTGTTCGGAGCAGGCGCTCAACCATGTGATCCACGATTTGTGGACCGACATGCTTGGCTTTGCCGGCATCGAGATGCACCGCCGCATTCTGGGCCTCGCCCACAACGCCGACTTCGAAGACATCGCCGACGAGAAGCTTCGCGCTGCCTGCGAGGCACCGGCTCTGAAATTCGGACGCCACATCGTGGTCAACCGCAAACACATTCAATCGCTGGCCGAGCTCGATCGGCTGGCCGAAGCACTCGACCAGGGGAAACTGTCATGAAGGTTGGAGACAAGCACTACCGCACCATCTGGGTGAACGAGGATGGCTGGTCTGTCGATCTCATCGACCAGCGCTGGCTGCCGCATGAGCTGCGCATCGAAAACGTGAAGACCGTCGAGGGCATCGCCACCGCCATCCGCGACATGTGGGTGCGCGGCGCGCCGCTGATCGGTGTCACCGCCGCCTATGGCGTTGCCATGCGCATGCGCGAGGACGCTTCCGATGCCGCACTCGATGCGGTGTGGGAACAGCTCCACGAGACACGCCCCACCGCGATCAATCTGCGCTGGGCGCTGGATGAAATGCGCGGCCTCCTGCGCGACATTCCCGAGGCCGACCGCGCCGCGGCGGCCTACAAGCGCGCCGCCGAGATCGCCGACGAGGATGTGGAATTGAACCGCAGCATCGGCCGGAACGGGCTGGAAATCATTCGCGAGATCGCCGCCCGCAAGAAGCCCGGCGAGCCGGTCAACATTCTCACCCACTGCAATGCCGGCTGGCTGGCCACCGTCGATTTCGGCACCGCCACCTCGCCCATCTACCACGCGGTGGAAGAAGGCATTGCCGTTCATGTCTATGTGGACGAAACCCGTCCGCGCAACCAGGGCGCCCAGCTCACCGCCTGGGAGATGGCCGGCCACGGCGTTCCCCACACGCTGGTGGTCGACAATGCCGGCGGGCACCTGATGCAGCATGGCATGGTCGACATGGTCATCGTCGGCACCGACCGCACCACCGCCGATGGCGATGTCTGCAACAAGATCGGCACCTATTTGAAGGCGCTCGCGGCAAAGGACAACAATGTCCCCTTCTACGTCGCGCTGCCCTCGCCCACCATCGACTGGACGGTGCATGACGGCGTGAAAGAGATTCCCATCGAGGAACGTTCAGGCGACGAGGTCTCGCTCGTCTGGGGCAAGGATGAAGACGGCAAGGTTCGGCAGGTGCGAATTTCGCCCGAGGCGTCACCTGCCGGAAACCCTGCCTTCGACGTGACGCCGGCCCGGCTTGTCACCGGTCTCATTACCGAGCGCGGCATCGCCGATGCGTCACCCGAAGGGCTCGTTAAGCTCTTCCCCGACCGGGCGAAATCGAACGCTGCGTGAATTTCAGAAAACGATTCAGAAATCCGGGAAAATCACCTGTTTCTGAATCGTTTTTGCGAATTTTCAGGCGTTTTCCGGAAAACTGAAAACCGCCCCGCCCTCGTGGTTCGACAGGCTCACCATGAGGGCTATATCGATGCCCTCTCCTGGCGCCTTGATGCCGCCCGCCGCCACACCAAAGGCCCTCATGGTGAGCCTGTCGAACCACGAGGGCAGCGCGCCGATCAATAAGGCGTGTCGCCACCATCGATGGTGATGGACTGTCCGCGGATGATCGTTGCCGCATCGGACAACAGGAAAACGATCACACGCCCCACCTCGACCGGCTGGATGTGACGGCCGAGCTGTGCGGGAACCATCTGCTTCATCATCTCTTCCGACTTCGCCGCATCGCCACCGACGATGAAGTCCGCCACCGTTTTCAGCATGTCGGTTGCCACACCGCCCGGGCAGACAGCGTTGACGTTGATCCCGCGTGCTGCCCATTCGAGCGAGAGCGAGCGGGTCAGGTTGATCACCGCCGCCTTGGAGGCGTTGTAGCCGGCCATGTTGGGATAGCCGACCTTGCCGGCATTGGAGGCGATGTTGACGATCGCGCCGCCCTTTTCCATCTGGGGCGCGGCCGCCTGCGCGGCGAGCAAAACGCCCTTCACATTGACCGCCATTTCGAGATCGATGTCGTCTCCGGTCAGTTTGTCTGCCGCCCCAAGCCGCACCACGCCGGCATTGTTGACCAACCCGTCGAGCCTGCCCATGCGGACCACCACCTCGGCGAATGCAGCCTCCATGCTGGCGCTGTCGGTTACGTCGCTTGCAGCCGCCATGACATTGGGTTCGCCGCCCAGATCCTTGACGGCCGCTTCGAGCTTCGGCCCCGGCAGATCGAGCAGCGCCACGCGCCCACCCGCCTCGATGATTGCCTGAGCGATGCCCCGTCCAATGCCGCCGGCTGCCCCGGTCACCGCGATGACCTTGCCTTCAAGTGTTTTCATTCCAAGCCCCTGTCATTCTTCGGACCAAACCTCACAGGCTGAGTCCGATTCTTGTTGTAATTGTCTGTTTCAGTTTGGTTTTCTTACCAGGTCGAGCGGGCGCTGACGCCGCCATCGACCGTGATGTTCGTTCCGCTTACCCAGCGCGAAGCTTCCGAGAGAAGGAAGAGCGCGGCGTCACCGATATCCTCCGGCTGGCCGAGCCGGCCAAGCGGTGCTGCCTCTTTCCAGCGGTTCACACCTTCGGGCCATCCTTCCTCGATGCCGTCGCGGTGGATCAGGCCGGGCGAGACGGAATTGACGCGAATGCCAAGCCCGCCAAGCTCCAGCGCTGCCGCCTTGGTGAACATCAAGAGCGCGGCCTTGGAGGCGGCGTAATGGGCATGGCCGGGGGCCGGCTGATGCCCTTCGATGGAGGCAATGTTGACGACCGCACCACCGCCGCCGCGCGTCTCGACATGGTCGGCGAAAGCGCGCGTCAGGAGAAACGGAGCGCCCGTGTTGATCGCCATCATCTGCGCCCAGCCGGCCTCATCGATCTGCCTGAGCGCCTCCACTGGCTGGAAGCCGGCATTGTTGACCACGCCGTGAACAGAACCGAATTCTTCGAGCGCCGCTTGCATGAGAGAGGCCGCTTCGGCTTCCTTCGAAAGGTCACCGCCGGCAGCGAACGCCCGCGCGCCCAATTCGCCCGCAAGCGCCTCGGCGGCGCTTTTGTTGCCATTGTAGTGACACACCACATTCGCACCCGCCTCATGCAGACGCCGCGCGATGCCGCTACCAATGCCGCCGCTGGCGCCGGTGACGATGACCGTGCGACCGGTGAGATCAAGCAGGGATGCGACGGGTGGGATGGTTGCAGCCATGATCAGGCTCCTTTCAGATTGGGCAGAAGCTTGGCCAGGATCGCCTCGATTTTGCGCCCGGCAATCTCGGCATTGGCAAACACCTCTTCGATCGTGTCGGGCTGCTGGTCCGGCCCGCCGGTCGCCTTGTTGGTGATGGCCGATAGCCCGATGACGGGCAGCGATGCGTGCCCGGCGGCAATCACCTCGGTGACAGTCGACATGCCGACGGCATCCGAGCCGGAAGCGCGGTAATAGCGACGCTCCGCCGAGGTTTCGAGGGACGGCCCCAGAACGCCCGCATAGATGCCCTGCCGCACGGAAATGCCAGCCGCATCCGCCGCTTTGCGCGTGAGCTCGAGCAGGTCAGGATCATAGGCGCGCGACATGTCGGGAAAGCGCAGGCCGATCTCATCGTCATTGGGCCCAACCAGCGGGTTCAGCCCAGTGAAATTCATGTGATCCTCGATGAGCATCACGTCGCCGGGATCGTAATCGGGATTGAGCGAGCCGGCGGCATTGGTGACGATCAGCGTTTCGGCACCGAGGCGCTTGAGCAGATAGACGGCAAGCGCAATCTCGCGCGGTGCCCAGCCTTCATACAGATGCAGCCGGCCTTGCATCATGATCACGCGCTGGCCTTCCAGATTGCCGATCACGAAAGCGCCCTTGTGGCCGGGTGCGGTGGAGACCGGAAATCCTTCGACCTCGCCATAGGGGATCGTGACGGCATCCTCCACCCGGTCGGCGAGCTGGCCGAGCCCCGAACCCAGCATGATGGCAATGGGTGCCGGCGCCCCTGCCCGCTTGGCGATGGATGCATGGGCGCGCTCAAGACGCGCGAGTTGGCTTTCGCTCATTTCATTCTCCCAGGGTTTTACTGTCAGGCCACGGTGGCGGCGATGCGCGGCGCGAGCTCTGCCACCGCGTCCAGCGTGTCGTCGATCGAGTGACGGGTGAGCACGCCATCGCGCACCACCTGCTCGCCACCGACGAATACATGGCGCACGTCGGATTTGGCGGTGGAGTAGACGAGATGGGTGACGGGATCGAACATCGGCACCGCATGCGGGCGCTTCACATCGACCAGGATCATGTCGGCGAGCTTGCCTTTTTCGAGACTGCCCAGCCTGTCGGCCGCGCCCAGCGCCCGCGCGCCGGAGCGTGTCGCCATCCCGAGCGCCTCATGGGTGGAGACGGCATCGGCCCGCTGGCTCGCCCCCTTGTGGAGCGTGGCCGCCAGCCGCAACGCCATCCACATGTCGAGATCATTGCCACTGATCGCGCCATCGGTGCCAAGTGCGACATGGACACCGGCTGCCAGCATGTCGGGTATGCGGGCAATGCCGGAGGCGAGCTTCAGGTTGGACATGGGATTGTGCGAAACGGTCGTGCCCGTGCGCGCCAGAATGGCGATTTCCTCATCGTCCAGATGGACGCAATGGGCGAGCGTCGTGCGCTCATCAAGGAGATCAAGATGATCGAGATGACGGATGACGGAACTGCCATAGCGTCCTTCGACATCGGCCTGTTCAGCCTTGGTTTCCGCCGCATGGGTGCTGAAAAGCCCACCGTGTTTGTTTGTGATGTCCTTTGCCGTCTTCAGGTTTTCCGGCCCCACCGTATAGGCTCCGTGGGGCATGGTTGCCGGGAAGACATCGTCTGCACCCGCAAACGCTTCAAAGAAGGCCTCGGCGCTGGCAATGCGGTCATCGAGTGTTGCGCCGTCCACTCCCGGACCGTCGAAGAAGATGCCCCCTGTCGACACCCGCATGCCCACTTCGCGCGCGGCGCGAACCGTTTCCACCGGATACCAGAACATGTCCATCGTGCTGGTGACACCGGAAAGAAGCAGTTCGGAAAAGCCCAGAAGGCTGCCAAGATGCGAGGTCTGCGGATTGAGGATTGCGCCTTCGGCGGTCCACACCTTCTGCAGCCACGGCTCCAGCGGCAGATCCTCCACCAGACCGCGAAACAGGCTGTCGGCGGCATGGCAATGGCTGTTGATCAGCCCCGGCATCAGGATGTGCCCGCTGCCATCAATGACGTTGCGGGCGTTCCCCGCGGCCTGTTCAAGCGCTGCGCTCTCGCCGATCTGCGTGATGCGGCCATTTGAGACGGCAACGCCGCCATCCCGGATCACCGTCTGCTTTTCATCGCAGGTCACGACAATGGCGTTATTGACAACCAGATCGACGGTCATGAAGCATCTCCTCTTGCGCGTCTTGCCCGCCACCATGACAGGGCAACCAGCACGATAAGGGTCGCCAGATACGGCATCATGTCGGTGAACTGCTGGGCAAGCCCCAGACCCTGCACGCGGAAGGACAGGCTGTCGACGGCACCGAACAGAAGCGCGATGAAGAAGAGCGGCCACGGGCGGCCACGGGTCAAGAGCACCGCGACAACGGCGATCCAGCCGCGCCCGGCGCTCATGTTTTCAACGAAGAGATTGACATTGGCGATGGAAAGCTGCGCCCCGCCCAGACCGCAGAGCGCGCCGCATGCAATGAGCGCCAGAAGCTGGACACGTTTTGGACTGACACCGCCAGCCCGAAGCGCCTGAGGGTTTTCACCCGCCGCCCGTATGCGCAGGCCAAGCCGGTGGCGGGCGAGAAACACATGCAGGAACGGAACGCTGAGAAGCGCCAGATAGAAGGGCAGCGCCTGGCCGCTCAGGATCGGGCCGAGAAGCGGCACATCTTCTATGAAGGGCAGACGGATGGGTGCGAACCCGGCAATCGCCGGATCGCTGAAGGCACCCGTGACATCGAAAATGGCGCGCAGGAAGAAGGTCGTGAGACCGGCGGCGAGAAGGTTGATGGCGATGGAAACGACGATGGAATCGCCGCCGCGCCGCACATTGAACTCGGCAAAGACAAGCCCGAGCGCCATGCCGGCCACCATGGCCGTCAACGCGCCGATATAGGGTGTGCCGGAGAAATAAGCCCCCAGCACCGCCGCAAACGCGCCCACGAGCAAAAAACCTTCCAGCGCGATGTTGAAGACACCGGCCCGCTCGCACAGCGCGCCGCCAAGGGCGGCCAGAAGAATGGGCGTGACAAAGCGCGGAATGGAGGCGGCGAAGGAAGGATCGGCGATCAGCTCAAACATGGCCGTCTCCATCGCCCCGCGAAGCGGTCAGCGCGCCGGAGACGCGGCTTGCCACGAAGAGGATGATGACCGCCTGCACGACAAGCGCAATCTCCTTGGGAACGCCGGCCGCCCGCTCCATGCCGGCTGCCCCCGTCTGGACGGCGGCAAAGAAGAAGCCGGAAATCGGCACCGCCCACGGCACCATGCCCACCAGAAGCACCGCGATAATGCCGGTCCACGCATAGAGCGGCTGCACCAGCATGCCGTCGATATAGCGGTGGTGAATGCCGAACACGGCGATTGCACCGACCATGCCAGCAATCGCACCGCTGAGCGCCAGTGTCTGCAGCGTGAGCCTGCGCACCGGCAGGCCGACCGTACGGGCAAACTCGGGTGAAAGCCCGTTGAGCCGCGTGTGATAGCCATGGACGGTCCAGTAGCTGTAGATCAGCGCAAAGGCTGCCGCCACTGCCGTGAAGAGGATGCCGATATCGAGCCGGGTTCCCGGGAAATAGGCAAACCAGGTTTCCTGCGGCACGAGATGCGACTGCACCATGCCTGACTGCACGTCGCGATAAGGATGGGCCACCAGATAGGAGGCGATGTAGCGGATCGGATAATTAAGGAGGAGCGAACCGACAAGCAGCGGCACGCCCATGAAGAGCTGGAGCACCCCGGCAAGCAGCGCCCATAACGCACCGGCCAGCATGGCAGCGAGGATCGCGACAACGAGCACCACCAGCGGCGGCCCCGGCATGAGCACGGCAACCAGCGCTGCCACCAGCCCGCCGGCGACAAGCTGCCCCTCGCCGCCAATGTTGAACAGCCCTGCCCGAAAGCTCAGCATGACCGAAAGCGCCATGCCGACAATCAGCGCCGAGCGGCTGAGCGTCGCCATAAGATAGGCGTTTCTGCGCCCGCCGAAAGCGCCGTTCCAGAAACCCGAAAGCGCCTCGCCCACCGGCGCACCGACAAAGAGCAGCAGCGCCAGAATGATCGCGGCGATCCACAGGAAGGTGAAGAGCCATGGCAGCGCGCTGCGGGTGGCCTTGCCGGCATCGAAAGCGATCATGCAGCAGCTCCAGGCGAAGCCGCGCCCAGCGCGTCGGCGGCACGTGAGGTCATCAGGGCGCCGACACGTTCGCGGCTCGCCTCGCCGCCATCAACCTCTCCGGCGATGGCGCCGTCATACATGACCAGAATGCGGTCGGACAATGCGATCACCTCGTCGAGCTCGGTGGAAACCAGAAGAATGGCGTGACCCGCATCGCGCATGCGCATCAACTCGCCATGGATGAAATCGATGGCGCCGATATCGACGCCCCATGTGGGATTTTCGGCGATCACGAGCGGCGTGTTGCGCGAGAGTTCGCGCCCGACGATGAGCTTCTGCTTGTTGCCGCCCGACATGGTGGAGGCGGAAGCGCGCGGACCGGCCACGCGAATGCGATAACGCTCGATCAGGGAGCGCGCATACTGCGCCATGGCACCGTGTTTCAGGAACGGGCCGGCGGTGAAAGCGCCCGCATCGTCGCGGCCCGCATTGGCGTTTTCGCTGACGGAGGCGCGAAGGGCGAGCCCCATACGCTGCCGGTCTTCGGGGATGTAGCTCATGCCGCCCTGCCGGCGCGCCTCCACATCCAGGTTCTGTATCTCATTTCCGCACAGGGTGATGGAGCCGGAACGCACGGGCACAAGCCCTGTCAGCGCGCGGATGAGCTCCGCCTGGCCATTGCCGCTGACGCCCGCAATGCCGACGATCTCGCCTGCCCGCAGATCGAAGGAAACCGGGCCGACATCGCGCCCGCGCCGCGCGACGGTGAGGTGATCGACGGCAAGCACCGTTTCGCCGGGTGAAAGCTGCTTGCGGGTTCTGGCCGCCGGCAGATCGCCACCGACAATGCCGCGCGCGATCTCATCCTTCGAGGTTTCGGCAAGCGATGAGGAGGCGACAAGACGCCCTGCCCGCATCACGCTCACCCGGTCGGCGATCTCCATCACCTCATCGAGCTTGTGGGTGATGAGAACGATCGCCTTGCCCGCCTCGCGGAAGCTCTTGAGCGTGGCGAAAAGCCGGTCCTTCTCCTGCGGGGTGAGCACGGCGGTCGGCTCGTCGAGGATCAGGACTTCGGCCTCGCGGTAGAGAACTTTGAGGATCTCCACCGCCTGCCGCTCTCCGACAGAAAGCCGGCCGACGCGCCGGTCGAGATCGATGGCGACACCGTGGGTTTTGGCGATTTCATCGAGGCGCGACCGCGCGCGGGCGAAATCGACAAAGCCGAAGCGGCCCACCGGCTCTGCGCAGAGCACGATGTTTTCCAGCACCGTCATTTCTTCCTGCAGCATGAAGTGCTGATGCACCATGCCCAGCCCATGGGCGATGGCATCCTGCGGCGAGGCCCAGCGGCGCGCCTTACCATCCAGATGGATCGTGCCGCTTGCCGGCGTGACCAGCCCGAACAGCGCGTTCATCAGGGTGGACTTGCCAGCGCCGTTTTCGCCCAGAAGCGCGTGGATTTCGCCCGGCTCGATGCCGAGCGAAACATTGTCCACGGCCGTGACCGGGCCAAAGCGGACGGTGACGTCCTGCAGGTCGATGCGCATGATGCGTGCTGCTCTGGCGCGCTTACTTGGCGAACATCGGGTCTTCGAGCTTTAGCGAGCCATCCTCGATCTGGGCTGCGACCTCGCGCATCTTGGCCACCACCTCCGGATGATCGGCGATGAGGCAGCCGCTGTCGGCCAGTTCGGCTTCCTCGAGCGCGATGGTCGATACGCCACCTTCCTTGAGGCCGAGCGCCATGGTGAGCTTCTTCTCGCCCTCAAGGATCGCGCCGATGGCCTGGACCATGGCGTTGTCGACGCGCTTCAACGTGACATCGACCACGTGGCCGGGCGCATTGGGGCACTGGTTCACATCGACGGAATAGACCTGGAAATCCTTTTCCTTCGCCGCCTCGAAGACGCCGAAATCACCGCCCGATGTGGCCGTGAAGATCTGGTCGGCTCCGGCAGCATTCATGGCCACGGCCTGTTCCTTGGCGCGCACCGGATCGGCAAACGGATTTTCGCCACCCACCCAGCGAATGTCGACCGAGGCGTCGGCATTCACCGACTTGACGCCATCGGCATAGGCATCCGTGTAGCGGTGCAGGAAGGGGATATCGAGCGCGCCGACAACGCCAACCTTGTTGCTCTCGGTCAGCATGCCGGCGGCGACACCCACGAGATAGCTCGCCTCATATTCGCGGAAGACCGCGCAATGCACATTGTCGGGCCGGTCATCGATGCACTGGTCGACGATGAGGAACTGCGTGTCGGGCGCGGTGGGCGCGACCTGTTTGACGATGTCGTTGAACTCGAAACCAAGGAGCACGACGATATCCGCGCCCTCGTTGACGGCGGCGTTGACGTTTTCGAGACGGTCGGCAGCCGTGCGGCTCTCATAGGTTTCGACATCCGCGCCGTATTTCTCGCCAGCCTGCTCGATGCCGGCCTGGCCAAGCTTCAGGAAGGCGTTGACGCCGATCTGGTCGGGAGAGACGTAGACGAAAAATTTATCCGCCGCAGAAGCAGGAACGGTGAATGCTGTCGTTGCCAGAAGCCCCACCGCCAACCAGTTTTTCAAACCCCTCATGCCATTACTCCCTGTTTGGCCTCCGGATCGCCGTGCGTTCATTCGGACGCAAAAGAACGATCTGATCTTCTGATGGAGCATCGGAATAAGCAGAAAACCGGTTTCCGCTTTTCGGTCCGATGCTTTAGTCGAAGGCATACTGACGCACCGACAGGACTTTGACAATTGTCAAGCTGACTGATCATTGTGGAAGTCTGAGCGAACGAGGTTGGTCATGCCCCCTTCATGGTTTGTACAAAATGCCGGTGTGCCGGAGTTCTGGACCGAGGAGCGGTGCTTCATCACAGAGTTGATGAACACGCCCGCTTCGCCCGAAACCTCGCTGGCAATAGCGCGTGTGGAACCTGGGGTGACAACCCAGTTGCACAGTCTGACGGGCGTTTGCGAGCGCTATGTCGTGCGTAGAGGCGAGGGTGTGGTGGAGATCGATGGGGAACGTCAATTCCTCTCCATCGGAGATCAGGCCATCATTCCGGCCGGTGCGGCGCAGCGCATCATCAACACCGGGACAGAGGATCTGGAGTTCTATTGCGTCTGCACGCCGCGCTTCACGCCGGAGACTTATGTGAATCTTGAAGATTGACGCACAAAAAGGGGCCGACCTTTCGATCGACCCAAAACGTTTGCCGGCCTGAGTGTTTCGCCAGTCCTTTTGGTCCGGCTTCGTGACCGTCAGGACTGCATTTCACGAATTTTGTAAGCGACCTCGGTTCTGTTGGTCGCGTTCAACTTTTTCATGATGTTGCGAATGTGCACTTTGACCGTGCTTTCACACAGCTGAAGTTCATAGGCGATGATCTTGTTTGCCTTGCCGCGGCGCAGCGCCTCGGCAACTTCGGCCTCGCGGGCGGTGAAGAGATTGCCAAGGCCGACCACGCGGCTGCTGTTCGAATTGATGACATCGCGCATGGCCAAGACACCACTGGCAGGAACAAAAACCCCGCCTGCCCGCGCCAGAAGAATGGCTTCCGCGGCCACGTCGACACCGACATTGCTGGGTATGTACCCCTTGGCCCCGGCTTCCAGCGCCTTGAGTATCTGCCCCAGATCATCCGTATCAGCGATGACGATAACGGGTTGCTCTTCGAATTCTTCAGCAAGATCGTGGATTTCGTTGCAGATGCCCTGTTCGGTGATCTTGCGGCTGCCCACAATGAGAAGGACAGCTTTGGGATGACGTCCCCCGGCGATCTTATGCCATTCGTCCGAAGACCCGACGGCGAAAATGTCGAGAGAGGGGTTCTGCGTTTCCAGACTGCGGGCCAAACATTCTCGGTCCAGCACTCTGGGATCAATCAGAAGGACGAGTTCCCGATCCGTTTCGTCTCGTGCTTCGTCCCAGTCTTCCGGCGAGGGCGCTGCCAGTGCACCGCCCGATGCTTTCATGAGTCCGTGTAGATTATTGCTGCTGCTTTGCCCAATCTTTGCGTGTTCCATGACTAAAGCTCCCCAACACTCACCCAAGACAAACCCCAGTGATATTGGAGAAGCGCGTTCTTATTCTTATTGCACGACCCACCCTCCACCGAAAAGTTTAACGGCGGCGCGAACCCCTCTCAGAGGCCCTCAACAGGATTATCACTTGGAGATTTATTATCCTCACGATTGGGGACATTTTGCATTAACATGGATCAATTTTATGCAAGAATCATTCAATATGATTATAACTGTAAAATACTTCACCAGGGTTGCGATCCAACCCCGCCACAAGAATAAATTGAATTATCTAACTTTTTCGGAGTAAATGCCCTCAATTTGCCTGCTGAGAGGCGATTTTCGGGACATTCACGCGGTTTTTCGTTTATTTCCGACAGTCTACATGAACAGACTGCTGCCGTGACAAGCACCCAGAAGCTGTAACCACAGGCATTTCATCCCAGTTGATATATCGGGATATACTACTGCTCGAAGAATAAATCTCAGGAGACGAGCGGATCGGCTATCGCCAGATAGGATCCCTCGAAGCCTGTGGCCTCGATCAATCCAGCGCGATTTTGAAACGTGACCACACCGCTGCGAAAGGACACGTAGCCGCTTTCGCGCAGTTTTCTCAAAACCCGATTGACGTGCACAACCGACAGACCAAGCGCATCGCCCAGGTCCACCTGGGTCAAAGGACAGGCAAAGGAGCTTGCTCCCTGCCCCTCATACACGCCGACGCGAAACGAAAGCTCCAGCAGAAGATGCGCTACCCTTTCGAAGGCGCCACGCCGGCTGATGTTGACAAAATGCTCTGCCGCACGAGCATAGCGCCGTGCCATTCCCTTGAGAATGAACTCGCGCACATGACGTGGATAGGTCGACAGATTTTCGTAGATCGCACCGGGAAACTCAAAGAGAGTGACCGCGGTAAGTGCTCTCACTTCCTCTCGGGCCCATTCGGTTGTGCCAACGGTGATCACATCGCCGGTCAGGGAAAAATCGACCACCGTGCGAGAGCCGTCTTCGAGCTCCTTGCCGTTGGACACCCACCCAGACACGACCAGAAGGACAGCGCGCTTCTGTCCATCCATATCCGCAATGGTATCACCGCTTGAATAGATGCGCTTTCGCAGTCCGGAGTGGTTCGACTTGTTCGCCCCCATCCCGAACATGCCACGAGCCGTTTCAGCCTCCAGATAATGCAGGATTTCCCTGTAACTTTCGGTGCCCCGAACCGGCATACTACCCCGCATTCTGCTTGTCCGACCACTTGCGGGTCGGCCACTGTCGCGACCCGAAGTACTCATGGGACAAATATCCGAGGTTTAGACACTCCACCATCAACCTCGGCTTTTCCTATAGTCCCCAGCAGTCGACAATACTCCAGAAAATTCTGCAACGGGACAGGGAGAACAGTAGACAACACGGCTCTACGCCCAAATCACAAATACGTTAGCTGGCTTGCAATATAGCAGACACAAAACCGCCTCACCCGACGGGCGGCCATCACTCTTTTGCGCGTTGGTTCTGGCATCTTAGGTATAATCCTCGCTCGGTTGTCATGCTCTTGCGGGTTGCAGGCCACAGGTCGATCTCTTCAGATCTTCGGCCAGATCTCCTATTGCTTCTCTCGCTTTCTCCTTGGATGGATGCTGAAAAAAAGCACCATCCTTCTGCGTCAGTACCTTCTGGATGCGCTCAGCAATGCTACCCACCCCTCCTTTGTGCGTCGGGACGAAGAAAGGTTCGCAATCAATCATCCGGAAAAACGCGCCGACCTTCTGATCCCATCCAAGACCGACGGGCGGAACACAGAGGGCGTAGGCCGTGATACAAGCATGCAACCGGTGTGCAGCCACCACGTCGAGTGTACCGATCAGAGCAATCAGTTCCTGCGGAGTGCAGGGGCGTCTGGCAAAGCGGTATCGCGTGGAGACCACAGTTCGCGTTCCGGCGATCTTGTCTTCAATCTGCTTCAGAGAAGCCTGATCCTCCACCGCGCCGTTGGTGAAAAAGAGCACATTGCACCCCGTCTCCTGCAATGTATCGGCCAAGGCAAGATAGTCGCCCACAGTTGCCAAAGGTATATCTCGCCCTGGGCCCGCGTGCCGCTTGAGAACCAGTGGATTTGTTACGCACAAACCAACCAGCGGGGGTACATGCGCCCGAACGGTGTTGGCTGCCGGCTGTAGGGTCAGAGCCGGATCGGGTGCAAGATCAGGGCTTGGCCAGTCAGGGAAATGCTGCCGCCAGTTCCGCCGCGCGCCGGGATCACGCACGGTGACGCGAATGACACGGCACCTGCGCAGCGTTTCGAACAACCTGACAGCGCGCGGCGACCAATTGCGCCCGACACCAACGGCGTGGATCGCAACCGGGCGACCTGTCTCACGGCATAGCTCCAGCACCTGAGCGATCTTTAAAGGGAAATTCAGATCATCATCCTGGAAGAGATTGCCGCCCCCGATGATGACCGCATCGGCCTCGGCAATCTTCTGCCGCCACGTATCTCGTAGTGCGGACAATCTCGCGCCAATGACGCGCTCAACCAGCTTCCGGCGGAAAAAGGGGGGCATGGCTTGCAAGAGGCGCAGCGCCTGCGAACGCCCTGCATCTTGGGTCCCGTAAGACACACGACCGGCCAGATCCAAGGTTTCGATCTCAGCGCCCGGCAAGGCAAGCCCCAGTTCCCGCTCCAGGCATTCGGCCAGAATGCCATCTCCAAGATTCGGACTGTACCGAACGTTGAAGATAACAATCCTCATTGCACCGCCTCCGCCGCTGCCGGCCGGAATGTCCTCGCGCGGGCAGGATTCCAACGCAGTGCAGCCGCACTCCCTGCAAGAACGTAAAAGAGAAGCCCGAGATCGTAGACGGTTCCCGAGATCATCGCTTCGCAAAGCCCTGCGAATACGCCTGCCTTGGCAGCTCGCATTGTCGTGTGCTCACGGATCCCGCCCCCACTCTTCATCGAAAGAATGTTGCCAACGAACAATGCAAACAGAACCGTACCGATCAGTCCGACATTGGAAAGGAGTACAAGCGCATAGCTGGAGGCACGTGCACTGCCGAGACCGGCACCCCATCCCCATGTATCGAGAAAGACCTGAAACGCCACCGCATTCCATTGCATGCGCTCACGCGCTGATTGGCTGTTGAGCTTGGAGTAGAGCGTCTCGTCCAGAAATTCCTGCACTGCTTTCGCAAATTCGGGCATCAGCACGATAATCAACATAAAGCAGAGCGGAACAGCGAGGATGGCGAGAGCTATGGCTCCCGGCCGGCCGATGACATGTCCTGCATAAGAAGCCGGCAACGCCCGCCAGAACAGAAAAACCGCCACCATGGCGAGGCTGACCAGCGCCGTGGTGGAGGTCGAAAGAAGCAGAGCAAGCAACAGCAGGCCGGCGACTAGTCCGGTCGTCACCGTTCGCATGCGGTCAATCCATAAACTCGCGGTGAACGCGAACAGAACAATCGTGTAACCCGCAAAGGCCGAGGCCTCGGGAAATGTGCCCGAGATGCGCTTGAAACCCGCCTTTTCCGACCCGGTCAAAAGCGCGTAATTCGCCGTGCGTATGAAATCAAAGAGATGCGCCGTGCCTGTGCGATAGGTGATCACGTCCAGAAGCGCGAAGACCAAATTGGCGACGGCAAGAACCAACATGGCGTTGATCACGTCGCGAGCTGTGCCGCCACATTTGAGATAGGCGTATGTGAAGGCGAAGCATAAGAGCCCGCCGACCGCATAGATCGTTTGGGTGATGTTGTTGCTGGAGAATGACAATGGCGTGAGATCGATGATGCGATGACCAGCAGAGGAGCGAAGCACAATCATCGTTTCGGTCACGCCCTCCATCAGGCGCGGCAGGAAAAGAGCTGAGAAAACCCCATAAACGGTGAGCAGCAACAACCATATGCCAGGCGATGCCGAAGACACCGCCGCAAAAACCGGTTTCTCGCCGAAAGCCATGAACAAACGCAGGCAATAAAAGGCGAGCAAAAGGCTGGGAACGAGAACCGAAGCGCCGCCCAGACCAGGCACACCGAATGCGGCAGCGGCACCAAAGAGTGTCGAAAAAACAATGACAAAAAAGGAAAGCCGGGGCGGAGAAACAAGCACGACCGTCCCAACAAGCAGAGATAAAAAACCCAACAACTCGATGGGCATGGTGCGCCTCGCCCTTTTGCCGCAGAAGCGGCGTAAACCCGGCTAAGAATACCACGCAAGCGATTGAGCGTCGCGTTTCGGGGGGTACCACTTATGGTCAGTGGGCCGGCATTTGGCTGAATTCCGGGACGAGCCAGGGCGATGTTACCCTGCCTGCCGGGAGGTAGCTGCAGTGCCGTTCACCCCAGTAAAAGCGCCTCATCTGACACGCAGGTGTGCACTCGTTGGCGGTGCAGCCGCTTTAAGCGCGTCACTCGTTCCCCTATTGAGGCCTGTCTCATCACGCGCCGAGGATCAGTTCCTTACCGAAGGTGATAGATTGAATATGGAGACCTTGCGGGTTTCCTTCGACGAGGATTTCTCCACGCTGGACGTTTCAGCCTGGGGGCCAGGAACACGCTGGATCGCACACACACCCTGGTCGGGAGATTTCGGCGGCGCGCGGTTTGCCAATCCCGGTGAGCGATCACCGTTCCGAATTATAGACGGCAAATTGCGCATTGAAGCCAAGCGCGACCCGGAAGGCGACTGGCAATCGGGATTGCTCGCCTCGGTGGATCCGGATGGGAACGGGTTTTCTCAACAATACGGCTATTTTGAAATGCGTGCGCAATTGCCGGAGGGGCCCGGTGTGTGGCCGGCCTTCTGGCTGATCGGCAAGGATCGCTCGAAGGCCACAGCCGAGATCGATATTTTCGAATTCTACGGGGACAAACCCGACGGTTACTCCTCGGTCGTCCATGTCTGGCATCGGGACGGGCGCCATTATTCGCGCTTTCATCGAAACGCGGTCTTCGTGGAGGCAAGGCCGGGTGCGTTTCACACCTATGGGGTGAAAGTGGATCCGGACTGGATCCGCTTCTATTTCGACCGCGAATTCGTGTGGAAGACAGAGACCCAGCCGGAACACCGGCAGCCGCTTTATATTCTGCTCAATCTCGCCCTGGTTGACGGACCAACAAGGAACGCCACCCCAGACCCCTCGCACATGATCGTCGACTATGTGAGGGCCTATCGCCTCGACTGAATTTCTAATGCTTTGGGATAGGCTTCGCCCTTCTCCCAACATCCTCCCCGCCGAATGGTTTATACAGACAAAAGCCCAAGACATCCGGTCGACCCGAAGATCATCCGGATGGCCATCTGTCTCTTTGTCGGCCTGCGTGAAATCCTTCTTCTCGAAGGCATGAGAACCATTTTTCTCCCGCGCCTCTCCTATAATCAGTGAGCGTTTTCGGATGCTTGAAACATAGGCGCGGGCTTTTTCGGGCGGGGCGTCTACATGCATCACAAACACCTGCAAGGCTTAAAAGGCTCCGGTGACGCTACATGGCCAGCAGCGCGGTGCGCCTACGAGCGCGATGCGGCAGTGCACGATAGCGTTGCCAGGATCGCGCGCGCCAGACCGGATGCGATCGCCATCACATTCGATGGCGTGGAGCTGACGTATGGCGCGTTCGAGCATGCGGCAACAAAACTTGCCGCCCGTCTCATCTCCATGGGTGTGCGCAAGGGGGACATTGTCGGCCTTCTTCTGCCCCGTGCCGCAAAAACGCTGATCGCCAAGCTGGCGATCCTCAAGGCGGGGGCAGCCTATGCGCCATTCGACCCGGCCTATCCGGTTCATCACCTTTCCTACATGATCAGGGACAGCGCACCCCGCGCGCTCATGATCGATCAGGAAAGCGCTTCGCTTGCCGCCAGTCTGCCGGTAGCGAGAGACTGCCTTGTCGATGCAGACAAGGCGCTTGCGGCACCCACAGGCAACGGGCTGCAAGAAGCTTTCCCCGAAGTGGGCGGCGGGGATGCGGCCTATGTGATGTACACGTCGGGTTCGACCGGACGCCCGAAAGGTGTCTTGATACCACATCGCGGCATTCAGCGGCTTGTTCGCGATCAGAGTTTTGTCGAATTTCGCTCTGACGACGTCGTGCTGCATACGGCGACGATCTCCTTCGACGCAGCCACGTTCGAGATCTGGGGAGCGCTTTTGAACGGCGCGCGGCTTGTGGGCATCGGCGACCGCACGCTTTCCATGCAACGGATTGCCAATACGATTGACGAAGAGCGCGTCTCGGTGATGCTGCTCACCACCGGGCTTTTCAACCTCCTGGTCGATCATCCGAGCGGAGAGCTTGCTTCGCTGCGTCATGTCTTGTTCGGAGGGGAAGTAGCCTCGGCAGACCATGCGCGGCGGTTCCTCGCAGCCCATCCCGAATGCCGCCTGACCAATGCCTATGGACCGACGGAAGTAACCGTAATCGCATCGACCTTCGATGTGCCGTCCGACTTTCGCGATGACACATTGCCGATTGGCCATTCCATCGCACACGGCCAGATTCACATTCTGGATGACGATCGCGCCGAGCTCCCACCGGGCCAGGAAGGCCAGCTTGCGGTTTCCGGCGACGGGCTCGCCATCGGTTATCTGAACCGGCCGGAGCTGACGCAGGAGCGCTTCGTCACGATCACCGCGAGGAATGGCGAGAGCCTGCGCTGCTATCTGACCGGCGACATGGCGGTGATGGATCCTGACGGGCTTCTGCATTTTCGCGGGCGGCGGGACCGGCAGGTGAAAATCGACGGCAAGCGCATAGAGTTGGATGAAATCGAAAACGCGCTGCGTCGCGACGAGGCGCTCGCCGACGCGGTCGTGCAGTGCCACCAAGCCGGCACCGCACGGCGGATGGTCGCCTATCTACGCCCACACTCCATGGGCGGCCTCGACGATATCACCTTCGCGGCAGGGGTGCTGTGGCGCCTGAAAGGGGTTCTTCCCGCTCACATGGTCCCTGGACGTGCGATCGTGTTGCAGAAGTTTCCGCTCAACCGTGCCGGCAAGGTTGACCGCTCTCGCCTCCCGGCCCCGACCGAAGCCCCGGCGGCGACGCCGGCAGAAGGAATGGAAGCCATCATCGCGCGGCACTGGCGCAGGGTGCTTGGCACCGAAAGTTTCGGCACGGATCAGAATTTCTTCGACCTCGGCGGAACGTCGATGCAGCTCATGCGCGTCCACGCAGCGCTGGAACAGGAGCTTGGCCGCAGCATCGACGTGGTGAGCGTGTTCGAGCATCCAAAAATCCGCAGTCTGGCGCGCTTTCTTGAGAAAGCACCGGACAGTCTCCAGAAGACCGCCACAGCACAAAGCCGCGCTGCGCGGCAGAAGCGGGTCATGTCGCAGTTTCGTCGGAGCAGGCAATGAGCGACCATATTCCGATGCAGTCTCAGCCGATGGAGCCTGAAACGGGACTGGATGAGGGCATCGGCAGCGTTGCGATCATCGGCATGGCCGGGCGGTTTCCCGGTGCGCCCTCGGTCGAGGCGCTGTGGCAGATGGTGCGCGAGGGGCGGCATGCCTTCCGCTCTTTTGCAGCCGACGAAATCGAGGACGCCTATGACGAGGCGACGCGCGCCTCGCCAGACTATGTGCCCTCCCGCCCTTATCTGGACGATGTGGGCATGTTCGATGCGGAGTTCTTCGGCATGTATCCGCGCGAGGCGGCGGTGCTCGACCCGCAGTTCCGTCTGTTTCTGGAAATCTGCTGGGAAGCGCTGGAAAGCGCGGGTTGCGACCCCTTTGGCGCGAAACAGTCGATCGGCGTCTTCGCCGGCTCGGCGATGAGCACCTATCTCATCAACAACATCCTGTCGGACCGGAAAAAGGCTGAAGCCTTCACCTCCGGCTATCAGGTCGACATGTTCAATGAACTGGTGGGCGCGATCAACGACACGCTGGCGACGCGTGTGGCCTACAAGCTCGACCTGAAAGGGCCGGCCTTTACCATCCAGTCGGCCTGCTCTACATCGCTCCTGGCGGTGACGCAGGCCTGCCAGAACCTCTTGACATATGGCTGCGACATGGCGCTGGCGGGCGGTGTGTCGATCTCGGTGCCGCAAAAGCGCGGCTACATCCACGTGGAAGGCGGCATGGTTTCGCCGGACGGTTGCTGCCGGCCCTTCGATGCGCAGGCAGGCGGGACGGTGTTCGGCAGCGGCGGCGGCGTGGTGCTTCTGAAACGGCTCGAAGACGCCATCCACGATGGCGACACGATCCATGCCGTCATTCGCGGCTATGGCGTCAACAATGACGGCGCGGACAAGGTGGGCTACACCGCGCCCAGCGTTTCTGGACAGGCCGACGCGATTGCGGCAGCCCTTGCCAGTGCCGGCATCGACCCTGAGAGCATCGGTTATGTGGAGTGCCACGGCACTGCCACGCCGCTCGGCGATCCCATCGAATTCAACGGTCTGATGAACGCTTTTGGCGGCGATGGCGCTGAAGGTCACTGCGCGCTCGGGTCCGTGAAGGGGAATATCGGCCATCTGGACGCCGCTGCAGGCGTCACCGGTCTCATCAAGGCGGCACTCGTGGTGCGCGACGGCGAGATCCCGCCGGTGGCGAATTTCGTGTCGCCCAACCCGCATATGGCACTGGAAAACAGTCCGTTTCGCATTCCAACGGAGCGCGTAGCGTGGGAAGCGGCGGGCGCAAAGCGCCGCGCCGGCGTCAGCTCGTTCGGGGTGGGCGGCACCAATGCACATGTGGTGCTCGAACAGGCGCCCGACAGAGACGTTCTTTCGGAGACATCGCCCGACCGCACGTTCATTCTCCCGCTTTCGGCGCGGAACGAGGCGGCGCTCGCCGCGATGCGCAAGAATTTGGCCGGGGCACTGCGCGAGAGCACAGAGCCGCTCGCCACCGTGGCGCACACGTTGCAGTGGGGGCGGCACGCTTTTTCGCACCGAACGGCGATTATTGCGCGCACGCGCGACGAGGCGATTGCGGCACTTGAAGCAGAACGCCCGATCAGCGGCGCGGCAGAACAGGATGCCCCGCCCGTGGTCTTCATGTTCCCAGGTCAAGGGGCGCAGCATGTGGGCATGGGTGGCGCGCTTTATGGGACCGAACCGGTCTTTGCCGAATGGATCGACAAAGGTGCTGATCTTCTTGAGCCTCTGATTGGCCGTGACATTCGCGATTTCATCCGGCTGCCCGATGGCGAGGTGCCGCAAGAGCTTTCCGAAGCACTGCGCGACACGCAGATCGCGCAGCCCGCCCTCTTTCTCGTCGAATATGCGACGGCAAAACTCTGGATGAGCCGTGGCCTCATGCCCGAAGCCATGATCGGCCACAGCGTGGGCGAATTCGTTGCCGCAACACTTTCGGGCACGATGCGCTTCGAGGATGCGCTCGGGCTGGTCGCAGCACGCGGGCGGCTGATGCAGAGCCAGTCCACAGGAGCCATGGTTTCCGTGCGGTCGGATGCGGAAACGGTCGAAGCGCATCTTTGCGACGGGGTGGAGATCGCAGCCCTCAATGCACCGAAGCTCAGCGTCATTTCCGGCACGTTCGACGCGATGGACGAGACATGTGCAGCGCTTGACGCCGCAGGCATCGCCTACAGCCGGTTGCACACCTCGCATGCCTTCCATTCGGCCATGATGGACGAGGCTGCAAGCGAGCTCGAAGAAGAGACGGCAAAGGTCGAATACGGTCCGTCCACCATTCCCTACATTTCGTGTGTGAGCGGCGACTGGCAGACGGACGGGCAGGGCGCTTCGCCCGCATACTGGGCGCGCCACTGCCGCGATACGGTGCGCTTTGCCGACGGCATCAAGACAGTTGCGCGCGAGCGCAGGCCCGTTTTCATCGAGGTCGGCCCCGGCCGCACGCTTTCGGTTTTCACCGCGCAGACGCTGAAGCGCGATGACATCGCCGCCATCATCCAGTCCCTGCCCGAACACGACCGCGCATCCTTTGGTGAGGAAGTCTTTGCCGAAGCCCATGCGCGGTCGTGGATCGCCGGCTGCGGGCTCGACTGGCCGGCCCTGCCAGAGACGGCGCGGCGGAAAATCCCGCTGCCGACCTATCCCTTCCAGCGCCAGATGCACTGGATCGACGCACCGACGCCGGAGAACCGGGCGCATGCGGCACTTGCCCATACGCTGCCCGAAACACCGGTACAAGCAATCCCGACAGACGGAATGAGCCCAATGACCACCGCACCTGCAACAACCGACCGGCGCGCCACGCTGGAACGCGCCCTGACCGCCCTGCTCTCAGACCTTTCAGGCGAAGACCTGCCAGACGATGCATCCGGAGCGACCTTTCTGGAGCTTGGCTTCGATTCCCTCTTCATCGGCCAGTTCGCGCAGAAGGTGGAGAAGGAATACAGGATCAAGCTCTCCTTCCGCGAGCTGCTCGGCAACATTCCGACCATTCATGATTTGGCGCGACACCTCGACACCGAACTGCCGGCAGATGCCGTGCAGGCGGTGTCTCCCTCTCCGGTGGCTCAGGTCCCCCCCACGCCGGACGTCGCGTCTGCTGCGCCATCTTCAGTGGCGAATGGAACTCCACAGGCACCTCATGGGCTCGAGGCGCTTTTCCAGTCCCAGTTGCAGATGGCGCAGCAACTTTTTGCGCAGCAGTTCGCAGCTATCCAGTCGCTTGGCGGCTCCGTGCCGGCGGTCGCGCCTTCAGCCGCGCCGCAGGTTGCACCGGCTCCAGCCGCCGCGCCTGCGCCGGACACGAGCGGTGACGAGAGTGAGATCGGCGGCGGCCGCATCCGCGTGTACAAGCCCGGCGCGCAGGCCGGCGAAAAGGCGCTCACGGAGGAGAAACGCGCCTTCATCAACGATCTGGTTACCCGCTATTGCGAGAAAAATGCGCGGTCCAAAACGTTCACGCAGGCACACCGGGCCCATCTGGCCGATCCACGCGCGGCCTCCGGCTTTCGCGCCGACTGGAAGGAACTGGTCTTTCCGATAGTCTCCGACCGCTCGAAGGGATCGCGCATCTGGGACATAGACGGCAATGAATATATCGATCTCGTGAACGGCATGGGGCAAACCGCCTTCGGCCACGCCCCCGACTTCGTGGTCGAGGCGATCCGCGCCCAGACCGACAGAGGCTTTGCCATTGGCCCGCAGACACCGCTCGCCGGCGAGGTGGCGGAGCTGATCAGCGAACTGACCGGGCACAGCCGCGTCACCTTCTGCAACACGGGATCGGAAGCCGTGATGGCCGCCATGCGGGTTGCCCGCACCGTGACGGGCCGCGACCGCATCGTCGTTTTCGGCAACGACTATCACGGCCAGTTCGACGAGGTTCTGGTCAAGGGCCGCAGCCGTGCGGGGCAGCATCGCACCCTGCCCATAGCCGCCGGCATTCCCACAGATTCCCTGTCGAACATCACGGTTCTGCCCTATGGCGCGCCTGAGAGTCTCGACTGGATCGGTGCCAATGCGGACGAGCTTGCGGCCGTCATCATCGAGCCGGTGCAAAGCCGCCATCCGGAGCTGCAACCGGTCGAATTCGTGCGTGCGCTGCGCGCGCTCGCAACGGAACGCGATTTCGCACTGGTGTTCGACGAGGTGGTGACGGGCTTCCGCGTCGACCCCGGTGGCATGCAGGCAGTCTGGGGCATACGCGGCGACCTCGCCACCTATGGCAAGGTGCTGGGCGGCGGAATGCCGATCGGTGTTCTGGCCGGAGACAGCCGGTATATGGATGCGCTCGACGGCGGTCACTGGGATTATGGCGATGACAGCGTGCCAATGGTCGCGCCGACTTTCTTTGCAGGCACATTCGTGCGCCATCCTGTCGTGCTGGCGGCGACACGCGCAGTGCTCGAGCACATCAAGGGTGAAGGCCGTGCGCTCTATGACCGGGTGGCCACCCGTACCGAAGCGCTCGTCACGGAGCTGAACGGTCAGCTTTCGGATCGCGGGATTGCGACACAGATCCATGGTTACAAGAGCTGGTTCGTGACAGATTTCGGCAATGCCGACCCGCTCGGCGCGCTGTTTTATCCCTATGCGCGGATGCAGGGCCTGCATGTCCAGGACGGCTATCCCTGTTTCCTGACGACCGCGCATTCGGAAGAAGACTTTTCGCGCATTGCAACGGTCTTCGGCGAGACGCTCGACGCGCTTCAAGGTGCCGGCATTCTGACCGCCGATGACGGACGGGCCGAGCGACCCATCGCGAAGCCCGTGCAGGAGACGCCGCAACAGGCACCGTTGACCGAGGCGCAGAAGGAAATCTGGCTTGCAGCCCAGGCCGGTGACGAAGCCTCCTGCTCCTTCAACGAATCCTTCAATCTCACGCTCGATGGCGCGCTGGATGAAGCCGCATTCTGCAAGGCGTTTGATCTTATCGTTGCGCGACACAATGCGCTTCACATCCGTTTTGCGCGCAGCGGTGAGCATTTCGAGGTGACACCCGACTTCCGCATCGACATGCCGTTGACGGAGGTTTCGGATAGCGAAGCGCTAGCAAAGATCGTCGAGCGCGAAGCGCGTACCCCGTTCGATCTCGTCAATGGCCCGCTGGCGCGCGCGGAACTCGTTCGGCTTTCAAACGAGCGGCACGTACTTGTCTTCACGGCCCATCATATCGTTTGCGACGGCTGGTCGGCGAATGTCCTGATCGATGAACTGGGAACGGCCTATAGCGCGCTTGCTCGGGGCGACACACCTGACCTGCCGTCGGCACTGGCTTTCTCGAGCTATGCGCAGGCGCGCGCGAGCCGGACGGACGACGATGAAGAGACGGAGCGGTTCTGGCTTTCGCAATTCGAGACCGTACCGGACCTGCCGGACATGCCGACCGACCGCCCGCGCCCAGAACAGCGCAGCTTTGCCGGCGGCACCGTGACCGCGCATATCGACAGCGACGTCTACAGGCGGCTTAAAAAGGCCGGCGCGAAGAACGGTGCGACGCTGTTTTCCACCCTACTCGCAGCCATGCAGGTGATGATCGCGCGGCTTTCGGGCAGCAACGACATCGTGATCGCCGTGCCTTCGGCAGGGCAGAGCCTGCTTGATGACGAAACGCTGGTCGGCCATTGCGTCAATCTTCTGCCCCTACGGCAGACGCTGGATGAAGAACGGTCCTTTGCCGAGCATTTGAAGGACACGCAGCAACTGGTTCTTCAGGCTTTCGAGCATCAGGACTTCACCTATGGAACGCTGGTGCGGAAGCTTGGCCTGAAGCGCGATCCAAGCCGCCTTCCCCTGACCGAAATCCAGTTCAACCTGGAGCGGGTGACAAAGGGGATGGATTTTGGCGGGCTTGCCGCCGAGGTCACGCCCAACCCCAAGGCGTTTTCGAATTTCGACATGTTCGCCAACATGATCGAGAGCGAGGACGGCATCCGCATCGATGTCGACTACAATGGCGACGTGTTCGATCCGGAAACCATCGAACGCTGGCTCGGCCATTTCGCCACGCTCGCCGATGCTCTTGCGAAGGATATGAGCACGCCCATCGAACGCCTGCCACTCATGTCTCAGGACGAGATGGACTGGCTTACCTATGAGCTCAACCAGACGCAGGCGGCCTATGATGACGAGCGCTTTGCCTTCGAGCTGTTTGGCGACCGCGCGGCAGAAACACCCGACGCCATTGCCGCCACTCATGGCAAGGAAAGCATCACCTATGGGGAACTCGATGCGCGAAGCTGGCAGATGGCACGGCTGCTCCAGGAAAAGCTGCTCGTGCCCGGCTGCCGTGTCGCGGTGGCGCTCGACCGCTCCATAGACATGCTGGTGACGCTGCTGGCGATCATGAAGGCCGACCACATCTATGTGCCGCTCGACCCGGATCATCCCGAAGCGCGCCTGCGGCAGACCATGGAGGCAGCCAAAATCTCCGCGGTGATCTGCAAGAGTGACAGGATTGCGGCCCTTGCCGGTGAAGACGTGCTGCCGATCATGCTCGATGAGGAGCGCGATGCGATTGCCGCCAGGGATGCGGCACCGCTCGAGGAGCGGGTTCATGGCACGCAGGCTGCGGCCTACATCATCTTCACTTCAGGTTCGACCGGTGTGCCGAAGGGCGTGGAGGTTCCGCACAACGCACTCGTCAACTTCCTAACCTCCATGGCGAAGGAGCCCGGCTTTGCGGCGAACGACACACTGCTTGCCGTCACCACCATTTCCTTCGACATCGCAGCGCTGGAACTCTACCTGCCGCTGATCTGCGGTGGCCGCGTGGTGATCGCCGACAGGATCGAGGTGCAGGACGGATTCCGACTGGTCAAGCGTCTCGAGGACTGCGGCGCAACCGTTTTGCAGGCCACACCAACCCTCTGGCAGATGCTTGTCGAAGCGGGGCTGGGCGAGAGGAAATCGCTCAAGATGCTGTGCGGGGGCGAACCGCTGCCCGCAACGCTGGCGCAGAGCCTGTGCGCGCTGGGCGGCGAATTGTGGAACATGTATGGGCCGACGGAAACCACGATCTGGTCGTCGGTCGCGAGGATGGATGATCCGGATGCGCCGATCACCATCGGCCAGCCCATCGCCAACACGCAGCTCTACATTCTGGACGCGCGCAACCGGCTTGCGCCCGTGGGCGTGACGGGTGAACTGAACATTGGCGGCGACGGCCTTGCCGTCGGCTATTTCAAGAACGCCGAGCAAACCCATGCCGCTTTCCGCAATGTGTCGATTGGCGGCGTTCCGCAACGGCTCTACAAGACGGGAGATGTGGGACGGCGCCTGGCCGATGGCTCGCTCCAGCTTCTGGGGCGCCGCGACAACCAGATCAAGCTGCGCGGCTTCCGTATCGAGCTGGGCGACATCGAGGCGGTCATCGCAAAGGCAGATGGCGTGCGCCAGTGCGCCGTTGTCGCCCCCGTGAACCGCAATGGCGACCGGCAGCTCGTGTGTCACACCGTGCCTGACGATCCGGCGAGCCCGCCGGAAGCAAAGGCGCTCAGCGCCCATGCCAAGGCGCATCTTCCCGGCCATATGGTGCCCGCCTTTTGGGTCAATGCCGAAGCGCTGCCCCAGACGGCCAATGGCAAGCTCGACCGCAAGACGCTCGAAAAGCAGGGCATCCCGCGCCAGGAGGCGGCCATCATCCGCACCGCGCCGCGCACGCCCATGGAAGAGAAACTCTCGGCCATCTGGCGCGACGTGCTCAACATTCCCGAAATCGGCGTGGAGGAGAACATCTACGCGCTGGGGGCGGATTCGCTCAGCATTTTCCGCATCGCAGCCCGGATGATTGATGCCGGCCTGCCGCTGGAGGCGCGGCACCTCCTGCAGCACCCCACGATTGGGGAGCTGGCGCTGATCGCCGATGAGGCCGATGACGAGACTATGAACGGGATCAAGCCGCATGTGCCTTCGCTGAAAGATTTCCGGCACGGCGCGCGCCGCCGCATGGAGGCACACGGATGAGCGACATTGAACACCGCGTGATGGCCTCCGGTTCGGACGACATCATTGGAGAATTTCCCTGCACGCAGACGCAGATGCGTTGCTGGTTCCTGGATCGTCTGAATCCGGGAAACCCCGCGCTCAACGTCGCCGTGCGGTGGGAGATTCGCGGGAACTTCAGGACCGAGAGCATTGAGGAGGCTTTCCGGCAGATCATCCAGCGACACGAGGTCCTGCGAACCCGTTTTGTGGAGACGGATGGGCAACCCATGCAGCAGGTGGTGCGCGGGGTCGAGTTCCGCATGCCGGTCATCGACCTGCGTCACGTGCCGGAAGACCAGCGCGAGGCGCGCATCCAGTCGATCAGCAGGGAGACGGCGGCAGCGCCGTTCGACCTCGGCCAGCCGGGGCTCTTCCGCGTCACGCTCCTGATGGTGGAGAACCGGCGCGGTTTCATACTCATCACCGCGCATCAGAGCTGTTTCGACGGCTGGTCGATCCGCGTTCTGGGCCGCGAAGTGGGAGAACTCGCAGCGGCCATCGACGCGAAACGCGCGCCGCACCTGCCGGAGCTGGCGCTGCAATATGGCGACTTCGCGCTGTGGCAGGACGAATACCGCAACAGCTATGGTTTCGAAGCGGAGAAGACCTATTGGCGCGAACAGTTGCACGATGCGCCCTATTTCGAGATCAGGCCGGACCGCCCGCGCGGGCGCGTAAAAACCAGCCGCGGGGAGATCCTTTCCGCCGTGCTCCCGCTGGAATTCGGCGAGCGGATCGAGGCGGCGGCGCGGGCGCATCACGTATCGCTGTTCAGCTATGGCGCGGCGGTCATCAGTGCTGCACTTCACCACTATTCGGGCGAACGTGAAGTGCTGTTCGGGACGCAGATCGCGGGGCGCGAGGATGTGGATCTGGAGAATCTGATCGGCGTGTTCATCAACAATCTCGTTCTGCGTTTCGATATCGGTGAGGAGTTGAGCTTCGCCGATCACCTCTCAAGGGTCAGCGCAACAGTGGGGGCGGCCCTCAACCACCAGAAAATGCCGTTCAACAATCTCGTCGAGCTGATCAATCCGGTGCGGGATCCTTCCCGCAATCCACTTGTTTCGGTGAACTTCAACCAGCAAAAGGCCTTTCTGGAAGACACGCGCTATGGCGATTTCGAGCTGATCAGCGCCCCGTCGCAATCGCCGGGCGTGATCTATGATCTCAACTTCATCATGATCGGCCGGCCGACCGGCTGGCGCATGTCGGTGGAATACAACACCGATCTGTTCGACGAAGCGACCGCGCGGGAACTGCTCGATCTGTGGCAGAAGGCCTATGCCTTCGCGCTTGACGATCCGCAGGCGAGGATTGGCGCGATGGCGGGGCCGGTTCGTGCCGGCACATTGCCGAAGGAAGCGCAGCCGAAACCGGCATCGCGGCTGGAAGCGCTGCTTCTCGCGCAACCGGATGTCGCCGATGTCGCGGTCCGGCGAGACGGACCGGTCGGCCGGTCTCACGCCTTCGTGGTGCCGACTGCAGGGCTCATGGTGCCGCTCGAAACCCTTCCTGCACAACTGAACGCCTATCTGGCAGAACGGCTGCCAGAGGAAGAGTTACCCGCCGCAATCAGCGTTCTTCTTTCCCTGCCGAGACGGGCGGACGGCGCAGTGGAATTGCCGGCAATGCCGCCACCCACGGCCAATGTCCCTGCCCCGGTTCCAGCGAAAGACCCGGCCCCGCCGGCAGACAGGCAGGCGGAGCTTGGCCGGATATGGGCGCGTGTGCTTGACGTGCCGCGGGTGGGTGCAGACGACGACTTCTTTGCGCTGGGCGGTCATTCGCTTCTGGCTCTCAGAATGTTCTCCGGCGTGCGCGACGCCTTTGGCATCCAGCCTGACCTCGCTCTCCTTTTCAGGGAGCCGACGCTCTCGGGCTTCGCGTCCGCGATCTTCGGCACACAGCCCGCCCCTGTCGCAGAACCGACGGAAAAACCGGAGGCCCCGTCGCCGGTCACCGTGGACTGGGAGACAACGACCTACCGGCAGGGCAGCGGAGACTGCGCGGTCTATACGCTCAACCACCCCTTCCTCTATTACCGGATGGCCAAGTCGCTTCCCGGTCATGCCTCCGTCGTCAATCTTCACATGTTCAATGCGCGGATCGATGAACAAACCGAAGGCTTCTCGCTGGAAAAGATCGCCGGCGATGCGGTGGACGCTATGCAGCTTGGCGACACACCAAAAACCGTCGCGCTGGTGGGGCTTTGCGTCAACGGCATCCTGGCCGCCGAGATGACCCGCCAGCTGCGGGCCCGGGGGCATGATGTGAGTTTCGTCGCGCTGATCGACAGCTGGGCGCCCGGTTATGTGCGTTCGCAGCCGGCCCTGACCCGCTGGCGCTGGAACACCGAGAAACGGGCAAAACGTCTCGTCTATTTCACCGGCAAGCTTCTGCGCGGGCGTATGTCGCTGATCACCTATCTGAAGGAGTTCAGCCTTTCGCTGAAGCTTGTCGAGCGCTTCGCGCCCGCCCGTGCGATGAACGAGGAAGAGCAAACCACCGAAGCGGTCACCCAGTATCTCGTTCGTGCGGCCCGGCGTTACAGTCCGCGTGCGCTTTCCGGCGAAACCGTGCTTTTCTTCCGCAGCCAGGCCACACACCGGCGCGCAAGGCGGCTTCTGTTCGGGTGGCGTGGTTTCGTGCCGGATGAATCACCGGTCTTCGATCTTAGCGGCTGGCACGAGGATTCGCTCAGCGAAATGGGGATCGACAAGCTTTCATCCGTGCTGGGCGAGCGCCTTGAACTGGGAGGTTCCGCTGACCGCCACTCCTGATAAGCAAGGCAGGCGAAGCCAGTCGACCACGCCCCTGCGCATCGGCATCATGCGGCAGGCGGGCCAGTCATTCGAGAACTGGGAATTGCAGCTCATCGAGCGGCTGCTTGCGGACCGGCGTTTCCGGCTCGTCGCGTTTCTGAACGTTTCGAAGCAGAGCGGCGAAAGCCACGCCGACATGCTGACCAGATTGGTCGCACAGCTTGACGGCGCACTTTTCGCACGACAGTCCCGCTATGGCGCAAAACGGTTCGAGCGCGCTCGAAAAACCATTCTGAACATTCCGCTGGACAATGCCGTGGAGGATTGGGCCGTGGAGGATGGCGACCGGCACAGGCTGCAACTCGATATGATCCTGCGTCACTGCGATGCAAAACTGCCCGAGCCCGTCCTTCGGGACCTTCCGCTCGGCGTCTGGTCGCTCAGTCATGTTTTCACACAGTCGGGCTCGGCAAGCTGGGACGGCATCGCCGATATGGCGGCCGGTGCTCCGACAAGCCAGCTCTCGCTCTTTCTGGAAACGGCACGGCACCCGGAAAGGCGCGTCATCGCGCAGGCCGAATTCAATGTGAAATTCAGTGCGGCGCGCAATGCCGCCTTCATCAAGGAAAAGTCGGCTCTGCTTCTGATGCGTGAACTCAGGCGCATCGCGGATACCGGCAAACTGCCAAAGCCGCTCAAAGCCCCCGATGCCGTCCAGGCGCTCAGGCCGCCCGGCATTTTCAGGACAGGCCGCTATGCAGCGGCACTCACAAAAAACATAGCGCAGCGGGCGCTCAAAAGCGTGCGCCGCGCCTCCCATCAGGAAACCGCCGTCTGGACGCTTTTCAGCGGGCGCGGCGCCATTGACGATTTCGATCCCAGCGAAGCCATCGAGATCCCGCCGACGGACACAGCCATCAAGGCCGATCCCTTCCTTTTTCACCATGAGGGGCGGACTTATCTGTTCTACGAGAACTATGGACTGGGCGATACCAAAGCGCACATCGCTGTGGGCGAAATCACCCGCAGCGGCTTCGAGCCTATCGGCATAGCGCTGGGCGGCAGCGAGCACCTCTCGTTTCCCTTCGTTTTCCGCGTGGGGGACGAGATTTTCCTCATGCCGGAGACGCATCAGAGGAAGCGCATCGAAATCTGGCGCGCGGTGAGCTTTCCGTTGATCTGGGAGCCCTATTCCCGGGCCTTTGAAGGATGGTCAACCGCCGACAGCACGCTTTTCAAACATCGCGGTCAGTGGTGGCTTTTCACCAATCTTTCAGAGCATCATGCGTTCGAGGATCACTGCTCCGCGCTCTACGCGTTCCAGGTCGACGGACCGGAATTGAAACGGATCGTTCCCCATCGGCGGAATCCCATTGTTGTGGGCAGCGCCACGGCACGCAATGCCGGCCGCATCTTCTCACGCCATCGCCGGCTCTACCGGCCCGCGCAGTACAATGCGCACGGCATCTATGGCTACGGTCTCAACATCATGGAGATCGAGCAACTGGACCTGGATGATTATCGGGAAACATGTGTGCGCCGCATCCTGCCCGATTTTAAACCGGGCCTGACCGGCTGCCATCATTTCGATGCGAGCGGCTCACGCTATATTCTGGATGCGCGGCTCAACGCCTGATGGTGCTCGATGCGCGCGGTGGGCCGCCAGGCTCCGCGCCTTTCTCGCCGGGCAGGCTGAAGCGTGCCGCCGCGATAGTTCAGCGAAACGGCGTTGCCTGCCGTCAGCGCCGCGACCGCGCCGACATAGCCGCGCGGCAGGGTCAGATTCAAAAACTGCCACTGGGCCGGCGCATCGTCCACGCCATCGAGCCGCAGCAGTCGCGGCTCACCGACGGGATCGATGGTGACATCAAAGGATTCAAGCGGCAGCGAAAGCCCCGCACCATGCGCCTTCACGAACGCTTCCTTGCGTGTCCAGCAGCGGAAAAACGCTCCAAGATAATCCTGCGCCGGGACCGCCCTGAGCGCTTCATTCTCCGCTTGGGAGAAAAAATGCTCTGCGAGATTTTCCCGGAACGGGAGTACACGTTCGATGTCTACGCCGAGCTGATAGCGGTCGGAAACCGCCAGAACGGCCGTGGGGCCGCTGTGACTGAGATTGAAATGAAGCGGCGGTTCACCGCGCCCGGCAAGCCGTGGTTTGCCAAAGGCATTGTATGAGAAAGCTAGCCGGTTTGGCGCAACGCCGAGATAGGATCCGAGGATCGCCCTCAGCCGGCCCCGCCCGGCGATGAAACGCAGCCGGTGCTGCTCATGCACGAAGCGAGAGGCACGTGCGAACTCAGCCTCGCTGAGTGCCGAGACGAGCGGCGGAAGCGCCTCCAGGGATACATCGAGGGTCCACTGCCAGACATCGATCGTGCCGGCGCCTATGCTCACCGGTTTAAGCTGCATAGGACAACCGCCTTTCCGGCGCTTTCCCCCCGACCATGCGGCGGGCAAGATAGGCCATAAGTGCCGTCGGATAGTTTTCGCCAAGGCTGATGCGGCAAGTGCGTTTCAGAATATCCAGCGAGCGGGCACACATGTCGGGCCCATACTCCACATCGGCCGAAGCCCAGCCATAGGGGTTCATGGCCGGATGGAATGCCCGCTTCTCAAGGATCGGAGTCCAGTGGGTGCAGACGTGACGACTTGAATCGAAAACACGGTAGACGCCGCGCCTGTTCCGGGCGGCAAAGGCCTTGGCCTCGCCTTCCGTCTCGAACAGAACATGGAGACCGACGGCGTTTTGCGGATCGTTGTGCGGTCCCAGCCGGAAGGCATCGCTGCCCGACAGGATGTGCGACATGACCTGATGCCGCCTGCGCATGCGGCGCAGCATGGGATCGAGCTTTGCTAGCTGCACATTGAGCATTGCCCCCTGGATCTGGCTTGCCTTGAAGTTCACGCCGAAAAAACTCGGCTCGTTGTAATTGTCGAGATGTCCGCGAAAGAGTTCACCCACATCATGATACATGCGCGCGCGGGCGAAATACCGGTCGCTCTGGGAGGCCACCGCACCACCCTCGCCGATATTCATGTTCTTGAACTGGTTGAAGCTGAAAGCGCCAATGTCGCCAATCGTGCCGACACGCTGGCCCCGGTAACGCACGCCCACCGCCTGGCAGGCATCCTCGATCACCATGAGACCGTTCTGACGGGCGAGTGTGGTGATCGCCTCCATGTCGCAGACCATGTTGGCCATGTGCACCGGCAGGATCGCACGGGTGCGCGGCGTGATCTTGCGCGCAATGTCTTCGGGATCCATGGTCAGCGTCTCGTCGATATCGACGATGACCGGAACAGCCCCCACGGCGAGCACGGAAGCGGCCGTCGCAATCCATGTATAGGCAGGCACAAGCACCTCGTCGCCGGGCCCGACGCCGGAGGCAGCCAATGCACTGATCAACGCGCCTGTGCCGCTGCTGACTGTCAACACATGTTTGACGCCAAACTTTTCGGAAAATGCCTTTTCGAACCGGTCGAGCGGCCCCTCGCCGGGACCGCCATACCGGGCAAGACGCCCCGAGGCGATGACCCCGCCGATGGCCAGCCACTCACGCAAACCAACTTTTGCCATGATGTTTTCCCGCTTGGCCGAGGGACGAGCCATGCCCGCGGCGCCCCAATTGTTCTTCAAGCGTATGCCCGGGCCATGGGGTTTTCAAATAATCCAATAATGTAGCGCCGCGGCGCTGCGCACTACTTCACAGTGGCCAAAACCCTTAGCAAGTCGCCCCTTCTATGCAATTTGGATGAGTTCGGATGCGCGTTTGAGTTTGCTAGCCTGCTGAGGGCTGAACCTGAGGCAGCGAAACCTACTCCTGCAATGGACATGCTGTTCTTCAGGCCTTCTCAGGGGGCAACATGTCCACCATGGATTTGCGCAGCGTGCCATCCGGCACACGGTTCGAGGCCGATATCGCCCTTGTTGGGGCGGGACCGGCCGGACTGACGCTAGCGCGGGAGTTTGCCGATACGCGTCTCAAGATACTTCTGGTCGAAAGCGGCGGCGTGGAGTTTGATTCCGAGATCCAGCTTCTCAATCGAGTGGAGAATATCGGCGAACCTCGTGCGCGTGACGCCATGTCGCTTCAGCGAGGCTATACGGGCGATCTCGCCTGGCTCAACGACATTCCCCCATTCGAACTGCGAAACCGGATGGTGGGCGGCAGCACACACACCTGGGTCGGCAAATGCGCTGCATTCGACGAGATCGACTTCGATGCGCGCCAATGGGTGCCTGACTCCGGCTGGCCACTGCAACGGCGCGATCTGGCGGATGTGCTAGGTCGGGCAGCAAACCTGCTCAATCTTGGTCCCAATATCTACGACAAAGCACTTTACACCCGGCTGAAAACACCGCCGGCAGACATCGATCTCAATGACAATCTGCTGCGCACATTCTTCTGGCAATTCAGCCATAAGCCCAAGAGCAACGAGCCATTGCGGTTTTCGGAGCTCGCAGCAAAACTTTCAACCGACAACATCGATATTCTCACACATGCGACCGTTATCCGGATCGGATTGTGTGAAAGCGGGAGGAAGGTGGAGACACTCCATGTCAAAAGCCTCTCCGGGGTGGACGCCGTGATACGGGCGCCGGTGATCGTGCTGTGTGGTGGCGGCATTGAAAATGCGCGCATGCTCCTGGCTTCCACGAATGTGGCCACACAGGGCATCGGCAACGATCATGACTGCGTGGGGCGATATCTGGCCGACCATCCGCGAACCGTGATCGCACGGTTCGGGAAGGACACCCTGCAGGACGTTGCCGAGCATTTCGGCTTTTACGGGCTCAGTCACAACCGCCGCACGCATTTTTATCTCCGTGGGCTGGCGCTCAGCCCGCGCCTGCAGACGCGTGAGGGACTGCTCAACTGCGCCACCTACCCGGTGCAGGTGCTGGCGCCGAATGACCCTTGGCTGGCACTCAAACGATTTTACTCCGGCAGTAGACGCTTTCGGCTCGATGACCTCAGAACCGCACTCGCGGCCCCCGGCGGTCTGGCAGCGGGGCTGCACCGCCGGCTCATCATGAAACGGGGCCTGCCGCGCCAGCTCAGCGAACTGCGCTTCGACGCCATGGTCGAACAGAGGCCCGACCGCGAAAGCCGCGTGACACTCTCTTCGGTGCGGGACCGTCTGGGTGTACCGCTGGCGCGCGTGAACTGGAAGATCGGCTGGGCGGAAGCTGCAAGCCTCGCACGGCTCGCCGAACTCATTTCGGCCGAGTTCTGGCGGGTCGGCCTGCCACAGCCCAAACTCGAACCCTGGGTCCTGGACGAGGATTTCAGGAACGCTCCTTTCAGTGACATGGCCCACCCGGCCTGCACCACGCGCATGGGCGCAAACCCGAAGACAAGCGTTGTCGACCCGAACGCCAAGGTTCACGGTGTCGATGGACTTTTTGTGGCCGGCAGTTCGGTTTTCCCCACGCCCGGCCACGCCAACCCGACACTGATGATCATCGCCATGACGCTGCGCCTTGCCGATCATCTCAAGAAGCGCCTTCTCAAGTGAGCAGACAGCCCTTTATCGGCCGGATTTGAGCCAGCCCGTCCATCTCCAGCTTGCATAGAGAACGCCCAGATAAATCAATGCCCCCACCAGAACCTGCATCGCCATTTGCGAATAGGCCGGCAGGTGAGCCTCGGTGGGCCAGTGAGCAAGCGACGATACGCCGACGAACATCACCGCGGCAGCCAGCATGATAAGACCGCTATTGGCAGAGATCCCCATCCAGTCGAGTTTTCCGTAGCGGACTTGAAACCAGACCGACAGCGCGCCGGCGAAAGCAGCCGCCACACATTGCCCGAGGGCTGCATAAACAAGTCCGAAGGGCGCGAGAGCCACGATCATCAGGATCGAAGCAAAGCTGATGAAGAGTGACAATGGCCAAAGCCGTTTGACCTCCCCGCGAACCGCCAACAACGGTTCCGTCACATATCCCTGAAACATCAGAAGCTGGCGGATCGCGAGAATTTTGACCACCAACGCAACCGGCGCCCAGGCTGCTCCAAGAGCAATGTCCACCAGATTGCCGGCAACGAGAACCAGACCAAGATAAACGGGCGCGGCGATGGCGAAAAGAACAGGCAGGAAAAAGCTGCCGGCACGGGTGACCGGATCAACTGTCGTGGCAGCAGCGCTGCGGCTGTTTGCGCGGCGGAACACCACCCAGGCAAGCAATCTTGCCGGTTCGCCAACCAATTCTGAGAAGGCGGCCACGATCCTTTCCGCGGCCCGGTAGTAACCGGCATCCGCGAGGCCGAGCAAACCGCCGACAACAAGCGTGCCCGAATAGGATCGGGCGAACACGATGATCCGCACACTAAGAATATAGCGCGCAAAGTGAATCACCTCGGCGAACACCGCACGGCTCGGGATTTTCGGCGTGATCCAGCCAATCACCCAGACTCCGCCGAAAACACCCAGGATATGCGTGGCCAGCCGTCCAACCACGAGTGCGGCGATATTCCACCCGGCCCACAGGCCAAACAATGTTATTGCAAGGCCCACCGCTTCCGCGAGAATGCGGATTATAGCCTGCATGTTGAGCAGGCTTCGGTGCACCAACATCCCGTCATAAACGGCATTAACCGCAGCGGGTATGAACCAGAGCGCAAACAGCGCGAACAGCCATGCCTGCCAGGCTGGGAACCAGAAGACGCCCACAAAGAGCCCCAGGAGCAGCCCAGCGGCAGTGAAGCCAAAGCCGCTTACAAGCGCGATCGCAGTGAGTTGCGGCAGTTGCTCCTCACCATGATCGGCGCGCATGATGAACTCTGCCCATCCCCCTTCACTCACCACCACAAAGAGAAAGGCGATGGCTGAAACGAATGCGAAAAAGCCGAATTCTGCTGGCGAAAGAACACGGGCAGCGGCCACAAAGGCGATCAGTTGCGCGACCTGTGAAAAAAGCCGCGCCGCCATGACCCACACGCCCCCCCCAAGGAGAGACGAGACAGACAATCCGAAAAATCCGCCCGGTTGTGTATCATTTTGCGGTGGTTTGTGATCCGCTTTCACGTCGCCTTCCCCCCTGCCGCTATTCACCTGTGCCGGCGCTTCCGCTACGATTTCCCTTGCAACACTGATGATTCGTCGTCCTTGACGATGGGATTTGTGAGTGTGCGGCCGTATGGATGACGGGGCTCGATACGGCCTGAAGCCCGATGTGGGGACGCGAATGTATGTGCTTTCCCTGTTCTGGTTTCCAGTTTCGATGCCTTGTGGCGGACGATGAGCAGCCAGTGCGAGATGCAAGCAAACAAGACCAGTTGAACCATGGTTTCCTTGCGCGGCCGTTCAAGGCAATCAGCGCCAAGATTTCCATACGCTGGGTCGTTGTCGTTTTCTGCCTCATCGTCTGGCTGGCCGTTCTGCTGTTCTTCCTTTTCTAAAGGAGCTCCTTCTCCACGCCCTACCGTTGTCAGCAGCCATTGCGATCGAAAAGAAAGACACCGACGGTACGCCAGACAATCTTCAGATCGAGCCAGGTCGTGCGGTTGTGAAAATACTGCACATCCAGCTGAACCCGTTCGGCGTACGACGTGTCGCTGCGACCTGATACCTGCCAAAGACCGGTGATACCGGGCTTCATCAACAGATAATCGTTTATGCGCTCGCCATAGCGTACCATCTCGTCCTCGACGATCGGACGCGGGCCGACCACGCTCATTTCGCCGCGCAGCACGTTCACGAATTGCGGCAACTCATCGAGACTGGATATCCTCAAGAAATGGCCGATGGGGTGAATGCGCGGATCGTTGCGCAACTTCTGACAGGCGCGCCATTCCTGGAGGAGAACCGGATTTTGATCCAGTAGTTCTCTGAGCAGGCGATCAGCATCCCGCCGCATGGTGCGAAACTTCAAGCAGTCGAACATTTTTCCATCCCGTCCGATCCGCTTCTGTCGATAGAAAACAGGCCGCCCGTCGCTGACGAGGATGCAGAGGGAGATGAGCACAATGGCAGGGAAAAGAAACACGAGCACGAGGGCGCTGAACGCCACATCGAACACCCTCTTTACAAAGACGTAAGAGCGGAAATGCCTGACTTTCCGCAGCTCCAATCCCTGCTTTACGGAATCATCGTATGCGTACAGCATGAACCCGCCCCTGGGTGTTTTGTTTGCCTCGCCGTCGATCATTATAAGGCCCCGCAAAGCCCGTGATATAACTCCATCGGGGTATTGGGCAGGGCCATTTAGGTGCAGTCCACCGCACAATCGAACCATGCCTACCCCTGCAGCGCAGCCGGACTAACCGGCTTCATTTGACTGGCTGGCTGCGTGGCCAAAAGCATTAGAATCACGCCCCGGCTTCCCGCCAACTCCTGGCGGTACCGTAGACCTGGTTGCCCCGCCTCTTTTGCCGCCTGGCGTTGGTGACGGGGCCTTGATCGCGTCATGCAGAATGCCGGCATAGAGATCCAACAGCGCCGAAAGCCAGCTCTGCGTCGTGTAGGCGAGATGTGGCGCGCATGAGCGTGCATTTTCACTCATCGCGGAGACCAAATCGTCGTCATCAGCCAAACGGCGCAGCTTGGCGGCCAGCGCCTCGATGCCCAGCGTGGGAAATGTGAATGCCGCACCTGCCTCCGCCAGTTCGGCAGCCAGCAATGCATGGGATGGCAACACGACAGGGATGCCGCTGCCCACCGCCTCGAGCGCGGCAAGGCCAAATGGCTCGGGCACCCGGGAAGAGACAATGACGCATCGCGCATGGCGCAGGCGGTCCGCCATCTGGGCGCGATTGCACCAGCCATGAAGCATCACCTCCGGATAGTGTTCCTCAAGAAGCGAGCGGCCAGCGCCCTCGCCGATCACGTGCAGGGGAACGCCCGCGAGGCGCGCGGCCCGTGCGGCGTCTTCAAACCCCTTCTCCGGCTCCAGCCGGCCAATGAAGAAGAAATCGCGCTGTGTATGGGGCCGGGTCGGGGATGACAAAAAAGGCGCAACCGGGTTGCGAATGGTAACCATGCGGCTGTCGTCAACTCCTGCACGTTTGAAGAAGCCGCGCATCTGCTCATGCACGAGCACGATGTTGGCAGGACTACTACGCAATGCGAAGAAGCGCTGCAGCAGGAGGTGCCGCGTGGAACGCCACACCTTCTGATGATAGCCACGCTTGTCGCATTGGGTCGACAGGCAGCGCATCGACATGGGATCGAGTGTGCATATGGATGCCGCCGGATAGTTGATAAAGCCGCCATTGGGACAGGCGAGAAAATAATCGTGCGCGTGCAGCACGACCCGCTCGCGCACCGGCATAAGCGCCCGGAAGATGGACGGCGACAAGATTTTGGACCATCCATGCACGTGATAGATTGTCGAGGGGTTGTCGTGCTCGGCGATCCAGCGGCTCAGGATTCTATAGGCATCCCGGTTGTAGAGGCCACCGGCGAGGGCGGACAAACGCCCCTGCTCGACGAGCGGCCTTCCATTGACGTGAACCGTCTGCGGCTGCGCCATTCCAGCGGGCTCATCGCCCGCAAAAAAAGTGACCGGAACGCCCGCCTCACGCAACATGCGCGCAGCAAGGCTTGACAGGTTCGACGCTCCGCCAATCTCCGCCGAACGGTCATTGATGATGACAACCCGCCCTGGACGCATGTTCGCCCCCCCCTATTCCAGAGCGTTCACGTTCTGGGGTGAAAGGCGACCGCGCACCAAATCAACGACAGCCCGCATGTTGCCGAGAAACCGCCCACGCCGGTCCACCCAGGGTTCGGGCCAGACGATCTTCACGGCATTGGCGACAAGATTGCGCATGATTTGCGGGGCGGCGTGACGAGGGCTCATCGTTTTCTTGCCCATGAGATAAACGGGATTGGCAATCTGCGAGTAACCCAGCCGGAGACCGGATGTCCGCCCTGACTTGGTGCCCAGGTGAACACCGTGAAGCCGTTCAGAAGTCACAATGCGGCCGTATCGCGCGAGCTGCCGGCTGAAGTCCACGTCCTCCAACCAACCATAAAGTGGCAGGTTTTCATCAAACCGAAGGCCATATCCGCGAACGGTTGAGAGGCGCACAGCCATGTTGCAACCATAGCCGCTATAGACCGGTTTTTCGCAACCGGCAGACCTTGATGTCGAATGCGTTCGGATAAGCCGCAGACCGTCTTCAAGCGGGATTCCCGGCCCCAGAATGCCGTCTGCATCGACCGTGCCTGTGCTCAGCACAACATCCGGGTATCCCCTGAAGATACGCACGGTCTCTTCAAGATAATTCGGGGCGAGGAGGAAGTCGTCATCGAGGAAGAGAAGAATGTCGGCGTCTTCCACGCTTCCGAGAATTCGATTTCGCTGTCGGCAGAGCCCACGTTCGGCGAAAACGATGCGCGCATTGGAAAGCTGAGCGGACATGGCATCGGCATCCACATCCTCAGGGTCCGCCGCGCATATGACGATACTGTCGGCTGGACGCGTCTGGTTCAGCAGGTGCGGCACAACGGAGTGGAGTATCGGTCTGCGCCCAGTGGTGGCAATGCCGACGGCAATGCGAAGATCGCTCCGGCCCGGATAGCGTTCAAACCGCATGCCGTCCTCCCGACTCAAGCCTGTTTCTCCGCATCGGTCGCCACCACTGGCGGGTTTTGCGCTTGTTGAAAACCACCCCGAGAATCCCCACGCGGGACTTGCCGAATGTCGCGAGCGCACTCGCCAGCCACTCAACAGTCATCTTGCGCCGGTTGCCGAGAACCAGAAGGATGCCGTCGAGATGGGCACTGGCCGCCCGCGTGTCTGCCGATGTGGCAAAGGTCGACAGATCGACAATGATGACATCGTAATTCTGTCGCAGTTCATCGATCTTTTTCTTCAGCGCTGGCAGATGACCAAAGCGATGGCCCGGATGTGCGGCTTTTCGAATCTGCTCCACTGTGAGCACCGGGAGGATCAGCCCATCCTCCATCTGCATCAGCTTGTCTTTCTTTCGTTTTTCGGGTTGTTCGGCATCAGGGGTTTCGTCACCTTGATAGACAGTAAGACCCGCCTTTGCGCCGATATTGGCTGCCTGCAAACTCAGGAACGGATTCCTGAAATTGGCATCGACCAGCACCACACGCAGCCCCTCGTTGGCGTAAAGCTGGCCCAGATTGGCCGCAATCGTGCTTTTTCCTTCGTCGCCGCTCACTGAAGTAAGTCCCACGACGATTGGCCCGCCGGAAGGAAATGCCGCGTCAATGGAGCTCTTCACGCCGCGCAAAGCTTCGGAGAAACCGGAATAGGGTGCATCGAGCACGAACCGCAGCGCGCCCTTGCTGCCCGGCACCTGAAAGCGTGTAAAGGGAACGTGGCCGAGTGTCGGCAGGCCCAGTTCACGGCTCAGGCGCTCGCCCGAGCTGATGCGACGGTCGAGCACATCGCGCAGACCTGCGAGCCCCAGGCCGCCGGCAAAACCGAGCATCAAAGCCATGGGGATGATGAGCGTGGTTTTCGGCCAGTTCTTGGCGAGCGGCGGTGTAGCCGCGGTCACCATGCGGGCATCGCCGATGGGGAATGACTGCTTCTGCAGTGTCGTGATCAGTTGCTGAAGGACGCTTTCATACATGCGCCTATAGGTGGTCGCCCGACTTTCGAGCTCCGTGAGCTGGACACGGGCCAGATTCTTTTCAGTGACGCTACCCTTGATCGCCTCGAGTTGCTTGCTCAAGAGTTCTTCACGCGCCTGAGCCGTGTCAAGGTTGGACCTGTAGACGCCCTGAATGCGCACCAATTCGGTGTTGATGAGGGATTCTAGCCGCGCGATCTCCGATTTCGCTGTCAGGGTGGGCTCGCTGCCGGTGCCGTAGCGTGTCTGCAATGTTTCCAATCGCTTGCGTGCTGCGCCCAGATCCGCTCTCAGGCGATTGATTTCGGTGTTGCTGAGCGCCTCGCCGACATAACTGTCGGGCAGTTCTCCAGCCAGGATGCGGTTAATGGTGGCAAGCCGTGCTGCCTCACCGGCGGTTGCTGTCTGCGCTGCCAGAAGCTGGCTGCTGATCTCGGCCAACTGCTGCTGGTCGAGCCCCGAGGGACCGACCTGTGCAATGTCGTTGTTGTTCCTGTATTGCTCGGCACTGAGAGCAGCCTCCTGCGCCTGCCGTCCGATCTCTACGAGCCGATCCTCGATCCATTGCGCTCCACGCGCAATGATCTGCGATTTGGCGTCGAGGCTTGACTGCATATAGGTGTTGGCAATGGCATTTGCCGCCCGCGCCGCCTTGACCGGATCAGTGGAAGTGTAGCCGATTTCAAGAACATAGGACTGACCGACACGACGTACGGATACGCGCCCCAAAAAACCCGCCATGGTGCGCCGCATGATCTCTTCTTCGTTGGGCTCGCCCGCCGTCTCCGCCCCTTCCTCAGTCGCAGGGTCAAATATGGAAAGCATCGCTGCAAGCGCACCACGCACGGCCGATCTCCAGGAACTGCTTGTCTGGATTTCCGGGTCTTCGGTCAGGTTGAGCTGCTTGATCACCGAACGGGCAATTGCCTCGGATTTGACGATCTCGACCTCGCTGGCAATCTCGGCGGTTTCGATGATGATGGTGCCGGTGGAAGCGTCCTGTGATGCAATACGCGCCTGCTCGCGGTCGATAACGATACGGGCGATGGAGGTATAGGTGGGTTCGGTGTTTGCGATATAGAGCGCGCCAAGCGCCACGCCGGCGGCCGACGCCAGCGCGAGGACCAGAAAATGCCTTTGCAGGAAAGCCCAGATATCGCGAAAGGAGATGTAATCCTCATGCCGTCCGCTTTCCTTCGACGCCATCTCCGTCCCGGTCAGCTTCCTGATTTCCTGCACCACCATGGTCTGCCCCGCCCGTCTGGCCGTGAAATTCTCTAACGCGACTGCACCTGTCTCATTCCGCTTTCAAGGGAAGCACGCGGCATCGAGGCGCGCAGGAGATCGAGCTGCACATCCAGGACGTCACCGGGTTCCAGCCCGGTCGTTTCAAGCGCTTCTATCCTCTGTTTTTCATCACCGCCGCGCAGAATGCTGAACCGCAACGGCTGCTGCTCAAACGCCCTGTCCTCCCGCCGAAGGATCGACGCCCCGGTTGCCTGAAGTAGCTGCTCCGTCATTCCACGGCGCAGTTCCAGGTCGTCGATTTCCAGATTGACCCTTTGCAGCTCGACGCCGATTTCCGTACGACGTGAGCCCTCAAGACTGAGCGCATCACGCTCGGTTTCGCTCAATCTTTGCCGGGCGCGCATGGAAGCCACCGCAAGATCGAGCCGGCTGGATTGCAGGTCCGCCACGATGCGCTCAAGCCCGGTCTCGCGTGATTTCGTGACAGTGCCTCTTTTGACCAGTTGAGCGACATTGCCGAGCTCTTCTTCGGCGATTTTGATCTGCCGGTCCTGCGCCACCATCTTCTCGCCGAGAATCCGGATTTCCTCGCGAAAGAGCGTTCCGAGTTCTTCGAGCGCGTTGCGCTGCCGCTCATAGGCGTTGCGACGGGCCTCGAATATCGCCTGCTCATCCCTTACGAACTGCGCTGCGTGGCCAGCCAGGGGGCGTCCCTGCAAGGCGGCATCGAAATCGACACGCTCGTCCTCGACGAGTTCCGTTTCGAGGCGTGTTCTGCGGATCGTGAGTTGAAGGAGTTGCAGATCTATGCGGCCAATCTCGCCCGCATAGCGAATCTGCTCCAGCTCGGAATAGCCGCCTGCCTGATCAGACCTGCGCACACGGCCACCGGCCATCGCCAGCGCCTGCAAAACGTTGAGTCCCGGCTTGAACTCGAACTCACCCGGCCGTTCCACACTGCCAGTGACGAACACAGATGGATAGCGCACCACTTCCACGGTTGTGGCTGGCGGCGCAATAAGACCTGTTCTCTTTTGAAGTGCTGCCGAGATTTCATCGGCGAGTTCCTGGGAAGTTCTGCCATCCGCCTCAAGCTGCCCCACCAAGGGAAGAGAAATCATGCCAGCGGGCGAGACGGTGTATTCACCGTTCAGGGCGGTCCATTCCCGATATTCTCCCTGCGCCTCGTCCCATTCCACCACAGCGATCTTCACCCGCGTCTGCTCAAGAAGCTGAAACTCATCCTGCGCGCGAACAGCGGCATCGCTGATAAAAAAGGACAATGTGAACACAAGCACCGCAAGCACGAGGGCTCGTACCTTTGAAAATGAAATGGTGGGACCAGCCTTTGCCTGCTTCATTCTGCCCGTTCCGGAGTGCTCATAACCTTCGGGAAGACGCAAAGCCGCCTCCCCCACCATCGATCATCAGCGGAAACGGGGGCAGGTAAATTCGGTTGAAATGGTGTGGGGCTAGTCCCTTTCGCCTAGCCCCTCTAAGCCCATTGGGCTTTTGACGCAGAAGGGATGGCGCACAGGTGTGGATGACGCCCGATCGGATGATGACCTAGACCGTTTGAGCGCATTTCTGCGCCCTTCAGACACGGGTTCAACCGTATTGTCGGTGTGCCCTGCTGCGCCTTTTCAAAGCAGTATTCCGGAGGGCAATTCCGGGAGAAGCATCTTGCGCGTCGCCATCGTTCACTATTGGCTGGTCTCCATGCGCGGGGGCGAAAAGGTCGTTGAAGCCCTGTGCGACATGTATCCCGAGGCCGATATCTTCACGCTCGTCTACGATGAAAGGCGGGTGTCGGAGAAGATCCGCAGCCACCGCGTCATCCCCTCCTTCTTGCAGAAAATCCCGGGGGCGCGGCGGCATTACCAATCACTCCTGCCACTGATGCCCTTTGCGTTGGAAAGCCTGGATGTCTCGGGCTATGACCTGATCATCTCCAGCGAATCGGGCCCCGCCAAGGGCATCACGCCCGGGCCGCAGGCAACGCATGTCTGCTACTGTCATTCACCCATGCGCTATGTGTGGGATCACTATCACTTCTATCGGGCGAACGCCGGCCTACCGACACGAATGCTCATGCCGTGGATTGCGCCGGCCCTGCGGGCATGGGACGTCACCACCGCTGCGCGTGTCGACGCTTTTGTTGCCAATTCACGCCATGTGGCGGATCGGATCAGCAAGTATTACCGGCGTCGAGCCACCGTGCTCAATCCACCCGTGAACGTCGATGAGTTCGCGCCGGCAGCCGAATTGGGCGACCACTATCTCGTGGCCGGCCAGCTGGTTGGTTACAAGCGGGTCGATCTGGCCGTACGCGCTTTTACTCGGATGAACCGCAAGCTTGTCGTCATCGGGGAAGGACCGGAAATGGCAGCCCTGAAACGCCTAGCCGGGCCCAGTGTGACGTTTCTGGGCCGGGCGCCCTTCGCACAACTCAAGGACATGCTTTCCCGCTGCAGGGCGCTGGTCTTTCCCGGAACAGAAGATTTCGGGATTGTGCCGGTGGAGGCGATGGCGAGCGGCCGGCCTGTGATCGCCCATGCAAGCGGGGGTGTGCTCGATTCGATCGTCCCCGACCAGACCGGGCTCCTGTTCGAGGAACAGTCCGAGGCCGGACTCATTGAGGCGGTGCACCGCTTCGAGGCCATGGAAGGGTGCTTCCGTTCTGGGAATATGCGTCGTCACGCGCAACAGTTCAGCGATGCTCATTTCAAACAACGCATGCGACAGATCATTGAGGAGGAGATGGCCAGGCGAAAGCCGACCCCGGTTTTGTTATCGGGGGCCGTCCGCAAGCAGCCCTCGCTACGACCTCGCGTCGCCAGGGTGAAACTCTCCGACCCCCATCTGAGAAACGGAGCATGAGAGAGCCATGTTTTCAGCCTTACGCGTGCGCAGCGCGGTGCGCGATCAGGAAACCGACGCAATGCGGCTCAAATCACTCACCCATACACTCGATCTTTTGGAGCGGGAGCTGATCGCCGAACGAAGCGGTCTGAAGGAGCGCTGCGAGCGGCTTTCTGCTACCGCAGCCTTCGCGCAGGAGCGCTTCGAAAGCCATGGTCGCGAGAATGCGTTGTCGAGGCGGATCGATGACATGACCCGGTCCATGAAGGACTACACACGGAGGATGGCCGCACTCCAGCGTCAGATCGAAATCGTCGGACAGTTGCGCGCAACCGCTTCAGACCTGGTCGAACCCGGAGAGCCACGAAAAGCATCAGGCTTGCGATCCATGCCGGAACCGCAGCCGCTACGCACATGCCTCTCAAAATGATTAGAGGAGCCCCGCCGATACGCTGACAAGATGAACGCTGTAACACCTAAGCGCAGGGGATTTGCCCCAACGTTCTATCTGCAGGATGCGCTTGGGCTTTTATGATTTCCAGCAGTTGGGAAGATTGAGAATCGTCAAGCATGAAACGCTAAACTACGGCCTTTATTGAGGTTTCCCGGCTTGGCGAGGTTCAAAAAACGAGGCTCCGGATCGCCAGTGCACAGGCCATGGCGAGGAATGACTTCCGGTCACAAGGAGAGGAACGGACCGGGAGCGTGGGAGGACACGCGTAAGGATGGACACGTCCGGGGCGGGCTGGCTTCGCAGCGGGCGGTAGACCAGGAAAGGTCGGCGAACCGGGCAGAACTCTGATGGCAAGCAGTGGCAGTTCAGAACGAGCACTTCAACACACAGACACCACCGGCATGCTCGCACTCATCGAAGAGAACATTCGTGTCTTCGATCTGAGCCTTTCTGGACTGCGTGTCGTGGTTCCCGTGGACAACCGGTTTCTTGCCGCCACCGCAGCGACGGCTCTGATGGCGGGAGCCGCTGCAGTAACCGCGGTGACACCGACGGCCACGCGTTTCCAGTCAGCCGAAGAGGCGGCGGAGGCCACACGCACGCTGGTGGAGGCTGCGGGTCTTGTGAAGGGGCTTTCCGTGGACGAGCGTATCGATCACGAGACCTGCCGCGCGACCAATGTTCTTCTCAACGGACCATCCATCCGCCCCATCACACGCTCACTCATCGAGCGCCTGCCCGACCATTCGGTCGTGGCGCTGATGCACGAGGCATGGATGACCCTGGCGGGCGAGGTGGACATCGAGGCGTGCCTTGAGCATGATATTCCTATCTCCGCCGTGAATGAATCGCATCCTCTGGTGGGTGCCAGAGATCGCCACGCGACCCTCTGTCTCGAATTGTTGAGGGAGGCAGGCATTCCGGTAGAGGGGGCGGACATCGCACTGATCTGCGACAACCCCCTCTCTGATCCGCTGGAACAGGGGCTAAGGCGGGCTGGCGCGCAGGTGGCCGTGGTCGCGCACGCCAACCAGATCTTCGGGCATGACTGGCGGGCCATTCTTCTCGCCAAACGGCCGCGGGACGAACCAAGGCTGGGAATTCAGGACCTTGGCTGGATCGCCAAAAGCGCACCAGACGCAACGATCATCCAATACTGGGGCGATGTGGATCGAAAAGCGGCGCGCTATTTCGAGTTGAAAGTGTGGCCACAGCGCACCCCCGGTAAGGGGCAGTGGGGCATAGCTCTGGATACGCTGGGGCCCGAGCCGATATTGCAGCGCATCACGGCTGGCCTTAAAGCGGCACAAACGGTGCTGGCAGGACTGCCGACGGCACCTGACAGCCTGGCGCAAACCCTTACATCAACTGACATTTTCAACGGCGATTGACATTCGGCAATCTTCCTTATCTGCCTTCGCATCCGCAAAAAACTATGTCATATCCCTGTCGCAATCGTTTGGTGGCGGAACATTCCGCATCGTTTCGATCTGCGAAGGGAGGAGAGTTTGAGCGCCAATGTAAGGGTTTCGGCCCTGACACCCCCTGATGTATTGGCAAGAAAGGGCGGTGCACCGCTTGTCTGCCTGACCGCCTACACCACCCCGCTTGCGCGTATCGTCGATCGGCACTGCGACATTGTGCTGGTGGGCGACAGTGTCGGCATGGTCCTGCATGGTCTGCCAAGCACAGTCGGTGTGTCTCTCGATATGATGATCATGCACGGGCAAGCCGTTCGGCGCGGCGTGGAGAAGGCGCTTCTTGTGGTGGACATGCCCTTCGGCAGCTATGAAGAATCACCGGAACAGGCTTTTCACAATGCCGCCCGCATCATGGCCGAAACCGGCTGCGGTGCCGTCAAGCTCGAAGGCGGCGAAACGATGGAAAAAACCATCAGATTTCTGACGCGGCGCGGCATTCCGGTCATGGCGCATATCGGCCTCACACCCCAGGCCGTGAATACTTTCGGCGGCTACAAGGTGCAAGGACGCGGCGACGATGCTTTCCACATCCTGCGTGACGCCGAAGCGGTTGCAGAAGCGGGCGCATTCTCTGTGGTGCTCGAAAAGCTTACAGCCACGCTGGCCGACCGCATCACGAAAACGATACCCATTCCCACGATCGGTATCGGCGCATCGCGTACCTGTGACGGACAGATACTCGTGGTCGATGACATGCTTGGCATGTTCGATACGTTCCGGCCGAAATTCGTCAAGCGCTTCGCGGAGCTTGGCGAAGCTTCAGATGTGGCCGTCGCTGCCTATGCGCGGGAGGTTCGCTCCCGGGAGTTTCCCAGCGACGCTCATATTTTCACCGACGGAAAGAAGGGAAAGACGGAATGAACCCCTGCATCCTGCGCACGGTCGCAGAACTGCGTGAGCGCGTTGGCACATGGCGCCGCGCTGGAGAGCGTGTTGCCGTCGTGCCCACCATGGGCGCCCTCCACCAAGGCCACCTGAGCCTGGTGGAGACGGCCGAGGCGCGTGCCGAGCGGGTGATCGTCACACTGTTCGTCAACCCGAAGCAGTTCAATAATCCTAACGACCTTGCCGCCTATCCGCGCACCGAGGCCGATGATGCGGCAAAACTTGCGCCTTACGAAATTGATGTTCTGTTTGCTCCCTCGGTGGAGGAGATGTACGGCACCGGCTTCTCAACCACCGTTTCGGTGACCGGCGTCAGTGAGGGGTTGTGCGGAGCTCATCGGCCCGGTCATTTTGACGGCGTTGCCACGGTGGTCACCAAACTGCTTCTTCAAAGCAGTGCCGACATAGCTTGTTTCGGCGAGAAGGATTTTCAACAGCTTCTCGTGGTGCGCCGGCTCGTTGCGGACCTCAACATCCCTGTCGAGATTGTCGGCTGTCCGACTGTGCGCGAAGCTGACAATCTGGCTCTCTCATCCCGCAATGTACGCCTGACAGACGCGCAGCGTCGCATCGCACCCGCAATTGCAGATGTTTTGCTGCAGAGTGCGGCGCGCCTTGCCGGCGGGGCTGACGCTGCTCCCGTTCTGGAAGCCGCGCAGACGGCCCTGCAAGGAGCGGGGTTTGACCGGGTGGAGTATTTCGAGCTGCGCGATGCAGAAACCCTGGAGCCTCTTCAGCGCGCCGATCGCCCTGCAAGGCTTCTCGCAGCCGCCTGGCTCGGTGAAACCCGGTTGATCGACAACGTCCCCGTCACCTCATCCAACGACTGAAACCCATGGTCGTTCGGTCCCGGATTTTCAACGGCGCCGCCATAACGCCTGCGTGAACTCTGGTACCAATGGTTTTATCAAACGGGGCGGTTTTCCTCGCCACTGCTTGATTTCACAGTGATCATCCGTGCTGCGATGTTCCCGGCATCGGTACTGGCCATATCCAGTCCGAAATCGTGAAGCAAACCAGTTTTTATACGGAAATTATTATGAAAATAGCAGTTTTTGCCGCCCTCGCCACGCTTTACCTCGTCGCGCCCGCGGCGGCGCTCGAGCCGATCAAGGGAAGTTTGAACTACAACGCCGATCAATCCCCTCTGAACAGGACACCCGTGGGCTCGGTGACGTTCAACGAGTTCCACAGCGGCGGGAACCGCTACCGTGAAATCTATGTCGTTGAGCCCGATGGCCGCTTGAAAATCGTCAATCGCACGGTGGTCAGCGATTCATAATCGCCAGTCCGTTTTCAACCTCGAACGGCCCTGCACTGCGGGGCCGTTTTGATTTGGAGAGCGCGCTCGCACGACCTGTTTTCACCGCGCCTCTTCCTCACCATTATGCAGCACTGCCTGAACATCATCCGCCAGCAGCAGGGCAATCGGCCGGGTGCTCTCGAAATTGGCCATGATGATGGCAATGATGGAGGTCAGCGGAATGGCGAGAATGGCGCCGGGAATGCCCCACAAGGAGGACCACAGGGCCAGCGACACCAGCACGACGAATGGAGACATGTTTATCCGCCGGCCGATCATGCGTGGTTCCAGAGCATTGCCCACCCACATTTGCGCAGAAGTCAGCAAAACCGCCACCAGAAGCGTCGTCTGGAGTGAGCCATACTGTGCCAGTGTGAGAAGGACCGGGAACATCACCCCCATCAGTGATCCGACATAGGGGATGTAGTTCAAAAGCCCGATCAGGACCGCCCAGAACAGGGCAAAATCGACACCAAAGAGCTTAAGCACGACAAAGGACAGAGCACCCAGAATAACGTTCACGAACGTTTTGACCGCCAGATACTCTCCAATGCTGCGATTGATGTCGCGCACGATCGTGTGGGTCTGGCTGGCCCGGTCTCTGGGAAGGGCTGCCGCAATCTTTCTCGCAAAGCCACCCCGCTCTGCCATCAAAAAGGTCGAGTAGACAACGGCCATGACAATGATGCCGGCCAGAGATCCGACCGAACCAAGGCTGACAGCCGCCAGGCGTTGCAAGTTGATGCGCCCCCACAGGGTCTCGACAAGGGTCGAAAGATTGGGGATCTCTTCGATGTCGAACCGTGAAAGGATGCCGGTTAGCATGTCTGTCAGGTTTTTCTGATACACCGGCAGACGCGCAATCACCTGTTCGGCGGTCCCCACCATCACGCTGGCCAGCATGACAAGGGCCAGAACGAAAATCGCCAGAACAAGGCCGCGCCGCATCCACTCAGGAAGACGGCCTAGCACTGGCAGCCGCCCAAGCGCTTCGGACGCGGTCAAGAGAACGTAGACGGAGATCACCGCAATGAAGATCGGCATCAGGACCGAGCGGCCGACAACCAGTATCCACCCGACCAAAACCGCGAGAATGACGGCCAGAACCAGGGTTATAAATGCGCGAAGCGGGTCAGTTTTCTCCAGCATGTCTCTTCAATCGCAATGACAGCAGCACAAGCCCGACACCGCTGGCCAACAGTTCCAGAGCCACGATCAGACCGAAATTGATCGTCACTCCGAGAAGGACGATCCCGCCAAGAATCAGGGAAACGCCGCCTGCTCCGAGAAGCACAGGAAACACGCGGTCTCCGTGCAGACTGCGCCCCACCCAGAGTTTTGCCGCACCCGACGCCATCAAAAGTGCTCCAAGGAGAAACCGCAACACGCGACCGTCGCCAAACGGCCCGAACAGAAGAGACAGACCGAGGAAGACACCGGCGAGTGCCAGCAGACCGGCACCGATCATCGCGGGGACACTGGGGGCCTTATAGGCCGCCCACCCCTGAAGTCCGCCAACGATGATCAAAGCCCAGCCGCCCAATATCAGTGTCAAACTGGAAGCGGAGCCGAGGTTGAAAAGGGCGGCAAGACCACCGATCAGGGCAACAATCCCAGCAAGCAGCCACAACATCCAGTGCTTCATCTTCTTCTCCATCGGACCTTATACGCCAATTCGAACCGACGTTAGAGCAGCCACTCCACCGGAAGCCAGCCGACCACCACCGTTGCGATCTGCCGGAACCAGGTCGCGCCAGGCTCTTCCTGATAGATGACCGGATCCTGCCGCCGTCGTTCCTCGACCCAGACCATTTTGCTTTCGGGCGTAAGTCGAGGCTGATAGCTGACCAGTCCCAACCTATCGTCAAATCCATCGCTGATCTTCCGAGCCATGCTTTCGCTGTCAATCAGGAAGCCCATTTCGCAGTTCAGGATTGCCGACCGCGGATCGAAGTTGAACGAGCCAATGAAGATGCGTTTGCCGTCAACTGCGAAGGTCTTCGCGTGCAGACTGGCGCCCGACAGGCCGAAAGGCTTCAGCTGCTTCTCCGAGCCCTGTGTCTCGCCACCCCGCAATTTCAATTCGTAGAGTTTCACACCTGCCTCAAGGAGGCCGCGTCGATATTTGGCGTAGCCGCTGTGCACGAGGAGCACATCCGTTGTGTTGAGTGCATTGGTCAGGATACGCACCTGCTTACCGGCCATTGCGAGATCGCTGAAATAGGTGCTGCCGATCTTGCTTGGCACAAAGTAGGCCGAAATCAGATCGAGCCGTTGTCGCGCTTCGCCGAGAATTGCGCCTAGCCGCATGATCATCAACTGGTCACGCGTGGCTTTCCCCTCGCCTTTCACCGGGTCATCGGCAACGAGTTGGACATCCGTCCATTCCAGCGCGACACCGCCTCTGGCATAGCGTTCAGCGCTGCTTTCGAGCTCTGCCAGAACCGTCTGTGCTTCTTCGCTCGCCTTTACCTGTGCGACACGCGCATCGAATCCCTGAAGATCTCCGGACCCAGAAATGATCTTTTCGACTTCAAACACCGAAGCGCTGTTCCAATAGTCGTCGAATACCTCAGCCGTTTGCGGAACGATCGCCCCGGTCGCCAGCACATCCATATCCACGTAGAAAGCTTCGCCGATCTGAAAATATTCGTCGCCGATGTTGCGACCGCCAACGATTGCTGCAGCCCCGTCGACGACAAAGGACTTGTTGTGCATGCGCCGGTTCATGCGGAAGAAATCAAACATATAGCCAAAAAGCTTTGGCTGGCGCACGGTGGATGGGTTGAAAAGACGAATGTGGAAATTCGGTAGCGCGTTGAGGGCAGCCATATAGGGATCGAGCCCCGGCACGCCATTGTCGTCCAGCAGCAAGCGCACTCGAACACCCCGCGCTGCTGCGTTGCGCAGAGCATCCAGCAGCAAAATCCCCGAAGTGTCATCGTGCCAGATGTAATATTGCGCGTCGATGGAGTTTTGCGCGCGCTCGATTAGTTCCAGCCGGCTCGCCAGGGCATCCTTGCCATCGGCTAACGGAAAGACACCCGTTTTGCCAGGATGCGCTGCTACGCCCGTCTCGAGAAGCTTGCCAAGCTGCGTTTCAGGATCTGCGACAAAAGCCTGCTGGTGCTCTCGTTGGGAAATATCCGGCAACGGGAAGAGCAATCGGAGGACGACGACTGCCAGAACGATGGCAGCAGCTATGAAAATAACAGCGAACATAACCTGCTTTATACGCACGAAGTCCCCCTTTCGCACGGTGGAATACCGGTTTTATCCCAACTGCGCGGATGCAAGGCAAGAAAGGCTTTTCGCGGAAGGCGCGGGCGTGCCTCAGCCGAGCCCGGCCTCGAGAGCACTCAGGAGGCGAATGCGGCCTCGTAAATCTCGGGCTTGAAGCCGACCACTCGCCGGTCTCCGAGATCGAGAACGGGGCGCTTTATCATGCTGGGCTGGTCCTCCATCAGGTGGACGGCCTTTTCAGCATTCATGTCCGCCTTCTCAGCATCGGGAAGCTTGCGAAAGGTCGTGCCAGCCCGGTTCAACAGCTTTTCCCAGCCGACTTCTTTCACCCATGCTTTCAGGCGATCTCGTTCGATGCCAGCGGCCTTGTAGTCGTGGAACCTATAGGCAATGTCATGCGCCTCGAGCCAGGTTCTCGCCTTCTTCATCGTGTCGCAGTTCTTGATGCCGTAGATCACGACAGGGCTTCCAACCGTCATCCTCAGATACTCCCAGTCAAAGATTTTCCTCAAAGCCGATGCGTTGAGGTGATAGGCGTGTTTGAAGCCGGTTGGAAGTGCCTCACATACCGATAAGCACCGCACTTTCGGGCGACCACCGCAATATCACATCCTGGCCTTCAGCCAGGCTTGTGCCGCCATTGTTCTGGACATGGACCTTGATGATGTCACCACGGTGTTCAACGAAGTACGTGCTGCTGTTGCCCCCGAAAATCCGTTTTGAGACACGCCCCTTCAATCGGTTTTCCTCTCCAAGGGTGGCGTTGTCAGCCTCGCCAATGCTTATGCGCTCAGGCCGCACGGCACAGCTTGCATTGGTCCCGACCGCGGGCTTTGTTCCTTGATTTGCGACAACCACGGTGCCATCCGGCAAACGTATGCCATTGCCGGTCGCAACGCCGCGCAGGATGTTGGCATCGCCGAGGAAGGTCGCAGCGAATTCACTCTCCGGCCTGTCGTATATCTCTTCGGGTGGCCCCTCCTGAACCAGACGGCCGTCACGCAAAATCCCAATTCGGTCGCTCATCGTCAGCGCTTCTTCCTGATCGTGCGTGACGAAGATCGTGGTGATCCCGATCTCGCGCTGGATACGCTTCAACTCGATCTGCATGTCCACGCGCAGCGCCTTGTCGAGCGCCGACAGCGGTTCGTCCAGCAAGAGCACACGGGGCTTGGTCACGATTGCGCGCGCAAGCGCCACGCGCTGGCGTTGTCCACCCGACAATTGGTGCGGGCGCCGCTCGCCAAGGTGCCCCAGTTGAACGAGGTCAAGCGCGCGCTTCACCTCGACCTCGATCGCGGCTCTGATTTCTCCTCGAACGGAAAGGCCGAAGGCCACATTTTCAGCTACGCTCATGTTGGGAAAAAGCGCGTAATTCTGGAACACCATTCCGATGCGACGCTTTTCCACCGGCACACGCTCGACCCCTTCACCGCCTATGGCGATACGCCCGGCATCGGGAAAGTCGAACCCGGCTATCATGCGCAACAACGTGGTCTTGCCTGAGCCAGATGGGCCGAGCAATCCGTAAAACCCCTTGTCAGGAAAGGCGATCGACACCTCATCGAGTGCCTTGTGCGAACCGAAGGATCGCGAAACCTTGTCGACGACGACCTCGGCCATTGTTTATTTCTCTCCCCCAAACTTGAAGAAGCGGGCGGTGACGAGCATCAGCCCCATGGATATGCCTATGATGATGGTGGAGACGGCATTGATCTCGGGCGTGAAGCCCTTGCGGATTGCCGCATAGATCTCCACCGGAAGTGTCGCTTCGCCCGGTGTCGACAGGAAATAGGAAACGACGAACTGGTCGAATGAGACCGCGAAAGCGAACAGGCCACCGGCAATCACCCCCGGCATGATCCATGGGAGGGTGACCCGCGTGGTGACCTGCCACTGGCTGGCGCCCAGCGAACGGGCGGCTTCTTCAAGCTCAGGAGCGAAGGTCTGCAAGCGCGCGGAAACGACGACGATGACATAGGGCAGTGCGAGAGCAACATGGCCGAGCAGGATGGCGTGAAGGCCACGCCCGATGCCGACGCCGAAGAAGAAGATCAACATTGCGGTGCCGGTGATCAGCCATGGAATGGCTATGGGCGGGAACAGCAGGGCCTGAAGCAGTCTCTTGCCGCGAAATTCATAGCGAAACAGCGCTATCGATGCCGCTGTCCCCAGCACGGTAGCGATTGCCGTGGTGAAGACCGCGATCTGGAGGGAATTCCAGGTTGCGGCGAGAAGTCGTCCGTTCCGTGAAAGATCGGCATACCAGCCCGTCGTCCATTCGAACGGCAATTGGTAGAATGGGGAAGCGTTGAACGACATCAACGCCATGATGCAGATCGGCAGGTAGAGAAAAGAGAGCAGCAGGACGATCCACACACGGCCGAGCGCCTCGAGCAGACGGGTCGTGAACATTATTGCACCCTTCTCAGGATCGGTGCCGACAGGCTGAGAATGACGAGCACCACAGCCAGCAGAATGAAGGAGAGCGCCGCGCCCAGCGGCCAGTTGAAGACGGCAACAAACTGATCCTCGATCACCGTGCCGTAGAATGTTCCGGTGCGCCCGCCCAGAATGCGCGGTTCCATGAAAGAGCCAACCACCGGCACGAATATCAGAATGGAACCGGCAAGCAGGCCGGGCATGGCGAGTGGCAGAACGACGCGCCTCAGGGTCTGCAGTCTCGAAGCCCCCAGTGAGCGGGCCGCCTCGATGAGCGCGTTGTCGATTGCCTGCAGGGTCAGATAGCAGGTAAGGACCATGTAGGGCACGTAGGAATGAATGAGGCCGATGATCACCGCCGGATAGGAATACATGAGGTCAATATCGATCCGGAACGGCAATATCGCGTTCAGTGTCGTGTCCAGAAGCCCCCCTTCCCGAAGCACCATGGCCCAGGAGAAGATGCGGACGAGGCCATTTGACCAGAATGGAAGAATGACCAGGAGGAAAATCGCTTCTCGCGCCCTGCCCTTCAGAACCCTCGCCAACACATAGGCTGCAGGAAAGCCGATTATCGCGCACCAGAGGGTTACTTCGAGGCCGAGACGGATCGACGCCCAGAGCAACGTGACATACAACCCGCTGGAAAAGAACGCCGCGTAGTGCTCCAGGGTCAACGACCAATCCCTGCCAGACATGGGCAGCTCGGTCATGAAGGAGAAAAGCGCCATCGCCGAGAGTGGAAGGAAGATGGCCACGACAAGCCAAAGATAGGCGGGCGTGAGCAGCGGTAATGCTGGTCCGATGCCCCCTCTCCCGCGGATCGATGTTGCCATGCCTCTCCTCCCGATGGTCTCGATGCCCATCCCGCCCCTTTTCCTCATGTGAGCGGGATGGGGCCGCTTTTTCTGACTATTGTGCGCCGACCTTGAGTTCCTGCCAGATGGCCAGATATTCTTTTCTCTGTTCGTCGGTGATGGGAGCCTGAAACTGGATGCGATCCGCCACTTTGGGGTCGCCCATCACAGCCCTGTTGAATGCATCTTCGGGAAGAGCAGCGACAGCCTTTTCATTGGCGGAAACCGGCGCGCCGACTTTCGTGACCCATTCGACGTAGAACTCCGGGTCGATCATGTAATTAATAAAGGCTTCGGCACCCTCGACATTGTCGGAGCCGACAGGAATGGAGAAGGCGTCGAGCCAGGCCACGGCTCCCTCCTCCGGGATTACCAGACTGACCGGCAGGTTGAACTGGGTTTTGGCACGATCAGCCGAGCCGGACCAGTATGTTCCTATATCGATCTGGTTCGAAGCGACCATCTGGTTCCAGTCGTTCTCCGAACTCCAGAAGGTGCGGATCTGTGGCATGAGTGAAGTGAGCTTCTCCTTCACCGCATCCATATCCTTGATGTCATTGATGTTCTGCCCCGAGGCGATCGCCCCGAACTGGATCGCCTCTACGGCGTCATCGCGAATGACGACCCTGCCCTTGTGCGCCTCATCCCACATGACCGAGATGCTGGTGGGGGGCGTCTCGAAGGATTTGTCGTTGACGGCGATCGCGGTCAGTCCCCAAACCCACGGCACACCATAAACCTTGCCGTCTTGGTTCAGCATGGGAGAGTTGGCCTTGTCGCCGGAAATGTCCGCGTAATTCGGGATTTTTGCGGTGTCGATCGGCTGGATGAGAGATTCCGCCAGTGCCTGACCGGTGAACGCCGCATTGATCATGACAACATCGTAAAGGCCGGGGTTCGTCCTCAACTTGGTCAGCATTTCCTGTTCGGAATTGAAGAAGTCGTTGACCACCTTGTGGCCCGTCGCCTTCTCAAAGGCTTCCACAGCCCACGGCTCGTCAGCGCCATACCCCTTCCAGTTGAGCACGTGTAGCTCGGCGGCATGGACGGAGACTGTACACACGGAGAGCAGCACCGCTTGTGCTGCCAGTTTCCCAAGCAATTTGGTCATCGGTTGTTCCTCTCTTTTTGTGCCATCGTTGTTATTGTTTCCTGCGCATCTCATCGTCACGCATATCATCGGTCGGTTCGCCGCAGTTTCTTTCAGCCAGGAAAGCCCGTATCTCAGTGTCGTTCGGCGCAGCGCAACCACCATGCCGGCTGACCGAGATTGCCGCCGCGGCGTTGGCATAGCGCACAGCAGCGAAAGCCTCTTCACCCCGCGCGAGTGCTGCGATGAAGGCGCCGATATGCGTGTCGCCCGCGCCATTCGTGTCCAGGGCAGGCACTGAAAACCCTTCGACGGCGCCGTCGCGTCCATCACGCAAAAGCAGATATGCGCCAAGTGCACCGGAGCGGATGACCACACCATTTGCACGAGGGCAATGATCGGACATGAGAAGGGCAGCATTGATGGCAGGATCGGCCGCACCGGCAAGTGAACGCGCTTCCGCAATATTGCAGCTCAACCATGTCGTACGGGCCAGAACGCGGGCACGAATGGAAAAAGGTATCTCGGCCACAACCGGCGTCGGGTCGAAAATGACCGGTGTGCCTGACGGCAAGGCCTCAAGCCAATCGGCCAGCGCATCACGGCTGCCGGGATAAGAGAGCGTATAGCCCGATATGAAAACCCAATCGGCTTCCTGCACGGTTATCGGAGCCAGGTCCGCGATCGTCAACGCGGCTTCTGCACCGGGCCAGGAGACAAAGGTTCGTTCGGCATCCGCGGTGACCAACACCACACAATTCCCGCTGTCGAGCTCAGGCGCGCGCGGGGTCAATGTTTCCACCCCTTCGGCCGCGAACGCTGCGCGCAGAAAATCTCCTTCCGGCCCTGTGCCATGGCGACCGGCAAACGCAACCGGCATGCCGGCCCGTCTGGCTGCGACCATCACGTTGAAACCACCACCGGCGATGCGGTTGTAGCTCGATGCGGTCTTTTCGCCGCCCGGCTTCGGCAAGGCGTCTATCCGGTAGACGTAATCAACAACGGCGCTGCCGGCATGGATGAGACGTGTCATGCCGCTTCCTCGTCCCCGACACGACGGAAGCGCTCTGCAACGAGCCTCGTAGCCAATGTTTCGACAATCCTCATGTCGAGTCCGTTCAACTCCGCTATGCGGTTCTGCGGCAGGCTGTTCATGCCCGCACAGGCGCCCGCCATGCCTGCAGCAATCGCTCCGATCGTGTCGGTGTCGCCACCGAGATTGGCGCTGATGACCGCAGCACGCCACGGATCCCCTTGGGCCACTTCGAGGACAGCGAAAGCCGCAGGCACAGACTGCTGGCTTGCAACGCCCGTGCCCACGAGCTCTGAAATCAATCCGATTGCGCGTTCAGCAGGCTTGCCGCGTACGAGGTCTGTCGCCCAACGAATGCGCGCTGAAATATCGGGGCCGGCCACCCAGTGCCCGTGGCCTGCACCCAGCTTCGCGGCGTCTACGGCGTGCTTGGCCGCATGCCGCCAGTCGCTGCCAGAAACACCATGACTCACGGCAGCCGCCACTGCCGCCGCCGAAGCAATCGCCATGGACGTGTTGTGCGTTGCGCGGCAGGTTTCGGCCACCTTGGCCGCGAGCGCAGCCGGTGCGCTGGACGGCATCATGATCCCGACCGGGGCGATGCGCATGGCGGCACCGTTGGTGTCGCCGTCGCGCCCCGCCTCTTCAGGTGGCGTACCACTGTTGATGGCATCAATGGCGCGTTTGGTAGATGGGCCCAGCAAATCGTAGCTGCCGCGCGCCTTGACGTCACGCTCCCACTCGACAAGCGCATTCACCCAGCGGTGATGATCAAACGCATCGTCGGTTTCAAGGAGGACCTGCCCCAGCAACAGCGCCTGTTCCGTATCGTCGGTGATGGTGCCGGCGGGAAGCCCTTTCGACACCGGATGGTCGGGAACAGGTAGAACGAAATTTTCCACAAACCCGTAAGTCTCACGGATTTGGGCCGGCGAAAACAATTGGGTGGGCATGCCAAGCGCGTCGCCCAACGCCCCACCGATCAACGCGGCCTTTGCCCGATCTTCAGCAACTGACCTGTCCGACATTCCTCAAAACTCCAGGTGCAGTGCAAAGTGCTTGGGGTTGAGCAAGCTGGTGACATACTCGATGGGATAGCCGTTCGGCCTGCGTGTCAGCCGGCGTGTGCGCAGAAAAGGCGTTCCCGTTTCGCATCCCAGAATGGCCGCATCCTCGGGCGACAACATTTCGATATCGGCCCACTCTTCTCCGTGATCCGGAACAAGGCCGGCTCCCCGCAATGTCTGGTGCAAAGACCCCTCCCGCAGTCCTTTGAGCGGCACCTCTTCGAGCTCGGGCGACAGGGGCAGACGCGAACGCTCGATGGAGATGGCGTAGCCGGTGCCCGCATTGCTGCGTGCGCGATCGACAGCGATGAAGGCCGGCTTTTCGATGCCGAGCATCTCGGCCAGTTCCGGATCCTCAATCACTTCCAGACGCAGCGTGCGGGTCTGGACATTCGCGCCCGCGTCAGCAAGCGCCTTCGACCAGCCGATCGCGTCATCAACCATTTTTCCGTCGAAGGTGACAAAGGAGCCGATCCCGACCTTCGTCGTGATCAGCCCCCTGGCCGAGAGTTCTTCCAGGCCGCGCCGAACCGTATTGCGACTGACGGCGAAGCGCTGCACCAACTCGTTCTCACTTTGCAGCCGCTCGCCAAACCCCAGGGCACCTGAACGAATTTCCCGTTCCAGAACGGTGGCAATCCGCTCGGGCTTCGCCATTCCCGGTGACAACGTATTCGCGCGTCGAGACATATAAACCTGTCCAGTGAACCTGTATAATCCTGTACTTTACAAGTCGGCGGGTGTCAACGCGTCCGACTCTTGCCCTGCGCGCAAAGAGAATACCTGCAGCAGCGCACGATCAGGCGGACATCATGAGTGTCGACAGTGAAACCACCACCATGCCTGCTGAACTGCTGATCCCTTCGTGAAGGTCGCCGACAGCGACCAGGCATGGGAATTATAGCGCTTCACCGGTGAGGGAGACCGCTCTCCAATGCCCTGTCGAGCAGGGACTGCGCATATTCCCGGTCCGGCGCGGTGGCCGTGAACAGAATACGATACATGATCGGCGCGATAACCCGGTCGAGGAGTTTATCGACATCAATCGGGCGGTCTTCCCCCTCTGCTGCACGGTCCAGAATCATTTCCAGTTGCTGGCGCGTGTAGGCGGAGCATTGACCGGCATTCTCGGAACGCTCGCCACCAAGAACCTCACGCAGCATTTCCCGTCCCGGTTCGGAGGACATTTCCTCGACAAATTGCTGCAGCCAGATCGCGAGATCATTCCGCCAGTCGCCTGTTTCTTCCGGTGGGGCATCGGGCCGCAGGTTCCGGGCCGCCACCTCGGAAAGAAGCTCCTGGAGAGAACCCCACCGCCGGTAGATGGTCGACGGTGTTACGCCAGCCCGCAAGGCGATCGCAGGAACGGTCAATCCAGACGCGTCGCCCTCCTGTTTAAGCTCTTCAACAGCTTTGAAAACGGCGGCCTGCACCCGGGCAGAACGCCCTCCCGGCCTTGGAACCACGTCAAGTGCACGATCTGAATTCTTCATTTTTTCAACCACTCCCCCTCAGGGCGACCATACAACCGGCGGCAAAAGAATTCACTAACGCAAAATATTTGCATTAAGGAACCTTTCGCATTATAACGCAAAAAATTCGCTTTTAGCAAAGGACCAGACCATGACCTCGCGAACGATGGGGGCGACGGCCTGCCCCACAACCCAAACTGGCCTCAGTCTGCACGCCTTGTCTCTTATTGCGTTCCTTGCTGCGTCCAGCGTTCCGGCACCGCTTTATCCGCTTTATCAGGCAAAATGGGGCTTTTCCGCTTTCACCATTTCGCTGGTTTTTGCTGTCTATGCGCTGGCTTTGCTTTTCGGCCTGCTGTTTTTTGGAACAATGTCGAACCGTTTCGGCAGGCGCCCCGTCATTCTCGTATCGCTGGCAATACAACTCGTCGCGATGGGGTTGTTTCTCATGGCCCAGGACAGTGCCTGGCTGATTGTCGCGCGCACGATCCAGGGGTTTGCCACCGGCCTCGCGACGACAGCTCTTGCCGCAGCATTGCTGGACATCGATCAAAAAGCGGGTGCAACCATCAACAGCATCGCCCCCATGATCGGGATGGGGCTCGGCGCACTTGGCTCAGGCCTGCTTGCACAGCTCGCTCCCGCACCCCTCCATTTCGTCTATTTTCTTCTGGTAGCGATTTTTAACGGTCAGGTTCTGCGCACCTTTGCAAGCACGGAAACCGCGACCGACCTTGCAACCGAACCCTGGCGCCCTCGCTTGCGCATCGAAATTCCCCGGCATGCACGCCTGGCTTTTCTGCGGGTTGCGCCGATCAACATCGCGGTCTGGGCGCTTGGCGGGTTCTTTCTCTCTCTGATGCCTTCCCTGATTGGCGAGATCGCCCCGGGGCAGACGCAGGTGCTGGGAGGTGGAGCCGTGGGCGCATTGACACTTGCCGGAGCCGTCGCTGTTTTAACCTTCCGCAACCTACCCATCCGCTCTGCCCTGCTTTTCGGCAGCCTCGCCATGATTGTTGGTCCCGCCGTCATTCTTGGAGGCTTCAGTCATTCCAGCACGATGGCTCTCATGTCAGGAGCCGTCATTTCGGGGCTTGGATTCGGGGCGGGCTTTCTGGGCGCCATGCGCAGCCTCGCCGCTCTTGCCACAGCACAGCAGCGCGCCGGCCTGCTCTCGGCGTTCTACACCGAGAGCTATCTCTCAAATGCCCTTCCAGCCCTGGTGGCCGGGGTTGCGGCACAGCGCATCGGACTGGTTCCGACTGCCACGATCTTTGGCGCGGTCATCATTGCGCTCGCCACGCTCTCCCTGATCCTGACCTATTTCGCAACAGTTCCGACCTCGATGGACAAGAAGCCATGACCATCCCCGCCTACACTGCTGAAATGATTGCCGATCTGGCCGATCGTCATGAACTGCCCTTGCCCCAGGAGCGGCGCGCCGCGGTGGCTGCAACACTGACACATGTGCGCAGCTTCATTGGCACACTTCAGTCCGCCCGACAGGACGCCAAAGGCGCCATCACGGAGAAAGACTTTCATGGAACCGTTTGAACTGTCGATTACCGAAGCGTCCACGCTAATCGCAAAGAAAGAACTGTCCCCGGTGGAACTTGTCGACTCGGTGCTCCAGCGGGTTTGGAAGCTGGATGACAATATCGCCGCCTACTCCCTGCTGCTTGCCGAACCTGCGTTGGAGAGAGCCCGGCTCGCCGAAGAGCAGATCATGACCGGTGCTGCCCTTCCACCGCTGCACGGCATTCCGATCGCATTGAAGGACCTCATCGATGTTGCCGGATTGCCGACCAGTGCCAGCTCCAGAGTTCAGGTGGGACATGTGGCAGAAAGCGATGCTGTGACCGTGAAACAGCTCCAGGAGGCCGGTGCCATTTTCACCGGCAAGACGCACACGCACGAGTTCGCATTCGGCCTCACAACACCGCAAACCGCCAATCCCTGGCACACCGAACACACGCCCGGCGGCTCGAGCGGTGGTTCTGCCGCGGCAGTGTCATATGGCGGAGCGCTTGCTGCATTGGGAACGGACACCGGCGGATCAATCCGCGTTCCTGCTGCGCTATGCGGCGTGGTGGGGTTGAAGCCGACGCGCGGAACGGTCTCGCTGGAGGGCGTCATTCCCCTTGCGCCGTCGCTCGATCATGTCGGGCCGATCACCCGCACGGTGAAAGATGCAGCGCTTCTTCTGGAGGCAATCTCGAAAGCCAAGGTGGACAACTCATCAGCAAATGCGCTGGCAGATCGTGAGATTACCGGAACAAAACTCGGCGTGCCGGTCAATTATTTCTATGAGCGGCTCGAGCCGGAAATCGAGGATGCTCTCGCACAGTTGCAGAGGGCCCTGGCGGACGCCGGTGCCGAGCTTGTGGAAGTCTCGGTGCCGCTGACCGAGACCATTATGCCGGGCCAATGGGGAATCATGCTGGCGGAAGCGGCTTTCGTGCATCGTGACAACATTCGGTCGCGAGCAGACCATTACGGCGAAGACGTGCGGCTTCTCCTTGAAACAGGAAGTCTTTTGCCGGCCCAGGACTATCTAATGGCGAAGCAGGCACAAGCGCGGCTGGAGCGCGCATGGACAGAGATGTTCCAGAAGGTCGATGCATTGATCGTCCCCACTGTACCGACCGTGGCAGCACGACGCGGCCAGAGCGCTTTCATCTGGCAGGACGGCAGCGAGGAGCCGGTCGTGGAGGCTTATGTGAGATTTAACGCCGCTGCCAATCTGACGGGTGTACCAGCGTTGTCGGTCCCGGCCGGGCAGCATTCATCCGGCCTGCCTTTCGGCGTACAATTCATCGGCCCCGCCCATTCGGAGGCGGTGCTCCTGAAACTTGGGCAGTTGGTTGAAGGCATCGCCGGACGGATGCCAATGCCTGCACCGTTTGCCCTATGCAACTGACTGGATTGAGCGCCCGCTTTGAGGCAGCGTTTCGGCACTGCCCCAAAGCGGCGCAGCTTATCGATGATCGCGACGGGTGGTGTTTCCGTCTGCAGACGGTTCGCCAATCCATGTTATCGCTTGAGACAGGTCCCTGGCCGCTGAAAGCGCGCGCGCAGTCGCCATCAACATTTGCGGAAGCACCATCCACTCAAGGCTCCACGCTGCCCCCGAACGCTCCTGCTCATGGATCATTGCATGATGCATGGCCGAAACCTGCGTGGCATTGAAGCGAGCAAGCGTTACGAGAAGTTCACCCAGAACCGGGTTCTGCTTGTGAGGCATTGCCGATGACCCCCCGCCGCCCGAAAGCGCGATCTCGTCGATCCCCTGCTGCGCCATCAGCACCACATCCTGCCCGAACTTGCCGAGAGTTCCTGTCACAAGGGAAAGGAACGATGCGTAGTCGGCGATGCCGTGGCGCATGGCGTGCCAGGCCTTGGCTGTGGGGGCGAGCCCAAGGACTTGCGCAACATTCACGACGACGGTGTCAGCCTGAACGCCCAATGCTTTGCGGTCACCAGATGCGCCACCAATCTGGACCCGCTCGACATCCGAGCGTAGCGCGGTTAGCCGCTTCAAATGATCATCCAACGGCAGACGCCAGGTTTTGATCCGGTCGCCAGCCGTAATCATGGTGGCAGCCTGCATGCGCGTACGTCCCATCAGAGGCGCATCCCCGAAACGACTGATGAGTTCATCGAGCGATGCCGCCAGCGCCTTGATGCGCGCTTCCAGAAGATCGGAGGCTTCTTTCAGGGTGAGGGCCAGCGCCGTGTCCACGACATCCTGAGATGTGGCATGACGATGAACCGCATCGGCACCCGCTACGGCCTTCAACTGCCGAACCAGGCGCGGCACCGGCACACCGTCCTGCGCCATGCCGGCTGCAATATCCGTCAAGTCGATCCGTGCATTCTCGATTGCAAGCGCCGCCGCCTCAGCCTCTCCCTCATCGAGAAGACCTGCCCGCCCACAGGCCCGCGTCCAGGCCGCCTCGAAGGCGAGCATGTGGCGCATCTGCTGATCCGGGCCCAGGAGCGTGGCCATCTCCGGGTCGCCGAACAAGCCCGCCAGCCATGGATGATCAAAAACGGAGACGTCCATCCCGAAGGGCCTTTCGACATTGTTCGCGTCGCCTTGATCGGCGCTGCACGGTGAGCTGCATCTTTCAGAGATCAAGAAACACCGTTTCGTGATCGCCTTGAAGGCGGATGTCGAAACGGTATTTCCCATCGGCAACTTTCTTCGCGATCAGCGTTTCCACGCGCGTGCGCTGTTCGATGCGGCTCAGCAGCGGATCGCCAGAATTATCCTCATCCTCGAAGTAGATCCTGGTGTTGAGCCCGGTGTTGATGCCGCGCGCGACGATCCACAATGAGATGTGAGGGGCGCTTCTTACCCCTCCACGCCCCACATAGCTGCCGGGCTTGACCGTCGTGAGCCTGAACTCGCCGGTCGCCTCATCGACGGCAAAGCGGCAATGGCCCGAAACATTCGGGTCGGCACCCTCCTCCCCCGGGAACCTGCCGCCTCCGTCGCACTGCCAGCTTTCAATCAGCGCGTCGCGCAGCACCCATCCGGTGCCATCAAAGACAGAGCCCACAATGTCTATCATCTGCCCGTTCACCTTACCTGTGACAGGCGACGCGCCGATCTCCTGCGGGAAGGAGCCGGCATTGCCTGCATAAGTGGGCATCAGGCCGATGTGAACGTATGGACCTGCGGTCTGTGAGGGCGTTTCAGCAAGAGTCGTCAGCTTCTGCACCATGATCACATCCCCTCCAGCTTGTTTTCGAACATCGTCTGCCGGCGACCGCGCAAAACGATATCGAACTTGTATGCGAGAAAATCGAGTGGGCGTGATTTCGAGAGGTCAAGAGGTGCCACAAGGCGATCAAGATGGCTGCGATCCCTCACGGTCGCTGCGATCGGGCAATGGGCAATCAGCGGATCCCCCTCGAAATACATCTGCGTGACCAGGCGCTGGCCGAAACTTTGGCCATAGATCGAAAAGTGGATATGCATCGGGCGCCAATCATTGGCACGGTTCGGCCAGGGATATGCGCCCGGCCGTATCGTGAGGAATTCATAATAGCCGCTTTCGTCCGTGAGCGTGCGGCCACATCCACCGAAATTCGGGTCGAGCGGAGCGAAATAGGTATCCTTGACATGCCGGTAGCGCCCGCCGGCATTTGCCTGCCAAATCTCGATAAGCGCATTCGGCACTGGGCGGCAATTCTCATCCAGTACGCGGCCATGCACAAGAATGCGCTCACCCACGGCAGGTGCCAGCCCCTTGGACCAGTTGAGAATGAGGTTGTTGTCGAGTTCGCCGATCAATTCGGCTCCGAAAACAGGACCGGTTTCCTCCGATGGCGTGCTCTCCATCGAAAGAAGCGGCAGATTGGGCGAACGCGTCACGCTGGTCTTGTAGTCTTCGGCATAAGGTGCCGGATGAACCGCCCGGTTGCGTGGGATGAGTGGTCCGAGATCGCTCATTCCTCATTTTTCTCCATCTCTGCATAAGTCTGTTTAGCGAGTTTGAGAGCGTGATTGGCCTTCGGAACGCCGGCGTATATGGCAACGTGTTGCAACGCTTCCGCGATGTCCTCCCGGGAGGCACCTGTGCGTGTGGTGGCCCGGATATGCATGGGGATCTCCTCGAAATTGCCAGTCGCTGCAAGAAGCGCGATCGTCAGCATGGACCGCTCGCGGCGGGTAAGGCGGTCAGACGCCCATACCGTGCCCCAGGCCCCTTCGGTGATCAGCGCCTGAAACGGCTGGTCAAATTCGGTCTTGGCGGCCTCTGCCCGATCCACATGAGCATCTCCAAGCACCTCGCGGCGGACCTTCATGCCCCGTTCAAACCTGTCGCTCAATGCCGCATCCTTTCCAAAAACCTTTCAAATCCGCCGCAAACTCACTCAGTCGCTTCATCCGGGCAAAAGACCGGCGCCATCCAACAGCCGCAAGTCTGTCTCAGTCGAGTTTACAAATACGGAAGGGTTGACCGCGCCAACCGAGCGCTGAATCTGCATTCGGTCCCAATCGCGCTTCAACACCCGCATTCTCCCCCCGAGCCGAAGCTTGCCGCCCCCGCTCTGCGGGGGCGGACGGCATCAATCGATGCGGAACAGCTTCTGAGCGTTCTTGTAGCAGATTTTCTCCATATCTTCGCGCGCCAGGTCCAGGGACTTCAAAACGGCGATCGTGTCGCGGATATATCCCGGACCTTTTTCGGGGTCGAAGGGGCTGTCAGACGCAAACAACACTTTGTCCACCCCGTAGAACTCCAACCCGCAAACGGTGGCCGCGCGAGAACCGAAAACCGCAGTATCCGCATAGAAGTCCTTGAAATAATCGAACGGGCGCTTCTTGAGCCCTTTCAAAACATGCGAAAGATCCTCGGTGGACGTACGCTTGCCGAGCTGATCCTGCCCCGGCCCGACGCGCCCTTCGAAGAAGGGAACCATGGCGCCCAGATGATGAGCGAGAACCTTGAGCCCGGGCAGCTTGTCCATCATTCCAGACAGGGCGATCCGTGCCATTGCCGCGCTGGTTTCGTAAGGCCATCCGAAGGTCCACCAAATCTCATAACGGGATTTCGACTCGGTGAGATAATCCGGCATTTCCTCTCCGCGTGAGGGATGAAGAAACACCGGCCTATCGAACTTGGCCGCCGTTTCGAAAATCGGAAAAAACTGCTCATCATCAAGCGGTGCACCGTTGACGTTCGTGTGAATCTGAACGCCGACGGCGCCGTCGTTGGCAGAGAATACGCGTTCCAGTTCAGCGACGGCGGCGGCGGGATTGTTCATCGGCAGCGCGGCGAGATAACCTGGAAAATGTTGGGGATGCTTGCTGACAAGCTCGGCAAAACCCTCATTGCCGAGACGTGCAAGTTCAGGTGTTTTGTCCGGCGTTCCCATCTGCTCGATGGGCGGCATGCCCAGACTCAGGATCTGCCGATAATTCTCAAAGGGTTCGATAACTCTGAACCGCTCCTCCAAATCGAAGATGCAGGGGATATTCTGCATACGCTTGCCGATGTTTTTGCCGGCACCTTCGAAGGTCTGAATCTTGTCCCAAAGCGGTTTCGGGAAGAAGTGATTGAAGGCATCAATGTACTGCATCTCTCGCTCTCTCTTTATAAAGTGGGTTTCAGGCCCGGCGCTTCGTTCAGCACCGGCACGATTGGGGAATTTGGAGATGCAGGCTCTGCCTGCACCTGGTTAAACCGACGGAATAACGGTCAATGCGGGGAACCACTGGCCTAAGAGTGTCTGTGGCCAGGGTATGCGCAAAAGCTGGTCGAAGATCAGGTAGACAGTCAGTGTGAGTGCGGCTGCATATCCTGCGATCAACTGCCATTTTTCACGCCCTTCGATGCGCATGAAAACCGCAACGAACAGTGGAACTGTGGGGATAAGACCGATCACCGCCATCATCGCGATGAAAAGGACGAGAAAGGCAAAGAACCGTGCCGCGCGCAGAGCAACTGTTTTCAGCGTAATATCGCCATGATCGACGGATGTATCCATGTGTACTTCTTGCCGAATCTCTCCAGCGTCGGCCCGCGCGCGCTGTACTGACCGCGTAAAGACCTGATTGAGGAAACTCAGCACACAGAAACTCAGCGTCAGTATGCCAACACTCAACGGTCCGACCTTCGCGCCCCAGGGCCACTGGAGCGCTTCGGCAACCATGACACCCGCCAAGGCCAATACGCCGACATAGAGCAGATCCGACCATTGAAGCCGCGGTGTCCCAACATAGCTTGCGATACCCTTGAAACCGCCGAGCGCTCGAACATGGCGGATGAGCGGGCCGGCCAGCACGATGACCGCCATGGTGAAAAGCACGACGACGAGCGGGCGCAACATCCACTCAAAACCATATCGGGTGGTCGAGATGAACATGTAGCGTTCAATCAGGGCGCCAAGCACAAAGCCCAGAACAAGTGGTGGCCGTGGCCAGCGCAATTGCTTCATGATCCAGCCGACAGCGGCAAAGATCAAAAGCGCGTAGAGATCTCCCCAATTGCGTGAGGACTGGAATGCTCCGACATAGACAAATATAAGCACAGCCGGTAGGATCAGCGTGTAGCGAAGAACTGCAATCTTTGCCAATTGCCCGGAAAACAGGAAGCAAAGACCTGCGCCCAGAATATTGGCGATCGCGATCGACCAAACCATCGAGTAGGTGACGTCCAGGTTGGTTGTCAGCATCTCGGGCCCCGGCACGAGGCCGTGGATCAGGAAAACGCTAAGCAGAATGGCCATGGAGGCCGATCCGGGCACACCGAAGGCTATCGTTGGAACAAGTGAACCCGCAGTGATTGCATTGTTGGCAGCCTCAGGGGCGATGACGCCGCGCACATCGCCTTTGCCGAAAGTCTTGTCCGCACCCTTTGTGGTCTGGAAAGCCCAACCATAAGCAATCCAGTCGACAACGGAAGAGCCAAGCCCGGGTATGGCACCGACCCCTGCGCCCAACCCGCCGCCACGCAGGACAAGCCACCAGTTCCTGAGGGCATCGCGGAGGCCTTCGCTCATTCCCTTGCGGGTGTCATATTTGGATTCCGAAGCAATGGCGGACCTTTTGATCGCAAGGTCTGCCAGCTCAGGCAAGGCGAAAAGGCCAAGAACGAGCGGCACGATCGGAAGCCCGTCCCATAGATAAAAACTCCCCATCGTATAGCGCAGCGTGCCGGTTTGCGGGTCAGCGCCGATCATGGAAATCATGACACCGATTCCAGCGGCAACCAGACCTCGCAGTGGCGAGGTTCCTGACAGAACCGCCACCATTGCTATGCCGAATACAGAGAAGCCTAGAAGTTCCGGTGAGCCGATAAAGAGCATGAATGGACGCAATACCGGCACGGTCAGGGCCAGCAGCAACGCGCCGACCAGCCCCCCGAAAAGAGACGATGTGAACGCTGCACTCAGTGCTCTGCCAGCCTCCCCGTTTTTTGCCATGGGATTGCCGTCCATCACGGTCGCTTGGGCGCCGGCTGTACCGGGAACCCCGAAAAGCACAGCCGGGATCGTGTCGCTTGTACCCGTGACAGCCGACATCCCGAGCAGCATGGCGAAGGCCGCATAAGAATCCATCGTGAACGTAAATGGCAGCAGCAGCGCCATGCCTGCCAGCCCGCCAATCCCGGGGATGATGCCGAGAAAGAGCCCAAACAAGACGCCGCAACCCAGCATGAGAAGCCGGAACGGGTCTGCGAGTGCCACGATGGCATCGCTTGCTGCGCCGAGAACACTGATATCCATAGTCCGAAGGTCCTACTCTCGATTTCTCGATGCAGCGTCCCGGAGACTGGCACTCCAGGACTGAGGTATGAGATTTCCCGATTGCGCCTGGCGAATGTAGAAGTTCCACAGCTTAGCGATATGAAAGCCTCTTGGGCTCGATATTTGCGCAATCTCTTCTGCGGTGAGCGGCATCGGTTCCTGTCCTGCCTGAAGGACCATCATGTGCTGCCTGGCATTCTCGAGAAAATGCACGGCATCCACGAACAGGGCGGGCACCGTTTCAGCCGTCATCACCAATCCATGCGCGCGGATCAAAGCGGCATCGTGCTGTCCAAGCGTCTTCGCCAGAGCTGCGCCCTGTTCGGTTGTGGTTATCAGACTTGGATCAGGATGCGTGGGTATGCCTGAGGCCCAGCGCACCGCGCGCGCCCGCATTGGCTTCAGCTGGATGCCCTTCATCAAGGTGAAGGTGATCGCCAACTCCATGTGGCAATGCAATACGGCTCCCACATCAGGCCGGGCGCGGAGTATTTCCGTGTGCAACGCCAATTCGAGTGGTGGCTTCAGATCACCGTGAATGACCTTGCCATCCATATCAACAACAAGCAGCCGTGACGGATCAAGTTCGCCGCGCGAGTCCGAAGCCGACTGAATCATAAAATGCTCGCCGTCCGGCATGCGCGCGCTGATATGGCCGCTGTAGTCAAGTATGCCTTGAGCGACGAGCATTCGGGTCGCCGCAGCAATTTGTTCGGCCAGAATGGCGTGAGGGTCGTGATCCATGATGAAACATGCTCGCTATGCCGGAGGACAGGGCGCGCAGCGCGGCACACCCTGGTTCAGGGTTAGTCCGATACGCCGATGAATTCGCTCAAGCGTGCAGCCACTTCCGGCTTGGTTGCCAGAATTTCACTGACGGTTTTCTGCAATTGCTCGCCAGACAACGGGATGACGGAAAGTCCCTCATCTGCAGCGGCTTGGGCAAAAGCCGGGTCTGCCACCATCTCGTCAAACGCCTTGCGCAGGGCCTGCAGGCGCTCTTCCGGAACATTCGGCGTGGTAAAAATCGGCCGGCCCATGGCAGTCGGGGCAGACAGCAGCCGCAAAAGCTGCTCATCTTCGTCTGTCGATGCCAGCTCATAAAGCAATGGTACATCGGGAAGATCCGCCTCCCGCTGAAGGCCGATCTGCACCAGCACGTTGATGAGGCCCTCCTCGTACCAGCCGAGTGGTTTCAACGAGGCCCAGTTTACACTCCCGCGCCCGTCGACTTCCCCCGTTTCCATTGCGTAGTTTATATCATTGCCGCCAGGATATCCGCTTACGATCTCAAACTTCGTCCCCAGCAACGCATTCATGATCGATGGATATTGCGAAGAGGTGGACCCACCTGTTGCTCCGATAGGGATAGCGATCTGCTTGGCTTCATCGACTGACGAAACGTCAGAAGTATGCCAAGTGATAAGGACATTGTTTTCCATCGTGGGACTGCCGATGTAGCCGAACGCGCTTGCATCGAGTTCGAGCGACTCTCCCATCGCCTGCGCCACCGACAGCGACTGGTCCGCGGTGCCGAGAACCGTGCCATCCTGTGGTGCAACATTGTAGATGTAGCCAGCGGCAAGTCGACTGGACGCTCCAGGCATGTTGCGGGGCACGATCTCTGGATTGCCTGGAATATATTTTCCAAGATGTCTGGCGACCAGACGCGCATATCGGTCATATCCGCCACCGGAAGAGTATCCGATGATCATATCGATCGTCTTGCCCTGATAGAACGCCTCGACCGTCTCCTCAGCGTGACCAGGAGCCGCACAAACGGACCCAATCAGCATTGCTCCCAATAGACCCGACAGACCCGGAAGCCTTGATGCAAACGCCATGTTCTCCTCCCCAATTGTGTCGGGCGGCCCCTCCTGCGCCCTACGACGTAATTAGCACCCTTCCTGGTGCATCCGTCAAGTAAATATCGAAAAATTCCCTTATTATGAGATTTTCAAATTAAAGATCAGAGCGCTAAATATCACTCACATTTGCGAGTATCATTTTGATAAATATATATTATTTTCGTTTTCGTCTTTTGATTTTCGCTTTTTCATTCTCTTTTTATCCCGAATAATGGCATAAGAGACTTGGCGCAGATGACAACAAGAAATATGCGCAGAACGTGGTGCGTCGACACCAGCGCCACATCCAGATGCAATGCCAAGGCCAGGACACCCATCTCTGCCAATCCTCCCGGAGAATAGGCCAGGAGCAGTTCCGTCAAGGTGTACTCCGTGAGATGAGAGACACCAAAGGCGAAGGCGCAGCTCAGCAGGATCATCAAGAAACAGGACCCCAGTGAGGCCAGGAATATCTGCAGGATGTCCACGGTTCTGCTGCCTGCGAACCGGCAGCCGATCACCGAACCGAGGACCAACTGGGCCAAGGCAACCAATTCCCAGGGTGGCTTGAATGTCGAAATGCCGCTGATGTGAACAATCACACTGACGATCAGCGGCCCAAGAAGGTACCGCGCAGGCAGATTGACCAGCCGTCCGAGCACCAGGCCTCCAGAAAACGTGACAAGCAACCAGAGAAGGGAATCAGCCCGCATATCCAACAGCGAGATAGAAGAGGTTGCGGAGCGGACGATCTGCCCTCCTTCCACCCATTGGACGATAAACGGAATCGAGAACACGGTGAAAACGATGCGTGCGGCGTGCACAAGTGCAACGCGGCGAAGGTCAGCCCCACTGTTCTCACCGAGCAGCACCATCTCCACGACCCCGCCGGGCATGCCGGCAAAATAGGCTGTGGGAAAATCATACCGCGCCACGCAACGAAAATATGCCACGCAGACCGCGCCAGCCACCATCATGAAGGCCAGCAGCCCGGCGATCGTGGCCCACCAGTTGACTACATATCCCAACAATTGCGGCCCGTAGCCCGACCCGAGCATCACTCCGATCATGGCAGCCATGGGGGAACGAAAAACGGTCGGCGCGGCCAGCGGAGCGCCCAGCAAGCTCGCTATCAGGCAACCGGCTAGCGGACCGAGCATCCAAGGCATGGGCGCTCCGATCCAAAGGAAGAGGAGCGCCCCCGCTACCCCCACGCACAGAGCCAGCGAAGTGCGCGGATAATCTACCCGCTTAACTTGGGCAAACCAGGAACGCAGCCCACCTTTCATCTCTCACCGTTTGCCGGAGAAGTTGATATGGATGGTCTTCTCCTGAGTGAACTCCAAAAGTTCACTCAAGGATTCTTCACGGCCCAAACCCGACTGCTTGTACCCGCCAAACGGGGCACCGGGAAAATGCTTGGAGACGTCGTTGACCCATACATAACCCGCCTCCACAGCAGCAGCTACGCGATGGGCCCTTGCAAGATCATTTGTCCAGATGGAACAGGTCAGCCCGTAGTCGAGACCATTCACTTGCGACAGCAAGCTCGCTTCATCCTGCCAGTCGAAGACCGAAAGCACCGGGCCGAATATCTCTTCACGCGCGATCCGCATGTCAGATGTCACGCTGGTAAATACGGTCGGCTCGATAAAGCAGCCGTCCGCAAGCTCAGGCTCCGAAGGATGCCTGCCCCCCAGAAACAGCTTGGCGCCCTCTGCTTTCGCTCCATCGATATAGGCCATGACACGCTCATACTGCGCACGGTTGATCAAAGCGCCCATTGTGGTTTGGGGGTCCGTCGGCAGGCCGGGTTTGTATACCGCGATCTTTTCCGCCAAATTCTCCAGTACGGCATCGTGGATATCGGCATGAAGGAAAGCGCGGCTGGTGGAGCCACAGCTTTGTCCACACCAGGTGAAATTCATACCATCCGCCAACGCCTCGGCGACCCGCTCGGGTTCGGCATCGGGAAAGGCGATCAGCGCATTCTTTCCACCAAGCTCCAGAAGCACCGGTTTCAGCGTGTCCGCTGCCGAACGCATGACCGCCTTGCCCGTCGGAACGCTGCCGACCAATCCGACCATTGCAATATCCTGATGCGCTGAAAGCGCTTCTCCGACCTCCCGCCCTCCAGTGAGGACGGAAAACGCGCCGGCAGGCAGCAACCCACCGACCAGTTCCGCAAAGAGGACGCCGGAAAGTGGAGCCTGCTCCGGCGGCTTTACGATACAGGCGTTGCCGGCCGCCAAGGGGGCCGCCATCCGGCTGGATGTGAACATGAAGGGATGATTGAAGGCCACGATGCGCGCCACGACCCCCCGGGGCTCGCGCTGCGTCAGCGTGAGTGTTCCCTCTCTCCCTGGAATGGTATCGCCCTTCATCTCTGTGATGAGGCCGGCAAAGAAGTCGAACCGCTGCGCACCCTGCATCACATCGGCGCGCACCTTGGTGATCGGATTTCCAGAGTCCGCAGCTTCGATTTCACTCAACCTATCCACATTGGAGCGTATGACCCGAGCAATTTCGCGAAGAACGGCGGCACGTTCCGTCGGCGGCACGGCTCGCCAGGCGGCAAACCCTTCGCGTGCCGCAGAGACAGCAGCAGCGACATCATCAGCATCACCCTCAGCCACCCGTCCGATCACTGCCCCGGTGGCCGGATTTATGGTTTCAAAGGTTTTCCCATTGATCGGAGCATGCCAGGCGCCTCCATAATAAAGTTCCGGCTTCGAAACGAATGATCCCGACGAGGCATGATGGGCAACCACGGCAACACTCCAGTCATGAATTGAGCAAAAGAGACGGCGGCTCCGGCGCGCCTCGACTTGAAAAAACGGCGGGGCGCCTGGAGCCCCGCCGCAGCAGTTTATTGCGCCACCACATACGGCTTGACGCGATCGATCACCTCTTGCGGGTAATTCATCTGCTCTTCGATCTTGGCCTGCAGCTCTTCGCCGGTAAGCGTATCAATCAAATGATTGCGTTCCTTTGCTGCCGCAAGAAACTCCGGATCGGACACCATTGCGTTGAAGGCAGCACGAAGCGCTTCAACGCGATCTTCAGGCACATTGGGCGTGGTAATGACGGACCGACCGATTTCGGCGGCGCTGGCAACGAGGCGCAGGGCCTGCCGGTCCAGATCATTCTCACCGAGTTGCCCCACCGCAGGAACATCGGGCAGCAATTCATGCGGCGTCAGGCCAAGCTGCCAGACGACGTTCACAACACCTTCGGGTATCCAGGTCGGACGTGAAGCGCTCATGCCGGCTATACCCTGCATGGCACCATCGACCTCCCCCGTCTCCAGCGCCATCATCGCTGCGTTGGCGCCCTGATAGCCCTGAATAACTTCAAATTTGGTACCCACCATGTCGTTGAGCATGCGCGGAACGAAACTTGAAGCCGATCCGGCCCCCGTGGAGGCGAAGCTGACCGATTTCTCTTTGATCTCGTCCAGTGTGGTGATGCCAACATTCGACCAGATCATTCCCAGCTCGTATTCAGGCGTGATGCGGCCGATCGCGTTGAATTTGCGCGCGTCCAGATCGCCGGGCAGAACATTGAGCAGGCTATCGAGCGCCATCGACTGGACGGGAACGCTAAGCGCTGTGCCATCCTGAGCGGCCACATTATAGAGAAACTGGATAGCAGTCCGCCCGCCCGCGCCCGGCATATTTTCCACGATCACTTCGGGATTGCCTGGGATATGCCGCCCCAGGAATTCGGACACCAGCCGCGCATATAGATCGTAGCCTCCGCCCGGCCCAAAACCGACATAGATGGTGACCGTCTTACCGCTGTAGAAATCCTCCACAGTCTCCTGGGCTGCTACGGGTACGGCCTGCGTCGCAGAAAGCGCAGAAAGCCCCAGCGCCAGCGCGCCTGCCAACAGCCCGCGCCTGCTGATGCGCTGCAAAATCCCCAAACGTTCGTTTCTCATTTTTCTCTCTCCCTGTTCTGGCAAAAGCGCCTCCTCCCAAATTTCAGCCTTTGGTTGTGCCTGTAAGCGCATTGACCAAAGTGGCTGGATAGCTGGCGTCGGTAATCACCTCGACCACCGCCACCCTTCCCTCCTCGACCGCTGCTATGGCCTGCGTGATGGCGCTTTCGAGCTCCGCCTGGGTCGTGACCGGCCCAAAGGCCGCGCAACCCTGCGCCCTTGCCATATCAGCGAGGGCTATCTCCGGATCGTCCATCCGCATGCCGATCCATTTGTTCGAGACATCGCGCCCCCGCATGCGTGCGACTTTTTCCTGGTGAACCTCATCGTTGAAGAATGAGCGGTTGTTGGCGACGATCATCAACAGCGGGATTTTGTAGTGCACCGCGGTCCATAGGGCGGTAACCCCCATCAGGAAATCACCATCACCGCATATGGCGACCGGGAGGCGGTCTGCGCCCATGTCCCGCAGTGCAAGAGCCGCCCCCACAGCGTGGGCAGGACCAGCCCCCAAACCTCCTCCTCCATCCGAGCCGAGATAATCGAGTGGATGGTCGAACGGCCAATAACTGCCGTCCCAGGAAAGAGTCACATGTGTCAGGCAGCTCTGCCTTCCTCCCAGAAAATGCAGGAGGGTTCGAGCGATCGCTTCTACAGTCAGTTGCTTTCCGTCCTGCGCCGATAGCTCGGGGGCGCATGCACGGGCGGGCTTTGCGTTTGTTCCGCAAAGTTTTGCGCTGCCGATCATTAGCGCGGTGAATCTATCCGGATCCGTACTGACCACCAGATCAGCAGGTGGGTGCGCCTGGTGATCCATACTCCAGCCATTGTGGCTGTGATGATCGAGCCCGACATGAATAACTGTGCATTCCGGCCCCGCTGGACCGAAGGCCGCTGTCAAGGTGCCATTCAAATCGACCCAGTCCAAGGCTATCACCAGGTCGGCGGCCTTGAGAACCTCGAGCGTCGCTGCGCCATTTCGTCCACGCAGATCGCCGGCATACGCGTCGTGACTGGTGGGAAAGGCTGCGGCGACCTTCAGGTCGGTAATCACCTTGGCCCCCATGGCTTCCACCAGAGCCACTCGCCTTTGCCAGCTAACCTCATCACGGGAGACACGACCTGCCAGAACGACCGGACGCCGCGCCTTCCTGATCAATGCCCATACCTCTGAGACCGTCTCCTGATCGACGCCCGACCGGGCAGTACTGAGATAACGGCTGGCGTCAACTGACGGCAGCTCGGCATCGATCTCGCTTTCCTGCATTTCCGCATCGAGATTGATATAGACCGGCCCCATGGGCGCATTCTGCGACAGCCACGCACCCCGCAACACGGCTTCCCGGGCGGCTGCAGCCGAAGCAGGCTGGTTGTCCCATTTGACATAATTGCGGACCAGCGCGCCCTGATCAGCGGCGGTGTGGATCCAGTCGATCCACGGACGGCGCTTGCTGGCATCTACGGGCCCCGTGGCTCCAAGAACCAAGACAGGCATGCGGTCGCACCATGCATTGAAGATCGCCATGGTGGCATGCATCAGCCCAACGTTCGAATGCACCGCGGCCGCCATTGGCCGCCCGGTCACCTTGGCATATCCATGGGCGAGCCCCACGGCACTTTCCTCATGAAGGCAAAGGAGGATTTGCGGAGATCTGTTACCAAGAAAATTGACCAGGCTGTCATGCAGCCCACGGAAGCTCGCCCCCGGATTGAGCGCGACATAGTCAATGCCCGCATCGCGGAGAGTCTGAGCCACGACATCCGATCCAAACTGCGCCTTCTCGGCGGCGGCGCCGGAAGGACGCTCTATATCATCAAGTTGGGTCACGGTGGTCGAGGCAACCATCAGACATCACCGTCCAGTTGCCGCGGCTCGACCCCTGCCTGGTGACACCAATACTCCCAGGCTCTGTTATAGCCCTCACCCGGTTTGGCATCCGCCAAGCGGGACTGGACCTTTTCAACCTCTCCGGCCGTCAGGAAGGTAATCGGACCGAGTGCGGACGCGGCGATCTGAAGGCTCGCGTTCACCTCGAGATAGACGGCCGTATACACTGCTTCGCGGATCGAAGCGCCCACCACAGTGGAACCGTGCCCGCGCATCAAAGCGCTGTTTCCCTTGCCCAGCACGGAAGCAAAATCCTGCCCCATAGCCTGGTTGGAGATCAGCAGGTTGGTATCTCCAAAGCTGGTCTGAGCGTCCCAGACCGGCACCGCATGGCCGATGGTCGCACAGCTGTGAACCAACGGGCGCAGTTTTGCCTGCGTTACAGTGAAGGGGATGACACTGCGGGAGTGACTGTGAATGACGCAATGAACATCCGCGCGTTCCGTATAAAGCGCCCCATGAATGAACCGTTCCAAAAACGGCTTGCGGCTATCACCATGCATCGGCGTTCCATCGAGCTCAAACTCCATGATGTCTTCGCGCTCGACCAATTGGGGCGCACGCGCTCTCGAAAGCAGGTAGGCATTCGGATTGTCGGGATGGCGCACACTGATATGGCCGAAGGCGTCGCACACCCCCTGCGACGCCAGTATCCGGTTGGCCGCGACCATGTCGCTCAAAAGATTCTCGTATGTCGACACGCCTGCCATCCTCCCGCAAATCCGCTCCACCGCCGGAACTTGATTGCTGCAAAGGCTAGAATTTCTAGGCCTGAGGAGTCAACAGAATTATCGAAATAATCCTACAATATGCGAATTTCCTTAAATCTTACTCGATAGTGAACCCCGCAAAATGCAGCGTGTACACACGCACGAGCTGCGTGCGAATCGCACATCCAGCCCGGAAATGAGATCACTGCCAGCCTGCGCTATTCGAGCGATTTGGAGATGATACGCGAGCAGAAAACCACACGCTCGGCGATCGCTTCCTCGCGTTCGGCAGGCATGCTCGTTTCCGGCAGGGTCAGGCTCAGGCTACCAATGATTTCTTTTTTGCCATCAAAGATCGGCGCGGCGATACCAGTGACCCCTTTGGTGACTTGACCTGTCGTCTTGACCCATCCGCGCTGCCTGATGCCCTTAAGCGTTTCGCGAACTTCGGGCAGCGTATCCCCCAATCCGGCGAGCGCAAATTCACCAGACTGCTCATCATAAAGCTTTGTGAGCTGATAGGTGGAGAAATGCGCCAGCACCGCCAGCGAAGCCGCGCCCTGCAACAACGGACGCGCGCGGCCACGCTCATAGGTCGACCGGAACTGATCCGTGCTGGTTTCCTGATGAATACACAACACTTTCTGCTTGTATCGGCGACATAGAAGGCTGACGCCAGAATAGCCGAGCACAAGCTCATTCATGACGGGACGCGCCACATGTATCAAAGGATCTGTAGCAACAATCTGGTAGTCGAGCTCGATAACGCGCGGGCCAAGTGAATACCCACGCCCCGGAAACGTGGTTAGAAACCCGGCATCAGTCAGGGTCTTGAGATAGCGGTAAAGCGTCGATCGGGAAAAACCCAACTGCGCATGCATCTCATCAAAGCTCCACTCCGGCCGCTCCAGATCAAACAGATCAAGGACACTGAGCATTCGTTCGTGACTGAGCATAATCGACACCATCCCAAAGTTCGGGGAGGGCTCTGCGCAAAGCTGCCCTGATGCGGGCGCCCCTCCCCTTCGTCCTTATAGCCCGACTTCGAAACAGGCATCAATCTTGAGCCGAACGCAGCCCAAAAGGAAACAGACGCAAGCCTTTTGGATCATCTTTAATCCCATAAAATGAGATTTTTATTGACTGTCATTTACTCGACCGCTAATTACCGGGAAACGGATGATCGGGATGAGTAGAAACATGAAGACCGAAGTACTTATCGTTGGCGCAGGGCCAGTGGGGCTGACCTTGGCCATTGACCTTGGGCAGCAAGGCATCGACTGCATACTCATCGAGAAGAAGGCAGCACCGGAGTTTCTTCCAAAGATGGAGCGCTGCAACGCTCGCACCATGGAAATCTATCGACGCCTGGGCATCTCCGATCAGATCCGCAAGGCCGGCCTTGATGGCGACGTTCCGATGGACGTTTTTGTCATTACCAATATGACGGAACCGCCACTGCTGAGGTTAGAGTACGATTCTGTCAACAAGGCTTTGACTGAGATCAAGGCCAGCGAGGACACGTCTCAACCGGCCGAGCCCTATCAACTCGTCTCCCAGTACACTCTGGAGCCGCTGCTCAAATCCGTTGCCGAAGCCCTCCCCTCCGTCAAGGTGATGTACGGTACGGCGTTTGAATCCTTCGTCCAGGATCAATCCGGCGTGACTACCACAGTCCTTGGTTCGGACGGCTCCCGTTCTACCATCCACTCCAGCTACATGGCAGGCTGCGACGGCGGATCGAGCCAGGTTCGCAAAGCACTCGATATTTCGCTGCGGGGTGAAGGAAATCTTCTCAAGTTGCGCCAGGCGCTCTATCGATGCGATGAGTTGTTTGACCGTATCCCTATGGGAGACGGACCCGGGCATGGGCGGCACTACCACGTCGCCGACAATCAGGCCTCGTTTTTGATCATGCAGGATTCCACCAAACACTGGACATTGCACGCCGTGGTCGAGGACGATGACGCAATGGCAAGGCAGTTCGAGAAAATCATTGGCGCGCCGATCGACTACGAAATGCTTTATGTGGGCGAGTGGAAACAGAACCTGCTTCTGGCCGACCGGTATGGCGAAGGCCGTGTGTTCCTGGCAGGTGACGCAGCCCATCTGGTCATCCCAACGGGAGGATTGGGCATGAACACCGGCGTGGGCGATGCCATCGACCTGTCATGGAAACTTGCTGCCACACTGCGGGGCTGGGGAGGTCCTAAACTCCTGGAGTCTTATGAAATCGAACGCCGCCAGATCGGGGATCGCAACATTGGCGCTTCGCGCTATGCATCGCTGGGTCGGCGCAAATGGCGCGCCCAGTGGGCGCCAGGTTTCAATGACGACACGCCCGACGGCGCCGTATTGCGACAAAATCTGGCCGAGGTGGCAGACATCGAGCAGCGCAAGACCAATGAAATGATCGGCGCCGAACTCGGCTATCGCTATGTGGATAGTCCGCTTATATGGGACGAACCCGGCGGTCCTGAACACTTGTTCCGAACGTATGAAGCCTCGGCCTGGACGGGTACCCGGTTACCCCACATCTGGGTCAAACCCGATGTCTCGGTGAACGACCTGATTGGCAGGACCTATGCAATCGTAAGGATGGGACCCGGCAACGACGCGGTGGATGCAATGGTCGAGGCCTTTCGCCAGATCGGGGCGCCCATCACCGTGGTTGACCTTCCCGATGAGCGTTATCGAAAGCTCTATGGCAGTTCCTATTTTCTCGTCCGACCGGACCTTCACATCGCGTGGCGCGGTGAGGCGCTACCTTCTGACCCAGCCAAACTGGCCGCCCTTGCGACAGGCCACTCAGTCGACAAGATGGCGCGGTACCACGCCTGACATTATTGGCATAAGAAGAGCCCGGCATTCGCACGCCGGGCCTTCGCCAATCTCCCTCACCAATCTCATTGTGGGTGAAGTTCAATATCGCGAGGCGTCACCGCGCCCACGCCCCTCATCGAGGGGTAAAAACAGATCCTCAGCCTTCATCAGCCTACTGCTCAGTCCCTGTTCGAACGAGTAACGCGCCAAAGTCTCGATATTGGTGCGGTTTTGTGGACCCAGGCCGTAGGCCCAGGGGTCTTCGCCAAGGATGGCTTCCTGCTCTTCCCATGCCTCGCGATACCATGCCAGCGGCACGATGCGCGGATTGAGCATGCGCTGCATCGCCATTCGCCGCGACGCATCAAACGCTTTATAGAGATTGATTGCCACCCAGGGATGGCGCTGCACAATCTCGCGCTTCAGCGCCGTGACGTGCATGATCGGAAAAATTCCGGTCCGTTGAAAATAAGCAATTTCCTCGGCCTTGTGATCCTTAAACAAACGGCCGACACGGGGGTCGTGGGTCTGAATGGATTTGATGATATCGGGATGAAGCAAGGCATCGATCTCGCCCTCGGCGAGCATGTCTTCGATGTTTTTTCCCTCGCTGATCTTGGACAGTTTCAAGCCAGACGGCAGGGAAAGATCCACGTCTTCATCGAGCTGCGAATACCAATCGATCGACTGGTGAGGAACACCATAATGTTCCTCCAGAATCCCGCGCAACCACAGCGTCGCGGTGACAATATAGGATTTCACGCCAACCTTGCGGCCAATTAGATCCTTTGGCTTCCTGATGCCCGAGGCGCTGTTCGTGAAGATAAAACCGTGCCGAAACCGCCTATGGAGAAAAACGGGAATGGCTTCAAGGTCCTGCCCAGCAGCCTTTGCTGCGATGTAGCCCGAGGCAGAGACTTCTGCGACGTCGAATTCTCTGTTTCGCAGAAACCGCCAGTGGCGTGTGGTCGAATCCATATTCGTGATGAAGGTGAGATCGATGCCATCCGCCTTCACCAGCCCCTCGCGCAATGGTCTGATGATTTCATAATCGCCGCAGGCCAGGGTGAGATGTAAATTCTTGGACATTCGCTAACTTTCAAACGACATCCCGGCCCCACCCGATTGCTGCGGGGCCGGAAACTGGAATCACGGAGTGAGAATTCCCTTCACCCGCGCAGCAAGCGCCTCGGTTGTGTTGGCATAAACATCCTCCACGATGGACTGTATCTTCTCACCGTTCAGATAGTTGAGTTCAAGCCCGGCTTGTTCTGCTTCCTTGACGAAATCCGGGTCAGACAAGGTCGCCTCGAACGCGTCGCGTAGCAGACGAATACGCTCCTGTGGAACATCCGGCGGGGCAAGATAGGGGCGCCCAAGTGCCTGTCGGGCCAGAATAAGATTGACCAGAGCTTTGTCCTCAGGAGTTTCTATGAGGCTGGACAGGGTCGGTACATCAGGTAGGTCCGGGTGCGCTGTGCTGCCCATTTGCACGAGGACCTTGATGCGCCCGCTGTCCAGCCATTCCTTTTGCGATGCCACGACACTTGACCACGACCAGCCGCAACGACCTTCAACCTCACCATTCTCCATCGCCAGGTTGATAGCGCCGCCGCCGCCATATCCACTGACGATCTCAATCTTCGTTCCAATCACCTCATTCATGACACGGGCAAATTGCTCCCCGTCCGCGGTTGGCCCGTCTCCGCCCATAACCATCCCTCTGGTCATGAGATCATCGAGACTTCCAATGCCGGACTCAGCCCAGGCCACACACACGCTGACTTCATCATTGGCGCTGCCAATCCAATTGAATTTGGTCGCGTCAAACTGAACCGAGCCGTCGTCCTGACCGGTCAACGCGAAGAAAGGGACGGCGCGGCTGATCGTGGCGATGGCAGTGCCATCTTTCGGTGCCACGTTGTAAAGCCAGTTTGTAAGCAGCATCGAGCCGGCGCCCTCCATATTCATGGGGATCACGCTCGGCTCACCAGGCAGATGCTTGCCCAGATGGTTTGCGATCAAGCGGGCGTAAAGATCATAGCCGCCGCCCGGACCGAACCCGATATAGAGTTTTACCTCCTCCCCCGCGAAGGTTTCTTCTTGTGAGAATGCCGGCGCTGCCACCGCCCCGATCGTCAGGGAGAGCGCAACGGAACATAGAAGTGATTTCAATAGATTTTCCTCCTCCTTGCATGGCTCTTCGGCCATCACGATCTCACTATATACTAATCCTATAATACGAGATAGATATCTAAACCCTTTGGAGGAATTCTTAGGATTCTGCGTGAGTTTCTGGAATTTTTCCGTTAAACATATGTTTTATTTTTGTTTTTTTGAGCGCGCTCTTCGGAAACGAAAGAATAGCGTAATTCCATATTACAAGATTTTTATAATCTCGCGCCATCGCCATCGAGAGATCGGCCCTCTATGCCGCGAGAGATGCTGCGGGTTCGCGCTTGATCTATCCGCCACGCCGTGCGCCTACGCCCGCACCTTCCTGATTGAAGGCATAGGAATGCCGTTGCGGATTTTGTACCCCTTGATAACTTCCGAGACCGTGCCGGCGAGGGGCAAGCTTATGCGCGCATGGTCGGCTTCATCGAGCGCTATGCGCATGTCCTTTTCCGACCAGGGCATCGGCTTTTCTTCGGCTCGCGTCGTGAGAGACCAATTTTGAGCGCTCGAGAGACAGAGGGCTTCACGCACCTTCTGCGGATCCACCCCCATTTTCTCCACCAGACGCAGCGCCTCGTCATTGGCCGACATGCAGGCCCAAAGGATCATATTGTTGGCCATCTTCGCGACCTGCCCGGCACCAAATCCGCCGAGATGAAAAATATCGCTGGCGAAGGTTTCGAACGCAGGACGCCATTTTTCGAACAACGCCGTATCCCCACCCCCGAAAAGCAGAACATCCCCGGTTTCCAACGCCGCTTCGCCGCGCGCCGAAGGCAGGTCAATCAACCCAACACCGCTCCCCACCAGACGCTGCTCCAGTTCCCACGCATAGCTGGGGGATATGGTCGATCCAATCGCTATATCGACCTCGCCCTTCGCACCCGCCAGAATACCGTCATCAGAGAACAGAACCGCCTCGACTTCGTTGTCGAACCCGACGAGAATGAGGACGAGGTCGGCAACCCGCCCCACCGCCGCCGGTCCGTCGAGTACGGTAATTCCGACTTTGGCGGCCTCAGAGCGCGCCGCCTCGACCGGGTCGCATCCGACCACGGCGTAACCCGCCGCAAGGAGATGCCTGCCAACAGGCCGCCCCATCTTCCCTAACCCGACGATGCCAATGGTTGTCTGCTTCCCGGTGGCGGCTTGTTTCATTGTCGACCAGCCCTAGCGATGCTGCGTGATGATGTCGACAAGCGCTGGCCTGCCGGCTTTTACCTCGGCAAGCGCGCGCCGGATTGCCGGACCGACTTCTTGAGGATCATCAATCGGGCCTTCGCCATACATCCCCATGGAGCGCGCCAACGCACCGAAATCCGGGTCGGGCCCGAACAGATCCATACCAATATGCGCCCTGGCTTCGTCGGTATTGCGGTCGCGCGCCACGGCAATCTGATGGTCCCAGTCATTGTAGTATGCACGGTTGTTGAACATCACGATCAGGATGGGGATTTCGTATTTTGCGGCAACCCACAGAGCCCCCGCGTCGAACATCAGGTCGCCGTCAGGTTGAATGTCGACGACAATACGGCCCGTTCCCTTGTGCGCCAGGGCCACGCCCAGTGAAATCCCGATCTGGGTGGCGGTACCCAGATCAGTGCCGGGATGCTGATGCGGCTTGTCGAAGGTCCAGGTCTTTCGCGCCCATTCTTTCAGGGTATGACCCGAAAGCACCCAGTCTTCATCCTTGATCGCATCCCAGATTTCCAGCGATAGGCGACCAAGGCTTACCGGAGAGCTATCCCAGTTTTCCCTGGCCTTGTCCTGCCATTCATTCCAAAGCTGCTGCTGACGCCTTCCCTGCTTCTCTTTGCGCGCGGCAATTCGTGCCTGCGCGGCCGGGTCACGCGCAATGCGCTGTGCACATAGGCGCGTCAATTCAGGGATTCCCAATATGGTGTCGCCCAAAGCCCGAATGGAGCAATGCTGCATCCGCCCATAGTCGAACGACCATTTCGAGATGCCCACCTCGGCAATGCCAATTTCAACCCACTCGCAACTGTCCGGCGCAAGAGGGCGTACAGCGCGTTCCGTCATCACATATTCGCAGGTCTCCTTCTCCCAGTCGCGCATATCGAGCCCGACAATGAGATCTGCATTTCGGAACACGGATTTGTCGTAGCTGGCGTTTAATGGATGTCGGTTGGGAAAGTTTAGAGCGCTTTTCGCGTCCCATACGGGCGCACCCACTGTTTCAGCGAGCGCGATCATGTTTTCGAACCCACCCTTTTGACGCCCCACATACTGAGCAATCAATACAGGATGCTCAGCCGCCACCAGCTTGTCGGCGATCGCTTCAAGCGCGCGCGGATCCGGCATCATGGGAGTTGGGGTTCGGGCAGCGTCCGGCGGCGGAAGAGCAACGGGACTTTTGAGTTCCTCTTCCTGCATGGCCGCATCGTAACACATATAGATGGGCCCCTGGGGCTGCGTTGTCATAATGGAATAGGCCCGCGCGAAGGATTCCGGCACGCCCTCAATCGCCGTGGGCTGGTAATCCCACTTGGTATAGAGGCGAACGGCATCGCCCTGAACGAGTGCTGTGTGAGTCCAGTCGATCATCGGGCGACGCTCACCTTCATGCATCGGTCCCGTCGCGCCCATGATGAAGATCGGCACCCTGTCGATGAAGGCGTAGTAGATCGCCATATTCGAGTGCAGCAATCCGACGAGATTGTGAAGGATAACCGCCATCGGCTCGTTCGTTGCCTTGGCATAGCCGTGCGCAATCTGAACAGCTGTTTCCTCGTGCTGGCACAGCATCATGGGAGGTTCATTGTTTCCGTAATTGATCAGAGAATCGTGCAGACCCCTGAAGCTCGCTCCCGGATTCATGGTGATGAAGGGAAATTCATAACGTTTGATCAAATCGACGATAACGTCGGAATTGTACCCCTTGTATGCCCCTTCATCCGACATGCCACCCTCCACTTCCTTCAGTTACGGACAACCGCAATACAAAAGAGAGGGCCGTAAGTCAAAAACAATCCCGTTTTATGAGATAATTATCTCTCTTATCCTCTGGTTCCGCCGTACCAGTCGATGAATTTTGAGAAAAAATCAGCGACTATCCGCTCCGCACGGACCGATTGCTTATCGCAGAAAATGAGATTTTATACTGAACTTCTACAGCTTTGAGGCCAGGCGAATACACCTCGACTGGTTAGCCTTGAAACCGGTGTCCATCAGCACTCTCGGTGCACCAACAAGGCGACGGGCCGTTGCGGGATTGGGCGAGTCCCAAGCTTGTTTGCCACATTCAACGCCGATGGAAATCTCGTCGGTCGCCTGCCCACGCACCGCCATATGCTTCATGCAGCTGCAATCAATCATTGATCGCAAAAACCAATTCCACACTCGCCATGGGCCAGCAACCGCGATTGAATTCTATCACTTTTCCAGAGGCATCGCGGTTGATCGAAGTGACGTATTGGACCGGGGTCTGCGGTGAAATCTCAAGAATTTCCGCCTCTTCCTTGCTGGCAAACCCACCAAGAACGCGTGTTTCGGAGCGGCGATAGTTCTTTATTCCGGCGTTGCGGAAGACTGCACGAACCGATCCGTTTTCATGGTAGCGCTCTTCGAAATCGGGAAAACGGGAGATCGGAAACTCCTTGCGCGACACATAGATCGGCGCACCGTCCAGCTGTCGGAGGCGATGGAGAAATATCACCGGCTCACCAGGTGCGATTGCGAAGAGATCCGCAGCCTCCGCACTGGCCCTGCCCCGCCCTAGCCACAGGTTTTTTGAGGAGATGCTTCCCCCATCGACGAGCAGCGATTCGGCAAACTGCATGTCGTTGCGGATGAGAAAACGGCGTGGACGCTGCCGCACAAAAATACCCACACCCTTGCGCGCCTGTAGAAGACCTTCGTTCTGATGCAGTGCCAGCGCGCGCCGCATGGTGATCCTGCTCACGCCGAAAAGATCGGCGAGATACACCTCGCCGGGCAAGCGCGAGCCGGGGGACACCAGCTCCTGCCGAATGGCATCCGCAAGGCGGTCATAGATCTGCAGCCATATGGGGCGGGCCGATCTCGGTGCGTAGGGCCTGGCCGCGAGCGCTGCAAGTTCCGGGTTTTCTGCCTTCACCAGATCGCCCGCCAACAATTCAGCCACGCTCGAAAACCTTTCTGCCTGCAACAAACACGGCACGAATGTCGCGCGTCCTTTGGTCGATGACAAGCAGATCGGCCCGCAGGCCCGGGGATATTCGACCGCGATCAGTCAGACCAACAGCTTCCGCGGGGTTGCTCGATACGATTTTCCAAGCCTCTTCCAGTGGCAGCACACCCTCATCCACGAGCCGGAACGCAGCATGGCGTTGAGCAGGGTAGTAATAGTCGGAAGCAAGTATGGAACAGTGCCCCGAGCGCACCGCTCCGGTGGCGCACATTGCGCCATTATGACTACCGCCTCGCACCACATTGGGCGCCCCCATCACCACATGCTCCCCGGCTGAGCGTGCGGCCGCGGCCGCCGCCTCGGTCAGCGGGAATTCGGACACGCTGACGCCCTTGCCGCGCGCCTCGATCCTGTCTTCCACGGTCTCCTCGTCATGGGCGAAAACGGGCACATCGTGCTGAAGCGCACCCTCGCAAATGCGCCTGATCGCGGGCGGCACTTCACTGCGCCGCGCCCACACATCGTCGATGAGGCCCTTAACCTGCCGCGAGGACATGCCCATGCGCGCAGCCATCCGCTCCAGTTTCGGCGCACCGATTTCCAACGCGCGGTTGGCAGTCGTATGGTCATTGACCGACAAGATATCACCCGCTCCATTCTGCAGCCATGCCAGAACCTCGTCCACGTGGTCGACGGCGAACGTTTCCCAGCGGATGTTCAAACGTGTGTCGGTGGCAAGGCCGGGCGCATATTCACGATGCGCAGAAACGAGCTCGCGTGCGCACTCGATGCTGCGCAGGCCCGGTTCCCACGACACGGTGAGACCGTGATAGGCGGTGGTTATTCCATTCGCCAGAAGCTGTGCGCCTGCTTCGGCAAAAGCCACCCCCGCAGGAAATCTCACACCCGGTCGCGGTTCGATGATCCTCTCGAAAGCATCGCCATGAACATCGATGATCCCGGGCAGCACCCAGGCTCCCGATGCGTCTATAGCTCGTGTTGCCTCGCCGCTTTCCCGCTGAATGATCCCCTCGGCCAGGTTCAGGCTCCGCACTGCAAAACCTTCTTCAGTCAGGACCTCGCCACCTGAGATCGTCCATTCGTCCATCATGTCGGATACCGCTCTGTTCGTCACGAAAGTGTTATGGGCATCCTCTATGAACGCGGTGTGTGACATCCCTGTGTATACAGCAATCCTTGGAGAGAAGATGATCCGCTCACTTGCCACCGCCGTCGCTCTGGTGTTCGCCGGGGCCGTTCAGGCCGCCCCCCTCAAATTCGCGGTAACCGATATTGAGGGTCTGGAAGCACTTCAGCAGGAGTTTGCACCCTTCGAGGAGGCTCTCGAGGCGGCCTCAGGACAGGACATTGAATTGCTGCCGGTCAGTTCCCGCACCGCCGCCGTCGAGGCGTTGAAGCAGGGCCAGGTCGATCTGGTTCTAACGGGGCCGGCTGAATATGTCGTCATCGACGGCCTGACGGACGCGGAGATCGTCACGGCCTGGCAGCGCCCCAATTATTATGCGCAGATCGTCGTCATGTCTTCAGGGCCCATCAAGACCGTTCAGGATCTCAAGGGCAAGACGGTCACATTCGGTTCCGTTGGGTCCACATCCCAGCATCTCGGGCCGGCGCAGGTTCTGGCTGATTTCGGGCTGGCATACGGCTCGGACTACAAGCCCCAGATCATTTCCCGCAATGTGGCAGCGGAAGCTCTGATACGCGGGGATGTGCAGGCCATCGGGATGAACGAGGGGCATCTTTCCTCCATCCGCGAAGCTTTCCCCGACCAGTCCTTCACCGTCATCGCGCGTGGACGCGACCTGCCCAATGATGTGCTTGTGGCGCGGAAGGATGCCGACCCCGAAGCGATTGCGGCTATCAAAAAGGCGTTTGTGGAACAGTCCGACAAGCTCATGGCTGCAGTCCTCAAAGGCGACGACAACCAGAAGTACAAGGGCGGCTTCTTCCTCAACGAGGTGAGTGACAGCGACTACGACTACGTCCGGTCCATGTATGCCACGATCGGTGTCGACAGCAATGCCTTCGTCGGCGAGTGAAGCTCTTCTTGAGCGCCCCGTGCAGGAACCCCAGCCGGGGATTCCGGCACGGGTGTGCCCGCCGATGCCGGACGCATCCGGTCAAGGCGGGAAAAGCGCGATGGTTGTCGATGCCAGGAGCCTGCGCAAGTCCTACGAAAACCGTCCTGAGGTGCTCAAAGGGGTGGACCTCAAGATCGCCGCTGGCGAGCGCGTGGCGCTGATCGGCGCGAATGGCTGCGGCAAATCCACCCTTTTGCGCTGTCTGATCGGTCTCCACGACATATCGGGGGGCTCCCTGGCCACAATGGGGCACGATCTGACGGCTGGACGACACACGGCAGCGCGGCGCCATGTCCGTCTTCAAACAGGGTTTGTGTTCCAAAAACATTGCCTTGTTCGCCGAAGGACGGTCCTCTCGAACGTTGTTCATGGCTTCTTCGGCGACGCCGGTAGCTGGCGTGCCCATGCGCATGGACTGGCGCCTGCCGCCTGGCGCAAGCGCGCCATGGAGGCGCTGGAAGAGGTTCGCCTTTCCGACCGCGCACTGAGCCGCGCCGACACACTTTCCGGCGGGCAACAGCAGCGTGTCGCAATTGCGCGCGCTCTGGTGCGCCGCCCTCGCCTTCTCATTGCCGACGAGCCGGCTGCGAGCCTTGATCCATTGTCCGGGAAAAACGTGATGGAGCTGTTTACCGGGCTGTGCTCCTCACATGACATCACACTGCTTTTCACCTCGCACGACATGGAGCATGCGCTGACCTATTCGAGCCGGGTTGTGGCTCTGCGAAACGGACGCATTCTCTTCGACAAGGCGAGCGACAAGGTTTCGCAAAGCGATCTGAAAGACACGTTCGATGGCTGAACACAGGCACATGGTTCCCAGCCGCCTTTCGGGGATCACACCCCTCCATTTTGTGGTTCTCGTCACGCTCGCGGCTGTGATCCTTGGCTCCATGGGACAGGTCGCCCCTTCGCCCGGGCAGCTCGCCGCGGGCGCGCCGGGCATGGTCAATCTGATGGGCCGGATGATGCCGCCAAACCTCGAGCCGGACTTCCTCTGGCGGATTGCCGTGCGCATTCTCGAGACCTTTCAGATCGCTTTGGTCGGCGCGGCCATCGGTATTGCCATCAGCCTGCCTGTCGGCTGGCTTGCAGCGCGCGGCGTTTCTCCGCTCGGACGGGGCCACTATGTGTTCAAGATGCTGACCTCGCTGCTGCGCACCGTGCCCGATCTTGTCTGGGCGCTGCTTTTCGTGGCAACGGTCGGACTGGGCGCCGTCGCCGGGACGATGACAATCGTCGTCGACACAATCGGGTTTTGCGGCCGGTTCTTTGCGGAAGCCATGGAGGATGCGGAGAAAGAGCCCCAGGAGGCGCTGGCAGCCATCGGCGCAGGACGCGGTTCCATCCTTCTCGGCGCCGTGTTGCCCGATGTCGCGCCCTCGCTCACGAACTCGGCGCTCTTCGCGCTCGAAAAAGCCGTTCGCTCATCCGTGGTGCTCGGATTGGTCGGTGCCGGCGGGATTGGCCAGGAACTGAAGGTCGCGTTTGATCTCTTCCAGTATCGCAATGCGTCGACCATCATTCTGGTGATCTTTGCGATCGTGCTTGCGATGGAATTCATCACCGACCGGCTGCGCGCACGCATCCAGTAAGATCAAATGGCGATGAGCTTCTGCTGCTACCCATTACTCCCACTCGATTATTCTTACTCATCCTAAGTATCTGATATAATTTTGGAAAACAAAACTTTCATACCAGTGCACCGTGATTGGTACCGTCAAGAACCTAGCATCTTGATTATACTGAGTTTTCAGGAACACACCTGATCAAAGAAAATCCGCAGACTATCTGCATCTATCGACCGTCGCACGAAGAAGCCGTTAACAGCATTCTGTTCGAAAACAAGGATTTTGGCCTGCTGCGCTCGATGGACATGGCGTGGTGTGGTTGCCTCACATCTATGCTGCGCCCGACATCGCCAACGGGCGCCTGGTGCAACTCTTCGCCGAAGCCGAAGAGGCCACCTGAAGCGAGCGCTGTTACTATCTATGTTGGAGCGAGACCAAAAACCGCCCTGCTTTCAGGGCATTTCATCAGTGGATTGTTCGGCAGATTAAGAAACAGAGGGATTAAGGCTTGAGATCTCCCGTGTACCCCTTCGGGGCAACCGCCGCTTGGTTGTCTGAAAATATTTGTCGGGTTGTTGCAGGTCTTCAAGGTGACATCTCACCCCACCAATATCGCCCGGAAATCATTGACATTGGTTAGTGTGGGGCCGGTCTTGATCAGGTCATTTAGCCCGGAGAAAAACCCATAGCTGTCATTGGCCGCCAGAAGGCTGCGGGCGTTGAGGCCCAGCCGGGCGGCGCGCGCAAGGGTGTCTGGCCCGATGATGGCACCGGCGGCATTTTCTGTGCCGTCAATGCCATCGGTGTCGGCTGACAGGACATAAATGCCGGCTTCTCCCTTGAGAGCCAGGGCGAGCGAAAGCAGAAACTCCGTGTTTCTGCCACCGCGACCTGATGCGCCCGGTGCGATCGTCACCGTGGTCTCTCCACCGGATAAAAGCACTGCCGGTCGTTGTGCCAATGTGCCGTGCCGTGCGCAGGAAAGTGCTATCCCGCCCAGAACGGTCCCCGCATGGCGCGCTTCCCCCTCAATGGCATCGCCAAGAAGGACGGGAGTCACGCCCGCTTCCCGCGCCACTTCGGCAGCCGCTTCAAGCGAAAGCCGGGGCGTCGCGATGAGGCGGAAATCCGGTTGCGCGGAAGCGGAAGGTTTTGATCGTGCCAGAAGAACCTGCCGTGCTGCTTCGGGCAGTTCCGGTCCCAATCGGTCGACGAGGGAAGAGAGATCGTCAGCTGCTGTCGGATCAGGAACCGTTGGCCCCGAGGCGATGGCTGCCGGATCATCGCCAGGAATATCGGAAATCGCCAAGGTAACCAGGTGCGCGGGGGCTGCTGCCCGCGCCAGGCCGCCGCCCTTCACAAGCGACATGCGCCTGCGTATGCGGTTCATGTCGTCAATGGGCAGGCCCGACCGAAGCAGCAGCCGGTTTACCTGAAACTTGTCTTCCAGCGTCAAGGGCGGCTTTGGCAGGGGCATTAGCGCAGACCCGCCCCCTGAGATCAGGGCGAGGACGAGATCATCCGGCCCCGCCTGCCGTGCCATTTCGAGGATTTCGCCTGCAGCCCGCGCGCCGGCCATGTCCGGCACGGGATGTGCAGCCTCCCGCACTGCGATCCGCTGGGTGGGCACGGCGTGGCCATATCGCGTGACGACCACGCCGGACATATCCACCTCCGGCCAGGCGTGTTCCACAGCGCGCGCCATGGCGGCGGCCGATTTTCCCGCACCAACCACAATGCAGCGACCCCTGGGCCTTTCCGGCAGGTATCGGGCCAGAACTCTCGCAGGGTCGGCAGCGCCGATGGCAGCGTCCAGCATCTGGCGCAAAAGCGTATGAGCGTGCGGGGGTTGCATGAGGGTCAGATATTCTCGATGCGAATGGCTTCGCAAACGGCTTCCGTCACTTCTCCGGTGGTTGCCTTTCCGCCCACATCCGGTGTCAGTATGCCCTCCGCGCACACCTTTTCCACGGCCCGCATCAGGCGGGAAGCCGCGTTCTGCTCGCCCAGATGATCCAACATCTGCGCCGCCGTCCAGAAGGTCGCAACCGGATTGGCGATGCCCTTGCCGGTGATATCGAAGGCCGATCCGTGGATCGGCTCGAACATGGAGGGGAAGCGGCGTTCCGGATCGATATTGCCGGTCGGGGCAACACCCAGACTGCCGGCAAGGGCACCGGCCAGATCGGACAGGATGTCGGCATGAAGATTCGTGGCGACGATCGTGTCGAGGCTTTTGGGATTTTTCACCATGCGCACGGTCATGGCATCGACCAGCATCTTGTCCCATGTCACGTCCGGGAATTCGCGTGAGACCTCCGCGGCGATCTCGTCCCACATGACCATGCCATGGCGCTGCGCGTTGGATTTCGTCACCACGGTCAGGAGCTTGCGCGGGCGCGACTGGGCAAGCGCAAAGGCATAGCGCATGATCCGCGTCACACCGACCCGTGTGAAGATAGCGACCTCTGTTCCCACCTCTTCCGGCAGGCCCTTGTGCGCCCGGCCGCCATGGCCCGAATACTCGCCCTCGGAATTCTCACGCACAATCACCCAGTCCAGATCACCGGGTCCAACGCCTTCCAGTGGCGAGGAAATGCCTGGAAGGATCTTGGTGGGCCGCACATTGGCATATTGATCAAAGCCCTGGCAGATCGGCAGGCGCAGGCCCCAAAGCGTCACGTGATCAGGCACGTCCGGTGCGCCCACGGCACCAAAGAAGATCGCATCGAAATCCTTCAGCTGCGCCGTGCCATCTTCCGGCATCAGGGCACCGGTCTTCTTGTAGCGGTCCGAACCCCAGTCGAAATGGGTCACATCCAGAGAAAACCCACCATCGCGGCGTGCCAGAACATCCAAAGCCTGCAAGCCGGCATCGATGACTTCCGGGCCAATGCCGTCTGCCGGAATGGCTGCGATCTTGTACTGTTTGGTGCTCTGCATCTGATCCATAGGAATTCCCGGAACCGGTTGGCGCACCGATCGGGCGTTTCCCGAAAGGCGCAAGTGGGTGTTGTCGACCAGACGTTAAATGGGTTGCTCAACGCATCTCAATGTGCGCATGATTATATACAAATCTGCGATAATAGGGGTGCGGTCCGTTCATGAATATTTTTCAGCTGAAATGCTTCCTGAGTGTCGTCGATACGATGCATTTCGGTCGGGCAGCGCAGGCCATGAACATGCTGCCTGCTTCACTGGGGCGGCAAATTAAGATCCTTGAGAGCCAGTTCGAGACCCGGCTTTTCCATCGCACGACCCGCAATGTAGCCTTGACCGCGGCCGGGAGTGCGATCCTCAACGATGCAAGGCGGCTGGTAGCGCAGGCCGATGCGCTGGAAGACAAGATCAGGGCAATCCGCAATGCAGACAAGCCTGTCCTGCGGGTAGGGGCGATCGATAGCGCTTCGGTCGGGCTGATGCCGCAATTGCTGCAATTCCTGCGGGCCGAACAGCCAGGGATCGAGGTGCAGCTTTTCGAGCAGAAGACCATTCATCTTCTGCCAAAGCTTTTGAGCGGCAGCCTCGACATCGCCTTTTGCCGTCCACCCGATATACGCGACCCGCGGTTGAATTTCCGAACGCTGTTCTATGAGACTGCCGTGGTCGCTTTGCCGGCCGACCACCCTCTCGCCGAACGGGAGGAGATCCTGATCGAGGACCTGGCTGATATTCCGCTCATCGTGCCGGACCGGCGTTCACGGCCCCATTCCCACGATCTGACGATGAAGCTTTTCATGGATGCGGGGCTGACAGCCCGTGTCGCACAGATCGCGGAAGAAAAGCACACCATCGTCAATCTCGTGGCCACAGGAACGGGGCTTGCCATCGTCCCCCGCTGGACGGCGCACATCAGCACGCCGGGCGTCCGGTTCCTGCCCCTTTCCATTCCACCGGGTGCGACGCGCTCGAAACTCATTCTTGCAGCCGCCTGGACGCGTGGCACGCGCGACCCTCAGCGTGACATTCTGCTGGATATTCTTGTCCGGAACTTGCAGGCGATTGAGGATAGCGCCTGATAATAACGAAAAATAATATAATCTTCAGAACGTTCTCCCTCCAGACATTCTTAGCCATGCTGCTGCCAGTGGCATCGCGCTTGCAATGCCGGAGGAGACCAAGGGAGGAAACATGTCTATCAGGATCACATCAGCCATCGCCTTGATTGCCGGTGCACTTTGCGTTGCACCTGCTGCCGCACAGGACAAGGAAGGCTGGCCAAACAGCATCACCATCGGTACTGGCAGCCAGGGCGGCACCTATTTCGGCTATGGCAGCGGTTTCGGGGCGATGATCAGCGAAGCGCTGGGCATTAATGCGGGCGTGGAAATCACGGGCGGTCCGGTTCAAAACGTTACCCTCGTTGAGACCGGCGAGCACCAGCTCGGCTTTGTTACGCTCGGGCCGGCAGATGAGGCGATCAAGGGCGAAAGTCCGCTCATGCCGGGCGTCCCGCATGAAAATATTCGTGCTCTGTTCCCCATGTACCAGACACCCCTGCAGGCAGCGGTTCTTGCAAGTTCCGACATTCAGGGATTTGCTGATCTGAAGGACGGCAAGCGCGTGGGGGTCGGTCCTGCCGGCGGCACTTCGGCCACCTACTGGACACGTTACTTTGAAAACACAGATTCCGGTGTTGTCATCAGCAATGCCGGTGGCTCCGATACGGCTGGCCAGTTGAAAGACGGCATGATCGACGCATTTGTTTACGCTGCAGGCTTGCCTACCGGCGCCTATGCGCAGCTTGCCGTCGAAAATGACGTGCGCTTCCTCTCCATGGATGAGGAGACGCTGAACAAGATGCTGGAGGTTGTGCCTGCAATGCAGCCCTTCACCATCCCGGCCAACACCTATGACGATCAGCCGGAAGACGTCCAGACCGTCTCGCTCTGGAATTTTGCCATCGCGCACAAGGACATGCCGGAAAGCCTCGCCTACGAAATCACCAAGCTGGCGATGGAAAACCATGAGCGCATGGTGCAGAACCATGCGGCAGCCAAGGAGACCCTGGCTGAAAACGTGACCAAGAACAAAGTGGTTCCATTCCATCCCGGCGCGGTTCGCTGGTTCAAGGAAAACGGCTACGACGTTCCCGGGGCCGCGCAGTAACAGCACGGACTGACATCAACGGCACGGGCGGTTGAGCAACACTCCTCCCGCCCGTGTCGCGTCTCAAATCCCCTGCCAGGGCTATCGACCATGACTGCATCCCAGAATACCCGCCCGGACTCCGATATCCGTGCAGACGCGGCACCATCGATTGAAGAACAGACCGCACGAGCGCTCGTGGACGAAGAGGCTCTGTCGGGCAACCAGCGTGAATTTGCCGGGATCCGCAACATAGTCGTTGCCTGGCTTTGCGTTGCTTATACGATTTTTCACCTTTTAGTGATGAATGTCTATCCGCTTGAGACTTGGGCCTATCGCCTGACCCATGTGGGTGGTGGGCTGTTTCTCGGTTTTCTCCTGTTCGGCGCCGCCACCATGGACACGAAGGGGCGTTCGACGCGCTCTCCCCTTGCCATGGGCCTGCTGGCCATTGCGGCCGCCGCCGTCCTTTACGGGGCCGTCGGTGTAGCCGCCATCTGGATTAACGGAACTGTTCTGGGGCAGGCACTGCCGCCCAAATGGGCGTTGGCGAGTTTCGGATTGCCTCTAGCTGCAGGCACCGCGCTTGCCATTGCGCATGGCTGGGCATTCCCCCACACCGACCGGGTCCGTTTTGCGCCTGCCGATCTTGTGCTTGCGGTCTCGGCGATTGCCTTCACCGCCTATCTGATATTCTTCGCAAGGCAGCTTCAGCTGCGCGCCGGCATGCCCATGGCACTACCGGGCGACATGTGGGCCGCGATTTCAGGTGTGCTGCTGATCATCGAATTGACGCGGCGACTCGCCGGGCTGGCACTGGTTGTCATCGCCGGCATCTTTGTCGCCTATGCCTTCCTTGGCCCCTGGCTGCCCGGCATCTTCGAGCATCGGGGCTATGACGCAAAGCGCTTCTTCTCCTACATCTTCACGGACAACGGGATTCTCGGCGCGCCCGTGGCGATTTCCTCCACCTATATTGTTCTCTTTGTCGTGTTCGCCGCCTTCCTTCAGGCGACTCGGGTGGGCGAGTATTTCGTTAATCTGGCCTTTGCAGCGGCAGGCCATCGCCGCGGCGGACCGGCAAAGGTTGCCATTTTCGCCTCCGGCCTGATGGGTATGATCAACGGCACCTCGGCAGGCAATGTGGTCGCGACGGGATCGCTCACCATCCCCATGATGAAGCGCGTCGGCTACAAGCCGCAAACGGCGGCCTCGGTTGAAGCGGCGGCTTCCACGGGCGGGCAGATCATGCCGCCGATCATGGGTGCCGGCGCCTTCATCATGGCCGAGATCACGGGCATTTCCTATATGGAGATCGTCTGGGCTGCCATCATTCCTGCGGTCCTCTACTTCATCTCCATCTACTTCATGGTCGACCTTGCCGCCCAGAAAGCTAACATGAAGGGCCTGCCGCGCGATCAGCTGCCCAAGCTCGGCGCGCTCATCCGCCAGATCTATCTCTTCACGCCGATCATCGTGCTTATCTACGCGCTGTTTGCCGGATATTCCGTCATACGCTGCGGAACGCTGGCCATGATGACGGCCGCCGTCGTTTCATGGCTGACGCCCCACCGCATGGGGCCACGCCGCCTCTTTCGCGCACTGGACATTGGTGCCCGCATGGTACTTCAGCTCGTAGCCGTCTGTGCCACCGCCGGCATCATCGTCGGCGTGATCGCACTCACCGGCATTGGCTCCCGCTTCTCGACGGTGCTGCTGGCCCTTGCCGACCAGAGCCAGTTTCTGGCGCTCTTCTTCGCCATGGTGGTTTCTGTTGTTTTGGGCATGGGAATGCCCACCACCGCGGCCTATGCAGTTGCTGCCAGCGTGATCGCGCCAGGTGTGGTCAATCTGGGCGTGGAGCCTCTGGTCGCTCATCTCTTCATCTTTTACTTTGCGGTGATGTCGGCCATCACACCGCCGGTGGCACTGGCCGCCTATGCGGGGTCTGCGCTTGCCGGTTCCGACCCGGTGAGAACCAGTGTGGAGAGCTTCCGCATCGGTCTCGCCGCCTTTGTGGTCCCCTACATGTTCTTCTTCTCCCCGGCCATGCTTCTGGATGGCAGCTGGTTCGAGATCGCGCATGTGGCGGTAACGGCGGTGGCCGGTGTCTATCTCCTCTCCTGCGCTGTCCAGGGCTGGTTCCTCGGCCATGCCAGCGCGGTGGTGCGCATCGGGCTTGCAGCGGCGGGCCTCACCATGATTGCCGGTGGATGGATGACCGATGCAATCGGCCTTTGTTTGACGGTCGCCATGATAGCGCTTCAGAAAAAGCCGGCCCTGTTTCAGACCGGATAGGGGTGGCATTGGCTTGGTTTTTGTTGAAGGTGAGCGGCGATGTGTCGCTCACTTTGAATGCTTGGCGTCCGCATAATTGCGGAAAGCGAAGAGGATGGGGTGGAGCAGCGTTTCCTTGAAACGATGGCGGCTCTAATTCAAAGCAACGATGCAAGAACTATCGACCACTTTCGCTGGGATAAGATCGCATATAACTCACTACTATACGCCACAGCACTCCTCTTCTACTCCCACTCGATCGTGCCGGGTGGCTTGGACGTCACGTCGTAGACAACGCGGTTGATGCCCTTCACCTCGTTGATGATGCGGGTGGCCGCACGGCCGAGGAATTCCATGTCGTAGTGATAGAAATCCGCAGTCATGCCGTCGACGGACGTCACAGCGCGCAGCGCGCAGACAAACTCGTAGGTGCGCCCGTCGCCCATCACGCCCACCGTCTGCACCGGCAGGAGCACGGCAAAGGCCTGCCAGATCGCATCGTAGAGGCCGGCCTTGCGGATCTCGTCCAGATAGATCGCATCGGCGGAACGCAGGATTTCGAGCTTCTCGCGCGTCACGCCGCCGGGGCAGCGAATGGCAAGTCCCGGCCCCGGGAAGGGATGGCGGCCGATGAAGCTGTCGGGCAGGCCGAGCTCCTTGCCGAGCACCCGCACCTCGTCCTTGAAGAGTTCGCGCAGCGGTTCGACCAGGCTCATATTCATGCGCTCGGGCAGACCGCCCACATTGTGGTGCGACTTGATGGTCACGGACGGACCGCCCGTGAAGGATACGCTTTCGATCACGTCGGGATAGAGCGTGCCCTGCACCAGGAAATCGGCGCCACCGAGCTTTTTCGCCTCTTCCTCGAACACTTCGATGAACAGGCGACCGATGGTCTTGCGCTTCTTTTCCGGGTCGCTCTCGCCTTCCAATGCGCCGATGAAGCGGTCGGAGGCATCCACCAGGATCAGCGGCAGATTGTAGTGCTCGCGGAACATGGCGACCACTTCGGACGCCTCGTTCTTCCGCATCAGACCGTGATCGACCAGAATGCAGGTGAGCTGATCGCCGACAGCCTCATGCGTCAGAAGGGCTGCCACGGAGGAATCGACACCGCCCGAAAGCGCGCAGATCACCTTGCCGTCGCCGACCTGCTTGCGGATCGCCTCAATCGCCTGTTCGCGGTAGGCGGCCATCGTCCAATCGCCTGAAAGGCCGGCGATCTTGTGCACGAAATTGGAAAGCAGCTTTGCACCATCTGGCGTGTGGACCACTTCGGGGTGGAACTGAACCCCGTAATATTTGCGATCATCATCGGCAATCGCAGCAAAAGGTGCTCCGGTCGAGGTGCCGACGACGCGGAAGCCAGGCGGAATGGCCGTCACCCGGTCGCCGTGGCTCATCCAAACCTGATGGCGGGTGCCCTTGGCCCAGACGCCTTCGAACAGAGGGCAATCATTCTCGATCTCCAAAAAGGCACGACCGAACTCGCGGTGATCTGACCCCTCGACCTTCCCGCCAAGCTGGGCGCACATGGTCTGCTCGCCATAGCAGATGCCAAGCACCGGAAGGCCCGAATCGAAGATCACCTGCGGCGCGCGCGGGCTGCCGATATCAACCGTGGAGGCCGGGCTGCCCGAAAGGATGACCGCCTTGGGCGCAAGGCGCCTGAACGCCTCTTCCGCCGACTGGAACGGAGCGATTTCGCAATAGACTCCGGCCTCGCGCACCCGCCGCGCAATGAGCTGCGTGACCTGGCTGCCGAAATCAACGATGAGAACTGTGTCGGGATTGGATATCGTCATGGCGAGCCTTTAGAGAAAGAAGCGTTTGGGTGCAAGCGTCAGGGCTGTTTTTTGGTCATAGAAGGCCATCGGCGATGGCCCGTTCGAGGCGGTCCACCGCATCGGCGAGCTTTTCGTCGATGACATGCAGATATTCGGTCCAGTCGCTTACATGCTGAAGTTCGGCTGCACCATCAGAAATGCCGCGCAGCGCCACCAGATCGAGGCCGAAACGCTGGCAGGCGCGCAAGGCGGCAAAGGTTTCCATATCCACCATGTCGGCATTGATGGCGTCGTAGGCGGCCCCTGAAATCACGTTGCCGCCGGTCGAAAGCGTGGCTTCCCGGATGCTCGGAATGCGATGCGGCAGAGGCATGACCGCAGGATGATCGAGAAAGGGCGTGACACCCTTCTCGAAACCAAGCGGCGAGGCGTCCATGTCGCGATAGGAAACGGCGGTAGCCTGATAGACCTCCGTCTGTTCGAGACTGCGGCTCCCGGCAGATCCAAGGGAAACGAGGAGATCCGGCAGATGGCCCTCGGCATCGAGAAGGGCGAGCTCTGCACCGAGCACCACCCCCGCCTCCACGGGACCGACACCTGTCATCAGGGGTTTGAAGCGCTTTTTAAGATGTGGGCCATATTCGGCTTCAGCCGCCATGACGAAGAGAACGCGTTTTCCGGCAAGAATTGCCGGTTCCACCGGTGCCCGCATCATCCCTCGATCCCTTCACGTCCGATGATGGTCATCATGGTTCCCGTCATCGTGGCAATGAGTTTGGCATCGCCTTCAGCGGAATAGGCATAGGCCTGACCGTCTGCCACGACGATGGTGCGGCCGGGCTTGGTGACGGTGCCACGGAACAGAAAGCGCTCGCCGCGCCCCGGCGCGAGCAGGTTGACCTTGAACTCGATGGTCAGGACGGCAGCATCGTCCGGCATCAACGAGAACGCAGCATAGCCACAGGCTGAATCCAGCGCCGTCGAAATCACACCCGCATGGAGAAACCCATGCTGCTGCGTCAGCGCATCCGCATAAGGCATCTCGATCTCGACAATGCCCGGCGTCACGAGCGTCAGCTCGGCGCCGATGGTTGCCATCATCTTCTGACGGGCGAAGCTTGCCCGAACACGGGCTTCGACATCTGCGGGGTTTGGCTGGTTCATCGTCTGGCCGTTGGTTTTCAACTCCGCTCCAGCGCGGCAAAATGAAAGCCGTCTGTCGCCGTGCGGTTGGGAGAGAGGGCAATACCCGTGGTCTTGCCTATTCTTGCCTTGGCGGATTGTCCCGGGAAGTGCCTCTCCCATAGCGCCTCATGGTCCACCGGACAGAAATCCGAATTGGCTTTGAGAAAGGCGCGCACCTGATCGTCGTTCTCCTCGGCGAACACCGAGCAGGTGATATAGGCCAGACGCCCGCCCGGGCGCACGAAGCGTGCTGCCCGCGCGAGAATTTCGGCCTGCTCCGCCTGCCGCTGTTCCAGCTGTTTTTCGCCAAGCCGCCATTTGGCGTCCGGTCTGCGCCGCCAGGTGCCTGCTCCCGTGCATGGCGCATCGACGACCACGAGATCGAACTGGCCCTCATGCGCGGCCAGCGCCTCCGGGTCGGCTACAGCCTGGACGTTCCGGCAACCGGCCCGCTTCAGTCGGTCGAATATGGGGGCAAGCCTCTGCTTTTCAGCATCGAAGGCCCGAATCTGGCCGGTGTTCTCCATTGCTGCCGACATGGCGAGCGACTTGCCGCCTGCCCCCGCGCAATAGTCGAGCACCTGCATGCCAGGCGCGGCTTCGGTAAGGGCGGCAACGATCTGCGAGCCCTCGTCCTGGACCTCGAACCAGCCCTTTTGAAAGGCCGGTTCTGCCTGCACATTGGGATGCCGCCCCTGCCCTTCGATCGGACCGATCCGCAACCCCTGTGGCGCAAGCTCGCTCTCGTGAACGCCGGTGCGTGCCAGCGCTTTCGCCACCTTGTCGCGCGTCGACTTCAACGTGTTGACCCGCATGTCGAGCGGCGGGCGCTCGGCAAGGGCCGCCGCCTCGGCCACCCAGTCATCGCCCCAGGCCCGCTGAAACAGCGGCTCGCACCATTCGGGGCATTCCGCCCGCACGCCGTCAGGCGCTTGATCCAGTCGGTGCGCCGCAATGCGGTCCGCTTCCTCGCTGGAAATCGGTTGCGGTGCGAAATTGTCTTCCGCCAGGGCTGCATTCAGCGTTTCGGGATCATATCCCGCCTCGATCATGAGGGCGCCGAAGGCAAGAGCGCGCGGACTTTCTTCCTGAAACAGCCATGCCGCAGAGCGTTTTCTGCGCAACGCGTCATAGACGAAATTGCCAATGGCCGCCCGGTCCTTGGAGCCGGCAAAGCGGTGTGACAGGCCCCAGTCTCTCAGCGCTTCGGCCGCCGGTCGATAGCGCCGGTCGATGTCTTCCAGAATCTCAATGGCCGCAGCCAGCCGTCCGCCAAATCGCATGTGACACCTCTGCCGGTTACCCGAATGGCGCACAGCTAGCCGGTAGCGAGCCTTTAGACAAGCAAAACGGGCGTGGATTGCTCCACGCCCGTACTTTATCAAGGCCTTTTCACGTCTGCCTATTCGGCAGCGCGCTGCGGCGTATTGCCGGTCACGGGCACGGCATTGGGCTCGTAGCCGTGCGCTTCCTTCAGCGCCTTGCGCACCCCATTGCCATAATCGGGATGAACCTTGTCGAAATGCGCGAGCTGGCGCTCGATGATCTCGCCGGGCACGCCGTCCATCGCAGCAGCAATGTTGGAGAACAACCGGTTCTTCTGTCCCTCGTCGAAGAGGTTGAAGAGCGCGCGCGGCTGGCTGTAGTCGTCGTTGCCGATGCGATGGTTGTAGCGGTCCGCATCGCCAGAAATTTTCAGCGGAGGCTCCTTGGCTGCCGGGTTTTCCACCGGGCCACCGAAGGAGTTCGGCTCGTAATAGGCGTCGGGGTTGCCTGTCTTGATGCCGCCGAACGTGTTCATCTCGCCATCGCGGTGGTAGTGATGCACCGGGCATTTCGGCTGGTTGACCGGGATCGTCTCGTAATGCGTGCCAAGCCGGTAACGGTGCGCATCCGCATAGGAGAAGATGCGCGCCTGCAGCATCTTGTCGGGCGAATAGCTGATACCCGGCACGATGTTGGAGGGCGAAAACGCGGCGTTCTCGATTTCGGTGAAGTAATTGTCCGGATTGCGGTTGAGCTCCATCACGCCAATGTCGATCGGCGGATACTCCGCATGCGGCCACACCTTGGTGAGGTCGAAGGGATTATAGGAGGTCTTCTCCGCATCCGCCTCGGGCATGATCTGCACCTGCACTTTCCACTTCGGGAACTCGCCGTTCTCGATCGCGCCGTAGAGCGCTTCCTGATAGCTTTCACGGGTCTTGCCCACCACCTGCTCGGCCTCCGCATTGGTGTGGTGCTTATGGCCCTGCATGGTCTTGAAATGGAATTTGACCCAGAAGCGCTCGCCCTTGTCGTTCCAGAACGAATAGGTGTGGGAGCCGTAGCCATTCATGAACATGGGTGCGGTCGGCAGACCGCGATCCGACATCAGGATCGTCACCTGATGGAGGCTCTCCGGTGAGAGCGACCAGAAATCCCACATGGCCGTCGGCGAGCGCATATTGGTGCGCGGATGACGCTTCTGTGTGTGAATGAAATCGGGAAACTTGAGCGGATCACGGACGAAGAACACGGGCGTGTTGTTGCCCACGAGATCCCAATTGCCGTCCTCGGTGTAAAATTTCAGCGCAAAGCCGCGCACATCGCGCTCGGCATCGGCTGCACCCTGCTCGCCGGCAACGGTGGAGAAGCGCGCGAGCATCGGTGTTTCCGCGCCCGGCTGAAGCGCCTTGGCAATCGTGTACTTCGAAATGTCACCGGTGATCTTCAAAACGCCATGCGCGCCCCAGCCCTTGGCGTGGACCACACGCTCGGGAATGCGTTCGCGGTTCTGATGTGCAAGCTTTTCGATGAGCTGGTAGTCCTGAAGCAGAACCGGGCCCCGCTCACCCGCGGTCACGGTGTTCTGGTTGTCGCTGACGGGCGCGCCAGCAGACGTGGTCATCGTGGGTTTGTCTGCCATGAAAAAACTCCCTTGCTTGCTTTCCGGTTTTGCCCGGCTGCCGGTCTCACCTGCGGCGTGGCTTGGAACGGTTCCAAGGTATCGACGCCTTTTGATAAATTCCAATTGTCTTTGATATTCGATGCGATAATTTAAACTTATGATACGCCTGACCATCAGACAGATGCAGTATTTCGAACGTCTGGCCGAAACGCTGCACTTCGGACGTGCCGCCACGAGCTGTGGCGTCACGCAGCCCGCGCTCTCTGCACAGATTTCCGAAATGGAAGCTCAGCTCGGCTTCAAACTTTTCGAGCGTGGCGGCGGTGCCGTGCGTCTCACGGCCGAAGCGCAGTCTCTTTTGCCTCGCGTGGCGCGGATCCTTGCCGAGGTACGCGATCTGGAAGGTGAGGCGCGCAGGGAGCGCAAGGCGCTCGAAGGCCGCTTTCGGCTGGGGGTGATCCCCACCATCGCGCCTTATCTTCTCCCTGAGCTTCTGCCGCTGCTCAAACAGAGATTTCCGCTGCTGCGCCTTGAGGTGCGTGAGGCGGTCACCAACGCATTGGCCGAAGATACGGCGACCGGTCGGCTCGACGCCTTGATCGCAGCCGATCCGATCGACGATAACCGGCTCGCACCGGACATTCTTTTTGAGGACCCGTTCTACCTTGCGGTACCAACAGGCGATGCCGCACGGATAGCCCCGCCCGTGGCGCAGGAGAGCATGGCGCTCGAGAGGCTGATGCTTCTGGAAGACGGGCACTGCATGCGCGGCCAGGCGCTCGAAATCTGCGGGCGCGTCAAACCTGTGACGATGGAGACTTTTGGAGCGACCAGCCTGACAACTCTTTTGCACATGGTGTCGCATGGGATGGGTGTCACCCTCATACCGCAAATGGCGCGCGCCTCGGCAAACCTTTTGCCATCCGTCAGCGTGCTTCCGTTTCTCGACCCCAGCCCTTCCCGCAGCATATGCCTTGTCGGACGGAAGTCCAACCCACGCAGAAACGACTTCGCGGCTCTGCGCGAGACTGTGCTGGAGGCCCATCAGGCGCTGCTCGCCCGCGCCTGAACGTTATCCGGCATTCCACAGTTTCAACGCGAGAAGCACCCACATGGCGGCCAACGCCAGAAATCCCAGCACGAACAATGGCTGCCGATAGCGGATCCTGTTGGACGTGACGTGTACATAAGCATGTGCATAGCGGGAGAGCACAAAGGCCCACGCCAGCCCGATTGCCACCGTCCCTGCGCCTCCCACCGCAAAAAGTGCCAGACATACCGAATGGAAGAGCACGGGCAGTTCAAACTGATTGGCCAGATTGTTCCGCACAAACAGGCTTTCAGGCGGTTCCTCACGGTTTTCCCTGAACTGGGAAACGCGCGCGCTCCCCGTTTGCACGGCCTTCTTCCGCCGCAGGCCGATCAGCACATACACGGCGTAGACGAGTGCCACATGGGCGATCATCGGCCAGAAGATTGCGTGTTGAGACATGTCTTTCCCTTCCCGTCTTCACGGTTTCCCGCCTCAATTCCTGATTTCACCATCAGCATCGAAACGAAGACGCTTGGCAAGGGTGGCCTTATCGCAAGGATGAAACCATGAAAGCTTACGTCGCCGAGTGTTTTGGAACGTTTTGCCTGGTCTTTCTGGGATGCGCCAGTGTGACGGTTGGTGGGTTTGGAAATCTCTTGCCGCTGGGGGGCCTGGGTATTGCCATCTCGTTTGGCGTTGCAGTGATTGCCATGGCCTATGCCATAGGCCCCGTTTCCGGCGCTCACCTCAATCCCGCTGTCACGGCCGGGGTTTTTCTGGCCGGTCGCATGCCTCTCAAAGACGTATTGCCCTATATGGTCGCACAATTGGCTGGAGCTTCATTGGCCGCTGCATCACTTTGGGGCATGGCAAAGGGCTCTGACGCCGTCGCGCCCGTGTCCCGTGCAGCCAATGGCTGGGATGCAGCAGGACTCTATCCAATGCCAACAGCCTTCGCACTCGAAACCTTGGGCACTTTTATTTTTGTCACCGTCATCCTCGGAGTGACAGCGTCAAAACACCGGACACCTCTGTCCGGTGTCGTGATCGGCCTCACACTTACAGCAATACACCTCTGCCTGATCCCGGCGACCGGGACATCAGTCAATCCCGCGCGTTCGATCGGCCCTGCCCTTTTTTCAGGTGCACGTGAGATGAACCAGCTCTGGCTCTTCATCGCTGCGCCCTTTGTCGGTGCAGCTGTTGCGGGGGTCGTTGCCAAAACGACATTGATGGAACGCATGTGAGGACAAAAAAGGGCGCTGAGGCCCTTTTTCAAATGGCAATGGGGCCCAACCCGCCTTACGCGCCGCCGGGATAGTTCGGGCTTTCGCGTGTGATGGTAACATCATGCGCGTGGCTTTCGCGAAGGCCTGCTCCCGAGATGCGCACGAAGGTCGCTCGCTCACGAAACTCCGCCAGATTGGCCGCCCCGACATATCCCATGGCAGCCTTCAATCCACCGGTGAGCTGATGAAGAACACCACCGGCAGGCCCCTTGTAAGGCACCTGTCCCTCGATACCCTCAGGAACAAGCTTCAGCGTGTCACGCACCTCGGCCTGGAAATAGCGGTCGGCCGAACCGCGTGCCATCGCTCCGACCGAACCCATGCCGCGATAGGCTTTGAAGGAACGCCCCTGATGCAGGTAGACCTCCCCCGGGCTTTCATCGGTGCCCGCAAGAAGCGAGCCGACCATCACGGCTGAGGCACCGGCGGCGAGCGCCTTCGCCAGATCGCCGGAGAACTTGATGCCGCCATCCGCGATCAGCGAGATGCCTTCCTTATCCGCGACCTCGACTGCAGACATAATGGCCGAAAGCTGCGGCACACCGACACCGGCGACGATGCGGGTGGTGCAGATGGAGCCAGGGCCGATGCCGATCTTGACGCCATCTGCTCCCGCATCAATCAATGCCTTGGTGCCATCGGCCGTTGCTACATTGCCGGCGATGATGCGCACGTTGTTTGACAGCTTCTTGGCGCGCGCCACAGCATCAAGCACACGCTGCGAATGGCCATGAGCGGTGTCTATCACCAGAAGGTCCACGCCGGCATCGATCAGGCGCTCGGCGCGTTCGAAACCATCATCACCAACACTGGTTGCCGCTGCAGCGCGAAGCCGTCCCTGGGCATCTTTCGACGCATGAGGATTGAGCTGCGATTTCTCGATGTCCTTGACCGTGATCAGACCAACGCAGTTTCCCGCATCATCGACCACCAGAAGCTTCTCAATGCGGTGCTGATGCAGAAGCCGCTTCGCCTCGTCCTGCGCCACGCCGTCCTTGACCGTCACCAGGTTCTGATGGGTCATCAGTTCGCGTACCGGCTGTTCAGGATCAGAGGCAAAACGCACGTCACGGTTGGTCAGGATGCCAGCCAGGCGACCGGTCGTATGGCCGCCGGCACCGCCGTTTTCCACCACCGGTATGCCCGAAATGCCATGCGCGCGCATCAGCGCCTGTGCCTCGGCCAGCGTTGCATCGGGACCTATGGTGATCGGATTCACCACCATGCCGGACTCGAACTTCTTTACCTGCCGCACCTCTTCGGCCTGCTCAGCCGGGGAGAGATTGCGATGAATAACGCCGATGCCGCCGGCCTGGGCCATGGCGATCGCAAGGCGTGCTTCCGTCACCGTGTCCATAGCCGCCGAGAGAATCGGAATGTTGAGGTCGATGTCGCCGGCGATGCGCGTGCGCACGTCCGTCTGACCGGGCATCACTTCGGAATGGCCGGGCTGCAGGAGCACGTCGTCGAATGTAAGCGCCTGGGCGCCGGTTGCTGTTTCGATGATTTTCGCCATGGCCGACCCTTTGGAATAAGAGGACGCGCGACCCCGCCATAAAATGGCACGGCCCCGCTTGTGTGATTCCCTTTCAGGATTGGCGCTGGCTGGTACCACGGAAGCGCCGGCTTGAAAAGGAGGTCCTCCTCTATGAGGGCGGAATGTTTCATCCACACAACATGACAGCACCAACACAGCACCGCCTCTGCCACAGGACAAGCCGTACATCTCATGCTATAGCCCGCATGCTGATCCGGCCTGCCCGCAGTTTCCCTCCCAGCCCCACCTGGCAGACCGGCACAGGGACAGAATGCCTTGAACCGCACATTACCACTGATACTCGCCGTCGCGCTCTTCATGGAGCAGATGGATTCAACCGTCATCGCCACATCGCTTCCGGCCATCGCCGCCGACATCGGCACAAGCCCCGTGACGTTGAAACTTGCACTGACCAGCTATCTCGTTTCACTCGCCATCTTTATTCCGATCAGCGGCTTCATGGCTGACCGTTTTGGGGCAAAGAAGGTCTTCCGCATTGCGATCGCGGTGTTCGTCCTCGGTTCAATCGCCTGCGCGTTCTCCAATTCTCTGGCTGCTTTCGTCCTCTCACGGTTTTTGCAGGGGATGGGCGGCGCAATGATGACCCCGGTTGGCCGCCTTGTTCTCGTGCGGGCCGTGCCGCGCGAACAACTTGTAAAAGCGATGGCCTGGCTGACTGTCCCCGCTCTGATCGGCCCGATCGCCGGCCCGCCGCTCGGGGGATTCGTCACCACCTATTTTTCCTGGCACTGGATCTTCCTGATCAATGTGCCGATCGGGCTTCTGGGTATTCTCCTTTCTGGCTATGTCCTGCCTGACTTTGCCCGCGAGGAGACTGGGCCTTTGGACCTCTCCGGATTTCTGCTCTGCAGCATCGGTGCATCCGGACTGGTGTTCGGTCTCTCCGTCATCAGCCTGCCGGCATTGCCCCCCATCGTCGGTGTGGCGACAGTGGTGCTCGGTGTCCTGGCCACGGCTTTCTACATCCGCCATGCACTCCGCACCCCCGCGCCCATTCTCAATCTCCGCCTTTTTGCCAACCGCGCGTTCCGCTCGGCAATCCTCGGCGGCGCCCTCTTTCGCATCGGGGTCGGTGCGGTGCCCTTTCTGCTACCGCTCATGTTTCAAGTGGTGTTCGGCCTGACACCGTTTCAATCCGGTCTCCTCACCTTCGCATCGGCATTCGGTGCCATCGCGATGAAATTCATCGCCACCACGGCTTTGCGGCTCGGCGGTTTTCGGGTCGTTCTGGTTGCCGCTTCGGTGCTTGGCGGAGCGAGCATTGCCGTAAACGCATTGTTCACGCCGACCACACCGCACTGGATTATCATCGTCGTGCTTATCGGTTCGGGCCTTCTGCGCTCGCTCTTCTTCACCTCGGCCAACGCACTCGTATTTGCCGAGCTTGGTGACCGTGAGGCAAGTCAGGCGTCGACCATCTCAGCGGCAGCCCAGCAGGTCAGCATCGCCCTTGGGGTCGCGGTCGGCGGCGGCATACTTGAGATGTCCGCCTTCATCACCGGCACGGAACTCGGTATGGATGCCTTTGTCAGCGCTTTCCTGATCGTGGCTGCGCTTTCCGCTCTGGCCGCCATCCCGTTCCTTTCCCTGCCACCAGAGGCAGGGAGCCGCGTTTCCGGTCACATCAAGCGGCGCAACACAGTTGACGCGCCGGCTCCCGCCGGCGAATGAGGCAAGGGCTTTACAAATCCTTTTCGGAACGTTCTTCGGAACGTCCCTTGAACCCCTTGGCGAGAAGGTAGAGCTCCACCGATTCGGCCCGCGAGGCCTGCGGCTTCACGTGGTAGACGGACTTGAAATTGCGCTTCAATTGATCGAGCAGGCCGGTCTCGGCGCCGCCCTGGAAGGTCTTCGCCAGGAAGTGCCCGCCAGGTTTCAGCACGGAAAGCGCGAAATCCGCCGCCGTCTCGCACAGATGCATGGTGCGCAGATGGTCGGTCTGGCGATGCCCGGTGGTCGGCGCAGCCATGTCGGAGATGACCAGATCCGGCGCTTCACCCAGCGTCTCCAGAAGGCGCTGCGGAGCGTTTTCGTCCAGAAAATCCATCTCCAGAACGATGGCGCCGGGCACCGCATCCATGCCCAGATAGTCTATGCCGACAACGAGCGGGTTTTCAGGTGTGGACCCCACCCGCTCGGCCGCAACCTGGCACCACCCCCCAGGAGCGGCACCCAGATCGATCACCCGCGCGCCGGGAAAGAGCAGCTTGTGGCGATCGTCGATTTCCGTCAGCTTGTAGGCTGCGCGCGAGCGCATTCCCTCAGCCTGTGCGCGATGCACATAAGGGTCGTTCAGATGCCGTTCGAGCCAGCGGCGGGACGAATTCTTCAGCCCACGCTTTTTCTTGACCCGTGTTTTGAGCGCACGAGCGCCGCCGCCCGTCTTGGCCGGTTTCTTGCTCATCCGCACAACCTCATTTGCCTCGTCCCGTCTGCCGCCGGCGGCGCCACGCGCCATCAGCGGCCATCATTTCGTTCAACATGCCTTCGCGCAGGCCACGGTCCGCGACCCGCAACCGCTCCGAAGGCCAGCGCCGGCGGATCGCCTCCAGAATTGCACAACCGGCAAGCACGAGGTCGGCCCGATCCGCGCCGATGCAGGGATTGGCCTTGCGTTGCTCAAAATCCCATGAAAGCAGCGTGTCGATCATGCGGTCCACATTGTCCCGCTCCATCCAAAGCCCGTCGACCTGCCGGCGATCATAGCGCGCCAGGCCCAGGTGGACACCGGCGAGCGTCGTCACTGTTCCGGAGGTACCGATGAGATGAAACCGCCCTCCGGCAGCGATCTTCGAAAGCCGTCCGCCATCGTCAAACCGGTCAAGCATGTCGCTCACCGCATCGACCATGGCCGAAAAGCTTTCGCGTGTCACATGATGGCCGCCGAAGCGCTCTGCAAGCGACACCACGCCTACAGGCAGCGACGTCCAGGCGACGATATGATCAGCAAGCCGCGGGGTGCGGTGGCGTGAAATGTCCACCAGAGCGATCTCGGACGAACCGCCGCCAATGTCGAAGAGAACCACGCCCTCCGTACCTCGGTCCACCAGCGTGCTGCAGCCAGCAACGGCCAACCGTGCTTCCGTCTGCCGGTCGATGATTTCAAGGGTGAGCCCGGTCTCGTGTTTCACGCGCTCGATAAAGGCTTCGCCATTTTGGGCCGAGCGGCAGGCTTCCGTCGCGATCAGCCTCATACGCCGGGGCTTTCGATGCCCCAGTTTTTCGGCACAAATGGCAAGAGCACTGACGGCTCTGTCCATCGCCGCTTCACTTAGCCGCCCTTCGCGGCTCAGCCCTTCTCCGAGTCGTACGATCCGCGAGAAAGCGTCCACCACGCGAAAATGTCCGGGTCTGGTTGGCACGGCCACCAGCAGGCGGCAATTGTTCGTGCCGAGATCGAGCGCCGCATAGGATGTGCGCTGGCCATCCTGCTCTGATTCGCCCCGTCTTCCCGCCTGAAGCCTGGCCGGTTTCCCCGTGTCGACTTGAGGTGGGGTTTCCTTGGTGGTCGGTTCAACCACCGCATCACGCACGAACGCACGGCGCCTGCGCCGCTTGCGGCGTTTTCTTTTCGGAGGAGTTTCCTCCGGTCGCGAAGCACCATTCCGATCCGCTTTCCCGTGCTGCAATCGCTCAGGCGAAGCGTGATCTTCGGATGCGTCTTTTGAAGCCTCGCCCGAGGTCCCGGGCGACGCGGCGCGAGAGCGTGAGGCTCTTTTTCTGCGCGTTCTTTTTCGCTGGGGCAAAACATTCGTTTCACCCACAAGAGCAGGTTGTCCGGCCGACCGATCGTCGAAGCCGGGGGAAGAGCCCCCATCCGACGCGGCATCCCGGACGACCCTGTCTAACGGGGAGACCCCGCCATGGTCGTGGTTTTCCACCGCTATTCCTTCGCCGCCGCGCAAGCCCTTCAGGGCGCAGCAGGCAGCTCATTCCGTTTAGTTGGCACCAGAGTATCAGCCATAGCTGGTTTCACCAAGAGTGGTGTTCGCCGGAAATGCAATCATCTTTGCATGGTCGGGAAAATTGTCGTTCCTCGAATTGAATCCGGATCCGCCCTTGACTATAAAACTCATATCGCTAAATAGCGTGGCGAAAGCGGCCAGCGCCGCCTGCTGGGGAATAGGTTAACGGTAGACCCACGGACTCTGACTCCGTTAGTCCTGGTTCGAATCCAGGTTCCCCAGCCAAATCTTCTTTTCTAAATAAAAACAAGCACTTAAGCGAAGCAGAAAAATCGCAACCGGAACATTTTTCCGGGGCGTAAAACCGGAACTAGTTCGCCATTTCGTCATCGAGCTTCCCTAGCAGCGCCCGATTCCAAAAATCTTTAGCACGCTCGCGGAAGATTTCTTCCTTATCAGCGAGTTCAAGCGAGCTTCCCGCAATTGCGATGTTGGCCGCGTCCAGAATGTCGCGCGCGCAATCGGTGAGGCGGAAAAGCTGATGATAGATCAGGTTGAGTTTCTTTTCGCTCATGAGCGAATGAGCAAAATGGTTGTCGCGAGCAGACTTCAGCCGTTTGAGACCAGACTGACCAAACTTCCCGCGAAATGTGGCAGTGTAAGCTTCTGAAGCCCTTTCGATGGCGGTGAAGCAATCTTGTTCGAACCGCGCGGCGAAGTGACTGCCGAGCGCCGGACTCCAGTTCCGGGCGCGGTGAGCTAGCGCCCGCCGACAACGCTTCTGCCGAAGCAGGCGGATCATGAGGGGGATTGACGCTGCATCCTTTTTGTTGGCGTGGTAGCGCCCGCTGCCCTTATCAAACAGGCGGGCAAGGTGCATCGCAAGGTCGAAGCTCAAGCTATGCCGAATCTGGTTGTAAGCTTCCGCACCGGGAATGTTCTTGTCGGACATTTCGAGCACAATGTCGTTGCCGGCCTCAAGCGTGGCTTCGATCATGAGTGCGCCGACGATGTTCCTTTCAAGGATCGGCATCATCTGGTCGAGCTTTGCAATCGCTGCCCTTGTGCCGATCACATTCGTCTTTTTTTTCGCCTTCTTTGCCATTGAGCCACCTAGACCAGAACCCAGCCGAGCGAGCCGGCGAGCATTAAAGCACCAGCACAAGCAAGGCTAGCCGGCCAGTCCAACCAATCTCCGGGTGTATTCAGACCGCTTGTCGCCGCGCATTACCGCTTTTTCTCTACGAGACCTGAAATATGTATACTAGCAGGTCAAGAAAGGCCGCACCTAGCAGCAATGCAAAGCCCCAAACGAAGAACTTTATTGCCCTAGTCCTATCGGTGCTTTCTTCCGGATCAGGATCTTTCTCCCACTCATCAAGATGACGCTCGATCTCGCTGAAGCTTCTATCAATCGAGAAAGCATCAAGTCCATGAGTGTCGGTTATCAAATAAGGCTCTAGGCCGAGCGACTGCCGAAACACCTCATGCTCGTTATTCAGCCGCATATGGTCGCGTAGTTCCTTTGGGGCGCGCGCCATCTGGAAAAAGCTAAAGGTTTTCGTCACCCCACGCCTCCTCATTGCGCGCGAAAGAGATGATGATGACAGGGGAATTCCTCGTTTGTGAATAACCTTGTCCAACTGCCCTTTCAAGTGACGCGCACGCCATCGAAAAAACGGTAGTTGCACGATGTCACGAAAATCGCGCAATAGCATAATTGAGCCGATGAAGTTAAGTAGAACACCGAGAAATGCGGCAACTTTCATCACGAGAATCATTTTTGCACCTCGCCGATCCGAGCAAGTTACGCTTGCATCTATCCGCAAAACAATTGAAAAGCCCGTTGATGTCGGCGGGCTTCTGGTAGAGCAGTGGCTAAGCGGCTGCATCCCCGGTCAAACTGCGCAACGGATGCGCGGCCGCGAATTCGGCGAGCATCTTTGTGCGTGTCTAAACGAAACCATTCAGGGCGAACTTAGCCACCTTTTTCCCGGCGCTCCATCTCGGAAAGGCCATCATCGTTTGCTGGCACTTTCCGATGCGCCGGTTGCTGCAGGAAATTTAGCCGGATTACCCTGGTAACCATTGGTTAACCATCTCGGCGCATCGTGTCCCCCATACGTCTGCCGGGATCGGTTGTTGACCGGTTCGACCAGTTCAGCGTTGGCAGCTGTTTTGCGTTTGCTCACACTGTCCGGAGTTGTGAATGCGTCAGCTCGACGAATTGTCTCTCGCGTTCGGCTGCGCTCTGATGGCGCTGCTTTGCGGATGTGCGAGCACGCCCACAACGAAGCCTGCCGACGCACTCAACGGGCAGCCAAGCAGCGAAATAACCGGATCGATCACACCGTCAACCGACGCGCCGAGCGCAGCGGAGGAAGCATCGCCTGCCCGAAGCGGGCAAAGCAAGATGCCCCAATTGTCTACCAGGCCTGGTGGCGGGCAAAGCCCTACCGGCCTGGCCGCGCTGGTACGCCGTGCATTGACCTGGCACCCTTCGGTGAAGGAAACGGTTGAGCGTCTGAACCAGCAGAATGAGATCGTTGAGCAAGCACGGGCCGGTTATCTGCCGCAGGTGAATTGGGGCGTGAACTCCTCCTATGGCAGAGACGCGAATGAAAGCGGATACAGCCCCACCGTCAACCTCTCCGCATCACAGATGGTCTACGATTTCGGCAAGGTCGACCATAAGATAAAGGTTGAGCGAGCTGGTGTTGAGGGCCGCAGATCCCAAGTGCTGCTCCGGGTGGATGAATTGATCCGCGATGCCGTCCTGGCTGTCACCGAGGTGCAGCGCAATCAGGCACTCGGCAGGATTGCTCAAGATCAGGTCCGCGACACCCACGCCATTCTCGACCTCGTGCGCGCCCGCACCGACAAAGGTGCAAGCACGCGTTCCGATCAGCTTCAAGCCGAGGCGCGGGTGCAGGCAGCGCGCGCAAAGGAACTCGAAATAAAAGCCCAGGCGCGGCGCTGGCAGAGCAGGCTCGACACTCTTACAGGGGGGCTGCCCGTGCCGGAACGCCCGCTGTTGTAAAAGCACCGAAATGGCTGAGCGAGGCCTGCGCGGTCAGTAAGCCGGACTGGTCGCAGATTCCCGCGATCATGCAGGCAGACGCCGAACGGGCAGCCGCAACTGCGCAAGTTGATCTGAGCAAGGCAGAGGGCCTGCCCACCTTCTCGCTTGAAGCCAGTGTGGGGGCCGACCTCCTGGAACTGGATGATAGTGACCCCGAATACAATATCGGTGTGAATGTTAAGGGGAGCCTCTACAACGGCGGCGAGAACGCGGCCCGCAATCGCGCAGCCAACCGGGCTTTGCTCGCATCATCACAGGCACGCGATCGTGTGCGGGTGGAGGTCGAAGGCAAGCTGCTTGAGGCCAACGGACAGATTGCCAGCTATCGGCAGCTTCTCGAATCCATTACCTCGCGGGAAGGGATGATGAAGCAGACACGTGACCTTTATCGCAAACAGTATCTGGATCTGGGCACGCGGACACTTCTGGACCTCCTCAACGCGGACCAGGAATTTCATGCCGCCCGTTTTGAAGCAGCAAACATCCGCTACGACCTGCAGAAACTGAACGTGGACTGCGCATTTCAAACAGGGCTGCTGCGCCGCTACCTCTCTCTGGAGGGAGAGCAACTCCACGGTGTTCGCCTTTAGGGCGCTTCGCAGCTCCATCCTGCCTGTCCGTCTGTCTGACCTCTGGACTCGGCACCAGAGGCGCGAATTCCGCCGTTCTTGCAACGACAAATCAACCCTGAGTTTTACTGTAATATATATTTCAATTACTATATTTATATTTTTAATAATCAAATCAATGAATCAAAAACAATGAATTTGCGAAAAAACATCAATAATCCACCACTATCTAATTGAAGCTTCGATGTTTTTAGATCCAGCCGATTCTACCCGCACTAAACATCCACGCATTTCTTTTTGAAACGTATTTTGTCTACACTATTTGTATTTCAAGTTATTTATTGAAAACGAATTCTTTTAGGACAACATTGTTGACAGAGGTGATCTCGTGGCAGCTGTAATTTCAGTTAAAGGGACCGGGAGCGAGAGAACCGCAGCTCTTGACGCTATCGTTCTGGATGCGCCGAGTGTCGTCACGCTGAAAATCTCTCCTGCAGCAGTGGATAGTTTTACCCGGGAAGGCAATCACCTTCTCTTGAAGCTGCATGACGGGCGCCTGATCAGAATCGCGAATTTCTATCTTGAAAGTGAAGGTGCCAAAAGCGACCTGGTTCTAGAGGATCCAAGCGGGAATCTCTGGTTTGGAGATCACACGGCGGGTCTCGCTGACTTTCAGTTCTCCGAAATTGCCTCTGTCGACCAATTTGTCGGGGGTGGGGCAGGTGGTTCCTCGCTGCTAGGTTTGGCAGGTCTCGGCCTTCTCGCCGGCGGTGCCGCCGCGCTTGCCGGTGGCGGCTCGAAAGCTGACGACAGTGATGCGGATGCAGATGCCGACGGAGATGCAGATGCAGATGCAGATGCAGATGCAGATGCTGACGCCGATGCCGATGCTGACGCCGATGCCGACGCTGATGCAGATGCAGATGCAGATGCAGATGCCGACGCAGATGCGGATGCCGATGCGGATGCCGATGCAGATGCCGATGCCGACGCTGACGCTGATGCGGATGCGGACGCCGATGCGGATGCCGATGCAGATGCCGATGCGGATGCGGACGCCGACGCGGATGCAGACGTCGATGCAGACGCGGATGCAGATGCAGATGCGGACGCTGATGCAGATGCAGATGCCGACGCGGATGCTGATGCGGATGCGGACGCAGACGCCGATGCGGATGCCGATGCGGATGCGGATGCTGATGCTGATGCGGATGCCGACGCGGATGCGGATGCCGATGCCGATGCCGACGCAGATGCTGATGCTGACGCGGATGCAGATGCAGATGCGGACGCTGATGCAGATGCCGACGCGGATGCTGATGCGGATGCGGATGCCGATGCCGACGCAGATGCCGACGCGGATGCGGATGCGGATGCTGATGCCGATGCGGACGCCGACGCAGATGCGGATGCGGATGCGGATGCCGACGCAGATGCCGACGCGGATGCGGATGCGGATGCGGATGCCGATGCTGACGCCGACGCGGACGCGGATGCAGATGCCGATGCCGACGCGGATGCAGATGCAGACGCCGACGCGGACGCGGATGCTGATGCCGATGCCGACGCGGATGCAGATGCCGACGCTGACGCTGATGCGGATGCTGACGCCGATGCAGACGCGGACGCGGATGCTGACGCCGACGCGGACGCGGACGCGGATGCAGATGCCGATGCAGACGCGGATGCAGACGCGGATGCAGATGCAGACGCCGACGCGGACGCCGACGCGGATGCAGATGCCGATGCAGACGCGGACGCGGATGCTGACGCGGACGCAGACGCGGATGCTGATGCCGATGCAGACGCGGATGCCGATGCAGACGCCGACGCTGATATTCAGGCCTATGATGATTTTGCCAGAGCTGAGGTGAATATTCTTCCGACGGCCTCATCAGTCGATCACGGCAGCGCAAATTATCTGGCACTCGTTTCAATCGGTGTGTTGGACCTGCAGGCCGAAGTTCTGGGAACCTCGACCGTCAACTTCAGCGTTGAAGAAAATCACACTCTGGAAGCGGACTTCGATTACAGCGCTCTCGCCTCTCTGGGCGTCCTCAGCGACTATTCGCTGGTCATCCAGAAATGGGATGGCACGCAATGGACCGGCATTGACGGCACCGGTGAAGCGACGCTGCTCGAGCTTGGCTTGTTGAGCGGAAACGAATACCGCGTCGAGCAACTCCTCGAATCCGGCCAGTACCGGGCCTTCATGACATTCGAAGGTGTCGGGGCCGGTGTGCTCGGCGACCTGCAGGTGTCTGGCACGGACTACGATTACACCGAGATCGGGGGTTACGATCCGGTTCCGGTTTCCGGCAATGTCATCACGGATGTGAATGACGACGGGCAGGTCGATGACGTCACGCCCACAACAGTGATCGCGCAGGTGAACGGAGAAGCGGTGGCCGGACCGGGAACCACCATCGTCGGCACCTATGGCACGCTTACCATTGGTCCCGACGGCAGCTACACCTATACGCCCAATGCAGCAGGCGATGGTATCGGGCAGGTGGATGCGTTCACCTATACGCTGAACGATCCTGAGACAGGAAATACCTCGACAGCGACGCTCTATGTGCAGATCGACAGTGCCGGGCAAGGCCTGGTGTGGAACGACCTCGATCCGACACAACCCGCCACGCTCGACATGAGCGCAGTGGACGACGCTGGAACAGCCGGGATCGACACGACCTATGTCGTCACCACCCAGCAGGTCGACAATGCCATCCAGTACACAAACGTGTTGGGCGGTGGCGAAGGAAGTTATGATTTCAACGTTGCGGATCAGGTCGAGACCGACCTGTCCATTTCAGTCAGTTCTTCCAGTCTGCTCAATCTTCTTGAGGCCATCGAGTTCTCGCTGGAACAATTCATTGACGGCGCCTGGGTTGAGATCGCGAACAGCAGCGAGGGCGGGCTGATCGACGTGATCGGTATCGTTGGCGAATCAATTGAAGCGACGATTGATGACCTGCCGACAGGTCAGTATCGCCTAAATGTCTCCAATAGCGGGGTCGCCATTGGCGTCACCGTTAGCGCCGACCTGACCTTCGAAAACAGCGATCTGACGCAGATCGTGGCGGAGGGTGGCGTATCAACACAGGGCAACGTGCTCGAGGACGATACGCTGGGCTCGACCTATACGGTGCTTAAAGTGGCGCCTGACGGCGTGACTTATGAAGAGCCTGCGCAGGCAGGAACGCAGCTTGTGGGCACGTATGGCACACTCACGATTTTCGCCGATGGCCGGTACAGCTACGCACCGGATCCCGACACGGCATCGATCGGTCAGTCAGACGTCTTCACCTATCAGCTGGAGCACCCGAACGGCACGACGGTCGAAGCCACGCTCACCATAGAGATCCAGCATGGCGCCGGGCCGGGTACCTTTGCCGCATTTGCATCGACCCAGCCGCTGTTTGCCACAGACGATGTGATCGGGCTCGACAGCCTCGACCAACCGAACGAGGAGGATAGCAGCCCCGGCAAGACCACATCCTCAGACGGCCCAAGACTGTTTGGCCTGCTTGAGGATGGAGGCAGTCCGGACGTGCCCTTGGACAACATCGAAACGCTTTCGCAGCAGACAGAAAGCGCTGCGGCCAAAGGCGCGGTCAGCGATGGATCATCCAAGCTTGGCGAAGGCGCGCCGGTCGATCCCTTCGGCCACCTGGTGCAAGAAGACGACCTGGATGACACCGGATCGGCTGGCGTGTAGCCCCAGACACTTCGTCGCGCGGTTGCAAGATCGCGCGACCGAAACACATTGATTGATCAACCGAAGGGGATCGCATGATGGGCCCCGACATGGAGCAGGCGGAACTACCGGATCGAGATAGGCCCGATCTCTCGGCCTGGATCGAGGCGCTGGAACATGTGGCGCGGCACTACAACGTGCCGTTTTCCGCACAGGGTGCCCGCCAGCTAGCGCAGGCCCTGGAAACGCCCGACAAAGCCGGGAGCATCATCAGGGTGTCCCGAAAACTGGGGCTGCGGGCAAAGCCAGTGCGGCTTCGCAAGCTCCATAGCTGGCGCCTGCCGGTTCTGGTCGAGTTCGAAAACGGGCTTGTCGGGGTTGTAGTTGCACTGAGCGCAGAGCGACACGCATCTGTGGTCTTCAGCGGTGATGCCGGCCAGCCCACCCCCATCCCGCTCGATGACCTGTTGAACGAAACGCGGCTGATGGTGCTCGCCCGCCCTCAGCGCGCAATCGCCGATGAACGCGTGGACGCCTATATCGCTCCCTATCGCAGGAACTGGTTCCGGCGCATCGCTCTGCGTGATCTGCGGCCCTATGCCCATGTGATGCTGGCCTCGCTCATGGCCAACCTCCTCGCGCTGGCCGGCATCATCTTCTCCATGCAGGTTTATGACCGGGTGGTGCCAGCAAACTCGATGAACACCCTCTTCGTCCTATTTTCAGGTGTGTTGCTGGCAGTGCTCTTCGATTTCATCATACGCCGGCTGCGAACGGGCATTCTCGACACGGTGGGCAAGCGCGTCGACCTGCGGATGTCCGACGTACTTTTTGGCCATGCATTGCGGGTCAAGAACACAGCCCGACCGACATCCACGGGGACGTTCATTGCGCAACTGCGCGATATGGAACAGGTCCGCGAATTGCTGACGTCGACAACAGCGTCGGCCGTCTCGGACCTTCCATTCTTCTTTCTCTTCCTCGGTATATTCTGGCTCATTGGCGGACCGCTGGTCATCATTCCCGCCGCGGCCCTCCTTCTGCTGGTCGCTCCGGGGCTGATGGCTCAAGGCAAGCTGCGCGCCAGTGCGCGCGAAGCCATGCGCGAGGCCTCGTTGCGCAATGCGATGCTGGTCGAGGCGGTGCAGGGCATCGAGGACGTGAAAGCGTTGCAGGCGGAGGAGCGCTTTCAGCAGCGCTGGAACCATTTCAACGCCGTCGCAGCCGAGGCCCAGCTGCGCCTTCGCTCGATCACCAGCGCGCTCACAGGATGGGGCCACACGGTGCAGACAGGCACGTTCGCTGTCATCGTTTTCTTCGGTGCGCCGTTGGTCATGAATGGTGACATGACTACGGGCGCTCTGGTTGCCTGTTCCATTCTGGGCTCACGGATGATGGCGCCCATGGCGCAGATCACTCAGGTGTTTGGCCGTCTGCAGCAGGCAAAAGTCGGACTGAAAAGCCTCAACGCAATCATGGAGATGCCGGTAGATCACCCCGATACCGAGGTGCGGGTGTCGGCAACGGCTCTGCGCGGCGCATACCACATGCGCATGGCCGTGTTCACCTATGGCGATTTCAGCATGCAACCGGCGCTGACGGTAAAGGATCTGGACATAGAAGCCGGGGAGAAAGTCGCCGTTCTGGGTAAGAATGGCGCCGGCAAGTCCACATTTTTGCACGCGCTTTCAGGCATGATGGAACCGTTTTCGGGTGATGTGACCCTGGACGATCTCGCACTTGGCCACATCGATCCTGCGGATGTCAGACGTGATGTCGGTCTGCTTACACAGAACGCACGGCTCTTCCATGGCACGATCCGGGACAATGTCACGCTTGGAGCACCGCATGCTTCGCAGGACGCGCTTTTCGAAGCTCTGGCCATGGTGGGCGCAGATGAATTCATACGCCGCCTGCCGCAAGGTCTCGATCATCCCATCCAAGAGGGTGGCCTCGGGCTTTCAGGCGGTCAGCGGCAGTCACTGTTGCTGGCTCGTCTGCTGATCAGACAACCGACAATCATCCTTCTCGACGAGCCCACCGCGGCAATGGATGAGGCGACCGAGCGCCAGTTTATAACGCGCTTCAACGATTGGGCCGCGGACCGGACAGTGGTGATCGCCACACACCGCATGCGCATTCTCGATCTGGTCGAGCGGATCGTTGTGTTCGACAACGGTCAGGTGGCGCTGGATGACAGAAAGGATGCGGCCTTGAAGGTGCTGCAAGGCGTGAAAAAGGTCGTCCCGGCCAATCGACCGGGCAATCGTCAAGCCGCGAATGAGGAGAGCCGATCATGACGCTGCTTCACAAGGACGACACGCACGGCTGGGAGTATGGCGATCACGACGATGTCCGGCTGTCACGATCCACACGCATTGTGCGGGTTCTATGCTTCCTGCTGGCGGCAGCGCTTGTATGGTCGTATTTCGCAACCCTCGATGAGGTGTCTTCAGGCAGCGGACGCGTTATCCCAACCAAGCGTGAACAGGCGATCGAATCCTTCGAAGGCGGTATTCTTGCCGCGCTTCACGTTCGTGAAGATCAGGTGGTGAATCCGGGCCAGTTGCTGGCGCAGCTCGATCCCACGAGAAAAGCGTCCGACGTAGAAGAAAGCGCAGCCAAGTACCGGGCCGCCCAGGCCGCGTCCGCGAGACTGCAGGCAGAGGTCAATCAGACACCGCTTCGGTTTCCTGAAGACCTGCAGGAATATCCCGATCTGATCAGAGCGGAACGCGAGCTCTATGAGGAGCGACGGCGCTCCTTGCGTGCATCGCTGCGCTGGATTGAGGAATCGCTCCTCCTCGTCACCAAGGAGCTGGAGATCAACAAATCTCTGTCTGCGATCGGTGCGGCGAGCAATGTCGAAATCATCCGCCTTCAGCGTCAGGCCGCCGAGCTGGAACTCAAGAAAGCCGAAGTCAAATCCGAGTACCTTGTTCGCGCCCGGGAGGAACTCTCCGAAGCCAACGCCGAGATGAGCGCTCTTTCCCCGGTTGTCCGAGGCCGCTCCGACAGTCTCGCGCGGCTGACCCACCGCTCGCCAGTGCGCGGCATCGTCAAGAACATCGAGGTTTCCACCATCGGGGGCGTCGTCCCCCCCGAACGGGAAGCTAATGGATATCATTCCACTTGATGATCAACTGCTCATCGAGACCCGCATCTCGCCGCGCGATATCGCCTTCATCCATCCGGGCCAGAGAGCGAACGTCAAGATCAGCGCCTATGACTACGCCATCTACGGAGACATTGACGGAGAGGTGACAACCATCTCACCGGACACAATCCAGGACGAGGTGGAAAAGGAGAAATATTACTATCGCGTCTTTATCGAAACCGAGGATGACGCCCTCGTCAACGAGGCTGGAAAGCGTTTTCCCATCGTGCCGGGAATGGTCGCCACCGTCGACATTCACACCGGAAGCAAGACCGTTCTGGACTACCTCATCAAACCTTTCAATCGCGCGCGCAAAGCACTGCGTGAACGTTAAGGCAGAACCTATGCGACACGAGAAATTCGACGGCTTGTCAGAAATCAGAACGGCTCTGCGCAAAGGCATCGTGCCGCTTCAGGCACCGTTTCCGGCGGTGGTGTTGTTTTTTTCCGTTTCCGACGGCGAGATGCGCGCGCGCGTGGTCTCTGCCACCGGCGCCACCCTCGAAGCCGCATGGCAAAAAGGGCTGGCGCAACTTCGGCAAGTCATGCGCAAGGACAGGCTCGAAGGACGATGGCTGCGGGTGGACTGGGTTGATCGCGCCGAAGCCTGCACTTGGAAGGATTTGCGTGAGAGTCTGACCCGAACCAAGCGAAATTATTTTCGATGCGGTATTGCGCTCGATGCAGGCTTTCACAGGGCCTTTCTGGAGCAGGAGCTGAATGCGAATGCGATGCTTTATGGCGGCAATCGCATGGCCCACGCCACACTCAACGAGAAGAATTTCGCACGATATGCTGGTGCGAAATATCCCGGCACCGCCGCCGTGGATTTCAATGACGAGCGGGCGGTTTTCATATTCTCCACAAAAGGCGTGTTCCGCGATGTCGATGGCGGTCTGCATCCACTCAACGAAGCGGGACCGGATGCGGGACGGCGGCACGTCGAAGACCTCGACGCGCCTCTCGTCGATCATCTGGTTCGATCGGCCTCTGGATATCTCGCCCGGCAGGTGGGAGATGATGGCGCATTCGTTTACGGGTTCCACCCCTGTTTCGACCGGCGCATTGAAGCATACAACACGCTGCGCCATGCAAGCACCACCTACGCTATGCTTGAAGCCTGGGAAGTGACGCGCGAGGCGACACTGAAAAGCGCCATAGATCGCTCCATTGGGCGTATGAATCGGGAGTTCATTCGCGAAGCTGATCTACCGGATGGCGGGCGGGCTGCATTCCTGGTGGATGTCGGCGACGAGATCAAGCTGGGTGGCAATGCCGTCGCTCTGCTGGCGCTCAGCAAATATACGACCACCACCGGCGACCAGACCCATCTTCCGTTGATGGAAAAGCTCGCGCTCGGCATTCTTTACATGCAGGATCGGCGAACCGGCTCGTTCAACCATGTGCTGCACTTTCCCTCCCTGGAAATGAAGACGGCTTTCCGCACCATCTACTACGAGGGCGAAGCTGCCTTCGGCCTGATGCGTCTCTATGACATCACCAGGGATCCTCGTTGGCTGGATGCCGTGGAAAAGGCGTTCGACCATTTTATCGCCCAAAACCACTGGCGCCATCACGACCATTGGCTGAGCTATTGCGTCAACGAACTGACCCGCCATCGACCGGAAGAGCGCTATTTCATCTTCGGGCTGCAAAATGTCGCCGGTCATCTGGATTTCGTGCGGCAGCGCATCACCACTTTTCCCACGCTTCTTGAACTGATGATGGCTGCACGCTCTTTGATCAGTCGGATCGGCGATTTTCCCCAGATGACGCATCTTCTGCGCAGGATCGATCTTGTCGCGTTCAGTGAAGCGCTCGAGTTTCGTGCCCGATACCTGTTGAACGGGTTCTTCTGGCCGGAGACAGCGATGTTCTTTCGAACGCCGAACCGGGTGGCGGGGAGCTTTTTCATTCGCCACCATGCGTTCCGGGTGCGCATCGACGATGTGGAGCACTATTTGTCCGGCTTCATAGCATACCGGAATTATCTCCAGCTGCGCCCCGGTTTCCAGTCACTGGTGGCGCAGCATTCACGTGATACTGCTGACGGTGGACCTCTCCTGCGCACGCCGACCGCCGCCATCTGGAACTCGTCCACCGCAGCCGAGGCAACAGGCGGCCACTGGATCGTTCCGCCGGAGACTGGCTGGACCGCTACGGGACTGTGCATTCACGCTCCCACGCGCAAGCCCGGGCAAATGGTCACCATGCGTGTCGGAAAGACCGGTAGAGGAATACCACCGAACGTGATTGCCGGCATGAAGCCGCCACCGGCGGCTATCATCACGGATAATCCCCAGGCCCCGGTCCCAGACAATATTCCCGTTCTTGCGGTGAGAGATACCGGAGCCGCCATTCTCGCCCTGGGGCGCTATTCGCGCCTGCGTATGAGCGGCAAGCTTCTCGCCATCACGGGTAGCGCCGGAAAGACGACATCCGTCGCAATGCTGGCCCACGCACTGTCGCCATATGGAAGCGTCGCCCAGACCGCGCACAATGCCAATCTTCCACACGGTGTGGCCTGGAATCTTGCCTCGATACCTGCTGCGACAGATCACGTGGTGCTCGAGCTGGCGGTCGGCCGCATGGGTCAGAGCGCGCGCATGGCGAAAGCGGATGTCGCCATTTTTACCAACATAGCGCCAGCGCACCTCTCCGAGACAACCACGCCGCGCGACATCGCCGTGACAAAAAGCGCGATCTTTGAGGGCATGACTTCGGGTGGCGTGGCAATCCTCAACCGCGACATGCAGGAGTGGGATGTGGTCCACGCCGCCGCTCGGGCCCGCAACCTGAAAATCCTCCATTATGGCCTCGGCGAGGAATGCGACTACCGGCTTATCAATTACGACGCGCAAAACGGATCTGTTGAGGCCCGCGTCAATGGGCAGGCAGTGCGGTATGCGCTTGGTGCCGCCGGCGAGCACATGGCGCTTAATAGCCTCGCCATCCTTGCTGCTGTGGCGGCCCTCGGGCACCCGCTTGATGCGGCCCTAGACCAATTGGCCAGTTTCTCGCCCCTGCCCGGACGCGGTGCAGAGCACCGGCTGACCATCAAGGGGTGCACCATTCATCTGATAGACGATGCCTACAATGCCAACCCGGCCTCCATGAGAGCCGCCTTTGCCAATCTCGGCAAAAGAACCGGGGCTGGTCGGAGGATCGCTTTTTTGGGCGAGATGGCAGAGCTGGGTGCTCAAAGCCGGGAGTTCCACACCGGTCTGGCACCCCTGATCGAGGCAAATGGCATCGACCGGGTTTGCGTGCTCGGAACACTTTACGAAGATTTCTGGGCCGCCCTGCCGGATGCCTGCAAAGGGGTTCACGCGAAAACACTGGAAGAGATGCACCAAGCATTTCTTGCAGATATCCGGAATGGCGACATTGTGTTGATCAAGGGATCCAACAGCACCAGACTGCATACCCTTGCAGGCGCCATCGCGAATATCCGTTGAGAACACCGGATGCGTGGACGCCGGTTGCATCGTTAAAGACCGTAGGGAGAGCGCCTGAAGCGTGCACGTTCGGCGCGGGCAGGCAAGACAAACAATCCGATTATTGGTAGCCACAACGGCAAAGTCCCTGCCACCCCGGCAAATAAGCGTGACATTTGCGGCATTCATTAAGCCAGCCTGCTACTGGTCTCTGTTCAAATATGATAATTGTGAGCAAATAAGACCGATTCAGCGGGGCCGTAAGTGGCAGAAGAGCATAAAGCAGAGACAAAAGAACCCCTTTACGTGGTTCCCCCGGTGACCAGAGCAATTGCGCTGCTTCGCTATATCGCGGCGGGCAATCGGTGCCGCAACATAAGCAATGCGGCGAAGGCGCTCGACATCAACCGCACGACGCTCATCCGTCTGCTTGCGACGCTCGAGGCAGAAAGCATGATCGAACCCATTGCCGATGATGGCGGATATCGTCTCGGCACCGGTCTCATCGCTCTTGCCTCGGAGGCCCTGAACGAGCGAAGCATACTTCAGGTCGCGCGGCCCTTCCTCAAGCAGCTTGTCGAATCACTCAATCTGTCGGCGCATCTTGGCGTTCTGGAGGGTCGGGAGATCGTGTATCTGGCGCGTGAAACACCGAATTCACACCTTGCCAGCACGGTGCGCGAGGGAACCCGGCTGCCGGCGCATGCGACCACCATCGGCCGCATCCTTCTGGCGGAACTGCCGATTGCCTCACTCCGGTCTTTATATGCCGGTCAGACGATGGAATCGTTTACGACCAAAACACGGACCACACTTGCGGATCTGGAAAAGCAGCTTCAGTCCGACCGGGCCCGTGGGATCGCGTGGAGCGTTGCTAATTTTGAGCGCGAGATCGGCTCCGCTGCAGTCGCAGTTCACGACCATCAGGCACGTGCCGTTGGTGCCATCAACGTGACCGGTCACGCGAGCATCTTTGATGAAAACAGTCCCAATGCAGGGAAAATCGAGCAAGAGCTCAAGACCGTCGCCCGCGCCATGTCCGAAGCTTTGGGCTATCGCGGCTGGTCAGCCGATCAACTGTAGGTGTACCCATAGGAAAGCGGGAAGGCGCTGCTTTGCAGCCGCCTGTTTCCCACGACAGCGTGACGCAGCCACAGGCGGCCATGAACCTGGGTGTCCGCAAAGTCGGCGTTCTCAGGCAATTGTGCCGCCTCGCACCATAGCCCCCCCAACCATTCGGCTCCCTGAAACTCCGCCTGCTTGCGCATCCACACGCCGTGCAGGGAGAAGTTTCCGTAACATGCAACGCTGCGAAAGTTCGCTCCCGAGACGAAGTCACCGCGGTCGAACCGTGCGATACCGCGGAACTCGGCGCGTTCAAATGATGCCTTGCCGGAAAAGGTGGCCTGATCGAAGCGGGCATCATTGGTAAACACGGCTTCTACGAAGCTGGCGGCCTTGCCGAAATGACCATGGCTGAACCAGCTCACGCCGCGAAAACGAGCGCCTGATGCATCGAAGCCATCGGGGAAAAATGCGCCTGTGAAATTCACGCCCGTCACATCACATCCGGCGAGATCCAGCGCCCCCTCGCAAATGACGCCCGAGAGGTCGACGCAATCCCCATGGTGCCATGGTGTACAAACCAGTTCTCGAATTTCGGCGGCCTTCATCACGCGGTCTCGCCCAATTTTTCCTCAGCCAGCGCCACGATCTGCGCTGCCCAGGGGAATGCCAGGTCCTCGGCCATGTCGCTGCCCGAGGCGTCATGCGTGATGCGTTCGCCGATCTGTACCGCCCCTCTTGCGCTCAAAAGCTCCGCAAGGCTTTTGCTTCCGAAGCCGAATGTCTCTTCATATTCCGTGTCTCCCAGGCCAAAAATACCGAAATGAACACCAGTCAGGTCCGGCGTGTTTGCTTGAAGCGCTTCGGCAAAGGGCTGGGCTGAAGCCGGGAGCTCTCCGTCGCCATATGACGAGCAGACGATCAGGTAAAGCCGCCCGGTATCAAAGGCATCCGGCGCAAAATCCGACAGATTGCTGCAGGCGACATCATGTTCGCCCTCGAGCTCGGACATGATGTCCTCGGCCAGCATCTCGGCATTGCCGGTCTCGGTGCCGTATAGAACCGTAATGTTCATTGTGAAGGCTCCTGTTTCTCAATGGCGAGCGCCAGCATGGCGTCGCGCGAAGCAATCTTGGCGCGGCAACGATTTTCCGGAGCTGCCGCAAGTTCAGCAGCGTCAATACGTTTCCAGCCCTGATAGTCAACCGCACCCCTCCACTCCGGAAAAGCGCTCCGGCCGGGTTTTGGAGGCGAACCCTCCCCTGCCTGAAAATCTGCAAGGATACGCTCTGCCAGACGCTGTGCATCGGCGCGATTGTCCGGGATCGTTCCGCGCGGGCCGCGACGGAACCAGCCCGTTGCATAGAGCCCCGTATCGAGAACCCCGAGTTCCCTATCCCTCGCCGCGCCAATCAGCGCATCGCGTGGCAAGCCCTCCTGGGCGCCGAAACCGATCGCGGTGATAAAGGCGCTGCATGGCAGGGACACCGTGTTGCCCTGCCCGTCCTCGAACTGCGCTTCCTTCAGATTACCATCGATGCCGGAAAGCTCTTTTGGCGTGAGACCAAATCGGAACGTTATGCGGCGCGGGCCGGAACCATGACCGTCTACCGCTGCAAGGGCTGCAAGTTTCTTCGCCGCCTCCGGATCATCGCCCTCGCCCGCATCGATAACGCCAATGCGCACACCCTCGAGCTTGGCCAATTCCTTGATCATGACGGGATCGAACTTGGCCGCTGCTGCCGGCGAGCGGCCAACAATCTCGATCTCCTCGATTGCAGAACCGGCAAGCCAGGCGGTCGGCCCGGCACCAAGATCGGAGCCGGCCAGTTCTTCCGGGGACTTGGCGAGCAGGCGCAGAATGTCGATGGCGACATTGCCATTGCCCATGATGACCACCCGCGACCCCAGTTCGGGCAGAGGCTCGGCATCGGGATGCTCATAAAGCGCGCGCGTCAGACGCCCCGCACGATAAACACCCTTGAGCGTTTCGCCGGGAATGCCAAGGGCGCGATCGGCGGACAGGCCGGCGGCGAGCACCACGGCATCATAGGCCGCGCGCAGCTCATCGAGGCTGACATCCTCGCCGATTGAAACATTTCCGATGAAGCCCGCACCCTGTCGCTCGAACAGTCGTTCGAACTGCCGGATCACCCCCTTGGTGCCCTGATGATCGGCCGCCACGCCATAGCGCACGAGGCCATAGGGCACGGGCAGGCGGTCGATCAGATCGACGCTGAGGTCCGGCTCTGCCTTCAGGAGCGCTTGCGCCAGATAGCAGCCGGACGGCCCCGACCCGACAATGGCGACCGCGCGGCTCATTGGGTCTTCACCGTGGCTGCCGCCCAGGGGTGCGGCGCGCCCGAAAGATCGGTGTAGAAGGATTTTTGCGCCATATAGGCGCGGATGCCATCGCGGCCTTTCTCGCGCCCCATGCCGCTTTCCTTCTCGCCACCGAAGGGCGTTGAGATCGAAAACTGCTTGTAAGTGTTGATCCAGACGGTGCCTGCCCCGATGGCATTGCCGACACGCCAGCTTTTCGGGAAATCGCGGGTCCACAGGCCGCACGCCAGACCATATTCATTATCATTGGCCTGCGCGATGACGTCTTCCTCGCTGTCGAATGGCAAGACGACGAGAACCGGCCCAAACACCTCCTCGCGGCAGATGCGCGCCGTGTTGTCGACCCCGGCAAGAATGGTGGGCAGATAATAAGCACCCTTGTCGAAAACATCGCCTTCGGGCGCTTTGCCGCCGGTCAGGAGTTCGGCTCCCTCTTCAATCGCCCTTCTGACATGCTCTGCGACACTGTCGCGGTGATCGAAGTGGACCATCGGCGCGACCTGCGTCCCCGCTTCGAAGGGATGTCCCACTTTCAGGCGCTCTGTCGCCGCCACGAGGCGCTCGACAAACTGATCATAAATCGGCCGCTCGACGAAGAGGCGCGCACCGGCGATGCAGCTCTGACCCGTTGACGAGAAAATGCCGAACAGCACGCCGGCCAGCGCCTGCTCGATATCGGCATCGGCAAAGACAATGGTCGGAGACTTGCCACCAAGCTCCAGCGACACCGGCATCAGTTTCTGCGCGGCCTTCACGGCAAGCGCACGGCCCGTCGCCGTGCCGCCCGTGAAGCTGATTTTGGCAATGTCAGGGTGTTCTACCAGAAGGTTCCCGATCTCCCGGCCCGATCCCGGCAGCACGGAGAACAACCCCTTGGGCAGGCCCGATGCCTCAACGATCCGCGCCAGTTCAAGAGAGACCAGCGGCGACCAGGAGGCCGGCTTCAAGAGCACCGCGTTTCCGGCAGCCAGTGCCGGAGCAACCTTCTGCGCATCCGAGGCGATCGGAGAATTCCACGGCGTGATCGCGCCCACAAGGCCGAGTGCTTCATGAACCGACATGGTCAGGGCGTCGCCACGCTGGACCGTCAGCGTCTCGTCAGAACTCTCCAGCACTGCACCGAAATAGCGAAAAGTGCCGGCAGCGGAAGCGGCCAGCGCACCTGTCTCCCGCAGGGTCTTGCCCGTGTCACGGCTCTGGATATGGGAAATACGTTCGGCATTCGCCTCGATGCCGTCGGCTATGGCGTAGAGAAAGCGCGCCCGCTCATGCGGTTTGAGATTGCGCCATGCCGGATCTGCCTGCGCCTTCTTCGCGCGCTCGATGGCACGTTCTCCATCGGCGATGCTTGCACCACGAAGCACGCGGTTGACGCTGCCGTCAGCAGGGAAGATCGAGGTGATTTCGGCACCACTTCCCTCTTCCCATTCTCCTCCGATGAAGAGCTTATTCTGGGGCAGTTCGATCATCTTCGCCTCCCTTTTCAGATCGCCACCGGTCCGATCCGGTTCCGGATCTCGCGCAGAACGCTGTAGACCGTTGAAACGGATGTCTTGGCATTGCCGGCGGATGGCAGGTTCTCGATCCGCATCGAATATTTCGCCAGCGGTGAGACGACCGAGTATTCGTGCACATTGCCGGGTGCGGCGGGATCGGCGACCAGCTCCACATGGGTCGCCTCGAACCCGGCTCCCGCCAATGCCAGCGTTGCGGCAACATTGGCGTTCTTGGGAAAGTCGCGTGCGGCTTCGCGGGCGTTGCCCGTGAAGAATGTGGTTGCATCGGTCAGGTTCGCCAGATCGACCGCCTCTTCGGCGGGTGTCCCGCTCCAGGCGCGCGGCGGTTTGGAACCGCGATAGCGAACCTCCAGCCCGCCTGCCGCTCCCAGAGCAGAGAGCAGGTCAATACCGCCAACCGCACCGGCGGGCAAAACGAGGCGCGCGCCGCCGGCGCTGGCGGCCGCCCGAAGATCGGTCTCGAGCGCCGCATCGGAGAGCGCGCCGATCGACACGATGATCACATCCGTGCCAGCGCGCAGAACCGGCGGCACGTGTTCCACCACGGCCCCGTGGCCCGCGCATTCCACCACCAGGTCCGGCTTTTCGGCGAGCAGCGCTTCGGCATCACCGACAACGGAAATGTCCTGCGCCACGGCACCAAATTCCGCCCGAAGGCGTGCTTCCGTTTCGGCGGCAAACTCCGGCAGCGTCACAACACACAGATGAGCCAGCGGCGCATCGAGTGTCTTTGACAGCAGGTCGAGCAGCGTCCCGGCGATGTTGCCAAAACCGATCAGTCCGAGCCTCATTTTCTACGCCTCCTTGCCCGCGGCGCCCGCAGGCGGGCCGGCAAAGGCTTCGTTGAACGGGCCAATGGCGCACATGTCGATCTCGATGAGCTGCGGTCCGTCAGCGGCGACAGCTTCATCAAAGGCTGTGGTGAAGTCTGCGACATCGCTGATCACCCGGTGGGGCATGCCGATCGACTTGCAGAACCCGGCAAAGTCCGGCGTCGCCAACGCCGAATAGTGACGGCGGCTGTCATACTGTGCATCCTGGATGTTCTGGATCACGCCATAGGCCTTGTCGTTCATCAGGAGATAGACGAGCGGGGCGTTCTCTTCGACCGCAGTGATCATCTCGGCCAGTCCGAGCATGGTTCCGCCGTCGCCCAGAAGCGTGATCGCCTTCGCCCCCTTGGACGCAACCGCCGCCCCGACGCCCATCGCGACGCCCTGGCCAATGCCGCCACCCAGCGCGTGAACGCCGAGATTGGGTGCGGCAATGCGCACATAGCGGTTGCCGAAGGTGGAGTTGGAGATGGTGACGTCCCGTACCCAGGCATGACCATTGGTGAACACCCGGTCAGCCAGCGTGTCGGCTACAACCCGGTAGGGTCCAAGCACATCGCGCATCCGGCCTTCGGCCTGAGCCCGTGTGCGGGCGATGTCGAAGGAAAGATTGGTGTCGGTGTCGAGCGTGTCCGGCAGGCGCTCAAGCAGGCGCGCCAGCGTGTCGGCGGCATCACCATGGGCAAAGACCTCCACAGGATAGTTGCGCCCGCCCTGGGACGCGTCAGCGTCGATCTGCACCAGTGGCCGGGGCAGCGGCATCTTGTTGTTGCGCGTTTCATTGCCGCGAAGGCGCGAACCGACAACGATCATCAGGTCACAGCTCTTGTAGAGCTCGACGGCCTCCGGCGTCATGTTGAAGGCGCCAAGGCTGGCAGGCTCCGCTTCCGAAACAATGGCGCGGCCATTGGTCGAGGTCACAATGCCGAAACCGCGACGCATCAGTTCGGTCGCTTCCCCGCCGGCTTCGCTGGCACCACCGCCCAGCCACAGAAGCGGGCGTTTTGCCGCCTTCACCAGTTCGGCGATCTCGTCGATCACGCTGTCGGGTGCCACCGGGCGAACCGGCTGCGGCTTGTGAATGCGCGCAGTCGGGCAGGCAGGCGACCTTTGAACGTCGACCGGTATTTCCAGGCTAACCGGCCCGCTCGGAGCCGAAAGTGCCGCAGATACCGCAGCGGTCAACGCCCCCACCGCGCCATTGGCGTCCCACATGCGGAACACAGCCTTGGAGACGCCGCGCAGCATTTGTGGCTGGCGTGGCACATCGTGGATGGCGGCGCGGTCGCGGTCGGCGAACTCCAAATCGACCTGCGTCGTGATGTGCAGAACACGTGACCCCGCTGTCAGAGCTTCGGCTTGAGCGCCGGCCGCATTGCCGGCAGCCGTGCCGGTGGAGGTCAGGCAGACACCCAGCTCTCCCGAAACGCGCGCATAGGCATCAGCCATGTTCATGGCGCCCGCCTCGCCGCGTGCCGGCACGAAACGGATGCGCTGCTGCCGTGCAATCGCATCAAGGATCGGCATGTTGTGAATGGAGATGACCCCGAACACCGTGGTAACGCCGATTTCTGCGAGATAGCGGGCGATGAGGTCCCCGACCGTCTCGGTGGCTGTGATTGTCTCGAGTTTCATCCCGTGTCCTTCAAATGTAACGAGACAGGCCGCCCGAAACTTCGAGCTGGGCGCCTGTGATGTAGCTCGCCGCAGGCGAACCGAGAAAAGCGATGGCGGCGGCCGCTTCCGCCGGATTGCCGAGGCGGCCGAGCGGAATGCCCTTTTTGGCCGCCAGAGCGCCATACCATTCGGCGCGGCTCTGGCTCTGATCCTCGCGTTCGGCAAAGCGGCGCGACCACTGACCGGAACCGACCAGACCAAGCAGGATCGAATTGACCCGAACATCGGGCGCCAGTTCGACGCTCAGCGATTTGACGAGGTTCTGCACCCCGGCCCGCGCTGACGAGGTGCAGACCATGTGCGGCTCGGGCTGGTAGGCCAGAAGCGAGTTTACCGCGACGATGGCGCCCTTCGCCCTGCGCAGCATCGGCAGGAAGGCGCGGGTTGGATGGATCTGGCTGAACAGTTTGAGTTCGTATTCGGCGCGCCAGTCATCGTCCGATGTGTCTTCAAAGGTGGAAATGCGCCCCTGTCCGGCGTTGTTCACCAGAAGGTCACAGCCACCGAAGCGGTCTTCCACCGCCTTGGCGAAATCCTTCACAGCCTCCGGTTCGAGAACCGAAAAGGCCTTTGCCATCACGCGCTCTTCGCCGTAATCGCGGATGAGGACCGCGGCCACGTCGTTCAACCGGCTTTCGGTACGGGCGCAGAAGGCGACTTTCGCGCCCGACTGGAGCAGCGTTTCCACCGTTGCCAGACCGATCCCGGACGAACCGCCAGTGACCACAGCAACCTTGCCGTCATATCCGTAATGCATCAGACATTCCCCCCGGTTGGTGCGAGTTCGGGGAAGCCGGGATCGGGCCTGCCCTGCATCACGGCGCGTTGGGCAGGTGTCGGGGGGCCCGCCGTCATCCAGCGATCCATCGCTTCGGGCTTGTCGCGCGGCCAGACCTGCGCCTCATGCGTTTCCTCATCGATCTGCTGCAGCTCGGAGGTGAACTCGATGACAAAGCCCGATGGCGAGACGAAATAGGCGAAGGGGTTGTTGCCCGGCCCATGCCGCCCTGGCCCCCAGGTCGGCACATGACCCTTCTGTTTCATGCGGCCGATGCCGCGCATGAACTCGTCGATCGAGGGCATTTCAAACGCAACGTGATTGACGCTTGCATAATTGCCCCGCACAAGCGCGATGGAATGGTGATCCGAATTACACCGCAGGAAGACCATCTGGTCGGCGGAGTAATCGGAAATGCGGAAACCCAGAACATGGGTGTAGAATTCCTGAACGCCTTCCATGTCCGGCGTGTTCAGCACCACATGGCTCACCTTGCGCGGCTTGGCCCATTCGGGTTCCTCGTCAAGGCTCAGCGCATCGGTGCGGAACCGAAGGCGCCTGTTGTCCGGATCGAGCATCTCGAAACCATAGCCGCCGGCGTAATCGTCAAATGGTCCCGGCTCACCAAGCACCACGCCTCCACGCTCGATGATCTGGGCATGGAGCGCGTCCATCGAAGCGCGGTCGGGCATCGCAAAATGCACATATTCGATGCCGTAGACGGGTCCGTCCTTCAGGCCGTAAAGGAAAGGCTCACTTCCGGTGCCGCGCAGAAGCGCCAAGCCGTCTTCCTTGTGAGCGAGGCTCAGCCCCCACATATCCTCATAAAACGGCAGCGTGCCGGTGATGCCAGGCCCACGCATCATGATGCCCCGAAGGCTGCCGACGCGAACTTTATCTGCCATGCTCGTTCCTCCTGCCGGCTTCAGCCGGCTGTTTCCGCAAACGCGTCCAGCGCCGCTGCAAAAGCGGCGGGCGACTGTTGGTAAAGGGCGTGCCCGGCACCCGGCACCAGCGTGAGCGCACCACGCCATGGCTGGCGCAACGCCGCATGGGCACGGCGGGCAGAATCGGGCGGCGTCACGACATCCTCCGCACCGACGATCACGTCTGTCGGCACCTGCAGGCGCTCCGCATCATCCAGAAGTCGCCCGGACGCCAGCATGCGCGCTGCCTGCGGGTAGCCCGGCACGCTCACCTGCGCCATGCCATGGCGCACACGGTCCACGATGTCGGTGTTGGCTTCAGGCTCGAAAACCAGCCGCGGCGCACGCAGCGCGGCGAATTTCTCCGCGCCCAGTGCCTCAAGGTCGTCAATGCGCGCCTGAGCGGCGGCACTCAAAGCGGCCCCGCGCGGCACGCCATGGCCAAGTGCCGGCGAACTCAAAAGAAGATGCGCGACGCGGTCGCGATGTGTGCTCGCAAAGGACGCCGCCATCAGGCAGCCGAGCGAGTGGCCTGCGAGAAAGACCCTATCCAGTTCCAGCCGGTCGAGAAACGCCTTCAGCGCCTCGGCATAATCGCTTGCCAGCGGCCAGTCCGCATCGAGCGGAGCCGATCCGCAATAGCCCGGCGCGTTCCAGGCAACGACGCACCAGTCGCGCGGCAAATGGGGCAGAAGCGGCACGAAGGAGGCCGCATTGGAGCCGACCCCATGCAGCATCACCAACGTCGGACCGCCCGAACCTGGGCGCTCGAGATAGGCGATATTGCCGGATATGTGCTCTTTGAACGTCATGACCGCCTCAATTGAAGACAAAACCATTGTTGACCGGCAGGATCTGCCCAGTGAGCGCGAGCGCGCCCTCGCTGAGCAGAAAGGCAATGGTTTCCGTGATCTCGTCCGGGGCCTGTGCTCCAGGCACCGCCCTGCCCTCGGCATAAAGCCTATGGCGAGCTTCCGGCACGTAATCCGTGGACTCCGTCGTCAGAATACCCGGGGCAACCGCCGTCACGCCGATCCGGTCAGGACCGAGTTCGCGCGCCAGCGACCGCGTCATCGACATCATGGCTCCCTTGCTGGCGACATAGGACATCAGGCGCGGCGCGCCCCACAGCGCCGTGTCAGACGCGACATTCACGATCCGGCCCGTGCCCGCAGCCTTCAATAGAGGCGCGACCGCGCGTGTCATCAGCCAGGTGCCGCGCACATTGACCCGCATCACCCGGTCCCAGCTTTCGATGTCGATTTCATCGAAGGGGATGCCGCCAATGCCGGTCGCGATGGCGCCGTTGTTGACGAGCCCGTGCAGGGTGCCGCCATTCGCCTCTCCCAACGCCTTTGCCGCCGCCGCGATCGACTCCGGCTCGCCAAGATCGAGCGGGATAAAGCGCGCGCCCGTCTCTTTCGCGACCGCGCGGCCCTCCTCCTCGGCGATGTCGGCAAGCACGAGATCCGCGCCGGTTTTTGCCAGGCATCGCGCGATTTCGGCGCCAAGCCCGCGTGCGGCTCCCGTCACCAGTATGGTGCGTCCCTCAAGCATCATTCAGCCGCCATCTCGGCTTCGATCTGGCTTTTTGCCGCGCGGGTCAAAATCTGCCTGACGCGGGAGACGCCGAGATCGTGCTGATAGAGCATTTCCCGCTTGCGTGCGTCGTCGGGCATGCCCTCCAGCATCACCCGATCCTGCTCGAGCACGTCCCAATGGGTCTTTTCCAGGCGCGCCCGATAAAGGAAGCGCCAGCTTTCGCGAGCAAGCCCCGAGACCTTGCGCATGCGCCAGAAAAAGACCTTGCAGGTGTTGGCATCGACGGGGGTGACAAAGCCGATGATGCGGAACACGCCGCCCGGACCGGCTGCCGGCGGATAGGGGATCTCAAGGAAACAGAACATCGAGCCCGGATGAACCTCGAACTCGGTCCAGTCGAAATTCTCGCCTACCTGCCCCACGCGGCTGACCCGGAAACCCGTGTCGGTCTTGTCGAGCTTCATCAGATCCTGTTTGGAACCGAAGGCGAGTGTGAAGCTTTCCGCATGCAGGTAGCAGCCATGCATCGGGTCTGCGAGATTGTCGAGCGCGTAGCGGTAGTTGGTCTTCCACTCGCCGGTGCACAGAAAGCCCGTCCAGGCCTCATCGGTCAGCTCTTTCGGCAGCGCCAGCGGCGGCGCTTCGGGCTGTTCTGCGGACGGCACATAGACAAACACGGCGTCGCCAGCCTCCGCCACCTCGAAGGATTTAAGCGCCTTGCGCCCTTCCAGCGCGCATTCGGGCATGGCCGGGACCCGCACAACGACGCCGTCACCATTGACGACCACGCCGTGATAGCGGCAGCCGATATTGCCCTCATGAATTTCGCCATAGGAGAGCGGCGCGCCGCGATGCGGGCAGAAATCCTCCACGCAGCGCAGCCGGTTCTCTGCATCGCGCCACAGGACAATCTTGTTGCCGAGCACGCGTGTTCCATAGGGCTTGCTCGCCTTGACCTCCACCGATTTGGCCACCGGGTACCACTGGCCATGCAGACCGGTGTTCACCCGCTCCTCGATCAGCGCTTTTTTGTCGATGCCTGTCATGTCCGTCTCCGTACTGGATCCCGGAAGCCTCCCGCTTCCGGTGGTCTTGTTTGTTCAAAGCCAGCTTCGGCCCACTCTCTTGCGCCGGTCTAATGCTGGGCTTTCGGCAGATAGTGCAGCACCCGTTCCTCGATCCGCACGAGCACCGTGTAGAGAAGGAAGCCGATCACGGTCAGAAGCACGATGGCGTTGAAGACCATCGCCGCATTCGCCTGTCCGCCGCCGTAGGAAATCAGGAAGCCGAGCCCGGTGTTTCCGCCCACCAGTTCGCCAACCGTCACGCCGATCACCGCAAGCGTGGATGCGATCCTCAGGCCCGCCATCAGATTGGGCAGGGTGGACGGCATCTCGACCTTCATGAAGATGCCCCAGCGGGAAAGGTTGTAGGCACGTGCCAGATTGACCAGATCACGGTCGACCGTGCGCATGGCCTGCAGCACATTGACCAGAACGGGAAAGAACACGATCAGCACGGTGACCAGAAGCTTCGGCATGGCGTTGTAGCCGAACCACATGATGAACAGCGGTGCGAAGGCAACTTTCGGGGCGATCTGAAGCGCCAGGATATAGGGCGAAAGCACCTTCTCCCAGAACTCCGACATGCCGAGCAGATAGCCGATCACCGCACCAAGCAGGCTTCCGATGGCAAAGCCGAGCACCGTGTAGAGCGCCGTCGAAAGCGTGTGGCCCACCAACCCTTCCTGAAGCAGCATGCGCTTCATCTCGATGAGGCAGTCCGTCACCGTCGGGATGATGAATTTCGGCACCCCGAGCGCCGGTGGCAGGAACTGCCAGGCGAGCAAAACGAGCACCAGGAGCGCCAGACTGGCCAGATATGTCTTACTCTGCGAACTCATAACGGGCTTTGCCACCTCGGCCGGGGCTTTCGCCCCGGTCTCCATCGAACCGACCTGTGTCATTGGACGAATTCGTTCGTGTAAAGATCATCGATCGGAACGGCGGTCTGGACGATGCCGTTGTCGACATAGAAGGCCTGCACCTTGCCGATGCGTGACGGGTCGAATGCGCCGAGCGGCTGGTTCTCGCCTTCGGGGTAAACCAGCGTTGCATAAGAGCGCAGAATGCCCTCGATCTCAGCTTCCTTGCCCGCATGCTGCGGGACCGCGGCGACATAGTCCTTGGCCGCCTGAGCCGGATCGGCAGAGATATCGGCAACCGCCTTCAGTACGGCACCGACGAAGCCGCGCACCACTTCCGGCCGCTCTTCGATGGTCTTGTCGGACGCGATAATGGCCTGCGCCATGGCGGGGAAGACTTCATCGACAGGCATCTGTTCCATCTCGACGCCTGCTGCCTCGATGGCGGCAATCCATTCCGGCACACCGGACATGGCGTGCAGCTTGCCGGCGATGGTCAACTGAATGATGCCGCCAGGGCCAACCGCCTGGATATCGGCATCGGCCTTGCCCAGCTCGACCGAAGCCAGCACGCCAAGCAGGTTGTAGTAAGTGGTATCCTGGAAGGCGAGAACACCGATCGACTTGCCCTTTAGGTCCGCAGGCCCGGTGATGCCGCTATCCTTGCGCCAGGCAAGCTGCGTCAGTCCGCGCCCGCCGAGCAGGGCCACGCCGCGAATGTCGAGCCCGTTGGCGCGCACGATGATCGGCGTGTCGCCAATGCCTCCGCCAAGATCCGCATTGCCGACCGCGACCTGGGTGGCCACATCGGCGCCGCCCTTGCCCACCTGGAATGTCACATCAAGGCCAGCATCGCCAAAGTAGCCTTTGCTCTTTGCTAGCTGGAAGGGCGCGAATGCCGGCAGGAAGTCAGGAGCCGGGAAGAGATAAGTCACTTTTTCGGCAGCGATCGCACTCACGGCCGAGGCCGTCAGAATGGCAGCGGCAAGTGCCGATTTGAGCATGCGTTTCATCGAAATTCCCCTTTGTTTGTGGCCAATCAGATGGCTTTTTCTTCCAGCTTCAGATGCTTGAATATCTGCGCCGCGTAGTCGCTGACTTCGGGCATGACCCGGCGCTGCAGCGGCTCGTCGCGATGCGGCAGGTCGACCTTGATCTCCGCCACGACCGTGCCGGGGCGTTCGGACAGGACGAGAATACGGTCAGACATCAAGACCGCCTCGGCCAGATCGTGGGTGATCAGAAGCGTCGTCTTACCGGTCTCGGAGATCGTTCGGGCAAAGCTGTTTTGTAGCAGCAGTTTGGTTTGCGCATCGAGCGCAGAGAAAGGTTCGTCAAGCAGGACGATTTCCGGCTTGATCGCCAGCGTTCGTGCCAGTGCCGCACGCTGACGCATACCGCCGGAGAGCTGGTAGGGAAAATGGTTCTCGAACCCCGCCAGATGACAGTGCTTCAACTCTGCCATGGCGCGGTCGCGCCGCTCGGCCCGCGCGACGCCGCGTGCTTCCAGTCCAAACTCAATATTCGAGACGATATCCCGCCAAGGCAGAAGCAGATCCTTCTGCAACATGAAGCCCACATGCGCATTGGGGCCGCTGACAGGCTCGTCACTGACCAGAACCTCACCGCGCGTTGGCTGGTAGAGGCCGGCGGTCATGCTCAGGATCGTGCTCTTGCCGCAACCGGACGGTCCGACCACGGAAACGAATTCGCCCTCGTTCACCCGGAAACTGATGTCGTTCACGGCAACGAGGTTCTGCCCGGCCCCGGTGGTGAACTCCTTGCTGACGGAGCGAAACTCAAGCGCCATAGCCGTGAGCCTCGTATGCCGCGTCCAGTTCCCTGTTCGTTGCCACGAGCTCTTCGTTGAGCAGCTCTTCCGTCCAGTCTGTTCTTCCGGAGCGAGGCGCAACCACGCCCTTTTCGGCCAGTTGCTGCGCTACTGCGGAAAAGTCGTGCTCACCGGTGGCATAGATCGCCATCAACGCGTCGGCGAGCACGTTCTCCCGCTCGTCCAGCTCACGCCCCCGGCATTGATGCTCCAGCCCGGGACGCCCCGTGTCGAAGGCGCGCTGCGACAGGCGATCTTTGAAGGCGTCCATCTCTTGCTCCCACTCAACGTTCAAATAAGAACACATTGTTCAAAATTAGAATGACGAATCCCGACGTCCTTGTCAACTGCCCTTCCAAGCGGCTGGGGAGGCCGAGGTCTTCTCTGCAAACAACCGGATCGCCCGGCCTTGATGCCGGGGCCGCGTTGACACCGAACTCCACACGGAATACCGTTATTTATTGAACTATAAGTTCTTATTTGAACATATTGGGAGTGAACTGGATGAAGATCGGCATAGCCGGTGGCGGCGTTGGTGGAATGGCAACGGCGATCGCGCTGCAACAACAGGGGCACGAGGTCACGATTTTCGAGCGCGCCCGCGCCTTCGGCCGCATCGGTGCCGACGTCAACCTCACCCCAAACGCAGTGCATGCGCTCGACGGGCTCGGGATCGGAGACCTTTTGCGCAAGACAGCGGCACGGCCTGAATATCGCATCAGCCGCACGTGGGATACCGGCGAGGAGACCTCGCGCCTCCCCATGAGCACGGCGGCCGAGGAACGCTATGGCGCGCCTCAGCTTACCATTCACCGGGCTGACCTTCTGGCAGCGCTGGAGAATGCTTTGGCTCCAGACACCATTCGCTTTGCAACACAGGTGCAAAGCGCAGAGGTGAAAGAGACCGGTGCGACCGCTCTTCTGACCGATGGAGCGCGCTTTGACTGCGATGTGCTGATCGGAGCTGACGGCATTCACTCGGCCGTGCGGCATTCACTCTACGGCGAAGATCATCCACGCTTCACCGGTCTGGTGTCCTACAGGGCCGTGTTCCCGCGCGAGCGCGGCGAAGGCATTCCCAATCTCGATTCCTTCACCAAATGGTGGGGCCCGACCCCCGAGCGCCAGATCGTCACCTTCCCGCTCAATCTGGGCAAGGAGATTTTCGTCTTTGCCACCACACCGCAGGATGACTGGACCGAAGAGGGCTGGACATTGCCCGGAGATATTCAGGCACTGCGTGACGCCTATGCGGATTTCCACCCCGAAGCCCGCGCGCTGCTCGACGCCTGCGAAAGCGTAACCCGTTCAGCATTGCATGTGCGCGAACCCATGGAGCGCTGGTCGCGCGGCGCGATCACGCTTCTGGGCGATGCCGCTCACCCCATGGTACCCTTCATGGCGCAGGGTGCCTGCATGGCCATCGAGGATGCAGTCGTTCTGGCCAGGGCGCTCGAAGGCGCCACGCCCGCTTCCATCCCCGAAGCCCTGCGCAGCTATGAAGGCGCGCGCATACCGCGCACGGCGCGGGTGCAGGAGGGCTCGCTGGCCAATGACTGGCTCAAACAGGGTACCAATGCCGACTGGGTGTATGGCTACAATGCCTGGGCCACGGAGCTTGCTGAAATGGCCTGAGCGCCGCCGGCTATACAAATCGGAACAAAAGAGCCCCCGACTTGGCGAAGCCGGGGGCGTTTTCATTTCTCGAGAGCGCGGAGCCTACGCCGCCTCGTAGACAATCCCATCGGGCTTGGACGAGCCGATGACTGACCACACCGCGGCAGGCGCTGCGGCGTTGTTGCGGAACCAGTGCTTGCGGCCGGCCGGTGTCTTGACCAGATCGCGTGGCCCAAGCTCCACCTCCACAGTTTCGCCATTCTCTTCCCAGCCGACGATCAACGATCCTTCAAGGACAAGATAAGCATCCTCCACATCACGCACGATCGGCTTGATGCCAACCTTGGAGGGAATGCCCAGCATTTCCTTGCGGCAAGTGTCGTGCTGAATACCGCCCTCGCCCACATAGACCTTGCGGGTGAAGCCGGCCTTCTCCCAGATCGTTGGCAGTTCACTGTGGCGCACCACATACTGCGCCATCAGCTTCTGCAGCGGGTGGCTGCCATTGCGATCGAAGGGGAGCGTCTTGCCGGGTTCGGCGCCGAAGCTACGCGCCAGCTCCGCCGGATGCTCCTTGGGATGATAATGATAGACCGGCGGCAGCGGCTTGCCCACATCGACCGAAATCGACATCAGCACAGGCACCACGCCGTCGTTTCGGAAGCCGTGGCCGATCTCGCGGGCGTTGAGGATCATGTCCTTGGCGCCAAGCTTGACCTCGACCACCTCGCCATCCTTCTCCCAGCCCACAACGAGCACGCCATCGATGATCAGGAAGCTCTCTTCGATCTCATGGCTGTGGCAGGCGGCATATTTGCCCGGCTCCTTGTGGATCAGGCTCAACGTGAAATGATCGGGCTTCAGGGTCGTTGTATCGCCCACTTTCGGCGAACCGCCGGCACCGATATAGCGCATCTGCGCGCGGGCCAGATCATCGAAACCGGCATTCGAGGGAAAAGCGTTCCAGTCGAACGTCTTGTCGGTAAAGCGCCCCGTATGGGCAGCGAGTTCCTGAGCAAGCGCCGAAGCGGCAGTCGTGTGTATGGTCATCGGTTTTCCTCTCCTGTGAGTTAACCGAAGGCTAGGACAAGCTCGTTTTACCTGCTAGACAGCGTTTTATGGACAAAACACCAGCGCCCTCCCGAGACACCGTTCTCTCCGACGACAAATACATTGTCCCCGGCCTCATCCGCGGCCTGCAGGTCTTGCAGGCTTTCACGCCCGACAACCGCGAGATGACGCTTTCGGACATCGCCCGCCAGCTTGGCACCACCCGCTCGGCGGCCTTTCGGACGGTCTACACGCTGACACACCAGGGATACCTCCTGCACAATCCGCAAACCGCGCGCTACACGCTTGGGCCCGCCGTTCTCCGGCTGGGCTACGGCTATCTGGCAACACGCGAGCTGGTGGAAGTCGCCCTGCCCGAGCTTGAGAAACTCCGCGACGCAACCGACTGGTCGGCCCATCTGGGCGTGCGTGACGGCCGGTTTGTGCTCTACATGCTGCGCGTTCCCAGCCATATGGGTCTCGCCAGCATTGTTCATGTCGGCAGCCGCCTGCCTGCCGCTGGCACCACAATGGGCCGCGTCCTGCTCGCCGATCTCAGCGAGGAAGAGCTGATCCGGCTCTTTCGCGACGAGACCTACCAGAATGCGCCAGGCCAGACGCCGCGCAGCCTGAGCGAAGTGAGCGCGCAATGGAAGCGCGACCGGCATTCGCGGTCGATTGTCCAGGTCGGCAGTTTCGAGACCGGGATCGTCAGCATCGCCGCGCCCGTGCGCGACATTGAAGGGAATGTCGTTGCCGCCATCAACGCCACACAGGCAGCATCGGCCGACCGGGTGGACAGCATCGATGAAACGGTCCGACAGGAGGTCGAACGCACCGCAGATGCAATAACACGCCTTTTGGGAGGGCTGCCGAAACCCTCTTCCCGAATCTCGAACGGGTGATCCCGGCAAATGTTTGTTACCCGGCTAGCCAAGCCACTCTTGCCAGAGCCGCCGATTTGCGCTTAGATTTCATTGAACAATGAGTTCAAATTTGAACAGAGGGGCGCTTAGCATGAATATTTCAAGAAGAAACCTGATGTTGGGGGCAATGGGCAGCGCAGCCATGCTCTCTTTCCCCATCAAGGGTCACGCCGAAGAAACATTCAATTTCATTACCCCCTTCTCGCTCTCGCTTGCCTTTGCGCCGGTCATCTACGCGGATGCTGCAGGCTATTATGCCGAAGAAGGGCTTTCCATGAACCTTCAGGCTGGCAAGGGTGCGGCTCTTGCCGCGCAGATGACCATTGCCGGACAGATGGATTCGGGTCGAACCGGTGGCACCAACTACATCGTGTCGCGCGTCAACAATGATGCGCCGCTGATCTCCATCGCCACCATCGCGCAGCGCTCGCCCTTCTTCGTTCTGTCCTCAAAGGACAATCCGGTGAACGAAATCGCCGATCTGGAAGGCCGGACGGTCGGCATGGCGTCGCTGGGCGGCTCCATGGAGGGCACGCTCGATCTGATGATGTCCGGTGCGGGCATCTCCCCCGACACGGTGGAGAAGGTCAAGGTGGCGGATTCGGCTGCCTCCTTTGCCCTGATCGAGGCCGGTCGCGCCGGTGCCTTCCTCGGCAACACTTCGTCGATGATCATCGCCAGTTCGGCGCGGGATGATGTGAATGTCATGCCGATCGACGATGGCATGCCCGGCCAGGTCTATGTGGCGCGTCCCGACCAGATCGCGGAAAACCCGGAAAAGTTCGTGGCCTTCCTGCGTGCCACCCACAGGGCGGCCAGCGAGATTGCCACGACCGAGGACCTCCAGCCCATTCTCAAGACCATCGGCGAAAAGCACGAGGTCACCGGCCTGAACAATCTCGAGACAGCGCAAAAGGATCTGCGTACCAATGCGGAGAACTGGGCTTCCAAGGGCAATGACAACATTCTGCGCAATGTCCCGGAGGTCTGGGAAAAGGCCGTCGGACTGCTGGCCGATGCCAAGCTGATCGACAAGAAGGTCCCGGCCACGGAGCTTTATACCAACGACCTCCTGGACCAGGCCCTCAAAGCATGACCATCGAAAATGCCGCCGACATCCGTATTCTGGGTGTCGGCAAGACCTTTGGACAGGGCGAAAACGCTGTCCGCGCCATCGGCGATGCAACGCTCGACATGCAGCGGGGGGACTTTATCTCCCTGCTCGGACCGTCGGGCTGCGGCAAGACCACGCTTCTGCGCATCATCGCCGGCCTGGAGCGGCCGAGCGAAGGCGAGATCATCGTCCGAAACCGCTCCGTCTGGGAAAATGGCAAGCGCTCTGCGGCAGCCACTCGCCCCATCTCAATGATGTTTCAGGAGGCGCGGCTTTTTCCGTGGTTCACGGTCGCGGAAAATGTTGCCCTGCCGCTGCGGTTGCGCGGCGTCAGCAAGGCAGAGCGGGAGGAGCGCGCCCACGTTCTTTGCGAGACCGTGGGCCTCAAGGGCTTTGAGAATGTGCGCCCTTCCGCGCTCTCCGGCGGCATGCGTCAGCGCGCCTCGCTTGCCCGCGCCCTTATCACCGAGCCTCAGGTTCTGTTGCTCGATGAGCCCTTCGGCGCGCTGGATGCCATGACGCGCGACACGCTCAATATGGAGCTGATGTCGGTCTGCGCGAAGGCAAATGTCACGACAATTCTCGTTACGCACTCCATCACCGAAGCGGCTTTTCTTTCCGACCGCGTCGTGGTGCTTGCCGCCCGTCCGGCGCGCATTACCGAAGTTGTCGAGATGCCGTTCGAGCGTCCGCGGACGCTCGATCTGCAACGCAACGCCGAATTCCAGGACATGCTCCTGCGCCTTCGCGCCAGTCTGACAGGAGACCACTGATGGGCACCGACCGTTTGATCCGCGTCGCACTTCCTGTTGCGACGGTAGCACTCTTTCTGATCGCATGGACGGTTTATGTCCGCACCGCCGAGGTTTCGGCCTTCATTCTGCCAACGCCCTTTCAGATCGTCGTCGCCTTTATCGAACTCGTGAGCGATGCCGCGGTCTGGCGTCATGCGATGGTGACCGTCATCGAAGCGGTTTCAGGCTTTTTGATCGCCGTCTTTTTGGGCATCACGCTCGGTATGGCGATGGCGCGTGTGCAGATGCTCGAATGGGCCTTCAAACCCTTCATCGTGTGCCTGCAGCTAATTCCCAAGATCGCACTCGCACCGCTTTTCATCCTGTGGTTCGGCTTCGGACTGGAATCGAAAATCGTCATCGCCGCGGCACTTTCCTTTTTCCCGGTGTTCTCCAATGCACTTGTCGCCTTCCGCTCCGTTGAACCGGGTGACCGCGACGTGTTCGTCATGCTGCAGGCAAATCCGGTCCAGCGCTTCACCATGCTCGACCTTCCAACCGCCCTGCCCGTGGTTCTGGCCGGCATGGAGGTGGCAGTGGTGATGTCCATGATCGGCGCCATTGTCGGCGAGTTCATCGGCGGCAATGAGGGTCTCGGCTATCTCGCCGTCGCCATGCTTCAGGAGCTTCAGGTCCCCGGCCTCTTCGCCGTCATCGTGCTCCTGACGCTGATCGGGCTGACGCTCTACACGCTGATCGCCCAGTTGCGTGGCTGGCTGACCCCTTGGCATGCTTCCGTGGCAGGCAAAAGCCGGGAGGCCTAGCTGCAACGGTTTCCCTCATGCTCGCAATCGTGGACGTTCGATCCTTTCACGATTGCGGCTGCCCCCTTTGTTCAGCGACCAGCCGTTCCTCACCAAGACCTCCGGCAGCGGACTTTTCCTATGCCCATAACGGCTTTGTGAAATTCCCCTTGCAGCGCTATACCGCTTCCCATGCGTTCGCCGCTGCCCGACCTTCTTGCCGATCTTGTTGACCTGCTTCCCCGGGACGAGCGGGCGCTTCTGCTTCGTCTGCATAGCAGCAGTGAAGGCGCTGAACTGTGCACTCTTTTGGTCGGGAGCCATGAGCGTGGCGCGGCCCGCAGACTGGCCGGACGGCTTCCCCGCACAGTCCACTACCACCAGGAAGAAAACACACTTGTGGCAAGGCGAAGCGCGGTTGACCACTTGTCGAGCGCTCTGACGCAGGAGGAGTGCGGGACATCGTCCGTGGATGATCCCGTAACGCAGATCGTTGCTGCTCAGGAGAATGGTGACCACCAGCGTGCGCTGACCCTGTTTCAGGAAAATGGTGGCATCTACTTCATCCACTTCCATGGAAATGACGCCTGCCTCGACGTCCTGAACCGATTTCCCAAGGCCATGGTGGACACCGAAGAAACATTGACCATGGCGCTTGCCATGCACGCGCTCAAGGCTGGCAACGTCACCCATGCACGCTATCTCATGGCCCAGCATTTCGGCAACGAGATGCACAGTCTCGAAACTGTCATCTCCGCGCGCGGGCGCTACCCGCTGGCTGTACGCCAATTCCGGTTCCTGATGGCGATCTATGAAGATCAACCCATCTCCAATCAGCTGCGCGAAAAGCTCTTCGACATGCTGGCCGAGCTGCCGATTGACGATCATCTGCATCGCGGCAGTTTCTACAACGCAATGCTTGCGGTCTGCCTGCAGCGGCAGGAACTGAACGAGGCCGAGGAGATCGCCAAGCGCGCGCTTTATCACTATCAGCAGGCACAGGCTCATCTGCTCGTCTTTTACATCGAACTGCATTGTGTCGTCTTTTCGTTGCAACGCGGCATGCTTTCAGAGGCCGAGCTCCGTGTGCAGGCGGCGCAGGAGGCCCTTGAGCGCGTGCCCTTCGACGTCCCCGCCGATCGTAGGCTTATGTCCTTGCTGGAAGGTGTGCTCGCCTATGAAAAAGGGGAGGCCGAACATCTGGTCCGCTTCGTGGCCGAAGAATTCGACAAATTCGCCTATGGCGAAATCTGGCCCGCCGTGGTCGAGCTTGCGCTTGTTTATTGTTCACAGGTTGTCAGCCGCCAGGTGGGGCTTGGCGCGGCGATCAGTTTTCTGGACAAGTGGCGCGTGCAGGAATGGCGATCCCGTCGCTTCAACACGGCGATCACCATGCGCGAAGTCGAGCTCTTGCAGAATGCCAATCGCTGGCAGGCCGCCGCCGACCGGCTCATGGCGGTGCAGTCGCGCATCAACCTGACATGGGTGGAAACGGCAGAAGAAGCACTCTCGCGCCTGGTCGACCCCATCGAGATCGAACTAGCGATGGCGTGGCTTCGTCATCTCATACAACACCTTCCCCGAAGGCCTCTGCTGCGCGCCCAGATCGAAGCGCTGCTGCGCAATGAACATATTGGCGAGAGAGACAAGGGCCGGTTGCGGCTTTGGGCCGCCTACCTCGCGCGGGTCCACCGGGACATGACCCGGGCGCGCCACCTGTTTGCAGAGCTTCTGGACGAACTGGCCCGCATCGGCGTCATCACTCACCTGCTCGGCGACATAGGCCTGGTGGATGCTCTCGTGGATGACAAGCGGGTGGGCTCACAGGTGATCTCGACCGCCGAGCGACGTGCGACATTGCGCAAACTCCACGGGTTTTCTCCCGGGCGCGAAACGAAATCCACCGTGCTCACCGCACAGGAACTGCGCGTTCTGCGACTTGTGGCGGAAGGCGGCACCAACAAATTCGTTGCGCGGCAGCTGCGGCTTGCGGAGGTGACCGTCAAATTTCACCTCACCAATATCTATCGAAAGATGGGTTGTCAGCGACGCGCAGAGGCGGTCGCAGCAGCGCGCTCCCTTGGATGGCTTTGAGGCAAAAACCTATACTAGATTGATTAAAACCTAGACTCTTGAGGCGTTGCGACGGAACGCCTCCCAGCCGCAGGATACCAACAACAAAGATCGCACCGATCCAGGTGCGGCGGTTCGGGGATCAAGGCTGCATGCAGGAGAACTATCTCTACACCTTTGCCAAGCGCATTGCCGGTTTCGTCGGCGTGCTGTTCGTTCTGTCGCTGATGATCTTCATTCTCGCCCGCGTGGTACCGGGTGATCCTGCGCGCATCGCACTCGGCCCAAGCGCCTCGCAGGAGCAGGTTGACGCAATGCGCATGGAAATGGGGCTCGATCGTCCGCTGATCGAGCAATATGTCACCTATGTTACCAACGCGCTGCAGGGGGACCTCGGTCGCTCGCTTATCTCCGGCCGCGCCGTCAGCACCGAAATCGCCAGCCTGCTTCCGGCGACCCTGGAACTGGTTCTGGTCACCGTTATCCTGATGGCGTTGCTGGCCATTCCGCTTGGCGTCATCACCGCACGCTATCGCAACACCTGGATCGACAATACGGGACGGCTGTTTTCCATCGTCGGCGTCACCATGCCGAGCTTCCTCTTCGCCATACTTCTCCAGCTCTTTGCAGCATATTTTCTGACGAACTGGCCGATCATCGGCCGGATCGACCATTCGCTGGCCGCACCCACGGGGCCCACAGGGCTGCTCTTGGTGGATTCCCTTGTTCACGGACGCTTCGATGTGTTCCTGGACGCGCTTCAGCGCATTCTGTTTCCCGCGCTTGCGCTCGCCATGTCGGGTATCGGCCAGATCACCCGCATAACCCGGTCCGCAATGATCGAGAACCAGCGGCGTGATCATGTGCTGACATTGCAGTCCTTCGGCGTGCCTGATCGCGTCATTGTCTTCCGCTATTTGCTGAAGCTGTCTTCCATCGCACCGCTGACGATCATGGGACTGGAGTTCGCCTCGCTGATCGGAAACGCTTTCGTGGTCGAACTCGTCTTCTCCTGGGGTGGGTTTGCTTCCTATGGCCTCAACGCCATTCTCCAGAAGGACCTCAATGCGGTGATGGGCGTGGTCCTGTTGTCAGGCCTTTTCTTCATCGTCGCCAATATCGTTATCGACATTATCCTGCTCATGCTTGATCCGCGTCTTCGTCTCAAGGAGGCGCGCTGATGTCCTCCAGCAGGCCTCTTGAACTCGAAGCCCTTACTCCGCGCTACATGGCGTGGTACCGCTTCACGCGCAATCCCACCGCCATCATCGGCGCGGCCATGGTGCTGTCGGTCATTCTGCTGGCGATCCTCGCACCATTGATTGTGCCCTATCCCGAACATGTGGGTGCGGCGGTCAATTTCCGGGCGCGGCACGCCGCACCGGACCTTGCCTATTGGCTCGGCACCGACAAGGTGGGGCGTGACATTCTCACCCGCGTCATTTTCGGGTTCAGGGTTTCCCTTCTTCTGGTTGTCGGTGTGCTCGCCGTGGCAGTTCCGCTTGGCGCAGCACTGGGGCTGGCGGCGGGCTACTTCGGCGGCTGGACAGAGCGCCTCATCACCGGTCTCACCAATGTCATGCTGGCCATCCCGCCGCTGGTCATGGCGCTGGCGGTCGGCAATGTGCTCGAACCCAATCTCGTCAACGCGATGATCGCCATCACCCTTCTCTGGTGGACCTGGCATGCGCGTCTTGTCTATCGCGTTTCCAAGTCGATCGCGGCTGAAGATTTTGTCGAGGCTGCGCGGCTTGCCGGCGCAAGCCATTGGCATATTCTGACCCGTGAGATCCTGCCGAACTGCATCTCCGTCATCTCGGTCAAAACCACCCTGGATGCTGCCTTCGTCATCCTGTTCGGGGCGACGCTCTCCTTCCTGGGCCTCGGGGTCAAGCCACCGACGCCGGACCTCGGCTCCATGGTGGCAGACGGTCGGCAGTTCCTGCCGGAAATGTGGTGGGGCGTTCTGGCACCCGGCTTTGCCATCTTCTACGCCACCCTCGGTTTCAACCTGCTGGGCGACGGGCTCCGCGACATGTTCGACGTGGAGGTTTGACGATGACCGCACTTCTCGACGTCTCAGGCCTTAACGTCGCCTTCCAGACCTATGGACGCCGGCACCATGTGTTGCGGGATGTTGCTTTGACAATCCCGCAAGGTGGCCGTGTCGCCCTGATCGGGGAAACTGGGTCCGGAAAATCGGTCACCAGCAAGGCTATTCTCGGAACGCTGCCGCGCAACGCACGGGTGGAAAGCGGATCGATCAAGTATCGCGATGAGGATGTTCTGAGCATGCCGACAGCCCGGCGCGACGCGCTAAAGGGCACCGCCTTTTCCGTGATAATGCAGGACCCGCTTTCCTCGTTCAATCCGGTGTTCAAGATCGGCAGGCATCTCGATGACGTTCTGTATCATGCCGACCGGCGTCTCGGACGCAGAACGGGCGCGGCGGAGCGTCAGAATCGGATCTTCGAAGTCCTGCGCCGCGTTCAGCTGAATGATCCGGAGCGGATTGTCTCCGCCTATCCTTCCCAGCTTTCCGGCGGCATGCGTCAGCGCGTTCTGATCGCGCTTTCCCTTCTGCACCAGCCGGATCTCCTGATCGCCGATGAACCAGGAACCGCGCTCGACGTGACAACGCAGGATGAGATCATGAAACTCATCAACCGTCTCGTCGATGAAAACGGCCTCTCCCTGCTGATGATTACTCACAATCTCGGCGTCGTGCGGCAGATGGCGGACGATGTCTATGTGATGCGTTACGGAGAGATCGTTGAGCACGGACGTCTCGGCGAGATCTTCTCCACACCACGCCAGGACTATACCCGTGAACTGATCGATGCGATCCCGCCCCTTTATGGGAAGAAGGTGGAAGACCAGAAGCCCGCCACAGCTGCGCCCATCGTGGAGATGCAGAACGTTACAAAGGTTTTCGAGCAGAAACCCCTGATCGGTCGGCGGACCAGACATGTGGCCGTTTCGGACGTGTCGCTATCGGTGCGGCGCGGAGAAGTCTTCGGCCTTGCCGGCGAATCGGGTTCGGGAAAAACCACCGTCGCGCGCATGGTCATGGGCCTGATCGATGCCTCCAGCGGTTCGGTGACCGTCGACGGAAAACCAGTCGCCAGCGAGCGCGGCAGTGATGCCTTCCGGCGAAAGATCCAGATCGTTTATCAAAACCCCGGCACCTCTCTCAATCCGAAGCGCACCGTGGGACAGACGCTTGCGGTTCCCCTCACATTTGCCGGATTGAACGGCAAGGCGCGGGACGCACGCATCACCGAGCTTCTCGCACAGGTCGACCTGCCGGCCAGCTATGTCGGAAAATACCCGCATGAGCTATCCGGCGGGCAGAAGCAGCGTGTTGCCATTGCCCGCGCCCTCGCCGCCGATCCGGAAATCATCGTCCTTGATGAACCGACATCCGCGCTCGACGTCTCCGTGCAGAAGAATGTCATCGCGCTTTTGACACGGCTGCGTGAAGAGCTTGGATTGACCTATCTCTTCATCTCTCACGACCTGTCATTGATGCGCAATTTCTGCAGCCAGATCGCGATCATGCTGCGCGGCGAGATAGTCGAGGCCGGTGAACCGCGCACGCTGTTCCAGGCACCACAGCACCCATACACCCGCGCGCTCATCGCCGCCGTTCCGGTGATCAGCGACGAGGAAGAAGCCCACAAACCCCGCGTGAGCGATGAGGAGCGGCGACGCTACCTCGTCGACACGGCGGCCTGAGAACCCTTCAGAAAGGCAGGACCAGAAAAATGTATCGTCTAGGGATCGATGTTGGCGGCACGAACACCGATGCGGTGATCATGCAGGGCCGCAATGTGCTTTCCGGCGTCAAGGCCTCGACAACCGAGGATGTGACCTCCGGCGTGCGCGAAGCGATGGAAGCGGCAATTTCCAAGGCCGATATCGACCGTTCGAAGATCACGACCGTCATGATCGGCACAACACACTTCACCAACGCGGTGATCGAGCGCCGGCATGTCAATCCGGTGGCAGCGATCCGGCTTGGCCTGCCGGCAACCGCTTGCCTGCCACCGATGGTCGACTGGCCGGACGACCTGCGCGAGGCAGTCGGGGGCCATGGCTATCTCGTGCGCGGCGGCTACGAGTTCGACGGCCGCGAGCTTGCCGCACTCGACCTTGAGGAAATCGACCGGATTGCCGACGACATCAACGCCAAGCGCATTGGAGCCGTCGCAATCACATCCGTGTTCGGTCCCATCAATGCGCAGATGGAAGAGGAAGCCCGCAAGCGCCTCCTGACAAAGTGCCCTGACATCCCGGTGGTCCTCTCCAGCGAGATCGGCCGCATCGGCCTCCTGGAGCGCGAAAGCGCTGCCGTCATGAATGCGAGCCTGCTTCAGCTCAGCGCTCGCACGGTAGAAGCCTTCGCTGATGCCCTGAAATCGGCCGGCCTTCACTGCCCGTTCTTCATCACCCAGAACGATGGCACACTGATGGGGGCGGAGACGGTAAAGCGCTTTCCGGTGTTGACCTTCGCGTCAGGCCCGACCAATTCCATGCGCGGGGCCGCCTTCCTCACGGGTGTGCGCGACGGCATCGTTGTGGACATCGGCGGCACCACCACTGATATCGGGTCGCTCCAGCACGGCTTTCCGCGCCAGGCGGCCACGGTGGTAGACATCGGCGGTGTGCGAACCAACTTCCGCATGCCTGATGTTTTCTCCATCGGGCTGGGCGGCGGCTCGCTTGTGCGCCAATCGGGCGACCAGGTCACCGTTGGCCCGCAATCCGTGGGCTACCGCATCACCCGGGAAGCACGCGTCTTTGGCGGTGACACGCTCACCACGACCGATATCGCCGTGGCCCGAGGCGAAGCGGAGGTGGGTGACCGCGCCCGCGTCGCCGACCTCGACCCGGCTCTGTTGGAAGCAGCCCGCGCCGAGATGACCAGCATGCTGGAGCGCGCCATCGAGCGCACGCGCCTTTCTCCTGACCCTGTCCCTGTCATTGCGGTCGGCGGCGGCTCGATCTTGATGCCGGAGCAGATCGGCGATCTGAAGGTCATGCGGCCGGAAAATTTCGCCGTGGCGAATGCCGTTGGCGCTGCGATCGCGCAGATCAGCGGAGAGGTCGACCGCATCTTCTCGCTGGAGAAAGGACTGACGCGCGAAATCTGCCTCAAGCAGGCCGAGGACGAGGCGCGCGAAAAGGCCATCCGCTCCGGTGCCGTGGCCGAGACGATCGAGACCATCGAACGCGAAGATGTACCACTGGCCTATCTGCCGGGAAATGCGACCCGTATTCACGTCAAGGTCGTGGGCGAGATGGGAGGTCACGATGCTTGATCGCCAGGACGGCCGGTGGCGCCTCGATGAGGCGATGGTCGACGCGCTGGAAATCGGCTCGGGCATTCTCGGCACGGGCGGCGGCGGTAATCCCTATATCGGCAAATTGCGGGTGCGCCAGGCTTTGCGTGATGGCCATGTCATGGAGATCATCCCTCTGGAAAGCGTTCCGGACGAGGCACGCATCGTGGCGATGGGGGGCATTGGCGCTCCTCTCGTTTCGCATGAACGCATCAAGGAGGGACGCGAAGGGCTGCGCTGTGTCAGGGCGCTGGAAGAGCGTCTTGGCATAAAGGTGGACGCGATTGCCTGTGAGGAGATCGGCGGTCAGAATTCAATGGAGCCCTTGATCGCAGCCGCGATGGCAGGTCTGCCTGTCGTCGACTGCGATGGCATGGGCCGCGCGTTCCCGGAAATGCAGATGACCACCTATGCCATTTACGGGCATCGCTCGACGCCAAGCGTCATGTGCGATCCCCACGGCAACGTGGTGATTTTCGACCATGCGATTTCAGAACTCTGGCACGAGCGGATGGCGCGAGCCTGCGTCGTCTCACAGGGCGGCGCCTCGACGCTGGCAAGCGCTCCCATGTCGGGAGAATTCATCAAGCGCTACGCCATTCCCCATTCCTACAGCAAAGCCATTTCGCTCGGGAACGCCGTTCTCGATGCCCGACGCGAGCACCGCGACCCTGTGGAAGCGATCTGTGAGAGCGAAAACGGCGAAGTGGTGTTTCGGGGCAAGATTGTCGATCTGAAACGCCATCTGGCCGGAGGCTTCGTCCGCGGCGAAGCAATCATCCAGGGTTTTGACACCTATGATGACGATCAGGCTTCCATTCACATCCAGAACGAGTTCCTGATCTTCTCGCGCAACGGCGAGATCGAGGTCATCGTCCCTGATCTGATTGTCGTCCTGGATGCTGACAGCGGCGAGGCGATTTCCACCGAAATGCTGCGATACGGCCAGCGCGTTGCGGTGCTCGCCCTTCCCTGCCATCCGCTCCTGCGCAGCCCCGAAGCGCTTGATGTGGTGGGCCCGAAAGGGTTCGGCTTCGGAGACATCGCCTTCAAGCCGATGGACACGAACGACAAGAAAGGTGCGGCATGACCTCCTTTTCTGTGAACGCGGATGACATGGACGCCATCGCGCTCGGCGGTGCATTTCTGGGCACGGGCGGCGGTGGCGATCCGTATATCGGAAAGCTGATGGCAAAGCAGGTCATTGCCTCGCACGGGCCGGTCACCGTCATTTCCGCCGACGAACTTCCCGACGACGCCTTGTGCATCCCCGTCTGCATGATGGGAGCTCCGACCGTGATGGTCGAGAAACTGCCCAATGGCGAGGAAGCCCGCGAGGCCCTCAGCCAGCTCGAGACCTTTCTGGGCCGCAAGGCCGATGCCCTCATCTGCATCGAGGCGGGTGGCCTGAATTCCACCATCCCCTATGCCGTTGCAGCCGCCACCGGGTTGCCGCTGGTCGATGGCGACGGGATGGGCCGGGCATTCCCGGAGTTGCAAATGGTGACGCTGACGATCCACGGCATCTCGGCAACACCGATGGTTTTGGCCGATGACAAGGGCAACAGCTCGGTGATCAATGCGATCTCCAACCGGTGGACCGAAAGACTGGCACGCTGTCAGACGGTGGAAATGGGTGGCGCGGCGCTTGTCGCACTCTACCCCATGAGCGGAGCAGAGGTGAAACGCGGCATTCTCCACGGCACCATGTCACTGATCAAGGAGATCGGCGAGACGATGGCGGCGGAGCGCAAGGCAAGCCGCAATCCTGCAGCCGCCCTTTTGAAGCGGCTGGACGGCAAACGCCTGTTTACAGGCCGCGTCGTCGATATCGACCGGCGAACCGTCGGAGGCTTCGCCCGCGGCAAGGCTCTGTTCAAAGGGATCGACGAGGATGAGGGACGGTCCTTTGAAGTCGAATTCCAGAACGAGTTCCTGGTCTGCCGCGACGATGATGGCCTTTTGGCTGTCACACCCGATCTGATTTGCGCGCTCGACGCCGATGGCGGCCTTCCCGTCACAACAGAGCAACTTCGCTACGGGCTGGCGGTCAATATGATCGGGCTTGCCTGTGATCCCCAATGGTCGACCCCCGAGGGGCTTGAGCTCGTTGGGCCCCGATACTTCGGCTACGAGCATGACTACGTGCCGCTGAACCAGATGTCCCGGTGAGAAGGACGCAACATTGATGGAACCAGAGAAGAGGAACAGGACAATGAGACTTTTGAAACATGCGCTGGCCGGTGCGGTTCTCGCTGCCACCACAGCGTTGACTGCGCCGGCTGTGGCTCAGGACAAGCTTTCGCTTGTCGTCAACGTCGTGCAGATTTTCGGCACGGTCGATCCGGCCAAGATCACCGACTACACCGAGTATATGGCTGCCGTGAACCTCTATGACGGTCTCACAACCGTCAGCAGTGGCGGTGAGGTGGTGCCCCAGCTCGCGGAAAGCTGGGAGGTCTCCGACGACAACCAGACCTACACCTTCAAGCTGAAGCAGGATGCGACTTTTCAGGATGGCAGCCCGGTGGAAGCCAGGGACGTTGTCTATACCCTGCAGCGCCTTCTTTCGCTGAACGAGGGTCCGGCCTATCTCTTCTCCGATCTCGTCGATCCGGAGAACGTCAAGGCGCTCGATGACCATACGGTTGAAATCCGGATCAACCGCGTCTACGCGCCGTTCATTTCCATCACGCCGCTGGTTCTCGTGGTCAATTCTGATGTGGCCAAAGAACAGGACGGCGAGTGGGGCGAGGACTACCTGGCCGAAAACAGCCTCGGCGCCGGCCCCTACAATCTCAGCGGCTGGACCCGCGGCGCCGAGATGATCATGCAGCGCTACGAGGGCTACCACGCCGGCTGGGCCAAGGATCGTCCGATCGACGAACTTCGTTTCGTCGTCACGCGCGACGAAGCCACGGTGCGCGCGCTCGCCCAGCGTGGTGAGCTGGGTCTCTCCTCCCAGTATCAGAGCAGCGAGACCTACAAGGCCATCGAGGCGCTCGACACCTACAAGCTGATCGAGGCCAGCACCGCGACGGGCTTCTACCTCAAGGTCAACAACCAGCTCCCACCCACCGATGACGTGCATATCCGTCGCGCCATCGCCTATGCGCTGGATTATGCGACCATCCGCGAGGTCATCTATCCGGGTGGCGAGATGAAGAGCGTGCTTTCCTCGCTGTTCTCCGAAGCGCATCTGGACGAGCTCCCCTCCCCCGAATACAGCCTCGAGAAGGCCGCCGAGGAAGTCGCCAAATCAAAATATGCCGGCGACAAGCCGATCAAGCTTGGCCATGCCTATGTCGCCAACACGGCGTTCGAGGAGGAGATCGGGCTGCTCTTCAAATCGACGCTGGAGACCATCGGTTTCGAGGTCGATCTGCAGCCGGAGCCGTGGAACCGCATCACCGAGCTCGCCACCAAGGTGGAGACAACGCCGAACACGGCGCAGGTGTTCTACGGTCCGACCTATCCTTCGCCCGATTCCGTGTTCTTCGTGCAATACCATTCGCGCGCGGCGGGCACATGGTCCTCGATGTCGTGGGTGAACGACCCCGAGGTCGACGCGATGATCGACAAGTCCCGTGCGACGGTGGATGAGGCGGCGCGCAATGCCATCTACAAGGACATCCAGGCGCGCCTGCACGAGAACATGGCCGAAATTCCGCTTCTCACCCAGTTGAAGCGCATGGCAGCCCATTCCTGCCTCCAGGGCTATGCGGAAGTGCCGATGCAGAGCTGGGACTATGACTTCTCGCGCATGTGGTGGTCCTGCGAGGGCTGAGCCATAAGCGGCTCATCCCGCCGCAACCGAAGCCAGCAGGCCCCGAAACCGCTCGGGGCCTGTTTTCGTTGGCCATCAGCTTTTCTGCCGGTCAGGGTCGGGCCGAGGCCTTTTGCGCGTGCGAAGGGGCTCCGCCTGCCGCCGTTTCCGGCAGCCCCGACCACGCATCGTCGCGCGCAATGCGCCGCGCCTCGCGCATGCCCCGCGTGATGCTTCCCATCCCCTTCAACCGGCGCTCCACGGCCACCAGCCGCAGGATTTCCTTGAGGGCGACGAGCGCCGTACCGAAGGCGAAGGGTATCGGCCTGTAGCGGCCCTTTGCGCGCAGATAGTGCACGAGCAGCCCGCGATTGCGCATCATGTAGAAGCGCGAGAGATCCGATGCCTCGGCCAGATGCCGCACGCCCAGGCTGATCTGCCGCTGATGGCGCAGGCGCTGCAGCACCACCCCCTTCACGCACACGACATCGGTCACATGCGAGGCCAGCCAGCCATAGGCGAGATCGTCCCAGGTGATGAAGAAGCGCGGATCGGGAAAGCCGATCGCATCGACCACCGAGCGGTGCACGAAAAGGCCCTCGAACGTGGCGAGGTTCGTGTGCCACACATCGGCGCGTCGAAAGAGGTTGCCGGGGCGCGGCAGCGCCACGCCGAGGGCGGGAAAAAAGACGTTCTGGAAGAAGAACGGCCTGCCGTCGCTGTTCTCCCGCTCTCCCATCAGGCAGCGATATCGGCCGGCATGGGCAAGCAGCGTCTCGAGCCCGGAAGGGGCGAGCGCCACGTCGTCGTCCATCAGCCACATCCATTCCGCGCCGGCCGCGTGGGCCAGGCGAACCCCTTCGTGAAAGCCGCCTGCCCCGCCCAGATTGCGCTCAAGCAGGCGATAGTCGAGCTCGACCGGCCCAAGGGCAGCGCGCGCCGCCTCCACCACGGCGGGCGTCTCGTCGCCGCTGGCATTGTCGATGATGACGAGGCGCTCCGGCAAAAGGGTCGAGCCCGCCACGCTTTCCAGCAATTGCGCCAGCATGGCGGGCCGCCGATAGGTGACGACCACCACCGCCACGCCCCTGGCGATCCGCCTGCCTTTGCCCGTCTCGACGCCGGTCACGGGTTCAGATGCGGCGCGCGGTCGAAGCGATAGGCCAGTCCGTCGCGGAAGGCCCGCCACCAGAAAGCGAGCCCCGCCCAGTCGAACCGCCGCTTGACGATATAGACAAAAGGATAGAGCACCAGATCTCCCACAAAGCTCTTCAGCCGCCTGTGCCGGCGCGCCAGATAGCCGCGATTGCGGAAGAAGTAATAGCGCTTGAACTCGGTTTCGGGAATGAGAACATTGACGCGGCCGGAAATGATCGGGACGATCTCGCCCCAGCCCGGCGGGTGGGCCACCACGGCATTGGTGACCGTGCCGAAGCGGATGCCCGCGCGCCTGAGCCGCACCATGAAATCCACCTCATCGCCGCGGATGAAGAGCCGCATGTCGGGCAGGCCGACCTTGAAGAAGACATCGCGGTGCACAAGCGCACCATTGAAGAACTGGGCCATGGAGGGGATGAAGTCCAGCGTCTCCACCGCCGCGCGGTCATGCGTCAGCTTTCCGCGCACGCGGAAGGGAAAGGACAGGCGCTGCTGGTCCTCGGGCGCGACGATGATGGGCGAAACAACCTCCAGCCCCCGCGCCTTCGCCTCTTCCAGAAGCGTTTTGAGGCAATCCTCACCGACCGGAAAGGCATCGTCATCCATGATCCAGACCCACTCGGCCCCGCCGGCCAGCGCCGAGAGGATGGCATAGGAAAACCCGCCGGCACCGCCCATGTTGAGGCGGGTGGGGATGGAGTGATTCCCTATAAGCGGCTCCCCATCCTTCTCTAGTCGCACAACAACACAGCCGTGCCGCGAGGCTTCGGCAACTCGATAATGAATATCGCAATCAAACGACCGATTGGCGTTGAGCACGGATAGAGTGACAACTGCGGATGACACTGATATTACCCCAATCGGTTGCACCGTTCGCCAACATTTTTCCAGGACGCAAGTATGAAAAAACTCACGCTGAAAGGCATTCAAATTCCCATAGATCGTTCGGTGTTTTCGGACAAGATGATAGAGGTCATTAAGAATGGCAGCTATGAATATGAGGAATCCTATTCTCTCCCAGATATTATTCAAAACGGGGAAAGAATTGTCGAGCTCGGCGGCGGCATTGGATATATTTCATCAATAGCTTGGAAGACGGAACGAGTCGATTCACTCACCGTCATTGAAGCCAATCCTGACTTGATACCGGTTATTAGAAAAACCCACGAACTAAACGGTGTCCCATCCACAATAATAAATTCTGTGGTTACCCCTCAGAAAGAGAAGGATACGCTTCCTTTCTATATTCGTGAGGATTTCTGGGCGTCTTCTCTCTCCGCAGAACCATGGTCCTATGAAAGAAAAGTCGACGTTCCAACAATCTCGTGGGCAGAGATATTAAAAGAACACGCTCCCACTATGATTATCTGTGACATTGAAGGTGGAGAATCAATTCTCTTTGACTCAATTCCGCTGACCGGTGTCAAAAAGGTATATATTGAAGTTCATCAAAATGTTCTTGGCCGTGTAGGGGTCAAGCGTCTATTTGATTTCTTTTCAGAAAAAGATTTCCATTATGACGTCTATCACTCGTCCCGAAATGTAATACTTTTCAGTCATGTTCTCCGTTGATGTACTCAACATCATATTATTGCTGAATCACACGGGTTACACCTTATTCAGTGCCTTCTAAAAAGAGGCTACGGATTATTTGTACTAATTGAAAAAATGGAGAGGCAAACATGGATGCGTCTATTATTTTATAGATCTAATTTTAAAACTTCGGAACAGAAGATAGGGTTGCATTAAATGGGAAAAATAAAGCAAATGATACTAAGGGGCTTACGCTCCAGAGAAAATGCAGTAGATATTCTCGGGGTAGGCGCACAAAAATCGGCAACAAGTTGGGCAGCATATGCTCTGAATCTTCATCCGAGCGTCTGGATTCCCACTCATGTCGCATTCTCTGGCAAAGAGGTGTCTTTCTGGGATAATAGGATGCACAGGGGGATCGACTGGTATACGAAAAACCTTCGTCCACCCCAAACTGGACTTAAGGTTATGGACGTTAGTCCTGGATATTTGCGCATAGACCGGGCGCGAGTTAAATTGTGCCATCAAGCATCACCGCGAGCCCGGGTATTTTTGATCCTACGCAACCCGGTCCACAGGGACTGGTCGTCGCTCCTTATGGAGGCTGGCAGATTGGGTTTTGAGCCCAAAGACGCTCCCTTTAAAAAGCTTAAAGATTTCTATGAACGCACCCCAGTGGAAATGCACACTGACTACCTTGGCGGCTTGGAGCGTTGGCGTTCATTTTATCAGCACCAACTGTTCGTGGGCCTATACGATGATGTACAACAAGATTCGGAAGCATTTTATAAAAAACTATGCGAGCACTGTAAAATAGATCCAACTCAGATTTCTGACTGGAAAGAGAAAGTAAAAGTAAAAATATTCAAAGGCCCCGGCCTTCCTATTCCTTCAGACTTTGAAGACTATCTCCGTGAAAAATACCGACCTATGATAGGTGAACTCTCAACAGAACTTGGTCGTAATTTATCCCACTGGCTTGAATCAGAGTGACACCTGCCCCCCCTCCCCAAAAAAAAGGGGAGGGCAATTATCACACTATCAATGAGAACTGCGGGCGGCGTTAAAACAATTTACGATGAAAACGGTAGATACCTGTGTAAATTCTAAAAGCAAAATAGAATATAATAGGTGATCGGGAAGCAACTAGAGCCATATAATAATCCTTGTTCCGACCGCACTTCCTCAAACAGCTAAAAACATCCGCACGGATACCTGATATTGAATCCTTAAGAATAATCCTATACTTAGAAATTTCGGATCTATAAGGATTTTTTAAAACCACTTTTTGTCTTGATAGATCTTTCACCCCCCAAACATACGTCTGAAGTTGCAAAGCGCGCCAATAAATCTTGTCGGAATCAGATATTTTTTCGCAATTCCTGGCAAAATAAGGCTCATTGAAGCTCATGGCGCGGACCATATCAAGGTCTTTCCGCGGCATCCTCGAACTCATTATGCTACCTTCCCTTTGCCGATATAGTATATACCCCTCAGGAATATAATAAAAACTTGATGCTTCCACGATAATTGATGGTATTGTTGATATATCCTCGAAATAGGCGCCAACAGGATACCTTATGCTCTCGTAAAATTTAGACTTAATAATATACGACCAAGCATATATTCTCAGATCTGAAAATATTGACTGAATAATCCCTGAGTCATGCCCTAATAGCTGATGCGGCTTTAATGATCTGTTTTTGGGCCTCCTGAGAGTGTAATCGACATTCTCGACCACCCTCCCGTTCCGATAAAAGAAATCTCTTTTGTTGCTGTGAAGAAAATAAAAATCAAACATGATGACATCAGGCTTATCTTCTGTCATCACTCTAAAAATAGTATCAATGTGATTGTTATTTATTAAATCATCACTATCGACACACCATATATACTCACCTGACGCGCAGGAAATCCCAGTATTTCTAGCTTGCGACAGCCCCATATTTTCGTTGTGTGATATTATCTTTATCTTATTTTTAAAATTTTCATTCTTCGAAAGCCAATCCTGTATTACATTGACACTTCCGTCCTTAGAGCAATCATCTACGAATATGACTTCTGCATCCTCGTTGAGGATTGTGGTCAGGGTGTCGGCGAGTTCTCCAACGTACGCCTCGACGTTAAACACCGGAACTACCACGCTCAAAAGCATTTACGGCTTCCTTTCAAGAGATCGCCAAAGGTTTTCAATGCAGCCCCGATCGCCTGGTGCATGTCGAGATAGCGATAGGTGCCGAGGCGGCCGCCGAAGATCACATTCTCTTCCGCATCCGCCAATTCACGGTAGGCCCGGTAGGTCTCCTTGTCCTGCACCGTGTTGATCGGATAGTAGGGCTCGTCGCGGCGCTCGGCAAAGCGGGAATATTCCCGCGTGATCACCGTCTTTTCCGTCTGGTAGTTGCGCTCGGGGTTGAAGTGGCGGAACTCCAGAATGCGCGTATAGGGAATGTCCTCATCGGCATAATTCATCACCGATGTGCCCTGGAAGTCGCCCACGTCGAGCACCTCTTCCTCAAAATCGATGGTGCGCCATTTCAGCTCGCCCGCGCGGTAGCCGAAATAGCGGTCGATGGGGCCGGTATAGACAACCGGCGTGCCCGCCGGGATCTGCTCGCGGATCTCGAAATAATCGATGCCCGTGCGCACCTCGATCCGTTCATGGTCGAGCATGCGTTCGAAGATCGCCGTATAGCCGTCCACCGGCAGGCCTTCATACGTGTCGTTGAAATAGCGGTTGTCGAACGTATAGCGCACCGGCAGCCGGGTGATGATCGACGCCGGCAGCTCGCGCGGGTCTGTCTGCCATTGCTTGGCCGTGTAGCCGCGGATGAACGCCTCGTAGAGCGGACGGCCGATCAGCGAGATCGCCTTTTCCTCCAGATTCTGCGGATCGTGGCCGGCCAGTTCGCCTGCCTGCTCGGCGATCAGCGCGCGCGCCTCGTCCGGGCTCATCCGGCGGCCGAAAAACTGGCAGATCGTGCCGAGATTGATCGGCATCATATAGGCCTGCCCCTTGTAAGAGGTGAAAACGCGGTGGCGATAATCCGTGAATGCGGTGAAGCGGTTCAGATAATCCCACACAACCTTGTTGGGCGTGTGAAACAGATGCGCGCCATATTTGTGGATCTCGATGCCCGTGCGCGGGCAGGTGTGCGTGTAGGCATTGCCGCCGATGTGATCGCGTCGGTCGATGACGAGAACGCGACGGCCGAGCTCGTTTGCGGCCCGCTCCGCGATGGTGGCTCCGAAAAAGCCCGCACCGACGATGACCAGGTCGTACTGACTGAAATCCACGTTTGCTACCCTTGGTAGATTGAGCGGGCTTTCCGGCACCGAGAATCAGTGCCGGACACGACAGTAAAGCCGGTGCTTTCCTATCGCGCCATGTCGCGCATCTCAAGGGTTACAGACGGAAATTGTTCGTGACCATCCGGTGGGCGACGCGCCGTGGCAGGCAGACGCGTTACACGCTAGACGGGTTTCTCCTCCAGCGGCGCGAATTTCGTCACCCGCCCCTTTTCCAGCACCAGAACCTTGTTGCAGACCCGCTGGATCAGCTTGTCGTTGTGGCTGGCCAGCACCACGATGCCCGCCTGCCCGGTCAGTGCGTTCATCCGCTCGCCGGCTTTTTTCTGAAAGGCCGCATCGCCGGCGCCGATCCACTCGTCCATGAGCAGGATTTCCGGCGTCAGCGTCGTCGCCACGGAGAAGGCCAGCCGCGCGGCCATGCCCTGGCTGTAGGACTTGAAGGGCATGTCGATGAAGTCGCCAAGCTCGGAGAATTCGATGATCTCCGGCATGGCCTCCTCGATCTGTTGCCGGGTCCAGCCATTGATCAGCCCGCGCAGCTCGATGTTGCGCCGGCCGGTGGCTTCCGGCCTGAAACCAAGATTGATGTTGAACAGCGCATCGACACGGCCCGAGATCGACAGGTTTCCCGAGGTCGGCTCCATGATGCCGTAGAGCATTTTCAGCAGGGTCGTCTTGCCGGCCCCGTTGGCGCCCACAAGCCCCAGCCGGTCGCCGGCAGAAAGCTCGAAGCTCACATCCTCCAGCGCCTGAACATGCTGGCGGCGACCGGAGCCGGAGATCGTCCCGCCCGTCTTCAGAAGCCTCTTGTCCTTCGGCCGCAGGGTGAGCGGGCGCAGGATGCGATAACGCAGCCCGACCGATTGGGCCTTGATCGAAACCGTCATACGACAAACACCACTTTCTTGCGCAATGCCCCCAGCAGGAAGAATGCCAGGACCCAGGCAAATGCCGAGATCCCCAGACACAGGACAAGCTCCATCACCGGCAGCTCCCCGCTGATGATGGGTTGGCGGACGATGGCGAGAAAATGCGTGAAGGGATTGTACTCATAAAGCATCTGCCGCAGCCCGCCGTCATTGCCGTGGATCCAGAAGATCGGCGTCAGGAACATGCCGACCCGCACCAGATTGCCCGTTATGAACTCGAAATCCGGGAAAAAGGCGCCCAGCAGGGCAAAAATGGTGATGACGGCCGGCAGTGCCAAAACGATCACGGCCAATCCCGCAAACGCCATCAGCCATTGCTCCAGCGAGGGCTGGACAAGGAACAGCATTAGAACGATCCAGCCCGCGCCGGAATAAGCTCCCCGAATCACCGTCTGCATGGCAAGGCGCATCACATAGACGAACAGCGGCAGCGTCGTCCCCTTGATGTAGTTGGCTTCCCGCCGAAACAGCGGCACGGCCATGTTGATGGTCTCCGACATCAGCAGCCAGACATAAAGCCCGGTCGCTACATAGGCCGGAAAATTCTCTATCTCGTTGCGGTGGCCGAACACGACCACAAAGGCACCGGCGAAGAGAAAATAGTTCAGCACAAGCCAGAGCGGGCCCAGGGTCGTCCGGCGATGCTGGTCGCCAATGCTCTCGCGGGCCAGAGCCACCCAGACCGGGTAGCGCCGAAAACCCGATGCGATCTCCGCGAGCGCCCCTTTGAACACCTCTTGCAAGGTCATCCGCATCAACCCCGTTCACGCAGCATGGAGTAACGGCATTGCCCGTTAGCCATAAATAGCCGGGCTGGCGCAATGCCCTTCCACAATCCAGGTTTCCAAGCGGGACGCGCGCAATCGGGCGACCGCGGCGGAAATACCGCCTGCCTCGCGTCAAACGGAGTAAACCCGTGAAAGTGAACCACCCGGCTCTGGTCTGTCCGCAAACCTGCGTTCATGCTGACACGTCCAACTGGCAATCCAGCCGCGTTCCCTGCTTTGGTTGAGCCGAGCGCATACAACGTCTGATCCGGGGTGACCAGCCCCTATGGACGTCTGCGGCAGAACAATCCCCGCAGAAGCGCGCCGGTCCCCCGACGCAGCCGCTGTCTTTCTTCTGTTGGGAGAGCGGCACTGTGGCCGGCAGGAAGCACCTCAGTCACACATCGCGCGAAGCGCTGCCACATCCCTGATCTCGACCGTGCGCGTGTTCACCAGGCGCACGAGCCCCCTGGAGCGGAATTTTGAGAAGGTCCGCGATACGGTCTCGATCGTGAGGCCGAGATAATCACCGATGTCCGTGCGGGACATGGGCAGTTGCACTGCGCCGGCGCTGTTCTGGCGTTCCATCATGTCGAGCAGAAAGGCGGCAACGCGCTCGGCAGCATTCTGCCGACCGATCACCAGCAGGTGCTCTTGCGCCCGTACCAGTGCTGCCAGAGCCGCCGCGAGTGTCTGGCGCCAGTTCGTTTCCCCGGCCGGCTGCCGAAAAACGCGGATGCCGGCATGCCCGACCGCCTCGGCAAAGAAGTGATGCTGACCATCAGCTTCGAAACCAAAGACCTCGCCGGCCACATGAAAGGCACTGATCTGACGCCGCCCGTCGGCGAGAAGCCGGTAAAGGCGAACCGCGCCGAACTCGACCTGATAGAGCGCAGTGGCTTGTTCGCCCTGGGCATAGATCTCCTCATTCGCATCGTAGAAGACGACCTGATGAGGTTGATCCGGCGAGAAGGATACGAAGCTCCCCCTGCGTGTCTCGGCATGATGCTGACCAGCGCCAAAAGGAGAATTGAGCGTTGGTGCTGTCGCGGCCTGTGCAAGCATGAGTGCCTCCTTGGTGGGAGGCCCATATGTGCCGCGTTCGCCGGCCGCACGAAATTCGGTTTTTCCCCTACGGGAATCTACGTAGCGCCTGGTTTTCCTTGTGGGCTGTCGTGTCCAGAAGCGCCCGAACCGCGTTCACGACGGCGCTGCCAAGAAGCGGTTTTTCGATCGTACGGATGTGTTCGGCCTGAGGCATTTCCTCAAGCGTGTCCGCAAGCAGAAGCACGGGGCCTTTCTCCTCCGACAAATGCGCCACAGGGATGGCTGCTGCCGCCAGAGTGTCATGATCCACGATCATGCAGTTCGCTTTTCGCCGCAAGAGGCGGGCATCTTCGAAACTGCTTGGCACGACCACGTCGAACCCCTCCGCTTCAAGCATGAAACGCAGCGACAGGCGAAAGGCGGTATCAGGCGCCACCACGAGAATCATTCCAGGCACGTCCGGCATCTCCTCACTGCCGGGAGAATGCGTGTCATCCGCCACGGCAGCACCCACTGTGGACCATCGCCCACTCCAGCGCATTGCGCTGGATCAAAATGCCGCACGAAGGAGACGCATCTCAGCGTGCTGCATTGTCTGCCAGAAGCGCCATCCGGACCAGCTCGGGAAGGTTCCGGGCCTGCATCTTGGTCATCACGTTGGCCCGATGCACTTCAACTGTACGCGGTGAAATGTCGAGTTCGAAAGCAATCGTCTTATTCGGCAGCCCGGCGACAATGCGATGCATGACCTGCTGCTCACGCTCGGTCAGCAGCGAGACCCGCTCTCGGACGATACTTGCATCCGCATCAGCCTGTGGTCTCGTTTCCAACTGCTGGATGGCGCGTGAAACGGCGTCCAGAAGAACCTCATCGGAGAAGGGCTTTTCAATGAAGTCCAATGCGCCGGCCTTCATGGCTTCGACCGCCATCGGCACATCTCCGTGACCTGTAATGACGATGGTAGGCAGGAGATTTCCCTCCTGGACGAGCTGACGCAGCAATTCGACGCCGCTCATATCCGGCATTCGCAGATCGGTGATCAGGCACGCATTGCGAAGTCCGGATGCGGCCTGCAAAAATGCACTCGCCGAGTCATGCACCCTTGCCACATGCCCCGACATGGTGAGCAGAAAGGCAAGTGATTTGCGAACCGGTTCCTCGTCGTCGACAATGTGGATGACCACGTCTTCAGGCATTGTGCATTTCCTGTTCTTCCAAAGCCGGCAGTGTGAAACGGAACCTGCTTCCCGCGGTGGAACTCTTCATCAGTCTCAACGTGCCGCCATGGGCTTCAGCAATTCTCTTCGATATCGCAAGGCCGACCCCCATACCGCCCCGTTTTGAAGAAACGAACGGTTTGAAGAGATTTTCGGCAATATCACCCGGCACGCCGGAGCCCGTGTCCGACACGTCGATGTCGATCGAGCCGGAACCATCGGACGTCACAGAGACCGTGAGCTCGCGCTGCTCGCTCTCACGCATGGCTTCCATCGCGTTCCGCATCAGATTGATCAGGATCTGCTGGACCTGAACCCGGTCCACAAAAACACTCCCGATATCGGGTTCGAAGTTGAATACCGTTCGAATGCCCAGTTCACGCGACCCCATCAGCGCCAGCGCTGCGGCCTCCTCCACGAGATCCTGCAGGTTTTCGGCTTGCTTTTCGCTTTCCCCGCGCGACACGAATTCACGCAGATGGCGGATAATCTGCCCTGCGCGTAACGATTGCTTTGTGGTTTCTTCAAGGGCGTCGCGCATACGCTCAGCGACGGGATGATCGAGATCGTTGAGAAGACGCCTGCACCCCTGAACGTAGTTCGAGACCGCTGAGAGCGGTTGATTCAGCTCATGCGCGAGCGTCGACGCCATTTCGCCCAGTTCGTTCAGCCTCGCAAGACGGGCGAGCTCGGCCTGAACCTGTTCCATTTTTGCCTCGGTCTCGGCCCGTTCCGTCAGATCGCGGATGAAGCCGGTGAAATAGGTATGCCCCCCGCTTTGCATCTCCCCCACAGCAAGCTTCATGGGAAAGGTGGAACCATCTTTCCGGCGCCCCACCACCACCCGATCAATACCAATGATGCGTCGCTCGCCCGTGCGTTTGTATCGCTCGATGTATCCGTCGTGCTGCCCTTGATACGGTTCGGGCATCAACATGCTTACGTTCCGTCCGCGTGCTTCCTCCTCAGAATAGCCAAACTGGCGAACCGCAGCGCGGTTGAACGCGACCATGATGCCCTTGTCGTCGATCACCACCGTTGCATCCGGCACTGTGTCGAGAATGGAACTGAGATGCGCATCCCGCGCGGCCAGTTGCCGGCGCACCTGTCTGCTTGCATCCTGGGCGCTGAAATAGGCGCCGCCAACATGGGCGAGCAACACGAGAAACGCGACAAGCGCGGCAAAGACCGGCATCGATACAGGCAGTGAGGTCAAAGCGCCGATTAAAGCGATGACCCCGGCAATGAGCGCCACAGCCACCAGGCCGGCGGCCCGACCGCCGAAGATCGCGGCATAGAGTGCGGTCAGGGACGCAAGGAAAAGAATCCACGTGCTGCCAAAAACCGTGTCCAGCCAGAGCCGTGCAACGAATAGAGCAACGCTGCCCCCCACGGCGATAGCGTAACCCGTATGGCCGGCGCGCCGCGCCGGGTCGGTCAGATTAAATTCAGGACTCACGTTCGCCCCTCGCCCGCCGCGTCTCGATCCACGCATTATTTCCATAGGCGGGTCATCCCGCAAGTGACGTGCTGACGCGGACGTCAGATGGCACCGCCGGAGCCGGAGTTTGATCCAGCGCAAAGACAATTGCGCTGAGGCACGCCAGATTGGATTGATCAAAGAGGATCTTGGACATGACGCGCATTTCTGGGAACATCGAACCCCGTGCGAAACTTATGGGCAAGATGATGGATCGTTGTGATGTTGATATCCAACATCTCGCCAAGGATCGGTTGGGGCTTACGCTGGCTTCTGCGATCCGGTCGTGCCGGCTTTGCAGCAACGCGACTTCATGTGAAACATGGCTGGCCGCAACGGCCGGAGAAATAACCCATAGGCCCCCGGCGTTCTGCCCCAATGCCAGAATATTTGCAGCGATGTCACAGGCTGACGGGGATAAAAGCGCCCGTTAACCCTCCACCAGACATGCCAACTGTTGGCTGCGCAGGCTGTGCTCCCCTCCCTTGGTTGAGCAATGTCATTGCTGCAGGATTTGCTGCAGCGTATCCACCGAGAAAAGAAAGCTTCACAGGCGTGTGGTGGGCCGGGCGGATGCTGCCCCCTGGTCCGCCCGGCCGCCGCCATGTGGCTGCTGCCGATCAGGCTGCAGCACCATCTGCCGTGAAACATGACGGCAGACATGACGGCAATTTTGGAAGTTGCATATGCAGCAAAGCGAGTTCGCGCTTCCACGCACTGCATAGCGCGCTGTCGAGACAAAAATTTTGCGCTGGCGCAAAAATCCAAAAATAAAACAGTGAGGTCAACGCGCTACACATCACACCGCCACCGAGTGACGCGCTCCACCCCGTTTCAGATACTGATCGAAGAGCGCTGCCGTCGAGCGGACCAGCGGTCGCGCCTCCTCCTCAACGATAAAAACACCATCGTTTTCCCTCAGACCCGATGCGATCCCCCGTTCACGCACCAGCGTCCGGGCCTCGGCGACGATCCTTTGCCCGCAGGCGCCGAAACGGTGCACGGCTTCATTGCCCGAAAACGCGAAATCGCACATCAGCCGCTCGATCACCCAGGCGCGGGCGTGATCCTCGTCGCTGAGCGCAATGCCGCGAACGGTCGCCAGATTGCCTTCGCGCGCCATCCGCTCATACTGCGTGGTCGCCGGCATGTTTTGGGCATAGCCCTGCGGCAGCCGTGAAACCGAGGAAGGACCAAGACCGATCAGCGTGCGGCACGCATCCTCGGTATACCCCTGAAAGTTCCGGAAGAGCCGCCCTTGCCGCGCGGCCACCGCCAGCGGATCGTCCGGCTTTGCGAAGTGGTCAATCCCAATCGCCTGATAGCCCGCTTCCCGAATGATGCGCGCTGTCTCCTGCTGCTGCTCGAAGCGCTCCTCAGGCCCAGGCAGCCATGCCTCATCGATCATGGTCTGGTGCTTCTTGAACCACGGCACATGCGCATAGCCGAAAAGCGCGATCCGGTCCGGTGAAAGCGTCAGCGCCTGGCGGATCGTAACGGCGACGCTCTCGCATGTCTGGTGCGGCAGCCCGTAGAGCAGGTCGAGATTGACCGACCGCACGCCCCGCGCCCGCACGCCATCCACCACCGCTTTTGTCTGTTCAAATGTTTGTTCGCGGTTGATCGCCTTCTGGACCCGTGGGTCGAAGTCCTGAACGCCGAGACTTGCCCGTGTCATGCCGATTTCGGCGAGCGCATCGAAGCGCGCCTCGTCCATGTCGTTGGGGTCGAGTTCCACGCTGATTTCGGCATCATTGGCGAAATGGAATGCACGCTTCAGTGCCGCTCCCAGCCGAACGATGTCATCCGCACGCAGCATGGTCGGCGAGCCGCCACCGAAATGGAGCGCACGGACACGCCCGCGCCCCTTCAGGATGTCACCCACCGTGCGGATCTCGCAGAAAAGCGCATCGAGAAAGGCAGCGACAGGCTCATAGCGGCGCGTCATCTTGGTGTGGCAGGCGCAGAACCAGCACAGCCGGTCGCAGAACGGGATGTGCACATAGAGCGAAAGAGCCTCTTCCTCACCCGTCTCGCCCAGCCAGCCACGAAAGGTTTCGCCGGTCACGCCCGCATGAAAATGCGGCGCCGTGGGATAGCTCGTATAGCGTGGCACCGCCTCCGCATAGCGGGCGGCAGCCCCCGTTTCGCTGATCTGTTCTCCTGCGCGCTGCATCGCAATCATCCCCTGATGTCCGAAAAGCGTCTTTCCACGCAGCCGCGCCGTTGGCTTTGACGCAGATCAAGGCGCCGCCGCCCCCATTGCCCGAAGTGTGACGCGTGAGAATCGGGGAACGGATTCCCGCAAGCTTTTTGAACTGGGGAAACAGCAATGAGATTTGGCACCGAGATCGTACTGGTCAGCCTGGCTGCGTTTGCAGCGCTGGCCGCTGCGGGTCTGGCGCAGGATTCAGCCTTTCAGGCCCATATGTGGGTTCTGTTCTTTGTCCTGCTCGGATCGGCGATCGTATTGATGCGCAACACGAGCTTTGCGCCCGCCGGCGCAGCATCAATCCCGCTCAGACGGGATACGGATGGCTATATGGATGGCCCGGTGCGCTATGGCGTCATCGCCACGACCATCTGGGGCATTGTCGGATTTCTGGTCGGCGTGCTGGTGGCACTGCAGCTCGCCTACCCCGACCTCAACATCGAGCCCTGGTTCAATTTCGGCCGTACGCGCCCGCTGCACACATCGGCGGTGATCTTTGCTTTCGGCGGCAATGCGCTTATCGCCACATCCTTCTATGTGGTGCAGCGCACCTGCCGGGCCCGCCTCTTCGGCGGCAATCTCGCCTGGTTCGTGTTCTGGGGTTATCAGCTCTTCATCGTCATGGCGGCAACCGGCTATCTGCTCGGCATCACCCAGAGCCGTGAATATGCAGAGCCCGAATGGTATGTGGACCTGTTCCTCACCATCGTCTGGGTCGCCTATCTCATCGTCTTCCTGGGCACGATCTTCAGGCGCAAGGAGCCACATATCTATGTGGCCAACTGGTTCTACCTGTCGTTCATCGTGACCATCGCCATGCTGCATGTGGTGAATAACCTGGCAGTGCCGGTCTCGCCCTTCGGTTCCAAGAGCTATTCGCTTTTCGCCGGCGTGCAGGATGCGCTGACGCAATGGTGGTACGGCCACAATGCGGTGGGCTTTTTCCTCACCGCCGGCTTTCTGGGCATGATGTACTACTTCATCCCCAAGCAGGCCAACCGCCCGGTCTATTCCTACCGCCTGTCGATCATCCACTTCTGGGCGCTGATCTTCCTCTATATCTGGGCCGGCCCGCACCATCTCCACTACACCGCCCTGCCCGACTGGGCACAGACGCTGGGCATGGTGTTCTCCATCATGCTGTGGATGCCCTCCTGGGGCGGCATGATCAACGGCCTGATGACGCTTTCGGGCGCCTGGGACAAGCTGCGCACCGATCCGATCATCCGCATGATGGTTCTGGCCGTCGCCTTCTACGGCATGTCCACTTTCGAGGGCCCCCTGATGTCGGTCAAGGCGGTCAACTCGCTGTCGCACTACACGGACTGGACCATCGGCCATGTGCATTCGGGCGCACTCGGCTGGGTCGGCATGATCACCTTCGGCGCGCTCTACTACCTCGTTCCGAAGCTGTGGAACCGCGAGCGGCTTTATTCGCTACGGCTCGTCACTTGGCACTTCTGGCTCGCAACCCTCGGCATCGTCGTCTACGCGGCGGTCATGTGGGTGTCGGGCATCCAGCAGGGTCTGATGTGGCGCGAATACGACGATCAGGGTTTCCTGGTCTACTCGTTCGCCGAAACCGTGGCCGCCATGCACCCCTACTATGTGGTGCGGGCGCTGGGCGGCGTGCTCTTCCTGCTTGGTGGCCTCGTCATGGCCTACAATCTGGCCATGACCATCCTTGGCCATGAGCGCAAGGAAGCGCCAATCGGCGGCGCCGTCGCCCAACCCGCCCCTTCCCTTCAAAGTGCCGGTTAAGGAGCCCTGACGATGGCATTGCTGGACAAACACAAGATCATCGAGAAGAACGCCACGCTTCTTCTGGTCGGATCGTTCCTGGTGGTGACAATCGGCGGCATCGTCGAGATCGTGCCCCTCTTCTATCTGGAGAACACGATCGAGAAGGTGGAGGGCATGCGCCCTTATTCACCGCTGGAGCTGGCCGGTCGCAACATCTACATCCGCGAGGGCTGCTACACCTGCCACAGCCAGATGATCCGCCCCTTCCGCGATGAGGTGGAGCGCTACGGCAATTACAGCCTCGCCGCCGAATCCATGTACGATCATCCCTTCCAGTGGGGGTCGAAGCGCACGGGGCCGGATCTCGCCCGTGTCGGCGCCCGCTACTCCAACGAATGGCATGTGGATCACCTGATCGAGCCGCGCTCCGTGGTGCCGGAATCGATCATGCCCAGCTACGCGTTCCTCAAGGACACGCCGCTGGAGATCAACGATTTCTCCACGGAGCTGATCGCCAATCTGCGTGTCGGCGTGCCCTACACGGAAGACATGATCGCCAACGCCAATGCGGATATTCGCGCCCAGGCCGACCCCAACGCGGACACGTCCGGTCTCGAAGAACGCTATCCCAAGGCGGTGCTCGGCGATTTCGACGGCAACCCCGATGCGCTCACCGAAATGGATGCGCTGGTCGCCTATCTGCAGATGCTCGGCACGCTGGTCGATTTCTCGACCTATGACGAAGCCGCCGGCTATCGCTGAGGAGGAAAGATCATGGAAGCCTATACCGCGCTCCGCCAGTTCGCCGATAGCTGGGGCCTTCTCTTCATGGCCCTCTTCTTTGTCGGCACGGTTCTTTTTGCCTTCCGCCCCGGAAGCAGGAAGAGCGCCGAGGAAGCTGCCCGCATCCCGCTGAAGGACGATTGAGATGAGTGAGAAAGAACATATCGACGAGGTCTCCGGCGTCTCGACCACCGGCCATGAGTGGGACGGAATCAGGGAACTCGACAATCCCATGCCCCGCTGGTGGGTGTGGACCTTCTACGCCACCATCGTCTGGTCCATAGGCTACACGATCGCCTATCCGGCATGGCCGCTCATCAGCGACGCCACCAAGGGCGTTCTGGGTTATTCGAGCCGGCAGGAACTTACCACCACCATGGAGGCCGTTTCTGCTGAGCAGGCGGATTTGCGCGCAGCCATCGCCGAAAAGCCGCTGAATGAAATCCTCGCCGACGAAACGCTGCGCCGTTTTGCCACCGCAGCCGGCGACGCCGCCTTCAAGGTCAACTGCTCGCAGTGCCATGGGTCCGGTGCGCAGGGCTCTGCCGGTTATCCCAACCTCAACGACGACGACTGGCTGTGGGGCGGCGACATCGAGGCGATCCATCACACCATCGCGCACGGGGTGCGCTTCGATGGGGACGACGACACGCGCTTTGGCGAAATGCCGGCCTTCGGCGACATTCTGAGCCGTGAGGAGATCCGTCAGGTGTCGGCCCATGTGATCTCCTTCACCGGAACACCGTCCGACCCGGCTCTGGCCAAAGCCGGTGCGCAGGTTTACGCCGACAATTGCGCCTCCTGCCATGGCGATGCCGGTCAAGGCGACGTCACCTTCGGCGCGCCGAACCTTGCCGATGCGATCTGGCTCTACGGTTCCAGCGAAGCCGAGATCGCCGCACAGGTGCGCCAGCCCAGACATGGCGTCATGCCGGCATGGCAGGAGCGGCTTGGTGATCCAACGGTCAAACAGCTTTCGGTCTACGTCTATTCGCTCGGCGGCGGCGAGTAGACACACACCCACAGCGAATCCCGGCCAAACAGGCCGGGGTTCGGCCTCCCAACCTCCCGCTTTGATCGGGATCAATGCCCGAGATGTTTCCGGCGACTAGACAGTACGCTCACAGAGTAGTTTGCGAGCCGCCGAAATGACACTTGCCACCGAAACCGCAGCCAGCAACACCGCCTCGGGAGATGCAGTCGAGCGCATCGACGCCGAAGCGGTAAACACCGCCGGCAAACGCCAGCCGCTCTACGCTCCGCGCAAGAAAATCTTCCCGAAACGCGCTTCCGGACAGTTCCGCCGCTTCAAATGGCTGATCATGTTCGTCACGCTCGGCATCTACTATCTGACACCATGGCTGCGCTGGGATCGCGGCCCCTATGCGCCAGACCAGGCGGTTTTGATCGATCTCGCCAACCGGCGGTTCTATTTCTTTTTTATCGAAATCTGGCCGCAGGAATTTTTCTACATTGCCGGTCTGCTCGTCATGGCCGGCATCGGCCTCTTTCTCATCACATCCACGGTGGGCCGGGCATGGTGCGGCTATACCTGCCCGCAGACCGTCTGGGTCGATCTCTTCCTCGTGGTCGAGCGCGCCATCGAAGGCGACCGCAATGCCCGCATCAAGCTCGATGCCGCGCCGCTCACCGCCAGCAAGCTCGCCAAACGAACCGCAAAACACCTGATCTGGGTGCTTATCGCCGTGGCAACCGGCGGCGCCTGGGTCTTCTATTTCGCCGACGCGCCATCGCTTCTCGTCGATATCGCAACCGCTCAGGCTGCGCCCGTCGCCTACATGACCATCGCGGTGCTGACCGCAACCACCTATCTCTTCGGCGGCCTCATGCGCGAGCAGGTCTGCACCTATATGTGCCCGTGGCCGCGCATTCAGGCTGCCATGCTGGACGAGAATTCCCTCACCGTCACCTACAATGACTGGCGCGGCGAGCCCCGCTCACGCCATGCCAAGAAGGCGGCCGCCGAGGGCAGAACCGTGGGCGACTGCGTGGACTGCAATGCCTGCGTCGCCGTCTGCCCCATGGGCATCGACATCCGCGACGGCCAGCAGCTCGAATGCATCACCTGCGCGCTGTGCATCGATGCCTGCGACGGCGTGATGGACAAGCTCGGGCGCGAGCGCGGTCTCATCTCCTACGCCACGCTTTCCGACTACAACGCCAATATGGCGCTGGCGACAGCCGGCGGCACGGAGACCATCAATCCCGACCGCGTGCGCCGGGAGGGCGGCGGGCTCTCCGATAAGGTCGCGCATTTCCACTGGCGCAAGATCTTTCGCCTGCGCACCTTCGTCTATTTCGGTGCGTGGTCGCTCGTTGGCCTCGTCATGCTCTATGCCCTGCTGACGCGCGACCGGCTGGAGGTCAACGTGCTCCACGACCGCAATCCGCAATATGTGCTTCTGTCGGATGGCTCGGTGCGCAATGGCTATACGGTCAAGCTGTTGAACATGATCCCGGAACCACGCGTCATCCTCGTGTCGCTCGAAGGCCTCACCGGCGCAACCATGAATGTGGTCGGGCTCGACCAGCCGAACGACCGTTCTGCAGCCGTGCCTGTCGATCCGGATCGTCTGCGCGAGGTGCGCATCTTCGTCACCCTGCCGGCAGACCGGCTGAGCGAGGCAGACACCTCATTCCGCTTCGTCGTCGAAGACAAGGCGAGTTTCGAAAGCGATGTCTACAGGGCAAGCTTCAACATCCCGGAGGGTTCACGATGAGCGGCAAAGTGCAGAAACAGAAGGAGTTCACCGGCTGGCACATGCTTGCCATCATGGTCGCCTTCTTCGGGGTCATCATCACGGTCAACCTGACCATGGCCTTCTACGCACAGTCGAGCTGGACCGGCCTGATCGTGAAAAACACCTATGTGGCGAGCCAGAGCTTCAATGAGCGCGCGGAAGAAGGCCGCAAGCAGGCAGCGCTCGGCTGGAAGGGTGAGCTTTCCGTCGACGGAGAAGCGATCACCTATCGCCTGCTGGATGCGAGCGGCGACCCGATCCCGCTCGACAGCGTCACGATGGTCATGCACCGTCCTGTCACTGCCGACGAAGACGTTACCCTTCAAATGCAACGTCGTCCCGATGGCGGCTTCGGCGTCGATCACGGCCCCGGCGACGGCACCTGGGTCATCAACATCGCTGCAGAAGCGGGCCTCGCCCATCCCTATCGCGATGTGCGACGCATCACCATTGCCGGCGGAGAACTCAGATGAGCTGCTGTGCCCCCGGCACCGAAATGGCGCTGGAAGCCGAACAGGCCCGTGAAGCCGGTCCGCGCGCCGAAGAACTCGTACTCGCAAGCCGCTCTGTCGGAGACGGGCTGAAACAGACCGATCTTTCGGTTCCCGGCGTTCATTGTGGCGCGTGCATTCAGACAATCGAATCCGCCCTCGGCAGGCTCGACGGCGTGGCAGGTGCGCGCGTCAACCTTTCCACCAAGCGCGTCAGCGTGAAGTGGCGCGAGGGGGCGCTGCCGCCCATCATCGACACGCTGAACCGACTTGGCTACGCCGCCCACCTTTTCGACGGTGTCGAGACCGGCAGAGATCCGGTTCTCTCCCAGCTCATCCGCGCCGTGGCGATCTCCGGCTTCGCCGCCGGCAACATCATGCTTCTTTCCGTGTCTGTTTGGTCGGGGGCGGAACAGGCGACGCGCGATCTCTTTCACTGGCTTTCCGCGCTGATCGCCCTGCCCGCGCTGGTGTTTGCCGGTGGCATCTTCTACCGCTCGGCCCTCAATGCGCTCCGCCACGGACGCATGAACATGGATGTGCCCATCGCCCTTGGCATCTCGCTGGCCTACGGGCTCAGCCTCTACGAGACCGTCAACAGCGGCCAGCACGCCTATTTCGATGCCTCCGTTTCGCTCCTCTTCTTTCTGCTGATCGGCCGTACGCTCGATCACGTGATGCGCGAGCGCGCGCGCACCGCCGTCAAGGGGCTCGCCCGCCTGGCGCCGCGCGGCGCGCTGGTCATTGCCGAGGACGGCGGGCGCGATTATCTCCCCTTGCCGGAAGTCGCGCCCGGCATGAAGCTGGTGGTCGCCGCTGGTGAGCGCGTGCCCGTTGACGGCATCGTCATGAGCGGTGTGTCCGAACTCGACTGCTCCATGGCCACCGGCGAAAGCGCACCGCAGCCGGTGAAACCCGGCAGCGATCTACGCGCCGGCATGCTCAATCTCACCCAGCCGCTCATCGTTGAGGCAACCGCCACCGCCGACACCTCCTTCCTCGCCGAGATGATGCGCCTGATGGAGGCGGCAGAAGGCGGGCGGGCGCGCTATCGCCGCCTGGCGGACCGCGCCTCCGCACTTTATTCGCCCGTGGTTCACGCCACCGCCTTCCTCACCTTTTTGGGCTGGATGGCGGCAAGTGGCGACTGGCACCGCGCCATCACCATCGCCATTGCCGTGCTCATCATCACCTGCCCCTGCGCGCTCGGCCTTGCCGTTCCCATCGTTCAGGTGGTTGCCGCGCGGCAGCTTTTTGAAAACGGCATCATGGTCAAGGATGGCGCGGCGATGGAACGCCTCGCCGAGATCGACACTGCCGTCTTCGACAAGACCGGGACGCTGACGCTCGGCATCCCCGAGCTGCGCAATGCGGACGAGATAACGCCGGATGCATTGTCAACCGCCGCCGCCCTTGCCGCGCATTCCCGTCACCCCTTCTCGCGCGCCATCCTGCGCGCTGCCGGTTCGCTGCGGGCGACGGATACGTTCGACAGTGTTGAGGAAATGCCGGGCCTCGGCATCGAAGCCCGCGCGGGCGCGACCATCTGGCGGCTTGGCCGCGCGGGGTGGTCGCTCGGCAGCCCGAATGCGCATGAGAATCACGCGGGCGGAACGGTCCTTTCCCGCAATGGCGAGGAACGCGCCACGTTCCGGTTCGAAGACCGGCTTCGCCCCGGGGCGAAGGAGGCAATTTCTCACCTGAAAGAAAACGGCGTCGCCGTGGAAATCATCTCCGGTGACAGCGCCGAACAGGTGAGTGACATCGCTGCCAGTCTGGGTGTCGAGCGTTTTCAGGCAAGTGTCCTTCCCGGCGACAAGCTTGAGCGCATGCGTGCGCTCGCCTCCGATGGCCGCAAGGTTCTGATGGTCGGCGACGGGCTGAACGACGCCCCCGCCCTCGCTGCCGCGCATGTGTCCATGGCGCCTGCCACGGCGGCAGACATTGGCCGCAATGCCGCCGATTTCGTTTTCCTGCGCGAAACCATGCTGGCCGTGCCGCTCGCCCGCAACGTGTCGCGCCGCGCCGGTCGTCTGATCCGCCAGAACTTCGGCCTCGCCATTGCCTACAATGTTCTGGCCGTGCCGATCGCCGTTCTCGGCCATGTCACGCCGCTGGTGGCGGCCATCGCCATGTCGCTCTCTTCGCTGATCGTCATCGGCAACGCGCTGCGCCTGCGCGCTGGCAGTCGTCACCGTATGACCGGGCAATCCCTGGTCGAGGCAACACAATGACCAATCTCGTGGTGCTGATCCCGATAGCGCTTCTTCTGGGAGCCGCCGGCCTCGCCGCCTTCCTCTGGTCGCTCAAGAGCGGCCAGTATGACGATCTCGATGGTGCCGCCGAGCGCATCCTCTTCGAAGACGAGCCACCGCGTCAGCGAGAAGACAATCGCTGAGCCTCTATCGCTGGACGCGACCACACCACATCACTACATGTGAGCGATCTGAATTGCCTTTCTGGAGTTTCACATGGCGATCCGCATCAAAGCAAAGACCTATGGCCCCTTCACCACCGCCATCGGCCCCGGCAAGGTGATCCATGTCGACACCGCGCCCAAACAGAATATCGCCATCACCTCGCCCTCCACGGAAGAGGCTGGCACGCCCGTCGACTTCATGATCTCCGCGCTCGGTGCCTGCCTTGCCCTCTCCTTCCATCACGCCGCGCAGGAGATGAAGATCGATGTCGGGCAGGTCTCCGTCCAGGTTTCCGGCAAGAAGGCCGAGGACCTGCCCGACCGCATCGGCAGCTACGACGCCACCGTCTCGCTCGACACCATGCCCGGCGAGGAAGAGTGCGCGGAGCTGATCAAGCGCGCAAAGGCCCGCTGCACCGTATCGAACTCACTGAATGGTGAAGTCAACATGAAGATGGCTGGCTAACGGCGTTTCCGTCTTCAAATCATTGACGACGCCTTTCCCTTCTCTCATACAGAACCCGCCTTGCGGCAAACCATGGGAGGCAGGTGCATGAACTTCACGCGCGTCAACGGCGTCGTCATTCATCACGAAGTGCGCGGGACGGTCGGCAAGCCGGTTCTCGTGTTTTCCAATTCGCTCGGAACCGATTTTCGCATCTGGGATGCCGTCGTTGAACGGCTGGAAGCCGACTACCGCATCGTCCTTTATGACAAGCGCGGCCATGGTCTCTCCGAAGCCACGCCTCAGCCCTATGCGCTGACGGATCACGTCGACGATCTCGCAGCCCTGCTCGACCATCTCGACATCACAGGCGCGACCATCGTCGGCCTGTCCGTTGGCGGCATGATCGCGCAGGGGCTTGCCGCGCGCTGGCCGCATCTCGTCTCCCGCCTCGTGCTCTGCGACACAGGCCATAGAATAGGCCACGACGATCTGTGGAACAGCCGGATCGATGCCGTAAACGAAAAAGGCATCGCATCCATTGCCGACGGTATTCTCCAGCGCTGGTTCACGCCCTCTTTCCGCGCACCGGACAACGATGCTTTCGTCGGCTACACGGCCATGCTCACCCGCACCACGGTCGATGGCTATGCAGGCACGTGCTTTGCCCTGCGTGACGCCGATCTCACCGAATCCACCCGCGCCCTGAAACTACCCACGCTCTGCATCGTCGGCGACCAGGACGGTTCCACCCCGCCGGACCTCGTGCGGGAACTGTCAAATCTGATCGAAGATGCCCGCTTCGAAATCATTGCAGACGCCGGCCACCTGCCCTGCATCGAGCAACCAGAGGCGACGGCCGTCCTCATCGCAGATTTCCTGCGCGAAACAACACCCGACGCCTGAGCCGCCGCGCCCCGCATATAGGATGACAAGAGGACCCTGAATGAGCGACACCGTAAAGATCACCCGCGACAATGGCATTGCCGTCCTCACCCTCGACAATCCGCCGGTCAATGCACTCGGCCACGCGCTGCGCGCGCCGCTCTTCGAGGCGCTTGGCGAGATGAATGCAGACGATGCGGTTCAGGCCATCGTCATCACCTGCGCGGGTCGCACCTTCATTGCCGGTGCCGACATTTCCGAGTTCGGCAAGCCGCCGAAGGAGCCAAGCCTTCCCGACCTGATCGAAAAGCTGGAAAGCATCGACAAGCCCACCATCGCCGCGATCCATGGCACCGCACTTGGCGGTGGGCTGGAGCTGGCACTCGGCTGCCACTACCGTATTGCAGACAGGTCCGCGATGATCGGCCTGCCCGAGGTGAATCTCGGCCTCATTCCCGGCGCCGGTGGCACGGTGCGCCTGCCCCGCCTCGTCGGGCCGGAAGCCGCGCTGAAGATGATCGTCTCCGGCAAGCCCATCAGCATGGACGAAGCCGCGCGGCTCGGGGCGGTCGACCGCGTGGCCGAGAGCGATCTTCTGGCCGAGGCCGTGGCCTTCGCCCGCGACATGGCGGCATCGAAAAAGCCGCACATCCATATCCGCGCGCGCAGCGAAAAACTCGCCATCGACCTCGCCGCCTTCGATGAGGCCGTGAAGGCAGCGACGAAAAAAGCGCGCGGTCTCACCGCGCCGCACACGGCGGCAGAAGCCGTCCGCAATGCCATCACCATGGAATTCGATGCAGCCCTCGACCGCGAGCGCGAACTCTTTCTGGAGCGCCGCGACAGCGAAGAATCCGCCGCCCAGCGCCATCTCTTCTTCGCCACCCGCGAGGCAACCCGCGTGCCCGGCATTCCGCGCGAAACCGAGGCGCGAAAGATCGCGCGTGCCGGCGTCATCGGTGCCGGCACCATGGGGGCGGGCATCGCCATGGCGCTTGCCAATGGCGGCATTCCCGTCACCATTCTGGAGATGAACGAGGACGCCATCGCGCGCGGTCTCGCCCACATCGACAAGACCTATGCGGGATCGGTAAAGCGCGGCTCTATCACGGCTGAGGAAAAAGAGGCCCGCACAGGGCGCATCTCCGGCACCACCCATTATGCCGACCTTGCCGATTGCGACATCGTCATCGAGGCCGTGTTCGAGGATATGGGCGTCAAACGCCAGGTCTTCACCGCGCTCGACGGCGTGCTGAAGCCCGGCGCCATCCTTGCCTCCAACACTTCCTATCTCGATGTGAACGAGATCGCCGCCACCACCAGCCGCCCGCAGGATGTGGTCGGCCTCCATTTCTTCTCGCCCGCCCATGTGATGAAGCTTCTGGAGATCGTGCGCGGCGAAGAGACAGCCCCCGATGTCATCAAGAGCGCGCTCGCGCTCGCCCGAAAAATCGGCAAGGTTCCCGTCGTCGTCGGCGTGTGCAACGGCTTTGTCGGCAACCGCATGCTCGCCGCCCGGCGCGAGCAGAACGAGGACCTGCTCCTTTCCGGCGCGACGCCCGAACAGGTCGACCGGGTGTTCACCGATTTCGGCTGGCCCATGGGCCCGTTCCAGATGGTCGACCTCGCCGGTCTCGACATCAGCTGGAAACATCGCCAGTCGCAGGGCCTCACCGCCCCCATTGCCGACACGCTGTGCGAAGCAGGCCATTTCGGCCAGAAGTCCGGGCGTGGGTTCTATCTCTATGAAGAAGGCTCCCGCACGCCAAAACCCGATCCCTTCGTTCAGGATCTTATCGAGAAGAAGGCAGCCGAGCTTGGTGTGGAACGCCGCGAGATCAGCGCGGAAGAGATCACCGAGCGCACACTCTACCCGATGATCAACGAGGGCGCGAAGATCCTCGAAGAGCGCATCGCCGTCCGCGCCTCCGACATTGATGTCGTGTGGGTCAATGGCTACGGCTTCCCGGTCGCCAAGGGCGGGCCGATGTTCTGGGCCGAGCGCTTCGGCATCAAGACAATCGTCGAGCGGCTGGAGCACTGGCACCGGAAGACCGGCAATCGCGTTTTCGAACCCGCTCCCATCCTGCGTCAGCTCGCGCTGACGGGCGGTGGGTTCGGGGATCTTGTGTAAAATCACCCCGGGCAACTGCGCCACCATCAACCCTTGGCATTTTGACGGGCAGCCCCATATTCAGAGCGCTATCCATTCAAACAACGGAGCGGTCAGGATGACCGAGTTTACCCCCATAGCCTCACTCGCCGGTGGCGCGCTGATTGGTCTTGCCGCAGTGGTGCTTATGGCCTTCAACGGCCGGGTGGCCGGCATGACGGGCATTCTGTCAGGCCTCCTTCCCCCACAGGAAAACGCGTGGCATTGGCGCGCCGCTTTCATCATCGGCGCCATCGCCGCGCCACTGTTTCTGATGCTGAGCGGTACGGCAATCCCCTTCCAGGTGCCCGTCTCCACCGCCGCGCTCGTCATCGGCGGTGTTCTTGTCGGCATCGGTGTCACCTTCGGTAATGGCTGTCCGAGCGGACACGGTGTCTGCGGCATATCGCGCGGCTCCGTCCGTTCCATCGTTGCCGTCATCACCTTCATGGCCACCGCCCTCATCACCGTGTTCATCATTCGTCACGTGATCGGAGGCTGATCGATGAAACAGCTCGTCGCAGCCCTCATCGCCGGCCTTCTGTTTGGTGCCGGCATCGCGCTATCGGGCATGATCAATCCCGCAAAGGTACTGAATTTCTTCGATCTCGCGGGCACCTGGGATCCAAGCCTCGCCTTCGTGATGGGCGGTGGGCTTGCGGTCGCGGCCCTCGGCTACCGCCTCCTCTTCGGCGCGCGCGAAAAGCCCTTTTTTGCCGAGCGTTTCCAGCTCCCGACGCGAAGCGATCTCGACCCGCAACTGATCGGTGGTGCCGCCGTTTTCGGCATTGGCTGGGGCATTGCCGGCTTCTGCCCGGGTGCCGCGATCCCGGCCCTCGGGCTCGGCTATTCGGACACGATCGTGTTCCTCGCCTCGCTCATCGCCGGCATTCTCGTTGCCAAATCCCTCAAACGGCGCTTCTTTGCCGCCGGATAACGCGTCACTCTGTGAGGAAAACCATGGATATCAAGAAAATTTCGGACGACTACGCGGTATCCCCGCAGATCGCTCCCGAAGACGTCGCCGCCATCAAGCAGGCTGGTTACAAGAGCATCGTCTGCAACAGGCCCGATGGTGAGGACGCCGGACAGCCCACGGTCGAGACCATTTCGAAAGCGGCGAAAGAGGCCGGCTTGTCCTTCCGCCATGTACCGGTCGTCTCCGGGGCCATGACGCTCGAAGACGTGACCGATATGGCCGCCGCCCTCAAGGAACTGCCGGGCCCGGTCTTTGCCTATTGCCGCAGCGGCACCCGCTCGGCCAATCTCTACGGCATCATTCAGGAGCGCGGTCTCTAACCGCTCCGAAGCGATTTGGGTGGCAACAGCGCTGTGCGTGGTTCGACAAGCTCACCATGAGGGAGGGGGTAGGGCTGCAAGACCTGCCGGGAACATCAGCGACCAACTTCCAGGCAATACACCCCCTCCCTCATGGTGAGCTTCCTGAGTATGTCGAAGGGCGAACCACGCACCCCATCGATGCAACCCACCCTCCGATGCGCTGTCAGTAAAGCCAGCGCATCAGGAACAGCGAGATCGCCGGGAACAGCGTCAGGAGCGCCACGCGCAGAATGTCGCTGATCACGAAGGGCATCACGCCACGATAGGTGGCTGAGATCGGCGTGTCCTTTGCCATGGAGTTGAGCACGAATAGGTTCATCCCCACCGGCGGCGTGATCAGCCCCACCTCCACCACGATCAGAACGAGAATGCCGAACCAGATGGCAAACTCCTCCGGCCCCAGCCCAAAATCGAGGATCGTCACGATCGGGAAGAAGATCGGAATGGTGAGCAGGATCATCGACAGCGAATCCATCACGCAGCCGAATACGAGATAAAGCAGCAGGATCAGCGTCAGCACCATCCACGGGCTGTAGCCCTGCTCGCTCACGAACGCCGCCATCTGCTGCGGCACCTGCGCCAGCGCCAGAAACGAGTTGTAGAAGCCGGCCCCCAGCACGATGAAGAAGATCATCGCCGTGGCGGTTGCCGTGGCGAGGATCGATTCCACAAAGGTCTCGCGGGTCAGCCCGCCATTCACGAGCGCGATCAGCCCGGTGCCGGCGGCCCCCACGGCAGCGCCTTCCGTTGGTGTGAAAACGCCAAGATAAATGCCGCCGACCACCGCCAGAAACACCACCAGAACGGGCCACACATCAAGCAGCGCCCGCATCCGTTCCGCATAAGGCGCACGCTCTCGCGTCCCGGCAGAGTCCGGCCAAAGCCGCACATAGATCGAGATCGCCAGCATATAGCCGAAGGCGGCCAGCACGCCGGGCACGAAAGCGGCGACGAAAAGCTTGGCAATGTTCTGCTCGGTCAGGATCGCATAGATGACGAGGATGACCGATGGCGGAATGAGAATGCCAAGCGTGCCGCCTGCCGCCAGTGTTCCCGTGGCCAGCGCACCCGAATAGCCGTATCGGCGCAGTTCCGGCAGCGCCACCTGGCTCATGGTCGCCGCTGTCGCCAGCGAGGAGCCGCAGATGGCGCCAAAGCCGGCGCAGGCTCCAACCGCCGCCATGGCGACCCCGCCGCGCCTGTGCCCCATCCAGGTTTCGGCCGCCTTGAACAGCGCCCGCGACATGCCGCCCAGCGTTGCAAACTGCCCCATCAGCAGAAACAGCGGAACGATGGAGAGCGAGTAACCGGAGAAGGTCGAATAGGTTTCGTTTTTCAGCTTGGCCAGCACAGGCGTCACATTGCCGAACACGATCCAGCTTCCGCCAAGCCCGCACAGAAGCATGGCAAGACCGATGGGCAAGCGCAGAAAAATCAGAAGAAGCAGAAGCGGAAAGGACCAGAGGCCGATTTCAAGATTGGTCAATGGACGCTCCCCTGTCCGGGCTCCGGTATCGGTGTGCCCACCTTCAGTTCGCGATAGCGCACCAGGATCATGTAGAAAGAAACAACCACCGCAATGACCGCCGCCGCGAGACAGGCCGCATAGGGCCACCAGAGCGGGAACTGAAGGATGAAAGTGGTCTCGTTGTAGCTCAGCTTGTCGAGCATGCCGTGATAGAGCTGGAGGGCAATCAGAACCAGAACCAGCGTCATGATGAACTCGGTCACCAGGTCGATCATGTGGTTCACGCTGTTCGGCAGGAAGGTGGTGAAAATGTCCACCGTGGCATGGCCTCGATTGAGCTGGCACCATGGCAGGAACGCGAAAACCGCAAAGCCAACACCCGCCTGAACCAGTTCAAAATCGCCGGGCACGGGTCCAAGGCCAAAACGCACCAGTGCGCGGCCGGTGATGCTCGCCACGGTCATGATGATGACGGCCGCCAGAACGATGCCGCCCAGAATGGCCATCACTCTGGCCAGCCAGACAACGATGATCGATAATCTCATGCCCCGTCCCGTTCCATGGCTTTCCTGCGAAATTTTCTCATTCCCGCGTCGGGTTCGAAAACGTTAGCCAGCGGTTGCCGCATTCGCAAGCGTGGGTCCCGACACAAAACCGTTTCCAAAAAACGGGGCAGGCCTTGCAGCCCGCCCCGTCTCTTATAGCCGGTTCAGCCTCACTGATTGGTATATTTGTCGATCAGGGCACGGGCCTCGTCGATCAGCATCTGACCGTCGATCCCCTTGTCCTTCATCTCCGCCACCCACTGTTCATAAACGGGGGCAGCCGCCTCTTTCCAGGTTTCCGTGTCTTCAGCGCTGATCTCGATAATGTTGTTGCCGCGATCAACCGCGATCTTTCGGCTGGGAACATCCGCGCCAGCCTGTGTTCTGCCGGCAAACGCGGCAAATTCCTGACCGGAATTATCGTCCAGCACCTTTTTCAGATCGTCCGGCAAGCTGTCATACTTCGCCTTGTTCATCGCCAGAACAAAGGTGGTCGTGTACAGGGCGTGATCGCCGCCGAACTCCGTGTGGTTCGATACGAGCTCAGGCACTTTCAGCGCCGGCGTGACTTCCCAGGGGATTACGCATCCATCGATCACGCCTTTGGAAAGCGCCTCGGTGATCTGCGGCACCGGCATGCCGACCGGCGTCGCGCCAAGCTGGCCAAGCAGCGAGTTGATGATGCGCGTGGGTGCGCGGATCTTCATGCCCTTCAGATCCTCGAGATTCTCGATCGGCTCCTTGGAGTGAAGCATGCCAGGGCCATGAACCCAGACACCCAGAACATGTGTGTCCTTGAACTCGGTGTCCTTCATGTGCTTCTCGAACAGATCCCAATAGGCACGCGAAGTGGCCTCGGCATTCGTCATCATGAAGGGGAGTTCGAACACTTCAGTCGAGGGGAAACGACCCGGATTGGAGCCCGGCAGCGTCCATACGATGTCGACGATGCCGTCACGCGCCTGATCGTAGAGCTGCGGCGGCGTGCCGCCGAGCTGCATGGCCGGATAGCGCTCGATCTTGATGCGCCCGCCCGATTCCTGCTCCACCTTGTCGGCCCAGGGATCGAGCACCAGCTTCGGCACATTGGCCTGCGGCGGCAGGAACTGGTGCAGCCTGAGCGTCACCTCCTGCGCGAATGACGAAGCCGAAGCCCCGATAAGCCCGGTTGCTGCGACAGCAGCCGCCAGGGCCAGTTTTCTGACGGAAAATGGTTTCATGCTTCTCCTCCCGATTGCATGTCCCGAAACGTCGGTGATGACGCTCTATATTCTGCGGCAGGACCGCGCCCGGTCTCTCCAAGCCCTGCGCGACCGCCTGGGAGCCGAGTATCCACTGGAATCCCGCCTCCCGTCCACCGAGACTTTAGCGGAAATTATGTAACAATAAAGAGGCATTTCCGGCCATATTCGTAACAAAAAACATCAAAGCGGCAGGGCACCGGTTTCCTTGAGTGTTTCGAGCACGATGGCACTCTTCACGTGCTGCACTGAATCGTGCGGGAGAAGCACGCCGTTGACGAACTCCGACAGTGATTTCAGGTCGGGCGTCACCACTTTGAGAATATAATCCATTTCACCGGTGAGCGCGTGCGCTTCCTGCACTTCTGGCAGCCCTGCGAGCAGTTCACCGAACCGGCGCGCATTGTCGGGGTTGTGTGTCGCCAGCGTCACGGTGATGATATTGACGAGCGGGAAGCCCAGCCTGTCCCGATCGAGCATGGCCGCATAGCCGCGGATGTATCCCTCTTCCTCCAAACGCTGACGGCGGCGCGAACATTGCGAGGGCGAGAGGTTCACCCGTTCCGAGAGATCGTTATTGGTCAATCGCGCATCCACCTGCAAGAGAGATAATATCTTGCGGTCATAACCATCAACACGCGCATCAGCCATGCAATACTCCTCTTATATGCATGATAAGTGCGCATTTCTCCCAAAATACGACCCACAATGCAAGCCGTGTGCGGCCCAGGAGGCGTAAAATGTGTCCATGACGTGTGAACACGTCCAGTCCATGACGTGTGAACACGTCCAAATGTTCTCAGACGAGGAGGATTGAAGCCATGGGTCCGTTCCCGCACGATGCACCACCACCCAGGATCAGCGAAGAAAACCCCGCCGGCACTGACGGGTTCGAATTCGTCGAGTTCGCTCATTCGGAGCCGGAAAAACTCGCCGAACTGTTCACCAAAATGGGCTACATCGAAGTCGCCCGACACAAGACAAAGAAGATTTCCGTCTGGCGGCAGGGCGACATCAATTATATCGTCAATGCTGAGCCCGGCAGCCACGCCATGCGCTTTGTCGAGGATCACGGCCCATGCGCGCCCTCCATGGCCTGGCGTGTGGTCGACGCGAAACACGCTTTCGATCACGCGGTCTCAAAGGGTGCCGAGCCTTATGAAGGCGATGACAAAACACTCGACGTGCCTGCCATTGTCGGCATTGGCGGCTCGCTCATCTACTTCATCGACACCTATGGCGAGAAAGGCTCGGCCTACGACGCGGAATTCGAATGGCTGGGCGAGAAAAACCCGCGGCCTGAAGGCGTCGGCTTCTACTACCTCGATCACCTCACCCACAATGTCTATCGCGGCAATATGGACAAGTGGTGGGATTTCTACCGCGAGCTCTTCGGCTTTTCGCAGATCCACTATTTCGACATCGATGGCCGCATTACGGGCCTCGTCTCCCGCGCAATCACCTCGCCTTGCGGCAAGATCCGGATACCGCTCAACGAGTCCAAGGACGACACGAGCCAGATCGTCGAGTATCTGAAGAAGTACAAAGGCGAAGGCATCCAGCACATTGCGGTGGGCACCGATGGCATCTACGACGCCACCGACAGGCTCGCCGACAACGGGCTCAAATTCATGCCTGGCCCACCGGAAGTTTACTACGAGAAGAGCTTCGACCGTGTGCAGGGCCATGACGAGCCAATCGAGCGCATGAAAAAGCACGGAATCCTGATCGACGGCGAAGGCGTGGTGAATGGCGGCATGACCAAGATCCTCCTGCAGATCTTCTCAAAGACCGTCATCGGACCGATCTTCTTCGAGTTCATACAGCGCAAGGGCGACGAAGGCTTCGGAGAAGGCAATTTCCGCGCCCTCTTCGAAAGCATCGAGGAAGACCAGATACGCCGCAGCGTCATCAAGGTCGACGCCGCCGGTTAGCCCACCCGGACAATGCCGGGAAACAAATAAAAAAGGCCGTCTCAAACGGCCTTTTTTATTTGCCGACTATATTAAATACAGGAAAAATACACCCGGCGACCACGATTACTCCTATAAAAAACATGAAATCGTTCAAAACCTTTACTCAATATTACCTTTTTTGACGTGACGGACGGCGCGATGATGTCTTCTGGCCAAAAAGGTAAGGAGCGCAACATCATGCTAAGGGCATTAGGACAGGTGTCACGCCGCGAACTCCTGACGATGATCGGTGCAGCCGCCGGCAGCGCCGCCCTCTATCAGGCTATGACGACGCTTGGACATGCCCAGCCATCCCCGTATCAGGGTCCAGTCAAGCTCCAGGGCGACCCGGGGACGGTAAAGGTTCTCATTCTCGGTGCGGGCCTGGCCGGAATGGTGGCTGCGCTGGAATTACGGGCGGCCGGCTATGAAGTCGAGGTGCTCGAATACCGGGAGAAAGCGGGCGGCCGGTGCTGGACCTTACGTGGTGGCGATACCTATACCGAGCTTGGCGATTTTCGTCAGGAGATCGGGTTTGCCGAAGGCAATTATTTTAATCCTGGGCCTTGGCGCATTCCCCATCATCATCACGCAATTCTGGATTACTGCCGGCGTCTTGACGTCAAACTCGAACCTTTCATTCAGAAAAATCACAACGCCTATCTCCACTCCACCACCGCATTCGGCGGCAAGCCCCAGCGGTTTCGAGAGATCGCTACGGATTTTCGTGGTCACACCTCCGAGCTACTCGCGAAGGCCGTCAACCAAGGCAATCTCGACGAGATGGTTAGCCAGGAGGACAAGGAGAAGCTTCTCGAAGCCCTGCGCACAAACGGAATGCTCGACAAGGACTTTGGCTACGTCAAAAGCCAGCACACCAGCGAATTTCGCGGTTTTCAGACATGGCCAGGCGGGGGCGCGAAACCAAATCCTATCCCCTCCGATCCGATCGCGCCGGGCGACATTCTTCAATCAGGCCTGTGGAGATGGCTGGGTGTAGCGGAAACGGTCGATCATCAGGAAACCATGTTTCAGCCGGTCGGCGGCATGGACATGATCGCCCAGGCGTTCGAACGCGAGATCAAGGATCTGATCCGCTACAATGCGAAGGTCACCTCCATCAAACAGGATGAGACCGGCGTCACCGCCATCTATCAGGACATCAGCACCGAAGGAGAGCCCCTGGAAGCCCGCGCCGATTGGTGCATCTGCACCATCCCGTTTTCCATACTCGGGCAGATCGAGAACAATTTCTCAGACGGGATCAAGAGCGTGATCGACAAGGTTCAGTACGCCGGTGCCGTCAAGATCGGGCTCGAGTTCAACCGTCGTTTCTGGGAAGAGGACGAGCATATCTATGGCGGTATCTCTTACACGGACCTCCCCATCGCACTGATCGGCTATCCGTCGAGTGATTATCTTTCCACCGGTAAGGGTCTTCTCGTCGGTGCTTATAATTGGGACACAGCAGCCTACCAGTTTGCCTCTATGTCCCCGGAAGAGCGCATCAGCAAGGCTCTCGAGGATGGCGCGATGATCCACCCGCAATACCGCAAGGAGTTCTCCAGCGGCGCAAGTGTCGCATGGTATAGGGTGCCTTGGGCGCTCGGTTGTTACGGTGTCTGGGACGACAGGGAGGCAGACTATACCCAAGCGACCACCCTGGATGGGCGCACCCTGATGGCCGGCGAGCACCTCTCTTATCTGCCGGGATGGCAGGAAGGTGCCATTCTTTCAGGGCTCGATGCGATTTCCCGCCTCCATGCCCGGGTCATGAGCGGTTGATCCCCTGTAGAAAAGGAGCCTGCCATGCAATCGAAAAGCAAAGCGCTTTGCATCGCCGCTTCAATGTTTTTCGTGCCGCCAGCGCATAGTGAGGAAGCCGCATTCTTCGGCGACCGTGAGAAAATAACCGTTACCGGCGGTGAAAACATTTACAAGGCCATTTGTCAGGGGTGTCATATGCCGGACGGCAAAGGCGCCAGCGGCGCCGGCCGCTACCCCTCACTGGCAGAGAACAAAAACCTGGAACATCCAGAGTATGCGATTTTCGTCATCAAGAGCGGTCAGAAAGCCATGCCGGCAATGGAAAACCTGCTCAGCGATCAGCAAATCGCTGATGTGGTCGCCTATATCCGAACCAACTTCGGCAATGATTATTCCGGAGAGGTCAGTGTGGATCAGATCGCTCCACCCTGGCCCTGATGGTTGACGTACGAGCGCCCATCCATCCCTCTCGCCTATTTCTCTTGCGCCGCCTTCAAGACGGCGTGGATCACCCCCAAATCACCCACCTGGTTGGCCAAAAGCAGCACCAGTTTTGCGTTGAGGCGTGCGCTTTCCTCAAAGCTCAGCCCCTCATGCGCCTTCATCAGCGCCGCATAGAAATCATCGCCTGCCGGTCCCAGCCGGTCTCGGCCGATCTCGCTTTTCTCCATCTCATTCCCTCCCCATCGCCCGGGTCATGGCCGCGGCGATCTCATGTGCGTCGGGCGTCTTGAAAATTGCCGCAACATGCTGGTCCGGCCGCACCAGATAGAGCAGCCCCGCACCGTAGCGGGCGACAACAGCGCCTTCGCAATCCTCCACATATGCCAGGCCATCCATGCCTCTCCCGCCGGGCCTTGTTACCTGCACCACGTGCAGCCCCGCCGGCAGACCAAGCGGTGGTTCGCAATCGACGGCCAAAAGCACGAAGCCGCCACCCGTCTCACCGAGCAGCCAGGAAGGCTTCCCACCTGCCAGCACCGGCGCATCGGCAAGCGCCATGCCCGGCGCAAGCGGCCCCTCGCCCTCCCATTCTGTCTGAAGCCGGCATCCCGCCAGCGAACACGGCTTGGAAAGCCTGCCCGAATTCACCAGCCGCCGCGCGAAATCGTGCTTTGCCGAAAGGGCCAGAACACTGTCGCGGAAGATGCGCTCCATCGTGCTCTTCGGCGTCATGAAAGAGGTCGAGCGCGCCGAGTGGAGAATGTTCTCGTCAGCGCCCAGAATGCGCTCTTCGTCATAGGTCGCAATCAGCGAGGCCAGTGCCTCGCCCTTCACCACCAGCGCCAGCTTCCAGCCCAGATTGTCGATGTCCTGAATGCCGCCATTGCCGCCGCGCGCGCCAAAGGGCGAAACGATATGCGCGCTGTCGCCGGCAAAGATCACCCGGTCATGCACGAAGCGCTCCAGCCTGCGACACTGGAATGTATAGACAGACACCCAGTCGAGTTCGAAATTCGAATGGCCGATCACTTTCTCGATGCGCGGTATGACATTCTCCGGCTTCTTTTCCTCATCCGGATCGGCATCCGGGCCCAGCTGCAGGTCGATACGGTAAATGTCGTCCGGCTGCTTGTGGAGAAGTGCGGACTGCCCGTTGTGAAAGGGCGGCTCGAACCAGAACCAGCGCTCGGAGGGAAAATCCGCCTTCATCTCCACATCGGCGATCAGAAAGCGCTCCTCAAACACCTGCCCTGCAAAGTCGAGCCCCATCATGGAGCGCACGGGCGAGCGCGCGCCATCGCAGGCGATCACCCAGGCGGCGTCCATTTCATAGGCGCCGTCCGGCGTTTCCACCCGAAGGCGCACATCGCCGCCCGTCTGCTCAAGCCCGACAACCCGGTTTTTCCAGCGCAGATCAATCCGGTCGGAAAGCTCACCCGCCCGTTCCACCAGATATTGCTCGACATAATATTGCTGCAGGTTGATGAAGGCGGGCATCTTGTGCCCCTCCTCCGGCAAAAGGTCGAAGTTCCACACCTCACGGTCGCGGTGAAAAAGCCGCCCGACCTGCCAGGTCACGCCCTTCTCAACCATGCGCTCGCCCACACCCAGCCGGTCGAAGATCTCAAGCGTGCGTTTGGACCAGCAGATGGCCCGGCTGCCCAGGGACACAACGTCGTTGTCGTCCAGCACGACCGCGGAGACTCCGCGCTGTGCCAGGTCGATCGCTGCCGCCAGCCCCACCGGCCCCGCGCCGACGATGACCACCGGATATTGCCCCACATGCCCGCCGGCAAGTTCCGGAGGCTTCATGTATGGAAAGGGGTTGTACGCGTAACGCGGCATTGAAATTCACCCTCCCTTCGCAGCCATCCCCCTTAGGAGGAGCAGCTCGAACCCATTTTTCTCGTATTCACCAAAGTGCCACCACGGTGTTTGCAAACCACATGCCAATGGCCACGATCAGAAGTCCGTAGCCAACGCGCACCATCAAGCGCGACAGGCGGTAGCGCCCTCCGGCTCCGATCCCTTCCGCAAAGGAGCGCAGTTCTCCCTCGATATAGGCACGCATGTGTTTTTCACCGCGCTTGTCCGGCGCACGCCGCATGGAAAGAAACCGCGTGAGCGCTTCCTCATCACTCCAGCCGAAGCGCTGCTTCTCCAGCACGAAGGAAAGCCGCAGAAGTCCCCACCAGCCCAAGGCCACAAACCCAAGACCGATCAGGAACGCTGCGCCAACCCACACGCCATTCATGGTTTCCTCCCGGGCTCGCGATCAGCCCTGCAATGCCTCCCACATCTGCCGGTCGCGCTCTGCCGTCCAGATACGCGGCGTGTCGATGCCGAGCGCCTCGTCATAAGCCCGCGCCACATTAAAGGGCAGACAATGTTCGTAAATCGCATAGTCGGAGAATTTCGGATCGCACACCGCCCGGCAGGCGTCCCATGCTTCCTTCAGCGTGCCGCCGCCCTGCGCCACGCGCGCCACCGGCTGATAGGTGGACATCACGAAATCACTGGTCAGATCCAGCGCCTCGTTGACCATGGCCTGCCCCACCAGCGCGCCACCGCGTCCCGGTGCAATGGCGTCAAGGTCGAAGGCGCGGATCTCCTCCAGCGTCGTCGGCCAGTCGTGAAAATGCCCGTCGCCGCAATAGCAGGCCGAATGATGCTCCACGATATCGCCGGTGAACATCACATTGGCATCGGGCACGAACGCCACGATGTCGCCAGCCGTATGCGCCCGGCCAAGGAACATCAAGTCCACCCGGCGCTTGCCCAGATACACCGTCATGGAACTGGAAAACGTGGTCGTCGGCCAGGTCAGGCCGGGGATCGATTCATGGCCCTGAAAGAGACGCGGGAAGCGCACGAATTCTGAATCCCAGTCTTCCTGGCCCCGCTCCACCACCATGGAACGGGCCTTGTCGCTCATGATGATGGTCGGCGCCTTGTAGGCAGAAGCACCCAGCACACGCACGGCATGGTAATGCGTCAGCACCAGATGGCTGATCGGCTTGTCGGTGACAGAGCGCACCTTCTCGATCACCTTCTCGGCCAGCCTCGGTGTCGCCTGTGCCTCGATGACCATCACCGACTCGTCGCCGATGATGATGCCAGAATTGGGATCACCCTCGGCCGTGAAAGCCCATAAATCCCTTCCAATCTCGTCAAACGAAATGGTTTTTTCTGTCAGGTCACCTGCGGATGCGAACTCTTTGGCCATAACGCGCCTTTCTCATTGACTACACTATGCCCCGACGACGACTGCCAGGGACTTCAGGATGTTCCAGGGATCAAGCGCACTGAACAAGACTGCGGACACCGCCGAAATCAGCGTCCAGGCGATCATCAGGCGGGTCAGTATCGAACCACTGTCGATCCGGTATGCCCGCCTCGAGAGCCATACATTCACGCCGATGACGGTCATCACGAAGATGAAGGACAACGTGATGCCCAGCCATTGAGGCGCGGTGGTGTAAAGCGCATCAAAAACTGACTTCAACAACCACGCCAGGATGGAAATCCCGACAAGATTGAATACCGCGAAAATAAGCGCCGTGCGCTTGAGAGGGGTCAGTGCCATTCTTTAGGGCTCCTGATATTCCTCGACGCGTTGTTCGATCGCACCGAAGATGGAATGGCCCCCACTGTCTTTCATCTCGATACGCACCGTATCCCCAAAGCGCAAGAAAGGCGTCTTCGGCTTACCGTGTGTTATCGTCTCGATCATGCGGATTTCGGCAATACAGGAATAACCGACACCACCTTCCTCGACCGGTTTGCCCGGCCCCCCATCGAGCTTGTTTGAAACCGTGCCCGAACCGATGATCGCGCCGGCGCAGAGCGGGCGGGTCTTGGCGGCATGGGCAATCAGCGTCGGAAAATCGAAGGTCATGTCGATGCCCGCGTCGGCCCTGCCAAAGGGTTTACCGTTATAATCCACGCAGAGCGGCAGCGAGACCTTGCCGCCATCCCATGCCTCGCCGAGTTCATCAGGCGTTACCGCAACCGGCGAGAAGGCCGAAGACGGCTTCGACTGGAAGAAGCCGAAGCCCTTGCCGAGCTCCGCCGGAATCAGCCCGCGCAGCGATACGTCGTTCACCAGCATCACCAGTCGGATCGCATCCCGCGCCTGTTCCTTTGTCGCGCCCATCGGCACGTCGTCGACGATGACCGCCACTTCGCCTTCCATGTCGATGCCCCAGGCCTCGTCAGCCACGCGAATGGGGTCGCGTGGTGCCAGAAAAGCATCCGACCCGCCCTGATACATCAGCGGATCTTCCCAGAAACTCGAAGGCATCTCCGCCCCACGCGCCTTGCGTACCAGCTCCACGTGATTGACGTAGGCCGAGCCGTCCGCCCACTGATAGGCGCGCGGCAATGGCGAATGCGCATCATGCTCGTGAAAGCGTTCGGCAGGCACCGAGCCGTGCTCCAGGCTTTCGGAAAGGGCTGCCAAATGCGGCGCAATGCGCGCCCAGTCGTCCAGTGCCGCCTGCAGCGTCGGCGCAAGGAAGGATGCGTCCGTGCAGCGTGTCAGATCGCGGGAGACGACAACCAGCCTCCCGTCGCGCGTTCCGTTCTTGAGCGTGGCGAGTTTCATGCAGTGTCCTTTATGCGTTGGGGGAGACGCGCAATCGGCGCAGGTCCAGCGAACCGGCGCCGATCATATCTTTTGTGGCCGCTCCGGTCGATCAGGACCAGTCGCCTTCCGGCGTGCCGTTGAAACGCTTCTTCAGATCCTTCCAGCAGTCGATGTAGTTCTCCTGCAGCGTGTCCGTCTCGGCGGCGTAGCGCGTCAGATGCTGGGGAAAACGTGTCTCGAACATGAAGGCCATGGTCTCTTCCAGCTTGACCGGCTTCAGATCCGCCTGGCTCGCCTTCTCGAAGCCGAAGGCGTCCGGCCCGTGCGGAAGCATCATGTTGTGCAGTGAGGCGCCGCCCGGCACAAAGCCCTCTTCCTTGGCGTCATACTGGCCTTTTATCAGCCCCATGAACTCGCTCATGATGTTGCGGTGATACCAGGGCGGGCGGAATGTATGCTCGGCCACCATCCAGCGCGGCGGGAAGATCACGAAGTCGATATTGGCCGTTCCCTCTTCGCCCGAGGGGGCCGTCAGCACGGTGAAAATCGATGGATCGGGATGGTCGAACAGGATCGCACCGACCGGTGAGAAGGTAGAAAGATCATACTTATAGGGCGCGTAATTGCCGTGCCAGGCCACCACGTCCAGCGGCGAATGATCGATCTCGGTCACATGGAACTGGCCGCACCATTTCACGAACAGCCGGCAGGGCTTTTCCTTTTCCTCATACCAGGCGACCGGCGTCTTGAAATCACGCGGGTTGGCGAGGCAGTTCGCGCCGATTGGCCCACGATCCGGCAGAGTGAATTTCGCGCCGTAATTCTCGCACATATAGCCGCGCGCCGGCCCGTCCATCAGCTCGACCTGAAAGATCATGCCGCGCGGCATAACGGCGATTTCGCCGGGCTCGATCTCGATGATGCCCATCTCGGTCTTCAGCCGCACACCGCCCTCCTGCGGCACCAGCATCAGCTCGCCATCGGCATTGAAGAAATACTCGTCCACCATCGAAATGTTGAAGGCATAGATATGGGCTGCCATGCCCACCTGCCCCTGCACATCACCCGCCGTCGTCATGGTGCGCACCCCGGAAAGGAAGTCGGTTTCCTGATTGGGGATGGGTGTCGGGTCCCAGCGCAATTGACCAAGCGCCAGTTGGTGGTCGTTCACATTGGGCGCAGATTTCCATTCATCGAAACGCACGGCCTTGAAGCGCCCCGTATGTTTCACACTCGGACGAATACGATAGAGCCAGGAGCGTTCATTCGTTCCGCGTGGAGCCGTGAAAGGAGACCCAGAAAGCTGCTCTGCATAAAGCCCATAGGCTGGCCTCTGCGGCGAATTCTGCCCCTGCGGCAGCGCGCCCGGCAGGCTCTCCGTCTCGAAATCATTGCCGAAACCCGGCATATACTGCACGGTCATAAGATCCTCCATGCAAGAGGGAATTCAGGAATTGGTTGCAATCGTAACCATGGCGAATGTAACTATCAATGGAATCGGAGAGGAAACCGCGAAGGATCACAGTCTCCCATGTCTCAATCTTCCCAGTCTCAACCTTCGAAGTCTCAACCTTCGAAGTCTCAATCGACGACGCTTGCCCTTGAGAACTTCCTGCCCTATCGCCTGACCCGTCTCACCGATGCGATCAGCCGCGATTTCTCGCAGGCCTATCGTGCGCGCCTGGGTCTGACGCGGCCCGAATGGCGCACGCTCGCCACCATCGGTCAGTTCGGTACGATGACGGCAACCGAGATCGGCGCGCATTCCTCCATGCACAAGACCAAGGTGAGCCGCGCCGTCGCCTCGCTGGAGACACGCCGCTGGCTTGTGCGCACACCCGATCCGCAGGATCGCCGCGTCGAACGACTGACACTCAGCAAGACCGGCCAGAAAGCCTATGAAGACATGGTGCCCGTGGCCCGGTCCTTCGAAACGAAGCTGCTTGACCGCATGAAGCCCAAAGAGCGCGCAGCCCTGCTTGAAGGCCTTGAAGCACTGGAACGCACGACCTTGACGGAGTAGCGCTCGCATCCCATATTTATGGTCAAATTGACCAGTCAAAATGACCATCGAGATGAAAACACTGACTGCAACAGAAGCAAAGTCCCGGTTCGCGGCCCTTCTTGGTGATGTGGAGCGGGGCGAGACAATACTCATCACACGTCACGGCAAGACCGTGGCGCGCATTGTCCCCGATCAGATCGAGACGGCTGCGCAGACACGCGCTGACAATGCGATCCGGAAGCTGCGCTCCCTGCGCGATACCCTTCCCAAAACCGGAACCTCACTGGACGACATGCTTGCATGGAAACATGAGGGTCACCGCTATTGACGCGGTTCGTGCTCGATGCGTCAATTACTGCCGCCTGGCTTCTGCCCGATGAGGATCATGACCTGGCCCTGGCCGTGCAGGAAAGTCTTCTCACCTCGCAGGCCATCGTGCCGCCGATCTGGTGGTTCGAGATATGCAACCTGCTTGTCATGTGCGAGCGTCGAAAACGGCACACGCCGGCCATCACACAGACCATCCTCGATGCGCTTTACGACCACCCCATCCTCGTCGATGACGACATCGACCCTGAGGCAATGCTACGCCTCAGCCGCGCGCACGGACTGACGGTCTATGACGCCTCCTATCTGGAGATTGCACAACGCCACGCCGTGCCGCTGGCGACGCTCGACCGCAGGCTGGCACAAGCAGCGATCGCCGAAACGATCCCCCTGTTCGCCTCGTAAGCGACTACCAGCTCATCACCACCTTGCCGGCCTTGCCGGAGCGCATGGCGTCGAAACCGTCGCGGAAATCATCCGCCTTGATGCGGTGCGTGATGAGATCGCGCACATCGAGCCGCGTCTGCACCAGCGCGATCATCTTGTACCAGGTCTCGAACATCTCGCGCCCATAGATGCCCTTCAGGTGCAGCATCTTGAAAATGACCTTGTTCCAGTCGATCTCGAAACCCGCCGGCGCGATGCCCAGAATGGCGATCTTGCCGCCATTGTTCATCGCGTCGATCATGTCGCGGAAGGCGGGTGCCGCGCCCGACATTTCAAGCCCCACATCGAACCCCTCGGTCATGCCGAGCTGGCGCATCACTTCCGGCAGAGTTTCGTCTGCCGCGTTCACCGTGTGCTGCACGCCAAGCTTCTTGGCAAGCTCCAGCCGGCCGGGATTGATGTCGGTGATCACCACCTTGCGCGCGCCCACGGCCTGCGCAACCAGCGCGCCCATGATGCCGATCGGCCCCGCCCCCGTCACCAGCACATCCTCGCCCACGAGATCGAAGGACAACGCGGTGTGAACGGCATTGCCCAGCGGATCGAAGATCGCCGCGATCTCGTCTGGAATGTTGTCGGGGATCGGCACCACATTGTGCTGCGGCAGAGCGATGAATTCGGCAAAGGCGCCGGCGCGGTGAACACCCACGCCCAGCGTGTTGTGGCACAGATGCCCGCGGCCTGCCCGGCAGTTGCGGCAATGGCCACACACAATGTGGCCCTCGCCGGAAACCCGCTGACCGGGCTTATACTCGGTCACCGCCGAGCCCACTTCCGTCACCTCGCCGACGAATTCATGCCCCGTCACCAGCGGCACCGGCACGGTGTTCTGCGCCCACTCGTCCCAGTTCCAGATATGCACATCCGTGCCGCAGATCGCCGTCTTGCGCACCTTGATGAGCACATCGTTCGGTCCCACCTCAGGCACCGGAACCCGCTCCATCCAGAGCCCTTCCTCCGGCTTCGATTTCACGAGCGCCTTCATCATGTTGGACATGGTCGATTATCCTTCCAAAGCGAAATCTGCGATCCGCGCCTACCCGATCACCCCAAGCTCACGCCCCACTTTCGCAAACGCCTCCACCGCGCGATCGATATCGTCGGCCGAATGCGCCGCCGACATCTGCGTGCGGATGCGGGCAGCCCCCTTCGGCACCACGGGGAAGGAGAAGCCGATCACATAGATGCCCTCTTCCAGAAGCCGCGCCGCCATCTTTTCCGCAAGGGCCGCATCGCCCAGCATCACCGGAATGATCGGGTGATCGGCACCGGCAAGCTTAAACCCGTTTTTCTCCATGCCCGCGCGAAAGCGCGCCGCATTGTCGTAAAGCCTTTTGCGCAAGGCTCCGCCGCCCGCCACCATGTCGAACACTTTTAGCGAAGCCGCCGCAATCACCGGCGCCAGCGTGTTGGAAAACAGATAGGGCCGCGAGCGCTGGCGCAGCCAGTCCACCACCTCCGCCTTCGCACAGGTATAGCCGCCAGACGCCCCGCCCAGCGCCTTGCCGAGCGTGCCCGTCATAATGTCGACCCGGCCTTCCACGCCGCAATGCTCCGGCGTGCCGCGCCCGTTTTCGCCCACGAACCCGACCGCATGGCTGTCGTCCACCATCACCATCGCATCGTATTTTTCCGCGAGATCACAAATGCCCTCAAGATTGGCGACGATGCCATCCATGGAGAAAACGCCATCCGTGGCAATGAGCCTGAAGCGCGCGCCCTCGGCCTTCTTCAGACACTCTTCGAGCGCTGCCATGTCGTTGTTGGCATAGCGGTGGCGCTCGGCCTTGCAAAGCCGCACGCCATCGATGATCGACGCATGGTTGAGCGCATCGGAGATGATCGCATCCTCCGGCCCCAGCAGCGTCTCGAAAAGCCCCGCATTGGCATCGAAGCATGAGGAATAGAGGATCGTGTCCTCATAGCCCAGAAAGCCCGAAATCTTCGCTTCCAGCGCCTTGTGCTCTTCCTGCGTGCCGCAGATGAAGCGCACCGAGGCCATGCCATAGCCATAGCGGTCAAGCGCGGCCTTCGCCGCCTCGCGCAATTCCTCATTGTCGGCAAGGCCCAGATAATTGTTGGCGCAAAAGTTCAGCACCGTCCGCCCGCCGCTCTCGATCTCGGCCGACTGCATGGAGGTGATGACCCGCTCGGATTTATAAAGCCCGGCCTCCTTCAGGCCATCGAGTTCCAAGCGCAGATGGGAAAGAAAGGACGCGGTCATGAACACCTCGGATCGAACGGGGACAGGCTTTCCCTCCTCTACTACAGAGTGCCGCCGCTTTCGACCACCTGCTTTTCTGCAACGCTCCTCTCCACCCACGTCATCCCGGGCTTGACCCGGGACCTATTGAGAAGCGCGGCCGCGCCCCGCAGAAAGCACGCAGCGTTGTGCAGAGTGAAAACTGGGCCGTGCCCTCCCACATTCCGCCAATGGGTCCCGGATAGCCTCCGGCTTCCGGGATGACGCGAGAGGTGGTCCACAGAAAGGGACAGGTGCCGCGCCGCCCGCCCCTCACCCTTACCCTCTCCCCGCACGCGGGGAGAGGGGACCTCAACGTTCCAGCCAATCTCAAACAACGAGCCCAGCCTCTCCACCTCCTCCTTCTCCCCGTTCACGGGGAGAAGGTGCCGGCAGGCGGGTGAGGGGCGAGCGCCACCCACAACAAAAATGGGCAGGCACCGCAGCACCCGCCCCTTCTCAATCCCAGCGCCAGATGCGCGCGCTCACCCGATCAGAAAAACGCCTGCAGCCCCGTCTGCGCGCGGCCGAGGATCAGCGCGTGAACGTCATGCGTGCCCTCATAGGTGTTCACCGTTTCCAGGTTCTGCGCATGGCGCATCACGTGATATTCGATCTGGATGCCGTTGCCGCCATGCATGTCGCGCGCCATCCGCGCAATCTCCAGCGCCTTGCCGCAATTGTTGCGCTTGACGACCGAGATCATCTCCGGCGCCATCTTGCCCTCGTCAAACAGCCGGCCAACCCGCAAGCTCCCCTGAAGCCCGAGCGCGATTTCCGTCTGCATGTCGGCGAGCTTCTTCTGGAAAAGCTGCGTCTGCGCCAGCGGCTTGTCGAACTGCTTGCGGTCGAGCCCATATTGCCGCGCCCGGTGCCAGCAATCTTCCGCCGCCCCCATCGCGCCCCAGGAAATGCCATAGCGCGCGCGGTTCAGACAGCCGAACGGCCCGCCAAGCCCTTCCGCATTGGGCAAAAGCGCATCCTCGCCCACGTCCACGCCGTCCATCACGATCTCGCCGGTGATCGAGGCGCGCAGCGAAAGCTTGCCGCCGATCTTCGGCGCGGAAAGCCCCTTCATGCCCTTTTCCAGCACGAAACCGCGGATCTTGCCGCCATGGGCCGCCGATTTCGCCCACACCACGAACACATCGGCAATCGGCGAATTGGAGATCCACATTTTCGAGCCGGTGAGCCTGTAGCCGCCGTCGATCTTGTCGGCGCGCGTCTTCATGCCGCCGGGGTCGGAGCCCGCATCCGGCTCGGTCAGGCCGAAACAGCCGATCCATTCGCCCGACGCCAGTTTCGGCAGATATTTCCTGCGCTGTTCTTCCGAGCCATAGGCATGGATCGGGTACATCACCAGCGAGGACTGCACGCTCATCATGGAGCGATAGCCCGAATCGATGCGCTCCACCTCGCGCGCCACCAGCCCGTAGGACACATAGCCGGCCCCCACGCCGCCATATTCCTCCGGCACCGTCACGCCCAAAAGCCCCGCCGCACCCATCTCGCGGAAGATTTCCGGGTCGGTTTCCTCGTTCATATATGCATGCTCGATGCGGGGTGCGAGCTTGTCGGCGGCGAAGGCGGCTGCCGCATCGCGGATCATGCGCTCTTCATCGGTGAGCTGCTCTTCCATGAGGAAGGGGTCGTCCCACACGAATGTCGATCTGGACGATTTCGCCGCGGATTTCTGTGCTTCCATGTTCATTCATGCCTTCCTGATGCGGTTGCGCTCTTTCAAGCCTTCTGCAGCCAGATGGTCTCACCTGACCTCCGCGCAAATGCGGAAAAACCCTTTGCCAGAGCGTGCCTTGCGCGCCGCAAGGGCGCTTGCACTCCTGACGCCTGAGCGGAGCATACAGCATCTTGCGCCAGATTGCTTCAAGCTTAAAATGATTTTTTGGAAGGGGATTGTGACGGGAGGGGATGGATGGGGGGATTCACTCGTAGCGAAATCAGACACTATGCTTGCCCATCAAAGAGCAGGCGCGCTACCGAATGAAAAGCCATTTCAATTAAGTGATGTTCGGCATATGGTTATGCCCCGCAAGCAAAAAAGTGCTATTCTATGTACGATCCAACATTTAGCAGCGCGACTCTCGCCAGGCACTTAAGTAAAAGTGACTTTTTGAAGTATCCTATATTAAGAAACAAATCCCAAAAGGATGCGCTAATTGCTCAAGCCGTCATTACTGCACGGGATGGTTTCCCTTCCTTGCCAATGACGCCAAATAACTTGTCTGGCCGAACCATCTATCAAGTAAATGACTTGGCGGCAGATCTGGTGCTGCGAAAGGCTGCCCAGAACATTCGGAGGATCACTGCGTCCAAGCAGGGAAGTCGGATTGAGATTATACGGCGCCTAAAGTTGCTCTGCGAAGAAGGGCTGCCTTTTACCCTTGCCAAGATGGACATTAAAAATTTTTACCCGTCTGTTAATCAGGATTTGTTGTTGAGCCAACTCAGCAAGAGGCTCAGGACTGCACCAAGCACGAGGTCGGTTGTTGGCTCATTGATTGAGCAATGCAGAGCCCAATCGCTGAACGGTTTACCGCCAGGTTTGGCAATAAGCGCTGAACTTAGTGAGTTCTACATGCAAGATTTTGACGAAAGAATACGGGAGCAACTTAATGTGCACTACTTTGCGCGATATGTTGATGACATCGTGATCATACTACCTGAACTTGATAAGCCAGCCTTACTTAAGATGCATATCCAGAAATATTTACCAAAAGGATTGAAATTAAATCTTTCTAAATCAAATATCTACCAGTTTAATAAGGAAAATGTAAACACCCCTACCGTTGAACACAACTTCGACTACTTAGGATTCAGGTTCAGCGTCTATCAAGTAAATAAATCGAAATCCGCATTTCGTCGAGTTGAGATAGATATCGCCCCCTCCAAGGTACGAAAGAACAAGACGCGAATTATAAAATCTCTCCTTCAATATTTGAGTGACGGAAATTTTGACGATCTTAAGGATCGCGTCAGTATTTTGACCTGTGGCTATCAATTCTTCGACGTGAGAAAAAAAAAGAAGCGAAGCGCGGGCCTGCAACACACTTACAGCTTGATCGACAGTCATTCACCGGCACTTAAGGAGCTCGACAGGTTTTACTTGGGTATGGTTCTGTGTCGCACAGGAGCAGTCGGCAAGAGGCTGGCACACGCCCTGACCAACCGCCAGAGAAAAGAACTTCTCAAGTACTCTTTTGTCAATGGGTTCGCTAATCGTATTCACGTCCGGTTCAACGCTGATCGTTTGGCCTACCTTACGGAGTGCTGGAAGTATGCCTAGCAAGCGAAAGTCACGGGTAAACCTGAACCGGGCGGACATGTGGCGCGTAGTACTCACGGACACGTCACCGTTCGAGGTTCCAATAATCGTCAGCAACGATGGGTTCTATAAGAACCTCCATAGCGTCTCAGAGAAATCGGCGCGCTTTCAAAAACTGATAGGAGCCCTCTTACTAAAAGACGACGGCAAGGACAGCACCATCCCGCTCAGGTACAATATCGTTAAAGATTCTCGAAGCATCAGAACCTTAAGCTTACTTCACCCGAGAGGGCAGGTCATATTGACTAAATTTTATCAAAAATATGATGAACTGATCTGTGAATACTCAGGGCGTGGGCCGTTTTCCATTCGCGCACCTAAAAAGGTTGGCGGCTCCTTTTATATCCCTTCCTCAGTTCAAGATAAGAATCGCTACAAGTACGCCAGTGTAGATACAGTAGAAATAGACAAATTAGTAAGAAACCCAGCAAGCTATTTTTCATACTCTGGCTTTGATCGCCTCTACAAATTCTTCGCCTCGAATGATCATATTCGCTTGGAAAAAAAATTCCGGTACCAGCTATCATTGGACATCAGCAGATGCTTCGACAGTATCTACACGCACTCTATGGCCTGGGCAACAAAAAGCAAATATGAGGCAAAAGAAAATATATACTCGATGAGCTTTGGAAATCAGTTCGACAAGGTAATGCAGAGACTAAACCACAATGAGACAAGTGGCATCTGCATCGGCCCAGAGGCAAGCCGCATCTTTGCAGAAATTATACTTTCAAGAACAGATCAGAATGTACGCCGAAACCTTGAAAATAAGACCCCTGCCATACGTGACGGCATCGATTACGAATGCAGACGATATGTAGACAACTATTATATTTTCGCCAATGACTCTGCTACCGCGGACCACGTGGAGCATGAGCTATCAATCGCACTACGCGAGTACAATCTTCATCTGAACACGGAGAAAAGAGAATTCATAAAGAGGCCATTCTATTCAAAAAAATCCCTAGTCATCGACGAAATCAATAAATCCCTGGTCAACCACTGGGACAAACTCTTTGAGGCCTTTGCAATTCCAGAGAGCGGAAAAAAGGCGCTGCTCCCAAATTACATCTATAAGTATCAAGCGCTTTTTGGAAAATTCACTAGAGAGATTAAGGCAGCATGCTTTTCCTCCGAATTTGGCTACGATGCTGCCGCAAACTACGTAATCGGGGCGATACGTCGGAAGGCCATCGACATGGCCGACGGATATGTTGATCTTGTCTCTCTGGAAAACAGTCCTGTTTCTAATCGGGACTATCGCCAAATGTTCTTTTTCCTTCTGGATATTGGGTTTTACTTTTTTACGCTTCACCCTACTGTAGCATCTTCGCTTCGCCTGTCTCACGCGATCGTGCGCGCGGCACAGCATCTGCAAGAACATGATCCCAATGGTTTTGATATTCTCAAAGAAGCCTCGCTTCGTTGGGCGGCACAATTGACGAGAGCACCTAGCTTCGAAGGCTTATTTTCGAGAAATTCGGTGATCCCTATCGAGATCCTAAACATCTTGATTAGCCTTCAACATTTCGGAGGCGATGGGCAACTGGAGCATGAATTGATATCGCTCGCTAAATTGAACAAAAAAAGCCAAGGTTACTTCGAGTTGGTCGTTAGGTTATTTATCTATGGTGACCGCCCGCAGTTCGCAGAGCAGAGAAATGCGGTTTGGAAGTTAGTTTGCGATCGAGTTTCCTCAGAGAAATACCTTGATAGGGATTCTGAAACGGTACATCTATTGCTAGATTCCCTTGCATGTCCACATATTGATCGAACCAAAAGAGCTCACTTGCTTCGGGATTCATGGGAGAAAATTGGTAGAGACCTCGGAAAGATCACTACTGCTGAGGCTGAAGCGCTGGTTGATGAATTTGAGCAACAGCATTGGTTCGTTCGCTGGGATGGTGTCGACCTATTGAACATGATCGAAAAGAAAGAATTGAGCAGCGTCTACAGCTAGGATACATAGAAGGTGGATGCTAGCCACGTTTTACCGCAACTCGTTCTGCGGTACAGACGGGCGATCAAACTGCGGTGTTTGGCCTCACGCTGACCACATGGACCGTACGGTGCACGTAAGAGGTTGTCTTGAGCAGCAATGCACACACTTACTGTGGCTAGCATTCAAATTCTAATTCGTTGACCGCTAGCTACACCAGTTGCAATCAGCGCATGCTGGTTACTTCCCCACACTAAAATCTCAATCTTATCCCCGCCCCCAAAACCTCGCCTATAATCCCCCCATCGCCCTTGTCGGGAACCGGGTCCGGAGCCGGGGATCAGGAAGGGCGGCGGCAGCCTCCCCCTTGGGCATCGGTGGTCCAGGGCATGTGAGGGCCCGCGAAAGGCCGGCGGCCGGTTGCAAGACCGGTTGCGGAGAAGCCGCTAGGGCGTACCCCGCCCGAGTGATCGGCCAACAGTCGGGACAGCGGCCGGACGGGCGGCCCGAGGGTCGCACAACTACTTTAGACGCGCGACGCTTTGGCCGCCCGTCTTCCCGAAGCTGTTTCAAACCCCGGCGGCGAAGCCGTGCGGGAGCGGAGGTGTGCCCCCATGGAAAGCCAACCCTGCCCGCCTCCCCACCCCCGTCATCCCGGAAGCCGCAGGCTATCCGGGACCCATTGGAAGAGCATGCAGGGCACGGCCCGGGTCTCGCTTCCGCGCCGGCGGTTGCGCCCTCTGCGGCACCCGGCCCCGTTTCTCAATGGGTCCCGGGTCAAGCCCGGGCTGACGTGGTGTGGGGTGGGTGATGGTGTTGAGAGGTTGGCGCAGCACCCCCCTCTGTCCTGCCGGACATCTCCCCCTCAAGGGGGGAGATCAGTTGTGGCGATGCCCGCGCTCTTCCCCCACCTTTGGGGATTGGCGAAAACGCCCGCACAGCCAATCTCCCCCCTTGAGGGGGGTGAAGAGCGTTTGGCCAACGGCCAAGGAAAAGCCAACGATTTGGCTTTTCCAGCGATGAACGCGCGAAGCCATAGCGGAGCGCCACCTGGCAAGGCAGAGGGGGGGGGGTGCTGCGCCACGGTTGGAGGAAGAGCACCAGCGCCTGCGCCCCCTTCTCCCCGCGTGCGGGGAGAAGGTGAGGATGAGGGGCGGGCGGTGAGGGTGCAGAATGAAATGAAGCCATCTCAGCCACCACTTCGTCATCCTCGGGCCCGACCCGAGGATCCATGCCGGTCGGCCAGACCCCGTCCACAACGTCACGGAATGGATCCCCGGATCAAGTCCGGGGATGACGAAGGTGGAAAGGTGGGCGTGAACACCGTCATCCCCAGATGCACACGCCAAACCACCCGCCCCACCCTTCTCCCCACCCCCGAATCCCCCTAAAATCGCACCCATGACCACAGCCCCCCGCACCATCCGCCAGCTTACCGATACCGTGATCAACCAGATCGCCGCTGGCGAGGTGATCGAGCGGCCGGCGAGCGTGGTGAAGGAGCTGGTGGAAAACGCGCTCGATGCGGGCTCAACACGCATCGAGGTGGCGACCGCCGGCGGCGGGCTTTCGCTGATCCGCGTTACCGACAATGGCGGCGGCATGCCGCCAGAGGAGCTGCCGCTCGCCGTTTCGCGCCATTGCACGTCGAAACTCACCGACGATATTCACGACATTCGCTCGCTCGGCTTTCGCGGCGAGGCGCTGCCCTCCATCGGCTCGGTGGCGCGGCTTTCGCTGCGCTCGCGGCCCGAAGGGGCCGACAGTGCGGCGGAGATTTCCGTCGAGGGCGGGCGCGTCTTACCGGTGAAGCCCGTCGCCGCCAATCGCGGCACGACGGTGGAGGTGCGCGACCTCTTTTTCGCCACGCCCGCAAGGCTGAAATTCATGAAAAGCGAGCGCGCCGAAACCGCCGCCATCACCGAGGTGGTGAAGCGCATGGCGCTCGCCTTCCCCCAAGTGCGCTTCACGCTGACAGGCACCGACCGCACCACGCTGGAGCTTGCCGCCGTGCCCGCCGATGGCGAGGGGCTGCTTCGTCGCATCGCGCAGGTGATGGGCCGCGACTTTGCCGAAAACACGCTGCCCATCGAGGCCGAACGTGAAGGCGTTGCCCTTTCCGGCCATGCGTCGATCCCGTCATTCTCGCGCGGCAATGCGATGCTGCAATATTTCTATGTGAATGGCCGCCCCGTGCGCGACAAGCTGCTCACCGGCGCCATTCGCGGTGCCTATATGGACGCGCTGCCGCGCGACCGGCATGCGGTCGCGGCGCTGTTCATCACGCTCGACCCGGCGCTGGTCGATGTCAATGTGCACCCGGCCAAGGCGGACGTGCGCTTTCGCGATCCGGGGCTGGTGCGCGGGCTGATTGTCGGCGCGATCCGCCATGCGCTGGAAATGAGCGGCATGCGCGCCTCTACCTCCGGGGCCGACGCCATGCTCGCCGCCTTCCAGAGGCCGGAGCAGCGGGCAGCGGGCCACGCCGCGCCACAGCGCTACACGCCGCCGCCGCGCCCTGCGCATGGCTGGAGTGCGACCACCTCCCCCACCCGCCCGCTGGAGATGAGCACGGCACCGGGCTTTGCCGAGCCCGGCCAGGCGGCGTTCGATGTGGGGGCGGCCCTTTCCGCCGATGCGCGCGCGGGCGAAGCGGAGGCAGCGCCAGAGCTGATGCGCACCCCGCTGGGGGCCGCGCGGGCGCAGGTGCATGAAAACTACATCGTCGCGCAGACGGAGGATTCCCTCGTCATCGTCGACCAGCACGCCGCCCATGAGCGCCTCGTTTATGAGGCGCTGAAAGAGGCGCTGCATGCCCGCCCCCTCCCCGCGCAGATGCTGCTTTTGCCGGAGATCGTCGACATGCCGGAAGAGGATGCCGACCGGCTTTCCGCCCATGCGGAATTCCTCGCCCGGTTCGGGCTGGGGCTGGAGCGGTTCGGCCCCGGCGCCATCGCCGTGCGCGAAACGCCGTCCATGCTGGGCAAGGTGGATGTGCCGCAGCTCGTGCGCGATCTTGCCGACGAGATTGCCGAAAACGATACTGCCGACACGCTGAAGGAGCGGATCGACCACATCGCCGCCACCATGGCCTGCCATGGCTCGGTGCGCTCTGGCCGGCGGCTCAGGGCGGAAGAGATGAACGCGCTTTTGCGCCAGATGGAGGCAACGCCCGGCTCCGGCACGTGCAATCACGGTCGCCCGACCTATATCGAACTGAAGCTGACCGATATCGAGCGGCTGTTCGGGCGGCGGTGAGTGGCGAGATGCTTGACGGCTGCAATGAAATATGGCGCAAGAAACCCGATGAAAGGGTGTAGTGATGAACCGTTTTGAAGGACCCGGCGCCCGCGAGGCGCGCATTCGCTATCTGGATGGCGATTTTCAGGTCATGACGCCCGGTGCCTTTGTGCGCTGTGCGGTGACCGGCCAGCCAATCCAGCTCGACGATCTGAAGTATTGGAGCGTCGCGCGGCAGGAAGCCTATGTGAATGCCGAGACCTCGCTCGCGCGCGAGCTGGAAATGAACCCTGAGCTGAGAAAGCGTCGCTGATCTATTTCAGCGCGCGCGCGCGCCAGGCCTCGATCGTGCTTTCGATGATGGAGACCGGCATGTCGGGTGCGTCGAACTCGGCCTCCACCTGAAGCACACGGCTTTTCTCGGCCAGCGCCCCCAGCGCCTCGCTCCCGCCGCGCAGCCGCACCATGTCCTTCTCGGTGGTGATGAGCTGAAGCTCACCCTTCTCCGCCGCCGCGATCAGGTCGCGCGCATCGTCATCATCGTAGGGGTGATGATCGGGAAAACTCTTCCCCTCCACCACCGCGCCGCCGGCTTGCGCCACACTGTCGAAAAATTTCTTCGGGTTGCCGATTCCTGCGAATGCGAGAAACCGCCCGCCCTTGATCGCGCGCACGCCGCGCGGCTTGAGTCGGGCCTGAAACACCGGTCGCCCCGCCCGCGAGGCCTTGCGCACCACATGGTCGGCCGCACTCCCTTCGCCCATTGTGAGAAGGGCGTCGGCATAGCGCAGCTGGTCGATCAGCCGCGCTCTCAAAGGCCCGCCGGGAATGACATGGCCATTGCCCAGCCCGCGCCGCGCATCCACCACCATCACCGCATAATCCATGTGCAGCCGCGCGCTCTGGAAGCCATCGTCCATGATGATGAAGTCGCAGCCCATGCCGATCAGCTCGCGCGCGCCCGTCAGGCGGTCGGGGGCGACCAGTGTGGGCGCATGCCGCGCCAGGAGCAGGGGCTCGTCGCCCACATGGCGCGAAAGATCCTTCTTCGCATCCACCAGATGCGCGACCGTCATCGAGCCACCATGCCCGCGGGTGAGAAATCCCGGTTTCCGACCAAGCTTCTTCGCCTGTTTTGCGAGCGCGATGGAAACCGGCGTCTTGCCCTCGCCGCCGACGGTGAAATTGCCGACACACAGGACCGGCACATCCACCTTCGCGCGTTTAGCCGAGGCCATCCGGTATCCGGCCACGAGGCCATAGAGCGCTGACAGCGGCGAAAGGCTCCAGGCCCGCCAGTCCGCCGCCTCCCACCAGAATGGAGGTGCCTCGCTAGCCATGCCCCTCGCCGCCCTCAAGCCTGCTCTTGACGATCAGCGGATGGATATAGGGATCGAGCGCCTGCAGCGTGCGGTTCAGCGCGCCGGACATATCGTCGACTGCGGCGCGCCCCGCCTTGATCATGGTGCGGCGCGCCGAATAATTGTTGAGTAGGAAGTTCACGCCACCGGCCAGCATCTCGCCATCGCGCACCAGCCGCGCTCCGCCCGCGTCGATCAGCCGGCGATAGGCATCGCGGAAGTTCTGCACATTGCAGCCCGAAAGCACCGCTGTACCGAGGCGAGCCGGCTCGATCGGGTTTTGCCCCCCCGATTGCGCCAGAGAGCGTCCGACAAAGGCCACTTCGGTCAGTCTGAGATAAAGTCCCATCTCGCCAATCGTATCGCCAAGCAGAATGTCCGTCTCCGGCAGGACCGTATCGTTACGGCTGCGCCGCGCCACCTTCAGGCCGCGCGCCGTGAATTCCTCTTCCAGCCCCTCGGCCCGCTCGGGGTGCCGGGGGACGATGATGGTCAGCAGATCGGGATGACGGGACTTGAGTTTCGTATGCACATCGGCGGCAATCGTCTCCTCGCCTTCATGGGTGGAGACGGCAGCCCAGGTTTCGCGTTCGCCGATCTGCTCTTCGAGTGTGGCGAGCGCTTCCTGCTCCACTGGCGGCGCATGGGTGTCGACCTTGAGGTTCCCTGACACGGTCACCGGTCTCGCCCCCAGTGTGCGGAAACGTTCGCCATCCACTTCAGACTGGGCCACCACATGGGCGAGATTTTCGAACAGCGCCTCGGCAAGAAAGGCCCGTTTTTTCCAGCGCTCGAACGACCGGTCCGAAAGCCGGCCATTGACCAGCACCTGCGGCACCCGCCGCGCGCCGAGCTCTAAAATGGTCATCGGCCAGATTTCCGACTCGGCCATGATGGCCAGGTCCGGCTGCCAGTGGTTGAGAAAACGGCTCACAGCCGGTTTCAGATCGAGCGGCACATATTGATGGATCACGTCACCACCAAGGCGCTCTTCGGCCACCTGAGCCGAGGTCACCGTGCCGGTGGTCAAAACGATGTTGATCCCGTAGCCCAGAAGATGCTCGATCAGGCCGATCACGGCCATGGTTTCGCCCACACTGGCCGCATGCATCCAGATAAGAGGACCATCGGGACGCGGATGGCCTGCCCGGCCATAGCGCTCATGACGGCGCACACGGTCTTCCTTGCCCTTGCCGGCACGCCAGACAATGTAGCCGCCAACCATGGGAAAGGCTGCGGCACCGGCCCAGCGATAGGTTGTGAGGATGGCGCGCGCCCAGCGTTCACTCATGGCTCACTGACCGTCGACCAGAGAATAGGCCTGCCGCGTCGCTTCGTTGAGTGCCTTGGTCACCTCGCGGCGCTTTTCTTCCATCACCGTCTCATCGGCGTCCGGCGTCACATAGATAGGCTCGCCCAGGATCACCGCGCTGCGGCCGAATGGCAGGTTGATCGTGGTCTTGTCCCAGGTCCGCTCCAGCACCTTGCGGCGGCTCGTGGCAATTGCGACAGGCACGATCGGGCGGCCCGAAATGCGCGCCAGGGTGACGATGCCAAGCCCCGCCTCACGCGGCGTGCCATGCGGTATGTCCGCGATCATCGCCACATTGCATCCGCGGTCGATCGTCCTTTTCAGCATGATCAGCGCTTTGGCGCCGCCTTTGCGGATATCGCGTTCGCCTTTCCGGCCACCGGATCCGCGCACGGTCTCGAAACCGAGTTTCTCCGCCACCAGCGCGTTCAGCTCTGCATCGGCGCTGCGCGAGAAAAGCGCCACGATCTTGTGTTTTCTGGGGTTGATGGCCGGGCCCAGAATGTGCTGTCCATGCCAGAGTGCGGCAATGGCGGGCGAATGTGCATCGATGGCCGCCTGCAGGTCATGCGATCCCTTGACGCGCGGATTGGTGCGGTCGATCAGGCGAATTGCGCCCGCCATGAGCGTTGCCAGCGCCTGTTTTACAAAGCGCGACTTCGCCAGCGGCTTGCGGACGCGGCGCCAGAGCTCCTTTAAGGGGCGGCGGCCGGACTTCTTCCGATTGGCGGTCATGGCAGGAGAAGGCGCGGTCGCCTTGTTTTCCATATGCGGTTCCTTGCTACCCCTGGGGCTATCCCCGGGTCTCATCGGAGGCGGGGTCGAGCAGGCGGTGAAGATGAACAATGAAATAACGCATATGTGCGTTGTCAACGGTCTCCTGCGCCTTGGCGCGCCAGGCTTTTTCCGCGGATTTGTAATCCGGATAGATGCCGACGATATCGACATCGTCGAGATCGCGGAAAGTCACCCCGGTGAGGGACGTCAACTCGCCGCCAAAAACCAGGTGCAGAAGCTGGGAGTTCTCTTTTTTCTCGGACATGGTCAAGCCCATTTGCAGACGAATGTGGCAATAAGCAAATCGCTAATCGCCCGTGTAGAGTAATTCCTGCGATTTTGGAACCTTTTAGACCGGCTTTCCTCGCTTGCAGGCGTATCACACTCTCTCAAAGGCTTCGCGCCAGGGCTTGTGTCATGATCTCAAGAAGCGGGCCGCTACCGGCGGCGAGAGCGCCCTTTTTCGGATCTCCGCACGCATAGGACGGCGCATTTCCTTCGGCATCCCGGATCGCACCGCCTGCCTCGCGCAAAATGACGTCGGCAGCGGCCAGATCCCAGTCATGGGAATTCGGTTTCACGAAAGTGGCGTCAAGCGCGCCGCTCGCAACCATGGCGATACGGTAAGCAAGAGAAGGGACATACCCATGAGCCTTGTTCTTCTGCCAAATATCGGTCGGCAGTTCAGAGACCATGGCTTTGGGGCCACCGATGACGAAACCCTCGCCAACAGGCTTCACCGCCAGCCGCTCTCCATTGCGAAATGCGCCACCGCCCGTCAGCGCGTGGTAGGTTTCGGAAAGCTCAGGACACTCAAGCACGCCCACAACGCTCACACCACGATGCACGACACCGATGCTGACACACCAGATCGGCCGCCCATCGATGAACGCCCTGGTTCCGTCGATCGGATCAACCACGAAGACCCGATCGCGGTTGAGCTCCTGCTCTGCAAGCGCGGTCTCCTCCGATAGCCAGCCATAATCAGTACGCGCTGCCAGAAGCTCGCTCCGCAAGAAACGGTCGACCGCGTAGTCGGCTTCACTGACCGGCGAAACACCTTCTTTCCACCAGACTTCCGGGTCACGGCGGAAATAACTGAGTGCAATGTTACCCGCCTCCCGCGCCACGGCTGCAATGAGATCGACATCGGCCTGAAGTGTCTGGTCGTGCGGGCTATTTTCCGGCAAGCGTCATGCCTTCCACAAGCAGCGTGGGCGCGGCTGTCCCGAAGTTGCGATCAATGTCGTTGGCCGCCGTCATGTTGAAGAACATGTCCTTAAGGTTCGAGGCGATGGTGACCTCCGAGACCGGATAGGTGATCTCGCCATTCTCGATCCAGAACCCGGCCGCACCGCGGCTATATTCGCCCGTTACAAGATTGACCCCCTGCCCGAACACTTCGGTCACGTAAAATCCAGCCCGGATTCCCTTGATCAGAGCCTCCGGGGTCTGTGTGCCAGGTTCAAGCGCGAGGTTGGTGGAAGATGGATTGACCGAAGAAGATCCACGCGTGCCGCGTCCATTGGTGGCCGGCAAACCCAACTGGCGCGCGACCGAAGTCGACAGGAACCAGTGTTTCAGGACACCTTCTTCGATCATGACAAGTTTCTCGCCGGCAACGCCCTCGCCATCGAATGGGCGAGAAGAAGAGCCCCGCCGGCGTTGCGGATCATCCGTCACCGTGATGCCGGCCGCCGCGACCTTTTTGCCCATCATGTCGCGCAGGAAACTCGATTTGCGCGCAACTGCCGCGCCATTGATGGCGGAGGCCAGATGGCCGGCAATGCCGCGCGCAACACGTGGATCGTAAACCACCGGATAGCGGCCTGTGTCCACTTTGCGCGGGTTGAGCCGCCGAACAGCCCGTTCACCAGCGCTGCGGCCAATCTTCTCCGGGACATCGAGATCCAGAAAATGCAGGCGAGAGGAATAGTCGTAATCGCGTTCCATACCGGTGCCTTCGCCAGCCAGAACACTCACCGATCGGGAGAAACGCGTCGCTTCATAGGCACCGATAAATCCTTCAGACGTGGCCAGCACCAGGCCGCCCGAACCGGCGCTCGCCCCGGAGCCTGATGAATTGGTAACGCCAAACACATCGAGCGCTGCTGCCTCTGCAGCCAGCGCGTCTTCCTTCAGCCGCTCGGCAGAGACTTCCGTACCATCAAAAAGATCGAGGTCGGGGATGGTGCGGGCGAGGAGGCTCTCCTCGGCCAGTCCCTGATACGGGTCTTCGGGGGATGCCTTCGCCATGGCGACGGCGCGTTCAGCCAGCGGAGCCGGGTCTGCATTGGCCGGAGCCGACACACTGGCAACCCGCCTCCCGACAAACACCCGCAGAGACATGTCATCGCTCTCAGACGCCTCGGTTCCCTCAACCTTGCCGAGCCGCACCGATACGCTCCTGGAGCGCGCGCGCACCACCACCGCATCGGAAGCATCAGCGCCCGCCCGTTTTGCGGCCTCCACAAGCGCAACGACCCGCTCGGTGAGCTGCTTCTTTTCATTTTGATCTGTCATCACAATCCTGGCTGGAATTTGATCGCGCGTGGGGAATACCGGTCTGATCCATTTATGATTCGCAGCGCATATGTGCAATGGTAAGCTGAGATTCCTCAGTTGCGCCCTCAGATATGCCGGAGACCCGATGGCCGTCGAAACTGCTGCACCGCTTTACTATGAACCGCTGCTGCTCCTGGGCGGTGCAGTTATCGCCGCGCCACTCTTCGCACGCATAGGGCTTGGCACGATCCTCGGTTATCTTGCCGCCGGCATCGCCATCGGACCTGTGCTCCTGCTCATATCGGATGGAGAGGAGTTGCTGCACGTGGCCGAACTGGGCGTGGTGCTGCTGCTTTTCATCATCGGTCTCGAGCTCAAACCTGCGCGTCTGTGGGCCATGCGGCGCAGCATATTCGGCATGGGGTTGATCCAGGTGATGGTCACGGGCATTGCCCTTGCCGCAATCACCCTCCTGCTGACAGATATGTCCTATGGTGCGGCTTTTGTCGTCGGTTTCGGCCTTGCTCTGTCCTCCACTGCATTTTCGGTGCAAACACTCGAATCTCAAGGCGCGCTGAACAGCCGGTACGGGCAGACATCATTTTCTATCCTGCTGTTTCAGGATCTCGCCATCGCTCCCCTTCTGGCCCTGGTTCCACTACTCTCTCCCGGCGGAGAGGGTGCTGATGCCATCAGCCTTGATCGGTTCGCGCTTGCCATAGCCAGCGTGGTGGTGCTGGTTGTTGCCGGCCGCTACCTGCTCAATCCGCTCTTTCGCATCATCGCCAATACAGGCGCGAAGGAGGTGATGATCGCCGCAGCCTTGCTCGTCGTTTTGGGCTCAGCCACCATCATGCAGATGGCCGGGCTTTCCATGGCGCTTGGCGCCTTTATCGCGGGTGTTTTGCTCGCCGAATCCTCTTTCCGACACGAGTTGGAAGCCGATATCGAGCCGTTTCGCGGCATTCTTCTCGGCCTGTTTTTCATGGCAATCGGCCTTTCGCTGGATCTGAGAATCGTGCTCGAGAACTGGCTGTCCATTCTTATTGCCGTGCCAATCCTCATGCTGGTGAAAGCTGCGGTTCTCTATGGGATAAGCCGTGGCTTCGGCAGCGATCACAATTGCGCCGTGCGTGTTGCTGCGCTTTTGCCGCAAGGAGGCGAGTTCGGGTTTGTCCTGTTCACCGCAGCGGCGTCCGCCTTCATCTTTCCGCAGTCCACCGCCTCGCTGCTCATCGCCATCGTCACCGTGTCCATGGCTTTGACGCCGCTGTCCGTACGCCTCGGAGAAATGCTGATCCGGACAGAGCCGGCTGAAGAGATGGATGAGGATTTCGAAGGTGCTGGCGCCGACGTGATGATGATCGGCTTCTCCCGCTTCGGGCAGATGGTGTCGCAGGTCTTGCTCTCCGGCGGTACGGACGTGACCATCATCGATCATTCCGCTGATCGTGTACGCGCTGCCGAGCGTTTCGGCTTCCGCATCTATTTCGGAGATGGCCGCCGCAAGGAGGTGCTGGAGGCGGCGGGTATCCGCAACGCCAAGATCGTGGCGGTGTGCACCAACGGCGCGACGGCCACGGACCAGATCGTCAACCTGATCCGCGACGAGTATCCCCATGTGCGTCTTTACGTGCGCTCCTACGATCGGGCCCATACACTCTCGCTGCGTGATCGCGACGTGGACTACGAGTTACGTGAAACGGTTGAATCGGCTCTCGTATTCGGCGGAAAAACCCTGCAGGCGCTGGGAACCAGCGAGGAAATCGCCAGCGAAATCGTCGAGGATGTGCGCCGGCGTGACGAGGAACGGTTGGCCATTCAGTCGGTCGAAGGCATTTACGCAGGAAACGACAAGATGCGTGTGCGCCCGGTCACCCCGGAACCACTGATCAAGCCAAAGCGCGAGAGCCAGCGCATTGATCAGGATGACGAACCGGTCGGCTGATGCCGACTACACCCGCGCCTTCTCATAATCGTGGACGGCAGCGTCGATCGCCTGTTTCAATTCGTCGCGAATGGCTTGTGTCTCCGCGAGGATCGCGTCGATTTTCATGAAATCAAGCACGCGAAATCGCGAAACGGCAGGGCGAATGAGAATATCCGGCCGCCCGTGCTCCAGCTTCATGGCAATGATGGACTGCATCATGAGCTGACTTGCGCCGAACATGAGCTCGATGGAGGTTGGAGGCTTGCCGCCCGTGTCGTTTGGAGCGCCGACCACGTCGATGGCGATCAGTATATCGGCCTTGCCCTCCACCAGATCGAACGGCACAGGGTTGTAGATGCCGCCATCGATCAGGGTGCGCCCGCCCCGCTCCACGGGACGGAAGACCGCGGGAATGGCGGCGGAGGCCGCAAGCGCTTCCGCCAAGGCGCCGCTTTCAAGGATGGCGAGCTCATGGCGGAAGTAATCCGTGGCCGTGACGCGCAGCGGAATTTTCAGTTCTTCGAAGGTTTGCGGGACACCTTCCGGCAGGAAGGCGCTGATGATGCGTTCGGCATTGAACTGGCCAAAGCGAAACCCGCCTTCCATCATTTCCGCGAAGTTTCCGGGTCTGGCTTTCCACAGGCGGCTCGCCACCTCCGCGCGGCTTCCCAGGATGGAACGGGCATGTGCGTGAATGTCCTTGCCGCTGATCCCGGCGGCAAAGCCTGCGCCCATCAGGGCCCCGATGGACGAACCGGCGATGACGGTCGGCGTGATGCCCAGGTCATTGAGGGTCTCGATGATATGGATGTGCGCGAGGCCGCGCGCGCCACCACCGCCGAGCGCAAGCGCGAAACTTGGGCCGCCGGTGGGCGCCTGCTGCTTCGTTTCATCGTTCGCCAACGCCGTTTCCATCCGCTAGCCTCCGTTCTGAGCCTGCTCGGCAGGTCCGATCACCAGCAGCGCTGGTTCCTGCGAAAGAAGACGCTTTGCCGTTTGCTTCACATCGTCCAGCGTGACAGCGTTGATAAGGTCAGCGCGCCGCTCGATGTAATCAATTCCCAGGTCGTCCTGCTGCAGGCCGACCAGCGTCCGCGCGATGGCCATGGAAGAGTCCAGATTGTTGATCGCATAGGAACCGATCACATAGGTCTTGGCGGCCTCGAGTTCCTCTTGCGTGGGGCCCTCGTCACGCAGGCTCGCGACCACACCCTCGATCACTGAAAGCGTTTCACCTGCCCGTTCGGCGGCGGTGGCCGTCTGAATGGCAAGCGACTGCGCATGATCGCTGGTGTTGAGGTAGGAGGACGCGCCATAGGCGAGACCGCGCTTCTCACGCACCTCGTTGAACAGGCGCGAGGAAAACACGCCCCCGCCCAGGATCTGGTTGAACAGATAGGCCGAGAAGAACTCCGGATCGTCCCGTTTCACACCGGGATAGACAAGCTGAAGCGTGGCCTGCGGCAGGGGATAGTCGACGCGGATTTCCTGCCCGAGCTTCGGCTCGATGTCGGCAACGGGCTGGAGCTCGGCTTTCTCAGGCAGATCCCCGAACACTGTGTCGAGAACGCCGGCCAGGCGTTCGGCGTCAATTGCACCCACAACGCCGATGGTGAGGTTCGAGCGGGCGAAGACGCGGGCGTGGAAGGCTTTCAGGTCTTCCGGAGAAATGTTCGACAGACTTTCGAGCGTTCCCACGTCAGGATGGGCGTATGGGTGATCACCGTAGAGCGCCTCGGAAAGCTTGAGTGCCCCCTGTTTGCGCGGATCGCGTTCATCGGCGCGGATGCCGACGGCGATCTGGCTGCGGATGCGTTCGACAGGGTCGGGATCGAAACGCGGGCTCGTGATGGCAAGCCTCACCAGTTCGAGGACCTCATCGCTGTTTTCGGCCAACATCCGTACCTGGCCGGAAATTTCGTCGGAATTGGTGCGAAACGCCATTTCAGCGCCCAGTTCCTCCAGCTTCACCTGGAACGCATCGGAATCGAGATCGCCCGCGCCTTCGTCAAAGAGGCTGGTCATGAGATTGGCCAAACCTTCCTTGCCCTCAGGATCCTGAGCGGACCCGCTCTTGAACGAGAACTGGAAGCTGATGATCGGCAGGGAATGATCCTCCACCAGCCAGGCTTCTATGCCTTTCTGTGAGGTCACATCCTGAATCTGAACGGCGGCCTGAGCCGGAACAACAACAACAAGGATAAGCGCGAACAGCGCGCCGGCATTGAGCAAACTGCGCATAAAGGTACCTGGACGAAAATTCGAGGTCTGTTTCACGAGCGGCCTCCCTCTTCGGGAAGGAGATAGCCCTTAACGGCGTGGCCCATGTCGAGATAGCGTTTGGCGACGGCCTGCACGGCCTCGACGGTCACTGCGTCCAGCCGCTCCGGGAGGCCGGTGATATCCTCGACCGTGCCGCCCGTCGCCAGGACAGCGCCGAAGAGATTGGCGCTGCGCACCTGGCTGTCGCGCATGAAGATCTGATCCCGCAGGATCTTCGTTCGGGCCGTGTCCAGCTCCTTCTGCGTGATGCCTTCACTTTTGATCTTCTCGATCTGGGCCACTAGCGCGGCCTCGACCGTTTCGAGATCAGCCTCACCACGGGGTTCACCGTAAATGACCAGAGCGGAGTAATCATACGAAGCGCCTTGCAAATAGCTGCCGGCGCTGGATGCGATCCCCTGTTTGACCACGAGATCCTGATAGAGGCGGCTGCGCAGCCCCTCTCCCAGCACCTCCGAAAGAATGGCAAGCGCTTCAAACTCGCCCTTCTCGGCCCTGCGAGCAGACGGCACATACCAATTGATCGACATGTTCGGGACGGTAACGCGCGGGTCCCGGAGTGTGACGTCCCGCGTGGTCTTCTGATCAGGCTCCATTGGCCGGGCGCGCGGTGGCAAATCAGGGCCGCGTGCGACCTTGCCGTAGGTCTCTTCGGCCATAGCCCGCACCTGATCGGCGTTCACATCGCCGGCCACCACCAACACCGCATTGTTGGGTGTATAATAGCGGTCGTAGAAGCTCTTGAGGTCGTCGTGGGTGAGGCCTTCTATCTCCTGCTGCCAGCCAATGACCGGAATCCCATACGGATGGTTCTGGTAGAGCGTGGCGTTGAGTTCCTCCGACAGGATCGAAGAAGGCACATTGTCGGTGCGCTGGCGCCGCTCCTCGAGCACGACCTGGCGCTCGGTCTCGATGTTTTCTTCCGAAAGCACCAGATTGCGCATCCGGTCCGCCTCGAAGCGCATCATGTCTTGCAATTCTGTCGGAGCGATCTGCTGGTAGTAGGCCGTGTAGTCGTAGGAGGTGAAGGCGTTCTCACTGCCGCCCACGGCAGCAATCGCTGCTGAGAATTCACCCGAGGGATAAGTGCTTGTTCCCTTGAACATCAGGTGCTCGAAGAAATGAGCAATGCCGGACTTGCCGGGCTCCTCATCGGCGCTGCCAACCTTGTACCAGAGCATGTGCGTGGCGACAGGTGCGCGGTGGTCCGGGATGACAACGACTTCAAGGCCGTTCTCCAGGGTGAAGTTGGAAACGGCAGTGTCGTCCCCGGATTCCTCCGCGGGGGCGATCGACGGCACCGCGACGGTGAGGACTAAGGCGAATGCCGCGCTCAAAGCGACGCTCGCTATGGAATTTCTCATAGACAGGCCCTGTACGGTTTGTGGTGCGCCCGCGCACAATGCCACGAGCTCATGACAAGGCAAAGCTATCGGCGCAAAAGTGACGAAACTCAGGCGCACTCGGCAAAGGTTGCGCAGGAACCACCGTATTCACGCCGTTCGATAAGACGAAAGCCTTCCGGTGGCTGAAAGGGCGAGTTTGCAGCTTCCTCGACCATGACCAGGGCCCCAGGCACGAGCCATCCGCCAGCCAGCGCTGCGGCGAGCGCCTTTTCGCCCAGACCCTTGCCGTAGGGTGGATCGGCCAGAACAACATCGAAGGGCTGGATCGTTCCCACCTCCCCGATACGGCTCGCATCGCGGCGGAAAATCTTGCTGCGCCCCTGGAGACCAAAATTCTCCACATTGGTGCGGATCAGAGCCCGGGCAGCAGCAGCCTCTTCGATGAAGAGCGCAAAGGCTGCACCGCGTGACAGCGCTTCGAGTCCCAGCGCACCCGTGCCGGCAAAAAGGTCGAGCACACGCGCATTCTCAAGCCGGCCGGCATAGCGGTGCTCGAAAATATTGAACAGCGCCTGGCGGGTCCGGTCCGTCGTCGGCCGGATCGCGTCTGACTTCGGCGTCGCCAGAGTGCGGCCGCGAAACTCACCGCCCACAATGCGCATGGGTCAGCTTTCCCCGCCGGATTTGCCCGGCTTGCGGCCGCCGGGGCGGCCCTTGCCGGGACGCGATCCACCACCCGGCTTGCCTGAGAACCTGCCTGCCGGCTTTCCCGAGGGCTTGCCGCCGGGTTTGCCGAAACGCTTCCCTGCGCCCGACGTCCCAGCAGGTTTTCCGCCGGTTTTGCCGCCCTTAGAGAAGCGAGGTTTGTCGCCCGAATCCGGTCGGTCGTCGCGTGAACGGAAAGGCCTTTTCTCGCGCGTATCGCCCTCAGGCTTGTCCCCTTTTGAGAAACGGGGTCTGTCGCCACTGCGCTCGCCGCGCTCAGAACGATCGCGGTCGAAAGGTTTGTCACCGCGCGGACGAAACGGCTTGTCGCCACGTGCCGGGGCAGCCCCTTCCCGGCGCGGCTTGCGCGGCTTCTGCGCCCGCTCGTCGGCCTCTGCCTCGGCGGCGGCCTGTTTGCGTTTTCCCTGCGGGCGCGCGCCGGGAGCCATCCACACATGGCTGCCACGGTTCTGGCGTGGCCCGCGATCATCTTCGCGGCGGCCGGGACGAGACGTCTGCAGACGATCGCGCGCAGCCTCTCGCTTTTCCTCGCGGTCGCGCTTGCGGTTTTTGACAAAGGTCTTGCCGCCCTCGCGCTCACGGGTGCCCTGTTTTTCCGCAGCCTCGCCGTCACGCGGCTTGCGTTCGGCACGAACAGGCTTGTTGGAAAAGGGATTCACAATCGGCGCATCGAAATTGGCGCCTGCCTTTTCGATCAGACGCTCGCCAAGCTGGTCACGCAGGGTGCGACCCTTGACCTCCTGTACCTCGCCCTCGCCCAGCGTACCAAGCTGAAATGGACCGTAGGAGATGCGGATCAGACGGGTAACCTCAAGGCCAAGCGCCCCGAGCACATTCTTGACCTCGCGGTTCTTGCCTTCACGCAAACCGAGTGTCAGCCAGGCATTGCTGCCCTGCTCCCGGTCGAGGGTGGCCTCGATCGCGCCATAGAAAACACCGTCCACGGCAATCCCGTCCTTGAGGCCCTCGAGTGCCGCGGCATCGACCTTGCCATGCACCCGCACACGGTAGCGGCGCAACCAGCCCGTTTCCGGCAGCTCCAGCGCCCGCGCCAAGCCGCCATCATTGGTCAGGACGATCAGGCCTTCCGTGTTGATGTCGAGACGGCCGACCGTGATCAGGCGCGGCAGGCCCTCCGGCAACACGTCGAAAATGGTTTTTCGACCTTCCGGATCGCGATTCGTGGTGACCACGCCACCGGGCTTGTGGAAGAGAAAGAGCCGCGTGCGCTCAACCGCAGGCAACGGCTCGCCATCAACCAGGATACGGTCGGAGGCGCTTACATTGAACGCCGGGGACTCCAGCACCTTGCCGTTGACGCTGACGCGGCCCGCCTCGATCATCGCTTCCGCGTCGCGGCGTGAGGCAACGCCGGCCCGTGCAAGGCGCTTTGCAATGCGCTCGGCCCCTGCCTTATCGGCGTCGTTCGGGGTCGCATCTCTCCCCTTGCCCGGCTTCTTTTCCCGCTTGCTATCGTTGGGTCGGTCTTTGGTCATGATGGCCTTTTGCCCTGGGATTCCGCGTTGCGCCCCATGCGCCGGAACCACTCCAGTGTTTTAAATCAGAGATCGGATGGAAGGAAAATCCATTCCGCTTTCGCACCCGATGCTATAGAGGCGGCTGAAGCATTTGGCTGTCGGGAGAAATCATCTGGTATTCACGTTGATGCGCGAAACAACGAGATGACGCACCCTTCCGGCCGCGTGGCGCTCTAGGTATCAATTCGCACCGGCAGTTGCGAGCAAAAAGATTGATGAGACCGACGAAAGCGAACTACACCAGTTTCATGGATGACGCGCTCGAACAGGCGCGTCTCGCTGCAGCTCGCGGTGAGGTGCCGGTCGGCGCGGTGATCGTGCATGAAGGAAAGGTGATCGCGCGCGCGGGTAACCGTACCCGCGAATGCAACGATCCGACAGCGCATGCGGAAATCGTGGCGATTCGCGAAGCCTGCGCGGTGCTCGATTCGGAGCGTCTTGTCGATGCCGATCTCTATGTGACGCTTGAACCATGCGCCATGTGCGCCGCGGCCATCTCGTTTGCGCGGATCCGCCGGCTCTATTTTGGGGCAGGCGATGAGAAGGGGGGCGCGGTGACGAACGGTGCCCGCTTTTACACACAAAACACATGCCATCATGCGCCGGATGTCTATCCGGGCATCGGTGAGGCAGAAGCCGCCGCTTTGTTGAGGGGCTTTTTCAGGCAGCAGCGCTAAAAAGAAAAGCGGGCACATGTCCCGCTTCCCGGAATTTCAATCAGGATCCCCAAGGCCTCAGGATCCCCAAGGCCATAGACGGCGCAGGTCGAAACCGCCGCCATCCTTCTGCGCGGCACGTTTTGCGGCGCGCTCCTTTTTGGCCTCGTCTTCACCGAGTTCACCGGTGGGGGCAGTGTCCGCAGGCTGGCGATAATCGACCGGTGGCTCGCTCAAATAACGGCGCGTGGTCGGGCTTCCCTGTGCGGTGGCAGCGCGGCGCTTGAAATACTCCTCACGCTGTTTCTTGGCTATCTCAGGATTCACGAAGCCATCTTCGCCCCGGGCATTGACGCCAATGTCACGAACCACCGGCGATTTGTAGAACGGGTTATCCTGGTTCTCGGTCGCTTCTGCACGGATCCGGGCGAGGCGTTGTTCCGGCGATTCGGGCCAGGCAGGATTGCCGGCAGAGGCAACCTCTTCCTGAGGCGGGGGCAGAACCTCGGTTGAAGACGGCATGACAATGCCCGCGCGCGGCTTGTATTCAACGCGAGGCTTGTCTTTCGGACCAAGCGACAGAACGCCCGTCACATCTTCGAGCAATTGCTGGTCGGCGGGCTTGTCGGTTCCGTAAGTCGGTGCGCCAATACACCCGGACAAAAGAACAGCCGAGAGGCACAAAGTGCCTGAAGCCGCAACCATGCGCGCGGAACGCCGCGACGTTGTGGTTTCCGTTCTCTTCACTGCCACCTCTCTCCCAGAACGCCGCCCGTCAGGCGATGCGTTCTGCTTGTCGTCCCGTTAAATCAGACCATCGGGAAACTCAAATCACGCATGTCGCGCACGAATCCGGCGACAACGTGGCATCCTTAACCCGGCGGCATTTGTAGCGAAGGAGTGAGCGGGAAGCAATCGGCAGTGCCGAAGCGCCCCGCTGACTGCCGTTCAAAGTCGGCCCAGCGCCTTGAGCTCGCGCAGCGCCGCGGCATCGCGTGCCGACACATCCGGAAATTCCGGATCGGACCCCACATCGTCCGTGTAGCGCCAGGAACGCGCGCATTTTTCGCCCGTGGCCCGCGCAAACACGACGCCGACACCCGGCACCTCATCCAGCGTGAAGGCATCCGCCGGCGGCGCCTCATGACGAATATCGATGCCGGAGGTGATGCAGATTTCGGCCATGTCGCGGTCAGCGATGGCCTGTTGCAGCCCTTCATCGTTGACATAGACGACCGGCGCGGCCTCAAGAGACGAACCGATGGTCTTTTCCTTGCGCTCGATCTCCAGCGCACCGGTCACGACGCGGCGGACCTGCCGGATTCTCTTCCACTTCTCTGCAAGTGCTGCATCGCGCCATTCCTGCGGCACGCCGGGGAACTGCTCCAGATGCACCGAACGCGCCTCCGGGTGACGCTCAAGCCATGCCTCTTCCATGGTGAAGGGCAGCATGGGCGCAAGCCAGGTCACGACACAGTCAAACAGGGTGCGGACCACCTGAAGCGAGGCCTTGCGGCGCGTGCTCGAAGGCGCATCGCAGTAAAGCGCATCCTTGCGGACATCGAAATAGAAGGCCGAAAGCTCGACCACCATGAAATCGAGCAGCGAGCGGATGATGCGCTTGAAGTCGAAATTGTCATAGCCCTTGCGCACCAGCTCGTCGAGCTCGGCCAGACGATGGAGCATCAGGCGCTCCAGCTCCGGCATCTCGGCCAGCGGCACGGTTTCGCCCGTGTCATGCGCCAGCGTGCCGAGCATCCAGCGGATGGTGTTTCTGAGCTTGCGATAGGCATCGACATTGGTCTGGATGATCGCCTTGCCGAGACGCTGGTCTTCCCAGTAATCGGTGGTGGCAACCCAAAGGCGCAGAATGTCCGCGCCCGACTGGTTCATGATGTCCTGCGGAAAAGTCTGGTTGCCGAGCGATTTCGACATCTTGCGGCCGTCTTCCGCCATGGTGAAACCATGGGTGATGACCGTATCGTAAGGCGCCCTGCCCCGCGTGGCGCAGCTTTCCAGAAGCGAGGAGTGGAACCATCCGCGGTGCTGGTCGGATCCTTCCAGATACACATCGGCGGGCCATTTCATGTCCGGCCGGTCTTCCAGCGTGAAGGTGTGGGTGGAGCCGGAATCGAACCACACATCGAGAATGTCCATGACCTGCTGCCACGGCTCGCCGGCGCGCTCGCCGAGGAAGCGCTCGCGCGCGCCTTCGGCAAACCACGCGTCCGCACCCTCGGCCTCGAAGGCGTCGAGAATGCGCTGGTTGACGGCCTCGTCCTGCAGCACATTGCCGTCTTCATCGGCAAACACACAGATCGGCACGCCCCAGGCCCGCTGGCGCGAGAGCACCCAGTCGGGCCGATCGGCGATCATGGCACGCAGGCGCGACTGACCGGCCGCCGGCACAAAACGGGTCTCGTCGATGGCCTTCAATGCGCGTGACCGCAGCGTTGATGCATCGCCGAGATCCTTGTCCATATAGACAAACCATTGCGGCGTGTTGCGGAAGATGACCGGCTTCTTCGACCGCCACGAATGCGGATAGGAGTGTTTGAGTCGCCCCCGCGCGAAAAGCATGTCGCGCGCGATCAGCGCCTCGATGACGGCCTTGTTGGCGTCGCCCTTCTTGCCCTTGTCGTCGATGACACGCGCCGCGCCGCCTTCGCAATCGGGACCGAAGCCGGGGGCGTCCTTGGTGTAGTAGCCTGCGTCATCCACGGGGAACGGGATGGTACTATCGATACCGCGCGCCTCAAGCTCGGCGCGGGCGTCCATCCAAGCGTCAAAGTCCTCGCGGCCATGGCTGGGCGCGGTGTGCACGAAGCCCGTACCGGCGTCGTCGGTGACATGATCGCCGGCAAGCAGCGGGACTGTGAAGTCATAACCGCCGCCGAGGCCCTTGAGGGGGTGGGCGCAGGTGATGGCGCCAAGTTCATCGGCTGAAACATCGCGCAGGCGCTTGTACTCAAGCTTCGCCTTGGCGAAAGACTCTTCTGCCAGCGCATCGGCGAAGATCAGCTTTTCACCTGCCTGCGGGCCAAAATCGTTTTCCGCTGCGGTAACCTCGAAGAGACCGTAGGAGATGCGCGGGGAATAGGCGACAGCCCTGTTGCCGGGGATGGTCCAGGGGGTCGTCGTCCAGATGACCACAAAGGCATCGGAAAGCTCGCCCTCCGCCACCGGAAACTTCACCCAGATCATGTCGCTTTCGACATCCTGGTATTCCACTTCCGCCTCGGCGAGTGCGGTCCGCTCCACCACGCTCCACATCACCGGCTTGGAGCCTCGATAGAGCTGGCCGGACATGGCGAATTTCAGAAGCTCGCCGGCGATCCGCGCCTCGGCGTGGAAGTTCATCGTCGTGTAGGGGTTCTTGAAGTCGCCCTCGATGCCCAGCCGCAGAAACTCTTCCGACTGGACCTTGATCCAGTGGCTGGCGAAGTCGCGGCATTCCTGACGGAACTCGTTGACCGGAACCTCGTCCTTGTTCTTGCCCTTGGCGCGGTACTGTTCCTCGATCTTCCATTCGATCGGAAGGCCGTGGCAGTCCCAGCCGGGCACGTAATTGGCATCATAGCCACGCATCTGGAAGGAGCGCGTGATGATGTCCTTCAAAACCTTGTTCAGCGCGTGGCCGATATGGATGTTGCCGTTCGCGTAGGGCGGGCCGTCATGGAGCACGAATTTTTCGCGTCCCTTCGCGTCCTCGCGCAGGAGGCGGTAAAGATCCATCTCCTGCCAGCGGGCGACGATCTCGGGCTCTTTCTTCGGCAGCCCCGCGCGCATCGGGAACTCGGTCTGCGGCAGGTTGAGGGTCTTGGAATAGTCGATCTTTTCGGACGTATCGGTCATGTTATCGCCGTGAGGTGGGCAAAGCGTCGGAGGGCCTCGCCATAGCCATTATGGAAAATCGGAAAATGCGCGTGTGACGCGCGGCAAAACCCGGACCTTCCGCAGCACTCAGGCCGCACGGAAGGCCGGGCCAATAATTCGTATGGCAATCGGTATGAAACCGGCGCGTGTCATCATGGCAACGGCTTTTAGCCGAGGCAGGCCGAAGAATAAAGAGGCGATTGCCCTCACGCCGCCAGCCCCTCGAAAGCAAGCCGCAGATCGAGGGCTGCGATGGGCTTCACCTCGGCGAGCAGAGCGCGGGCTTCCGCCTCGTCGCGCTTCATCTGGGCCACCAACGCATCCAGCCCGTCAAACTTTTCCTCGCCACGCAGGAAGGAAAACAGAGAGACCGAACAGGTTTCCCCGTAAAGATCACCGTCGAAATCGAACAGGAAGGTTTCCAGAAGCGGCGCACCATCTTCCGTCACGGTGGGGCGGCGGCCAAAACTCGCCACGCCATTGTAGAGCCTGCCATCGGCCCGGCGAAAGCGCACCGCATAGATGCCGTGGCGGAGTTCCGTTTCCAACGGCAACGCCATGTTTGCCGTCGGAAAGCCCAGCGTGCGGCCAAGCTTTTGGCCACCCTTAACTTCAGCCTCGACCGTATAGCGATAGCCAAGAAGCCCGGCAGCCTCCGCCACTTCGCCTTCCCCCAAAAGGCCACGAATGCGGCTTGATGAAATCACCGTGCCGCCTTCGTCGGAATAGGCGTCCACCACGGTCACGCCAAAACCGTTTTCCTGTCCGGCCGCCTTGAGAAGCTCCGGCGTGCCACTGCGGTTCTTTCCGAAATGAAAGTCGAACCCCGTCACCACATGGGTGATGCCAAGCCCCTCGACCAGTACGGAGCGAACGAACGCCTGCGGTGACAGGCCGGAGAATGCGCGGTCGAATTGCTGCTCGACAACCGCATCGAAGCCGAGCGCTCCCAGCAGCGCTGCCTTCATGGGCGCCGGCGTCAGACGGAAAAGCGGGACATCGGGCCGGAAGACCTGTCGCGGATGCGGTTCAAAGGTCAGTACGAGAGCGGGAACGCTGTCGCGTCGGGCAATCTCCAGTGCCGGTTCGAGCACTGACTGGTGCCCGCGATGCACGCCATCAAAATTGCCGATGGCCACCACGCCGCCGCGAAGGGCGGCGGGCATCTTGATCAGATCTGCAATGCGCTTGATCGGTCCGGCCACGCGCGCACCCTATCTGAGACGTGGTATGGCCGCCACGGGATTGTGGCCGTGGGTTTCGAGAAACGCCGCAAGGCGGTCGGGCTCCGGCCCTTCGCCATTGCCATATTCGCGCGCGTGAATGCCGTCGGTCACGAACAGAACATCAATGCCATACTGGTCGGCCCCCTTCACGTCCGTCAGCACGCCATCGCCGATGGCAAGCGCCTTTTCGCGCGCAAGTTCGCGTCCCATGATCTCGGCGGCGGCGTTGAACGCGGCCTCATAGATCGGGCGATGCGGCTTGCCGGCAATCAGCGTCCGGCCGCCCAAAAGCCCGTAATCACGTGCCAGCGCCCCGGCGCACCAGATGTGCCGGTCGCCGCGCTCGACGATAATGTCTGGGTTGGCGCAGATAAACGGCAGGTCGCGCATTCTCAGGCGCTCCAGCATGTCCGCATAATCTTCCGGCGTTTCGTTCTCATCGTCAAAGAGGCCCGTGCAGACGACACCGGAGGCTTCGAAGTCCTCCACCAGATCCACGTCGATTCCGTCGAAAATCGCCTGGTCCCGATCTGGCCCGATGTGGAAAAGGCGCCGCGGCGCTGTGCGGATCAGGTCGCGTGTCACATCGCCAGACGTGACGACACGATCCCACGCATCATCGGGAACACCAAGCGCTCCAAGCTGCTCTTCCACACCTCGATGCGGGCGTGGTGAGTTGGTGATCAGAACAACCGCCTTGCCGGCGGCCCGTGCCCTTGAAAGGGCGGCGCAGGCCTCGGGAAAGACGGTGACACCGTTGTGAACCACACCCCACACATCGCACAGGACGGCGTCATAAGAACCGGTGAGGCGGTCGAGCGTATCGATGATCTGCGGAGCTTGAGGCATGGGGGAACGGTCGTCTCGGATTGTTTGAAGTGCGGTGAGAATGGCTCAGGCCGGAATTATCGGATGCTGGCTTTCCTGTCACCCGGTTTTATCGCCACGGTCAGAATGCACTGCATTTGAGACAAGGAGTTAACACCCCGGGAACCACGATCACATCCGCGATCGCACCAGTTACGTCCGGTTAAGCACTTCAGGGGGATTTTGGACCAGTACCTTTAGTGGGGTGGCACAGATGTTCAGGAAATTCGCGCATGACCGTCGCGGCAATTTTGCCATGATGACGGCGCTTGCCATGGCGCCGATCATGGGGGTTGCCGCCCTCGTGGTGGACTATAGCCAGATTTCCCGACAGCGGCAGATGACACTGAACGCGCTGGACGCGGCAGGCATTGCCACGGCTCGCTATCTCACCCAGGGCGCAAGCGATGAAGACGCCAAGGCCTATGCGCAGGATTTTTTCGAAGCCAATCTTGGCAGCGTAAAACCTGAGAACACCAAGCTTCTCATCACACTGCCCAACCAGAACACTGGTGGCGGCACACTGAAGCTTGAAGCGGAGCTGAAATATGCGCCGATATTCTATCCGGTTTTCCAGAAGCTGCGGAAAGAGGCTGTCGATGAGGAAACCAAGATCGATTTTCGCGCTCAAAGCGAAATTCGCCTGAAGAACACGCTGGAAGTGGCGCTTGTGCTCGATAATTCCGGTTCGATGGACTACACCTCGACCGGATCTTTCGAGAAACGTCTGACAATCCTGAAGAAGGCCGCCAAGGAACTGGTGAAGACCATCGCCGCCGAGGGCGCGCAGATGAAACAGATCCAGAAGCCGGTACAGTTCGGTGTCGTGCCGTTCGCGGCATCCGTGAATGTGGGGCCGGACAACGCCAGTGCAAGCTGGATGGACACGGACGGCGTCTCGCCCGTTCATCATGAGAATTTCGACTGGTCGACCATGAAGGCGGCCGATCCGAACAAGCGCGTCGAATTGTCAGGCGGCGTCTACTACAAGCGTGGCAGCGGCTGGGGAGACGAGGAAGGCCAGAAGGTCACGCGTTTTACGCTCTATGACCAGATGAAGCGCATTTCGGGCACCTCCTCGGAATGGAACTATGAATGCACCCGCTATCGAAACAACGGCTCCTGCCGGACCTGGGGGTGGGTGGAGACGAAAACCACGACATATGACCGCTTTACAAGCTGGGCCGGTTGCGTGGAGATGCGCCCCTATCCGCTGAACATAAACGACGATGCGCCCGACAGCAGCAATCCAAAGAGCCTTTTCGTGCCGATGTTCGCGCCGGATGAAACGGACCAGACCGATTCAAGCTGGCGTCCCGCCAACAACAACTGGTGGGACGATTTCACCAGCGGCTCGACCTCGGCTGCCTATGATCAGGCCTATATGCCGAAATATTTCACGCCCTATGAAACAGGCAGCATGGGCATCAACGAGGGTCCGAACGCGAGTTGCAGCACCAAGCCGATCACTCCCCTCACCGATGTTGGCAAGACCGAAGGTCTGAACAAGATCAATGCCGCCATCGACAGTATGGACGCCGGCGGCGCCACCAATGTGACCGAGGGGCTCGCCTGGGGTTGGCGCGTTGTTTCCGGCCGCGCGCCTTTCACCGAGGGGCGGCCAGACAGTGAGAAGGGCAATGACAAGGTGGTCATCGTCCTGACCGACGGCGCGAACACCTATTACACGCCCACCAGCATCACCGCCCAAAGCTATTCGGGCACCTACTACCGCTCGGGCGGCAACGACCTTGCCGGGAACAAGTCGATCTATTCAAATTATGGTTATGTGCGCAATCGCGCCGGTGAAAGCCGCCTTTTCAAGGGCGCTACCGGTGTCAGCGAATACAACTACTCCAACAGCAACTACTCGGCGGCAATGACCAGTCATATGAGCGCCATCTGTGAGAATGCGAAGAGCGACAACATCATCGTGATGACGGTCGCGCTCGATCTCGACAGCCGCGATTCCACCGAGAAAAAGCAGATCGATGCCCTGAAGGCCTGTTCGTCCGACTCGCGCACGCGCAAGGACGGAAACGGCAAGCCGGTGAAACTCTTCTGGAACGCCACGGGCGGCGATCTGGATGATGCTTTCAAGGCCATTGGCGACGAGCTTTCCAACCTGCGCATCGTCGGCTGACGCCAAGCGACCTCCCGCGTCGGCCTTGCCGCTTCGGTTCTGATCGGCTAGGACAGCCGCGCCCCCTTTCAGGGCGCGGTTTTCTTCTTTTCACGGACGGATTTCGACATGGCTAAAAAGGCTGACAAGACCCGGGCGAGGCTCCCACGCGGCTTTGTCGACCGCCATGCGAGCGACATTCGCGCGGTGGACGAGATGTGCGCGAAGATCCGCGAGGTCTATGAGCGCTATGGTTTCGACCCGGTCGAGACCCCGATCTTCGAATACACCGACGCGCTCGGCAAATTCCTGCCGGATCAGGACCGGCCCAACGAGGGCGTGTTCTCCGTGCAGGACGATGACGAGCAGTGGCTCTCGCTGCGCTACGACCTGACCGCCCCGCTGGCGCGTCACGTGGCCGAGAATTTCAACGACATCCAGCTTCCCTACCGCACCTACCGGGCGGGCTATGTGTTCCGCAACGAGAAGCCGGGACCGGGCCGTTTCCGCCAGTTCATGCAGTTCGACGCCGACACGGTGGGCGCGCCCGGCGTCGCCGCCGATGCCGAGATGTGCATGATGATGGCCGATGTCATGGAGGCGCTCGGCATTGCCCGCGGCGACTATGTGATCCGCGTCAACAACCGCAAGGTGCTCGACGGCGTGATGGAGGCCATCGGCGTCACCGACGAGGCGCAGAAGCTCACCGTGCTGCGGGCCATCGACAAGCTGGACAAGTTCGGACCGGAAGGCGTGAAGCTGCTTCTGGGCGAAGGCCGCTGGGACGGCGGCAAGGAAGGCGAAGGCGATTTTACTAAGGGTGCGGGGCTGGATGAAGCGAATGCCCAGATCGTTCTCAACTATGTTGATGGCAAGGCTGACCAGCTCGACAATGAGACATTTCAGGCCGGTGCTTCAGAACTCGCGCAAATCGAAAACCTCTGCCGCGCAGCAGGCTACGATGAAAGCCGCATCAACATCGATCCCTCCGTCGTGCGTGGCCTCGAATACTACACCGGCCCCGTTTTCGAAGCAGAGCTGACCGCCGAAATCCCCAATGAGAAGGGCGAGATCGTGCGCTTCGGCTCCGTTGGCGGTGGCGGGCGCTATGACGGGCTCGTGTCGCGCTTTCGCGGCCAGCCCGTTCCGGCGACGGGCTTTTCCATCGGCGTGTCGCGACTGGCGACCGCGCTCAAAAATCTCGGCAAACTCGGTCAGGATGCCGTTCTCCCGCCGGTCCTCGTCACCGTCATGGATGGCGACACGGAGGCCATGGCGAAATACCAGCAGTTCACGCAGGCGCTGCGCGACGCTGGCATTCGCGCCGAGATGTATCAGGGCAACTGGAAAAAGTTCGGCAACCAGCTCAAATATGCCGACCGACGCGGTTCGCCGCTTGCCATCATTCAGGGCGCGGACGAGCGCGCCAATGGCGAAGTGCAGATCAAGGATCTGATCGAGGGCAAGAAGCTTTCCGCCGAGATCGAAAGCAACGAGGAATGGCGCGAGGCCCGCGTGGCGCAGCTGACCGTCAGCGAGGACGAACTCGTCGAGACAGTGCACAAGATGCTTGCCGCGCAGGCCGGCGGGGCTGCGTGATGACAGCTGCCGATGCCAACGCCGTCATCCCGGCCGACCGGAGGGAGAGCCGGGACCCATTGGAAGACCGCGACAGTGCGCGGCCCGGTTCCGATCTTGGCACCCGTCAGCGCGGCGGGCTTCTTCTGCGGTGGCCGGCCGCACCTCTCAATGGGTCCCGGCTCTCCCTCCGGTCGGCCGGGATGACGGACGTCAGCTTCTTCAGGGACACGCCCCAATGACCCTGCGCGCACCCGACTTCGCCGACGACATCTTCGCGCTTTTCAATGAACGCGATGCCGCGCTGACCGACATCGCTATCATCCAGCCGGCCGATCCGTTTCTGGATATGGCCGGCGAAGACCTGCGCCGCCGCATCTTCCTGACGGAGAGCGAGACCGGCGCCAATCTTTGCCTCAGGCCGGAATTCACCATTCCCGTCTGCCGCGACCATATCGAAAAGCGCGCCGCCACGCCGCAGCGCTACGCCTATCTGGGTGAAGTGTTCCGCCAGCAGCGCGAAGGCGGGGCAGAGTTCTTTCAGGCCGGCATCGAGGATCTCGGCGCAAGCGACCGCGCCGGCGCGGATGCGCGCTCGCTAACCGATGCGCATGCGCTTTTGACGCGTGTTCTGCCGGGCCATGCGCTCTCCGTCACACTTGGCGATCAGGCCGTGTTCGAGGCAGTGCTTTCGGCTCTTGGCCTGCCGCGCGGCTGGCAGATGCGCCTGACCCGCGCTTTCGGCTCGCAGAAGCTTCTGCAGGCCGCGCTCGACGATCTGGCCAACCCGCAGACCGCCGCAAACCTGCCGCGCGCGGTTGCCGGGCTTGTGGCGCGTGGCGACGAGGCGGGCCTTGCCGATCACATTGCAACGGTGATGGACGAAACCGGGATTTCTCCTTCTGCCGGTCGCACCCCGCAGGAGATCGCCCGGCGGCTGATCGAAAAGGCGGAACTGCGCAGCGTGCGACTAACGGACGAAGCGATGAGCGCGCTCAAGGCTTTCGTTTCCATGCGCACGCCGTTTGCCGAGGCGGGCGAGCGGCTTTCGGCTTTCGCCGCCGAGAATGGGCTGATTCTCGACGATGCGCTCGATACCTTCGCAGCGCGCGCGGAACGCATCGAGGCCGAGGGCCTGCCGCTCGACGCGCTGACCTATGATGCCGGCTTTGGCCGTCCGCTCGATTATTACACCGGGTTCGTGTTCGAGATCGCCTCTCCCACAGGCACGGTGTTGGCCGGCGGCGGACGTTATGACCGGCTTCTGACCCTTCTCGGCGCAGAGACGCCCATTCCCGGTGTCGGCTTTTCCATCTGGCTCGATCGCGTGGCAGGTCTGAAGGAGACGGCGGCATGAGCATCACCCTTGCCCTGCCCTCCAAGGGCCGCCTGAAGGAAAACGCGCTGGCACAGCTCGAAAAGGCCGGCCTGACCGTGCACCTGCCGGAAAACGACCGGCGCTACCGCGCCACGCTCGAAGGCGTGGACGGTGTCGAGATCGCCTTCCTTTCCGCATCCGAAATCGCCCGCGAACTGGAGCGCGGCACGGTCGATCTCGGCGTGACCGGCGAGGACCTGGTGCGCGAGACCATCCCCGACTGGCAGCGCAAGGTGGAGATCGCCGCAAGGCTGGGCTTTGGTCGCGCAGACGTGGTGGTTGCGGTACCGGAGGTCTGGTTCGACGTGTCGACCATGGCCGATCTCGACGATGTCGCCGCCGATTTCCGCCACCGACACGGACGCCGGCTCAGGATCGCCACCAAATACTGGCGGCTGACCCAGCAGTTCTTCTCCCAGAAGCACGGCATTCAGGTCTACCGGATCGTGGAAAGCCTCGGCGCCACCGAAGGCGCGCCGGCGTCCGGATCGGCCGACGTGATCGTCGATATCACTTCGACAGGATCGACGCTCACGGCCAACCATCTGAAGGTGCTTGACGACGGAATCATCCTGCGTTCCGAGGCCTGTCTCGTGACAGCACTTCGGGAGCGATCGGCGTCTGACCAGGCGGCTCTCGACGCGCTGACGGAGCGGTTTTCAGGCTAGGTTCGTTTTCTGCAGTTTCGACCGGAATTCCGGAAAAATCCGCGAAATGAAACGGAATTTCCCCGTTTCAGGCGGTTTTCGGAAATTTCGGGCGCGCCATGAATGACGCCGTCCAGAACGCCCCGACCATGACCAGTGTCGCGGCGAAAGCGAGCATCAGATAAAGGTCATATCCGCCGCTTGCCGCCCACAAGGCGGCAACGCCCAGAGGCGCAACCGCCTCCACCAGGCGTGATGGGGTGATCAGCGCGCCATTGATCGCGCCATAGGCCTCGCGGCTCAGCATTTCCGGTACGGCAAGCCCGCGCACGATGGTCATCATCCCATTGGCGGCGCCATAGAATGCTGCAATGGCAGCAATCACAAACATTTGCGGTGGGGCGAAAGCATAGCCGATGAGCACCAGCGGAAAGACCCCCACCATGATCGCGCCGATGCGGCGCACGGGCGCTTCCGGAGCGAACGTCCAGATGGCTATGCGCCCCGCAACCTGCGCCGGGCCGATGATGGCGACGATGCTGACGACTTCCCCTGCACTCAATCCACGTTCGAGGAGAAGCGGGTAAAGGTGAAAGCTCAGGCTGGAGAAAACGCCGGCATAAAGCACGAGAAACAGAACCAGCGCCCAAAAGACCGGCTGGCGAAACGCCCAGAAAACGGCAGCGCGGCCGGCGAGTTCGGGCGTTCCGGTGTCCCTTGCTGGCTCTTTCGGCCTGTCTTTTGAGGGGTCGATCACCGTGAAATAGAGGCTGGCGCACAGGAAGGCGTTAATTGCGCCCAGCACCATCAGCGCGCCGCGCCAGTCGAGCATGTCGATAAGCCATTGAACCAGCGGCACGAACACGGTGCTGGCGAAGCCGCCCCAAAGCGTGAGCGCGGTGATCGCGCGCCGGGCCTCCAGTGCGCCGACGCGGCGGGCGAGCACAGCGAAGGCCGGTTCATAGAGTGTGGCCGCCTGCAGCGCGCCGAGCAGCGGAACGACAATAAAAAACATGGCAATGCTGTCGACCTGCGACCACAGGAGATAGAGAAGCCCGGCCATGAGCGACGCACCGCTCATCACCCAGCGCCCCCGCCCCCGGTCGATCGCCGCCCCGACCGGATAGGCGGCGAATGCAGCGAGGATCAGCCCCGCCGTGGCACCGCCATAGAGAAGCGGTTTTGACCAGCCAAGCTCAATGCGCATCGCTTCGGCGATAAGCGGGAAACTGTAAAAGATCGAGCCCCATGAGCAGATCTGGGCAATGCCGAGCGCCGTGATCATGCGCCGGTAGCCGGGGTCCGCGGTCAGCGTGCGCGCCATGGTCAATGTTCCCCGGGGATAAAGCTGGAGGCGCTGTCGGCGCAGCACTCGTCGGCCAGATACGCGATCAAGGCGTGCATGGCAGGGTAGTGCGCTCGGCAGATCAATGTGGTGCCGCGTCGTTCGCGCGTGATCAGGCCGGTTTCCAGAAGCTTCTTGCAATGGTGCGACAGCGTGGAAGCCGGCATGGCAACTCGCTCCTGAAGCCCGCCGACGGCCATCCCCTCTTCGCCCGCACGAACCAGCATACGGTAGATACGGAGCCGAATGGGATTGCCCAGTGCTTCAAGCTGGCCGGAGGCTGTTTCGTGTTCCATGACACGAACGCCTAATGCGTCGCCAGCGCGTCGTCAACAATACTTCGAAAATATTCGAATTACTCATCCACGACGCGCAGGCGCAGCTGGCCGGAGCCCGGGCCGCCCTCGCCATCCGGCTTTTTGGGAGCGAGACGATTGTCGCTTGCGCCGGACTTCTCGGCCTCGCCCGCGCCCAGCTCCAGCGCCTCGATCTTCGCCCCCCGCTTGGTAACCTTGTCGGTCGAGGTGAGGATCATGTCGATGTCCTTGTTGGCCTGCATGAAATGCGTCTGCAGCTTGCGGACCCGGTCATCCAGCCGGCCGACATCCTCCATCAGACGCACCACTTCGGCCTGGATCAGATGTGCCTGCTCGCGCATGCGCGCATCCTTGAGAACGGCCTGAATGACCTGGATCGAGAGCATGAGCAGTGAGGGCGAAACAATCACCACGCGCGCCCGGTGCGCGCGCTGGACAAGGGTTTCGAAATTTTCGTGGATCTCGGCAAAGATCGATTCCGACGGCACGAACATGAAGGCCGTATCCTGCGTCTCGCCGGTCAGCAGATATTTCTCCGAGATCGCCTTGATGTGCACCTCCACATCACGCCGAAACGCAGACTCGGCAGCCTTACGCGCTTCGGGGCTGCCGCCCTCACCTTCGGATGCCGCGCGGATGGCATTCCACGCTTCAAGCGGAAATTTGGCGTCGATCACCAGCGAGGGCGCATCATTGGGCATCTTGACCACACAGTCGGGCCGGCTGCCATTGGAGAGCGTTGCCTGAAACTCATAGGCCGTGTGCGGCAGACCGTCGGCGATGATCGCCTCCATGCGCGACTGGCCGAAGGCGCCGCGCGTCTGCTTGTTGGAGAGGATCTGCTGAAGCTGCACCACCTGGCCGGCGAGTGACTGGATGTTGTTCTGTGCCGTGTCGATGACCGCCAGCCGCTCCTGCAGTTTTGCGAGGTTCTCGTGCGTCGATTTGGTCTGCTCGGTGATGGACTGGCCAAGCCGCGAGCTCATCCCGTCAAGCCGCTCCGACAGGGCCTTGGTCAATTCCGCCTGCCGGCTGCCGAACACTTCGGCAATGGAGCCCATACGGCCCTGAAGCTCGGCCTGTGCCCGGGTGAGCTCGGCCATGCGCGCCTCTGCCTCGCGGGCGTGCTGGGCGGCCTCTGCCGCCGCCACCGCACGGGCGCGCGCCGCGCGCCACAGCCCGGTAACAAGCGCAATCATCAGCGCAAAAAGCAGGAAACCGCCGGCAAGCAGGAGCTGGCCAAGCGTGAACGTGCTGGCACCAAGCTGCGCCACGGGCGTGGCAAAAATATCGGACATCTCGTTCATGCGCGGCACTCTAGACGATTCGTGATGCAACCATAAGACCAAAACGTGAACACGCGTTCCGTATTGACCTTCACGCAGGCAGGGCTTACCTGAACGCCATGACGATCAAACCGCTAGTTCTTCTTCCCGACCCGATCCTGCGCGAAACCTCCAAACCGGTCGAGCGCTTCGACGATCAGTTACGCATCTTTGCCGATGACATGCTGGCAACCATGTATGACGCGCCGGGCATCGGCCTTGCCGCCATTCAGGTGGGTGAGCCATTGCGTATGCTCGTCGTCGACGTTTCGGAAAAGGATGAAGAGCCGGCGCCCATGGTGGTGATCAACCCGGAGATCGTGGCCAGCACCGATCGGCGCAATGTGCATGAGGAAGGATGCCTTTCCATCCCCGATTACTATGCGGAAGTGGAGCGCCCCGCCGGCGTGACCGTCAACTATCTCGATCTGGACGGCAAGCAGCAGACCGTGGAGGCCGACGGCCTGCTCGCCACCTGCCTGCAGCACGAGATCGACCATCTCAACGGCGTTCTTTTCATCGATTATTTGTCGAAGCTCAAGCGCGACATGGTGGTGCGCAAGTTCCGGAAGCTTGCCAAGGACCGCCCGCCCGCGCGCATGGTCGGCTGACCAATCGGCCCATGTGAGGCAATTGGCGCTGCGGGGCTTGACCGGAAGCGGATAAATCCGCTTCAAGCACCGCAGGAGCGCGGGTGCGCTCGTTTGACTGACTGAACGCATCGGACACGCGGCATGGCACTTCGTCTCATCTTCATGGGCACTCCGGATTTCTCCGTTGCCACCCTTCAGGCACTGGCTGAGGCCGGGCACGAGATCGTCGCCGTGTACTCACAACCGCCGCGACCTGCAGGGCGGCGCGGACTGGAGCTCACCAAGTCGCCCGTTCATCAAGCGGCCGAAGCGCTCGGGATCGAGGTGCGGACGCCGAAATCGCTCAAGGGCGAGGATGAGCAGGCCGCCTTTGCCGCGCTTGAAGCCGATGCCGCCATTGTGGTCGCTTACGGGCTTCTTCTTCCAAAGCCCATTCTGGAAGGCACACGGCTTGGCTGTTTCAACGGTCACGCCTCGCTTCTGCCTCGCTGGCGGGGGGCTGCGCCCATCCAGCGCGCGATCATGGCCGGTGACACAGAAACCGGCATGATGGTGATGAAGATGGACGAAGGGCTCGACACCGGGCCCGTGGCCATGACATCCCGCATCGCCATCACGCCCGATATGACCGGCGGCGAACTGCACGATGTGCTGAGGGATACGGGCGCCGCGCTCATGGTGGAGGCCATGGACGCGCTCGAAAAAGGGGCGCTCACGCTGACACCGCAGCCCGAGGAGGGCGCGACCTATGCCAAGAAGATCCTGAAAGAGGAAACGCGTGTCGACTGGACCCGCCCTGCCCGCGCGGTGAACGACCATGTTCGCGGGCTTTCACCCTTTCCCGGCGCCTGGTGCGAAATGACCTTCGGCAGCAAGCCCGAGCGCGTCAAGATTCTGCGGGCGGAGATCGGCAAGGGCGAAGGCACGCCCGGCGAAGTGCTGGACGACGCACTGACGATCGCCTGTGGCGAAGGCGCTCTGCGACTGAACGAAGTGCAGCGCGCCGGCGGCAAGCCGATGCAGGCGGTGGATTTTCTGCGCGGGGCGAAGCTCGAAAAAGGAACCGTGCTTCCATGAACCAGCTCGAAATCCGCTCCGAAGAAGCCGGTGACCGCGAAGCGATTCATGCCCTGTTGCTTGCCGCTTTCGACGGAGACGCCGAAGCGCAGTTGGTCCGAGCGCTTCATACCGATGGCGACGTGGTTCTCTCGCTTGTCGCTGAACGGGAAGGCGCACTATGCGGTCATGTGCTCTTCTCGCGCCTTCATGTGGTGAAAGACGAGACCCGCTTTCCCGCCGTTGCACTCGCACCGCTCGCCGTTTCGCCCACTCATCAACGGCAGGGCATCGGAGCGCGGCTTGTCAAGGAAGCGCATCAACGCCTGATCACCAACGGCGAAACGCTGTCTGTTGTGCTGGGCGAGCCCGTATATTACGGCCGTTTCGGCTATCGGCATGAAGATGCTGCAGCTTTTGAGAGCGACTATCAGTGCGAGGCCCTTCAGGCCCTGCGCTGGGGCTATGAAGCTCCCGACACGGGGCGGCTCGTCTACGCCCCCGGCTTTGGCGGGCTTTGACCATGGCGCGTTTTCGCATCGACATCGAATATGATGGTGGCCCCTATTTTGGCTGGCAGCGGCAGGCGACGCACCATTCCGTGCAGGCCGCACTGGAGAATGCCATTGCCGCGTTTTCCGGGGAGGAGGTGACACTGTTTGGTGCGGGACGCACCGACACGGGTGTTCATGCGCTGGCACAGGTGGCGCATTTCAACCTCTCGCGGGATTGGACCGCCCGCACCGTGCAAAATGCAATCAACGCACATCTCGCCATGGCTGAAGAGACGGTTGCCGTGATCGAGGCCGCGCAGGTGCCCGATGATTTCGACGCGCGGTTTTCCGCAAAAGCCCGGCACTATCTCTACCGCATTCACAACCGCCGCCCGCCCCTGACCGTTGACCGCGCCCATGCCTGGCATGTGGCGGCACCGCTCGATGCGGAAGCCATGCACGAGGCGGCGCAGCGGCTGGTGGGAACCCATGATTTCACCACGTTCCGCGCCGCTCAGTGTCAGGCAAAAAGTCCGATCAAGACGCTGGAAAAGCTGGAAGTAACGCGCAACGGCGAATTCGTGGAAATCCGCGCCTCGGCCCGTTCCTTTCTGCACAATCAGGTGCGCTCCTTTGCAGGCACGCTGAAGCGGGTGGGCGAAGGCGGCTGGAGCGCAGACGATGTGACCAGGGCGCTCGAAGCCCGCGACCGCAAGGCCTGTGGCCCGGTCGCCCCACCGCACGGGCTGTATCTGACGCGCGTGGATTATTGATCTGCCTTGGTTCCGCGTGCGCGTTGCTTCCGGCAGTCCCTATCCCGCGCGTGACAGGCCCAGCAACCCTTCAAACGTGAAGAGAATGGCAAGCGAGGCCGCAAACATCGCTCCAAAGACCGCTGTGGCGACGGCCGGCCCTTTGCCGATGGCGACATTTGTGAGCCGCCAGGAGAGAACCATCGTTGCAAGGAAGATCAGGAAGGTGACAAGATTTGCAAGGTCGGCGGCCTCGGGGAAAAGCAGCCGCATGAGCATGGCCGGGAGCGTGACCCAGGCGAACAGCGCGGACGCCCAGTTGTTTGCCACCACGTAGTGCACAAACCGGTCGGCAATGCCGGCCGGACGCGCTGCAAGCGCCAGGATGGCATAGGGCAGAATCCAGGTGGCCAGGTCCGTCAACATCAACCGCGTGAACAGCGAGAAGCGGGAGGTGAAGATCTCGATTCCCGCCAACTCGTTGGAAATCGCCACCCACCCCACCACCATGGGAGGGAAAGCGACAAGGATGGCGAAGAACGAGTTCCAGAAACCGTCCGCCGACAGATCGAGAAGGCGAAGGCCTTCAGACCGCCCCATCATCATGCGCCAGACACCGGCGAAATACCGCTGGATCTCGGCGAATGAAGGCATCGTCAGCCAAACCAATCTTCTAGGAAACGCAGATAGACCTGCGTCAGGGTTTCGAGGTCGGACAGCGCCACCCGCTCATCGACCATGTGCATGGTCTGGCCGACGAGGCCGAACTCCACCACAGGACAGTAATCCTTGATGAAACGCGCATCCGATGTACCGCCGGAGGTGGAGAGCTGTGGACGCGAGCCGACCACAGACTCGACCGAAGCCGACAGGGTTTCAACCAGTTTTTCGTCGCGCGTCAGGAAAACAGGGCTCGGGCGACCAAGCCAGTCGATGTCGAAATCGACCGGGTGTTCGGCGCCCTTGCGCAAACGGTTCTCCTCTGCGGCACGGTCGAGCCGGTTGTGGATTTCGGCCTGCAGGCTTTCCACGCTCCACGTGTCGTTAAAGCGGATGTTGAAGACCGCTGTCGCCTTTGCGGGAATGACGTTTGTCGCCGTGTTGCCCACGTCAACCGTGGTGACTTCCAGATTGCTTGGCTGGAAATCTGCCGTGCCTTCATCGAAGGCTTGACCGAGAAGCGCATCAAGCAGCTGCATGAGGCCCGGCACCGGATTGTCTGCCCGGTGCGGATAGGCAACGTGCCCCTGACGGCCATTGACGGTGATGCGACCGGTAAGCGAACCGCGCCGGCCGATCTTGATCATGTCGCCGAGCCGATCCGGGTTTGTGGGTTCGCCGACGATCGAAGCGTCCCACTTTTCGCCACGCTCCACGGCCCATTCCAGAAGCTTGACCGTTCCGTTGAGCGCCGGGCCTTCCTCATCTCCGGTGATGAGGAAGGAGACGGAGCCTTTCGGCTTGCCGTGGGCTTCCACATAGCGGGCGAGCGCGGCGACGAAACAGGCGATGCCACCCTTCATGTCGACGGCACCCCGGCCATACATCTGGCCATCGGCAATGGCGGCGGCAAAGGGCGGATGCTTCCAAGCACCTTCATCGCCGGGCGGCACCACATCGGTGTGACCGGCGAACATGAGGTGCGGGCCCTCGCCTGCAAGCTTGCCATAGAGATTTTCGATGTCGGGCGTGCCCTCTTCGGAAAAGATCGGGCGCTCGACCGAGCAGTCAAGCGCCTTCAACATGCCCTGAAGCACGGACAGCGCCTGACCTTCCACCGGTGTGACGGAAGGGCAGCGAATGAGTTCGGCGAGATTGGCGGCGGGATCTGTCGGCAGTGTCATGCGCAAGGGATAATCCAACCGGACGTGCCTGTCACGCGGCAAACCTTCTATTGCTTCGGCGCGTTTGTCCGATCGCCATATTCGTTGGCGCCAGCATCGCCCGGATAGAGGCAGAGCACGATGAAGGCTAGGATCGACACCATCGGGATGAAGAGCGCGACAGCAAAAATTCCGGGCTTGCCGAAATCATGCAGGCGCTTGACGCCGAGCGCCACCGAAGAAAAGACCGAAACGAAGAAAAGGCCCCAGAAAAGCAGTGCCCACATGCCGCTGGCGCCGCTTCCCTCCGGCGCCAGGGTGAAACGATAGAGCGCGAAGGCCTGCAGAACAGCCAGAAGCATGCCTGCCAGAAAGAATGCGGCACGGCTTACCCTTCCGGAAAAACCGAAAAACAGCCAGGCGATCTGTCCCTTGGGCATTGCGCTTCTCCGTCGCTCGTCAATCGCGCAGGAGTTCGTTGATCGACGTCTTGGAGCGGGTCTTCTCATCGACGCGCTTGACGATCACGGCGCAGTAGAGGCTGGGGCCCCAGTTCTCGCCCGGTACGTTCTTGCCGGGCATGGTGCCTGCGACGACCACCGAATAGGGCGGTACTTCGCCGTAGAAGATTTCGCCCGTGGCGCGGTCGACGATCTTGGTGGATTTTCCGATATAGACGCCCATGCCGAGCACCGAGCCTTCGCGCACGATGCAGCCTTCGACCACTTCGGAGCGCGCGCCGATGAAGCAGTGGTCCTCGATGATGGTGGGGCCGGCCTGCATGGGCTCCAGAACGCCGCCGATGCCGACACCGCCGGAAAGATGCACATTCCTGCCGATCTGCGCGCAAGAGCCGACGGTGGCCCAGGTATCGACCATCGTGCCCTCACCCACATAAGCGCCGAGATTGACGAAGGAGGGCATCAGCACCACGCCGGGCGCGATATAGGCGGAGTGGCGCACAACGGCGTTTGGCACGGCGCGGAAGCCGGCCTTCTCGAACTCGTTTGCGCTCCAGCCGTCGAATTTCGACGCCACCTTGTCCCACCAGACGGAATCGCCCGGTCCGCCCTTGATGACCTGCATCGGGTTCAGCCGGAAGGAAAGAAGCACAGCCTTCTTGAGCCACTGGTTCACCTTCCAGAAGCCGTCCTCCTGACGCTCTGCCACACGTGCCTTGCCGCTGTCGAGCAGGTGCAGCGAAGCTTCCACCGCGTCGCGAATCTCGCCGCGTGTGTCGGTCGAAACGCCGTCGCGCTCGTCAAATGCCTTTTCGATTGTTGTTTCCAGCGCGGCGACATCGATACTCGTCATGCTTGCGGCTCCATTGAACAAGCTGTTAAGGGCTCAGCCATAGTTTGGGAAAATGACCCAGGTCGGCGCGGAAACTATGCGAAGCGTCACTGGGGGTCAATCTCGGGATCGCGCGGGGACGCGCCAAAGGACGGATAAATGACGATGGATTCGAAAGACGAGAACGGCTGGACGCCCCTACCGCATTCCGATGAGGATCTGCGCCGTTCGCGACAAGTGCCCGACACACCGCAGACACGTGCGGAAACCTATCGTCTTGCCTGGGACGACGAAGACTTCATGACCCGGCGCGAACTGCGCCCGGTGCGCCTGCAACTGGAACTCCTGAAACCGGAGATGGCGCTTGCCGAGCGTGGCATTCGTTCGACGGTCATTCTATTCGGCGGCGCGCGCCTGCCCGAACCGGGCGGCGAGGCCTGGGCTGCCAAGAACGAGACGCAGAAGAAGAACCTTGAAAAGAACAGCCGCTACTATCAGGAGGCCCGGAATTTCGCGCGGCTTTGCTCGGAAGAATCGGCCAAATCCTATTACCGCGAATATGTGGTGGTGACGGGCGGCGGACCCGGCGTGATGGAAGCCGGCAATCGCGGTGCTGCCGATTGCGGCGCGCCCTCCATCGGCCTCAACATCGTGTTGCCGCATGAGCAAGCGCCGAACCTATATGTAACGCCAGAGCTGTGCTTCAACTTCCACTATTTCGCGATCCGCAAGATGCATTTCATGATGCGGGCGAAGGCGGTCGCGGTGTTCCCCGGTGGCTTCGGCACGATGGACGAGCTGTTTGAGACGCTCACGCTGATCCAGACCGGACGCATGGAACGGGTGCCGGTGGTTCTGTTCGGCAAGGAGTTCTGGGAAGGTGCGATCGACCTCGGTTTTCTGGCGGAACAGGGGACGATCTCGCCCGGAGACGATGAGCTGATCACTTTCGTAGACACGGCCGAGGAAGCCTGGGCGAAGATCGCCGAGTTCTACGAACTCTGAGCGCTGATGCCGCAGCCGCTGAGACTGGCGGGGTGCCCAGCAATCGGCTAGGCATGCGCTATGACAAAATGGCTGGGCAACACAAGCTGGTTTGAGAGCCTGCGCCGCGATGCAAAACTGTTCGCGGCGGTTGGCATCATCTCGCTGCTCATGGGGCTATTGCAGCCGCTGGCTCTGGCTGCGGCTGCACCGGTCTCCTATGGCTTCGTCATTTGTACGACCTACGGAATCGGCACGGTAACCGATGACAGTCGCGAGCACCCGCGTGCGGCTCAATGTCCGCTGTGTGTGAGCGGCCATGCGTGCGGCTACCTGTTCTCATCGGCCTCACCGCAAAACCCAGTGCTGGCACTGCCCATGTGGCAGAGGAATGGCGCCATCGCACCCCGTTGGGGCAACCGCATTCACACCAACCCCGCCAGCGCGACAGCACACGGCATTCGCGCTCCTCCTGCCGTTCTCTGATCTATTTAAGCCCAGTTTTTCGGGCAACTCAAAGCTCAGTTATAAAAGGCAGAACCATGCGCTCAAATATTTTCCTCGCGGCGGTCGCCGCACTTCCCCTGCTCGGCTCGGCTATCGCAGCGCAGGCCACGGACCATCAGACAGAGCACGTCATCGAGGCCGGAGACCTGAAGATCGCAGACGCCCGCGTGCGGGCCATGCTGCCCGGACAACCTTCAGGCGGCGGTTATATGGTGATCGAAAACACCGGCGCGGTCGACGACCGGCTCCTGTCGCTGACCTCCCCACGGGCAGGCAAGGTGGAGGTGCACAGTATGGAAATGAACAATGACGTGATGGTTATGCGTCCTGTGAAAGGAGGCCTGACCATACCAGCCGGAGAGACGGTGACGCTGGAGCCCGGCGGCCTGCATGTGATGTTCATGCAAGTGGAGAAGGGTTTTCAGGAGGGCGAGTCCATACCGCTGAGGCTGGAATTCGAGAATGCGGGGACGATCGATCTCAGGCTTGTCGCAGGCCCCGCACGCGGTGAAACCTCCGGGACGGGGCACAGCCACTGATATACGTCGCCTCTTGCTAACCGCTGGCGTCGGCCCGACCGGCGCCAGCCGGAAAATCCTTCAAAGGGGCTTCATCAGGCGTTCGAGGACGATGAACCACCGATACCAGAACGAAGGATATGATCATCAAGAGATACCACGAACCGAGCTTGGAGATGGAAACCGGTGTCCATCCACCGGACTGATCCGGGTAGATCCAGGCACGTGACCAGGTGCCGATGTTCTCTGCAAACCAGATAAACACCGCCACCAGCAGAAACCCAAGCAACAACGGCATTCGATGGCGAAACCGGAACACGCGGTAGTGCACGGTGGTGCGTGCGAAAAGCAGCGCCGTGGCTGCGAAGAGACCATAACGCACATCGACCGTATAGTGATGGGCGAAAAAGTTCACATAGATCGCTGCGGCGAGCACCAATGTCATCCACAAAGCCGGATATCGGGTATAGCGCATGTCGAAAATCCGGCTGACGCGCGCGAGATAGGATCCCACGGCGGCATACATGAAACCCGAGAAGAGCGGCACTGCAGCGACGCGAAAGACGCTCTCTTCCGGATAGATCCATGAGCCGGCTGAAGTTTTGAAGACCTCCATCACCGTGCCGACCACGTGAAAAATAAGGATGACCTTCGCTTCGGACGGTTGCTCAAGACCGCCAGCCAGCATGAGCACCTGTATGACAACCGCAGCCAGAAACAGAAAATCGTAGCGTGCCAGGACGGCGTTTTCCGGCCACAGATAATGTGTCGCGATGATCAGCGCGAGCAGCAACCCGCCAAAAAGACAGGCCCATGCCTGCTTCAATCCGAAGACGGCGAACTCGACCAGCGCGCCCGCCGGGCCCTGTGCAGGCAACGTGTCGAGAACGCGATGCGCAAGGGAGTCGATGCGCGTTTCAAGAGACGTGAAACGCCGCATCGGCGTCAGGCCTTCATCGCCGTTTCAAGAAATTCCGCAAGATTGTCGGTCACGAAGTCGACATCATCTTCCTCGTTCGCGTCCTGCTCCCATATCTCGGTGAAGGTCGGCTCGAAATTGTTGGGCACCACCAGAACCGTGGTCATTCCAAGCTTCTTCGGCACTGCGAGATTCCGCGCCAGATCCTCGAACATGACAGCATTTTCGCCCGCCACCCGATGCAAGGCCACAAACTTGTCATAGGTGGCGGCAGCCGGTTTCGGGAGCAGATCGGCCGCTACGATGTCGAAAATGTCGTCAAAATGGTCGAGCACGCCGAGCTGCCGCGCCGCACGTTCCGCGTGACCCCGATCACCATTGGTGAAGATGAACTTGCGGCCTGGAAGAGCGCGAATGGCTGCGCCAAGCCGCGGATCAGGGTCGAGCCACGAATAATCGATGTCGTGCACCTTCTCGAGAAAATCGTCGGGGTCGATGTCATATCGCGCCATCAGACCGTTGAGCGTGGTGCCGTGCTCCTTATAGAGCTGCTTTTGAAGCACTCTGGCCTCATCGCGCCCAAGTTGGAGAAATTCGGACACATAAGCCGTCATTTTCACATCAATCTGGGAGAACAGATTGCTGTGATGCGGATAAAGCGTGTTGTCGAGATCGAACACCCAGTCGGTGACATGAGCGAAACGATCGGGAGCGGGCCGATTTGTCATGGCCCCTTATGCCAGAGCCGAGCTGTGCATCGCAATCGTCCGGCAGGCTTTTCCGCTTCAAACAAATGCCACGATGCATGAGGAACGTGTCACTATCGCAAATCGAAGTTCAGCCCATGGTCCGTTTCTCCTGTCTTTGCCTTGCCCTGCCGATTTTTGCCTCCGCAACAGCAGCTCTCGCCCAGCCTGAGCCGAGTTTCGAAGCAACGTGTGCGCAGTTGCGAGACAAGCTTTCAAACCTTGATGCCTCAAATGAGGAATGGATCACCATTGACGTGGTGGGGGAGCTGCGCGCCGTGGAACACGACGGCACGCTGGGCTACATGCTGACCTGCGCCGCGCCAGCCCCTGAAGTGGTGTGCGTGACCTATGAGGTCAACGATTACAGGGCCGGAGATCGCGTGGTTTTGAGCGGAACGCTAAATCAGATCGATGCCGATCATGTAAGCCTCGACCCCTGTCTTCACTACCCGGCGGATGCTGAGCGAACCCTTCCACTTCGGTAGCCCGAACTGGTATACCACTTTGACCCAACTGCTCTCTTGCGCGTTTGAAGCGTGGGCTGCAAAAGACGCAGCATGGAATTGTGGATTCCCATCACCATTGCCGCAGCCTTCCTGCAGAACCTGCGTTCCGTCGGGCAAAAGCACCTTAAAGGCGTCATGGGCACGACCGGAGCGACATTCGTGCGCTTCGGCTTTGGCATGCCGTTCGTGCTCGTCCTGTGGCTCGCACTTCACTTTGCTGCCGGTTATGAATTCCCGGAACTTCACGGGACGTTTCTTGCCTGGACGCTGCTCGGCGGGCTCGGTCAGATCTCCGCGCAATTTCTCCTCATTTATCTCTTCTCTTTCCGCAATTTTGCGGTGGGGACCGCTTATTCACGCACCGAGCCGGCCCAAGCCGCCATCTTCGGCCTCGTGCTTCTTGGTGAGGTGGCCGGCTTTGGTGCGCTGGTCGCCATCGCCGTCACCGTGGTTGGCGTGATGCTTATCTCAGTGGCGCGTGTGCCGATGAGCTGGGGCAACCTGTTCCGCTCGCTCATCAGCCGCACAGCACTGATCGGATTGGCCTCGGGCACGCTGTTCGGCATAACGGCCGTCGCCTATCGCGGAGCGTCGCTTTCGCTGGGCGGGCCCAATTACCTGATGCAGGCGACCACGACGCTGGCCGTGACCATCACCTTTCAAACCGTGATCATGCTCATCTGGATGCTATGGCGCGACCGCGCCGAAGTCGGCCGGATTGCGAAGGCATGGAAACCGTCACTGTTTGTCGGTTTCGTTGGTGCGGCGGCTTCGCTTGGCTGGTTCAGCGCCATGACGCTACAACAGGCGGCGGTGGTGAAGGCGCTGGCGCAGATCGAAATGATCTTCACCTTCGCCTCCTCCGTTTTCTTCTTCCGCGAGCACATCAACCGCACGGAAGTGGCGGGCTGCCTGCTGATCGTCGCGGGGATTGTTCTGCTTGTGCTTTTATAGGACTACTGCCCATCCCAAGCGGATGCCTGTGACGAACCTGCTCGTTCTGCAAAGAGTCCAAGCGCTGCATTGAGGCCGTTGATAGCCGCCGGCCAGCCGCCGTACGCTGCCATCTGCAGAATGACTTCCAGTATCTCGCGTTCGGCAGCACCCGCCGCAAGCGCATGTTCGATGTTGATCCTGAGTTGCGGGGCCGTCTGCCCGCCAAGCGCAGTCAACGCCGCTACAGTGGCAAGCTGGCGTGTTTTCAAGTCGAGACCCTCGCGAGCATAGAAGCGGCCATAGGCGCTTTCGATGAGCGTTTCCGCAAACCCCGGCAGAGCATCATCATAGCGCTGGGCCAGAATCGTTTCGAGCTCGGGATTGAGCTGTGCCGCAATCTTGCGCCCCTGTTCGAGGGCGGACAGCGCTGCCTCACTCCCAATCGTGTTCTCAATGGTCATAGGTCTGTTTCTTAAGGCCGTCCTCGGCGCGGTGGCGCGCTTCGATTTCGGCATAGTTGATGATCTTGTAGTCGAGCAGTTCGACACATGCCTTCAGTTCATCGATCTTCGCCAACACCACCATGCGCTGATGCTCCAGCATCTCGCGGCGCTGAGCAGAGCTGCGCTCGCCCTCACGACGTAGACGCGCATAGGTCTCCACATCGGCAAGCGGCATTCCGGTGGCTTTCAACAATTTGATGAATTTCAGCCATGCGATGATGTTTTCGTCATAGGCACGCTGACCACCCTGCCGCCAGGGCGGATCGATGAGACCAAGCTTCTCGTAATAGCGCAGCGTGTCGATGCTCAGACCGGTGCGTCTTGCGACTTCGCCAATCTTCATGCGACCTCCTGCCCGGGCTGCACTGCACCCTTAGCCACAAAGGCGCAGGCGCTCTCGACGTTGCTCGCCTTAAGCGCCTCAAGGAAACGTTCGATGATGGTACGCTTTTGCATATGTGCATCTCCATTGTGTGCACATATGCATCTACTTTCTGGAGCGAACTCCAGGTCAAGCGTGTTTTCGCATTTATCGAAAACTCACCCTTACGGGACGATCAGCGTTCCTGCGCCATGCTCGGTGAAAAGCTCGAGCAGGACAGCATGCGGGGTCTTGCCGTTGAGGATGACGACACCTTCCACGCCGCGCTCGATGGCCTGAATGCAGGTCTCGACCTTGGGGATCATGCCGCCGGAAATCGTGCCATCCTTGATGAGGGCACGAGCTTCGGCGACCGTCAGCTCGTCGATCAACTTCTTGTCCCTGTCGAGCACGCCAGGCACATCGGTGAGGAAAAGAAGACGCGTGGCGCGCACGGCGCCGGCAATCGCACCGGCAAACGTATCGGCATTGATGTTGTAGGTGTGGCCGTCGCGGCCCGGCGCCACCGGTGCGATGACGGGGATCATCTCGGAATGGGCGAGCAGATCGAGCAGCGTGCGGTCGACCTCCACCGGCTCGCCGACAAATCCCAGATCGAGCACGCGCTCGATGTTGGAATCGGGATCTACCACGGTCTTGTGCGCCTTTTCGGCAAAGACCATGTTGCCATCCTTGCCGCACAGACCAATGGCCCATTCGCCCTCGGCGTTGATGAGCGCCACGATTTCCTTGTTGATGGAGCCGGCCAGAACCATCTCGACGATCTCGACGGTCTTTTCGTCGGTGACGCGAAGGCCGCCCTCGAATTTCGATTCGATGCCCATCTTCTTGAGCATGGCCGCGATCTGCGGGCCGCCGCCATGGACGACGATGGGGCTGACGCCGGACTGTTTGAGGAGCGCGATGTCGCGGGCGAAGGCCTGACCAAGTGCAGCATCGCCCATGGCGTGCCCGCCATATTTCACCACGATGGTCTTGTTCTCATAACGCTGCATGTACGGCAGTGCCGCCGAAAGAAAGCGGGCCTGGGCTTCAGCAGTTTCCGTCATGTCCGTCATCGTGTTGTTCCCCAAAGTCAAAACGGCGGTTTCTTAAAGCATTTTTCGCTGCAAGTGAAACGATCTTGCAGGTCGGCCGACAAAAAGCTGCTTTTGCTGATCGTGGGTCGGCTTGCCTTTGCGTTGCGTCGCCCTAACTCTCGTGTTTCTCCGCCTTTCCCGCCATCCCGTTTGAGCCTAGTCTCCAAATATGACCCCGGATGAGATCACGAAGCTGATTTTCCGCACCGCGCTCAAGGAGCGTGCGGCATTTGATCTTCTTTATCGCCTCACGAGTGCGAAACTCTTCGGTGTCTGCCTGCGTGTCTTGAAGGACAGGGCGGAAGCAGAGGAGGCTCTGCAGGACGTCTATGTAAAGATATGGACCAAGGCGGACCGGTTCGCCGCGACGGATCTCAGCCCGATCACCTGGCTGGTTGCGGTGGCGCGCAATCACGCAATCGACAGGCTGAGGGCGCGCAAGGCGCCTGCCGCGGAACTGGATGAAGCGCAGGCCATTGCCGATCCGAAACCGAACCCGGAAAGCCTGGCGGAAGCGGGCAGCGAACGGCGGCGGATCGATGCCTGCCTCGGCGAACTGGAAACCGATCGTGCAATGGCGGTGCGCGGAGCCTATCTCAACGGCGACAGCTACGCCGAACTTGCGGCCCGTTTCGACGTGCCGCTCAATACGATGCGAACCTGGCTGCGGCGCAGCCTCTTGAAGCTCAGGGAATGCCTGGAACGATGACGGTGGCAGACGAACACGGACCGGAAAGGCACGACGACGATCTCGTCGCTGCCGAATATGTGCTCGGCGTTCTGGCAGCCGAAGAGCGGGCAACGACCGCGCGCCGGATCGAGACGGAACCAGCCTTTGCGCGCCTTGTGGAAGACTGGGAAGCCCGGCTCGCCCCCATGGCAGAAGCCTACGAAGCGGTGGAGCCCCCGGCGAACGCGAAGTCCATCATCGACGCACGGCTTTTTCGTTCCGCGCCGGCAGCGGAAAGGCCCGGCCTTTGGTCGAGCCTCGCCTTCTGGCGAAGTGCCGCGCTGGCTGCCTTTTTGGCTCTCGCCGCCTATGTGGGCCTCACTTACACAGATCTGCCGATTGGCAATCAGCCGCTCCAGGAGCAGCGTTTCGTTGCCTCGCTTGCCCATGACGACACCGATGTGCGTTATCTCGCGGTCTACGACAGTACCAAGCGCGACGTGGCGCTCTCCCATGTTTCCGGAGCGCGGCCCGATGGGCGCGATTTCGAACTCTGGGCGATCGAGGGCGACAAGCCGCCGGTTTCCCTTGGGGTCATTCCGGTCGGATCGAGCGTTCATGTGGCGCTGAGCGAAGCGCTTGGCGCCGCAATCGAGGCCGGCGCCGTGTTTGCCATCACCACGGAACCGCTGGGCGGTTCGCCGGACGGCACCCCCACCGGGCCGGTCGTCGCACTTGGCGATCTGCGCGACATCTGATTTCGGCTTTTCTAAAAAAATCTGCTTTTTTTTGAAACTTCCCGGAGTGCCTCTCCGTGTCTCCTCATGTTCCCAAAGCGGGCCAGCCAGAATGGCGGTCCCAAAATGACCTGAGGAGTTCAAACATGCGCAAGATCACTGTTTCCATTCTCGCCGGCTCGATTGCTCTCGCTTTCACAGGTACAGCTCTCGCTGAAAACCCGATGGTTGGCGGCGCGGCCATGTACGCCGACAAGACCATTGTCGAGAATGCAGTCAATTCGAAGGATCACACCACGCTCGTTGCTGCTGTGAAGGCTGCCGGCCTGGTCGACACGCTTTCGGGTGAAGGGCCTTTCACCGTTTTCGCACCGACCAACGCAGCTTTCGAGAAGCTGCCCGCCGGCACTGTCGACACGCTTCTGAAGCCCGAGAACAAGGAAACGCTCGCGACGGTCCTGACCTGCCACGTGGTGGCGACCGAAGCCATGTCTGACGCCATTGGCAAGATGATCGCCGATGACGGCGGCAACCATCCGGTCAAGACGGTCGGCGGCTGCATGCTCGAAGCCAAGATGGACGGCGACAAGATCACGCTGACCGACGAAAACGGCAATGTGGCAACCGTGACGATTGCCGATGTCGATCAGTCGAACGGGGTTATCCACGTGATCGACACAGTGCTTCTGCCGAAGAGCTGAGCTACGAAAGCAAAAGCCAGACAGGTTCCGATCGGGGTTTTCGGAACCGCAAGGGGTGGAGCAGCGCCACCCCTTGCACTCACACGGACTTGACTTTGAGGTGATAGCCCAGCGGACCTAATGTCCGGCGCAGGCGACACGAGCCAACCATGCAAGAAGGAGCTATTCGATGAAACGCCGCAATTTTCTGTATGGTACGGCTGGCGCGCTGGCAGCACTCACCGGCGGAGCCTTTGTGCTGCGTGGCCGGACCGGCGGCAGCGCCATGGCTGAAACCTTCGAGATCACCAAAAGTGAGGAAGAGTGGCGCGCGATCCTGACCGATCAGCAATTTGCCGTGCTGCGGCAGGAAGCGACGGAAAGGGCCTTCACGAGCCCGCTCAACAATGAGAAGCGTGCCGGTCTCTTTCATTGCGCCGGCTGCGACCTGCCGCTTTATTCATCCGAGGCGAGATATGATTCAGGTACTGGCTGGCCGAGCTTCTGGGAAGCACTTCCGGATGCCATCGGCACCAAGCCGGACAACTCGCTCTTCATGACCCGGACCGAATGCCACTGCCGGCGCTGCGGCGGCCACCAGGGGCACATTTTCGATGACGGCCCGCCGCCGACCGGCAAGCGCCACTGCATCAACGGCATCGCCTTGACGTTCAAACCGGGCGCGACAATGCCGAGCTAGGGATCTGGGCCGAGCTAGGGATCTGGGCCGAGCTAGGGATCTGGCATTCAGCCATCGGTTACGGCGCGGGCGATGGCGTCGCGCAGTTCGTCCATGCCGTGACCCTTTTCCGATGAGGTTGCGACAATTTCCGGAAAAGCGGCTGCGCGCTTCCTGAGCTGCATCTCGGTGGCGGCAAGCAGTTTTTCCACCGCCGGCTGCTTGATCTTGTCGATCTTGGTCAGCACCACCTGATAGGAAACCGCCGCCTTGTCGAGCAGGTCCATCACCTCCTCGTCATTCTTCTTGATGCCATGGCGGGCATCAATCAGCAGGAATACACGCTTGAGCGTGACACGGCCCCTGAGATAGTCGAAAACCATTTCGGTCCAGGCGTCGACCTGCGCCTTGGGCGCCTTGGCAAAGCCGTAGCCCGGCATGTCGATGATCGCCATGGGCGGAAGATCGCCATCAGCACCGGTATATCCATCGGGAACGAAGAAGTTGAGCTCCTGGGTGCGGCCGGGCGTGTTGGATGTACGGGCCAGGCCGCGCTGTACGATCAACGCATTGATGAGCGATGACTTGCCCACATTCGAGCGCCCGGCGAAGGCCACCTCGGGGGGACCTTCAGGCGGTAGAAATTTCATGGCCGGTGCACCGCGCAGGAAGACCCACGGACGCAGGAAGGTTCCGCGATCGATCTGCGCCTTGCCGGCGGCTGCGTCATCGTGTGATGCGTTCACGCCATCATCTCCATTACCGTTCAAATGACGGCATCAAGACTGGCGGGGCATTTGTCAACTGCACTGTTGCTGAAACCGTGTTTCAGAAGTCACTCAGGCGTTGCCGAGAACCTGCATTCCACCGAGCCACCGTGAGCGGGGCCTGCGGCTGGCTTCGCACAAAGTCTCATGGAGGCGTCCGAGGTCCCTGGACTCTTGCGGGCGCCATCCGCAAGGACAACAGGATGTCTCGCAGTGCGCTTCCGCCGTTTCGCGGTAGATGGTTCCAAGGGCTCGCGCAGCCTCAAGCATCAGAACCATTGGCGGCAGGCCGGTCCGACGCATGATCTCGCTCATTTCCTTCATCATCTGAAGCTTCAGATGTGTTTCCGCTTGTTGGCGGCGACGTTCAAACTCGCTCATCGATACCGCCCAGTCCTCGTAAGTGTTCAGAAGGGCTGCGCATGCACCCTTCAATCGCCTTCATACCGGCTGTCATCACGTGCAATTCGCCGCAGGCCTCGTCCAGTTCCCTCATCGCCTCGAAGAGCGCTTCGCGGTCCCGACAGTGGGTATCGAAGAGAGCAACGAAAATCATGTTGCTGCCATCATGTGGCTCCGGCGTCTCATTCGCGCGTGAAAGGCTCTCGGCGGCTACACGCTTGGCGGCCTGCACCTTGGACCGCAGCCGCTCTACACGCAGGAATTTTCCACGGTGGCGTTCGAGCTCATCAGCCTCACAGGCATGATGAGACGCAAACTCCTCAATCGGGCTCAGATGCATCATGGCAGTTACCTCTTGGCCTCCGGCCGGTCGGATTAGCGACACGGCCGAAGACACAAACACAATACTATACCAAAAATGTCAAGTTTAATGATGCCGCCTGGCAGTCCTGTTAGACGGCGTTTTCAAGGGCAACGAGATCAGCGCCGCGTATGGCAGAAAGGTTGCGGCTTATCTTGTCTACCGGCCAGTTCCACCAGCCGATCCCGACGAGGGCTGCGACCGTCTCGGGCGCGAAGCGCAGGCGCAGAACGCGCGCCGGATTGCCCACGGCGATGGCGTAAGGCGGAATATCGGAGGCAATGACGGCATGGGCCCCGATCACGGCTCCATCTCCAATAGTGACGCCCGGCATGATCTGCGCCTGCCGTCCGATCCACACATCATTGCCCACGGTGGTGTTGCCACGGCTATGCTCGAGATAAACCTGGCCATCAAAACCCTCCTCCCAGCCGTGGCCGAAGATATTGAACGGGAAGGTGGAGAAGCCAGTCATCAGATGGTTGGCCCCGTTCATCACAAATGTGGCGCCGTGGGCGATGGCCACAAACTTGCCGATAACCAGTCGATCGCCGAGAAAGTCGAAGTGATAAAGGACGTTTCGTTCCTCAAAACGCTCGGCGCCGACGGGATCGTCGTAGTAGGAAAAATCTCCCACCTCGATATTAGGCCGGGTGATGAAGTTCTTAAGAAAAATGGTTCTGGGAAAGCCCGCCATCGGGTATGGCGTTGCCGGATCAGGTCCATGCATGGGGACCTCCTTGGTCAAAACAGGGGAATAACCCACCGCCTCCGTCAAAACGGCAAAGGGCCGGACCTCAAGTCCCGGCGGCGTGTGCTTCGGTCCCCTTATTTGATCATCGAGGCAACTCCCTTGGTGCAGATGCTGTCCTTAGCGGAAATACGAGAGGACAGCAATCATGACCACTCAACCAGCCCCACCGCATAGCTTGCAAGCGCGAGCAGTGAGGCGACTGCACGCACATGCTTCCACATCACCCATCGGAAGAGATACTCCCGCCACAGTTCTGCCCCTTGCGTTGTTGCTGGCTCAACCTTTGCCAGAGCCTCGTTCATGGGAACGTTGAAAACAACGGTGACGAGAAATGTGCCCACCACATAGAAAAGTCCGCCGAGAAAAAGCCAGATGCCGCCGGATGGCACCAGCCCGAGCAGGGCGAAAACACCAAGCAGGATTCCCAGCGCCGCTGTGCCGAAGAACGCCGCAAAAAAGACGGGGTTGAGCACGGTGACATTGATCGTCTGCATCGCCTGAATGCCTGCCGGAACCGGCATCCGCCGAAGAGCCTGCATAACCGTGTTTGAGAATGCGAAGAAAAACCCGGCCATGAGACCAGCACCCAGCGTGGCGAGCAACAGCGACGCAAAAGCAAGGCCATCAGCCATAGCGATCTCTCCGTTCCACACGAGAATACCCAATTCTTCAGGATCGCGTCAGAAAGGGGTGAGAGGCTCCAGACATTTTCTGCCAAAGCCCGGTGATGGAGATCCATGCGGATGGCAGAGCTACAAAAAAGGCCCGCTTACGCGAGCCTTTTCGATTTTTTCGGCTATTCGGCCGGTTTCGGCTTTTTCTTGAACAGACCAGCCAGATTGTCCCAAAGCTCGATCTTGGCGCCCTGGCGCTTCATGATCACGCCCTGCTGGACGATGGACAGGAAGTTGTTCCATGCCCAGTAGATCACCAGGCCTGCCGGGAAGGTGGCCAGCATGAAGGTGAAGATCACCGGCATCCAGTTGAAGATCATCGCCTGTGTCGGATCGGGCGGCGTCGGGTTCATGCGCATCTGCAGGAACATGGTGATGCCCATGATCAACGGCCAGACGCCAATCATGAGGAAGGTTGGCACGTCATAAGGCAGGAGACCGAACAGGTTGAAGACCGAGGTCGGATCGGGCGCCGAAAGGTCCTGAATCCAGCCGAAGAACGGCGCGTGGCGCATCTCGATGGTGACGTAGAGCACCTTGTAGAGCGCGAAGAAGACCGGGATCTGGATCAGGATCGGCCAGCAGCCGGCGATCGGATTGATCTTCTCTTTCTTGTACAGCTCCATCATCGCCTGCTGCTGCTTCATCTTGTCATCCGCATATTTCTCGCGGATTTCCATCATGGCAGGCTGGACCTTCTTCATGTTCGCCATGGACTTGTAGGACTTGTTGGCGAGCGGGAAGAAGATGAGCTTCACAACGACCGTGGTTGCAAGGATGGCCACGCCGAAATTGCCGAGCAGCTTGAACAGCCAGTCGATGAGATAGAACATCGGCTTGGTGATGAAATAGAACCAGCCCCAGTCGATCAGGAGCTCGAACTTACGGATGCCGCGGTCTTCTTCATAAGCATCGACGACATTGACCTCCTTGGCACCGGCGAAGACCATGAGCTCGCTGGTGGCGGAGGCGCCATCGGCGACCGTGATTTCGTCGGTCAGATAATCGGCCTGGTAGCGCGGCTTTCCGTCGCCCGAATAGGTGTAGCGCGGCTGGAATTCGCGGCCGTTCTGCGGGACCATGGTCACCGCCCAGTATTTGTCGGTGATGCCCAACCAGCCGTCAGAGGACATCGCCGGCGTAATGCGCTTTTCCTCTTCCACATCCGAATAGTCGATTTCCTGCAGGCCTTCCTCGCCGGTCACGCCGATCAGGCCTTCGTGCAGGATGTAGATGCCGGAGGTCTTGGGCGTGCCGATGCGGGTGGTGCGGCCATAATTGCGCAGTGCGACAGGAGCACCAGAAGCGTTTTCCACCGTGTCGGACACCGTGAACATGTAGTTCTCGTCGACCGAGAAGGTGCGCTTGAAGGTCAGGCCCTTCTCATTGGTGAAGGAGAGCATGACGGGGCTCGACGGGGTGAGCGTCTCGCCTTCGGCAAGCGTCCACTCGGTCGAAGGACCCGGAAGCGTTCCGGCGGCCTCACCGCCCACATAACCCGTCTCGACATAATAGCCGTCAGGACCAGTTGAGGGGTTCAGAAGCTGAATGTTGGGTGAATCCTTCTCAACAGTCACCCGGTAGTCCTTGAGGAGCAGGTCATCGAGACGCGCGCCCGTCAGATTGATCGAACCGGAAATGCGCGGCGTCTCGATCTTCACACGTGCGCTGCCGGCAACGGCTGCGGCGCGGTCAAGCGGTGCAGCCGATGGGTTGGTCGAGCCGGGCACGGCACCCTCGCCACCAGAAGGCGCTGGTATATCGCTGATCTCACCGCTCGAAGACGCAGCAGCCGGGGCCGTTTCTGCCGCCTGCCGTTCTTCAATCTGGGCTGCCTGGCGCTGCTCTTCGATCCGGGGGTTCATGTAGAACACCTGCCAGAGCGTCAGGATCAACACGGACAGCGCGATCGTGATGAGAAAATTGCGATTGTTATCCATCGATGTCCTTGCCCTTTCCACGCCCGGCATCGGCTTGTCCGATGCGACGGGAAAGCTCGTCTTTCAGGGAGGCGAACGGCGCGTCAAGCACAGAACGCCGCGCCACGATCACATAATCCTTGCCGGCGGCCATGTCGTGAACCGCATGGAGGCGGCAGGCTTCCTTGAGCCGCCGGCGTACGCGGTTTCGAACCACCGCGTTGCCGACTTTCTTCGTGACTGTAATGCCCAGCCGTGGCGGGTCCTGGTCGCCGCGATCGAGCACTTCCAGCAGAAAAAGCCGCCCGCGTCGCTTTTCACCGCGACGGACGGCCAGAAACTCGGCACGCTTTTTAAGGCGCGCCGGGGGTGGGACGGCTGGCCGGTCCGTCATCTTTCCGGCCTCGCCTCCAAACCTTATGCGGACAGCCGCTTGCGACCGCGGTTGCGGCGGGCTGCGATCACGCGACGGCCGCCCTTGGTGGCCATGCGCGCACGGAAACCGTGCCGACGTTTACGGACGATCTTGGAAGGCTGATATGTACGCTTCATTTGTTTTAATACCGCGGAGTGCGGCCCTTCTTAGTTCTGTTTCAATGAACAGGAGCTTTGCTTTCAGGGCTGGACCGAAGGCACGAATACGCGCCGCCGGACGCAAGGCCCAAGCGTGGCCGGGCTTATAGGAGCATGGATGCGCAGAGTCAATCAAAACGGCGCGAATGCGCGGCCATCGCGGCAAGGGGTCTCACCCTGTCCGGAAAACAGGCATCAGTCCTGTGGTATCTGCGCTGCCGCAAGCCGTTCGTCCGGATGCGCGCTCGCGGAAAGCCCGGCAGCAACACCTGCCCTGTCGGCGGCACTGCGATTCTGGCTCATCTTGCGCTTGCCCTCAAGGCTCGTGATGGCAAGACGCAGCCCGACGATCCCGCGCAATTGACCTTTGATGAACTTTTCAGGTGCATCCGAGACGGACCAGACTTCCGGGCGACCCGCCTCGTGCAGGGCCGTCAGGCGCTCAACCACGCTGCGCAGCCTCCCCTCATCCTCGAAAAACTCGATCGGCCCGCGTGCCTGAACCACGGTGTAGTTCCAGGTGGGCACGACCTTCCCATGCTCCTTCTTGGAGGCATACCAGGATGGGGTGACATAGGCGTCGGGGCCCATGAAAATCGCCAGCGCATCGCCCGCCGGCGTGTCCTTCCACTGCTCGTTGGCGCGCGCCAGATGGCCATAGAGCGTGCCATAGGGGCCTTCGGTCTCATCAAGAAACAGGGGCAGAGGGCTTGCATGAAGTCCGTTCGCACCGGATGTCACCACATTAGCCAGCCGCGCTGCCCGCATCAGCTCATGAAGCGCGGGCAGTTCTTCCTCGCGAAAGGCGGGTGGACAATACATTCGGGTTCGTCTCCCTGAAAAACACCTGACCCTAGCGCGCACGAAGGAGTGGAAAAAGGCAGAGAACCGCCTTGCCCAACAAGAAAACCTCTGTGGCGCAAAGGCCTAGCGGTGCCGTTCCATGCCCTGCCGGAACTGCTCGAAAATGTTTTCCACGCCGCGCTCATAGTCATCACGTGTCTTGCGGCCGGTCTCGAACATCTGGCCGAAGAGATCGTCATAAGGATTGCGGGAGCGGCCACTCGGGTTGGTTTCCGGCTCAGGTTGCGGCGCGGACCGCCTTTGCGGTTCCGGTTGCCCGGCGCCCTGGCCGCCACGCAGGAACTGGTCGAAAATCTCGCCCAGCGGATTGTTGCCCTGGCCGCCAGAAGGGGCAGAACGCCCTGTGGAACCACCACCACCAAACATGCCTTCCAGTATCTGGCCGAGTGGGTTGTCCGACGGGCTCATACCCGATGGCGCGCGCCCACGCGGCTGAACCCCTGACTGCTGCTGGCCCATCTGGCGCATCATCTGCTCCATGAGGTCGCCAAGCATGCCACCACCGCCGGCCTGCGCCTGACGCGGCTGCGCGCCCTGCATCTGGCCCGTGGACTGTTTGAACAGGCCACCCATGAGCATGGACGCAAGCACGGGAAGCATCTGCTTGAGCATATCCTGGCCGAGCCCGGTGGCCTGGGCGGCGTGGCTGGCCACGGCGCGGCTCACGTCCTTGGATCCGAACAGATGGCCCAGAATGCCGTTTCCTTCGGCAACGCCCTGCGGCGAAAAGGCGTTGGCGGCATCCTCGAAATATTTTGCGTGCTGACCCGAGGCAAGCGCACCGAGAAAATTGCCGGCACCGTAAGGATCAGCGGCATTGCGCTTCAGCCCCTGGCTGAAGGCCGGCAAAAGCGCCTCCATGGCTTCCTGTGCCTGTTGATTTGAAATGCCGAACTGCCTGGCGATCTGATCGACGCCGTTCCCCTGACCGGCATTGTTGAGCATCTCGAACAGCGGAAGCATGGGCGTTCTCCTTCATTCAATCGTCGCCGAGCAAGTATCGGACCAATGTTTCAGAAAGATAACCCGACAAATCCGCTTTGTCTTCGCCGCCTTGAGAGGATGCCTAATAGGCCTGTTCGAGGAATACGGGCTCGATCGACCTGTCCCAGCGCGTGTTGAAGGCATTGGCCAGTTCTTCCGCGCTGGTGGTTCCGCGCGCGACGATCTCGTCGAGCGGACTCAGGAAGCTTGCCTCGTCATAGCCTTCAGGATTGAGACGCTTGCGGGCGGAAAGCCCCTTGCGCGAAATGGCCAGAACCTCGCGGGCGATCTCCCGCAAATCGTGATTGCGGAAGCGCGTGGCCAGCCCCTCTTTCGGCACCGCATTGCGCATGGCATTCACCTCCTCGAACGACCAGTCGGCCGTGAGGTCGTGGGCGGCGTCGAGTGCTGCCTGATCATAGAGCAACCCCACCCAGAAGGCGGGCAGCGCGCAGATGCGCCGCCATGGACCGCCATCAGCGCCGCGCATTTCAAGAAAACGCTTGAGGCGCACATCGGGAAAGAGCGTGGAAAGATGGTTCGACCAGTCGCCAATGGTCGGCAGACCATCGGTCACCTCATCCTTCAGCGCGCCTTCCATGAACTGGCGGAAGGTGATGTGGGTGCAGTCATGATAGCGCCCGTCGCGGATGATGAAATACATCGGCACATCGAGCGCCCATTCCACATAATCGGCAAAGCCGAAGCGCTCGGAGAAGGCAAAGGGGAGCAGGCCAGAGCGTTGATTGTCCGTGTCGCGCCAGATTTCGCCGCGCCAGGACTGGTAACCGTTCAATCGTCCGCCTGTGAAAGGGGAATTGGCAAAGAGTGCTGTGGAAAGCGGCTGCAGGCGCTGCGCCACCTGCATCTTGCGGCGCATGTCCGCTTCGCTTTCGAAGTCAAGATTCACCTGGATCGTGCAGGTGCGGTACATCATGTCGAGCCCTTGCGTGCCGACCTTCGGCATGTAGGCGGTCATGATCTTGTAGCGCGATTTCGGCATTTGCGGCGTTTCGGCAAGCGTCCATTTCGGGCTGCCGCCAAGGCCCAGAAAGCGGATGCCGAGCGGCTCGGCAATCTCGCGCAGTTGTGCCAGATGGGCGTTGCCCTCACGGCAGGTCTGATGGAGCGTTTCCAGCGGTGCACCCGAGAGCTCAAACTGGCCACCCGGTTCCAGCGAGATGGCCCCCTGCCCGGTTGGTTCCACCAGGCCGATGATGTTGCCATCATCATTGATTGCATCCCAACCGAGGACGCGCTGCATGCCTTGAAGGACTGCTTTGATGCCGCGCTCGCCCTCATAGGGAACGGGCCGGTTCCCATCGACATAGAAGGGGAATTTTTCGTGCTCGGTGCCGATGCGCCATTTATCCTTCGGCTTGCAGCCTTTGGCGAGGTCGGCGACAAGCTCATCGACCCGTTCGATCGGACGATTGTCAGTTGTGTCACGGGCCATATGTGTCCTCCTAGAGCGCCATGCGTGCGCCTGTACGCAAGAACGCCCTACATTCTTATATTCGCATTTATGCGAACGTCACCTGATGCCACGTGACTGCCAAATGCCAGAGCAAACCATCTAGAACTGATGGACATGCAAACAATTCGCTTCAAGTAAGAATTGCTGATTGGAGCGTCAACCAAACTTGATGTGAAAACATCAATGCCAGTCCCCTACGCTCGCCTGAATGACGGCGAGAGCGGCCACGGCTGCCGTGTCGGCCCGCAGGATGCGGGGCCCGAGCGGAATGGGAGTTACGCATGGCAAGGCACGCAGCTGCGCGCGTTCGGCCTCGGAAAACCCGCCTTCGGGACCGACCAGAAGCGCCAGTTTCTTTTCGCGCACAGCCGAAAGCGCCTGCATGGGATTGTTGGTCGCGGCATCCTCATCACAGAAGATCAGGCGACGATCCGGATCCCATTCCGCCAGAAGCCGGTCAAGCTTTACCGGCTCAAGCACCTCCGGCACGGCCAGAATGCCGCACTGTTCGGCTGCCTCCATCACATTGGCTTCGAGGCGCTGGGTTCCTGGTTTCGCGACCTGAGTGTGCTGGGTGATGACCGGTTGCAAGCGCCCAGCGCCCATTTCGACAGCCTTCTGCACAAGATAGTCGAGCCGCCCCTTCTTCAATGGGGCAAAGCAATAGAGAAGATCGGGATGGGGCGTCTGGGGACGCGCCTGACTGGTCATACGCAGACGCACCGCCTTGCGGTTGGCCGCGATCACTTCGGCATGCCATTCGCCGTCGCGCCCGTTGAAAACGAGCACTTCGCCGCCGTCGCGCATGCGCAGGACATTGGTCAGGTAGTGAGCCTGTTCCCGGCTGGTCTCTACCTCGACACCGGCAGCGAGGGCGGCATCGATGAACAGCCGCTGCAGTTTATAGTTTGCACGCATGGCGGTCTGATGGTGGATCAAGGTCAACGCGTCAAGAGCCGATGCTTGCGTGCCAGACCGGAGCGTAGCCCCCGCTCAGCGCCGAAACGGTCAAGGCTGGTGTCAGCAGCTGAACAACCGGCGGGATCTTTCCCGGTGAAAGGGCGCCGCCGTAGCCCTCAAAGTGCCACTCATAAAACGCTCCGCCGCGCAGTGCATAAGCCCTCTCTCCACATGCGATCATTGAGCCGTCGGGCAGTACCGGCAGTGCCTCTGCAGCGATGGGTTGTGCTTTGCCGGTGACCGCAAACCTTTGTCCGTGGAGAGCTGAGTCAACGTCGGGGGCCTTCATTCCCTGGTCCCTCGTGGCCTGACGCACGCAGGTCAGGAAATCACTGGCCGCCTCGCGTCGGCAGAAGAAGCAGGGGCGGTGCCCCGCAGCAAGGGCTGTCACCTCATCGAGAAAGAAAAGTTCCGTCCAACCGGCCCGGCCCTTGGGGCTGTTTCGCCCCATGACCTCACGCCGGCGCCCCCGGAATTCACAAACGCAGATAATCCAGGACCTGGTCGTCCAGCGGCGGCGCAGGAGCGTTTTTGTATCGGGATCATGGATCACGCCGCGATTGCCGGTAAAAACACCGCGCGCCTGGGTTGCAAACAACTGACCGAATGGGGAGACGCGGTTTTGAAACGCCATGGCCGTTCCCACCTTTTCCGGTGTTAATCATAAACAATGTGAGTATTGGCATATAAATTGTTTCAATCTTAAGCTGTTTGTGTTTATTGCAGCCTGCGCGGCACGGGGAGCCGCGCTTATTGACCTTCAAGGGACTTTTGGTCGAATGACAATCGGGCGTGCAACTGTCGTGTTTCTCATCACTGTCTCAGCCTTCACGCTGATCGGTGCAAGGCTTCTTTCGGCCGGCGCTTCCGGTGATCACCACCCCGTGGACGGCTACGGCATTTCAGCCGCCGTCGAGTAGGTTCAGGCATTCATGCCATCAAGTCACCTGCTATCCGCAGGCGACTTCGATCAATCTCTTTTCCCGCCCTTCCATCCTGAGCGCCGTCAACCGGCCGCTGTGCCATGCGCCGGTATCAAGGTTGATGCGGTTCTTGCAGAGTTCCGGCGCCCGTACTGGCGTGTGACCATGCACGATCAATTTGGGATGCAGCTCATCGAATGCGTGGAACTCCTTCCTGATCCAGACGAGATCGTCCGCCGATTGAGCCTCCAGGGCGATGCCCGGGCGAATGCCGGCGTGGCAGAAGAAGAAATCACCGAAAGAAACTGAATGAGGCAGCGTGGCCAGAAACGCTCTGTGGCGCTGCGGCACGGCACGGACCAAAGCGGCGTGGCCCGGCATCATTTTCTCGCGTGATGTCAGATCGATCTCAACACCATAGGACAGCGCCGTCTCGAAACCACCATTGCAGGCGAACAGGCCGAACGGGTCTGGGTTCGAGAGAAAGTCGAGAAAGCCCAGATCGTGATTGCCAGCAAGAGCGATGACGCGCGGGTCGCGTTCGCGCAGATTGGCGAGATATTCGATCACACCGCGTGAATTCGCACCGCGATCAACATAGTCGCCCAGATAGATGATGCGCCAGTCAGCGGGGCGGTCATGAAGGATTTCCTCCATGAGCCGCGCATGCATTGCCGCCAGCAAGTCATGCCTGCCGTGAATGTCTCCGACCGCGTAGAGGCGCAGGCCATGGGGCGTCGAAGCCTCATCATATGAGACCCCGGCGGCCATTCTTCACCCGTCGACGACGATGAGGTGCAGAGCGCGCGGCCCATGTGCACCGAGCAGCATGGTCTGCTCGATGTCGCCGGAGCGCGATGGTCCGGTGATGAGGTTCAGCAGTCTTGGCATGTCACCTCTACCATATTTGCGCCTGAGGCGGGAAATCACCGTTTCAAGATCACCGGCAATGTCCTTTGCGTCAATGACGATGATGTGGTGATCGGGCACGAAGTTGACAGTGGTCGGATTGTCCTTGCCCGAAGGCAGGGCGACCGTGCCCGTTTCCGCGACGGCGGCAAATGCATGGCTCACACCGACCTCGTCCGCGGGGTCAGCTCGTCCAAGCTTCACCTCAAGCGATTTCTGGCTGGCCCAGTCCATGCGCTTGAGACGCCTGTCGTCGCCCATGCGGACGGAAGGCGCCAGGTTCTTGGAGCGCAGATAGTGGGTCACGGCCTTCGGCACATCATCTGACTTTTTCACGCGCTCCACCGTGGCCGTGACGGCCTCGGCCATGCGGCAGAAAAGAGCAACGCGCTCTTCGCCATCCACCTGCCCGCGGGCCGGAATGAGCCCGCGCGGCGTCTTTGCAAGGCGCTTTTCGACGGCTTCGCGCCGTGCAGCGTCATCGGTGGAAACGGACGCCGCCGCCCGCAGCTTGCCAAGAATGGCCTCGCGCCCGCTCATGCTGACGTCCCTCCCTGCTTCAAGGTCTCGCGGTCACGCCATTGCTGCATGAAGGTGCGGCTCTCGGGCGCGGGAAGATCGCGGTGTCGTGTCCAGCCCCCGGCAAAGGGAAGCGAGCGGAACCAGCGGCGACGCCCTGCAAGGCCGGAAAGCGCCGGGATCGCCATGGAAGTGGCAAGACGATAAAGCCCTGGTCGGCGGGCGAAGAAGGCCCAGAAACCGAGGCCGAAACGCTGGGTCGCCGGATTGAGCCCGCGCTCGAATTCGCGTTCGCGCCAATGCCGCATCATGCGCGGCAGCGGGATCTGCATGGGACAAACGGATTCGCAGCGCCCGCAGAAGGTGGAGGCGTTGGGCAGATGCCCCGCCTTGTCGACGCCAACCAGCGAAGGTGTCAGCACCGAGCCCATCGGCCCCGGATAGACCCAGCCATAGGCATGACCGCCAACCGCGTGATAGACGGGACAATGGTTCATGCACGCGCCGCAGCGAATGCAGCGCAGCATCTCGTGGAACTCCGTGCCGAGCATGGAAGACCGGCCATTGTCGAGCAGGATGACGTGATATTCGTCCGGCCCGTCGGGATCGTCCGGGCGGCGCGGTCCGGTGGATAGCGTGGTGTAGACGCTCATGTCCTGACCGGTTGCTGAACGGGCGAGAACGCGCAGAATCTGGCTCGCGTCCTCCAGCGTCGGCACGACCTTTTCGATGGAGGCAACGACGATGTGGACGCGCGGCAGCGTCTGCGTGAGATCGCCATTGCCCTCATTGGTGACAATGATGGATGTGCCGGTTTCGGCGACAAGGAAATTCGCGCCTGTAATGCCCACATCGGCCTGAAAATATTGCGGACGCAGGATATGCCTCGCTTCACCGAGAAGGGACTCGGGCTGCGAGAGATCGCGCCCAGCCGGGAGCTCGGTGTGAACGCGACGGAAATCTTCCTCCACCTGCTCCTTGTTCAAATGCAGGGCAGGGCCGATGATGTGGCTTGGATGCTCGCCACGCAGCTGGATGATGTATTCGCCGAGATCGGTCTCGACCGGACGGACACCTTCCTTCTCAAGGAAATCGTTGAGTGCGATCTCCTCGGTGATCATCGACTTGCCCTTGGTGACGGTTCGTGCGCCCGCCGCGCGACAGATGCTCAGAACCGCCTGTCGGGCATCCTCGGCCGTTTCGGCCCAATGCACCTGGCCGCCCGAGGCAATCACCTTGCGCTCATAGGCTTCCAGATAGAGATCGAGATGTTCGAGCGTGTGATCCTTGATCGCGCGGGCCGAAGAGCGAAGATCCTCGAATTCCGGCAGTGCATCGACCGCTTTCTTTCGCTTGCCGACGAAACCGATCTTCGCCTTGCCCATGGCGCGCTGCAATTGCTCATCGGCAATCGCCTTGCGCGCCTTCTGCTTGAACTGTGGAGACTGGATTTCCATCAGCGCCCTCCCCCGCCGATTGCCGGCTTGTCTGTCATGCCGGCCAGAACCTCGGCCACATGGCGAACCTCAACCCTGCTGCCCTGCCGATGAAGCTTGCCGGCCATGTTCATGAGACAGCCGAGATCACCGGCAAGCAGCGTATCGGCGCCGGCACCCTCGATGCTGGCCGTCTTTTCCTCGACAATCTTGTTGGAAATGTCGGGATATTTGACACAGAACGTGCCGCCAAAGCCGCAGCAGACATCCGAATTCTGCATTTCCTTGAGCTCCAGCCCCTCAACCGAAGACAGAAGCTTTCGCGGCTGTTTCTCAATGCCGAGCTCGCGCAGACCGGAACAGGAATCGTGATAGGTGACACTGCCCTCGTGGCGGGCCGGCACTTCTGTGATGCCGAGCACATCGACCAGAAAGCTCACCAGCTCGTGCACGCGGCCGGAAAAGGCCTCCGCCCTCGCCTCATAGGACGTGCCCTTGAGAAGCGAAGGATAATGTTTCCTGAGCATGCCCGCACAGGAACCCGATGGCGCGACCACATAGTCGAAATCCTCGAAGGCCTCGATGGTCTGGCGCGCGATGGCCGCGGCATCTTCCCGATCGCCGGAATTATAGGCCGGCTGGCCGCAGCAGGTCTGTGCCATGGGCACCTCGACGGTGCAGCCTGCCTCTTCCAGAAGCTTGACGGCGGCAAACCCGACAGTGGGCCGGAACAGGTCCACCAGGCAGGTGACGAAAAGGCCGACGCGCTTGGGTGAGATGCTTTCTTCTTTCAACGGTTCTTCTTTCGCTGGCTTGAATTTCTCGGCAGAGCCGGTTCGCTCGCTCATTGCTGCAAGGTTTCCCCGCCACGCTGATGAAGCCGCAGGCGCGAAATGCGCTGCCAGTCATCCGTGCGTTCGGCGTGAAAGGTGGCCTTTTCGACGAAATCGATATGCGCGATCGCAGCCGCCCTTGCCGCTTCCGGATCGCCGGCGGCAATTGCCGCATGGATCGCGCGATGCTGGGCAAGGAGCGTGTCGCGGGCATCAGGCAGTTCATAGATGCGGGCGCGGTTCAGGAAGACCCCATCGGCGAGCAACCGGTAGCAGGCGCGCAGCGTGTGCAGGAGCACAATGTTGTGCGCGCATTCGCCCACTGCATTGTGAAATTCCACGTCACAGGCCGCTTCCGCCTCAAAGTCCTCGGCTGCATGGGCCTCGTCCATGCGCGTCATGATACCATTGAGAAGAACAATGTCTTCCGGCGTTGCGCGCCTGGCCGCGAATTCGGCGGCCACAGCCTCGACCTCCCGGCGATATTCCAGATAATCAGCGGTGGCCTTGCGGTGCGTGGCGATAAGCTCGCGCACAGGCTTGGTGAACACCTGGCCGATAATGTCGGCCACATAGGTGCCGCCGCCGTGGCGGGTGGTGATCAGGCCGCGCTCCTCCAGCGTTTTCAAAGCTTCGCGCAGAATGGGGCGGGAGATGTCGAGCTGGCGAGCAAGCTCGCGTTCACCGGGCAAACGGTCACCATCGCGCAGGACACCTTCGAGGATCAGCGTCTCGATTTGCCGGACAACGCCATCCGCCGTGCGGGCATGCTCAATTCTGGAGAAGACTGCTTCCACCGGCCCTTGCCGTTCCCGTTGCTCATAGGTTTGTGGCCACAGACTAGCCTGAGTTAATCAAACTGGTCAATTTATTTGTCCAATACTACCCCCTGCAGGCAATTGGCTTCACGCATTGCACCCTGCGCAAAGCCGATAGCATACTTGGGAAAGGTCCATCCTGATGCAGACGGCAAGGCGCAATGAGCCAAGAAAACGGGGAACTGCTTGTCGCTACTGATGTAGACAAGACAAAAGAAAAGCCTTTCGCGACATTGGTGACCGGCAGCGTCCTGGGGTTTCCGGCCCATGATGGCCGCGCGGGCGCGTTGGGAGAAGTGCATGCTCGACCCCATGCCCTCCTGGAAGCGCCGCGCCTCATCATCCAGCTCTCCTTCATGACCGAGGGCGGCTCTGCAGTGGATCAGGCGGTGCTGGCCGATCTGTCGCGCAGGCTCGGTGTCGCTCCGCCGCAGACAAATGCGCGCCACCACACGATGAAGTGGGGCAAAGGCACGCTGCGCTGGGAGCGGCATACGGAATTTTCGAGCTATCAGTGGGATTGCCCCATATCCTCCCGGACTGGAAAACCACTCGAAGAATCGCCCTTCGGCAACGGTTTCAGCCCACCGGGTACTGCCATTTCCGGCACGCGTGTGGAGATCCGCAAATGGACGAGCACCACGGAGAAGCTGGTAGGCGCGTTCGATCCGGCAAGCCTTGGCTATTCGGTGGTGGAGGGCGGGCGCGCCGCGGTTGCCAGCGATTTCCGGCAGGATGGCGATGGGCTGACCCGCATTCTCATCCTTGAAAAGGATCTGGCGCCAGCCCGTATCGGCGCCCTTTCGCAACGCCTGATCGACATTGAGACCTACCGCACGCTTGCCATGCTGGGCCTGCCGCTGGCGCAATCGCTCTCGCCACGCTTGCGCCGCATGGAGGATCAGCTCGCAACTCTGACGGCGCGCATGCGCCAACGCGAGAAGCACGACAGTCACGCGCTTCTGAGCGAGTTGACGGAGCTTGCCGCCGATCTGGAGGCCGACGCCGCCGCCAGCCTTTATCGTTTTGGCGCAAGCCGCGCCTATCACGGCATTGTCGAAGAGCGGCTGGAAATGCTGAACGAGGCCCCCATGGCCGGTTATGAAACATGGGCTGCCTTCCTGCAGCGCCGCGTGGCACCTGCGATGCGCACCTGCCGCTCGGTGGAAGAGCGCCAGGCCAACCTATCGCGCAAGCTGACGCGCGCGGCAAACCTGCTGAGAAGCTGGGTGGATGTGGAAGTGGAGCGCCAGAACCGCGATCTGCTCGCCTCAATGAACCGTCGCGCACAACTGCAGCTTCGCCTGCAACAGACGGTCGAAGGCCTCTCGGTGGCCGCCATTTCCTATTATGTGGTGGGGCTTGTGGGCTATGTGGCGAAGGGTGCAAAACCCGCCCTTCCCGGCCTTTCGAGCGAGGTGATTACCGCGGCCGCCGTCCCCGTGGCCGTCTTGTGCATCTGGCTTCTGGTACGCCGCATCCGCCGGCACCATGCCCGCGAGGATGCGAATATCGGCACCGAGGCGGATTGACGCAGGCACGGTTTCCAAGCAGCATTTACAGAACTGCGAATAAACTGGTAAATAGATTGAACCAGTAAGGAAGTTCTGATGTCCGGCCTGAAAATGCCGCAGGCCAATGCGGCAACCCTGAAGAAACGTGCGGAAATCGTCGCCGACATGCGCATCATCGTTCCCGGTGAAGGCGTGGTGGACACGGAAAACGAAATGCGCGCCTTTGAAAGCGACGGGCTGACCGCCTATCGCCAGATGCCGCTCGTGGTGGTGCTGCCGGAAACCACCGCGCAAGTGTCGCGCATTCTCAAATATTGTCATGAGCGCGACATTCGCGTCGTGCCGCGCGGCTCGGGCACATCACTTTCCGGCGGGGCACTGCCGCTTGAGGATGCGGTGCTTCTGGTGATGAGCCGTTTCAACCGCATTCTCGATATCGACTATCCAAACCGTGCTGTGGTTGCGCAGCCAGGCGTCACCAATCTGGGCATCACGCATGCAGTCGAGCAGGAGGGCTTTTATTATGCGCCCGATCCTTCCTCGCAGATCGCCTGTTCCATCGGCGGCAATGTGGCGGAAAATTCGGGCGGCGTGCACTGCCTGAAATACGGGCTGACGGCCAACAATGTCCTTGGCATCGAGATGGTGCTGATGAATGGCGACGTGATCCGGCTCGGCGGCAGGCATCTTGATGCAGAGGGTTATGATCTTCTGGGCCTGATGACCGGCTCGGAGGGCCTGCTTGGCGTCGTGACCGAGGTGACGGTGCGCATTCTGCAGAAGCCGGAGACGGCGCGCGCGCTTCTGATCGGCTTTCCATCAAGTGAACAGGCGGGCCAGTGCGTGGCCGAGATCATCGGCGCCGGGATCATTCCTGGCGGGATGGAGATGATGGACGGGCCGGCAATCCGGGCCGCGGAAGATTTTGTTCACGCCGGTTATCCGCTCGATGTGGAGGCTCTGCTGATCGTCGAGCTGGACGGACCGCAGGCCGAGGTCGACCATCTGATCGACCGGGTGGAAGCGATCGCGCGTCAGAACGGCGCCACCACCAGCCGCGCCTCGACATCGGATGAGGAACGCGCCGTGTTCTGGGCAGGACGCAAGGCCGCGTTCCCGGCGGTCGGACGCATCTCTCCCGATTATTACTGCATGGATGGCACGATTCCGCGCAAGCAATTGCCGCGGGTTCTGGCCGGCATGCGCGCGCTTTCGGAGAAATACGGGCTGCGGGTCGCCAATGTGTTTCATGCCGGCGACGGCAATCTCCATCCGCTCATTCTTTACGATGCGAACAAGCCGGGCGAGCTGGAGAAGGCCGAGGATTTCGGCGCCGACATTCTGCGTCTGTGCGTGGAGGTGGGCGGCGTTCTGACCGGGGAGCATGGTGTGGGCGTGGAAAAGCGCGATCTTATGCCGGAAATGTTCACTGAAGACGATCTCAACCAACAGATCCGCGTGAAATGCGCTTTCGATCCGAACCATCTGCTCAATCCCGGCAAAGTGTTCCCGCAACTACACCGCTGCGCCGAACTTGGCCGGATGCACATTCATCGCGGACAGGTGCCTTTTCCTGAGCTGGAGCGGTTTTGAGCGTGCTGTTTTCACCCCTTTCCTGCCTGAGCTTTTGCATGAGTGATCCATCGTGACCGAATTCCTGCCGAAAAGCGCCGAAGAGGTTCTGGAGATCATCCAGTGGGCCGTTTCGGAGGAAGCTCCGCTCGAAATTATCGGCCATGGCTCCAAGCGCGGGATCGGTCAGCCGTTGCAGACCGAGCACACGCTCGATCTCTCGCAGCTTTCCGGCATCACGCTTTATGAACCCGAAGAGCTGGTGCTTTCAGCGAAAGCCGGCACGCCCGTTGCCGAGATTGAGGCTGCACTGCGCGCGCACAATCAGGAGCTGGCCTTCGAGCCAATGGATTACGGCCCGTTGCTTGGCGTGGAACCAGGACGCGGCACGATGGGTGGGCTCCTTGCAGCCAATCTTGCCGGCCCGCGCCGGCTGAAAGCAGGCGCCGCGCGCGACCACGTGCTTGGGGTTCACGCGGTTTCTGGCCGGGGTGAAGGTTTCAAGTCGGGCGGGCGCGTGGTGAAGAACGTCACCGGCTATGACCTTTCCAAGGGGCTCGCCGGTTCATGGGGCACGCTCGCCGTGGCCACCGACATCACAATGAAAGTGCTGCCGGCAGCAGAAACCGAGACCACATTCTGCATTGCAGGGCTGGACGATGCCGCTGCAACGCAGGCCATGGCCATCGCCATGGGGTCGAGCGCCGAGGTCTCCGGTGCCGCTCACCTGCCCGAAGGCGTCGTGGGACGCTTCATCGAGGGCGGGTTTTCCGGTGGCGGGCAGACCGTTTTGCGTGTCGAGGGCTTTGGGCCTTCCGTCGCCTATCGGGTTGACCTGCTCTCGCGACTTCTGGGGCATCTCGGGAGTGTCGAAACACTCGATGAAGCGCTTTCGCGCAGGCTGTGGCGCGAAATCCGCGACTGTCATCCCTTTGCCGACGGCTCACCAGCGCCGGTATGGCGCGTTTCAGTCGCGCCGTCGCGTGGGCACGAACTGGTGGATGCGTTTCGCCGCGCCGCCGGCGTCAATGTGTTCTACGACTGGCAGGGAGGGCTGATCTGGATGCGGATGGAAGCCGATCCCGAAGCGGAGATTCTGCGAAAATTGATCGCCCATCTTGGAGGCGGGCACGCGACACTGGTACGCGCGCCCCTTCCGGTGCGAGCGGCGACGCCCGTTTTCCAGCCGCTGCCCCCCGCTCTTGCAGCTCTTTCCGCCCGCCTGAAAGCGCAATTTGACCCCAAAGGGCTATTGAACCCTGCACGCATGGCATTCGCTTGAAGCCGTGATAGATTGCCGCCGGAACAATAGAGGGCAAATACATGACAGATATGCAGAACCAACCCGAAGAAGCACAAAAGACCGACGGCTGGTTTGAGCCTGGGCCGACCAACATTCAGGTTATCTACATCCTTTATCTGGTGAGTTTCGTTATCGGCATATCCGCTCTGGTGGGCATCGTTCTTGCCTATATGAACCGTGGCAAAGCGAGTGGTTGGCTCGAAACGCACTACACCTGGGCAATTCGCACGTTCTGGATCGGCCTGCTGCTCGGTTTCGTCTCTGCCCTGTTGATGATTGTCGGCATCGGCTTCCTGCTGATGATCGCCCTTGCGATCTGGGTCGTTGTGCGCTGCGTAATCGGCCTGCAGGCCGTTGGACGCAGAGAACCGATCAAGAATCCCCAAAGCTGGCTGATCTAGTAGCAGAGGCGCCGTGCAGACCAATTTCACTCCAGTGCAGCTTTCCGACCCGCAGATAGCGGAGGCGGAATCGATCTTGCGCAAATGCGTGCATTGCGGCTTCTGCACGGCCACCTGCCCGACCTATGTCACGCTCGGCAACGAGCTCGACAGCCCGCGCGGGCGCATTTACCTCATCAAGGACATGCTGGAGAATGGCAGACCGGCCGACCGGGAAATCGTGACCCATGTCGACCGCTGCCTGTCGTGCCTTGCCTGCATGACTACATGTCCTTCGGGCGTGAACTACATGCATCTCGTCGATCACGCCCGCGCGCATATCGAAAAAACTTATCACAGACCTCTTCTGGACAGGCTGACGCGCTTCGTGCTCGCGCAGGTCCTGCCTTATCCGGCACGCTTTCGAACTGCGTTGAAACTCGCACGCATCGGTCGCCCCTTCGCGGGCCTGTTCCGCAAAATTCCAGCCTTGCGTCCTGTGGCAGCCATGCTCGACCTCGCGCCGGCAACTCTGCCCCCGCGCTCAGAGCAACACAGTGCCTTTAGGGGTGAAAAGCAAGGTCGCGTCGCCATTCTGACGGGCTGTGCCCAATCCGTGCTCGATCCGGGCATCAATGCCGCCACGGTTCGGCTCCTGACACGGCTTGGAGTTGAAACCGTGCAGAACCCGACAGGTGAAGGCTGCTGCGGGGCACTGGTGCACCATATGGGCAAGGAAGATGCGGCTCTGGACGCGGCACGGCGCAATGTGGATGCCTGGACCCACGAAATCGAGGGCGGCGGGCTGGACGCCATCATCATCACCGCTTCGGGATGCGGCACGACGGTCAAGGATTATGGCCACATGCTGCGGCTTGATCCCGAATACGCCGAGAAGGCGGCCCGGGTGGCTGCACTTGCCAAGGACATCACTGAGTATCTCACAATGCTCGAGCTGCCGGAGCCGGTTGTCGAGCCGGGCATCACCGTTGCCTACCACTCCGCCTGTTCGATGCAGCACGGACAGAAGATCAGCCGCGAGCCGCGCGAACTTCTGCGTAAGGCCGGTTTTGTGGTGCGTGAACCGCGTGAGGGGCATCTGTGCTGCGGTTCGGCCGGCACTTACAATATTCTTCAGCCGGAAATCGCAACACGCCTGCGCGACCGCAAGGTGAAAAACATCGAGGCCACGGAAGCAGCCGTCATCGCCACCGGCAACATCGGCTGCATGACTCAGATCGGCTCAGGTACGGACACCCCGATCGTGCATACGGTAGAGCTGCTTGACTGGGCTTTTGGTGGGCCGAAGCCTGCCGCTCTGCCCAAGACCCTGGAAACACGCAAACGGCAGGAATCGGCGATGGTTGCTGCAGAATGAGAAAAGGGCGATGCTCCCCCAAGCATCGCCCTTCTCCGTTTGCCCAGCGGTCCCCCTGCCGGGCATCCCCCGCTCATCCGGTCACTTCACCACAACTTTGGTGCCGACCGGGACGCGATTATAAAGATCAACCACATCTTCATTGCGCATACGGATGCATCCGGAAGACACCGCACGACCGATGGTCCAGGGCGCATTCGTGCCGTGGATACGGTAGAGTGTCGATCCAAGGTACAGTGCGCGCGCGCCAAGAGGATTGGCCGGACCACCCTCCATTTTTACCGGCAGGATGCGGCCCTTTGCTTTCTCGCGCTCGATCATTTCCTCAGGCGGATGCCAGGCCGGCCATTTGCGCTTGTTGGTAATCTTTTCTTCCCCGCTCCAGCTAAACCCTTCCTTACCGACGCCGACACCGTAGCGCTTAGCCTTGCCGCCTTTCATCACCAGAAACAGGAAACGCTGCCGTGTATCGACAATAATTGTCCCAGGAGCCTGATCGGTCTCATAGTCAACGACCTGCGGGAGCCATTTTGGATCACTCATCCGCCAGGAGCGGTCGTTCAAAGGGAACGGCTCGGTTGCGCGTGGAATAAACGATGCCCTCTGTACAGGCTCTGCCTGTGGCGCTGGACGGGGCGGCATCTGATGACGCGGCCGATAGTCCCGACGCGCGCTGTTGCGTTCCCGCGCATTGCGGGCGCGTTGGTAGGCCCGGTATTCCGAAGGCTGTTCAGTGCGATGCTGCGCCACGACCGGCGCGCGGCGCAACTGCATCACCCAGGGAGCGGAAAGGTCAGGACTGACGAGAACCGGTGGTGGTTCCACATATCGATCCTGGGCCTGCGCCCCCCAGGAAGACAGCAGCGCGGTCACAATGCCGGCCGCAAACAACATCGACTTCATGATGAACTTCTCTCTACCATTCGTCACAGATCAAACAGACCAAACGTTCTCGAGATCGGGTCAAGAACGGGTGGCGGCGAAGGGCAAACGCAGCCTAGGCGCCTGTCCGTGTCAGGATGCTGACTCCAAGCTGCAACCGAATGGTGAATCAGCATTCGTAAAATGCGATGTTTCAAAAAAACCATTTAGCGTGGTTACCGGTGCGTTCAAAAAGCTGGTGAACATATCGCTAAATCCGGCTGATTTCACATTAACCAAGGAAATTTGAACATATGAGCGAAGAAAAAACCGGTCTGATCGTGGGCTCCGATGGAAAGACCCGCTGTTTCTGGCCTGGTGCCCTGCCGGACTATCTCGACTATCACGACAATGAATGGGGTCACCCGGTTTCCGACGATCACCGGCTTTTCGAGAAGATCTGCCTGGAGGGATTTCAGTCGGGGCTTTCCTGGTTGACCATCCTGCGCAAGCGGGAGAATTTTCGCGAGGCTTTCGACGGTTTCGATTTCGAGCGCGTGGCGCGATTTTCCGAAACGGATGTGGAGCGCCTACTCGGCAACGCGGGAATTGTGCGCCATGCGGGCAAAATTCGCTCCACCATCAACAACGCGCAGCGCGCAATCGAATTGTGCGAACAGGAAGGATCGCTCGCGCGCTATTTCTGGCGCCACGAGCCGCAACCGCACGAGCGCCCGGATCCCGTCGACTACAAGACGCTAACGGCCAACCCGACCACCGCCATATCCACCCGCATTTCCAAAGACCTGAAGAAGCGGGGCTGGTCTTTCGTAGGGCCCACGACTGTCTATGCCTTCATGCAGGCAATGGGTCTTGTCAACGACCATATCGAGGGCTGCTGTTGCCGCGCCGAGGTTGAAACGAAGCGGCAGACTTTCATAAGACCGGCGTGACGCTGGAGCGTCTTTTCATCAACCTTGAGGGAAAATCGATCAGTGCGCCTGAAAATTGTGCGCTGTTCCCTGCACGAAAATCTTGACTCCGAAAAGGGCGCTTACTATCTCAAAGCCGCGTTAGCACTCTCCTCAAGTGAGTGCTAACGACAGGTCCGGCGCAAGCCGGACGGAGGAAAAGCCTAATTCATCATCCGAATCAAGGGTTCAGAGAACATGGCCAACACGAACTTTCGCCCGCTTCATGACCGTGTGGTCGTCCGCCGGGTCGAGTCTGAAGAAAAGACGGCAGGTGGCATCATCATTCCCGACACCGCCAAGGAGAAGCCGCAGGAAGGCGAAATCGTTGCAGTCGGTTCCGGCGCGCGCGACGAGGCAGGCAAGCTTGTCCCGCTGGACGTCAAGGCTGGCGACCGCGTGCTCTTCGGCAAGTGGTCGGGCACCGAAGTCAAGCTCAATGGTGAGGATCTCCTGATCATGAAGGAATCCGACATCATGGGCGTTATCGGCTGATCCACGCCACCACATCAAAACGGTAACAGAGTTTCTCGAAGAAGCTCAGGAGCTAGAGAAATATGGCTGCAAAAGACGTAAAATTCTCCCGCGACGCACGTGAGCGCATGCTCAAGGGTGTGAACATCCTCGCCGATGCGGTGAAGGTGACCCTCGGCCCGAAAGGCCGCAACGTCGTCATCGACAAGTCCTTCGGCGCACCGCGCATCACCAAGGACGGTGTGACGGTTGCCAAGGAAATCGAGCTTGAGGACAAGTTCGAAAACATGGGCGCACAGATGGTGCGCGAGGTCGCTTCCAAGACCAACGACATCGCCGGTGACGGCACCACGACCGCAACGGTTCTGGCACAGGCTATCGTTCAGGAAGGCGCCAAGGCTGTTGCCGCCGGCATGAACCCGATGGACCTGAAGCGCGGTATCGACAAGGCAGTTGCTGACGTCGTCGAGTACCTCGCCTCCTCCACCAAGAAGATCAACACCTCTGCAGAGGTTGCCCAGGTTGGCACCATCTCCGCCAATGGCGAGAAGGAAATCGGCGAGATGATCGCCGAAGCCATGCAGAAGGTCGGCAACGAGGGTGTCATCACCGTCGAGGAAGCCAAGACCGCCGAGACCGAGCTCGAAGTGGTCGAGGGCATGCAGTTCGACCGCGGCTACCTCTCCCCGTACTTCGTGACGAACCCGGAGAAGATGGTTGCCGAGCTCGAGGATGCATACATCCTGCTCCACGAGAAGAAGCTCTCCAACCTGCAGGCCATGCTGCCGGTTCTGGAATCGGTCGTTCAGTCCTCCAAGCCGCTCCTCATCATTGCCGAGGACGTGGAAGGCGAGGCTCTGGCCACGCTCGTTGTCAACAAGCTGCGCGGTGGTCTGAAGATCGCTGCCGTCAAGGCTCCGGGCTTCGGCGACCGCCGCAAGGCCATGCTCGAGGACATCGCGATCCTCACCGGCGGCCAGGTCATCTCCGAAGACCTCGGCATCAAGCTTGAGAATGTCACGCTCGACATGCTGGGCCGTGCCAAGAAGGTTGCGATCTCCAAGGAGAACACGACCATCGTTGACGGTGCCGGTCAGAAGTCCGAGATCGAGGGCCGCGTTGCCCAGATCAAGCAGCAGATCGAAGAGACCTCTTCCGATTACGACCGCGAGAAGCTGCAGGAGCGCCTTGCCAAGCTCGCTGGCGGCGTTGCCGTGATCCGCGTCGGTGGCTCCACCGAAGTGGAAGTGAAGGAGCGCAAGGACCGCGTCGACGACGCTCTGAACGCGACCCGCGCAGCTGTTGAAGAAGGCATCGTTCCTGGTGGTGGTACGGCTCTTCTGCGCGCTTCCGCCCAGATCAAGGCGAAGGGTGACAATGCCGATCAGGACGCCGGCATCAACATCATCCGCCGCGCCGTTCAGGCTCCGGTTCGCCAGATCGCCACGAATGCTGGCGCCGAGGCTTCCATCGTTGCCGGCAAGATCCTCGAGAACGAGGGTGTCACCTTCGGCTACAACGCCCAGACCGGTGAATATGGCGACATGATTGCCATGGGTATCGTCGACCCGATGAAGGTCGTGCGTACCGCTCTGCAGGATGCGGCTTCCGTTGCCGGCCTGCTCGTCACCACCGAAGCCATGGTCGCCGAGCTGCCGAAGAAGGACGCTCCGGCCGGTGCTCCCGACATGGGTGGCATGGGCGGTATGGGTGGCATGGGCTTCTAAGCCAGCCACACATCGCTTGAAAATTGAGGGCGCTCCTTTCGGGAGCGCCCTTTTTCATGGGTTGATATCCAGCCTCGTTACGGCACAGCCGCCAGAAGCAGAAAACAGAAGAACACCACGAGGTGTACAGCCCCCTGCATGATGGTGGTGCGCCCCGTGGCCAAGGTCAGCATGCCTACGAACAAAGACAGGACCAGCAATACAATGTGCTCCGGGTCGAGCCCAAGCGTGATCGGCTCGCCGAGGATAAGCGAGGCAATGGCGATCGTCGGGATCGAAAGACCAATGCTGGCCAACGCAGAGCCGGTTGCCACATTCATGCTCGTTTGAAGCCTGTTCGATGCAGCAGCGCGCAACGCCGTCACACCCTCAGGCAACAGCACCACGGCGGCAATGACCAGCCCGACAAAGGACTCTGCCAATCCCAACGCCGATACCCCTTTCTCGATACCGGGAGCCAGGGCCTCGGCCAGAACGATGACCATCAACAGCGAAATGGCCAGCATCAGACCGGCCCATACGGTTTCTCCTCTCCCAGGTTTTTGATGGGAAGCAGCATCTGCCGTCGCAATATCGAGAAAGTCACCCCGGTGTCGCACAGTCTGGACAAACAGAAACACGCCGTAGAGCGAAAGCGAGACGACCGTCACGAAGATCAGTTGCACAGTTGAATAATATGGCCCCTCAACCGCCAGGGTGAAATTGGGTAGAATCAGCGTCAGCGTTGCAAGCGTCCCGAGTACACTGAAAGCAGCCACGGCCCCCTGGCTTTGAAAAGATTGCTGATGATGCCGCAGCCCTCCGGCGAGCAGGCAAAGACCGACAACGCCGTTGAGAACCAGCATGACCGTGGAAAATACCGTGTCTCGTGCCACCGTCGGATCCCCTTCCGATGGCGAGAGCATCATCGAAATGATGAGGGAAGCCTCGATCACGGTGACGGCGATTGCGAGCAGGACCGAGCCGAAGGGCTGGCCTATTCGCATGGATATCACCTCGGCGAAATGCACCGATGAAAACACGGTCGCCACGAGAAAAAATCCGGCCAGCGCAGAAAAGAGCATGTCGGTTTCTTGTACGAGGCCGAAATGTTCTGCTGCGATCAACACTGCCGCGGCGAACGGGGGGCCTGCGGTCCGCATCGCCTGTGCATTTGCCAAACCTTTGAACACGCTTACCCCCCGGAAATGCAGTTTTCGTCGAATGGTTGAACCGATGCCAGACGGCACTCCATGCCGCTTGTGATAGTTCAATGCCGGAAAGAAGTGCAATGAACAGTTTTTTCGCGCGCACCTGCGCGTCCAACGCCATGAGGCGCGACCTATTGCCAAATCCCTCCGCCCGCGCCATTAAACGGCAGCACTTTTCGGGCAGTAGATGCAAGCCTTTTACAAGCCACCTCACCGCCCGATGCGCGAAATGACAATGGAGCACGATCGCATGTCCAAGACCCGCACCGAGACAGACACATTCGGCCCTCTGGAAGTCGCCGCCGACCGCTATTGGGGCGCGCAGACACAACGGTCTCTGGGCAATTTCAAGATCGGCACAGAGAAGATGCCTATCCCCCTGGTGCGCGCGCTCGGCATCGTCAAGCAGGCCGCGGCAGAGACGAACCTCGAAAATGGGAAGCTCGATCAGAAGATTGGCGAAGCCATGATTGAGGCGGCCAAGGAAGTCGTTGCCGGAAAGCTCGACGATCACTTTCCGCTGTCCGTCTGGCAGACAGGTTCCGGCACCCAGTCCAACATGAACGCCAATGAGGTAATTTCCAATCGCGCCATCGAAATTCTGGGCGGAGAGATGGGTTCGAAGAAGCCGGTCCACCCGAATGATCATGTCAATATGGGGCAGTCCTCAAACGACACTTTCCCCACCGCCATGCATATCGCCGCCGGCCGCGAGGCGGCAGAAGAGCTTCTGCCGGCGCTGCAATATCTGATCGAAGCGCTCGAAGAGAAAGTCCAGGCTTTTGACGGTATCGTCAAGATCGGCCGCACCCACACGCAGGATGCCACCCCGCTCACGCTGGGGCAGGAATTTTCAGGCTATGTTGCGGCCCTCAAACTGGGCGCCCGGCGCATAGAGGAGAGCCTCAATGATGTCTACGCGCTGGCACAGGGCGGCACCGCGGTCGGGACGGGCCTCAACGCGCCGGTCGGTTTCGACAGGGCGTTCGCAGCCAAGGTCGCGACCATTACCGGCCTCCCCTTCCGCACCGCCGAAAACAAGTTCGAGGCGCTTGCGAGCCACGGCGCGCTGAACGCCTTCCACGGAATGCTGAACGCACTCGCCGCCGATCTCTTCAAGATCGCCAACGACATCCGCTTCCTGGGCTCCGGCCCGCGCTCGGGCCTTGGCGAACTGAAGCTGCCGGAAAACGAGCCGGGTTCTTCCATCATGCCGGGTAAGGTGAATCCGACGCAGGCTGAGGCGCTGACCATGGTCGCCACCCAGGTTATGGGCAACCAGACGACCGTCAGCATCGCCGCCAGCCAGGGCCATTTCGAGCTCAACGTGTTCAAGCCGGTTGTGGCCAATGCCGTTCTGCAGTCGATCCGCATCCTCACCGATGCGATGCGTTCCTTCGCCGACAATTGCGTCAAGGGCATCGAAGCCGACGAGACCCGCATCGCCGACCTGATGCAGCGCTCGCTCATGCTGGTGACGGCGCTCGCGCCGGCAATCGGCTATGACAACGCGGCGGCCATCGCCAAGGCCGCACACAAGAACGGCACCACGCTGCGCGAGGAAGCACTCAAGAGCGGCCTGGTTTCCGAAGAAGAGTATGACCGGCTTGTGCGTCCGGAAAAAATGATCGCTCCGGCCTGATCATCAAGCCTCATGAACCATACCGGTCTGAAGCCAGCCTGACTTCAGACTCCCTGCTCCACCTTATTGTCGTCCATTTTGAGAACACAGCGTAACCGACGGGCCAGTTTTTCTACACAATCCGCTGACGTATAACCCTGACCGAAGTCATTTAACTCTCACAGGAAACCCCAGCAATGTCCCAGAGTGCACTCGTTCTTATTGGCCGGATTCTGATTGCGGTCATCTTCATCGTCTCCGGTTTCGGAAAGATCACAAATATCGGTGGTACAGCAGGCTATTTTGGCAGCATGGGCTTGCCGATGCCCATGATCACCGCGTGGGTCGTCGCACTGCTTGAACTCGTCGGAGGGCTTGCCATCGTCGTCGGGTTTCAAACGCGCATCGCGGCCATCCTCCTCGCGCTGTTCAGCGTCGCTTCCGGCGTCATCGCTCATTTCGATTTTGCAGATCAGATGCAGAGCATCATGTTCATGAAAAATCTTTCTATGGCCGGTGGCCTTCTCGTGCTTGCTGCTTTCGGGCCGGGAGCGCTCTCTCTGGAACGTGCCAAAGTCTGACACGCCCCTCACGACAACAGAGAGCCCGGCACAAGCCGGGCTTTTTTTTGTATCCGACAATCCAGGAGGGCTTCACAGATCGGTGAGGTGGGCGTGGCCTGACCTCAAAAGGCAGTGAGACCGTGCTTCTTTCGTTGCACCGGCGGGTCTTAACGCGCATTTACGGGCCGCGACCCGGCAATAGTGGACTTTTGGTCGCGAAGACCTGAAAGATGACGCGGATGCAAACGCTCGAAAACAACGGTGCCAAAACCACCACCCGCTCGCCTGGGAAGCGTTTCCTCCCGCTGATCGTCCTGCTTGCAGGCCTTACGATTGGATATCTGCTTGGGTTACATCAGTATTTTTCCCTGGAGTTTCTCTCCCAGAGCCGCGGCACCTTAAGAAGCTTCGTTGCGGAGAATCCAATCCTTGCTCCTATCGCATTCAGTGTTCTGTATGCTCTTGCCGTCGCCTTTTCCTTTCCCGCCGCATCCATACTGACGCTTTTTGCTGGCTTCCTTTTCGGGTGGCTTCTTGGCGGGATCCTCGTGGCTGTTGCAGCCACTGCCGGTGCTTCGGCCGTCTTTCTGGCCGCCCGCGGCGCACTTTCGGATGTTTTGACGCAGAAGATCGGCGGACGCGTGTCGCGTATGGCGAAAGGGTTCGAGGAGGATGCCTTCAACTATCTCCTGGTGCTGCGGCTCGCACCAATTTTCCCCTTCTGGGTCGTCAACATCGCGCCGGCACTGTTCAATGTACCGTTGCGCACCTATGCAACAGCTACCTTTCTGGGCATTTTACCAGGCACCTTTGCCTATGCTTATCTGGGCCATGGGCTGGACAGCGTCCTGGTTGCTGCTTCTGAAGCCGGCCGCGAGGTGACGCTGGCCGATCTGGTGACGCCCCAACTCACCCTGGCTTTCGCCGCCCTGGCGCTTGTGGCGGTGGTTCCAGTCGCTGTGAAGAAGCTACGCCGCACGCCCGACGCCTGATTTTCGAACAAACAAGAGATTGCCTGTATGACACTTTTCAATCCCGACATTTGCGTCATTGGGGCAGGCTCCGGCGGCCTGAGCGTCGCAGCCGCCGCGGCCGCCTTCGGTGTTCCCGTCGTGCTGGTCGAGCGCGGCAAGATGGGCGGCGACTGCCTCAATTACGGTTGCGTGCCCTCCAAGGCGCTGATCGCCGCCGGCAAGCAAGCCCACCTGATGAAAAGCGGTGAGCCCTTCGGCATCGCTCCGGTCGAAGCAGAGGTCAATTACCGCAAGGTGATGAACCATGTTGAGGCTACCATCGCCGCAATAGCACCCAACGATTCCGTCGAACGCTTTACCGCGCTTGGCGTGCAGGTCATCCAGGAAGAAGCACGTTTCAAGGATCATCGGACGGTGGTTGCCGGCGATCACGAAATCCGCGCCCGCCGCTTTGTCATAGCGACCGGGTCATCGCCGCTCATCCCGCCGATACCTGGCCTTGAGGATGTACCATTCCTCACCAATGAAACAATTTTTTCCCAGACCCGCAAACCCGCTCATCTGATCGTGGTCGGCGGCGGCCCAATCGGCATGGAACTGGCGCAGGCGCACCGTCGCCTGGGCTGCGAGGTGACGGTTGTGGAAGCGCTCGCCGCCCTGGGCAAAGACGACCCCGAACTGACCGCCGTGGCACTGCGAAACATTCGCTCCGACGGGGTGAATGTGCTCGAGCACACAAAGGTAACACGGGTGGAAAAGCGTGGCCGTGCAGGCGTGCGTGTTCACGTGGAAGACGCCGAAGGGACCCGCAGCATCGAGGGCTCCCACCTTCTGATCGCCACGGGCCGCACCCCGAATATCACATCATTGGAGCTCGACCGGGCCGGCGTGCAACATGACCGGCGCGGCATCAAGGTTTCCGACAAGCTGCGTACCAGCAATCGACGCGTCTACGCGATTGGTGACGTGGCCGGCGGTCTTCAGTTTACCCATGTGGCCGGCTATCACGCCGGACTGGTGATCCGCGCCCTGCTCTTTCGTCTCCCTGCGCGCGAGAACCGCGCCATCATACCCTGGGCCAGCTACACCGACCCCGAGATCGCTCACGTGGGACTGACTGAGGATGATGCACGCAAAAGCCACCGCAAGATCAGCATTCTGCGCTGGCCCTACTCGGAGAACGATCGCGCCCAGGCAGAACGAAAGACAGAGGGTCTGATCAAGCTTGTCACCGATCGAAAAGGCCGCATTCTCGGCGCATCCATCGTGGGCGCCAATGCTGGCGAAATGATCAATTTCTGGGCGCTTGCGATCTCCCGAAAACTCGGTGTGCGTGATATCGCCGGGTACGTGGCGCCCTACCCGACCATGACCGAGATTGGCAAACGGGCCGCGATCACGTATTTCACGGAAGCGACACGCAAGCCTCTGGTCCGCGCGGTGGTGCGGTTTCTGCGCCGTTTCGGCTAATGCATGCTTTGGGCTGCGTGAGAACAACAGCCGGAAGCGGCCCCGGATAACGCTGAGCGATGGCAGAAAAAATAGCGGGCGACATCAGCGAACAAGTGCATGAGACGGGCTCCGTTCCGCTCACGCGCGGACTTTCGACCAAGCTTCTGGTCCTGACCGTGCTTTTTGTGATGATCGCCGAAGTGCTGATTTTCATTCCTTCGGTGGCCAACTTTGGCATGCAGTGGATGCAACAGCGGCTGGAAAACGCCGCCGCTGTCAGCATCATACTCATGGAAGGGGAGGACGAGGCCCTTGCGCCCGATATCCGTGACGAACTCCTGATGGCTACGGGCGTGAAGGCGATTGCGGTGCGCGATGCCGACGTCTCGCGGATTCTGGTCGTTACCGACATGCCCCCCGAGGTGGACGAGCACATCGACCTCGACGCAATAACGCCGCCTGCCGCCATTGCCCAAACCTTCTCCACCCTATTCTTCGGCGGTGACCGCGTTTTCCGCATTTTTGGAAGGGTGGGCGACACGGGCAAGATTTTTGAGATCCTGATACCTGATACAGGTCTCAGGAACGCGATGCTGACCTATGCGCGCAATGTCGCGTTTCTCTCGCTGATCATTTCACTCTTCACCGCGACGCTGGTCTTCTATGCCATAAACCGGATCATGATCCGCCCTATTCGCGGCATGACACAGTCCATGCTGTCTTTCGCCGCCAATCCTGACGATCCGCGCCGCGTTATCAGGCCAGAGGTGCGCGGCGACGAAATCGGCGTGGCCGAGCGTGAGCTCGCACGCATGCAGACGGCGCTGCAGAAAACACTGGGTGAGCAAAAACGCCTGGCCGACCTGGGGCTCGCCGTTTCCAAAATCAACCATGACATGCGCAACATGCTGGCTTCCGCGCATCTCATCTCCGACAGGTTGAGCACGATCGACGACCCGACCGTAAAAACCCTCACACCGCGCCTGTTGCGTACACTGGACCGGGCCGTGACCTATTCCGAAGGCGTTCTGAACTACGGTCGCACCCAGGAGGCGCCGCCCAGCCGCCGCCGGTTGCGCCTGCACGCTCTTGTCGAAGAGGTGCGCAATGTTTTGCCGCTTGAAGCCGACAGCCAGGTCGAATTTGCCAATGTTGTGAGTCCGGATTTCGAGGTCAGCGCCGATTCGGAGCATCTTTTCCGCGTGCTTTCAAACCTGTGCAGGAATGCCGTTCAGGCAATGTCTGGAGACAATGACCCATCTGTGGTCAAGCGCCTGACGATCTCTGCCGAACGCTCGGATCGCGCCACGCGCATTTATGTGAGCGACACCGGACCGGGCCTGCCGCAGAAGGCCCGAGAAAACCTGTTTGCCCCCTTTCGCGGTTCTGCCAAAAGCGGCGGAACGGGGCTTGGCCTGGCGATTGCCCAGGAGCTTGTGCGGGCCCATGGCGGGGCATTGGAACTGGTGGAAAGCATTGGGGGGCATACGCTTTTCGCCATCAGCATTCCCGAAGAACCGACTTCGGGCTGAGCCATTAGAAGTGTCGCAGGGCAGTCTGTGCAGATATCGAGAAAATTCCTTCAATAGCGCTTGCAATTCTGCGCCGCACTCGCTAGTTAACCGCGGTCGGCGGCGGCGATGACCGCTTCGACGGTCGCCGAGGCGGCCACGCGCCCGTAGCTCAGCTGGATAGAGCACCAGACTACGAATCTGGGGGTCAGAGGTTCGAATCCTTTCGGGCGCGCCATTTATTTCAAGGACTTAGCCGAATTGCGCCGTTTCGAGTCACCAAGCTGAAACGGTTTTTGAAACGGTTTTGGCTTCGCGGATAGCCTCTCGTAGAGCCTCGCAAAGAGGACGGCAGCGCTCGCAAGCCTGAAGTAACGGGGCCCTCGTTCCGAATCCCTCCCACCGCAACTTGAGTCCGTGTACGACCCAGAGAGATAGGCAGCAGTTTGTACCTAACACATAGGTAACAACATCGTGCCGAACGGGTTATCCATGGTTTGCAATGTCCTTTGCTTCAGATCGATAAATCCCAGATCATAGTGTATGAAGCTCAATAGCCAAAAATACCACCGTCGATCTCCTTGATGCCGAGCCTCTGACCGGCTATGACGGTCGAGACGTTGCCCTTTTTCGATGCATTCAAATTCGCCTGCGGGCGGTGACCGCAGCAAAGACGCTACAGCATCGTCCGCCCGCCCGTCACCTCGATCACAGCGCCCGTCGTGTAGCTTGCTTCACCCGATGCGAGCCAAACGAACGCACCCGCAAGTTCCGCAGGTTGTCCTGGCCGCCCCATCGGAGTGTTCGCGCCAAAATTCTCAACCTTCTTTTGCGGCAGTGTTGAAGGAATCAGCGGAGTCCAGATCGGCCCGGGAGCGACCGCGTTCACACGCACTCCATCCTTTGCGATCATCCCGGACAGGCCTGCCGTGAAATTCGAGATCGCCCCCTTCGTCATTGCATAGATCAGCAATGATGGAGAAGGGTCGGTCGCATTGATCGACGACGTGTTGATGATGGAGCTCCCTTCCTTCAAATGCGGAAGCGCCGCCTTGCACAGGTGGAACATCCCGAAAATGTTGGTCGCGAGGGTGCGCTGCAAGGTTTCCGTCGTTATCTCCTCGAGCTTCTCGAAGCTGGACTGATAGGCTGCATTGTTGATCAGAATGTCGAGGCGTCCGAACCGTTTGACGGTCTCGTCGATCAGCTTCTGGCAATGGGCTTCATCGCCGATGTCACCCGGCAGGAGCAACGCCTGTCGGCCAGCCTCTTCCACCCAGCGGGCCGTTTCCTGCGCTTCATCCGTTTCGTCCAGATAGGCGATCGCCACATCGGCTCCTTCACGGGCATAGGCAATGGCCACTGCGCGTCCGATCCCTGAATCGCCACCCGTGATCAGTGCTGTGCGACCAGCGAGCCGCCCGCTGCCACGGTAGCTTTCCTCTCCATGATCGGGCCTAGGATGCATCCCTGCCGTGTATCCGGGGCGCTCCTGCATCGGCGTATCGAAGGGTGGTTTCTCTTTGTGCAGATCATCCATTTCAAAGTCTCCTTTGTCCGGGTCAGCACCGCACTGTGCCTTCCATGGTCATTCGCCCTCACAACGGGAAGACCGGATAGGAGTTCCGTTCAGATGGGCAGCGTTCGAACAAGTCCCCGGGCAACGGGCCGGGTGGAAAAATTCTGGAACATTTGCGGCAAACGCGAATTGAGACGGGGAGAGGAGGTCATCTTGAGATTGTTCAATCGCAGACGTATTCTTCTGGGTACCGCCGGAATCTTCACCGCCTCACTGGCAGGATATGCTGGCGCGAGAGACTATCAGGGTGGCGTGCCATGGGAACAGGGAAAGGCGCTCCCCCCCGACCGCTACAACCCCGCCAAGCGTTTCCTCACAGATGCCGAACGCCGTTTTGTCACCGCTGCCGTGGACCGGTTGATCCCGGCCGATGACTTTCCCAGCGCCTCCCAGCTTGGCGTCGTGGACTTCATCGATCACCAACTGGCCGGCTCCTACGGTCGCGGCGATATCTTCTATCTGCAGGAGCCCTTCCTCCAAGGCACGGATAGTCAGGGTTACCAGTCACGCGCGCCATCATGGCTCTATCGCCGAGCGATCAGGGAGATCGAAGGCGCAATCGCTTCGAACCATGATGGCAAGAGTTTTGCCGAGCTGGACGAGGCAACGCAGGACAGCATTCTGACAGATCTGGAAAATGGCGACCTTGCGCTTCCCACCGCAAGCGCCTCCACCTTTTTCTCGCTGCTGCTGCAAAACACCAAAGAGGGCTATTTCGGCGACCCGATCCATGGCGGAAACCGCGACATGGAAGCCTGGCGCATGATCGGCTTTCCCGGCGCGCGCTATGACTATCGGCCCTATGTTGCACGACACAATGAACTTCTGAAGTTCGAACCGGTCTCCGTAGCCGGTTTCGCGAGCCGTATCACACCAAATTCAACCGAGTGAGACATGACACGCAGACTACCGAAGAGGGATGTCGTCATTGTTGGCATGGGCTGGACCGGCGCCATCATGGCACAGGAACTGACCGAGGCAGGTCTCGATGTCCTCGCTCTGGAGCGGGGCGTCTGGCGCAACACGTCGACGGATTATGCCGTCACCAACGCACAGGACGAAGTGCGGTATCGATACCGGCACGCCCTGTTTGAATCCCTGCAGCGCGAGACACTGACTTTTCGCAACAACACGAATGAGAAGGCCCTGCCGATGCGCCGGCTCGGCTCCTTCCTTCCCGGCACCAATGTCGGAGGCTCCGGGGTTCACTGGAACGGGGTGACATGGCGCTTTCTGCCATCCGATTTTCTCGCCCGCTCCCACAATGAGGAACGATACGGCCCGTTACCGGACACCATGACCGTACAGGACTGGAGCGTCACCTATGAAGATCTGGAACCGCATTACCGAACCTTTGAGGAGCTTTGTGGAATTGGGGGCAAGGCCGGAAATCTGAACGGCCGAATCGAGCCTGGAGGGAACCCCTTTGAAGGTGCGCGTTCCAGCGAATACCCCAATCCGCCCATGGATATGGTGTACGCGCCGATGCTCTTCGCCAATGCCGCCAGCGAGCTTGGCTATGCGCCCTTCCCCGCGCCATCCGCCAATATGAGCCGGGCGTACACCAATCCGCTGGGCGTCTCCCTCGCTCCCTGCACCTATTGCGGTTTTTGCGAAAAATTTGCCTGCGGCAATTACTCCAAGGCGACGGCCGAAACCACCATCCTGCCCGTGTTGATGCGCAAGCCGAACTTCACCCTGCGCACCGAAGCCATGGTGTTGCGCGTCCTCAAGAGCCGCGATGGGCAGCGCGCATCAGGAGTCGAATACATCACGCCGGAAGGCGAGATCTATGAGCAGCCAGCCGATATCGTCATCCTGGCCGCCTATATCAACCACAATGTCCACCTGCTTCTGGTGTCGCAGATCGGTGACCCCTACAATCCCGAGACGGGGCGCGGTCTGGTTGGCAAGAATTATGCGTACCAGACGATGTCGGGCGTCGACCTGTTTTACGACGACGACACGAACTTCAATCCCTTCATCGGCGCCGGTGCGCTCGGCATGGTGGTTGACGAATTCAACGGGGACAATTTCGACCATACCGGTCTGGGCTTTATCGGCGGCGGTTATCTCGCGCAGATGCAGACCAATGGCCGGCCCATCGAATCCCAGCCGACGCCCGAAGGAACCCCCTCATGGGGCGCGGACTACAAGAGGGCGGTGCGCGAAAGCTACAACCATTCCACATCCATATTCGCCCACGGGGCGGTGATGAGCCATCGTGGCAATTATCTCGACCTCGACCCCACCTATACGGATGCCTATGGCCGGCCCCTGCTGCGCATGACATTCGACTTCACCGACAATGAATATCGCATGTCGAACTACCTGACCGACCGGCTTGTGGAGATCGCGCGGGTGATGAACCCGCAGAAGATGAAGGTTAACCGGCGAAAGGGGCCCTATTCGATCGTGCCCTATCAGTCGACCCACAATACGGGCGGCCACATCATGGGCGACAATCCGCGCGAAAGCGTTACCAACCGCTACAACCAGAGCTGGGATCTGCCCAACCTCTTCGTGACGGGGGCCGGGAACTTTCCGCAGAACCCCGGCTACAATCCCACCGGCACGGTGGCAGCGCTTGCCTATCACACCGCCCATGCCATCAGGACGCAATATCTGCGCAACCCCGGACCATTGGTGCAGGCATGACCCATTCCAGAACGACACTTGCCCTTGCATCGGCATTTGCCGCGACAGCAGGTCTGTCGCTCTTTTCAGGCGAAGCAAATGCCACCGACAACAACGACTGGACGATCCGCCAGAAGGGGTATTATCTCACCCGGGCCGGCGATTGCGGGGCCTGCCATACGGTGGATGAGAACAGGCCCATGGCCGGCGATTACGCGCTGCCGACGCCCTTCGGCACAATCTATTCGGCCAACCTCACCCCGGATGACGAAACGGGGCTCGGGCGGTGGTCAGAAGACGATTTCTACCGCGCGATGAACGAGGGCATCAGCCGCGATGGCTCGCGCCTTTATCCGGCCTTTCCCTATACGCACTTCACCATAGTGACCCGCGAGGACAGCGACGCCATCTTCGCCTATCTCAACACGCTCGAGCCCGTTCGTCAGGAAGTCCGCGAACCGGAAATTCCATGGCCATTGAACTGGCGGGCCAGCATGATCGGCTGGAACTTGCTCAACTTTGAGGACCGGAACTTTGAGCCGAACCCGGAACGCTCGGAAGAATGGAACCGCGGCAAATATCTGGTCGAAGGGCTGGCACATTGCGGCATGTGCCACTCGCCCAAGAACCTGATCGGCGCGGTCAAGGAGGGCGAGCATCGCTTTACCGGCGGGTTTGCCGAAGGCTGGTGGGCGCCATCGCTGACCGGTTCCAAGCGCGACGGCATCGGAGACTGGTCGAAGGAGGAACTCGTGGAGTTTCTGCGCCACGGTCGCAATGACCGGACTGCTGCCTTCGGGCCCATGACGGACGTGATCGAGAAATCGACCAGCCACCTGACCGAAAGCGATGTTTCCGCCATCGCCGAATATATCAAGTCCTTGCCGGCCCATGAGGAAACACCGGTCGAACCCTTGAATCAGGACCGGGAACCGATGGTGCTCGGACAACGCATATATGAAACGCAGTGCTCGGCCTGTCATGCACCCGAGGGTGAAGGTATCCCACGGCAATTTGCGCCTTTGAAGGGCTCTTCGCTGGTCCATTCACATGACCCGACCACCCTCGTCAGGGCAGTGCTTGAAGGCGTGAAGGCGGTGCCGACGGAGCGTTACCCGACACCTCAGGCCATGCCGGCCTTCGACTGGAAGCTCAGCGATGAGGAGATTGCCGCGGTGCTCACCTACGTGCGCAACAGTTTCGGCAACGCCGCTCCCGCCGTCTCGGTCGATTTCGTGAAAGACGTCCGGGAAAACATCAACCGCTGAGCCATCGCCGTTCAGGCGCTTGTGGCTCGTTTGAGCTCCTCGATATCGCGGCAGTTGGAAAGAAACAGCGCCAGCGGCTGCAAGGGGCCAATACGAACGCAGACGATCATGATCACGAGAGTCATGGGCACCGCGATCAAGGCGCCTGCAAGCCCCCACACCCAACTCCAGAAGAGAAGCGCGATCAAAACGACAAGAGGCGAAAGCGCAAGTTGGCTTCCCTGGAGTCTGGGGTCCACATAATTGCCCATGACCTGTTCGATCACGATCAGGCCACCTCCGAACGCGAGCGCCCATACCGGGTCATGCTGCAGAAATGCGAACCCTGCCGGCAGAATGCCGCCAATGAAGGAACCCACATTGGGAATGTAGTTCAGCAGGAAGGCAAGCAAGCCCCAGGTGAGGGCGAAGTCCACATTCCACAGCCAGCTCCACAAAGCGTAAAGACAGCCGGTGACAACCCCCATCAGCGTTCGGACCGCAAGGTAACCGCGCACCCTGACCGCTATCGCCGTGACCGTGGCCCCGTAAGCGTCTCCATCATGATTGCCCGCGACAGCCCGCAGTTTCCGTGACAAAGCCGGCCCTTCGATCAACATCAACAAGGCCAGAAACACGAGAAGCGACAAGATGCCAATGAGGTTCGATGTGGACACTACCGCGCCAGAAACGAAACTGAACACCGGGTCCATAAGACGCTCCGAGAACCCGCCATTGCGATCTGCAACGGCCGGAAGGTCGATCCAGCGCCCGAGTTGGTCTAGCATTGCGCGGGCTGGCTCCTCATAAGCTGGCAGCCCCACCGTAATCTGTCGGGCCGCGAACACCACTCCACCAAAAAACACTCCGAGCAACAGCAGCATAACCACGAGTGCCGCCAAGTGTCCCAGCCAGCGCAGATTGCCGGGCAGACGTTTGCGCAAACCATTGTCCACCGGCCAGATTGCCAGCGCCACGAAGAAGGCCAATGCCACGGTGGACGTCATCCACCCGGTTGTGTGCAGCATCAACACCACCATCAGCGCCACGACGATGCCTACAAACCAGATGAGCGCGCGCATTTTTCCCTCGCCCGATCCCCTCATGTCTCTTCAGCCGTGTTCCATCATTCAACAACCACCTGTCGTGCTTCCTTGTCTTCCCGCAGCCCCTTGAACACGGCATGACGAACAAAGCCGTCCGAGGTGAATTCGGCGAACGCAATTTCCGCCACGAGATTGGGCGTCACGTAGTGCGCCGAACCGGCAATGCTGTCTGGGACCTTTTCGAAAGGCGAGGTCTTGCGTGCCCTTGCCTCGAAAAGCCGTGCGAGTTCCTGCATCGTGTCATCGTCAAATCCGGTGCCGACACGGCCCCGATAGACAAGCCGTTTGCCCTCGAATGCGCCTAGCAGCAGAGAAGCGAACGGGCGCCCTTTCTTGTCCGAGGGAGAATATCCGCCGATGACCAGTTCCTGGCGTCGCGAACATTTCACCTTCAACCAGCTCTTGTGGCGGCCCGGACGATAGGGATCCTCCGCATTCTTGACGATGATCCCTTCATGCCCCCCCTTGCACAGCTTCGTCAAAACCTCGCCGGCGTCGTTGGTTGTATGAGCGGAATAAAGAAGCGGTCCTTCATGATCTTTCAGAAGCCGTTCCAGATGCTTCTTGCGTTCACGCAAAGGTTTTTCGGTCAGGTCCTGCCCCTCTTCCACGAGGAGGTCGAACACGAAACAGGAGACTTGCTCCCCGGACGACAGAGCCTTCTGCAAGGTCGAAAAATCGGTATGGCCCTTAGCGTTGAACGCGACGATCTCGCCATCCAGAAGTGTGTTTGCCACATCGAGTTCAGCCGCAGCTGCAGCCAGTTCGGGGAAGCGGTCTGTCCAGTCCTTGCCATTGCGCGTGAAGATGCGTGCGCTTTCATGGCCGATGGCCAACAGCGCCCGGTATCCGTCATACTTCATCTCCGTCAGCCAGCCACTCCCGCCCGGCACACGCTCCACCAGCGTCGCCAGTTGCGGCTCGCGCCATCCGGGCATGGCGTCGGAAGCCCCCGCAATCTCCATTAAAGAGCGCTTGGTCTCTACACTGCGCTCATGAACCTTGAGCACATCTTCTGCTTTCGATGCTGCGTCGTCATCGGCCTTGATAAGAAGCCAGTTCTCGCGTTCACTCTTGTCGTCGCGCTTCATGCGCACCAGCGACCATTTTCCGCCAAGCCTTTCGCCATGCAGGAGAAAGGTGAGTTTTCCCTTCTTCAACCCTTCGCCGGGATCGCCCTCCGGCTCCCAATGCCCGCGATCCCAAAGCATGACGGTCCCGCCGCCATATTCGCTCTCGGGAATGGTTCCTTCGAATGTGCCATAGGAAAGGGGGTGGTCCTCGGTGCGCACGGCCAACCGCTTTTCCGAAGGGTCCAGACTGGGCCCTTTTGTAACAGCCCAGCTCTTCAAGACCCCTTCCCATTCGAGCCGGACATCATAATGGAGCCGGCTCGCATCGTGTTTCTGCACGACGAAGCTCAGAGCCTCGCCGTTCCTCGCCGACTGCCTGTGTTGCGGTTCGGTTGTCTTGGAGAAATCCCGTTTAGCGCGGTATTCGCGGAGCAATTTTTGTGGTGAACGAGTAGCCATGGTAAATCAGGCGCTCTTCTTCCGCGAGGACGATCTGCGCCCGCCCCTGGAAGTGGATTTCGCCTTCTCTTCAGACGATTTCACACTCTTTTTGAGCGCGGTCATAAGGTCGACGACATTCTCACCCCTCTGCGCGCTGCTTTTCGGCTTTTTTGGCGCGCCCGTCTTTATGCGCTTTCCGGCCTTTTCTTTCACAAGGGCGTGGATCGCTTCGGAATATCGGTCCTTGAATGCGCCGGCATCGAAGGGAGCCGACTTGTTCTCAATCAGGTCCGTTGCGACAGAAAGCAGCTCCTTTTCGGCTTTTTTGTCGGAAATACTGCTGAAAAAGGGATCGGTTTTCCGGATTTCGTCCTCATAATGCAGGGTTTCCAGCAAAAGGCCGGGGCCACAGGGCCGCACGGCAACCAGATACTCCCGGCCACGCATGGCCAACTGACCGATACCAGCCTTCTTCGTCTCGCGCAGCGCATCGCGCACAACCCGGAAGGCATCTTCCGCCAGTTCGTCGGACGGGCTCAGGAAGTAGGGTTTGTCGAAATAGATGGGCGGGATCTCGGCAATATCGACGAACTGAACCAGTTCCAGCGTTTTCTTGGATTCCAGCTTGATGTCCTCGATCTCGTCAGGATCGATCATCACATATTCGTCCTTCTCAACTTCATAGCCCTTCCAGATCTCGTCCGTGTCCACCGGACCGACCCCCGGAACCACTTTTTCGTAGCGGACGCGCTTTCCAGAAGGTTTGTGGACCTGGCGAAACGATATGCGGGCCTTTCGGTTGGTTGCAGAAAACATCTCGACCGGGATCGCCACCAGCGAGAGGCGCAACTGACCTTTCCATATGGGACGGCTTGCCATGATCGATCACTCTGTCCTTGCGGGCCTCGTCTGCGTTGTGTCAGTGGCGAACGAACCAGACCGGCCTTCTGTTCCATTTCTCCACCAACGGGCCGCCTGGCGGAAATTCAAACGGAACAAAGTCGAAGGCGAAGCATTCGGCACATATGGGCCACATGCTTTCTTCCCATATGGCAATCCACATTGCCGCCATGAACGGGCTTGCGCCGCTTGTCGTCTGGTTGTTGCCGGCAAGGCTGCGTAGCCGGATTTTCTTATCTGTCGGGCTTTTCGGAGCGACCGTCATTCAGCTCGCGCTTCTTTGGGGGTGGCATGCGCCCTTTGCCATGCAATGGGCAGGAACAGCCCCCGTTGTCACCGCCCTTATGCACCTCACTCTTTTCCTGTCCGCCCTGGCGTTCTGGGATGCGGTGCTTTTCTCTGCACGAACCCGCCCGTGGAACGCGCTTTTGGCACTGCTCGTGACGGGCAAGCTGTTCTGCCTTCTAGGCGTGCTTCTGGTCTTCGCCCCGCGCGCACTCTATGCCGCGCCCCTGGCCGACCAGCAATTCGCCGGGCTCCTGATGCTGATTGCATGCCCGGCAACCTATGTTCTTGGCAGCATCATCCTTGTGCGCGATTGGTATGCACGAACCGAGATCGCCGGAGGATGGCATTTCCTCGAAGGAGAGCGCTGACCGTGCGACTGCCGCTAGACCTCAGATGGAGGCGGGGCCTGCTGTGGCTCGTGATATTTCTCGCAGCCGGTCTCCTGGGCAGCGCTCTTTTCATACTCTCGGGCATTTACAACGTCTCGGCATCTGTCAGGCATTTTTTGATCACCGAGAAAATCATCAACTTCGCACTGGATCGCTCCATCGCGCTTCACAGCGACGACCGCCAACCTGAAAACACCCACACCGATGGCATGGCGCTGCTTGGCGCACGCCATTTCGAGCTGGGCTGCGCGCCCTGTCATGGTCGCCCTGGCGACCCGCCCAACCCGGTGGCACTCAAAATGTATCCGGCACCACCTGATCTGGCGGCACGGGTCGGTGAACGGGAGGATGCGGAACTTGCATGGATCGTAGAGAACGGCCTCAAATTCACAGGCATGCCGGCCTGGACTGGAGAGGGCCGCGGCGATGAGGTCTGGCCGCTGGTCGCTTTCCTGCGCCGTTTGCCCGATATGTCCGCTCGGGAGTATTCGCGGCTTGCGGGCGAGGCCCCCACATCGGCAGTGCATGAAGCGACCCGCTGCATCACCTGTCACGGCGGCTCGGAGACCTCTCCGATTGCGCCGATGGTTCCTGACCTGTCAGGACAGTCGCAACCCTATCTGGAACGTGCACTCCTGGAGTACCGCCGAGGCGTTCGTCAAAGCGGGATGATGGAACCGATCGCCGCTGAAATGAGCGATGAGAGCATAAAGCACCTTTCACATTATTTCGCCAGCCAGCCAGCTCCCGTCGAAAGTGAGGATACAGACCAAGATACGGAAAACGGTAAAAGGATCGCTCATTCCGGTATTCCCGAAAAGCAGATCCCGGCCTGCCTCTCCTGCCACGGCCAGGCGGCCTCTCCCAACTTCCCGAGCCTTGCCGGCCTGTCCGCAGACTATATCAGGCAACAATTGGCCCTGTTCAAATCCGGCAAGCGGAGCGGCACCGCATACAGCAACATAATGGCGATGATCGCGGCGCGGCTGACATCGGAACAGATGGATCAGGCGGCCCGCTACCTGTCTGGCCCGGTTGAAGAGCAGGATACGCCACAGATCACGGAGGCCAGACCGTGAAACGATTGGCGATGATCGTCTTGGTGGCGTCAGGTGTCGCGCTTGCAAGCGGCTGTGCCGGAGTGCAGTCGGCGCTTCAGCCGGCCGGGCGCGAGGCTGCCGAGGTCAACCAGTTGTTCATCACCGTCACGGTGGTGAGCATTGTCGTGACGGCCCTGGTGCTGATCGCGATGGCGCTGGCCATGTGGGGGCCCGAATGCTGGCGTTCCCGCCTCGGCAAAGACTGGCTTGTCATTGGCGGCGGCATCGTCTTTCCCGGGATCGTCCTTTCAGCCCTGCTTGCCTACGGGCTTGTTGTCATGAATGCGGGAACCTCGCGGGCCAATCGCGCCGAAGGCGAGGCCATCACGATAATCGGAAAGCAATGGTGGTGGGAGGTCATTTACACCACGGATGACGGCGAACGCGTGGTGAGCGCCAATGAGCTGCGTCTGCCTGTGGGCAAACCAGTGGCCCTTCACCTGAAGTCGAGCGACGTCATTCACAGCTTCTGGGCACCCAGACTGGCTGGCAAGCTGGACATGATCCCCGGGCGCTCCAACACGCTCACGGTGGAGGCGACAGAAGCCGGCATCAGCCGCGGGCAATGCGCCGAATATTGCGGCGGGGCCCATGCGCTGATGTCCTTCTATGTGGTGACAATGCCGCAGGGTGAATTCGACAACTGGCTGGAAAGCGAGGCCGAAGATGCCGCCGCGCCGCAGAGCGATCTCGCCCGGCAGGGGCAGGCGGTTTTCATGGAAAACGGTTGTGGCGGCTGCCACACCATTCGCGGCACCGCAGCCAACGGCAAAATCGGCCCCGATCTCACGCATCTGGCCTCCCGCCACTCATTGGGTGCTGCGACCCTGCCCAACAATGCGCGCATGATCGCCCGGTGGATTGGCCAACACCAGCACATAAAACCGGACAACCACATGCCTCCCTACGAGAATCTTTCCAAAGGCGAATTGTCCGCCATTTCCGCCTATCTGGAGGGGCTGGATTGAGATGGTCGATTTCGCGCAGCTCAGCCTACCGGTCAATCTGTTGTTGTTCGCTGCCTCTGCCATCGTGGTGTGGCAGGCCGGACGCCGCCTGACCCACTATGCCGACGCCATCAGCAACGCTACCGGCATCGGCCATGCCGTCATCGGCATCGTGCTTCTGGCGGGCGTGACGTCTCTTCCCGAAATCGGCGTCACGGCCACCGCTTCGCTGGCCGGCAACGCCGAACTGGCAATCAACAATCTCTTCGGCAGTATTGCCTTGCAGGTCGCCGTGCTTGCCCTTGTCGATTTCTATATCGGCAAAAGGGTTCTGACGGCCATTATCCCCGACCCCGTGGTCATCTTGCTGAGCAGCCTCAATGTTCTCCTGATTTCCGCTGCAGCCGCGGCCATGGTCATTGGTGATGTGAGCATATTCGGCGTCGGGGCGTGGGCGTGGGGTGCGCTCTTTGCCTATCTCGCCTGCGTGCGTATCCTGTCGCGCACGCAAGGCAGTCGCCCGTGGCTGGCCGCCGAGGGCGGGCGTGTCGATCGCGGTCTGATCGAAGAGGAAGGGGAGGACACGGGCAACGCCTCGCGAGGCGAAACGCTGCGCATCATCCTCTATAAAACCGCGGCCGCGGCCGTGGTCATTTTGATCGCGGGTTTTATCGTCGCTAAATCCGGTGAGGCCATCGCCGAGCAAACCGGCCTTGGCTCCAGCTTTGTCGGCTTCGTCCTGATCGCCATCGCAACCTCGCTGCCCGAACTGAGCACAGTGCTCTCTGCAGCCCGGCGCGGGCACTTCACCATGGCGATCTCGGATATTCTGGGCACCAATCTCATCAATGTGGCGATGATCTTCCTCGTCGATCTTCTTGACAGCGGCGGGCCGGTGCTCGACCGCCTCGGCTCCTTCCCGGTCTTCGGTGCCTTGCTTGCGGTGGTGCTGACAGCGCTCTTTCAGGCCGGGCTTGCGGAGCGGCGCAACAACTCGGTCATGCGGCTGGGCATCGATTCCCTGATGGTTCTCATCGTCTATGCCGGTGGCGTGGTTCTTCTCTACACATTGCGGAGCACCGGTGCATGAGCAGCGAACCGACCACACTCCCCCATCCCGAACCGCGCCCGGAATCCGAGGTTGAAGACCTCAAGCACATCTGGGCAACGCCGGGCGGTTTCAGGATCGTCACCGCCGTCAACAACACGGTGATCGGTCTGCTCTATATCGGCGCGGCCTTCCTGTTTTTTCTGCTTGCCGGGGTTCTCGCGCTGTTGATGCGCACCCAACTGGCCGTGCCGGAGAACGATTTCCTCAGCCAGGATCTCTACAACCAGATCTTCACTGTCCACGGCACGACAATGATGTTCCTTTTCGCCGTGCCGGCGGTGGAAGCTCTCGGCGTGATGCTCCTGCCGCAGATGCTTGCGGCCCGGGACCTACCCTTCCCGCGCCTCAGCGCCTTTGCCATCTGGGCCTATGTGGTGGGCGGTCTCGTCTTCTTCTCCACCGTGTTCTACGACCTCGCGCCCAAGGGCGGCTGGTTCATGTACACGCCATTGACCCTCAAGGAGTTCTCGCCCGGCGACAATGCCGATTTCTGGCTGCTGGGCATTGGCTTCATCGAGATTTCCGCCATTGCCGGTGCAATCGAGATCGTGGTTGGCACACTGCGCACCCGCCCGCCCGGCATGTCGCTTACCCAAATGCCGATCTTCGCCTGGTCGATGCTGATCTTCGCGGCCATGATCATGTTCGCATTCCCGGCCGTCATCCTCGCAACGATGCTGCTGGAGATCGAGCGCGCCTTCGGCTGGCCTTTCTTTTCCGCCGCCAATGGCGGGGACCCGCTTCTGTGGCAGCATCTTTTCTGGTTTTTCGGCCACCCGGAAGTCTACATTATCTTTCTTCCGGCAGCCGGCCTTGTCTCGATGATCGTGCCGACCATGGCCCGCCGCCCGCTGGTGGGATACAAGCTGATCGTGGTGGCGCTGGTGGGAACTGGCTTCTTCTCCTTCGGCCTTTGGGTGCACCACATGTTCACCACGGGCATTCCCTCCCTCAGCCTCGCCTTTTTTTCGGCAGCCAGCATGGCAGTCGCGATTCCCTCCGGCATTCAGGTGTTTTCATGGATCGCGACCATGGCGGCGAGCAAGGGCCGTTTCCGTATCAACACACCGTCCCTCTTCGTGATCGGCTTTCTGGTGATTTTCACCATAGGCGGCCTCACCGGTGTCATGGTTGCACTTGTGCCCGTCGATTTTCAGGTCCACGACACCTATTTCGTCGTGGCGCATTTTCACTATGTGCTCATCGGCGGCATGGTGTTTCCGCTCTTTGCCACCTTCTATTACTGGATGCCTGTCGCCACCGGCAGAATGTTCTCGGAACGGATCGGCCGCTGGGTCTTCTGGCTGATGTTTTCCGGTTTCCACATCGCCTTTTTCCCCATGCACATTACTGGTCTGCGCGGCATGCCACGGCGCGTCTGGACCTATCCCGAAGGAGTGGGCTGGGACAGCCTCAACATGATTTCCACCATCGGCGCCTATATTTTTGCCGCCGGCGTGGCCCTTTTTGTGATGGATCTCATTCGTAGCGTCCTTTCCCGCCCCAACGCGCCGGAAAATCCCTGGGGCGCCGGCACGCTGGAATGGCTTCCCAATGATGTCTATTCCACGCGCAGCATCCCCTATGTGACCAGCCGCGAGCCGCTCTGGGACCGTCCCAGCCTGCCGCGCGAGGTGCGCGACGGTCAGCATTTCCTGCCCAATGCTCCAACCGGCGGGCGCGAAACCATCGTCACTTCGGCCATCGATGCGCGGCCGCAATACATTATCCGCATGCCGGGACCAGGGTGGGCGCCATTCATCGCGGCGGTCTTCACCGCGGCCTTTTTCCTGCTTCTCACGGTGAAATTCGTCGTGACCGCCATCATTTGCGGCATCATCGCCATCGCGGCCTGCCTCATCTGGGTCTGGGGTCTCGATCCCGGTCCCTCCCCAGAGAAGGTCGATATTGGCGGCGGTATAAAGCTGCCCACCTATGCAACGGGTCCGCTCTCCCACTCCTGGTGGGCCATGGTGGTGCTGGTCTTCGTTGCGGCTTCACTCTACATCGCCTTCGTTTTCTCCTACCTCTATCTGTGGGTGGTCTCACCTGAAGTGTGGGCGCCGGTCGGCTCTCCCACCCTGCCCTCCCTGTTCTGGCCCGCAGCAGCTGCCGCTCTCATAGGGACAGGCGTGTTCGCCATGAGGTGGGCCGGGCGAAATCTACCCGGGCAAGGAAGAGGCACGTTGCTACCGTTGCTTCTGTCGGGCTTTGCTGCCCTTGCCCTCGCCGGGGCCGTTGCCACCGAGATATGGGGCCATTGGCAAAGCGGCCTGCGCCCCACCCAGAATGCCTATGGCGCGCTGGTCTACATGCAGAGCGTGCTCAACGGGCAGTTGGCTGCCGTCCTGCTCATCATGACCAGCTTCGCCATGGCGCGCATCTTGGCAGGCAAGCTGAATCATGAATGGCGGGTCAGCTTCGACAATGCGGCGGTGCTTTACTACTACGCCGCCGCCCAGATGCTGTTCGGGCTGCTGATGGTTCACGGATTTCCAAGATTGGCAGGATAGCACGGAGCCAGACAATGAGACGAGACAGCCGCCAAATCGACGATGACCGCAAACCGTCCACCGCCGGAACCTTGCTCTTTATCCTGTTCGGACCACTCATATGGGCCGCCCATTTCACGCTGTCCTATGGCAGCCACACATTGCTGTGCCGGCTCGAGGCGCAAGCAGACAGGGCGGCGGTATTCGTCATCGTGACAACCGCTGTCGCGGTAGCAATCTTGTCATGGTTCGTGATCAGATCAGATGCATTTTCACGCTATTTCGGCATTTCGGCCAGGGAAGAACGCGCGCGCGCTGTCATGGTGATCGCGGCACTTCTGGCGGGATTGTCCATCATCGGGGTTCTTTGGGGTGGAATGACCGTCAGCTTTCTCTCGGCCTGTGTTCAAGGCCGATAGCCCCGCCGCGACCAAAACAAGCGCGAGCCTGCAAGATCATCGAGGAACAAGTCGCAAGGTCCCGCGTTTGTCTCTCATGAAAATGGGAATTTACAAACTTCAGCCTCTCGCTCAACCCACCGATTCCAACTGGGACCGCGCGCCCTGCCATGGGGAGGTGATCGTTCGCGCATTGTCTGCCGCCGATGCGCGGATCGTGGCGAGCGAGGCTGAGCCGGATTTCATGGAAACGGATGCCCTTCCGGGTGACGGTGTGTCGACCCGCTTTGCCAGCGCCTTTCGCGACGAAAAGCTCTACACGGTTGTCGAGCTTGTCGACGCTGGTTTTCCTGAAGGTGGACAACGTGCAGTCCTGTCCGGCAGAATTTTCAACGTCTTGAAGGGATCCTAGACTTACCCCTTATTGATCAGAGCCAAAAAAAGCAGATGGCCGGGATTTGATGCATCGACCATCAAGGTATAAAAGAAATCATGGCTCCGCGCTCAAATACAGTTTCTGCCGTACCCCGCCAAGCACCGACTACACGCCACGCGCCTATTGGCAGGGAACGATCAAGATGTCGCTCTGCGAGTTCTTCGTGCTAAGCGTGCTTCATCACAAGGCGATGCATGGCTATGAGGTTGTTCAGGCGGTCGAAGGTCGACAAATGGCTGCTGCAGCCCGACCGAGGGCATGGTCTATCCAATGCTCAACGAGTTTGAGGCTGGCGGTTATCTCCGCGCGTACAGCGAGGTCGTTCAGGCCGCAAGCGGAAGATCTACGCCTTGACCAAAAAGGGACGAGGCATTCCAGACGGCCGTTGAAGCCTGGTTCGAAGCCACTGACTGCATCATTGCCGGTAGAACAGCCGATGATGCCCTAACTCGCTCCCAAGAAAGCACCACCAGGAATGCGACGACTCGAATTTTGCCTATATACCTCGATCATCGAGGCATTGGCGAGCGATGTATTCGTGAGTGACTTCCCTCTACTCAACGTTTCACAGAAAGCTCAATCGATATGAGACTCCGCACTCTTCCCGATCCAATTCACTTCCCACTCTCGGCCAGCATTATGCGTTTACGACACTAGCATTTTATTGACACTTCAATAAAATTTAGTGCCTGTTCGCAATGGCTTCTGCTTTTGCTCAACTTGCTGCAATCCCATATCGGCAATGCCAGCCCTAAGGACCAGTATGCCCTCCAAGAAGATCATTAGAAAAGCCACCCCTGCACCAATGAGAAGGCTCGACAGTGTTAACGGATCGAATGATAGCGTTTCCATCGGCTCCACCATTCGAAAGCGGCGCAAGGCTTTGGGCAAAACGCTGAGCGAGATTGCTCATGCTGCAGGATTGACAATCGGATTCATTTCGCAGGTGGAGCGCAACATCAGTTCGCCTTCGGTCAGCTCCCTCATGGCGATCGCAAACGCGCTGGATACAAGTGTTGAAGAACTGGTTCGGGTGAAGGAAGAATTCCGCGAATACATTCCCGCGAACAGGCGCCAGACCTACGCGATCAGCGCTGACAACCGGCTCTATGAGAGACTGGGGCCGGGCTTCTCCGGTGCTTTGTTTTACCCGCTACTCATCCATCGCCCGCCCGGCCACGAGTCGGAGCATATGTGTCACCCCGGCGAAGTGTTCTGCTACCTGATGGCTGGTGAAATGGAATATCATCTCGGTGACGAGATTTTTCAGATGCGGGCTGGTGACACGATCCATCACAATACCGAAAAGTCTCATTTCTCCCGTGTTACGGGCGACATCGAGACCACCGAACTGTGGATCAGCACCACACCCAGCCGTGCGCTTTCAAGCAGTCTCGGCGCGTTCTCCAGATAGGAGCAGGCCGGCTGTTCGTGAAAATTTTAGCGGCAACTAAAAAATATTTTAGCAATAGCGAAATATGTTGTATTGGTTCCTTCATTCGATGCCAAATCGATCCTGGGAGGAACAGACATGCATCACACGCTCAAAGCGGCAGCGGCCCTTGTCGTTGCCGGCCTTGCCACATCGACCCATGCGCAGGAGCGCGGCGGAACACTGAATTTCGCCCGCTATGACGGGTCAAACCTGATCGATCCGATCTATGCGGACCGAAACCCTGACATCTGGATGGTGGGCAGTCTTTTTGACACGCTTCTACGTCCGAGCCCCGATGGGCAGGGCGTGGTGGGCGGCCTCGCGGAAAATCACACGGTTTCCGACGATGGCAAGACCGTGACACTGACCCTGCGCGAGGGACTCACCTTCTCGAATGGCGCGCCACTCACCAGCGAAGACGTGGTCTTTTCGCTGGACCGCGCACGCAATCCTGATCTGGGGCCCTGGGCCAATCTTCTCGGCACCATCGAGAGCGTTTCCGCCGATGGTCATGAGGTGACGATCACACTCGGTACGCCTGATCCAACGATCCTTTCCATGCTCGCCACCTTCACCACAGGCATTGTGTCGAAAGCGGCATTCGAGGCGGCCAAGGGTGAGACCGATCAGGAGAAATCCGCTGCCATTTTTGCAGCCGGTGGTCCCGGTGTCGGGTCCGGCCCCTTCTATCTGTGCGGGTTCCAGCAGGGCACTTCGATGGATTTCTGCGCCAATGAGCATTACTGGCGCATAGGTGCGGACGGCAAAGCTCTTCCCTATCTTGAGCGTGTCCACTTCGAAGTCATTCCTGACGATGCCACCCGCATTCTAAAGCTGCAGGCGGGCGAAATCGACATCGCCGAGTTCATCCCCTTTTCGCGCATTGGCGAGTTGGAAGCCGATCCGAAGATCGACATGAACCTCTTCCCCTCGACGCGCATCATCTACTCGCCGATCAACACCCGCGAGACCCGCGCCGATGGAAGCGCGAACCCGCTGGCCGACAAGCGCGTGCGGCAGGCCCTCAACTACGCCACCAACAAGGAGGCCCTTATCGGGCTCGTGTTGCAGGGCGCCGGCAAGCCCATGACGTCGCCCCTGATGGCGGCAGCCACCCCGCTTGCCGTCGAAATGGACCCGCTCTATGGCTATGACATGGAAAAGGCGAAAGCGCTGATCGAAGAGGCAGGTCTTCAATCGGGAACGAGGATCGCTTTCACCACGCTCGCAGGTTCCGCCGATGACAGCACGATCTTCGCCGCCCTTCAGCAGATGTGGGCACCGCTGGGGATCAAGCTTGAGGTCGAGCAGGTGGATGGCCCGACCCGCGGCGCGAAAAATCGCTCAGGTGAATACGACATTCACACCTATGGCTGGGTCAATGATGTGAACGATCCGAGCCAGGTGGTAAGCTGGCTGGGCTATACGCCCACGGCCAATGCAGTTGGCACGGGCTGGAAGAATGACGAGTTCAACGCGCTGTTTGAGGCTTCCGCAACAGAGATCGATCCGGAAAAGCGCGCCGAGCAATATGCCCGGATGCAGGAGATCTATGCCGAGGAAGCACCACTGCTCTTCATGTATGAGACGCCTTTTGCCGTGGCCGTATCTGCCAAGGTCGACGGCTACATCCAGACCCCGCTCGGCAACAACGTCTTTGACGAAGTGTCCATAAGCCGCTGAGCCCTTTGAGCCGCCGTCGGCTTCTGTCGACGGCGGCCCGATCAATGAGGACCAGATGGCCCTTCTCCAATACATAGTGAACCGTCTCATCCTGATGATACCGACCTTCCTTCTGGTCATGATCATCATCTTCCTACTTGTGCGTCTTCTGCCCGGCGACCCAGCCATCGCCATTGCCGGCGACCGAGCCTCGGATGCCGATCTTGCCGCCATCCGCGAACGGCTCGGGCTCAACGAGCCGTTGCTCATGCAATTCTGGCTGTTCCTGACCAACACGCTGCAAGGGGATCTCGGCACCTCCATCCTGATGCGCGCGCCAGTCTCCGAGGTGATCTTCAACCGGCTCCCGACCACGGTGTTCCTGACCGTCTATGCAGTTTTCCTGTCGCTCATCATCGCCGGCCCCCTCGCCTTTGTAGCGGCGCTCAACCGGGGACGGTGGCCCGACAACGTCATCCGCAGCGCTTTTCAGGTGGGCCTGTCGATGCCGGTTTTCTACATTGGCCTGATCCTGCTCACTTTTCTTGCGGCCCAGCTTCGCTGGTTCCCCGTGGGAGGCTATGGCGAGACCCTCTCTGCCCAGCTTTATCATCTCTTCCTACCGGCCATTGCCGTGGCGCTCTACACATCGGCCATCATCATGCGCAATCTGCGCTCGGCCGTCATCGAAGTGCTAGATGCCGAGTATGTGCAGTTCGCCCGCGCCAAGGGCTTGCCGGTGCGTCTCATCCTTGGCCGGCACGTGCTGCGCAACGCGCTGATTTCCACCATCACGCTGGTGGGGCTTTCCATCGGAAACATGATGAGTGGAACGCTTGTCACGGAGACGGTCTTTGCGGTTCCCGGCGTCGGGCGCCTCATGCTGGAAGCCATATTCGCCCGCGACTATCCCCTGATCCAGGGCCTGACGCTGACCTTCGCAGTTCTCGTCTCGCTGGTGTTCCTTCTCACCGATCTGTGCCAGAGCGCACTTGATCCAAGGATAAGACTGACATGACTGACACGGCCGTTTCTGCCCCGGCGGGTCGTGAGACCCGGCTGCGCATCGCCTTGCGCAAACCGGGCTTTCTTCTGGGCATCGCCATCATCGGATTTTCCACGATCCTTGCGGTGTTTCCGGAGGCCTTCGCGCCCTATGATCCCAATTTCATCGACTACACCGCAGTCAAGCAGCCGCCCAGCAGTGCCCATCCATTCGGCACCGACATGCTGGGGCGTGACAGTCTGAGCCGCGTCATTTCGGCCTATACGGTCAATATGCAGATGGCGTTTCTGGCCACGGTCTTCGCCATGCTGATCGGCGTCGTGGTCGGCTCTTTGGTGGGCTATTATCGCGGCATTGCCGACATGATTTTCGGCCGGCTTGTCGATGCGATCATCACCTTTCCATTTCTCGTGCTGGTCATTGCAGTCGTTGCCGTTCTCGGGCCCGGCCTCACAAACATGTATATCGCCATCACGCTGGTCGGCTGGGTCTACTACGCCCGGCTGATGCGCGCGGAAGTCATCGCCCAGATGGGCAATGACTATGCGGCGGCGGGCATCGTCATGGGCTATTCCGACAAGCGCATCATCTTTCGACACCTCTTGCCCAATGCCATCACGCCGGTTGTCGTCTACTGGATGACGGATATGGCGCTCGCCATCCTGCTCGGTTCATCGCTTGGCTATCTGGGCCTAGGCGCGCAGCCGCCACAGGCCGAATGGGGCGTGCTGATCGCCGAAGGGCGCAATTTCATCACCACCGCCTGGTGGCTGAGCCTGATGCCCGGCATTGCCATTGTGCTGACTGGTCTCGGTTTCTCGCTCATCGGCGACGGGCTGGCCGACCTTCTGCGCCCGCGCGGCTGAGAGTGGAGAGCAACATGACCACGCAAACCATTCTTGACGTGAAGGGCCTCAGCACCACCTTTGCGCGCGGCAGCTCCGCTTTGAAGGCCGTGCGGGATGTGAGCTTTTCGGTGCGAGAGGGCGAAGTGCTTGGCCTTGTTGGCGAAAGCGGCTCGGGCAAGAGCGTGACGCTGCGCTCTCTGCTTGGCCTGTCGCGGCGCTACGGCAAGGTCAGCGGCGAAGTCCGCTGGATGGGGCAGGACATTTTGAGCCTGCCGGAGCGCAAATTGCGCCCGATCCGGGGCGGCGAGATCGCCATGATCTTTCAGGAGCCCATGACCTCGCTCAATCCCCTTCTGACCGTCGGCGTGCAACTCACTGAAACGCTGAAGGCACATACTGACCTTGGCCGCGCCGCGCGGCGCGCCCGCGCCATCGAAATGCTCGACCATGTGGGCATACCCGATCCCGCCTCGCGCCTTGATGCCTATCCGCATCAATTCTCCGGCGGCATGCGCCAGCGTGTGATGATCGCCATTGCGCTTGCCGCCGAGCCGAAACTGCTTCTGGCCGACGAACCAACCACCGCCCTTGATGTCACCATTCAGGCGCAGATTCTCGATCTGATCCTGTCTCTTGCCGATGAGATGAATATGGGTGTCATTCTCGTCACCCATGATCTCGGCGTTGTGGCACAGACCTGCGAGAATGTGGCGGTGATGTATGCCGGGCGAATTGTCGAACAGGGCCCGGTGCGCCAGGTTCTGCGCACGCCGCGACACCCCTATACGGAGGGGCTGATGCGCTCGGTACCGCAGGATGTGCCGCCCCGCACCCAGCTTTATTCGGTGCCCGGCACCCCGCCCGGCCTTGATGCCCTTCCCAAGGGCTGTGCCTTCGCACCGCGCTGCCAGAATGTGAAAGACATTTGCCGGACAGAGCGCCCCCCGTTGGCGGAGATCTCAACAGCGCGCCTTGCCGCCTGCTTCAATCCTGTTGCTCAAGGCATGGAGGTCTCCCGATGAGCGAAACCGTCATGCAGATCCGCGATCTGGGACTGGAATTTCCCGCCCCCCGCACGCTTGTCGATGTGATCCGTCGCCGGCCCGCGCGGGTGGTCAGCGCGCTGAACGGCGTTAGCCTTACGCTTGAGAAGGGGGAGACGCTCGGTGTCGTCGGAGAGTCGGGTTGCGGCAAGTCGACTCTCGCGCGCTGCATTGTGCGGCTGTACCGGCCCCAGCATGGCACGATCCAGTATCGCGGCAACGATATTTTCGCCGCCGAAAACAGGCAGGACCGCGATTACAATCGCCGCGTCCAGATGATGTTTCAGGACCCCTACTCCTCCCTCAATCCACGCATGAGCGCCGGGCAGATATTGGAAGAAGCGCTGCGGGTCCACGAGATGCGGCCCGAAAAAGAGATTCCGGCGCGGGTTGCCGAACTGCTCGATCTGGTGCGCCTGCCGCAGGATGCGGCGGCCAAACTCCCGCACGAATTTTCCGGCGGCCAGCGCCAGCGTATCGCCATCGCCCGCGCCCTGGCCGTGGAGCCGGAAGTGCTCATCGCTGACGAACTCGTTTCGGCTCTCGATGTCTCGGTTCAGGCGCAGGTGGTCAATCTGCTTCTCACCTTGCAGGAGGAGCTGGATCTGACCATCCTGTTCGTCGCCCATGATCTCAGACTGGTGCGCCATGTCTCCAACCGGGTCGCAGTCATCTATCTGGGGCGCATCGTGGAGATCGGCGACAGCGAAACACTTTTCGCGAGCCCTTCCCATCCCTATTCGCAGGCGCTATTGAGCGCGGCCCCGTCGCTTGATCCCGATGACAAGGGCAATGCCATTCGGCTTCAAGGCGAATTGCCGTCACCGCTCAATGTGCCGCCGGGCTGTCCCTTTCATGTGCGCTGCCCGCACGCCACCGATATTTGCAGAAAGGACGTGCCCGCATTGCGGCCCATCGAGGGCCGCGGCGAGGTTGCCTGCCATCATGCCGAGGAGGTCAAAACCCATGCTTGATACCGCCCGCCGCAGCAAGGCTGAGGTCATTTCCGCCCTGCGCGAGGAACTGTCGGAAAGAGGCCTCGACGCATTCATTGTGCCGCGCTTTGATGCCCATCAGGGCGAATATGTAGCGCCGCATGACGAGCGCCTTGCCTATGTGACCGGTTTCAGCGGCTCGGCCGGCATGGCGATCGTCACGGCAAGGACGGTCGCACTTTTTGTCGACGGTCGCTATCAGGTGCAGGTGCGCAATGAGTGTTCCGGTCCGCTGTTTTCGCATCATCACCTCTTCAACGAGCCTCCAGAAAGCTGGCTGGCGGAGAATGCGGCCAAGGGCTGGCGCATCGGCTATGACGCCATGCACTTGCCGCCAAGCTGGTTCGACCGTTTTGCACGCGCCTGCACCCAGGCGGAAGCCGATCTTGTCGCGCAGGTCCCAAATCCTGTGGACGCCATCTGGCCAGACCAACCTGCCCCGCCCATGGGACGGATCACTGCTTTTCCGCTTCAGTTTGCAGGCCGCAGCAGCAGGGACAAGGCGCTTGATCTTGCTGCTGCCCTTGAGCGTGAGAATGCCGATTTCATCGTCGACACCCAGCCGGACAATATTGCCTGGTTCCTGAATGTGCGCGGCAATGATGTCGCCTTCAATCCCATGCCGCACTCATTTCTTCTTGCCGGGCGCGATGGCCGGGCGGTGTGGTTCGTGACGGAAGACAAGCTTGATGCTTCCCTGATGGAAAGCCTTCCAGACCATGTGGAGCTTCAGCCCTTCGATGCGCTGCTAACAACACTCAAGACCCGCATCGTCACGGGTCAGCGGGTTCTAATCGACCCGGATTTCTCGCCTGTCGCCGTGCGACAGACGCTTGAAACATGCGGGGCGTCGGTTCTGTGCAGACCGGGGCTTTTGACACTGGCCAAGGCGGTCAAGAATCCGGTGGAGTTGCAAGGCATGCGCAATTGCCATCTGGACGATGGCGTTGCCTGGACGGAGTTCCACGCTTGGCTTCTTGAAACCGTGCCGGCACGCGCAAAAACGGGCAATCCGGTCACGGAGCGCGAAGCCGAGGAGAAGATACTCGACCTTCGCAAAGCGCGGCCCGGCTTCATCAGCGAAAGCTTCAACTCGATCTCGGCGGCTGCCGGCAATGCCGCCATGTGCCACTACGCCACAAACCAGGAGCGCAACGCCCCCATTTTGCCGGACAATCCCTATCTGCTCGACAGTGGCGGCCAATATGACACCGGCACCACCGATGCGACCCGCAGCTTTGCCTTCGGACCACGCCCCGAGGGGTATGACCGCGCCTATACGGCCGTCTTCAAAGCCTTTCACGCATTGATGACACTGCGCTTCCCAAAAGGCACGCAGGGCCACCACATCGATGCGATTTGTCGCCGGCCTTTGTGGGATCTTGGGCTTGATTATGATCATGGCACCGGCCACGGGGTGGGACACCAGCTTTCCGTGCATGAACAGCCCCAGCGCATCGGAAAACCCTACAACCCCGTGGATCTGAAAGCCGGAATGATATTGTCCATCGAACCAGGATACTACGAGGCACAAAAATTTGGTATTCGTATCGAGAACCTGGTTGAAATCGTCGAGGAAGAGAACGGCTTCCTAGCGTTCAAGAACCTCACATTGGCTCCCATACAGACAGACATGCTTCTACTGGATCGACTGGTTGGGGAAGAGCGCGTTTGGCTCAGTGCCTATCACGCGAAGCTGCTTGAAATTCTATCTCCTCACCTCGGTGAAAACGCTCTCCAGTGGCTCAAAAGGTTGGGCAATGGCCTTAAGGCTTAAATCGTAGGAACTGACATTCGCTACTTCATCCTGCGCAAGGTCCGGAATCAGACCTTCGACCAGTCCGCAAGTAACGGTAACTTAGGTATTGTTGAACTTCCATGTGAATGGGCGAGAAGGAGACACAAAAGCGGCTGCGACGAAGGAGGCTATTCGATGACCTCGCCTGCATGCCTTATCCAGCGCGCAACAAAGGCACCTGTGGCATCAAGCCGCCGAGTAGTCGACCATGGAGCCGGCCGATGCTGAAGACATTGCCAAGCGAGTGGTGGTGATTTCTGAAATTTCCAGCGCTGTACGCGCTGTCTCGGGCGGGGCTTAACACAAATGGCTGCCCGCCTGTGTGTTTAAGCGTACCGCTATAACGCTTAGGTTTGCCTCCTAATGAGTGCACCCATTCTGCTCCATCCGCTAAACCGCACCCGCATATGATACTCTGTTTACAAAAGCGACTTCGGTTAGTGAGGGCAGTGATGCCAAAGCGGCATGTGACGGGCCAAGTTGGAGATTTACAGTGAAAGGTCGTGGGAAAATCATGCGCCAGCTGCGAGTTCAGCGAGGCATGAAGCAAAATTACCTGGCAGAGTTGATGGGCGTGGACCAAGCGACAATCTCTCGTTGGGAGCGTGGAGACCTTGTGCTTCGCGACACTGAATTGCGCCGGATCCAAGCTCTTCTGCGCGTTCCACCCGACCCGGCTGAGGACGTTGCGCTCAAACGGTTGATTGAAGGTTCAGCCAGAAAAGTTCACCTGATCTGTGATCGCACGCACCGTCTTCTAGCGGCTTCCCCCGCACGGCAAACTGAATGGAAAGAGCCTGCTGCCAACTATGTCGGCAGTTCGCTTTTTGCATTTGCCTCCCTTGAAATCATTGCCGCCGAGGATCGCCTCGTCGAACTGGGCTGGCATGTGGAAGAGACGACAAGCCTTGAAATCGCTACAGGCCCCAACCGCGATCCCGACTTTCGCATCCTTCCGGGAAGAGTGCTCTGGGAGCGTATTCACTTGTCAGACGGTTCGCCAGCGCGCATCGTCACGACGCTGAGCTGACCTGCGCCGCGACATTTCCATGCATATTCTATGCGTGGAACTTAGCGCGGCAGGTAGCTAGCCTCGCAACATGGATCCCAACACACTCACAACAAGCCCCTGGCCACGAATTGTCCTGCTTTGGCTGGCCGGCGTTCTTGCGGCCGCACAATTGGGCAAAATGGCTGCGCTCGCGCCGTTGATCTCCAAAAGCTACATCCTGTCGCTCACCCAGACCGGCTGGCTGATCTCGCTATTGGAAGTTTCCGGTGCCACGCTCGGGCTCGCGTGCGGTTTTGCCATTGCACGCATCGGTGCGACCCGAGGATTGTTACTTGGCCTCGCGCTGCTCGCGGTTGCTGGCCTGATGCAGGCTTTCGCCGCAGATGCGGGCCCCCTATTTATCGCGCGCTTCATCGAAAGCGGGGGCTACCTTTTTGTCGTCATCGCAGCGCCGAGTCTGATCGCGTCCCTTACCCCTCCGGAAACCCGCGGCCCTGCTCTGATCCTGTGGAGCACTTTTGTGCCTATCGGAATTGCCGTAGGCGCTATCCTGTCGGGCGCTGGCACGCTTGCGACCAGCTGGCAACAGATATGCCTTCTCTGGGGAGGATTATCCGTCGTTGCCGGCGTTGCCTGTATTACTTTGCCGCGCTCAACGAACGTCGGCGGAAGCAAGCTCAAAATCCAACTTCCCGGTCGAATAATCTGGCTGTTTGCGGCCGGGTTCGGCTTCTATACCACCGTTGAAGTCGGCGTCCTCGGCATGCTTCCAAGCTACCTCACCGATATATGGAACATGCCACCAACCACAGCCGGCCTGGTCACGGGTGCCGCATCGGCCAGCACCGTTATTGGCAGCTTTCTAGCAGCCTGGTGGATCCGTCACGCAGATGCAAACACCGCCCGCACCGGGCTGAGAATTATTTTCGCTGGGCTTATAATTCCGGCCATGCTGTGCGTCGCGCTTTTTACGCCACCCGGGCGGCTTGCACTGCTTGACGCCTGGAGCATCTCCCTGCTCGCAATTGCGATCAACGCAGCTTCGGGTCTGCTGCCTGCAATTGTCTTCGCTCGCTTACCGGACCTCGTTGCGAGGGCGGACGTGAGTAATGCTGATGGAATCGCAACGGCGAATGGCCTGCTTGCGCAGTTCGGCGCAGCGGGCTCTCTCATCGGACCACCTCTGTTCGCGATGATTGCACAGATGGCGAGTTGGCCATTCGTCGGCCCAGTGATCATACTGTTGAGCGTCTTGTCTGCAGCTCTGTTTGCCTGCGCGGAACGTTCAGCCGCTGTGCCCCATGCGCAGGCTACAGCGGCCAATTAGTACCCGAAGGAGTGAACATGCTGGATGTCGGACAGCCGGCAGTCCGGCCAGAATGCAGCTCTGAACCAAAGGGCAAGCTGTTCAGAGATAGCGACAAGAACTGCGCAGGCTTGTCCCGATGAACGTTAAGCGGGTTTCAGCGGACGCCCTGTCGCTTCAATTCCACTTCAAGCCTGCTTTCGATAAACGAACAGGCATTTTCGATACCATCTTCGCCATGTATCGCTCGTCCAATGGATACCGCATGCATCCGCATTGTCTCATCATCCATTGCCTGGAACGCTGCGGCGAGAACATCAGCGCTCATGTTCTGTTTGTCGATCGGTTTCGGTCCGACGCCTAGCTGGGCAATCCTGCGCGCCCAGAACGGCTGGTCACCGAGGAAGGGGCAAATGGCAGTCGGCTTTCCCGCACGCAGCGCCGCGCCTGTGGTGCCGGCGCCACCGTGATGGAGCGTCGAATGCACCAGCGGAAAAAGCTGGTCGTGCGGCGCCCCCGCAATCACATGCATATCATCTGAAGCGCGCACATAGCCGAGCGCCCCTCCCGCCGTGGCGATGAGGCCGCGCTTGCCAGCCCGTCGCAGACCGTCGATCACAGTCTCGGTCAAGCGCTCCGGATCGGTCCCCGGCATGCTGCCAAAGCCGACATAGACAGGCGGCTCACCTGCCTTCAGGAAAGCGGCGAGGTCCGGATCGGGACGCCAGTCGCGCGCATCCAGAAACCAATAGCCGGTCACGGCAACATCCTGGCCCCAATCATCCGGCTTGGGGATGACATGGGGACTGTAGCCATAAAGCGTTCCTCTCAAGGGAGCGGCCTTTCCCCGCGGGGCGAGCGAGAGGACTTCGGCACGCCATTGCCGTACTGTTTTGGAGAAGATGAAGCTTCCGCCATGGATCATCAGCCCATGGCTCAGGCGGTTGAGCGGGCCAAGCGAGGTAAAGGGCAGTATTGGTGTCGGAAAGGCGGATGTGGGTGTGAAGCCGGGCAAGGGAGATGCCAGAAACAGCGGTATGTTGAGCTTTCCAGCAATGTGTGGCGCGCCGAGTGCCTTCGGATGATACAGGATCGCATCGGGGCCAAAAGCGCGCGCTGCCTCCCACTCGGCATCGAGCAAGCCGCGCATCAAGTGCCGATAGTGCTTGATGAGTTTGAACCCGGCACCAAACCCGGTGCCCGAGCCGCCCATGATCTTCTTTGTCTCCGGGCGCTCCAGCAGATCAAGGAAGGCTTCTGGCAATGGCGCGAATGTGACACCTTCGGCTTGAACAGCGTCTGCAAACTGGGCAGGCGCTATGAGAAGAACCTCGTGGCCGCGCGCTTTCAGTCCTCTAGCCAGCGCAAGATAGGGCTGAACATCGCCACGGGTGCCGAGCGTATGGATGGAAAGGCGCATTGTCGTTCCTTCACCCGTTCAAAGGTCGATGGATCCCCGATCCAGAGACGAAAGCTGAATCCTCCCCTCACCCAACAAAACGGTGCCACAGGGAGATGCTGCAGGGAACAGTTGGCCCAAACAACAGCCAGGCGTGTCTTTTCACGCCGGGACTGCGGTGCTCATAGCCTGAGCATCATCGCGCAGCGCCCCTCCATAGGCAGTCCCGCCTTCTTCTCTGCCGCCAGAACATTCTTGAGGAATGAGGAGCTGTTTGGTGCCACCAGACCAAAACCGCAAGACTCATAGAATGGTGCGTTCCACGGGACATCACGAAAGGTGGTCAGTGTGAGCGACGACAGGCCCTGCACTTTCGCCCATTGCCGGGCAGCATCGATCAGCGCGCGGCCCAGCCCCTTGCCCTGATGTTCAAAATGCACGGACATCTGCCAGATATGCAGCGTCGCGCCATGGCGTTCCGCACTCAGAAAACCGATCACATCCCCATCGATAGTGGTCACCCAGGATGTTCCCCGGGAAATCAGCTCACGGTGACGATCGGCTGACTGCACGTCATCATCGGCTATCCACGCCAAGGCGGGAATCTGGCGGAAGGTCTCTCCGCTCGATCGTTCAATCTCCGGTAAAAAGTCAGCGTCACTCTCGATTGCGGGGCGTATTGTTTGCATGGGCAAGTCCGGCTTATTCTATGTTGTCACGCAGGCAGCATCGCGGCGCCAGTGGGACTGCACGCCAGGATCAATTGAATGAATCTGATGGCATCTGCGACCGCAGTCCAGCAGGTCAAAACGCGTTTTCTGAAACCTTGCTTTCAACGACACGGGTCTCGCGCCAGTCAATGTCTCGTCCATCAGCCGCATGGAGCCGAAGCGGCGCAACCGGCTGGCCTGTTCGGGTATCAATGAGAAGAGAACGTTCTTCGCCATCCCGATAGAGATGTGCCTCCCCCCATTGACGAAGGGCCACAATCACCAGGAACAGGTCACGTCCCTTCTCTGTCAGGACATATTCCTGATAGGCACTACCATCGGATGCTGGCACAAGCTCAAGGATGTCCAGCTTTACGAATTCGCGCAGACGGCTTGCCAGCATGCCTTTGGCGATCCCGAGATTTTGCTGAATCTCACTGAAGCGCCGAAGCCCATCGAACGCATCGCGGATGATGAGCAGCGACCACCAGTCGCCAATCGCATCCAGCGCGCGCGCCACCGGACACTCCGCTTCCCGAAAACTCTTGCGCTTCATGATGGCACTCCTCTCGCCCGATGGGTGGTTCTAAATTAGAACTAGATTCCGTCATTAGCAAGTGGTCTCATTATCGAACCGAATGATAGCGAGCTACCATGACCACAAAAACTCAGTCGATAGAAGGTGCACGCCATCTCGAAGCAGATGTTCAGCGCGCGCAAGACCGAACCAACCTGTTCCGGCTTTCTCTTTGGCTGTTCGCTCTCACATGCGGCGTCAGTGTTGCGAATGTCTATTATGCACAGCCCTTGCTGGATTCGATTGCAGCATCCTTCGCAATCGAGCCTGGCCGCATCGGCATTGTCGTCACTCTCACCCATGTAGGCTACGCGCTCGGGCTCATATTCCTCGTGCCGCTTGGGGATATGGTTGATCGCAGAAAACTCATTATTGGGCAGACACTCCTCTCTACCGGAGCCCTTGTAATTGTCGGAACATCAGCAACAGCCACGATCTTCCTCAGCGGCATGATCGCAGTCGGTTTGCTTGCTGTCGTTGTCCAATCTCTGGTGGCGTTGACTGCCACGCTGGCTTCACCGCATGAGCGCGGGCAGTCCGTGGGCTTTGTGACGGCTGGGGTGATAACCGGCATTCTTGGCGCTCGTTTTATCTCGGGTGCGCTGGCGGATCTGGGCGGTTGGCGTCTTGTCTATCTGGCCTCGGCGGGGCTTATGTTCTGCCTCTCCCTGTTCCTCATGCGGGTTTTGCCAAGGCACACCCAGCACTCTCGATCGGAGAGCTATCTCGCCGTCCTGAGGTCGATGCCCAGGCTTTTTTTCGGCGACCCGTTGTTGAGAAGCCGCGCCATTCTGGCGTTCCTTGTCTTCGCCAGCTTCAGCACGCTCTGGACATCGATAGTCCTGCCTCTGAGCGCACAGTCGCTCTCGCACACACAGATCGGGCTTTTCGGTTTTGCGGGGCTTGCTGGCGCGCTGGCAGCCAGTGGTGCCGGAAGGCTGGCCGACCGCGGATTGGGGAACTGGACAACTGTGGCAGCGCTTGTGCTTCTCACCCTGTCATGGCTTCCGATCAGTCTCTTGTCATCGTCGCTGGTCCTGCTGGCTTTCGGTGTTGTGCTGCTGGATCTGGCGGTGCAGGCTGTCCACGTTACCAACCAGAGCCTCATCTTTGCCGCGCATGCCGGATCGCACAGCCGGTTGGTGGGCGGGTATATGACGTTCTATTCCCTTGGCAGCGCGGTCGGCGCCATCGCTTCCACAACGGTGTACGAGGCATTTGGCTGGGCGGGCGTGTCGATCCTCGGTGCCGGGTTCAGCCTCACGGCACTTGTATTCCTGGGGATGTCACGCGTGTTGTCACCCGATGCATGAAAATGCATGAGATTGGCTAGCGGCACCCAGCAAAAGGGGTGCCGCTGAGTATCTGATTTATACCGGTCAGGACTCCTTCAACTGCGGATCAGCGTCACGCCGAACCCAAAGCAGGAACAGACCACCAGAGACAAGAACCGCCATGGTTGCCGCGTAGCAAATCACCGGCCAGGCCGTATCGCCATTCAACACCGTGACAGCCAGCGTGCCAAACACACTGACGATGAGGCTTTGAACACAGAAGTAGAATGCCACCGCCGAGCCGGCGATATCGTCGAAGTCAGCAAGCGCCCCGTTGGCGGTGACCGACACCGTGAAGACGATACCCACGGCGACTACCCACATCGGTACGATGAAACTGGCGAAAGATGGCGGCGCGAAGATCTGCCCCATTCCAAGAAGAAGCGATCCAGTCGCGAGCAAAGCCATGCCCCGCCCAACACATCCGGCTACACCCCATGCCTCGATGAAGCGCCTTGCAAACCGTGTCGTCGCGATCATAACAAGCGCAACGGTCGAAAAGACAAGGCTGAAAGAAAGTTCGGAATATCCGGCCTGACCGACAAGAACTCGGGGTGCCGTCGAAAAGAACACGAAGAAGCTTCCCATGCCCGCGCTGAACCCCAGCGTATAAACCCAGAAGGGCAGACTGCCGAAGATGGGCATGACCGAGCGGCGTGTTTGAGTTTTGTCTATGGGCCGTGTTTCGCGCCATCGCGATGCCGCCTGCATGGTAGCGAGCAGTGCCAGCAAGCCAAGCGTGATGAAGATTGCCCGCCAGCCGAACTGCTTGTCGATAAGCGCTCCGGCAATGGGGCCAACCGCAGGCACAAAGGCCAGCATTGAACTCAAGAGGCCGTAGATTACGGCCCCCTCTGGTTTCTGGGCATAGACGTCGCGAACGGTGGCGAATATCGCCACAAGCATGGCCGAAGCCCCGATCGCCTGCACCACACGGAGCGCGACGAAGACAGGCGCACTCTCCGCCCATGCAGCAGCGAATGAGGTGAAAACAAAAACCAAGGCACCGGCCAACAAGACCGGTCGTCGGCCGATGCGGTCGGAAATCGGGCCGAAGATTACCTGGCCCAACCCGAGCATCACCATATACAGGCTCAAGGTGAGCTGGACAATGGCGGGGGTCGTGTTCAGGATCGCCGGCATGGCCGGCACGATGGGAAGATAGATATCCATTGCCAGAGAGGCCAGAATATCGAAAGGCGCCAACAGCAGCAGTGCTGCCGGCAGCGTGAGAGCCCATTGTGGGCGTTTTGTAGTCATGAGAATGATACCGCTCTTTCAAGAGATGAAGGGCGGCGGCAGCTCGTCAGTGTTTCCAGATTGTTGGTTTGACCAGCGCCGCAACAACAAGAATGTCGTTGCGGCTTATCTGTCTGCTGACTTGGAGCTTTTCATTGCGAACACCAGTTAATCAGATTTTGGCTGGTTCCATAACGGATGCTTCTGAATACCGCAATTGGCCTCGCAGCTTTGAGCAGGGACCAGATAAGACATCAGAAACAGCAAAGCGCAGTGCGCATTGTCTTCTCACGAACCGGGGGATCGGCCTCACCCGAGCACTGCGCTAGTCTCCAGATCCGCAGCAGCCTGCCACAAGGTGGTGGCCCGGCGATGCGGAATATCCGCAATTGTCCAAGACGGGCCGCCCGCACTCTCCAATGCAATTCCCCAATCTTCTCCCCGAAGATCGCGAAGCACCACATTCAGATGTACCTGCGAATGTGCGAACAGATTGCGCAGCGCGCGTGGTGGCAGGGAGGCCGTAACGTCAATCGCTGACCGGGCAACGCTCCAGGCAATGTCGCCCGACGCATTCTCGCCGCGCTGGAGGGCCGCTAGCGCCGTGCACATAGCGCGCGCCTGAAGGCCGACCATCGCCACGGCATGGGCACGGGTCAGCCATCGCGGCACTGTCTCACACAGCGCCGCATCCGACAGGTCGTTGAGTATGCGCGCGAAATTGGCCGTGCCGCGGCGCATCAGGTCGAGCACTTCCGCAGGAGCCTCCGGCGCATCGTAGCGCGCGCCGGCACCCTGCCGTTCGCGCAGTTCATGCCTGCGAAGATCGAGATCGCTCACGCCTCACGGCCTCCGATAAAGGTCCTTGCGAAATCGAGCCGCTCGATAATGGGCGCATCCGAAAAGCGGAAAAGATCGAACTCGCTCTCCGCCTCCAGCGACCACGCGACCCAGGACGGCACGACGAAAAGGTCACCTTTCTCAAGCCTGTGAACCTTGCCGTCCAGGACGACACTTCCCCGTCCCTCGAATATCTGGAAAACGCTGGAGCCCACCTCCTGCCGATCCGGTGTTTTTGTCCCCTCGCGCAGGCGGTGAAACTCGCAGCGAATGGTGGACATGACGTCGCCGCCAGTTGTCGGATTGACGAAGCGGATCGCCGCGTGCCCCGGCTCCGCTGTCGCTGGCTGACCTTCTTCCTCCAGCAGCAATTGCTCGGTCAGCGCTCGGTCCGTGTACTCCCAGCGATAGGCCCCTATCGGCGAGCTCACCGTGTCACGGAGGCCCGACAGTGGGCGTAGCCCCGGATGAGCCCAAAGCCGCTCCGAACGTGAAAAGCGCGGCGTCGCATAATCGGTGACGCGATCTGAACCGAATTCGAAAAAGCCCACGTCGTTCTGTTGGCAGAACGGGATATCGAGCCCGTCGATCCACGCCATCGGATGATCCGTATCGTTGTGATGCCCGTGGAAGTGCCAGCCGGGCGTGAGCAGAAGGTCACCACGGCTCATCCGGACAGGGTCACCATTAACGACCGTCCACACCCCCTCGCCCTCGACCACGAAACGAAATGCGTTTTGCGAGTGACGATGTTCAGGTGCGGTCTCGCGTGGTCCCAGATACTGGATCGCCGCCCAAAGAGTGGGCGCGACATAAGCGTTGCCGCCCAGGCCAGGATTGGCGAGACCCAACGCCCGGCGCTCGCCGCCGCGACCGACCCGCACAAGTTCGCCCGATCGCTCGGCCATCGGCAGAATATCAGCCCACCTCCAGACATGCGGCACTGCTTTGGGTTGCGGCGTGAACGGCATCAGGTCGTCGCGCTGGGTCCACAACGGCATGATATGCTCGCGCTCGAACGCCGCATAGAGATCACGCAGTTCCGCCGATTCTTCTGGCTGTCCCGCTCCTTCAGACAGGGCGTCCATGAGGTTCATATCGTGCATGGGAGGGTCCTTTCATACCATTCAGGCCGCATCCGGCTGATTGTGCGGCGCTGCATCCGAGAAAGCTGGCAGGACGTCCAGTTCACCGAAAATCGCGGCGATCGTCGGCCAATCCTGCATGTCGATATCGAAGCGGCGGTTGTTTAAGACCTGAGCGTAGAGACAGGTGTCGGCGAGGCCGGGTGTGTCGCCATGACAAAAGCGTCCCGTGGCCCCATCGCGCGCCAGTGTGGTCTCAAGCGCATCGAACGTAATGCGCACCCAATGGGTGAACCACGTCTTCAGCGCCCCCTCGTCGGCACCGAATGTTTCGCCCAGATAGTTCAGCACCCGCAGATTGTTCAGCGGATGGATTTCGCACGCGATCATGAGTGCCAGCGCCCGCACACGCGCCCGGCCATCGGGATCGACCGGCAGAAGCGGCGGTTCGGGGTATGTCTCATCCAGCCATTCCATGATGGCGAGCGACTGCGTCATCACCTCTCCATCCGCACGCTCAAGGGCGGGAACAAGACCAGCCGGATTGAGGGTGCGATAGGCTAGCGTCCGTGTCTCACCTTTTCGCAGCGCATAGGGGATATAGTCGTAGCCCAGCCCCTTGAGGTTCAGAGCCGCGCGCAGCCTGACCGAAGTGGACGAGCGAAAGAAATTGTGCAGACGAAAAGTCATGCCCGGGGCCCGATCCTGGTGCTGATCTGCCCCAGACCCTCGATGGAAACCACGCACTCGTCACCCTCGACCAGCGGGCCAACCCCGGCGGGTGTGCCGGTCATGATCACATCGCCGGGCTTGAGGGTTATGGAGTTCGAAAGGATCGACACGATCTCGGGAACGGACCAGATCAACTCGGAAAGGTCCGCATCCTGCTTCGCCTCACCGTTCACCGTGAGGCGGATCGCCCCTCTTGACGGATGACCGATCACGCTCGCCGGATGGACCGGGCCGATCACCGCCGACCGGTCGAACCCCTTGCCCATGTCCCATGGCCGGCCCTTGTCACGCGCCTCCAGTTGCAGGTCACGGCGGGTGAGATCGTTGCCGACCGCGTAACCCCATATGCAATCATTGGCTGCGGCCTGATCGACCCCCGCCGCCTCCCTGCCGATCACCACCACGAGTTCCGCCTCAAAGTGGAGGTTTTCCGTCAGGGGCGGATAGGCCACCGTTTCACCGTCATCCACCACCGCATCGGCCGGCTTCATGAAGAAAAAAGGCGGATCTCGCTCGGGGTCCTTTCCCATCTCACGCGCATGGGCGGCATAATTGCGCCCAACGCAGAAGATGCGGCGTACGGGAATTCGCTCTTCTCGGTCAGCGACCGCAAGACCCGGGATCGCGGCTGGCGGGAAAACGAAACTCATTCAACTCTCCATTTCTCGTGTGTGCGGTTGTGGCGCGATGCCGGAAGGCCTGATGGCGGCCAGCCACTGGACAAGTAGCAGCAGGAGGCCAGCCGCGTTCACCCAGAGTGTCGATCCACCGCCGATGCCCGGTGGCAGAAGCAGCGCGACGCCGGCGACGCCGATGAGGACGCGCCGAAGCGCGCGCGCAGGGCCAGCGAACCAGCCGATAAACGCTGCCGAGATCGCGTAGACACCCAGCACTGCGGTGATAACCGCCAGTGCGATGTCCAGCGGATCGCCGATCAGAAGCAGGGCCGGCGAAAAGACGAACAGGAACGGGACGATGTAGGCAGTCCAGCCGAAGCGCATGGCTTCCAGCGCCGTTGGCAGGGGCGACGCCTTGGCGATCGATGCCGCAAAGAACGCACCGATGCCGATAGGCGGCGTCACCATCGACATCATGCCGAGATAGAAAATGAACAGATGCGCGGCGATGGGCTCGACGCCGGTTTCCACCAGCGACGGCGCGACAAGGACGGCGAGCAGCAGATAGACACCGACGGTGGGCATGCCCATGCCAAGGATGAGACAGACGGCGGCCGAAATCAGCAACAGCAGGAAGAGGCTGCCCTGCCCAAGGTCGACCAGTGCAAACGTGACCGCAAAACCGAGCCCGGTGACATTCAGCACACCGATGATGAAGCCGGCAGCGGCCGAGATCATGATGATTTCGGTGATCGACTGCCCTGTCTCGACCGCGCAGCGCCACAGATCGCCAGGCCGCATGCGGACCTTGCCATAACCGGCAATGAGGCCGATTGCGATTGTCACGGCCCCGCCCCAGAGCGCAGCGGTCTCCGCACGCTGGTTGAACCAGAAGAGCGCCAGCACAATGGTCGCGAAGGGCACGATAAACACCCAGCCGCGACGCATGACACCAGCAACCGGCGGGATATCCTCCCCTTCCACGGGGTGTATGTCCTGCTTTGCCGCCAGGAGATCGGCTTGCACGAACAATGAGACATAGTAGAGCAGTGCCGGAACGAGTGCGGCGACGACGATCTCGGAATAGGGTTTCTGCAGGATATCGGCCATCAGGAAGGCGACAGCCCCCATGACCGGGGGTGCAATCTGTCCGCCGGTGGATGCCACCGCCTCGATGGCTGCTGCCGTGGTGCGGCGGAAACCGGACTTGATCATCAACCGGATGGTGACGATGCCGGTCGCAACAATGTTGGAGACCACCACGCCAGAGATCGAGCCGAAAAGCCCCGAGGCAACGATCGATATTTTTGAGGCTCCGCCCCGCCTGCGCCCCATGGTGGCGAGCGCAATATCGTTGAAGAAATCGCCGCCGCCGGAACGCAGCAGCAATTGCCCGAAGAACACGAAGGCGATGACCACCGTTGCCGCAACGTTGAGCGTGACACCCAACAGGCCGTTGGGATCGAAGGAAAGGTAGACCGCCATCCGGTCGGCGGCGACTTCGCGCGTCTGCAACACGCCGGGGACGAGATGGCCGACCAGCCCGTAGCCGCAGATGGCGAGAACGATAACAACAAGCGTCCAGCCAACAGTGCGACGCAATCCTTCGAGAACCAGCAGAAACAGCGCAATGCCGGCGATCAGCGCATCCCAGGGCAGCATCATCGCCGAGGAAACGAGCGTCGGGTAAGCCCACGCCACATAGAGGGACAGACCGAGGCCCAGACCGGAAAACGCGAGATCGAGCGGACCTGCGGCTTGCGGCCCCGTCCTGCGCACCAGAAAAACGAGACCGAGACTCAATCCGAGTACGATCGCCAGGAACTGCTCGGTGTAATAAGAATAGCCGAGCCGCGAAGGCAGATCGGCTGCCTGGGCGATGGAGACCAGCGTCAGCCCACCGGCGAGCGTCGCCATGATGATGCGCTGCCAGGCCGGAGCGGGCAGAGTTTCAGCGCTCTCGTCGACCAGCGGAACTTCGCTGTGTGCAGGACGTTCTGATTGTGCCATTTCGTTCTCACGCATTGCAGTGTTTGCCGCAGAATGGCGCGGACATGGTCCGCGCCTTCAGAACTCACTCAGCCGGTTGCAGAGAAATCCCGCGATCCGCGAAGAACGAAATCGCGCCCGGGTGATATTCCAGACCGGGATAGGCCTTGTAGGCGGTTTCGAGATTGAGTGCGCGCAATGGCGGATAGGCTTCGCCGATGGCTTCGCGACCATCGAATATCGCTGCCAGAAAGCGCTCGACCACATCGTCGGAGACATGGCTTCCGGCCACCAAAATATTGTCCCAGGTGACGAACATCATGGGTTCCTCTACACCGACACGCACCGGCGCCGGCTCCACCTTGGAGAAGTAGAAGGCCGGACGGACGGCCCGGATCTTCGCCAGCGTCTCCTCATTCGCATTCACTTTCAGGAAGCGCACACCGCCCACGGAAGCATCGACCTCCGCAACCTTCGGTCCGCCGACTGCAAAGAAGGCGCTGTCGACCCGACCCGAGGCCATATCGTCCGATCCGCGAATGAGTTCCGGCACCGGCACCTGCTTGACGTCGTTCCAGTCGAGACCACCGGCGGCGAGGATCGCGCTAATATGCGAGCGCGCTATGGGGAAGGCATCCCAGCCGGAGGGCACAGAGCGGCCCGAAAGATCTGTGACGTTTTCCAGTCCCGACGAAGCTTTCACATAAAGCCCGACGGGGAACGGATTGATCCTGGCCACTGCACGCAGATTGGGCATTGGCTGATCGTATTCGCCGCTGCCCTCAATGGCCGAGATCACATCGTTGACGTCATTCAGCGAAAACTCGGCAAGCTGCTGATCGAGCGCCTGCATCATCTGTGCATTGCCGCCATAGGGCTGCACGACCACCCGCATCTCGGTGGCGTTGCGAACCTCGCCTGCCATCACGGATGCCATGGTGTTCCACACGGAGCCCTGCGGCGGTGTGGAGATGGAACTGACCTGTGCGGCAGCCGGAGCTGAAATGCCAAGGGCAGCGACTGCTGCAATAAGTAAGCGGTTCATCTGTTTCCTCCCGATTGTTTTCTGGTTCCGGCCGCGGGCCGGCATTTCTCTGGCCATGCCCTCCCCAAGGCCGCGTTCGGCCAAACCGGTGGCTGCGACCACCCGTTCATCGCCAGTCTGGATCACGTATTTTGCCGGCCCGGTCAGGCAACCCGTCGGGGAAGCATCAAGGCCTGTCGGTCGATCTTTCCGGTTCCCGTTTTGGGCAGTTCGTTCACGAACTCGACGATGCGTGGATATTTGTAGGGTTGCAGAACCGACTTCACATGCGCCTGTAACCGGGCGCGCTCCTCCTCATCGCCACTGCCGGAGCGCAGTTTCACGACCGCTCGCAGGGTTACGCGGCGGTCCGGTAATTCATGCGCCAGAACTGCACATTCATGCACGTCGGGATGATCGTTGAGGCAGCGCTCCACCTCGAGCGGCCACACCCATTGACCCGACACCTTTATGAGTTCGTCGGCCCGGCCCTGAAAATAGTAATAACCCTCACGCTCGATGAACCGGTCTCCGGTATAAAGCCAGTCGCCCCTCATGGTTTCACGGGTTTTGTCCGGGCGGTTCCAGTAGAAGGGGGCGGAGGAATGGCCGCGCACGAGCATCACTCCTTCCTCTCCCGGCACAGCAGGCCGTCCCTCCGGCGTTTCCAGGCGGATCTCATAACCGGGAACCCGGGCACCAGCGGAGCCCAGCCGATGGTCATCCAGACGATTGGACAGGTAGATATGAAGCATTTCAGTTGAGCCCAGACCTTCCGTGGGCCCGTGTCCGGTCAGCGCTTTCCAGCCATTGTAGACATCCTCGGACAGAATCTCAGCGGCCGACATCGACTGGCGCAAAGAGCTCAGATCGCGCCGTTCAACACCTGCGCTGCGGCAAAGAGCCGTGTAAAGTGTGGGCAGGCCAAAGAAGACGGTGGGGCGGTAGGCTTCGATCGTATCGAGCACAGTCTCTGCGCGCGGCTGCCCCGGCATTAGCACCGCAGTGGCCCCGACCGAGAAGGGAAAGGTGATGGAGTTCCCAAAGCCGTAGGCGAAATACATTTTCGGAACGGAGAAACAGACATCGCCGGCAGACAGATCGAGGATATGGCGTCCGAAGCTCTGTTGCGAATAGGCCATATCGTGGTGCAGATGCACGATACCCTTGGGCCGACCGGTAGAACCTGAAGAATACATCCAGAACGCCATGTCGTCGGCGCTGGTATCCGCGCATTCCAATATCTCGGACTGCCCCTCCAGAAAATCGGTGGAGGGCTGAAAAACGCCCTCCCGCGGACCGCCATTTTCGGCATTGACCAGCACAACCCTGCCGATCTGTGTATCCTTCAACACCTCACGGGAGAATTTTTCAGCCAGGTCTGCCTCGCACAGGGCGATGGCAGCACCCGTGTCTTTCAGGAAAAAATTGAGCGTATCGGCATTGGTCTGGACGTTGAGCAGAACGGGAACAAAACCTGCGCGCACTGCACCGAAGAACGCAGCCGGATAGGCGGGCGTGTCGTCCAGGAAGAAGGGTATGCGCGCGCCGCGCTCAAGCCCCGCCGCGACGAAGGCATTGCCCCAGCGCGCCGCTTCGCGGACGAGTTCGCCGTAGGTGCGATCGCCGGCCGAGCCCGTAACCGCAAGGCGATCAGCATTGTGCGGAAGATTGCCCCAGAGAATCTCTGAACAATTTGGATGCGCATCTGGATCGAAGCCGATTTCGGCGGCTCCATCGACATCCCTTCCCACCGGGTCAACGATCCGTCGAGTGTCATTCGCGGCTTCGTAGCGCGCCATGAACTCAGGGGACATCCTGCGCAGCCTGTCCATATCGACGCGGCCTGAGCGGGTAATGTAGTCGAAGGCGAAATCGAAGGGCGCACGCTCCATCTTCTCGCCAAAACCCTCATACCACTGCGCCGACACATTGGCGGCGTCGACAATCTTTTTTGCGATGGGTTTACGCGCCGTTTCAAACGCTGCAAGCGCGGCATCCACATCCGCATGATCGACAAGCGCCGCAACAAGGGCGATTGCATCTTCCATGGCAAGCCTTGTTCCAGACCCCACAGAGAAGTGCGCCGTATGTGCGGCGTCGCCAAGCAGGACCTTGCGGCCCGAGACCCAGTTATCGCACCAGAGTTTGGGAAACCGGCGCCAGTTCGATTTATTGGTTATGAGATGCGCACCTTCCAGAACGCCGGCGAAATATACCTCGCAGGCACGACGGCTATCCTCCTCGCTCATCCCGTCGAAGCCCGCCGCACGATACGTTTCCTCGCCGCATTCGACGATGAAGGTGCTGCGCCCCGGCGCGTAACGATAGTGATGAGCGTTCATCGGGCCGGCGATGGTGCGGATAAAGGTCTGCGTCAGCGTTTCGAACGTCCGTTCGGCGCCGAACCATGCGAAGCGGTTGCCGAAATGGTCGAGCGTTTCGCCAAAGCCCGCCGGATCGCTTGCGCGTACGACCGAGTTCAATCCGTCAGCCCCGATCACAAGGTCGGCGTTTTCATTCAGCGCCGACTCCGGGCCTTTGAGTCGCGTTTCGAAACGAATCTCGGCACCGAGCGACTGTGCGCGCTTGCGCAGGATCTCGATCAGTTCAAGGCGGCCGATTGCGGAAAACCCGATCCCGTCCAGAACCACACGTTCCGCGGGATGGTTCAGCGTCATGTTTCGCCACCGCTCCATATTGGGGGTGATGAGTTCGTAGGTTTCAGGGTCGTCGGCACGCAGAAAATCGAGCGCCTGATCCGAAAACACGACGCCAAAGCCGAATGTCGCGCCCATCGGATTCTGCTCCGTCACACGAACATGCGTTTGCGGCATCCGGCGACGGAGCAAGATGGCGGTGTAAAGGCCTGCCGGTCCACCACCAACAATCTCGACATTGCGAAGCGTTCCCATTTTTCCTCCCGGTCGAAACGAAACCCGACATCTGGACCCTAACCTAAGTTTTACGTATTATGCAATAGATTTTATATTAAGGAATAACCAAAGATGCCTCATCGATATGCCTATCGTGTGCTTTTCGGCGACTGCGATCCCGCTGGGATCGTTTATTACCCGCGGTTCTTCGCCTGGTTCGACAGAGCCTTTCATGACTGGCTTTTGGCTCATGGTGGACATCGGGCCCTGTGCGTGCGCCTGAATGCAGTGGGGTTCGGGCTGACGGCTGCAGATGCGCGCTTCCACAGCCCGGCCCGGGAAGGAGACCTGCTCACAATCTCGCTAGCCATCGCCGAGTGGAATGCCCGTCAGCTTTCGCTTGACTATCAGGTTCACTGTGGCGACAGACTCATTGCATCGGGCAACGAACAGCGCAGGCTCTTTCTGCACAATGGCGAGCGCATCATTGCCGGCGACATGCTGAGGCTGAAGGAATTGATGGATGCTGGATAAAAAGGCGAAGACCGCGGGCGTTTCTGGCGGCATCCAGTCCGTCGACATCGCGCTTCATCTCGTTAGGGAACTTGCGCGCTGTGATGGCCCGGTTACCCTTTCCGATCTAGCGCGGCGCGCCGGAATGCCACCGAGCAAGGCCCACCGCTATCTGGCGTCTTTCATCGCTGCGGGGCTGGTGGTGCAGGCCGGACGCTCAGGAAAATACGACCTCGGTCCGGCGGCAATGGACATCGGACTCTCCGCACTCGCCCGCCATGACTTTGTCAATCGCTCAGCCGACTCGCTGCCTGAGCTACGCGATGCAACCGGAATGACAGCGCTTCTCTCCGTATGGGGCACTGACGGCGCGACCGTTGTGCGCTGGGAGCGCGCACCGGCACCGGTCATAACCTCGATGGGGCTCGGAACCACCTTGCCGCTTTTGACGTCTGCTTCGGGGCGTGTGTTCATCGGATGGTCGCCCCCCGGTGCCATTAGGGAACGGCTTGCAAAGGAACTTGAGCTCGCGAAGTCAAACCCGACACTTGCTCATCGGGAAGATTTCAACGAAGCGTCTGTTCTGGCCCTGCGTGGAAGCATCCGGGCGGCCGGCTACGCATCTGTCGACGGACGATTCATACCGGGGCTGGTGGCAATAGCAGCGCCGGTTCTGGATTGGCAGGGCGAGGCTCAATGTGCGATCACCCTGATCGGCACAGACCCGGCTTCGGTTCAGCCGGACGGGAAAGCCGTATCAACGCTTCTTGATTTTTGTCAGCGCCATTCCGTGTCCTCGCCAGCCAAGAGCTCAGTGTGAGGGGGTTGATAACTTCTCAGGATTCAGCACACGCATGATTGACAAGATCCGCACGCCATCTGACGCAAATGACGTAACCGCGTGCGTTCGTCCATCGACCCTCCCAATCATGCCAGCCTGACCATTCACCTCCACCAGTTCGACGGCAAATCCACGCGGCAGTTTTGCAAGCACCCCCACCTCCATGCGCGCAATCCGCTCGGCGCCGGTAACAGGTCGGAGCGCCGCCCAGGTCTTTCCGCCACCATCACTGACAAATACCGCATCCTGCGCTAGCAATTCGGCGATACGTTCCGCGTCCCGCTCCTGCACGGCTTTGACATAGCGCTCCACAAGCTGCCGATGTGCAGCGGGGGACACTTCAAAGCGCGGCTTGTCACGTCTGACACGTTCTCGTGCCCGATGGACAAGCTGCCGACAGGCCGCCTCGCTTTTGCCGAGGGCAATCGCAACTTCGGGATAGGCGCAGTCGAAGACGTCATGCATCAGAAACCCTACCCGTTCCTCTGCGGACAACCGTTGCAGGACCATCAGAAGCGCCATGGAAAGGTCAGAGGCGAGTTCGGTTACATGATCCGGGGACGGCTCTTCAGCCAGCAAAGGCTCGGGCAACCACGGCCCCACATATCTCTGGCGCTCCGTCTGAAGCGCCCGCAGCCGATCAAGGCACAGGCGCGATGACACGGTCACCAGCCATGCTTCCGCTGAACGGATTTCGCCCGTCTCGGCGCGGTGCCAGCGCAGAAACGCGTCCTGTACCACGTCTTCGGCTTCCTGCCGTGAGCCAAGCATGCGGTATGCAAGGCCAAACAGGCGTGGCCGCAGCTTTTCAATATCTTCGCCTGACGCCATGCCGTTCCTCACTCACCCACTACCACTCAAGTGATCAGACGCGGGAACACTTCCTGTTGTGACAACTTTGCAGAGGTTTTTGCCGATCACCTTCCAAAAATTCTCTCGCAAGCTGTCACAGCCGGTCCGCCTCTGCGTCTTTATAGACATTGCATCGATCACACAGCGCGACCGATCCAGAGAAGCAAATGAAGAGGACGACCCCGTGGACCCGAGACTCAATTTCTACAAAGAAGCCCCGGAATTGATGAACGCCCAGATGGAGCTGAAGAGGGCCGTCGATGATTGCGGGCTGGAGAAAGGGCTGCTTCATCTGGTCAATCTGCGCACCTCGCAGATCAATGGCTGTTCCTATTGCGTCGACATGCACAGCCGGGAAGCCCGCGATGATGGCGAAAGCGAGCAGCGGGTGTTTCTCGTCTCGGCGTGGAAGGAATCCCCACTCTATTCCGCGCGCGAACGTGCAGCACTCGCCTGGACTGAGCAGGTGACGCTCATCTCGCAGGGTGGTGTCCCCGATGCCTTGTATGAAGAAGCGCTCCAGCATTTCAGCAAAAGCGAACTGACAAAGCTGACGATTGCTCTTGGCATGATGAACATCTTCAACCGGCTTTGCATCGCCTTCCATGCGGTTCATCCAATTCGGTCCGGCAAGGAGGCCTGATGAGCGCCGCATGTGCGACGCCGAGGCAAGTTTGATGAATCGGAGTTCAGCGATGACCACTATACTTCGTTCGTTCCCAACCCTTTCGCCAGAGAGCCGCTCCATCCGCTTCGAGGGGCGCGACCATGGCAGCCCGGTCTCCTTCTTTCTCATCGACACCGATCCCGGCAAGGGATCGGATCTGCACACGCACCCCTATGCGGAAACTTGGGTGCTGCGCGCCGGCACGGCTGAGTTCACGATAGGGGAGGAGCAGATTATCGGAGCAGCAGGCGACATCATCATTGCCCCGCCGAATGTTCCGCATCGCTACATCAATACGGGCACCGGGCCGCTGCAGATGGTTTGCATTCACCCCGGCGACCGGATTGTCCAGGAACTGGTTTGAGCATTCTGGCGCACCATTGGAAAAGATCATGGACGATTTCTACAATCTTTCACTGAAGGTTCTGAAAGCCCAACCCTTCTCGATGTCCCTCGGCACCGAGCTTACGCGGGCGACGCCGGAGGGCGTGACGCTTAGCCTGGCCGTGACAGATCATCACAAACAGCAGCATGGTTATGTCCATGGCGGTGTTATCAGCTACCTCGCCGACAATTCACTCACATTCGCTGGTGGGCTGGCTCTTGGTGGCGATGCATTGACGTCCGAGTTCAAGCTTAACTTCACCAGACCGGCCAAGGGCGACCGGCTTGAGGCAAGGGCAGAAGCCAAAAGCGTCGGCAGGCGCCAGGCTGTCTGCCGCTGCGAGATATATTCGATCGAAGGCGATCAGGAGATACTCTGTGCGCTAGCGCAGGGAACCATTGTCGCCTTTGGGAAGTGACGACCGACCTGAAGCCAGTGGCCTGGCGCTCACTCTCCGAGCTTGTCGGTCTCCTTGTCATTGAGCGCCATGCCCCATTCCTTGGCGAGTGCCCCCAACGGCACAAGCTTGTCATAGATGGCAAGACCAAGCGGCGTCACCTCATAGCCCTCAGGCGCCCGGTGCACCAAAAGCGCCTCTTGCAACTCCTTCAGCCGCTGGTTCAGCGCCGCCGGCGAAATGGTTTCGCACCGCTCTTGCAGGCCGCGAAACGTTGTCGGGCCACCTTCGGCCAGAGACCACAACACGCCCATTGCCCAGCGTCGCCCAAGAAGATCGAACAGCGCCATGACCGGCGCGCCGGATCGCGATCCGCGCACGGGCTGGCCGGGTTTGGGAATAGGCGTTCTGCTTTTTTGCTGCATGCTATAATTTCCATAGCAATTGATCGGATGGCGTGCTATTTAATTTGTAGCATACTCATCAGTGGCGGGAATAGACCATGAATGACAGCAGCTATGAGATCTGCGATGCCCGGTTCAAGCGCTCGGTGCAGCTTGCCGAACCGGTGGAAAGAATCTGGACCGGTGGGCGCTGGACCGAGGGGCCGGTCTATTCGGCGCTTTGGCGATCGGTGATCTTCAGCGACATTCCGAATGACCGGCGGCTGCGCTATGATGAACTGACCGGCGCGGTAGGCGACCACTGCTCGGGCCTTGGCGCCTACACCAATGGCAGCACGCTCGACCGAGAAGGCCGTCTGGTCATGTGCAATCACGGCACGCGCTCGGTAACCCGGATCGAACTTGACGGACGCCTCACCGTGTTGGCGGATCGCTATGATGGCAAGCGCTTCAACTCCCCCAATGACGTGGTGGTGAAGTCCGATGGCTCCATCTGGTTCACAGACCCGACTTATGGCATCGAAACTGATTATGAAGGTTTCGCCGCCGAACCCGAGCAGGATGGGCAACATGTCTACCGCATCTCCGCAACCGGAGAGGTGACGCGGGTGGCGACGGATTTCGTTTGCCCCAACGGTCTCGCCTTTTCGCTGGACGAGGCCATTCTCTACATCGTGGATTCCGGCGGCACGCGCTATCCCGACGGCCCGCGCCACATCCGCGCCTTCCGTGTCGAGGGTGATACGCTGAGAGGCGGAGAGGTCTTTGCCACCTGTGTGGTCGGCGTATTCGACGGGTTCCGGCTGGACGCACAGGGGCGCATCTGGACGTCAACAGGAGAAGGTGTGCATGTCTACCACCCGGATGGGACCCTGCTCGGCAAGATATTCGTTCCGGAGGAGGTCTCGAACCTGACCTTTGGCGGCCCGAAGCGCAACCGGCTCTACATCACCGCAAGCAGCAGCCTCTATACCGTTCTGCTGGCATCGTCGGGACCCGTCCAATGACGCCCTTTCAAAACCCGCATGGGTAGCGTGCACCTGGAACGGGAGGAGAAGATGGACCGCCCCATCTGCCCCGAAGAACTGCCACAGTGGATGGCGGGTGAACTCGTCATTGACAGCACACCACTCGGCTGGAGCGGCATCAAGTTAAAGCACTACCGCACCCCGCCTCAGGAGATCAGCGTCCCGGGGCTGAGAGATTTTGCGATTGTTGCCTACCAGAATCGGGAGACGATCAACTGGCGCCCCAACGGCAGCACATGGGAAAGCGCGTCGGTCAGTTCAGGCAGTGTTTCAGTGGTGCCCCGCTCCGAGACCTCTCATTGGCGATGGGACCGGGTGATCGAGTCCCTGCACATCTACATGCCCTTCGACGCGTTTGCGCGCATCGCTGAAGATGCTTTTGAACGAGACATTGCGGAGATAGAGCTGGAGGCCAGTCTGGCGGCGCGGGACATGGCGCTGGCAGAAATGATCCAGCGCCTCGCCATGGAAGCGCTTGCAAAAGGCCTCGGCGGGTCCCTCTATGTGGAGGCACTACGTTGCCAGATAGCCGTCCACATCCTACGCAACCATGCCAACATCAGATTTCAGTCAAAGGAATGGAATGACGGTCTGCCACAGGCGCAACGCAGGCTACTTGTGAACTACATTGATGAGAACATCGGGACGAGCATATCGCTTTCCGAACTCGCCTCCCTTGTGGGGTTGAGCGTGTTCCACTTCAGTCGGCGCTTCCACAAGGAGTTTGGCCGCCCACCCTATGCTTATGTGTTGCATCGGCGTCTGGAGCACGCGAAAGAACAACTTTCCCGCAAGGACCTGCCCCTGAAAGCCATTGCGGCAGCCAGCGGGTTCTCAGACCAAAGCCATATGACGCGGTTGTTCAAGCGCATATTGAATGTCACGCCTGGAGAGTATCGCCGACAGGTGTTATCGAACTGGCGAACGGCCGAGACATAAGCAAACGGGCGTTCTGGCACGAACCAACTGGTCGCTGCCCAGCCCATCAGTCGCACCTGTGATCTGTCCTGATGGCACTTGACCTGGCTGTTTGTTCCAGCAATCTTTTACAGATGGTCGAAGAGGACGCCCATATTGTCTCCCGCTTGGCCGGCACTTCATTGGCGAAGTGCCGGAGCGTAGTGCGCCCGACCTGATCAAGCGACACGCCAATACCGGCCTCGCCCTTCCGGACGAGGTTTCTCTGTTTGGCTGGTGCCTCGTCCAATATCTTCATAGGAATTGAACATGGCACAGAACATTTACGATGATCTAAAATTCTTCGCTGGATACAGCCAGCTTCCAAGACAGATTCACGGGTTGGATGGTGCTCCAGAATGGAGTGCCATCAAAGCTATGCTGCCGCCCCTTGAAGGGAAGCGCATAGCCGACTTGGGCTGCGGATTCGGCTGGGCATCCCGATGGATGCGGCAACAAGGAGCAGCGTCTGTAGTCGGGTACGATCTCTCCGAAAAGATGATCAACCGGGCCCGCGCGGATACAAAAGATGAAGCAATCGACTATCGGATTGCCGATCTTGAGACGCTTGAACTGCCAGAGGGCAGCTTCGATCTCATCTATAGCGCCCTGACATTTCATTACATCCAGGATTTTGACCGACTGGTCGGCATGATGCATCGAGCTCTGGTGTCTGATGGCGTGTTGGTATTCACCATCGAACACCCGATTTTCATGGCCGCGTCGCAGCCGGATTGGATCGAGGATGATAAAGGACGCAAGACATGGCCGGTCAACGGCTATGCAATCGAAGGCGAACGCCGCACCAACTGGTTTGCCGATGGCGTTTTGAAGTATCATCGAACCATTGGCACAACGCTGAACACCCTTATTCGCAGAGGGTTCCGGATCGACCAGATTGAAGAATTCGCCCCTACCGCAGCTCAGATCAGGGAGAACCCCGGCCTCGCGGAGGAACTGGAACGCCCGATGATGATGTTGGCCGCCGCTCACAGAACCTGACCGCACGGAAGGCTGCCAACTGGCAGCCTGCCGCCCGTCGCGCAGAGACTGCGATCAACCGCGTATTGAGCATCACACCGGGATAACATCGACGCGAGTTAGTGATGGCAAAGCAAATTGGGGCGGTGGCGGCAGGTATTGTCTCCCGTAGCCTCCTTCCGCCTTACAAGCCCTAAAAACAGTGAGTTCGGGCACCCCACCTGTTCATCATGGGGCGCCAGCGTCACTTCAACTCCCGCAAGGCTGTTAGAATATGCTCTTTGATCCCCTGCGCAGCATGCCATACTTGGGTTCTCCGAAGATGCAGATCGTCGTCACCATTTCCGAGATAGGCATCACGCGCAATTGTGACTACCGCCGCCTCGTCTCCGGACAATTGCGCAAGCGCCCAATCTGCAGCAGCATTTTTTGATACGAAATGGCCGGTTCTGACCGTCAGCCACATCCTTGCCAGTGTCAGAAGTACATTGCGCTCGTCGCCCTTGAGAGACCGGAGGAGTTCCGGCAACAGATCTCCAATCGCCCGACATATTGTAGAATGAGGCACCTCGGGGATGAGTTCGGTAGCCCTTGGGCCGATCAGGGAGATCGCCTCCTCTCTCGCCTGCGCCAGAAGCAAGGTATATTCCGGGCTTGCTTCGGCCTCTGACACAGCCCCCTGCTTCAAAACCTCCCGCAACCATTCTCCGTAGACGAACTCTGCGCGTGCTGGATAAGGCATGCAGGTGAGATCAGCCCTTTGGAAAATCACAACCTCCAGCGGACGTCTCCCCTCCTTGTCGAATGGATAGTGCCCGGAGATGGCAAGGAGATCGCCTGTCAGCCCTGCACGTGCAGAAGCAGTCATTGCCTCATCCACGACAGCGAACACATCGACATCACTGCGGGTGCGCAACCCTTGAGTGACAGCGGAACCGTGTAGATAGACTGCTATGAGAGCGTCGCCCAGCCATTGCCGCAAAAGCGATAAGGCCTGCAGGGCTTCGGCAGGATGTTTTTCTGTTCCGGTAGGGGCATCCATATCTGCGTTGACCCTTGTTCAGCATGCAGCAAATGTTTGCATGCATCCGTAGCCATTCTGCAAGCCTGACAGCAAGATCGTTCTACGTTTTGCTTCCTTTCATTCAAGACCCCGCCCTATCCTCGCGCCAGAATACCGCCAGGCTATCAGCCGGAATATCGGCATCACTTGGAGCGGCAGGACATGACCGAAACACGACTTCGCACGGTCGTCATTGTTGGCAGCACGCGCGAGGGTCGCTTCGGCGATACCGTGGCGCGCTGGTTCCTTGGCAGAGCTGCGTTGAATGAGATGGTGGACCTCGATGTCGTCGACCTCGTGGAGGCCAATCTTCCCTCACGGATTACGAAGCTTCCCGCACCAGAAGTCGTTGCGTTGAAAACACGCCTTGCCGAGGCAGACGCCTTCATCATGATCACGCCTGAATACAATCACGGCTATCCCGCCTCCCTGAAAACAGCGCTCGATTCAGCGCGGGACGAATGGATGGGCAAACCCGTCGCATTCGTGTCCTATGGCGGAATGGCCGGTGGCCTCAGATCCGTGGAGCAGCTTCGCCAAGTCTGTGCGGAGCTGCATATGGTCTCGACGCGCGATTGCGTGAGCCTGCACAATTGTCACGGGCTTTTCGATGAGACTGGACAACTGAAAGAGCCCATAGGTCCCGAAGCGGCTGTCAGGGTGATGCTGGATCAACTCCTGTGGTGGGCCGCGGCGCTGCGGGAAGCACGCAAGAACCATCCTTACGGAGCATAGATCGCATGCCACCAGAGCCGAAAACCTCCAGCCTGGCACCACAGAATGCTCATGGGGGCATGTTCTTCTGGACGCTCATCGTTGGCCTGTCATTCCCGGCCGTTGGGCTGTTGAGCGAAGGTTTGCCACCCCTCTTCTTGACAGCGATAAGGTTTGCGATTGCGGCGATCGCCTTCGCTCCGTTGATCTGGCGCGCACCAGACCGCTGGCCGAGCCTTTCAGGATTTTTCCTCTATGCGATTATGGGCCTGTGCCTTGCCGGTTTCTTCGGCGCGATGTTCTCCGCCGCCCATAAGGTCAGCGCGCTGTCCATGGCAACGCTCTATGTGAGCGTTCCGCTACTGGCCTATATGTTCGGGCGGATGATCGGTGTCGAACGCGCCGACCTTGCGCTTCTTGGCTCCCTGTTTCTGGGAGCGGCGGGCGCTCTGGCACTGGCATGGGCGGGTAGCGAAGGAGTTTCCCACGGTATGGCGTTCGGGCTTCCGGAGGGGCTGTTCTTCCTCGGTTGCGCTGCCTCCGCTCTCTATCCCGTCCTTAGCAAATGGGGTCTTAAACGGGGCTGGCTGTCCGACAGCGCGGCAATCCGCACCTTCTGGAGCCTCATTGCCGGCGGTCTCCTGATTGGGCTGCTCGGGCTCGTCTTCGAGCCGGTTCACGCACTGGGCAGGATAACGGTCTCCGATCTCCTTCTCGTTGCCTATCTCGGCATTTTCTCAAGCGGCGTCACCTTCTGGCTTTTGCAAAGAGGAACAGGGGTCCTGTCTCCGGGAACGGTCACGGCCTATACCTACCTCATTCCTTTCGTCTCCATGCTCGTGCTGTTCGTCAAGGATCCGGAAACAATCGGCTGGCACTGGCTGCCGGGCAGTATCGCCGTGATCCTCGCGATCCTTTTCCTTTTGCGCCGCTCGACAAGCCAGCCACACCCCGCTGCCGCACCGCAAACCACAATCGATTCATCCGCCAGAACCGGAGTTTGAGAACCATGCGCATCCTTGTTTTTGGAGCATCGGGAAATGTGGGACGCCGCGTTGTCACAGAGGCCCTGCAACGCGGCCATGAGGTGACCGCGGTCGTCCGCGATCCCGACCGCGCGCCCCGCTCCCTCGACAAGGCGACCGTTCGTGTCGGCAATGCAGCCGATCCCAGAGATGTCGCCCGGCTAAGCGCCGATCAGGATATCGTGGTGAGCGCGACCCGGCCAAAGCTGGGCTCCGAACATGAGCATCCGAGCACCGCGGAAAGTCTTCTGAAAGGCCTCCGGCTTACCGGCACAAGGCTCATTCTGGTTGGTGGTGCCGGCAGCCTCAACGCACCGGACACGGGAGAAACCATTGTCGATGATCCCCGCTATGTCGCGCCGGCCTGGCGCGGCATTGCCGTCGCCTGCTGCCAGCAATATGCAGTCTGCCAGAAAGAGACACACGCGGATTGGACCTATTTGAGCCCTCCAGCCTTGCTGCAACCCGGCAAGCGGACGGGAAGCTACAGAAAAGGCCGCGACACGCTCATTCTCGATCAAAACGGTCTGTCCACGATCTCCATGGAGGACCTCGCCGTGGCCCTGCTCGATGAAGCCGAAGTGCCCCAGCATCGCCGCGAGCGCTTTACCGTCGCCTATTGAACAAGTCCCCAGTCATCTTCGGATCGGAGCCTGCCATGGTCGCCAAAAACTCATCAGAAAGCACCGCTTCGCAGCAGAATGCCCGCGCACACGATGTCGCCCTCATCCACGAGGTCGTCGCACAGGTCCAAACAACCCAGCGCAATCGTGACCCCGAAGGTTTCATGCGCCTTCTTGCAAGCGAAGCTGTCTGGGTGACCGCTCTGGGAAAACGCCTGACCGGCTGGGATGAGATCAACGCTTTCACCCACAAGGTGCTTACGCCAGCGCTCGGCGAACATTACTCCGCCTACGAGGTTGCGCATATCACCTTCCTTTCGGAGACGGTCGCGGCGGTGAATGTGGTGCAACGGCCAACCGACAGGAATGGAAACCCGGACGGCGACGAGCCGGAGGGGCGTCCGCTTTACGTCATGGCCAAGGTCGACGGAAACTGGCGGATCGCTGTTGCCCAGAACACCCGGTTTCAGGCTGACGCCATCGCCGCACAAACGAAAGCCACAGGGGATCAGGAATGACGCCGCTCCCCCTGGACGTGGATGTCGCCATTGTCGGCGCCGGCCCAACCGGGCTTGCCCTTGCGATTGGGCTTGCCCAGCGCGGCATTGATTTTGTCATTCTAGATGCTCTCCCTGAAGCGCAGAACACCTCGCGGGCGGCGGTGATTCACGCCGGCACTCTGGAAGCCGTTCGCAAGCTGGAGATTGCTGACGACCTGATTGAGGCCGGCATCAAGGTCCGCAACTTTCGCATTCGTGAGCGCTCGAAGGTCCTGCTGCGTGCCGATTTCGGCGTGCTGAAATCGCCAACTCCCTATGCCCTGATGATCCCGCAGGATGAATCGGAAGCGTTGATGACCACCAAGCTGTCGTCACTTGGCCATCAGGTGCAAAGGCCACACAAGGTTGTCGCCATAGAACGTCATTCAAAGGGTGCCATTCTCACAACCGATGACGGCTCACGCATCCAAGCCCGGTTTGTCGTGGGCGCCGATGGTGAGAAAAGCACGGTCCGAACGCAGACGAACATCCCCTTCCCGGGCGAAACCTATGGCTCCTTCATGCTGGCGGACGTGCGCATGACATGGCCCATTGCCAAAGATGAAGTAACGCTGTTTTTCTCGCGCGAGGGTACGCTGGTCGTCGCGCCTATGTCGAAAGATCGCTATCGCGTGGTTGCGCAGAGGCAGAATGCGCCTTCCGACCCGACAATTGCAGATGTTCAAGCCGTCATCGACGAACGCGGTCCTGAAACTGGTGCACGCGTGAGCGAAGTGCTTTGGGGTTCCCGCTTTCAGGTTCACCACAAACTGGCCGACCGGTTTTATCAGGCGCCAGTTATTTTGATGGGTGACGCCGCGCATGTTCATTCGCCAGCCGGCGGGCAAGGCATGAACCTCGGCTTGAAAGATGCCGTGACGCTCGCAGATGCACTGCAGCAGGCTTTGGAGCGTGAAACCGAACTGCCGCTGGAGACCTATTCCAAAACACGCCGCGCAGCAGCAGAAGACGTGCTTCGCATGACAGATCGTCTTACCGCGGTTGCAACGCTTCAGAACCGGCCATTGCGCATTGCGCGCAATGCGATCATCCGCACGGCATCTGCGTTTCCGTTTATCCGCCACCGCGTGGCCCGGACGCTGTCGGGCACAGAGTGAAGGAACAGCAGATGAGACCTCTCGAAGGCTTCTACTCCATCATTGATTACACAGTGCCTCCGTCTGAAAGCGTGACAAGCGTTGCTGAAGCTTTTGGGAAAATCCAGAGGGATTGGGTCGCGCAATATGAAGGCTTTGTTAGTGCGCGGTTCCTCGCCAACACGGATGGCTCCAGCGTGCGTGTGATCTTCGAATGGATGGATGAAAATGCCTTCCATGACTTCGAACGCAATTCAGATACGCAAGGGCGCATCGGAGCCTTGAACGACGCCTTTCAGCGGCTTTCCACCACCGGAAGCAGACAGACGTTCACCGCTATCGGAGAAATTCTGCCACGCCAAGCTGCCAGGAATTAGCGCATGCTACCTATGGTGATCGATCCGATGCTTGGAGCAGCGTGGCGATACCGACAAGGGGCCGCTGGTTGTTGTATAGATTGACAAATGCATCAAGCTTTTCCTGCTGCTGGAGGAGATTGAAGGCAGGCGGTCTGGTGGCTTCGTCCTTCGGGGTCAAATGCTGCGCTCTTGGCGGCCATTCTGGCCAATGTCCGTCCGGAAAGCACTGGGCAGACCGAACTCCTTGAATGCGCGTTCGAAAACAGCGAAGGTGAGGTCGGCCCTTGGTGGATTCCACCCTTCGCATGCTAGCAGATAGCGGGACCTGTAGTCGGTGATGGTCAGCGGATGTGGTTGGGCCGCCTGAGCTGTCGTCTACGTGCGACAATGCCTGAAAGTGTTGCAGCTACAATCGGTTCGGAATTGGCTACATCGGCTTGTTTCTCGGCCGAGCTCACCATCTGGCTTTCCCAAAATGCAGTCTCAGAGGTGGTCCTAGAATTTCGACCAGTTTGCCGCCGGGCTAAGCTATCGCATTGGTTTCATTTCAGGCGGCGGCTTTCAGGTTTGGGGCCCGACTATCATATGCCTCGCCCGGCGTCAGCAGCCCATGCGATGAGTGCGGGCGCTTCTCATTGTAATAGGCGATCCAGGCGCCAATCCCGCGTCGGGCCGCCGAGCCGGTCTCGAAGGCGTTCAGGTAGACACACTCGTATTTTAGGGACCGCCAGAAGCGCTCGATCATCCGATTATCGATCCAGCGCCCACGACCGTCCATCGAGATCTTCACCTTGGCATCATTCAGGACGTCGGTGAAGTCGGCGCTGGTGAACTGCGAGCCCTGGTCGGAGTTGAAGATTTCTGGCGGGCCGTATCTGGCCAGCGCCTCCTTCAGTGCCTCGACACAGAACCCGGCATCCATGCTGTTCGACAGCCGCCAGCTCAGAACTTTCCGGCTGTGCCAGTCCATGACCGCCACGAGGTACAGGAAGCCCCGGCGCATCGGGATATAGCTGATGTCCGTACACCAGACCTGATTGGGTCGGGTGATGGCCAAGCCTTTGAGAAGGTACGGGTAAATCTTGTGTTCCGGGTGTTTCTTGCTCGTCTTCGGCTCTTGGTAAATCGGCACCAGCCGCATGAGCCTCATCAGTCGCCGCACCCGGTGGCGCCCGCATCTGTGCCCCTCTCGCTGCATGTGGCGAGCCATTTGCCGCGAGCCGTACCATGGCGTTTCCAGGAACTGCCGGTCGATGATTTTCATGAACGCCAGGTTCTCGGCGCTTTCCCCGCGCGGTTGATAGTAAAGGCTGGAGCGTGCCAGCGACAGCAGACGGCACTGCCGCCGGACGCTGAGATCGGGATGGTCCTGCTTCACCGCTTTTTGCCTCCAGTGACGAGGATGAGACTGGAGGCTTCCGACAAAAAATCGCGCTCCACGACCAACTGGCCGATCTTGGCATGCAGCTTCTCGACATCCTCCTTGGAAATCGCCGGCTCGGCCGATACCGCACCACCAAATGCCGATGCCATGTTCTCGATTGCCGTTCTCTTCCATCCGCTGATCATCGTGGGATGGACGCCGTACTTCTTGGCCAGCTCGGCCGTCGTCAACTCTTCGCGGATGGCTTCAAGCGCAACCTTGGCCTTGAACGCCGCCGAATAGCGTTTCCGCTTCGTCATCTGGGGTATTCCTTCGTCAGTCGCTACTGCTTAGAAACTGGTCCGAAATCCTGCGACCACCTCTATCCCTAGGCAATTGCGTTGCAACGGGCACCTGGTCAGAGACTGCGGAAATAATCGATCAAGGTGGTTGATCCTTTTTGAGGTTTGGTTGGATGAAAGCCATCTTGCCCCAGCACAGCTGCGGTCATGCAGGCGTAGGACTGAGCCGCTGCCTTCGAGAACCCGAAACTCCGGAAGGTCGCCATCCAATTCTCCCGCGGGATGACCTCCACAATCACTTCTCGTCCGAGCACCACCCCCATGGCTTCCGCAACATCCAGCGGCGTGTATCGTTCAGGACCTTCGACATGAACCAGTTCGATATCTTCGAGGGCACTTGCCATACGGCTGGCAGCAGCCTCTCCCAGATCATCGGGTGCTACCATTGGAAGCGCGAGATCCTCCGGGAAGAATGACTGAAGGGAGCCTGTGCTCCTCACGAGGTCCAGCATGCTAGCCCAGTTGCTCATGTAATAGGCGCCGCGGTTGATCGCGACAGGAATCGGCTGCGCCTTGAGCTTCTGCTCGAACTCGTGAAGGACAGTCAGATCTCCACAACGTTCGCCCGGCCTTGCGCCGTAGGTCGATGCCGCCACGACTTTTTCAAGCTGTGTGCCCTGCAGCGCCTCCACGATCGCATTGACCTTCGCGCGTTCTTCCGCGTCAGTATCCCCGGCAGGGTCGGCAGATGGATTAAGCAAAAATGCGCGCTTACCTCTCAAGAAAACCTCGCGGAGTTGTTCCACATCCAATACATCTGCCACTGCAACCTCAGCTCCCAACTGTTGCAAAGGTGCGGCGCTGCGCTCATGCCGCGTGACGACGGTCACCGGCTCGTTTCTTCGAAGAAGCGCGCGCGCGACTGCGGATCCAACCTTTCCGGTACCTCCGAGAATAATGTGCATGTCTAGCCTCCGTTTGATGCAATGGAGCATGATTAACAAATGCATTCGCCGGAAACTGTCAGGAGAGTTGCCATCCCACATCGTTTCTCGGGCTTCAGAGATCCGCGGCAACGGGTTTTGCGCACCGGACTGGATGCTCGCCAACCACTGCAAAGTCCCTGCGCCGCCGCTACAAATGCCGACCGCTCCGCCCTTATAACCTCGACTCAGATGAACCCATTCAGCAGTAGCCCGCTCTCCTACAAGATGCGTTCGAGCACTTCGCCGGGTAAGCCGTCAAAATCCTTGAATTCCCTGGACACGAAGCTGTTGTTTAGCAAAATTTTTCTCGAGGCTATGTTGGCTGGATCAATGATCGCGAACAGAGTCCGTATCGTTGGTTGCCGCTCTGCTATAGCTACCAGACTTGCGGCTATTCTGTTGCCGAGTCCCTTCCCCCAATGTTCAACGGACAGGATATAGCCCAATTCCGCCCTGTCCGCCTCCGCCACCTCCACTGCCAGTTTCCCCAAGCCTAGGTAATTCCTGCTTCCTGCTTCAAGAACACGAAAATGCCCCAGATCCGGATGAAGAGTGTTCTCAACCAGCAGCTTTTCATAGTCTCGCCACGCCTCCTCAGCAGGAATTGCCCGTTCCGTGATCATCGCCATAACTTTTGGGTCGCTGACCAGTTTGAAATAATCGTCAAAATCCTGTGGGGTGAACTTCTCGAGTATAAGATCCATCACATCTCCATTTGGTGCTGTTTCACGGGTGAATGCTACAGACGGAACTCAGCTTCTCCGACTTCCATCTTCGTCTAATAAACTTTATCCGCCCCAACATTATATCTTCGAATGCCTGCTCTGGACGATACAGGCGATCCGCGACTCGGGCCGGTCGACAAGGCGTGAAAAAATCGGTGAACTCAACAACGTCTGAGCACCGGCAGAACTGGTGGCTTGGGCGGGAAATGCGAAGACTGGTTCTTGGTTCATCGAATGAATTGCGTTTCCGACTTCTGTGGAGCCCGCCGGTGCAGTCTGTCGAGCTGAAATCTTCAGGAAGAAGTTTTGCGAAGGTGATCATCGAGCAATCGAAGCAAGGCACCTACGCGCCCTCCACCAGCAGGAGCGGGTGGGTAGCGCTTTAACACTTCCACGAGCTTCGGGGTCGCGCGGCGACGGGCTTGTCTGATGAATTCATTTCCAACGCTGCGGCTATCGTTCGACACAAGTTCGAGGGCCCGGGCAGCGTGAGCGGATGCTCCAAGAATGTGCTTGACCTGTTTGGCATCGGCGAGTGGGTGAAGGTAGGCTGCTGATGAGGCACACATTGCCGCCCACGCTGCGTGTTTTGCGGCTTCGCTTTCAGATTCCTTCGCTGCCTTCAGGGCAGCCAAGGCCGCATCCCGCAGTGCCTTCACGCGCCTGCCCCCTTGCGCAAAAGCTAAAGCGGTCTCGACTGCCGTTCGCGGCCGCCTGTCTGAAGGATCCGATCGCTCGAAGATAGGCAAAACATCAGCCGCCTGGTTGGCAGCATACGCAGCAACTTCGCGAAGGTCACTCATATCCAGAATTATCCTGTCCCTCATTGCGTAGTTGCGTCCCCTCACCTTTTCGCACGGAAACTCGGTCGAATTGCATTGAGAACCCCAAGCCCGTTCGGTGGGAGAGCGCAATTCTGAAGATCAAGCCAATCCTTCTTACGATGTGACAATTCCCTCCTCCCGAACCGTCATTTGGCCCCGACTCCTAGCCTCGCTTAGATGCTCTGTGAACTCACGTGAGCAGAACTCTGTTACTCAGAACGCGAGCGCTGTTTCCAATCAATACTCTGACCTTCCACGTGAGTGCCTCGGAGCGGCGGAGTTCCGCGCATACATAAGGAGTTTCTATGGCATCCGCGAGAGGACCAAAACGCGAATGGACGACTGCAAACAACCGCTCATAACATGACTTAGCGTGCCGACCACACCAAGAGGCATTGGACCCGTTTGCTTGAGTGCCCGGTTGACGAAACGCCAATCAGGAGTATCGCGGATGCTGTATGCTTATGCTTTGACAGTTCACGTCATCACAATGGGACTATCTCTACTGCTCTTTATAGCTTGCGAGCTGCTTCTACTCGGAGGGGCAGCACGGTCTGCGAAGGTTGCACTACAAGCTTCAAGTGCTGGAGGTTTGATCATGGCCCTAGGGATACTCGCAGGCATTACCCTAGTCTATTTGGGGAAGTGGCAACCTTTAACTCCCTGGCTGCTGTTGTCGTTCATTCTGATTGGCGCCATGACTATCGCTAACAGAACGGTTGTTAGGCCTTGGGCATTGCGAGTGCGGAATGCGATCGAAGGTGACTCCTCGCCTGCCTCATTAAACCAACTGACAAGAGACAAGCGGGCGCTTATGGCCCGCCTTTTCGTAATCGTGCTGTTCAGCTTTGTCACCGCTTTGATGATGTCGAAACCCGCGCTTGCCTAACCTGTCAGAGCGCACGTGCACAATTGGAGTGGTTGCTTCCTCGAGTAGCCAACTCCCAAGCAGACAGCATGAAAGCAGCGATGATTGCCAGAGAAATGAACTGGCACCTAATTTTGCGAAACCGTTCTCGCCCTAGAAACGATAATCCACCGCTCACGCGGGTTCTGAGCCTGGCGCGCGGGGTCGTGAAGGCTGACATAGGGTCTTCCGGGCCTTCGTGAAAGCACGATCCGTTGCCATGAATCGCTGAAGCATGGGCGCGATCAGTTTCGCCGGTTCGGGCGCTGCCTGTTCGGTTTCGCGCGCCATCACGGCGGCATAGTCGAGAAGATCGCGGTGTACGTCAGGTGGAAGCTCCACACTCAGCTTGACGGGTTTGTTATTTGGAACGGATGAGAGTTTCAGCTTGGCTGTCATGGCTCAGCCTCCATAGGGTTCAAGGATGAGATCGCGGGTGACCAGGACGCGTACCGGAAAGCCCGGCCGGATCGTCAGCGTCGGTGCGACCTGCAACTGGCGTTGGACGATCTGCTGACCTGCATCGTTGATCGTGTCCTGGGCACCGTTACGGATCGCCTGAATAAGGCGATCGTCGTCGCCCATGGTGAGTTCGGCCCCAACCGAGAGCAAGGTGGAGAGGCCGGCGGCCTTGGCCAGATCCCACCAGTGATAGTCGACGCCGTCCTCAAGACCGGCATAGCCCTTTGTGTCGGCGCCGGGCTGACGTCTAAGAACAATCGAGCGGCCGTTGGGGAAGATCAGCCGGTTCCAGACGAGCAGCACACGCCGGTCGCCGAAGGTGACGTCGTTGCTGTACTCGCCGATGATGCGCGTACCCTGCGGGATCAGCACCATGCTGCCGGTGGGACTGTCGTAGATGTGCTGGGTGACCTGTGCCGTTATCTGACCGGGAAGGTCGGAGCGGATGCCGGTAATCAGCGCTGTCGGAATGACGGACCCGGCCTGCAGCACGAAGGGCGATGCCGGTGGCATGACGCGGTCGAGTGCGACGGTACGCCGGTCCACCGGGGCGTTGAGGAAGGCGAGATCGCTGTTCTGTGTGGCGCCCGGTTGGTTGCCGAGATTGAGCCCTGCGATGTTTGGCGCTGATGTTTCCCGCGCCGCGCCAGGTGCGGTCTGGAAGAACACCCGGCTGGTGCGCGCCTCTTCCTCTTCGGCAAACCGTCGTTGTTCCTCCGGATCGACCGCTGGCGCGTTGATCGCTGGCGGCGGAACCGGCTGTCCACGCTCCTGGGCGTCGAGGATCGGTCGGCCGAGATCACCGGGAAGTGGCGGACCGAGCACCGGACTGGTGTAGTCGCTGGGCAACTCGTTCAATCCGTCGGCGGTATTGCGGTTCTCGGTCGAAAAAAGTTCGTCGCTGCCAGCGCCATTGTCGGGCGTCTGAAGCGCGTAGATCAGGGCGCCACCAACACCGAGGGCCGCGACAAGGCCGAGACCGGCAAGCACCCGGCGCGAGAGCCGCGTGACGCGCGGCGGTGTTCCCCGGAGGCGCATCGGTTCGGTCGTATCGTCGGCCGGCGCGTCGAACGGCACTTCCGCTTCGCTGGTGTTGTCGATGTCACTCATGATCCTTGCCCTCCGCTCGAGCTCCGGGCGTTCCTCACTTGAGAAGCTCCACCGGAGCTTCTCATCCCCTCACGGGGTCCGCTCCTCACCCCGTCGGTGCGCACGATCCTGACGATCTGCTGGCGATCGCCGCTGCCAAGCCGCAACTCAGCCGCCGCGAAGATGCGGTCCACGATCAGGACGTTTCGGTAGATGCGGCTATTGACGATTTCCGGCTCGCCATCCGACCCGAGGACGAAAAGCGGTGGCATCTCGCCCTGCACGATCCCGGCTGGGAAGACGATGTAGACCCGCCGGCCATCGTCGAAGACCGAGACCGGCCGCCAGGGCGGGCTGTCGCCCTGCAGTCCGTAGCGATAGTGGCGGGCCGACGCGACCGGGATCCTCGGTGTTGCCGGCGTCGCGCGCTGCGTGGCCGGCAGCTGCGGATAGGTCCAGGCGACGGCGGGCATGTAGGGATCGTCACGGGATCGCAGCTCTATCATATAGGTGCGCCGGTCTGTGGTGATGACCAGGTTGGTCGCGATATCGGGCCTTGTCGGCTTGACGAGGATGTGGACGCGCCGGGACGTCCCCGAACCGCTCTCGGTATCGCCGATGATCCAGCGGGCAGTATCACCCGCCGCGATCGGGCCGGCCCCGGTCAATGTCTCGCCCGGCTCGAGCGCGATGTTAGTGATCTGGCCGGGCGCGGCATAGACTTGATAGAGCGCGCCCTCGCTCCAGGGGTAGATCTGGATGGCGTTGTAATAGCCTTCTTGACGGGGCTCGACGCGCGCGGCCGCATTGGCGTTCTCGACTTGGCCGGTCGGCGTCGCCGCATCCGAACCACCTCGTGCAACGGTCCAGGCCGGCGGCGTGTGGAGCGGCCTCGGCCGTTCATCGACCGCGGGTCGCTCGACCCTCGGGAGCGGCGGCACGCTGTCGTCGTAGCTGATCTCCGGCGGGCGATAGGTGGCGCATCCGGCGAGCGCCGCTGCGGAAATCAGTACAAACGGCAATGCAGCTTTACGGAATACCGGGAACGCAGATTTGCGGGTGATCGTGCTCATTGACCCATCTCCCGCGACCAGTTGATGGCATTGACGTAGATGCCGAGCGGGTTGGCGCGCAGCTTCTCGGCGTCGCGCGGCGGCTGGATGACGATGGTCAGGATTGCGGTCCATCTCTCAGTCGTCGAGAGCTGGCCGTTTTCGTAGTGCCGTTCGGTCCAGGCCACGCGGAAGGAGTTCGGCGAAGCGCGGATGACACTGGAGACCTCCACGGCGACCTGCTGACGTCCGACCCGTGTGAACGGGTCGTTGGCGCGGGCATAGTCATTGAGTGCCAGCGCGCCGCGATCTGTGGTGAACTCGTAAGCGCGCAGCCAGTTCTGGCGCACGATGATCGCGTCGGCGGGGATCGCGCGCACCTGCTCGATAAAGTGTGCGAGATGGAAGGCGATCTGCGGATCGCTCGGCTCGAAGCTGGCCTCGGCAGGGCCGACCGCGTGCGCCTCACCGAGATTGTCGACCTCGACGACCCACGGCACGACGGTGCCGGTCGTGGACTGCCAGACCAGGGCGCTTGCGAAGCCACCGGAGAGGATCAGGCAGCCGAATGCCATCAGACGCCAGTTGCGGGCCTGCACGCGGGCCGAGCCGATGCGCTCGTCCCAGACCTGGGCCGCACGCTGGTACGGTGTCTCAGGCTCAGCGGATTTGCCGTAGTGAGTGGTGGATCGTTTGAAGAAGCTCATGAGCGATTCCCCTCGGAAAGATTGACGGAACTGGCGCCGCCATGGCTGTCGCCGGAGCGCACGGCATGCGCAGCGGCCTGGACGCCGTGGGAGAGACGCTGCGAGCGCTTCATGCGCTTCGCCCAGTCAGGCGGACCATCCGTTGATGTGGATGGAGCTGCGGCAGCGCCTGTAGTGCTGGCGGTATCGTCCAGGCTTCCTCCGGTGGTCTCGAACGCCGACCGGGCGCCCGACTGAAAACTTTGTTTCATACTGCCGGACGCTTTTGACGCGGCGCTCCGCAACGGGGACGTCGCGACCTTCGCGCCCGTGCTCGCAACCGCGCCGAGACCGGAAGCAATGCCGGCCGCGCCGGACTGACCGGCCGATCCGAGGCTATAGGCGGTTGCCGCTCCGCCCGCAGCCGCAGCGCCGCCACGTGCTGCGGCCGCCGTGCCGGAGAGCGCCATGCCGCCGCCTCTGGCGGCAAGACCCGCGGCCCCCGCGCCTGCGAGGGCAGCGCCGCCCACGGCAAGGCCGGTTCCGACCGCAGCGCCGGCGCCGAGTTGCGGCCCACCGGAGACGATGCCGTTGGCGATGCCCGGCCCGAAGATGCCGAGGCCGAGCAGCGACAGCGCCGCGAGCACTACGGCCATGGCCTCGTCGATCGACGGCGTGACGCCGCCAAAACCGGCGGTGAACTGCGAGAACAGAGTCGAGCCGATGCCGAAGATAACGGCGAGCACCAGCACCTTGATGCCTGACGAGATCACGTTGCCGAGCACCCGCTCGGCCATGAAGGCGGTCTTGCCGAAGAGGCCGAAGGGAATGAGGACGAAGCCGGCGAGCGTCGTCAGCTTGAACTCGATCAGGGTGATGAAGAGCTGAATGGACAGGATGAAGAACGCAAGCAGGACCAGCGCCCAGGCAAAGAGCAGGCAGGCGATCTGGATGAAGTTCTCGAAGAAGGCGACCCAGCCCATCAGGTCGGAAATGGACTCAAGCAAGGGTCGCGCCGCATCGAGTCCGATCTGGGCAACACGACCCGGCCGCATCAAATCGGCCGCCGTGAAGCCGGTGCCCGACGCCATCAGGCCGAGCCCGGCGAAGCTCTCGAAGACGATGCGGCCGAGATTGTTCCAGTTGCCGATGATGTATGCGAAAACGCCGACGAAGAGGGTCTTCTTGACGAGCCGTGCGATGATGTCGTCGTCGGCGCCCCAAGACCAGAACAGCGCGGCGAGCGTCACGTCGATGACGATCAACGTGGTGGCGATGAACGCCACCTCGCCGCCGAGCAGACCGAAACCGCTGTCGATATAGCTGGTGAAGACCCCCAGGAAATTGTCGATGACGCCGGTGCCGCCCATGGATCGTTATTCCTCGTCTCTGGATGCGGCGCCGGACGGTGCGCGGCCGAGGAAAAGGTCGCGGGTCTCAGCCCAGACCGCGAGACACTCGGCGTCGCGAACAGCGGCCTCACCGAGTTGCTGGCAGCGGCGTTGCTCCGCGCGCAGCGGGTCAGCGGAGGGCGCAAACGCTGGCGCGGGCGCCGGTCGTGCAGGCTCCTCATCGCGCGTCAACTCGATCACCGTCGCCGTCATGGCGAAGGCGACGAAGACGATCGCTCCGATCCGCGCCAGCGTCTTCCCCTCCATCGCCTCCTCCTTTCTGGCCATTGGCCGCGTCAGTTGTCGCCTGTGTTGAACATCTGCGCGTTGCCGGGTTGGTAGCCGCTGCCGGGCGTCAGGAAGCGCTCGCGTTGGACGCGCCCTTGCTCGGCGGCGGCCGCCCGTTCGGCGTCGGTCAGCGCCTGTGCCCGCCCATTGGCCGCAATGACGGCTGTGAGATCGGAGAGCTGCTGTGCCTGCAATGCGAGAAGCTGGTTGCCGGCCTGGGTCGCCTGCAGCGCGCCGGTCGCGCCCTGGCTCTGATCAACCAGCGCTTCCATCTGGGCGCGGTTGGTCTCGATATTGCCGACCACGCCAGCTTGGACGCGCATCGCGTCCTGCAAACCGCCGACGGTGTTTTCCCAGCGCGAGCGCGCATCGGCGACGAGCTGCTGCTCGGAAGCGCTCAGGTCGTTATTGGCGTATTTCTGTTGGAAGGCCTGGTCGATCTGCTGGACGTCGAAGGCGATGTTCTGTGCCTGCTGCAGAAGGGACTGTGTGCGGCCGACCGCCTGCTGCAATTGCTGCAGCGAGGAGTAAGGCAGGCTTGTCAGGTTGCGCGCTTGGTTGATCAGCATTTGCGCTTCGTTCTGAAGCTGTGTGATCTGGTTGTTGATCTGCTCGAGGGCGCGGGCCGCCTGCAGCACGTTCTGCGCATAGTTGGTGGGATCGTAGACGATCCATGCCGCGGACGCCGGTGGCGCCAGCACTGTCGGCAGCACCGTGACCGGGGCGGCGATGAGCGCGGCGGCAAAGCGGGCCGCGCGCGAACGGGATTTACTTGTCTTCATGGTCAGTCTCCTTTTCGGCTTGGGGGGTGAGATTGCTGAGATCGGGAATGAGATCGGCCGCCCAGTCGACGCCGCGCCCGCGCAGCCAGGCGGCGAGGAAGTCCGAGCGGCCATGTTCGGCAAGGATGCGGGCGATTGCCGCCTGATCGGTCTTGGCGGAGGTAGCGCAGAGCGCCAGCGCCACTTCGCTCAAACCGAGCTCAAAGAGCCGATTGCCGCGCCGCGACTGGCAGTAATAGTCGCGCTTGGGCGTGGCGCGCGCGAGGATCTCGATCTGGCGATCGTTGAGGCCGAAGCGGCGATAGATCGCGGTGATCTGCGGCTCGATCGCGCGCTCGTTCGGAAGCAGCAGCCGTGTCTGGCAACTTTCGATGATGGCTGGTGCGATCGCCGAGCCGTCGATGTCGCTGAGGCTTTGCGTGGCGAACACGACGGAGGCGTTCTTCTTCCGGAGCGTCTTCAGCCACTCGCGGAGCTGGCCGGCGAAGCCTTCGTCATCGAGCGCCAGCCAGCCCTCGTCGATGATGATAAGGGTCGGCGAGCCATCGAGCCGGTCCTCGATGCGGTGGAAGAGGTAGGCCAGGACCGCCGGGGCCGCCCCAGTGCCGATCAGACCCTCGGTCTCGAAGGCCTGCACGCTCGCTTCGCCGAGATGCTCGGACTCGGCGTCGAGCAGCCGGCCATAGGCGCCGCCGACGCAATAGGGCCTGAGCGCCTGTTTGAGATCGTTGGACTGGAGCAGCACGGCCAGGCCGGTGATCGTCCGTTCCCCGGCAGGGGCCGAGGCGAGCGAAGTCAGCGCCGTCCAGAGGTGCTCCTTCACCTCGGGGGTGATCTCGACACCTTCGCGCATCAGGATCGCCACGACCCAGTCTGCGGCCCAGGCCCGCTCAGCCGTTTGTTCGAGACGTGAGAGCGGCTGCAGCGAGACGCTCTGGTCTTCGCCTTCGGTCAGGCCGCCACCCAGGTCATGCCAGTCGCCGCCCATGGCGAGCGCGGCGGCGCGGATCGAGCCTCCGAAGTCGAAGGCAAAGACTTGGGCGCCGGTATAGCGGCGGAACTGCAGCGCCATGAGCGCGAGCAACACCGACTTGCCCGCGCCGGTCGGGCCGACGACGAGCGTGTGTCCGACATCGCCGACATGAAGGGAAAACCGGAACGGGGTCGAGCCCTCGGTCTTGCCGAACAGCAGTGGGGGCGCTGCAAGGTGCTCGTCCCGTTCCGGCCCCGCCCACACGGCACTCAGGGGGATCATGTGGGCGAGATTGAGCGTGGAGATCGGCGGCTGCCGGACATTGGCGTAGACATGTCCGGGCAGCGATCCGAGCCACGCATCGACGGCGTTGATGGTCTCGGGCATCGCGGTGAAGTCGCGACCCTGGATGACCTTCTCGACCAGACGCAGCTTCTCATCGGCGACGCGCGGATCGGCGTCCCATACCGTTACCGTCGCGGTGACATAGGCAACGCCGGCATAGTCGGCCCCAAGCTCCTGCAAGGCGAGGTCCGCATCGGCCGCCTTGTTCGACGCGTCGGTGTCGACCAGCACTGACGCTTCGTTGGTCATCACCTCCTTGAGGATTGCGGCAATCGACTTGCGCTTGGCGAACCACTGGCGCCGGATGCGGGTCAGCAGCTTCGTCGCATCGGTCTTGTCCATGAGGATGGCGCGGGTCGACCAGCGATAGGGAAAGGCGAGCCGGTTGAGCTCGTCGAGCAGACCGGGCGTGGTCGCCGTCGGGAACCCGGTGATCGTCAGCACGCGCAGATGCTCGTCGCCAAGCCGTGGCTCCAGCCCGCCGGCGAGCGGCTGATCGGCTAGCAGCGCGTCCAGATACATCGGCGTTTCGGGAACGCGGACACGGTGGCGTTTGGTCGAGACGCAGCCGTGCAGATAAGTCAGCGTCTCGGCGTCATCGAGCCAGCGGCATTCGGGCATGAAGGCGTCGACCAGGCGGAGCACGCGGTCGGTGCGGTCGGCGAAGCCGGTCAGGACCTCGTGCGGATCGACGCCCTTGGTCTCGCGCCCTTCATAGAGCCAGCTCTCGGCGCGCGCCGCGTCCTCTGCCGGGGGCAGATAGGTGAAGGTGAGAAAATAACTCGACTCGAAATGGGCGCCCGCTTCCTCGAAGCTTGCCTTGCGCTCGGCATCGACCAGCGCGGAGGCGGCATCGGGAAAGCGGCTGTCGGGATAGAGGTTCGAGGGATGGCGCTGCGCTTCGACGAAGATCGCCCAGCCCGAGCCGAGACGACGGAAGGCGTTGTTCAACCTGCCGGCAACAGCGATGAGCTCCGCCGGGACCGCGGAATCGAGGTCCGGTCCCCGGAAGCGCGCCGTGCGCTGGAAGCTGCCGTCCTTGTTGAGGACGACACCTTTGGCCACGAGGGCCACCCAAGGCAGATAGTCGGCGAGTCGGGTGTTGCGGTTGCGGTATTCTGCGAGGTTCATCATCGGTGCGCCTTCCCACTTCAGACGGTCAAATGCGCGGGAATGCGCAGATGGCGGCGGCCAACCTCGACGAAGAGCGGATCGCGCTTGGCGGCCCAGACCGCAGCGATATGGCCGATCGCCCAGATCGCGATGCCGACCAGCCAGAGCCGCAGGCCGAGACCGACCGCGCCGGCGAGCGTGCCGTTCATGATGGCGATGGCGCGCGGCGCGCCGCCCAGCAGGATCGGCTCGGTCAGCGCCCGGTGGACCGGCACCGAAAAGCCGAGGAGCTCCCCGCTCTGTCCATCCTCGCCTGCCATCAGACCAGCGCCCCGCCGCCGAAGGAGAAGAAGGACAGGAAGAAGGAGCTGGCCGCGAAGGCAATCGACAGACCGAAGACGATCTGGATCAGGCGCCGGAAGCCGCCGGATGTGTCACCGAAGGCGAGCGTCAGGCCGGTGATGATAATGATGATGACGGCGATGATCTTGGCGACCGGCCCCTCGATGGATTCGAGGATGGATTGAAGTGGCGCCTCCCAGGGCATGGAAGAGCCGGAAGCCTGCGCGGCGGGCGCCGGCATCATGGCAATGACCACGACCGACGCGGCGGTCGCCAGTCTCTGGCGGGCTTTATGCAGGATCTGGTTCATGGGAGCTTTCCTTTGGGGTTGCTGTGGGAAGAGGTGCGTCCGGAGACTCGATCGCTCGGACGACGCGATAATCGCCATCGCTGGTGAGGCCCTCGACGCGGGCGAGTTCTGAGAGGCGGCGGGCGGAGCCGCGTCCGGACAGCACGGCCACGAGATCGATGGTCTCGGCGATCAGCGCGCGCGGGACGGTGACGACGGCTTCCTGGATGAGCTGCTCCAGCCGGCGCAGCGCACCAAGCGCCGTCCCTGCGTGTATCGTGCCGACGCCGCCCGGATGGCCGGTGCCCCAGGCTTTGAGGAGTTCGAGCGCCTCGCTGCCGCGAACCTCACCGATGGGAATGCGGTCGGGCCGCAGGCGGAGCGACGAACGGACGAGATCGGAGAGCGAGGCGACGCCGTCCTTCGTCCGCATGGCGACGAGGTTGGGTGCGGCACACTGCAACTCGCGCGTGTCCTCGATGATGACGACGCGGTCGGCGGTTTTCGCGACCTCGGCCAGGAGAGCGTTGGTCAGCGTCGTCTTGCCTGTGGAGGTGCCGCCGGCGACGAGGATGTTGGCTCGGGCCGCGACGCCGCCCCGCAGGGCTGATGCCTGCTCCGCCGTCATGATGCCGGCGGCGACGTAGTCGTCGAGGGTGAACACCGCGACGGCCGGCTTGCGGATCGCGAAAGCAGGCGCCGCCACGATCGGCGGGAGAAGCCCCTCGAACCGCTCCCCCGTTCCGGGTAATTCCGCCGAGACACGCGGGCTAGCCGTATGGACCTCTGCGCCGACGTGGTGTGCGACGAGACGGATGATACGTTCGCCGTCTTCCGACGACAGGTGTTCGCCCGTATCGGACAAGCCCTCGGAGAGACGGTCGATCCAGAGCCGCCCGTCCGGGTTCAACATCACCTCGAGGACCCCGGGGTCTTCAAGGAAGGTCGCGATGGCTGGTCCAAGCGCGGTGCGCAGCATCCGTGCGCCGCGTGCGATCCCTTCCGAAATGTGATGTGAGGCTGCCATTCGATCCCCGCTTCCAACGGGGACAAACAGACGGTCCCCATGCGGGGGTGATTAAAAGAGCCTGATTTAGGGCTGATTCAACAAGGAATTAGCCGCGTCGTAGCGTAGCGTGCAAAGACAGGCGAACGGCGCCAATCGTTCTACCGGTATCGACCACCTAGCCAATGGCGATCGGTTAAATCTAATACTCCTGACATCACAGGTACGAATCCAGCAGCCCGAGAATTCGCTTACTTAAGCCATCAAACGCTCCCTTCTCGTTGAGCGGTTGCGAAGAGATAGGCGGTGATCAACCTAAACGTCTCTTGCTCCACGCGTTCATCAACAAGGAGTTCGTGGCGATCAATCACCGCTTTGTGAACAAGGGCTTCCAAAGCTGTTTCAACGACAATGGCCGCGATTGACAAGTCGTGATCTGGGGAAAGTTCGTTCTCGTGAAGTCGAAGAAACCGTTCGATCTCAGCGGTTACCTTACGATGGGTATCCATCGCCTTGGCGAGCCGTCCGACCCGCGGGACCTGTTCATATAAAATCTTATGCAAGAGCGGCTGAATGCGGTGTGCATTTGCACCGGCACGAATAACCGCCCGGATCCCGTCTTTCAGAGTGCGGTGCGCCGGGTCACGGAGCGCACGGTGCATGATCGCGACGATCTCATCTGCATGGCGCTCCACGAGAGTGCCTACGAGCGCTTCCTTGTTTGGAAAGTATTGATAGAGCGAGCCGACGCTGACACCTGCCCGCTCCGCCACCCTCGCGGTGGTCGCCCCCTCATAGCCATGCTCGATCATAACCTGAGTCGCTGCGATCAGAATGGCCTCAACGGTGGCCTTTGATCGCTTCTGTTGAGGTAGTTTCCTTGGATTTGTGTCCGGCAATCGTCTGCTCATTTTCAAGTTTCCGAATGCGAATAGTAAATGTGAATGTTTCGTCACATAATTGAGCCAGAAAATCAATCGGAAAGACTGGAGTGATGAAAGTGTCCGAACCGGTAGCAATCGAAAGCATCTCCATCAGGAATTTCGACCTCTCGAAAGAGGCAGAGGCCATATCTGATGCAGATCGTCCTGCAATATTTGGTGAGACTGAGTGGAGCACTCCAGTGATGTTCGGGGTGGCGAGGCTTCCCAAGAACATCGTCGACGGCCTGTGGGAGCAACATGATGAAGGTGAGGAAATTCTGGTTGCCATCGCCGGAAGCTTTACTTTCAGGCTGCAGTTGCCCGATGGAGAGATAGCCGAACGCGACGTGGCGGCCGGCGACATGGTGGTGGTACCGAAGGGGTGTCCGCACTCGTTTCGCGTTCATTCCGAGGAACTGCAGATCCTTTTTGTAACCCCCAAAGAGGGTAACCACGGCTGGAGCGAGCACGGCGGTCCTGTGGATCGCCACCGCTAAAGCAGCACCCGTCAACCCGCGCGGCTTCGACAACGTCCGCGCGGCCGACCTCGGCTCAAGATGCTCCTCACCTGGTTGCCAATAGGCGACAATAACCGTGGCAGAGTGAGAATGAAAAAGATCAAGTTCACCGTATTCACGAGTGTCGCCTTCTCCAGCCTCGCAGTGGCTGTTGTCCTGCCGATCTTGGCACCACTCGTCAGGGAATTAAACCTTACGGTCAGTCAGGGTGGATGGATGATTTCCATCGGTTCGATCGCCATGGCTTTGATGGCTGCCGTATGGGGGCGTGCATGCGACCGGTTCGGGCGAAAGCCGATCATGGCTGGGGGATTTGTTGGGCTTTTTTGCAGCTACACGCTCTTCACAGCTATCATTTGGGCGGGATTAGCAACGGCCATCTCCGGGCCGATGCTTTTTGCAATTCTTGTTCTTGCAAGGGCTTTGATCGGCATCTTCACGCCGGCAATCACGACCGGAGCACAGGCGCTCATGGCCGATCAAACTGGTGTTGGCGAACGGAGTTCGGCGATGGCGATCATCGGCGCGGCCCATGGCGCGGGCTTCGTGCTGGGACCGGCTCTCGGCGGAGCATTGTCCCTGTTCGGCCTGACCTGGCCTCTGGTGCTCGCGACAGTCCTCTGTCTCGTTGGGCTCGGTGCAGTTCTTGCGACCGTGTCAGATGGAGGCTCGCACGTGCATCGCGACTCTCCGAAGCTCCACCCCTTCTCTCGGGACCTGCTAGCGTGGCTTTTTACGGGGGTTCTCACTTTCGGGGCCATTGCCACCGTCCAGATAACTGTCGGGTTCTATTTTCAGGATAAGCTGGGTCTCACGCTGGACGAAGCCGGGCCGATATTGGCCATAGCGCTTACTCTGGTGGGGGCCGCAATGCTTGCGATGCAGTTGCTACAAGTGAGAGTATTGCACTGGCAAGCAGGACATATGATCCTCGTCGGCGCGCCGCTGTGGATGGCCGGCCTGCTGATCCTGCTACTAACAGACAATGTTGCTGCATATTTTTTCGCGTACACCCTGTTCGGCGCCGGCGGAGGATTGCTGCTGCCGGGTTATCTCGCTGGTGCCTCATTGGCTGTATCCGCCGATCGGCAGGGCGCAGTGGCCGGCTTCTCGGCGGCCTCGCAAGGCATCGGTCTGATCCTCGGGCCGGTCGTTAGCACAATGCTTTACGAAGTCGAGCCTGACCTGCCTCTCGAGTGCCTGTTTGCCTTGATGTTGCTCCTGTTCCTTCTGTTCGTTTTTCTGAGTATGACGGGGCGGCTCAGGTCAGTGGGACTTGGGCTCCAAATAACAGATAACGCAGCACCCCCACTATCCTCAGAAGAGATTTCTCCGCGATGAGGGGGCGGTAGTGAATGTTAAACAACTTCATTATGTAGTTACTCTTGCCGAGACAGGGAGCTTTCGGCGAGCAGCAGAGCTACTGAATGTCCGGCAATCTACAGTCAGCCGAGCAATACGTGACCTCGAAGATCGACTCGGTGTTTCGCTATTCGAACGAAATCATACCGGCGCGCGCCCGACGGACGCCGGACAAAGGTTCCTCGCGGGCGTGCGACCGGCCATAGAACAATTGGAATCAGCAGTCCATCTCGCCGCTGCAGCCGGACGGGCAGAAGTCGGCGTGGTCCGCATCGGTATTCTTACATCGCTGGGCAGTGGCTTCCTTCGCGAACTCATCCGGACTTATACTGTCCAGAGGCCCGGGGTTCGTCTTGAAATCCGCGAGGGTAGCCGTGATGCGCATATTGCCTCTGTAAGGCGTCATCTGACAGACATTGCCTTTCTGGTCGACGGCGAGCATGTGCACGATTGTGAGGCAAGCAAGTTATGGCACGAACGCATATACGTTGCGTTGCCGAAGGACCATAGGCTTGCTCGCCGCCGAATACTCAAATGGTCGGACCTGGGTGGAGAGAGTTTCCTCGTCAGTGGCTTTGCTGCGGGGCCAGAAGTACATAGTTTCATAATGCGTCGCGCGGGCGCTCATGGGTTGTGTCTGAATGTCTCTCGCGAAAATGTTGTTCAAGAAACGCTAATGAATCTCGTTGGATTGGGTCTCGGGGTGACGCTGGTTTCGTCGTCTCGGGTAAAAGTGAAGCAACCAAATTTAGCTTTTCGCCCATTGAAAGACGAGGATGCCAGCATAACCTTCCGCGCGATTTGGTCAGCCGGAAACGACAACCCATCACTGCGTCATTTCATCAGTATTGCCCATGTATTGGCGGGTCAGGTACGTAGCGGCAGTTCGGACTGGTCGCCTGCGGTGCTCGGCCTTCCCAACCACCATCGCGTTTGTCGTGGCTTACGCTGAGCTACGATTTGATCCCCGTTCCGGATCGAACTGGTTTCAAGTTTCCTGTGCACTGATCTCCTCCGAAATCTCCTGGCGTAGCTTCGGACCTTTAGCGAGACGGCGTCCCAAAGCGGTGATGAACGATTCGTAACGCTCTGCGGCCTTGGCACGGGCCGCTTGGGCGGCCGGTTCCGGCAGAGCCGGCGTTGTGGTCAGCCAGAACCGAATGAACACGGCCAGCGTCTCGACGGAAATCCCGAGATCGCGTTCTAGCCGGGTCATGCGGCGATCGATCTGATCCAGGCGCTTTGCAAGGACGGCCTCGCGCCTTTCGGCATCGTCCGGCGACAGGAAGGAGGCAATCGCCGCCTCCGCGATCATCGACTGCGATTGCTCGCGCCTCGCGGCATAGTCGGTCAGCATCGCCGAGATGTCCGGATCGAGATAGACGGAGATTTGTGTCTTTTTCCTGCGGCCCGGCATCGGCTAAAGCTCCATCCCGTCCTTCGGGTCGAGCGAGACCTGCCGCGCCACTCGTTGCATCGTGCGGGACATCCGGCTGTTGCGCGCGGCTTCCTCTTGGTCGTCATCGAACGAGTGGATCTCGAACTCGTTCTCGATCGGAGTTTTCTTCTCTACGGGTTGGGTTCGGCTGAGCTCCGGTTGGCGCCGCCGTTCGGAATCGGTCGTGTCCTCCTCGCCGTCAGCGCTGCCAGTACTGTCGGCGTGAAGGGCCGGCTTGGGTGGCAATGGCAATGTGCTCCATTCGTCATCTCCAGGCTCAATAGGTTCTGCTTTGGATGGAGGTGGCAGAATGCGATCCTGAAACCTCCGGTCCCCGTAATAGCGGACCTTCTTCGCACGGATGGGCGATATGCCTGCGATCATGACGATTTCGTCGGCGGGCGGAAGCTGCATGACCTCACCGGGGGTCAGCAGCGGTCGTGCCGTTTCCTGTCGCGATACCATCAGATGTCCGAGCCAGGGTGAAAGGCGGTGCCCGGCATAGTTCTTCATCGCCCGCATCTCGGTCGCTGTGCCGAGGGCATCGGACACGCGTTTGGCCGTGCGTTCGTCATTGGTCGCGAAGCTCACCCGGACATGACAATTGTCGAGGATGGAGTTGTTCGGCCCGTAGGCTTTTTCGATCTGATTCAGCGACTGCGCGATCAGGAAGCTCTTGAGCCCGTAACCCGCCATGAAGGCGAGTGCACTTTCGAAGAAGTCGAGTCGGCCGAGCGCGGGGAACTCGTCCAGCATAAGCAACAACTTGTGCCGCGCAGTCTTGGCCTGCAGGTCCTCGGTTAGCCGCCGGCCGATCTGATTGAGGATGAGGCGGATGAGCGGCTTGGTACGATTGATGTCGGAGGGTGGCACGACAAGATAGAGCGTCGCCGGACGCTTGCCGCCGACCATATCGGTGATGCGCCAGTCGCAGCGGCGCGTAACCTTGGCGACGACGGGGTCGCGGTAGAGCCCGAGGAACGACATGGCGGTGGAGAGGACACCGGAGCGTTCGTTGTCCGACTTGTTGAGCAGCTCACGCGCCGCGCTGGCTATGACGGGGTGCGAACCGGCGTCACCCAGATGCGTTGTCTTCATCATCGCGGCAAGCGTGGATTCGATGGGGCGTTTCGGATCCGACAGGAAGGCAGCGACGCCGGCGAGAGTCTTGTCCCGTTCGGCATAGAGGACGTGGAGGATGGCGCCGACCAAGAGCGCGTGGCTGGTTTTCTCCCAATGGTTGCGTTTTTCAAGGGACCCTTCCGGATCGACGAGAATATCGGCGATGTTCTGGACGTCGCGAACCTCCCACTCGCCACGGCGAACTTCGAGCAACGGATTGTAGGCGGAGGACTCGGGGTTGGTTGGATCGAACAGGAGCACGCGGCCGTGCCGGGCTCGAAAGCCTGCCGTGAGCTGCCAGTTCTCGCCCTTGATGTCGTGGACGATGGCCGAGCCCGGCCAGGTCAGGAGCGACGGAATGACCAGACCGACGCCCTTTCCCGAGCGGGTCGGTGCGAAGCACAGCACATGCTCCGGACCCTCATGGCGCAGATAGTCATCCTTGACCTTACCCAGGACGACGCCGTCAGGGCCAAGCAGACCGGCGGCCTTGATTTCATCGAGTTTCGCCCAGCGCGCTGATCCGTAGGTATCGACACTCTGAGCTTCGCGGGCGCGCCAGACCGACATGAGGATTGCAACCGCGATTGCGATGAAGCCGCCGGACCCGGCGATGGTGGCGCCCTCGATGAAGATCGGCGGTGCATAGGCATCGTAGAAATACCACCACCAGAAGAAGGCCGGCGGATAGTAGATCGGCCAGCCCGATATATCGAACCAGGGCGCACCGAGTTGCGGCTGGAAACCGAGACGCCACGCTGTCCACTGCGTCGCCGCCCAGGTGGTGGTGAGGACGATCGCGAAAACGATGAGGGTTTGTCCCCAGAGGATTTTCGTACCTGACATGGCCATAATCCGTGCAAATGCCGGTACGCTGCGCCGCGTATCAGTGCGCTACAAGACTTTTTCCTCCTTGATCGTATTTGCGGTGGAGTTCGGATAGAAAGCGGAGGGGCGCCGTCCTGCGCCCTTCACGCGAATAGCAGTGAAGGCTGTGATCAGCGGTATTTATCGCCCTCAGTTTCGCAATACGCGAGCACTGCGTCGACCCAGCGGTCAAACCAGACCCAGTTTCCGTAGTCGCCGACACATCCGTAACCTTTACCGTCCTTTTTGGCGTCGAGCTTCTTCCACAACTCTGTATGGTCGTGCATTCGAAAATTTGGAAACCCGGCGGCCTGCACCTTCTCGACGACTTTTCCCGGCGGATAGCGGTCCTTGTTCACCTCTTTGAAGATTATCTTCTCGATCTCGCCGGCCTCCTCGCTACCCGGGGAGACTATCTGCACCGCGGCGTCTGCGGCGCCGGGCTTCTTTGATGCCATGGGCACAAATCCATAGGACATGCGGTAGGCTGGGTCCTTTATCTGTTCTTCGCTTAGCCCATGTTCGAAAGCGTCGATCGCCGCTTCAATGTGTTTGGGCAGACCGGAGGCTTTCTTAAGCGCGCTTCTCTGCTCGGCTCCGAACGAGACGAACTGAAGAGCGAGTGGCAGTCGTTTCTCGAGACCGTACTGCGCGCCAAACTCTTTCTTGAGCAGATCGTTGAAGTTCAACGCACACGACTGAAGCTTGGCACCGAGTGCGTCGTCGATCCTGCTGGTTGACCGATGCTCGATCTCATGACGGATCTCGATTAGGAATTCCAGGTTCTTCGCAACACCTCCCCTCGCAGGGCACTTGCCCTGCTTGAGGCAGTGGCCCAGTTCCCAATACTTATCCGCGCCTTCCTTCGTTTTTTGCCCGGTGTAGCGGTAGTCGATCCCTTCGCGCCGGAACCAAGCGTGCAGCAGATATGTCCACGCAATTATGGCGGTGACGATGAAGAGCTCGGACCGGAACGTCAGTCCGGCCGAGTTGAAGGTCTGGACGGCGGCAATCATGGCCTCGCGCGCCTTTATCAGGAGTTCATCGCCGCGGACGCTCAAGCCCGTCTCATGGTCGATGTCCGGCCACGTCGCTAGGAAGGCGTCGAGATCGTCATCACTAGCAGGCTTGATTGCCTTGTGCTTTGCCTCATTCCTTATCTCGCTAATGAGTCGATGATTAACTGAGCGGGTCGGTCGCGTGAAATACGCGAGGATGTCTTGGTCGTTGGTGAAAGGGTTTCCACGATTGATCATGCCCTTCACTATCGCGACCTCCCAGTTTTCTAGAGTATTTCCCCGGCGTCGCTTTATCTTCTTGGATTGCTTGTTCTCTTTGTTGGCCATCGCCCACCTCCCCTTGACTTTGTAACAGGTGGGACACTGCGCCCGAAGTGCTGAATTTTGTGCTCTCGAGGATGCACATGGAATTGGCGCTTCAGACGCAATTTGACGAGGGCTGACTAGGATCGGACTCCTGCATTCGTTTCGTATCGTGCGGATGGGTCCGAAGCTGAAGTCTGGATAAACCGAATAGCAAAATTCACCGCCCCAGCCCCCGCTTGCGCCCGAAGCTCCAGTCGACGCCGCCGTCGCCGCGCGCGACGCCGGAGATATGGCGGCCGAGATGCTTCTCCATCGAAGGCGTCCAGGGCACGAGTTGGAAGCCGAGCCCGTCGTCGATCACCGCAAAGCGTCCCGAGGCAAGCGTCAGGCGCTGGCGATAAGCGCCGGCGACATGCTCGCCGCTGCCGGTGTGCTGGAATGGTTGTCCGGTCTTCGCCGCCAGTTTTTCGCCGACTTCGTCCACTTCGCGCCGACGGAGCGTGTCGATCAGATTGCGGCTGAAGACGATCCGGCGGCCCTGCCGCTCGGCAAAACCTTCCGCGATCAGATGGTCAGTCCGCCTGTCGAGAGCGGCACGCACCTCTGCGCCGAAGCCACCTTCGGAGAGAGCGGCAGGTTCGCGCGCAATGTTCTGCCGGTCGAGCCAGGTCGCGCCGGTGGCGGTCACCTGCCGTTCGATGTCGAGATCGGAGCGCACCGCTAGGGCGACGCGGCGGTTCCCGCGGGAGTCGTCATAGGTGCGCAGTTCGACGATCGAGCCCGGAGCGCTGTCGCCGGCGGCATTGATATCGGCAAGCTTGATATGATGGGATCGCCCGTCGACGCCATCGACCACGGCATAGGCCGTACCCTTGAGCTCGTCATCGAGTCCACGCTCGACCAGGCGCCCGACGATCGGCGCATCGAGGCTTTCGGCCGCCAGCACGTAATCCGCCGATCCGCGCTCGATACCGCGCTCGGTCAAGGCACGGTGCATACGCTTGATGATGTCGCCGCGCTCACCGAGTTCGCGCAAAGTCACCTCAGCCTTTTCGCCGATCATCCATTGACCGGGGCCGAGTTGTTCGGCGAGGTCAAGCGTCTCCAGCTTGCGCAACCGTCCGACCTTCAGCGCATGGAATTCATCCGGCTGCTCGCCCGCCTGCGGGGCGAGGTTGATGATACCCGTGCGCCGGCCATCGCGGATAAGCTGACGGTCGAGTTGCGTCCAGCGCTCCGTTTCGATCTGGCTTTCGAGTGTCCGGCGAATATCGCGGTCCGTGCGCGGGCCCAGCTCCTGCGTGATGAGATCGCGGGCGCGATCCCGCATGCCCTCCTTGATGTAGTCGCGCGAGATGACGAGGTCCTCGCCATCGTTGCGGACACCGCGCACGATCAGATGAATATGCGGGTGTTCAGTGTTCCAGTGATCGACGGCGACCCAGTCGAGCTCGGTGCCGAGATCCTTTTCCATATGGTCAACAAGGTTGCTGGTGAAGGATCGGAGGTCTGACATCTCAAACGCGTCATCCGGCGAGACGATGAAGCGGAAATGATGCCGGTCATCCTCGCAGCGCTCGGCGAAGGCCCGGCCATCCGCCTCCTCCTCTCCCGGCCCGAACAGCCGCGCCTTCTCCCCGTCCCGGGTGACGCCGTCGCGGCGCAGATAGTCGAGATGGGTACCGAGCGGCGCCGTCCGGCCGGAATGACGAACCACGCGCGCCTTGATGACTGCGCCGCGCGAGCGCGTGGTGACGAGACGATTGGCCTGGATACTGGCGCGCTGGCCATGGCCGAAGCGCGAGCGGTTTCCGGATGTGACGCGGCCGGAGCGTGACACGCCGCCGCCCGCCTTCTTCGCGGCCGCCAGCGCCTGTGCGATGAAGGGACGCGCCGCCTGGGCGCGGGTCGAGCGGATGCGGCCAGGACGGACGCGGAACTCACGGTCATCGGCCATGGCATTGTTCCGCAATGTGCGAGAAAGGCAGGAAATTCGGGACGTTGAGTGTGCGGCGCACATTGTGGCAAGGCTGGGCAATGTGCGGAACGCGCCAGAAAATCCAAACAAAACAACCGACCGCCCGGCGCGCAATGTGCGCCCTTTTATCCTGCCATCGGTCGGTTGTGTTTCCTGCCGAACCCCTTCGGGCCCTCCATGCCACGCCAGAGCACGTGATCATGCGATGAAAGCTGAAACGCGTCATCGCTCACCCCCCCGCATCATCCTGCGCAATGAAGATCGCTTTCGGATATGACTGACCCTCAGCATCCGGCTGCACCGGCACGGAAGCAGAGGTGCCGTTCGCGTGCCTGTCCGTGGCGCGGTCCGCGACCGACCGGCGGTCAACTGAGCGCGGGACGAACAGTGGCGCCTTGCGCCAGTCGGGTGGCGGTAATGGCGCAGCCGGATCGCCGGGCGACGGCGTCGTTGCGCCCAGCGCCGGTGCAAGCAGATCGACATAAGCGCGTGTTTCGGCGGGCAGCGGACGACCCATTGTGAGGTACTCGTCGTAGCGTTCGGGACCGGCATTGTATGCCGCGAGCATCGCCGGGACCGTGCCATAGCGGTCGTACATCTCGCGCAGATAGGCCGCGCCGGCGAGGATGTTGTCGCGCGGATCGAACGGATCGGAACCGAGCCGATGTCGAACCCGCAGTTCGTTCCACGTCGCCGGCATGACCTGCATCAATCCCTGTGCTCCTGCGCTCGAGATCGCGCGCGTATTGCCTGCACTCTCGGCACGCATGACGGCGACAATCCAGCGTTCGGGAATTCCGAACCGCCGCGCCGCCTCGGCAACATAGGCGCCGACAGGATCGCGGACTTCGTGTTGCCCGGCGGGAGTCGGTTGTGCGGATGCGCGGCCGGTATCGAGCGCGGCGGTGGCCAGGCCGGAAAGGAGAAGGAGGACGATGCGGCCGCAGGGACCGCACCGCCGCAAAGGTGCTGACGGACCGATGGGAGGCATCGATCAGCCCTGCTCGTCGCGCTTTTTCGGACGGGTCCAGTGCAGCCCCCAGTCGCGTCCATCCTCGTCCGACTGGAACAGCCGGGCACGCACCGGAAACGCGAATGCCGGGTCATCGAGGACGACGGAGATGAACGTGCCGGCGCGATCGCCGGTATGTTTCCAGCCAGCGCCGACCTCGGGACCGGTTTCGTCGCCGAGGTGAATGCGGTAGGCCGGTGCGTTCTCGCTGTCGGCGTTTTCGGCCGTGACGAAGGTGAGCGCGCAGTCGAAGGACAGGGTGCGCATGCGTCCGCTGTAGCCGTCTGGTGTGCGGGTGAATTGACCGATCTGGGGCATGATGATCTCCTGTTTGGATGCGGTTGAATTGCGGGAAGGCGTGCGTCGTCACCGCGTCGGCGCGCGCCAGACGAAGTGGCCATCGCCGTCTTCGTCGGTGTAGAGAGGGATGGCCCGGCCGATGGCGCTCGTTGCCGGAAATGGACCGAAATACCGCCCGTCGAGGCTGTCGGGGACTTGCCAGTTCATGAGGAAGAGCTCGTCTTCGGCGACGGTGCGGCAGCCGTTCCAGACCGGCAGCGGGCGGTCCTGGCGATCGCGGTTGCGCGCTTCGCCCATCACGACTCGGTCGACGGTGATGGTGCGGCCGATCCGGCATATGCGCTGTCCCGGCAGGCCGAGAACGCGCTTCAGGATCGGCACGTCGCGACCGATGTAACCGCGCTCGATCATGTAATTCTCGAGCGGCTCGGGCGGCATCACGGCGACCAGATCGGGGACGTCGAGATGCACGGCGGGCTCGATGCGGTAGAGCCCGATCGGTGCGCTGGCCGACACGTTCCAGACGAGCTTCAGCGATGTCGGAACGATGGCGGCCGCTGCGACGCCCATGGCGGTGAAGTAGGTCAGCATGATGTAGCCGAAGCGGGTCATCGTTCGATCTCCTGCCGCTTGAGCCAGGCCTGATGACGCTCTCGCGTGTAGGGACGCGGTTCCTGGCCGGCGCTCATCCGGTGCGCCACATGGCGCCAGTGATCGGGCGCTGCGTCGCAGGGATCGACGTCGGCGGCTTCCACCGCGTCGATGTGCTTGAGCACCTGTTCGACTTTGGGCCAGCCTTCGATCTTGAGCAGGATTTCCCCGCCGGGGCGCACGAATGGTAGCGTCTGGTAGGCGGCGCCGGGCTCGACGGCGCGCACGATGTCGATGCGGGAGATGACGGTGCCGTAGTCGTTGGCCGCCCATCGGACGAAGGCAAAGACGGCGCCCGGCCGGAAGGAGACGACGCGCCGGCGGCGGTCGATGATCCGCTCGCCGGCCGCACGGCCGAAGCGAATCCAGTATTCGATCCTGCCTTCGACCCAGGTCAGTTCGACATGCGTGAGTGCGTCAGGACTGTTTGCTGACGAGGTCGGGCTGGCGCCGACCCCCGGGGCCGTGGCGCCGGTCATGATGGATCTCCTTCGCGATACGGGAATTCGCGGGCGAGCAGGTCGCGCAGCATGTCGGCGACGGTGACGCCGCGCTGGAAGGCAGCGATCTTGATGCGCCCGCGCAGATCGGGCGTGATGTCGATGGTCAGGCGCGCCGTGAAGCCGGGGGACTTGCCGTCACGGGGTGCGGCGTCGGCTGATCTGATCCACTGCTCGGGATCGTTCGGTCGGGCGGTGAAGGCGCGGCGGTTTGGACGGTCGCTCATGGTGCGAGCCTTCCGATCTCGGCCGCCAGCGCCGCCACTTCCCGCGCGGCGATGCTGTCGGCGTCGCACTCGCAAACGAGGCGGCCGGATTGAGCAGCCGAGGCAAAGATGACGCGCTGGCCGATCGTCGCCTTTAGCGCGGGCGGATCCAGGTCGGCGAGCGCATCACCGGTCTCGCGCGCGATTTTGGTTCGTGCGGGACAGCGGTTGAGGACGAAGCGCACGGCGAGCTGCGGACGGAATATCCGCGCCTCCTCGATCAGGCGCAGTATCTCCGCAGAGGCCCAGCCATCGAAGGGTGACGGCTGAACCGGAATGAGGATGACATCGGCGGCAAGTAGCGCCGAGCGCATCAGCCCCGCGACGCGCGGCGGACCGTCGATGACGACATGGTCGGCAGTGCGGGCGAGCTCCGGGGCTTCGTGATGCAGCGTATCGCGGGCGAGGCCGATGACGCCGAAGCGCCGCGGCAGCCCCTCATGGCTGCGTCGTTCGGACAAATCGAGCGCCGATCCCTGCGGGTCGGCATCGATCAGGGTGACGGTGCTTCCGCCTCGCGCCCATTCACCGGCGAGATGCAGAGCGAGCGTTGTCTTGCCAACGCCACCCTTCTGGTTGAGGAGCGCCGCGATCATGAGGCGCCTCCCGAACCGTTCTGGGCGGGCGGATCGCTCGTGGCCGCAGCGTCCTCATCGCGTTCAGAGAATGCCGTCTGTCGTTCGCGCTCTTCCTCTTTTCGGCCCGTCGGAAAGCGGTTTTCCCCAGAAGGCGCGCCTCTACAAAAGTTAGATTCTTTGTTAGACTCTAAGTTAAGGGTTCGATTTTCGCTTTCTGCGGAAAAGGTTAGATGCGGTTTGGGTTCCCGATAGCACGATGGGTCGGTTCCCGATGGCACGATAGTGCGGGTTCCCGATAGCACGACGGCTTCCACAGCCTGTCCACAGGGCACCGGCTCGAACGCGAGCAGCGTGCGGCCACCCGCCTCGATCTCGAGGAACAGTTTGTAGCCGGGTAGCGGCTGGCGCTGGATGATCGCCCGCAGTTCGAAGGCGAAACGCTTGAACGGCGAGAGGCTCCCGGATTTGACGTAGAGGTGCCGGAAGTCGAACCGCCAGCCGCGCTTCTGCCTGCCGCCATGCTTGCGCACGATGCGGTAGAGCCAGCGTTCGATCCCGCCGGTCAGACCGAAATAGGCGCGGTCGATGGTGAGGACGAGCGCCTCGTCCAGCACCGCCTTGTAGAACCAGTCCGGCACGATGAGCTCGATGCCATCCGGAGTGCCAAACGCGTCGGCACGTTCGGTCCATTCGTTGATCCAGGAGAAGCGGTGCATGCGCCGACCGGTCGTACCTGTATCGGAGGCAGGTTCATTGCGATTTCGTGGATTGGACGGTGGCTGCCGCAGAGTGGTCGCGACAGTCGTCGATTGCAGGCGGTCGAGCGCAGCTCTCAGCCGGCGATAGTCGCGCGCGCCGGTGCCACGTCCGATGAAGGTGAGGATTTCGTATGGGGTGGTTGCAATCAGGCGCGAGGTGCGAAAGCCGTTGTCGCGTGCTTCGACAATCTGGCTGGCCGCCCAGATTAGGATATCGGCATCCCAGATCGTTGCCATGCCGTGTTCGGGCACGGCTTCCACGCGGATGGCGATCTCGCCGGAACGGTATTCGATCGGCTCGACGCGATGTGATTTGGACAGAGAGAAAAACGGATAGGCCATGAGGTCCTGCGCGTCGCGCGGCGCGAGGTCGGTCGGCAGAGCGCGGAACAGCTCAAGCTGGTCCCGTTCCGATCTGCGAGGGCGCGCCGTCATGGGAGTGATCAGCGGCTCTCGGCAGGCGACGGATCGTCATGGCGCCTGGCCGGAAGGACCGTGCCTACGCCGGGGTCGGAGGTGGATTGCTTGGCGCCGCGTTCCGCCCAGGCCTGCAGATCATCCACGGAATAGACGACACGGCCGCCAAGCTTCCGATAAGCGGGACCGGTCCCGTAAGTACGGTGCTTTTCCAGGGTTCGGGCGGAGAGGCTGAGAAAGCGGGCCGCCTCAGGCGTTCTCAGATAGCGCGGCGGGATGCCGGCGGTGGCTGCGGACATGATCGTGTCTCCGTGATCCTTGTTGGCGCCGCCGGATATCGGCGGGGCGTCAGGGTCACGGTGGCGGAGAAGAGGGGGCGTGAGGGAGTGCGAAGATTCCAGAAAAGAATCGCACCCTGGTCGGCAGTTAGCTCAGGTCGGGGCGGTGGCCGAGAAGGAGGCGGCGATAGCCGCCGGCGACTAAGTCAAGGCCGGCGGCGACGCGGCGCATTACGGTGTCGCGCAGCGGTGCTGATTTCCACGTGATGGCGTTGACTGGAGCGGCACCGAAGACGGCCTCGGCGATTTGCTGATAGGTGGCCCCTGCACGTCGACCGTCGATCGCGCGGAGGCTTTCGATGAGGCGTTGCCTGCGTTGCGGCGTCAATCGCGTGTCGGGCGATATTCGGTGATGGAGTACAGCATCGCGGAACCGAACAATCGCATCGACTCTATCCTGCATGAACTGGTCGATAAGCGTAACGGCCGCGATCGGTCCGTCGGGCGCTCTGCCGTCGAGGCAGATTGCCACGAAATGCTCTGTGTCGATCACGAAGTGAATATAGAGACCTTCATCCGATGTTCGGGCATCGGCCGGAACGACCTTGAAGTTCACGGTGGTCATGTTTGGCCCCTGCTGAGGGGCGAAGATCAGTACGCTCGGATCGACGGCCGGGCTCCAGTAGATCTTTGCGTCGATCGCGGACAAGTTCGGCGCTATCGGGAAAGCGCAACCCCCAATGCGCTGTCAGCGCGGTTGCGGCGTGATCGTCCGTCGGGTCGGAGACCGAGACCTCCTTTTCGTATTGGGGGTTGCGCCTGAGAAACTCCCAGGCAAGCTCGGAAGGATTCAGGCCGTCTAGATATCGATAGTCCGTCGCGTCGCGCCAGTTCGTTTCCGCCACCATGCCGATTTCCTCCCCGACTCTACCCGGTGGTTCGCAGGTCGTTGGAAGATCGTGTTAAAATTGAAACTTGGGTAGTCGAGCAACTGGCATATAGAGATGCGTGTTGCGCATCACCTGTCAGTGATAGGCGGATCGAAGAAGATCACGGTAGCCGTTCTCCGTCATCCAGTGCGCGCGGGCGAGATGTGTCTGGTGAACGTGCTGAGCGCGATCCGGTTGCTCATCGGGATCGAGGCCAAAGATGATGCGGACAGCTTCAGCCCAATGCGCGGCGTCGGCCTCTGCATCGAGCAGCCGGATATAGGTCGCAAAATGCGCACGATCGTATTCGGTCAAGTGTTCGCTGTGCGGCGGCTCGTCCAGAAAGTCAGCTTGCCCCATCTGTTCCCCAGTCTATTGGCGCGAGGCCTAGGTGCTCATGGTTAACGTAAATTGACGAAGTTGTAGAGGCGCGCCGAAAAAAACGCTGCGCAAGGTGCGGCGTATTGCGCCTGACACCTCCGTCGTCAGGCCAAAGCTTCTGGCTTGTTAAGTTTCGCGGCATCGACAATCATCACTCCTTCTCCTCGGTCCGAGGACAGGAAGACGATGCCTGCTGCTTCGAGCGCCCGGCGAACCTGGTCGCACGTGCTCTCATGCACCTTGAGTCCGTTGACGGACTCGAGGCGCTTGAGCGCGGTCAGCGAAACCAGGGCCTTCTCAGCGAGCATCTCTTGTGTCCAACCGAGCAATGCGCGCGCGGCCCGTGCCTGTCGGGCGGTGATCATACATGATCACCTCCTACAGACCCCGGCATTCACGCCACTAAAACGACTTCTCTATTCGGACCAACCGGATAGCGCAGTTTCCCTCACTCTCCGGCGGTTCATTTACATATTATAGTTGATAAACTCAAAGTATGTAAATCGCGATCTTCCTGCGCATGGATATGCGCAAACTGGTCGGCCGGAACTTCGCCCGCCTGCGTCGGGAGAAGAGCCTGACCCAGGAAGAGGTCGAAGCACGCTCCGGTTTCAGCCAGCAATATCTCAGCAGCCTCGAACGCGGTCGGAGAAATCCGACCGTGATCACACTGTATGAGCTTGCCCAAGCCCTCGGCGTCAGCCACGTCGATCTGGTCCAGCCCGACGACGAGGTTTGAGCGGCACACCCGCGAGGATCATGCTTCTCTTCGTGGTCGGCACGAGACCGCCACAGGATGGGATCAGAGGAGCCGGCGGGACAATCTAAATTGCGACATCACCTCGGCATCGGCCTTGGCGGTCAAGTCGTATTTGCGCGCTCGCCGATCCCCGTCCCCTCGCGGGGATGTGCCTCGACCGGACTTGCGCCCGGTCGAACCTTATGCCGATGGAGCTGCGGTCTCTGGCCGTTTGCCCCAGTCGAATTCCGTTCCGTCGATCCACATGCGATGGAGGATCACAGCGATCTTCCGAGCCAGTGCGATGATCGCCTTTTTGTGACCTCGGCGTCGCGAGACCTGTGCGCCCCAAGCCTTCAGTGCAGACCACCGTTTCACCCGCGTAAGCAGAACTTGTGCGGCCTCATAGAGGAGGCTTCGCATCATCTCGTCACCCCATCGTGAAATCCGACCGTTGCGGTCGACTTCGCCGGATTGCAGCTTGCGTGGCGTCAGGCCGAAGTGCGCACCCACTGTGCGGGAGCGCGTGAAACGCGACGGAACGTCGACCGTTGCCCGGAACGTCAGCGCGACAAGAGGGCCAACACCAGGAACTGTCATGAACCGGCGTGTCACTTCGTCCTGCCGGGCCAGTCGAACAAGCATATCGTCCAACCGGCCAAATTGCTCTCGCAAGCCGCGTCGCGCCAGCAGCAAAGCATCCGCCACAGAGTGGAGGTGGGTGTCGGCAATCAACTCGCGCACCCGAGGCTCGAAGTCGCGAGCCGTTACTTTGCCGAGGTGATAGCCGAAGTTGCGGATGAGGCCGCGGATTTCGTTCTCGACGTCCTGGAGTTTGTTCCGCAGAAGTTGCCGTGCGGTGAGGATGGTGCGGAGACGTTGGCTGTTGGGCGTCTTGACGTGAACTGGCTTGAACAGGCCCACGCGCATCATCTGCGCGATCCCCCGCGCGTCGTGCCGGTCTGTTTTGTTGAGTTGTGCCGCGAGCGCCGCCTTCATGTGCCGGGTCTCTACGCAGACCACGGGGATGTTGGCTTCCGCCAACCGCCCGTAAATGTGCTGCGACAACATTCCGGCCTCAAGACCGACGCGAACGATCGAAAACTGAAGTGACAGAATATGCTGCGCGATCTCGCCCGGATCGGACGAAAGCTTGCGTTCGTGCACCACGCGGCCATCATGATCGACGACGCAGAGATTGACCGTGCGGGCCGAGGCATCCAGCCCAATATAGTGGATTTGAGACATGCCGAATCCCCTTTCGAATCAAGGACCGGCACCTCTCATAACCAATCTTCGGACGGATTTGTAAACTACGACTATTTCGGTCGTCCTTCGCCGAGAAGCGGCAGCAAAGCGGGCTGAGCAGTCATCGCCAAGCCGATTGCCGTATGACGTGTTCGGCGCCGTTGAGCGGACCGTCCGCAATCAGGACGAAACTCTCTGAGAGCGGCCAGGGGAGCAGAGATACCCCTAGGCGTCCTCCTCTGCTTGCAGACAAACTTCGGCTGCTCATATGAAACGGCGCATCTGCACGGCGACCTCTTGAACAGCTAAGCGACTGAACTAAATCATCATTCGCCGGATGCCCAAAGTGGGGCCGGCATTGTCGCGGATGCCAAGCATCCTGTCGACAACAGTCTTGTATCCATGTTGCTCAAAGGAGGATGTGGCTATGAGAACCACTTTCGACTTTTCTCCCCTGTTCCGGTCGAGCATCGGTTTCGACCGAATGCTGAACGCGCTCGAAGCGGCGAGCCGCTTTGAGACAGCCGACAACTGGCCCCCCTATGACATCGCCAAGACTGGCGAGGACGACTATCGCATCACCATGGCGGTGGCTGGCTTCAGCCAGGACGAACTGACCATCACCCAGGAGCAGAACATGCTCATGGTGTCCGGTCAGAAGGCCGGTGAGGACAATGCCCAATATCTGCATCGCGGCATTGCCGGACGTGCCTTCCAGCGTCGCTTCGAACTGGCCGACCATGTGAAGGTCGTGGGCGCGAGCCTCGTCAACGGTCTGCTGACGATCGATCTCAAGCGCGAGATTCCTGAAGAGATGAAGCCGCGCAAGATCGAGATTGCGGCCGATGGGGCGCTGCCCAAGGTCAAGACGAAGCAGATCGAGGCCGAGAAGCAGGCCGCCTGAGGCCGTTCCCTGAGCGAACTTCGCCCATGGTGCCGGGCTCTGCCGGCGCCGGAGGATCCGTATTGTCAATCGAACGACAGAAAGGAGAGAAACAATGAGTGTCCGTGATCTGATCCCCTGGAGCCGAAACAACGGCAACCAGGTTCCGAGTATCTTTAGCGACCGCGAGCGTGATCCGTTCCTTTCGCTGCACCGCGAGGTGAATCGGCTGTTCGACGACGTCTTCCGCGGCTTCGGTTCGAGCCTGCCGTCCCTCAATGGCGTCTCCGCGTTCGGCGGACACTGGCCGAGCGTCGAGATCGCCGACGGCGAGAAGGAGATCAAGGTGACGGCCGAAGTCCCTGGCCTTGAGGAGAAGGATATCGAAGTCCTGCTCAACGACGGCGTGCTGACGTTGAGGGGCGAGAAGCGCTCCGAAACGGAGGATAAGGACAGGCAGTTCTCCGAGCGCTTCTACGGCCGCTTCGAGCGTCGCATCCCGCTCGGTTACGAGGTCCAGGAAGAAAAGGTCGAAGCGCGCTTCAGGAATGGCGTGCTGACGGTGACCTTGCCCAAGAGCGAGAAGGCGCAGTCGCAGGTGAAGCGCATCGCCATTAAGAGCTGACGCATGGCTCGCGCCGGCGGCGCGCCGGATCGGGCGCCGCCGGTCGCATCCTTCGCCAATTAGGGAGGGATGAATGATGGAGATTGAAAGAAGGATAGAGGAAACGCGGAAAACACAGCTTCCGCCGGTGTGGCCATCGAACGACAACCGGCACCTGCCTCAATCGATGGGACGTTCGATCTTTCCGGACGATGCGCTTGCACGCATCTACAAGCCGGCCCGCTCAGTGATGACGTCCGGCAAGGCGCGCACGAAGCACTGGCGTCTTGCCTTCGAGCGACGGACCGGACCGTTCATAGAGCCGCTGATGGGTTATACAGGTGGCGATGATACGCTGACCCAGGTCGAGCTCAGCTTTCCGACTATGGAATCCGCGATCAGCTACGCCGAACGGCAGGGTTTGGCCTATGTCGTCCAAGCTCCGGCCGCACAGGCTGCCAAGAGCCACCGCCGGCGACCCGAGGAGGTGCCTGTGCGGGACGAAAGGCCGACCCAAGCCTTCTCCGACGCGACTCTCGATCGGCTCGGCCTTTCTGCCCTTCGGGAGAGCTATGGGCGCGCCCTGGATGGCGTGGCCAACCGCAACGACCCGCCCGGTCCGGACAGCTGGGCAACGCCCATGGCCGTTGTCGGTGATCCAACGCTGACACTGGAGGCCAAGCGCTCGATCCTGATGAACTGGGCCTGGACGGAGTATCTGATCGACCAGGCGACCAACGAAGGCATGCCTGAATACAACCGGCCGTCGCGGCTCGATGAAGTCGAACAGGCGTTGCTCGCCCTCGAAAGGGAAGTTGCGGCTGATCGGAACGATTCAGGCGTACGAAAGGCAGCATGAGGTGCAGCGATGGACCCGCATGTCGTCTTCGATTGCCAGAAGGTTCTGCCGAACAGATTCGCGCTGACCCTTGCCGCTGCGGCACGCAGCCGCGCGCTTGGCCAAGGCGCTGAACCAAGGCTCGATGGGGCCAATGTTAGCGTGGCCGAGCTTGCGCTGCAGGAGATCGCAGCGGGCGTGTTCACGCGAAAAGAACTTGCACCGTTTCTGCTCGGAGCGGGCGGAATGCTCTCTCTTCCTCCTCCCGATCCGGGTTTCAGGCTTCGCGGCGGCGGTGGCGGAAGCGCCGCTGCCGTACCCGTCTCCCCTCCGCAGGAGACGGTTCATTGATGACGCAACCAACCCGACAAGGAGGAATGAACGATGCTGAAGTCTCTGTCTTCCGATCACCGGACCGCTTTCGATATCGTCAATATCGTCGCCGGTCTCGGTCTTCTGTTGTCACCCTGGTACCTAGGCTATGCGGCCGAAACCTATGCCGTATGGAATGCCTGGATCGTTGGCGCAGCGGTGACATTGATCGCGGTCGCCGCGCTCTACGCGTTCCATCAGGTTGAAGAATGGGCTAATGTGGTGCTCGGCCTCTGGGCCGTTGTCGCCCCCTGGGCGCTGGGCTTCTCGGCCGTCGCCTCCGCGATGTGGGCCCACGTGATCGCCGGGCTTGTCGTGGCCATCCTGGCAGGGGTCAGCCTCTGGCTTGCAAACGGCCGGTCGTACTCCACCGTGTGAACTGACACCGGCCCGGCCCCGTGCCGGGCCGTTCACTCGATCCTTCTGACGGAGCGGGATCGCCCAGTTCAGGAAAATCATAGCCCAGCGGAGCCGGCCGCGATGAACAGGAAGATGCAATTCAACATATGGTATTGGATAGCCGCCTTCTTCATCCTGATGGCGTTTCAATATGTTTTCACGACCGCCACGCAGGTGGCACAGATCCCGTACAGCCAGTTTGAAACCTATCTCGACCAGGGTCGGATAGCAGAGGTGGCGGTATCGGAGCGCTTCATCCAGGGAACATTCAAGGTACCTGTCGATGGCCGGCCGATGTTCATCACCACCCGCGTCGAGCCGGACCTGGCACGCCAGCTTCAGGAACGCGGTGTCATCGTCACCGGGCAGATCGAGAGCACCTTCCTGCGCGATCTGCTCTCATGGGTAATTCCGGTCGTGTTGTTCGTGGGCATCTGGATGTACATGCTGAGGCGCATGGGCAGCGGTCTTGGTGGTGGCCTGATGCAGATCGGAAAGTCCAAGGCAAAGATTTATGTTCAGTCCGACACGGGCGTGACCTTCGCAGATGTTGCCGGCGTCGATGAAGCCAAGGAAGAGCTGAAAGAGATCGTCGAGTTCCTGAAAGACCCCCAGGGCTATGGATACCTTGGGGGGCGGATGCCGAAGGGTGTTTTGCTCGTCGGTCCGCCCGGCACCGGCAAGACCCTCCTCGCCAAGGCCGTCGCGGGCGAGGCCGGCGTGCCGTTCTTCTCCATTTCCGGTTCTGAGTTCGTGGAGATGTTTGTCGGCGTTGGTGCTGCGCGCGTGCGCGACCTGTTCGAGCAGGCGCGCGCCAAGGCGCCGGCCATCATTTTCATCGATGAGCTCGATGCGCTCGGCCGTGCTCGCGGCATGGGCCCGATGGCCGGCGGGCACGACGAGAAGGAGCAGACGTTGAATCAGCTTCTTGTGGAGCTGGACGGCTTTGACTCCTCGGCGGGTCTCGTGCTGTTGGCCGCTACCAATCGGCCGGAAATCCTCGATCCTGCCCTGCTGCGTGCCGGCCGCTTCGATCGTCAGGTGCTGGTCGATCGGCCGGACAAGCAGGGCCGCGTGCAGATTCTTGCCGTGCACCTGAAGAAGGCCAAGCTTGCCCCGGAGGTCGAGCCGGAGAAGATCGCAGCGCTTACCCCTGGCTTCACCGGGGCGGACCTTGCCAATCTCGTCAACGAGGCGACGCTGCTCGCCACCCGCCGCAAGGCGGATGCAGTGACGATGGACGACTTCAACAATGCGGTGGAGCGGATCGTGGCCGGGCTCGAAAAACGCAACCGACTGCTCAATCCGAAGGAGCGCGAGATCGTCGCCTATCACGAGATGGGCCACGCGCTGGTGGCGATGGCACTGCCGGGCGTCGATCCGGTCCACAAGGTCTCGATCATCCCTCGCGGCATCGGTGCGCTCGGCTACACCATCCAGCGTCCCACCGAGGATCGCTTCCTGATGACGCTCGAGGAATTGGAGAACAAGATGGCAGTCCTTCTCGGCGGCCGTGCGGCTGAGAAGATCATCTTCGGCCACCTCTCCACCGGAGCTGCCGACGATCTCGTGAAGGTTACCGACATCGCCCGTGCCATCGTCACCCGCTATGGCATGTCCGAAAAGCTCGGCCATATAGCGCTCGAGAAGGACCGCCGCTCCTTCCTAGCCCCCGACCAGCCCTATTACGGTCCGCAGGAGCACAGCTATTCCGACGAGACAGCCGCCGCTGTCGACGAGGAGGTGCGCCGGATCGTGGACGAGACGTTCGACAGGACCGTCACACTCCTTTCGGAGCGCCGCGACTTGCTGGAACGAACCGCCCGCCGCCTGTTGGAAAAGGAGACGCTCGACGAAGGGGAAATACGGGAGCTGGTCGACGAAACGGAGGGTTCTGTCGCTCAGGAGGAAAACGAAAGGGTCACGGTCTAATCAATCAGCATCGTGTGTGGCGCAGCATACTCCCTGCTGTTTGAGCGATGCCATCGCCAGCAGCTTTCACTTCGAGAATCCGCTTGAGGTCGTTGAACGGCAACTTTTCGGTCGCAGCCCTCAGGGTTTCAATATCTCGCTTGAGGGCACGTGGCGGGAACGCCGGGACTTGGCTCAAGGATGCAGTTTGGGAATATCCGAATACCCCATCTATAATAGTCGCCTTTGGCCAATTGGAAAGCGGAAAAACCGTTTTGAATCCAGCAATCGGCGGTTGACGGCGCATCTGATTCGGTCGGAATAGGAAAAGGTCCCGCCCGGACCTGCCGGGCGGGAACCTGTCCGACTTCACTCGCCGTTGCGGCGGGTGGGGCGGGACCAGATGAGGCTGAAACCGCCGTCCTCGTCATCGAAGAGGTTGGCGTAGATCGGAGCGGTGAAGCTCGGATCGTCGAGCTTAAGGCCGAGATAGTCGCGGCCCTCGTTCGACTGCTTGGACCAGGCGGCCCCGATTTCGGCGCGGCCGACCAGGACGCGGTGGCTGGGCGCGTTCTCGCTGGTCTGGTTGGTTTCGGGGACGATGCGGACGTTCTTGGCCTGCACGTTCAGGGTGACGATCTCACCGGTGAATTCGTTGCCGGACTTCTTGAAGGTGCCGATGGTTGCCATGGTAGTTCTCCTTGATCACTGGTTTCGAGCCCGCACCATTGCGGCCTCGATGGCGATCGGAGGGGCCGGAGGCGATCGACGGCGCATCGCTTGCGACCGCAGCGTCAGCGGAGGATGGCGATCCGGCGGGTTTCTTGGCTCGCGAGGAATGACGGCGCAGCCGGCAGGGGAAGAAACTTGACGGGCGCCATTGAGCCTTAGGCGATCGAGGCGCAGCCGGTCTTCGGCCAGATCAGCCCATTGAAGAGGCCGTTTGGAGCGGTCGGCTCACAGGGGTCGTTCAAGGAGGGAATGGCAGCTCTGAGTGCCCCGGTTTATGTCCGGCGAAGGCACGAAAGTCGTCTCTGCCCTGCAGGCCAGTCCGTTGCATACCTAGCGATGCAACCCGATGCGAAACCAAGTCACTCTGCGTCCGGCACCGATCGCGCTGTTCGGCGCAGACTACGCCATGCCGTCCGGGCGCGCCGGCTCTCGACCGAAATTGTCGATGCGTCCCGCACCGCGTCTCTGCTTCGCTCAGCCTTCGATATGGGCGCGGCAACAGACCTCAGCCCCTGTCCCGGCTTCGCCTGCATTGGCATTCAGATGCTGGCAGGCGTCTGTCCGGCAGGCCCGGGCGGGGTGATTGAGGTCATGCGCACGAACGCCGTAATACCGACCGCCACCGCGCCGATCACGGAGAAGACGGTTTGCCATGTTTCTGACGGCATGAGGTGTTTGACGATCCCGTGGGTGGCGTGGAAGCCTGCGACGGCGGCAGGCGCCACGAAGGCGAGCGCGACGGAATGCTTCAACCACATGGGCCGCGCGAGCAGGATGAGGAACTGTGCAAGGCCGAACACAAGGACTGCGCCGACAAGTCCGACAAGGACGCTGCCCGGCAGGCCTGCGCCGGTCTGATAGGCCCACAACACTGCCGCCACTCCGACGAGCGCGGGAAATGCGTAGGTGGCGAGCGTGAACAGCAACCAGCAGAGGACTGCAATTGCCGTGATGGTTCCGAGGATTGCAATAATCATGGTGGCATCTCCGTAAGACGAGGTTTGACGGTCGCGCCTCCACCACCACCATGACGCAATTCAGCAGTATAGCACACTCGTCGACGATTCTAACGACACCAAACTTGCAACGGCATGGGGCGCTCGGCCGTCGCTGGCTGTCGCGGTCAGGTCTCCATTCCTTTGAGCAACTCCGTGAGCGTATTGTCGTAGTCGTTCTTCGCGTCCGAGAGGGCGGAGTTTGACCTATCGCCCATCGCAGCTGCGATAGCCGCGCCGTGGGTGAAATCGACAAGTATGTTCAGCCAAGGCCTGGACCGTGCCGACGGCAATCCGACTTCGACCAGGAGTTGGTCAATGTCATCGGTTATCCGCTGTGCCTGCCGGGGAAAGACTGCGGGTTGCCTGAAGATGAGCAATGTAAGGCCAGGGTGGCTTATCACGCGGTCATGATAGGCATTCAGAAGCGATCTGATCCGGTCGTGAAACGTGCCGGAGGCTGGCGCGGAAACCTCTGCATAGACATGTTCGGACAAGGCGTCGATCAAGCCGTCGCGATCCCCGAAGTGGTGGTAGATGGTCATCGGATTGACCTGCAGTCGGTCGGCAAGCGCCCGCATCGTGAAGGCCCCGACGCCGCCGGTATCTAATAGTTCGAGCGCGGTCGTCAGAATTTGCTCGCGCGAGGCGGGCGCCTTGTCCCGATGCGGGCGTCCTGGCGGACGGGTCATGTGGCGATCCGGTAGCGTGACTGGACGAGGGCCCTTCCTCCACCAGATCATGATTTCTTGGGGCTACGGCAGTCGTAGTAGGTTCTGAACGCCAGCTGCTGTCAACAAACTGCATTCCTAGGAACACCAGTATGAGCAAAAGGGCAGCGGTCAGAAGTGCATAAATTTGGTTTTTGCGCATTAAGAAACTCCCTTCGCCTCCCAAACGGCTTAAGCTCGCAAGTGTTGCGCAGGAACGTGGTCCTCTCCGTCTTATCTATCTCGCGTCGAAACGATGAGATTTGCCATGATCGATTTGCACTGACACTATAAAATGATCGCGTAGATTGGGAGAAGCGGGTATGGCTTTAGAGTTCGATCTACAGGAGCATTTGGCTGCGATTGTCGAAGGCTCCGACGATGCCATCATCACAAAAGATCTAAACAGCATCATCATCTCCTGGAATGAAGGCGCCGAACGGATTTTTGGCTATCGCTCCGACGAGGTCATCGGGAAGCCGATCACCATATTGATGCCGGATGATCGGAAGTACGAAGAAAGCGGCATCATCTCTCGACTTCGGCGTGGCGAGCACATTCGTCACTATCAGACTATACGCAGACGAAAAGATGGCACCGAGATCCCCATATCGCTTACAATTTCACCTATCAGGGACACGGACGGTAACGTCGTTGGCGCTTCAAAGATTGCCCGCGACTTCAGTTTGCAGCAAAAAGCCAAGGAAACACAGCGCATCCTACTGGCAGAGATGAAGCATCGACTTAAAAACTGCTTCTCAGTGGCCAGCGGGATTTTAAATATATGTGCTCGCCAAGCCAGCACCAAAGAGGAGTTGGTGGCGCTCGCGCATGAGAGGCTGAATGCTTTGGCTGAAGCCCAATCCCGAACCATACTTGATCCTGAGGTCGAAACTGACCTTAGCGATTTCGTTACCCTACAGGATCTCCTCAAGTCTGTTCTTTCTCCACTTGTGGCGTCGGAACAAGTGGATATGCTCGTTGAGGACGTGCCTGTTTGCGCCAGAGCCGTGACGCCCCTCGCACTGGTTTTTCACGAACTCGGCACGGACGCAGTTAAATATGGAGCCTTCTCTAGCAGAGACGGTAATTTGACGGTGAGAAGCAAGCGGCACGAGGACCGGCTCTTCATATACTGGACCGAAACCGGCGGAATCTCCTATTCCGCAGCCGGGAGCTTGGAGGGCTTCGGAACGCGCATGATAAAGAACGTTCTGAATTCCTCGTTCGCCGGTTCATTTGAGAGATCTCATACTTCGAATGGTATATCGGTTGTATTGAACCTAGATGCTCGGAAGCTGGAAGAGACAGCGGAAAACGCCTAGAGTATCGACGCCCCCGCTAAAGCTTTCAGCACAACAGGCCGGAGCAATGGCAGGCCTTGTTCAGTAATGCACTGGGATGACCTTCTTAAACAGCAGCGAAATTACCCGAGTGAGCTTCTCGTCGACTGCGAGGTGCGTCTATTTTGCATGGCCAACCAGAACGGCGGCGTACTGCCGACCGCTTTCGCAAAGCAGCCATTCCGCTCCCGGCCCCTATCATGCCGATAGACAACCAGCCCGGGAACGACGCCTTCGGAAATCGTCTGACCTTGGTACGACAGAGATGGGGTCGTGGTCGGAAGAGGCAGTCTTTGCGCAATACCACGGCCATAGGCTTACAAAGCGCAGTCAGCGCCGCCCAGTGACTGGTATAGCGGCCATCCGACCGCCTTTCCGCGGATATCCCAAAGATGCAGATACTGGATATCCGAGTCCTAGCATAATGAGCGACTACGCAAGACTTTAAGTTGGGTGCCTACCTACCGTCGTCGAGAGACGTATGCCTCACTCGCAGAGGAAGTTCCTTGTGGATCTTACTTGGTTTGGTGTGAGTTTACGGATTCTCTGCATGGACGCCGTAAAATGGCTTTGGCTTGAGAAACCCGAAAGCAAAGCGATCTCTGCTATCTGCATGTCGCTCTCGACAAGTAGCCGTTGTGCATGATCGAGCCTTCGCTTGATAAGAAACTGATGAGGGCGCTCACCAAAGGTATTCGTGAATGCGGTGATAAAATACCCTTGGGACAAACCGCACAGCCCAGCCAGTTCGGACACAGTCAATTTTCTGGTAAAGTTCGCCGCGATGAACTCACTGATGCGCTGCTGATTGATACGTGAAAGCTTCGCATTCTCCACCGGTTTTAAGAGGGAAGAAGCACCGTATTCACGCAATAAATGAATGCCGAACATCGTTATCAGCGAATCGACATAGAGCTCGTTTACGCCTGCTTCGCTCGTCAGCTCATCGCGAAACATCTGCGCCATCTCCAGCGCCCACCGATCTGGCCTCAATGCAGGCGTGAACTGGATCTGTGCGGCACCACCCTTGCATTCCTGCTCAGCCAGCTCGGCCCACCGGTCCGGAGGAATAACGACGGCAACGGTCTCTCGCGCAGTCGGCCAGATAGTCTTCGCCGACGTTCCGAAAGGTGCCACGCCCACGGCTCCCGCAGGTACATCGATCTCCTGGAGTTTATCACCACCCATCGTGGTTAGAACTTTCTTGACCGGCTGAAGAAAGACAGTGGCGTAGTGGCTCTCGGGTGTCATGGAGATTTCACCTGCACCCCGCAAGGAATGCGTCACGCCACCCAGTGACGTGGAGGCCCGCCTGCGGCCCAGCAAGTCGGGTATGAATGACAACATGGAGTCGCGATCGTCGACAGGCGCACTCACGTCAGGGGTTCTCCCTCGGGAGGTCGCCGGCATCCATGCGTTGGAGCCTCCATTGCTTTTGCAGTTTGCGGATTGTTGCTCACACTGGGAGGACTGCATTCTCGAACTTGCGCATTTCCCGTCATAGCGGCTTCTCAGAATTTGCCAACCACATTCAGGAACACTCCCTGATCATCGAGCGTAAGATCCCGCAGGTCATCCGAGAACCTGCCGAAATTATAACCCACACCCACTTTGAAGTTGTTTCCGACATGGCGGTAGAGTGCCGTCAGCGCACCGAAGTCGGTGGTGTCGGCCTCGGGCATGTGCAACACCCTGCCCTCAAGCAGAAGATCCCATTTCCTGATCACGTGCAGATCAGCCCGCAGGATGCCAAGATGCGCTGAAGAGCGCTGCCAGTTCTGCTCGAAACCCGTGCCCGAGCCGCTTGCAGAGCGGTATTTCACCTCGCCATATCGGAAGCCGTATTTGCCGCCGATGGATAGCCAGGGCACCAGGTCATAGGTCACGTCGGCAGACAGAATGTGGCTGCGCTGGGCTGGCGCATAGGCATCGCCCGTAGCGCCGCTGACAAGCTGGTTGTTGCCGGGCATGTCGTAAAGCCAGGTGTATTTGAAAAGCGCATTGAGCCGGTCATGATCGACCGGTCGATAGGCGTAGCCCAGCGATGCCTCCACATAGTCGGTGTCCTTGAACGAAGTCACCGTCGAGCGTGTGTCGGAAAGGACCGCGTCGATATTGGCCATCAGGCGCCAGTCCTCACTGGTCTTCCAGGAAACGCCCGCAGCGAACAGATATGTGTTCTGGTCGCGTGTGCCATCGTCGGAATCCTCGATGCGAACCTCGCCACGGACCCGCGCGGTGATGCCCGCTTCTTCATCCTTGTAGGCCACGGCCAGTGATGGCGCGTATCGGTCGAAGTCGGAGCGCTGGAGACCGGTTGCCGGATCGATCGTGTCGTCGCGCACCTGGCCGGCCTCGAAGCCCGCATCCACGGTCCACACATCATCGGGCGTGTAAATCACGCCATAGGTCTGGGTGAGCGCACGGCGTTTGCCAAACATGTCGTAGCTGCTTTCGGCATAGGCCGAGGCCATGTCGTCCATGCGGCGGCGCACGCCCGCCACGACCGCGCCCCTGTCCGAACCGACAAGGTCATGACTGCGATTGAGATCGAAGGCCCGGTCAGGATCGAGCCTGTAGCCGATATAGTAGTGCTCATCGTCATTGGGGTCGTAGTTGAGGGCGGCGAGAGCGCCCAGCCCATGGGTGCCGTAGGAGAGCTCCGCGGCGGCACCGACCGTTTCCGTGAGCTGAACCTCCGCACCGATACCGATGCGGTCGTTGCGGTCTATGTCGCCCGAGCGCTCCAGCGTCGCCTGCCCGAACACATAGACAAGGTGATCGTCGTCAAAGCGATGGTCGACGCGGATACCGGCATCGAGACGGGAGCCGTCATAGCCGCTTTTGCCTGCCGAAATGGCGCGTGGCGACATGAGCTCGGTGTAGGAAACACCGAACGAGACCTTCCAGTATTCATCCACCTGCCAGGCAATCGAGGACGTGCCGTCGCGCTTGATCTGGCCATCATCGTCGCGGAAATCGTCATAGGCGAGCTTCAGCCCAACCCGGTCGTTCAGGGCGAGATCGGCATGCGCCCCCCATATCCGCTTGTCGACATTCACCTCGTCGTAAAGCGTGGAAAAGCCGGCCTGCTTTTCCTCGTAATAGCCGCCGAGCGTTCCTTTCATGCCGGCGCTTTCTAAGTCCTCCAGATCGACCTGACCGCGCACCCGCCAGGCCATGGCCGAGCGGTCACGGCTGCCTGACGTGCCGTAATCACTGGAAGTCAGTCCACCATCCGTCGAGCGTGAGGAGCCAAACCCGGGACCTTTGGAATGCGCAATTTCAGCTTCAAGAAAGGTGGTTTCTGAATGACGCAGCTCGATATCGGCGCCGAGCGCCTGCTGATCGGCAAGCCCGGTCGTTTCATTCATGCCGGTCACGCCGACACGAACCCTGTCGTTCACCCAGTGCTGGGCGCGACCGCCATAGACATAGCCCTCGACGTCCCCGGCCACCGGCTCGAACTCGTATTGCGCTGTCAGATAGACCTTGTTGCCGCCGAGCGCCCCGTTTCGAACCGGAGCATCGGTTCCCGTGGAGGAGGAAAGCGGTCGATTCAGGATGATGACGCCCTGCATGTAATCAATGCGGTAATCCTGTCCGAACTGCAGCACACGTCGCTCGATGATCCGGCCGGTGACACCATCGCGAAATTCGACAGTGACCGTTTCCGAGCCCTCGACAATGTCCTGCCGTTTCAGGAAATAGGCCGAGCCGCCGGTGGTGAGAAAGGCCTCCCGCTGCGGCAGCGTGTCGGGTTGGGCAGAATAGAGCGTCACCTCGGTGCGCCGTTCTCCGAAGGTGGTGCTGTCTTCCGAGCGGTAGACCGCATTGGCGCCATAGAGCCCGCGCTCGGCCCTCAAAAACTCTGTTCCGGTAATGCTGGTCTTGTAGTTGCCCCACATGACATGGCTGTCGCCACGCTCGAGCCTGACATAGAATTTCCCTTTGGTGGGCGCGTCTTCCACAAAGGTCGAATCGTCGCCATAGACCGGGTAGTAATCGTCCGGGTCGAGACGTCGTAAAAGCTGTCGCGGATCCTTGCCATCGAGATCGCGGAACATGTTCTCTATGTCGTCTTCGCCGGTGTCGGCTGCCGCCGTCAGCAGATACTCACCCTTGATCTTGCCTTTCAGGTAGAAGGCCAGCCGTCCCTTCGAATAGACATCGTCATATTCGCCAGGCCGCACCGCCTCGATATTGTCATCTCCCATGCGCTTGCCGATGGTGATATCCGCCAGGCCGACATAAAACCACTCATTGTCGGGAATGTTGATCGCACGGTTGAAATGCAGCCCGCCGCTCTTCCCTACTCCATTCAACGAGACATTCACATCATGATCGCCCGGCGGCAGGATGCGGTTCACGACGAACGTCCGGTTCGGATCGACCGGGATTGCCTCGCCAAACGCCTCGACCCCATAACCGGCCGGAACATTCCGGCCATAGACGGTGACCACGCCACCGCGCACCGGAATGTTGCGCACGGCCGTGCGGTCCTCGCCGAAACCGGGTGCCGTGGCCTCGGCTTTCAGCCTCACATTCCTGTCGCTGCGCGACAATGGCAGCGCTTCCGTCTCGTCATAACGTCCGCGACTGTCATAGACCCTGAGCACGTAGCTGAAATCGGCCTCATCGCCGCTCACAGGCACCGACCATTGCGCTTCGCCATTGGCCTTGACGGGTATCACGGCAAGGGGCCTTGTTTTCGCCCGCCCGGAATCCAGCGTGCGAATGCGGATTTCGGCGCGCTCGATGAAGCCCGGATAATTGCTTGAAGCGCGAAAACGCACCGTCTCTCCAGGCCGGAACCGGCTGCGACGCGATGCGGTGGCCACATTAAGCAACGGCTCGGCCTCAAGTCCCTCAAACTTGATCTGAATGTCAGCGGCCTGAAGATCGACATCCGCACGACGTTGCCGGTCGACCGGTTTGGCTGCATCCGATGGCGACGCACTGGCACCCGGCAGCCGCTGCCCGCGCTCGACACTTTCCTCGACAGTCTCGCCGTCAACACTGATGGAGAAGGGTATCGAGCCCTCGTCAGCCGTGGTTTCACGTTCGGTGTTCTCTGCGATCGGCAGAGTGCCGGCCCCTGGACCGTCATTGGCACTGGCCATTGCCGGCAGAGCCGCAGCACCGATCAGCGCCGTTCCTGCGAGAAGGAGAGTCCGGTTGCCAAAGAGCCGCATGGAGACCCGCTTCAAACGAATGATAGCGCTCATTGTCCCACCTCCACACGCGTCTCGATTTCAAGCCGATAGTTTGCGCCTTCCGCGCGCCAGCGGCGCTCGATCAGGGCTTGCAACGCCTTCACCCGCGCCCTGGCCAGCTCCAGATCTGCGTTTGCATCGATGTAGCTGAGGCGCAGAACTGATTCTTCCGTGCGCAACACACCGATCAGCCGGTTCACGCCTTGCGCCCACTGCCGTGCAAGGTCGGTCCCACCCGGCTCGAACGCCTCATTCTTGAGGTCGAGCCGCACCACGCGCCCGATCGAGGCACCGAAGTTCAGCTTCGTCATCTTGCCGGCTGTCAGACGCACCACGCGCGGGTTTTCCGTGGTAACGCGATAGCCCGTTGGAAGCGTGCGGGTGTCGAGCTTCATGATGAAGTTCGAGCCGATACGCTGGTCCGGCAGCATGGCGCAGGCGACATGGAAACGGCCATGCTGGTCGGTGGTGACAAGCCAGCCCTTGACCGTGGCGATCCGCACGCCCGGCAGGCCCGGCTCGCCCTCATCCTGATAGCCATTGCGATTGACGTCGTCGAACACCTTGCCGATGACGTCACCGCAGTCGAACACCGGCTCCACCAGAATTTCGACCACGGCCTTTGCAACCGGCGCAAGCCGCGTCCCGCCGGCATCGGTGACCGAGGCAGTGTTGGTGTGCTTGCCCGGCCCCGCTGAGCTGAGCGCCAACATGCTCAGACGGAATTCCAGCGTCTGGTGGCCGGCAAGCGAGATGTTCTCGAAACGCACCGTGCGGCCGCCCACCACGGGCGTTACTTTGGCGCCGTCGATGCTCGCCGAACCTGCGACATAGCGAAAACCCGACGGAAGTGTGTCGGTTACGGTGAGGCCTGTGACCATCGAGCCGGAATGATTGGTCAGCCGGATCACGAACGGAGCTTGCTCGCCCCGACGGATGCTGTGCAGCAGCGCAATCTTCTCCACCGAGACATTGCTGGTGGCTGCGGGCAAGGCCAGAAGGGAGGCGCTTTCATTGGAGTCCACCGGCTGACCGCTCACGACATTGCCATTCGCATAACCGCGTGCAACCGCCCTGTTCTCCACCGCATCGTGCACGCCGGCAGCCAGATCGATATCCGGCCCCGTCAGGGGATAGGTGGCGGTAAAGACCTGCTCGCCCCCCGGAGACAGGATGGCCTGTAGCGGCGTGAAATCGGACAGGGTTCCGGCGCCCGCCCTGCCCGAAAATGTCGGACCATTGTCGACCGGGACAACATCCTGAAGTTCGACATTGCCGTCATTGCGAACGGTGAAGGTATAGCGGATCAAGTCACCGACACCGGCAACACCGTCGCCATTGGTGTCCTCATATATCCCAGTCTTGGACAGTACGAGCCGGGCATCCTGTGCCGTCGTTACAACGCACTGGCTGGAGGGACAGGCGGGATCCGGTGAGCCCGGTTCCTTGGCGATGTTCGTGAGTTCGGTCACGCCCGCCGGCAGCGGGTTGGCAACACGAACTTCCGCCGTGAGAACGAGCGTTCCCGGGCTCGAACCGTCATGGGCGGGAACGGTGAGACCGCTCCAGTCGATGGATGTCGTGTTGTCGAGGCCGCCATGGGTGGCCGAAACGAAGACAGTGTTAGGATCGAGCACGTCCTGGACCGCGTAGTTGCTTGCCACGCCACCGTCATTTGAGAGAGTGATTTCATAGGTGAGCGTTTCGCCGGGTTCAGCCAAGCTGGCAGCGACGCCATCCTCCGCGACCAGCGCCTTGGTGATCGTCACCTTGTTCTCCAATAGGGTGACGACACATTGTTCTGAGGGACAGACAGGGTCCGGATCACCCGGCGTTTTCGCAATATTGGCGATCTGAGAAGCACCGGCCGGCAACGGATCGGCCACCAGAACCTCTGCAGTCAGCACAAGCATACCTGGCGTACCTCCCGAATAAGCGGGAACCGTCAGGCCGCTCCAGTCGATCGTTGTCCCGTTGTCGGCACCACCGTGCGATGCGAAAATAAAGGTTGTGTTGGGATCGAGCCTGTCCTGAACGGAGTAGCCGGTCGCCTCTCCTCCGCTGTTCGTGAGCGTTATGGTGTAGGTGAGCGTTTCACCTGCCTCTGCCACCCCGGCCTGTGTGCCGGTTTCACCAGTGAGTGCCTTGGAAATCGTGACAGAGCCCTCGGCGGGTGTCACGGCGCAGTGGAAGGATGGACAAACAGGATCGGGATCGCCGGGCTTCTTGATGATGTTGGAAACGCTGGGAACACCGCTTGGCAGCGGATCGACCACATCTACATCCACGGTCAGAACAAGTTGTCCGGGATTGGCACCATCATGTGCCGGAACGGTAAGACCGGACCAGGTAATATGATCGCCGGATAACTGGCCGCCATTGCTTGCATTGACGAAGAGCGTGTTTGGATCAAAGTAGTCTTCGACCGCGAAATTGGTCGATTCGCCACCCTGATTGGTCAGGGTGATCGTGTAGGTGAGTCGCTCGCCCGCTTCCGCGGTATTCGGCAGACTGCCGCTTTCACCCGTCAAGGCCTTGCGCATGGAAACCTTCGGCGCTGCCGGCAACGTCACGCACTGATCGGAGGGACAGTCTGGATCAACGGTGCCTGTCTCCTTGGCAATATTGGTCAAAGACACGATGCCATCCGGTAGCGGATCATCGACTTCAACCGTGATGGACAGGACAAGCTCTCCGGGGTTCGTGCCGTCGTGTGCAGGGACCGTCAGGCCGGACCATGTGTAGTTGCCACCGCTCGGTGTACCAGTGGGCGTGGCACTGACGACACTGGTGTGCGGGCTGAGCACATCATCGACGGAGAAATTATTGGCGACCCCACCTGTGTTCGTGAGCGTGATCTCGTAGGTAAGCTGTTCGCCGGGTTCGGCGACATTCAGTTCCGCGCCGCTTTCGTTCGTGAGCGCCTTGACGACGGAAACATTGCCTGCCGTCGGCACGGTAGCACATTGCGGCGATGGGCAGGTTGGCTCCGGCTTGCCGGGCTCGAAGGCGATATTGGTGAGGCGGTTAACGCCCGCCGGCAGTGGATCGACAACATCGACCACCACCTGCAACGAGAGGGTGCCTGGGGTGCCACCGCTGGCGCCAGGAACGGTCAGATTGGTCCAGTCGACCTGCCCGCCATTGGGGGCGCCGCCTGTAAAAGCGCCTGCCGGGGTGGAACTGACATAGGTCATGTTCTCATCGAGGCGATCGCGCAATGCATAGGTTGAGGTGGCACTACCCAGATTGGTGAGAAGAATCTCATAGGTAAGCCGCTCTCCCGGTTCGGCAGTGCCGGCCAACGTGCCTCCGCTTTCGCCAGTCAGATTTTTTTCGATTTCGATATGGGGCGGCGGTGGGATGACAACGCATTGCGATGAAGGACAGGCAGGGTCCGGATCGCCCGGACGCTTGGCAATATTGGCAACCTCATCGCCGGGTGAAAGCGGTCCAACCACGACGCTGACCGTTAGGACAAGCTCGCCGGGTATGCCTGCATCCTGTGCCGGCACCGTCAATCCCGTCCAGCGAACCTCATTGCCGGAAGGCGTGCCGCCATTGTCCGCGGACGAAAACGTGACCTTGCTGTCGAGAATATCGACGACTTCATAATTGGAGGCCGTGCCGCCGGTGTTGGTGAGCGTGATCTCATAGATCAACGTCTCGCCCGTTTCAGGGGTGTTTGGTACGGAACCGGATTCTCCAACCAGCGCCTTGGCAATCGTCACCGACGGCGGGATATCGTCATTGGTGATGGTGCAGACTGCACTGTCCCCGTTGGAGAGAGTCAGGCTGTTGCTTACAGCCGTGGCCCCACCATTGGTCGAGCAGCGATAGGTTCCTGCCGAATACCCGGCGACCGGAACCTCACCGAGCGTGTAGCTGCCCGCGGCAACGGGTGCGGCTGTGACGGATATATCGCCTGTGGCTCCCGAAATGCTGGTGGGACCCGAAGCCGTCAGGGTGAAATCCCCGACCGCGCTCGTTCCGCCGTCATTGTTCACCACGGTCTTGCGCAGCGTGAGCGTTGCCGGATCATCGTCATTGGTGATGGTGCAGACTGCCGTGTCGCCATCGGCGAGCGTTATCGTGTTGCCCGAAATCGGAGAGCCGCCGTTGACCACACAGCTGTAATCGCTGGGCGAATAACCCGACACGGCCACTTCACCGAGCGTGTAAGTGCCGGCGGTGACGGGCGCATCCGTCACCGCTGCATCCCCGCTTGGGCCGGAAATGTTTGAGGGACCGCTTGCACTGAGGGTGAAATCCGAAGCGGTCAGCGTTCCGCCATCATCGTTCACCACATTCTTTTCGAGCGTCAGAACTGGACGGGAAATGTCCGTATCGGAGGCTGTGTTATTGCTCAGGTCAGGATCCGGGGAAGCGGAGGGGCTGGAGACAGTGACGGTGTTGGTCAGATCGCCTCTATGCGAGTCGGGCACGTTGAGTGTGAGGGAAAACACAACGCTGTCGCCCGACGGAATGCTGACCAGGGCGTCATCGATGGCATTGCCATTTGCGGCGGTTCCCGACGATGAACCGCAGGTCGCACCGCCATTCGCTGTACAGGTCCAGTTTGCAACGGCTATCCCCGCTGGCAACGGGTCTCGCACAACCGCATCCTGCACGCCGAAGGGGCCCTTGTTGTTCACCGTAATTGTGTAGACAGTGTCCCCCGATGTGTAGACTGTCCGCCCATTGTCCTTGGTGATTTCAAGATCGGCAGCATATGCAAATGGAGCCGTGGGGCACTTGGCGCCGTCATTGTTGCCGGAGCCTTGAAGATCGGAGATGAGCGTGGCTTTACCAGTGTTCAGATTGAACTGATAAAACCCACCGTCATTACTGGCACCGAAAACGCCATTCGGCGCCCCGAACATGCCGCCAAAGCCACTGTTGGAAACGCCTGTGTTCCCGATATCGGTCACAGTGCCGGTGTTGGGGTCTATGGAGCGTAGGAGACCGTTGTTGTTCGCTGCGGTGTAAAGAAGCCCATTATGCCAGGCAAGATCGTGTGCGACAACACGCTGGCTCAGCGTCTTGTATGTCGCCGTCCTTGTATTGACGTTGATCCTGTATATCCGCCAGGCCTGCGCGACGTAATACGCTCCGCCGGGACCAAACTCACCGGCGATCGAGCCTGAAGGGAGTCCGGAAATCGGACCCAAATCCCGTACACTGCCGTCACTCCCGATCCTGAGAAGGTTGGTTCCCCGGAGCCCATAAATATAGTTATCGGCCGGATTGAAACCGATTGCGTTGTACGTCACTCCTGAAGCCGGTCCGATCGGATTGACGACGAACGGATTGGTCGAAGTATCGAAGCCAAACAACCGCGTGTTTGAATACTGCGCCAGATACGTATCGGCAGTGCATCCCGGAAATGCTGGCTGCGACTGAGCCTGAGCATCCACGCCACCGGCCGCAAATACACATGTTGCCGCAAAGAGCAATTCAGCGGCGCGCCGGAGAAACGGCAACGGGTTAAATTGCAAGTTGCAGCGTGAGTTAAACGCGCGCAATTCGCCCGTCAGCAGAGATGGAATTCGCATGGATGTGGCCCCCTCGAACAGTGCTGTTCAGGACCGGATCACGCATTCAGGATGAAAACCAATTGCCGCGTTCTCAACCTGATGCCGCCCAGCCGAACAAATCACCTGCGCAGTGGGCAGCAAAACCAGCGACTATGTCTTTCAGATTATTACTATCTTTATCAAGAAAGTGCCGTCGCAGAATAATAGAGGAAATCCCAAAGTTAACACAGACTTAAGAGGATCTGCGCATTTCCATCGGCGTCCTCATTCGATGTTTGCGCATTGTGGCAGTTAAGTGACTTTGACTGGAGAAACCACATTCATAGGCAATATCCGCAATAGACAGCTGGCTTTCTGTCAACAGGCGCTCGGCAAGTTCCAGACGACGATGAACAAGGTATCGATGCGGCGGCTCGCCGAAGCTTCGGGAAAACGCACGTACGAAATAATCCCGCGACAATCCTGCGATCTCAGCGAGCTCCATGACCGTAACCTTGCGGGACAGGTTCATCTCCAAATGGTCTGCCAGAAGCTTCACCTGAAAATGGGAGAGCCCTCCCTTCTCTGATTGCGCAGCATGCTTCTGATCGCGCAGGAGATGAACACCGATGACAGTGATCAGGGATCCGATCAGAAGTTCATTGGCATGCGACTTCGAAAGCTCGCTCCTTATCTGCTCAGCAGCACCGAGCACACGGCGGTCGTAAGTCTTGTACGGTGATCGATCGAACACATCACGACCATGCCCCCCTTCTTCGGCGATGATTGCATCGAAGCTTCCGTCCGGAATCACGAGGAGTATGCTCTCTCTTCTGTCGTTCCAGCTGCTCTCCACGGCTGATCCCGTCGGAGCGACCATTACCGTACCTGGAGTCGCGACAAGCATTCTCGGCTTTCTGGATGCGACCGCCACCTGCAAATCTGGGACGGTTCCCAGAAAGATGCTGATGAGGTTATGCTGGCTTCGTGAGATGCTTATCGACCCGGCCGTTAGCGTGAAATATGCGGCACCGCCTCGCGGTGTCGCCAGACGCGGCCCTGGTATATGCGAGAACTCGTTGAACATGAGACACCAATACACTCGGCCAGCATCATCGACCACAGCATTCTCGCGCACTTTCGGCTCATCGAAAACACACGCTGCTATGCCCCAAGCTGACCGTCCGCTCCCGGCCCCTTTTTGAGCCGTTCGTTTGCCGAGCACGATAGTCCGCTCCCCGCCCTCTATTGACCTTCGCACGGCGTGCAAGGTGCGACCGCTTTGAGAACGCCGGCGAACGTCCGAAATGCGGGCGCTTTCGTGCCCAGACGCTTTAGTGTCGCAGAACGAACCCTCTGCGCGGGAGAGGTGCCTGCGGTTGAGCTAGAGGGCACAGGTCGGGCGCTGCGCCAGCGAGTGATCGTCGACATGAACGTGCTGCGCTTCCCACTCTAGACGCAGCTACCGCCGACGACCTGCGCCGGTTCCAGATCGAGCAGCAGGAGGACTGCGTTCCCGTTGCGACGATGAACAGCATCGTGTCGGCGCTACGCTTATTCATCACTCACACGGTCGATCGACCGGATCCGGCGCGTAGGCTCTTCCGGCTGGCGCATCCGCGCAAGCTGCCGGTGGTGCTCACTCGCGACGAGATAACTCAACTGCTCAACTTCACCACCTGCTTCAGGTACCAGGCCGCGCTCCCGGTCGTCTATGGCAGGGGCCTGCGGGTCGCGGAAGTACCGATTTAAGCGACAGCGTTACCAACAGGACGCTGCCGAAACGCCGGCGGACGCAATGCATCGCGATCTTGATGGCCCACCCCAAATGTCGAGAATGTGCTTCGTTGAAAAGAAAATCCATCCCGACTAGGCGTGCGCTAATGAGCATAGGTGAATTCTAGCTAGGCGAACTTCTTTCGTTTGCCTGCAACGTTCCTTACCTCGCGCTTCCGGGACACCTCCTCAGCGCGGGCGATATGTCGGCGCGCGGCGCCACCTCCAAGCCAGTCGCGAAGTTCGGGTTGTTTCGTCAACGCATCCCCAATTGCTGAGAAGACCGTGTCGCTGATCGCCTGCTGCTGCGTGCGAAGATGATCCTCCAGCAGCTTATGTCGCGTGATGTAGCCGGAGTTCACACCTGGGACGGAATGGTTCATCAGCATGCGCGCATCCAGCTCCGAAACGCCCGCAGGGGTTGCTACGGTGCGATAGGTTTGGCGGAGTTCGTTGCCCCACTTTGATAGCACTTCTCGGTCTTCTTTCTGCTCAACCAGATGTCCATCGGCACTGTCAGCGGGAAATATCCAATCCATAGCTTCGAGCGGGTATATCCGCCGGCCGAAACGAATGGACCGCATGAGACAGTTGATCATCTGGCGGGACAGAGGAATGTCGAAGGCGCGATCGGCGCCGCCCTTAGGACGGGGAATGTGAAGCACCCTTCGGCGCAGATCCAGATGGATCAGCCTTGCTTCTTTCAAGGCTGCCGGACGCGAGGCGGATAGTAGGGTGAACAAATGGAACTCACGGCGGATCGGATTGTCGAGCTTGGCGACTTCGATGAACCAGCCCTTGAGGTCGGCCAGCCCCATGCCGCTGCTTCGGCGCTTCTCGTGGTTCCAATCCACACTGTCGACCGGATTGTCGGTTGGCAACTTGCGATTGGTCTTGCGGGCATGATTGTAAATTGCGCGGAAGGTTCGCATGCTGCCGTTCGCAATATAAGGACCGTTCTGCTCGGAGATGGTGTCGTGCTTGGCCGCGACCTGCGCGGGATCTTCACCGAGCTTGATCAGCGGCGTGTCCAGCCAGTCCTTGAATATCCGTTCCACATGGTCTCGGTAGCTCTCGATCGTGCGCTCGCTTCGGTTCTTGCGCTCCATGGCGAGTCGATAGCGCTCCCAGGCCTCCCGCAGCGTGATCCCGGCCGGCTTCTCTTCCTCATCCGTGACGTCTATCGTTTGCAGATCAGCGACCGTCGACGCCTTGGAGACGTGTTCGTCGGATTTGGGATGCAGTCCACGACTGATCTGGACGAGATACTCCTTCGCCATTGCGCGTGCGACGCGCGTCGAGAGTGAGGCTGTGTCTCCAAGCGCCAGCCGCAGGGTTGAAGCGCGCTTACCCTGCTGGCGAAGATCGCCCTGGATCATGAACGTCTTCTTCTTGGTGCCGACAAGGAGAAAGAAGCCTTTCAAATCGGTGTCGCGGACAATGTAGCGCCCCGTATCGGGCTTCGGGAGGCGAGCGATGGCTTTGTCGTTGAGCTGGATACGGAGGGTCGCCACAGGTATGACCTCGTATGCTGAAACGGTTTTTGAAACGGTTTTGGCAAGTCGAATGATCTGAAGGGATCGGGTCGCCACCGCACGAAGCTATGCGATAATGCATTGAATTGCAATAATTTATCAAGACTGGTACAATGTTAGAGGGGCAACCGGATATTGTAGCGAACGAAGATTTTTGAACTACGAATCTGGGGGTCAGAGGTTCGAATCCTTTCGGGCGCGCCATTTTCACACCTGCCTGCCGATCCTGTTTTATTCGCTGTCGCGATTTCATGCCGCTTGAGATGGCAGCCTGTGCATTGGCAACATTGCCCTTTCCGCGGCGTAATGCCCGTAAAACTCCGCTTCTTCTGACGAAGTGTTTGTCCAAGACAAGCCGCACGCAACCGCGCGCGGTGACTTGCCCAATTCTCTCGGCAAGAGGCTTACTTGTTCATAAGCCGACCTGAATGTTTGTTTGGCCCGTAGGCGATAACCGTATCGTCTCCGAAAATCTAATCAGTTTTGCGTTCCTTGTGCTGTCTGTTCGAGCCAAAGCCATCGGCCTTTGCAGAACGTGCCAGCGATTGCGGCGCGCTTCTTTCGCGTTCCAACGGCGGCATCCAGTTTCTGGACTTGTCTGTCGTCTGCTGAAGGACCGGCTGGCGCTCCTGTTGCGTACACGACGAAGACACAGATAGGGGAGAGCCGCATGCATCGGCTTCAGCCGAGCCCACGGCTCTTCAAACTTGCGAAAAGCGAGAGATAATGTTGCAGAATGACCAAGCTGAAATCTACAGGAACGGGGTCTCGAAACAGGAAGGAAAGGAGGAGCCACAGGTTGCATCACCAGGGGAAGGCGGAACCAATGAAGAGAAAGCCGCTGTCCTGGAAGCGCTTCTTCAGAATTCGGAGTTCCGGGCATCTGACCGCAACAGGCGCTTCCTGCGCTTTGTGGTGGAGGAAACGCTCGCAGGGCGCGCTGATCGAATCAAGGCGTTTACGATTGCTGTAGACGTTTTCGGCAGGGATGCCAGTTTCGATGCGACAGTGGATCCGATTGTCCGGATCGCTGCGGGACAATTGCGCAAATCTCTGCGAGATTATTATGAAGGGCCCGGCAAGGCGGATCCGGTCCATATATCCATACCTCTGGGCGCCTATGTTCCCATCTTCGAGAAACGCGGCCCAACGAATCTGTTGGCGGCACTTGCCTCGCGGCATTTCCCGAGCCGGCGCGTCTGGGCCGCCGGTGCAGGCCTGGTCACCGCTGTTGCCCTGTTGTTGTCAGTGACGACACCGCTGTGGCTGGACGTACCAACGGGTGCCAATCGCGGGACTGCGGCTGTGCTGGTGCTCGACACAGCAAGAACCAGTCAAGTGAATGCTGATGCCAATCAATTCGCAGAAATGCTCAATGATGCGCTTTGGCTGAATGTCGGCCGGGAACGGGCCATCCGTTCCGTCGGTGTGCGTCCGCATGAGCAACTCGAAACCGTCGTATCCCGGGTCAAGGCCATGTACGGGCCGGAGAGTGAGGTGTTCGAACTGCTAACCAGTGTTCAGGTGGAAGCGGATGAGGTGCGTGTGTATTGGCACTTGCTTAATTCCGCTTCTCGCGAGGTCCAGGTCTCTTCCCTGGTGAAAGAGGCTTTCAGCCCAGCAGCAAAAGCGGCACTTGCAGAGACGACCGCAGCCAGGGTCGCCGCCGCACTGTTCGGCTATGAAGGGGCCCTCGCCCAATACCAGGCAGATGCCACGGTGGCAGCAAACAGCACCGAAGATTGACCCGCTCGGTCACAAGAAGGAATGCGGTCGCGCCACGTAAGAAGCGCGACCGCATTTTTTTTCCGGCGTCCTTCCCGACCAATCAATGCGCAAGACAGACGGTAGAGCCACCGGTCACAGGCAGCATGGCGCTACCCGATTTTAGAATCTCAACGAGAGATGAAGAACTCGGCGCCTGCCTCTCAGCGTTTCAAGCTGAAAAAGCGCAGTTTCCTGCGTGAGGTCCCGCCAAAAAAAGGGTGATTTCTCTTGCATTCCTGGAGGATATCCAGATCCACGGCCCCCTGCCGCACCAACATGATATCCACTTCCGCACTCGTGTATCCGAGCTCGGCCATCTCGTCGAGCAGAAGCAGAATGGTGTCGGGGTCGATCAAAGGTTTTGCGGGCACGGCTATTCCGGTGAGTTCGGCACGTCACGCAAAACACTCGGGCCAATTGCAGGGAGGGTCCCAAAGCCTCACCTGCACTTCCAGGAAGTGAGGCAAGGCTTTGGGAGAAAGCCGACCCGGGGGGCGGGAGGGCCGGCTTTGGCGGTCGCTCCACAGAGGCGTGAAGCGTATTCCTGTTCTTCGCGTTACGGTGGGGGCGCGGTTGCGCCGGCATGAGGAGCCGGCATGAATGTGTTTTGATCAGAGAGCACCATTTGCCCCGTCCGCTTGCTTTCGTCTTATGGTTGTAGTTTTGACGAAACTGCACTTATGAGGAAATCAGAAAGCGCATTTTTTCGTTCTGCGGGGCGTTTTTTACGGTGCATTCGCCGATTGACAGCCAAGTGGCCGCAAGCCATAAACTTGCGTCTATTTTGAGAAACAAATGTTCTGATCGCGAATGGTTCTGAACAGGAATTCAGGGGGAGGAAAATGGACACATTCCTGAGCGGCCTTAAAGCGGCCGTCGATACGCTTGGCGCAACGGTTCTGTTGCCCATCGTCATTTTTGTCATTGCCGCAGTGCTGGGGGCCAAGATCGGCAAGGCATTCCGAGCCGCCGTCACCATCGGCGTGGCTTTCATCGGCATCAATCTGGTTCTTGGCCTGATGCTCGGATCCATCGGCGACGTGGCACAGGCCATCGTCACCAACACGGGCATTCAGCGCGACATCGTCGATGTGGGCTGGCCTTCAGCCGCCGCGATCGCTTTCGGCTCATCGGTGGGCCTGTGGGTGATCCCGATCGGCATTGCCGTCAACATTGCGCTTCTTCTGACGCGCATGACCCGCACGCTCAATGTCGACGTGTGGAATTTCTGGCACTTTGCCTTTATCGGCTCGCTTGCCGTCGCTGCCACGGGCAGCCTTGCCTACGGCCTCGTTGTTGCGGCGCTGATGGCGGCGCTTTCGCTGCTGTTCGCTGACTGGTCGGCTCGTGCTGTGCAGAAGTTCTATGGCATTCCGGGCGTTTCGGTTCCGCATCTGGCGTCTGCCCAGATCCTGCCGATCGCCATCGTGATCAACTGGATCATCGAGCGCATTCCCGGTGTCAACAAGGTGAACATCTCGACGGAAACCATCGAGCGCCGCTTCGGCGTCTTCGGTGAACCGGTCGTGCTCGGCCTGATCATTGGTCTCGTGCTGGGTGTGGTCGCCTACTATAACGCAGGCGATTTCGGCGTGGTCCTCTCCAAGGTTCTGCAGACGGGCATGACGCTCGCCGCCGTGATGCTGCTTCTGCCGCGCATGGTGAAGATCCTCATGGAAGGCCTGCTTCCCGTTTCGGAAGCGGCACAGGAATTCGTGCGCAAGCGTACCGGTGACCGGGAGCTTCTGGTTGGCCTCGATTCGGCCATCCTGATTGGCCATCCGGCAGCCATTTCCGCGTCGCTGATCCTGGTGCCGATCGCCATCATCCTGTCGATCGTCCTGCCGGGCAACCGCGTGATCCTGTTCGCCGACCTGGCGGTTATTCCCTTCATCGTCGCAATGACGGCACCGCTCCTGCGTGGCAACGTGTTCCGCATGGTGATCGTCGGCACGGTGACACTTGCCGCCGGCTTCTATGTGGCAAACGCGCTTGCGCCTTTGTTCACCAGCGCCGCCGTGGATTCGGGCTTCGAGATGCCTGAGAATGCGGTCCAGATCACCTCGGTGGTCGACGGCTTCCTGTGGATTTCCTACGTGGTTATCGCAGCAATCCGGAACCTGGGCGCTGCCGGGCTGGGTGTGCTCGCCGCCGTCATCGCGGCCTGCTTCTGGCTCTATCGCCGCAACACGCTGGCCTGGGAACGGGCCGCCGGTGCGGAAGACGATGAAACCACTGCACAACAAGGCTGAATAGGTTAGTGAATGGCTGAAGCCCTTATGAACCACATCGATCCCGAGGCGATTGTCCTCGGGGTCGATACCGATAGCCGCGAGGCTGTCATTCGACTGCTTGCCGACAAGCTCAAAGCAGCCGGCTACGTGAAAGACAGTTTCGCTGATGCGGTTCTTGCCCGTGAGGCCGCGATGCCGACCGGACTTCCGCTCGGTCACGCGGTGAACGTTGCGGTGCCGCACACGGATCCGGAACATGTCTTGAAGCCGGGCATTGCTCTTGCCACGCTCAAGAAGCCGGTGACCTTCGCAAATATGGAAGACCCGGATGAGGCAGTGGAAGTCGGGCTCGTCTTCCTGATGGCGCTCAATGACAAGGACCGTCAGATCGAAATGCTGCAGGAAATCATGGCGACCATCCAAAGCGAGGAAGCCATTTCCGGCCTCATGAAGGCATCGTCGCTTGATGATGTCGCTGCGGTTCTGAAATAATGCCCAATTGATCGGGAGAGACCCATGAGCAAGAAGACCGTCCTGTTTGCCTGCGGCACCGGCATTGCCACCTCGACAGTGGTGGCCAACGCGGTAACCGAGGCCATGAAGGAACGCGGCATCACCATCGATTCACGTCAGTGCAAGGCCACGGAAGTGCGCTCTGAGCTGAACGGCGTGGATCTGATCGTTTCGACCACGCAGCTGCCGTCGGATCTCGGCGTGCCGTCCATCGTGACGCTCGCCTTTCTGACCGGCATGGGCAAGGCCGAAGCACTCGACAAGATCGAGGCGGAACTGCGCAAGTAGAACCCGGCTTGCCACACGGCAATATCAAGGCCCGCTGCCTGACCGGCAGCGGGCCTTTTCATTCGCCCACAAGCGCCTCATCGGCATTGCTCGCAGGCCCGCGTGCCAGTTTTTCAATTGCGGCGACCGCCAGCTCGGTTGCATGGACATCCGGCTTGTGTCCGAGGCCGTTCACGGCGATCAGCTCGGCTTGAGGCAACTCTCGGGCAAGACGCTGCGAATGAAGCTCCGGCGAGACAACATCGTCCCTCGTGCCGGTGATGATGACTGAGGGTGTCCCTATGGTCCTGTAACGGTGATGGGTGCGTTCCGTCCACGCCAGAAGCGCACTGATCTCGCGCGCATTGTGCCGAAAGGCTGCAGGCGCGACAGCCTCGACAGCGCGCGTTGCCTTCAGATAATCACTCGGCATCGGATCCGGCGAGAAGACACCTTGAGCTGCAGCTCTCATCGCAAGGCGCCCCGCCCATGGAACGACAAGTCGGCAGAACAAGGCTCCCAGAATCCGGGCCCGTGCAATGCTGTAATACCAGGCGATTCCCCCAGGCCAAGGATAGAGAGCAGGCGCGAGAAACAGGGTGCCGATAACGCGTTCGGGGTGATCAAGTGCCATGGCGGCGGCAACCGCGCCGCCATATGAGTGGCCGACAAGAATGGCCCTGTCGATGCCCCGCAGCGCCATCAACCTTGCGATCGCATGGCCCTGAGCATCCGGAAGAATGTTTGCATCCGGCCCGTGATCGGACAGGCCGTGGCCAGGTCGGTCCACGAAGAGGAGATGCGCCCGCCCTTCCAGGGTCGAACGAAAAGCATAAAGCGGATCAAGCAGACTGGTGCTTGCTCCATGGATGAAAACGAGCGGGGGGAGATCCGGCCGGTCAGCAAGCAGCCGAAGACTGTTCAGACAGAAGCCGCCGACATCGATACGTCTTCCACGCCCGGTATCCGATCCTTCCCCGCCTCCGACAAGCGGAGAGCCTGGATCGCGCACGCGAGCCGGGCCTGGCTGGTCTCGCAAACTCACGGCCATCTGGTCCTTGCTTTTTACCATGACCGCGCAACACGCAGTCCTGTGCTGCGTAGCAGCTCCTCCACGCACAAATCCAGTTCGAATTGGAGTGGGTAGGTTCGTTAGTGGCGTTTCCTCAAGCCACTAAGCAAGCTTGGCCGATTGAAGAGAGTGCAGTTGAGCTTCCCAGGTTGAAGGGGAGACGGAACCACATGACATTCATTCGGAAAGGGGTGCAGCAGGGAGCTTGTTTCAACAAGTCTGCCGCACCCCTTGTCTTTCAGATCCTCAGTCTTTTTGCGCAGACAATTGACGCGTCTCAATCTCGAGCCTGTAGCGGGAACCAACATTGCGCCATTCCGATGAGATCAAACTGCGCACGGCAGCCAGCCGTTTACGGGCCAGCGAACTTCTCTCACCCGAGTAGGAGATACGCAGCACAGACGGCTCCTCGTCGAGCAGAGCAATCAGTTGCCCAACACGCGAAAACCACTCGGGCTTCAGATGCTCCTGGTCCGCTTCAAAAGCGTCCGCGCTGAGATCAAGCCGTATAACTCGCCCGATGGAGGCGCCGAAAAGGAATTCTGAAGCCTTACCGGCAGTCAGGCGAACGACACGCGGGTTTTCCGTCGTGATGCGATAGCCGGAGGGAAGCGATCGCGGATCAAGTTTCAGGATATAGTTGGTTCCGATGGTTTGATCAGGAAGGTCTGCACAGGCCACATGGAAGCGGCCGTGATCATCCGAGGTGATCAGCAATCCTTTGACTGCTGCAACGCGGACACCTGGCAGCCCTGGTTCACCAGCATCCTGATAGCCGTTGCGATTCTTGTCATCAAATACCTTTCCAAGGATGTCGCCGCAGTCGAACACCGGCTCCGGTACGATTTCAACTTCGGCTGTCGCTATGCCGGAAACTCGCTCTCCGGTCTCATCTTCCACCCAGGCCCGGTTGATGTAGGTATCTGGCTTCGCGGCCGCCGTCGCCCGAAGGTCCAGCGCAATCTCGACGTCTTCATCAGGATTGAGCGTGATGTCCTCGAATGTATGCTTCCGGCCCTCGATCTTTGGCGTCAGCGCGGTATCCCCAAGCATTGCCGAGCCAGAGACGTAAGCAAATGCGACCGGTATCTCATCAACAATGTCAACCACTTGGGGAGACGTAAACCCGATCAATTTTGCCCGGATCACGTAGGGTACACGCCCCCCTCGCTGAACCTCGAATATCTGCGCCGTCTTGCTTATAAGATATCCGGGAAGATTGACTTTGGCGATCGCTTCCGGCGAGGTGGTCTCGTCTCCCTTGGGCCCCTTACCTGTCGCGGTTGCAGAGTTTTGAACGCCATGCTCCACGTTTTGAGCATTGGCGATATCCGCCTCGGACAAGGTGTATGTCGCCTTGAATGTCTGGCTTTCCTCAGGGTCGAGCTCGGCGCTGGCAGGTGTGAACGGGGAAAGCGAACCCGTGCCCGGTTTACCGTTGAATTTCGGACCGGAGTCATGTGGCGTCACATCAGATGCGGTGACTGTGCCGTCATTGGTCACGGTCACTTCATAATCAATGGTGTCTCCAGGCTGAGCAAACCCGTCTTGTGTTCCGCGATAGGTCCCTGTCTTTTCCGTCGCCAGCGAGAGGTTTTGTGGCAATTTCAGCACCGTTGGATCATCCGGGTCATCATCGCCATCGGCGTCCTGATCAGTCGGGTCTTCAGGGTCGTCTGAAAGGTCGCTTACCGAAGTGCCCTGAGGTGTCTCACCGCGGGCGGTGGCTTGGTTCACAACCTCGCCGGCGTTCACCTCCTCCTGCGTGAGCACGTGTTTTCCTGAGATCGTTTCAGCATCGTTTTCGCCGGAGGCCAGACTTGAGATCGGTATAGTGCCCGTCTCCGCATTTGGATCTTCGACGGTGATGTTCGACAACGTCACATTGCCCGTGTTCTTGATGTCGAACACGTAGCGAACGATCTCGCCGGCGTCCGGGAAACCATTGCCATTCGTATCATCCGCAGGGTCGAACGAAGCGCTTTTGGTAAAGCTCAGGCCAGGCACACTCGGGATGTCGAGCTCGGTGGGGGTACCTGGCACACCGCCAGGGGAATGCGACTGGACGACCACGTCTTCTCCCTTGGGGTCCTTCGCCTTGCCTTCTGCAACATTTTCTATCGTGCCCGCATCCGCGTCTTCCTGGGTGACGACGTAGGAGCTTTTGAAGGTCTCCGCGTCTTCGGCACCTGGTTCCAGGCTTGCGAGAGGACCGCCTTCCACGTCCACCTTTTCATCTTCGACGGTAACATCGGTCAGGGTCACGTTCCCCGTGTTTTTCACCGTGAATGTGTAGAGGATCGTTTCACCGACATCGATGACACCATCATTGTCCGCATCCTGATGTTCGGCTTCCTTCTGCAAATCCATATCGCTGTTCTGGTCGAGCGGTGTCTTCGTCATTTCGCCCGGCGTCCCTCCCGGGGGTGAGGACTCCGCGTCAACCGGATCGCCGTGAGGATCAGATGCTCGCGAGGTCGCGCTGTTGGCCACCTCGCCTGCGTCGATATCCTCCTGCTTGACTTCGTAGGTGCCTTTAACGCTCGAATCCGAGTTTCCCGGGGCCAACGACGCGATCGGGCTGTTCTTCACGTCAACCTTTTCGTCCGTCACTTCAATGTTGGTGAGGGTCACATTGCCCGTGTTCACCACGGTGAACGTATACTCCAGGGTCTCGCCGATATCGGGCAGACCATTGCCATTGGAGTCAATCAGCACGGCCTCTTTCTCAAGCGTATTGGCACCTGCGGCAGTGAGCCTGAGGATGGTTATATCGTCCGGATCGCCATCCCCCTCAAGATCCTCATCCGTGGCATTGTCGGGATCGTCGGAAAGGTCCTCGACTTCGTGGCCAGTGGCCGTAGCGGTGCCCTTGACGACGGCCTGATTTTCGAGAATGCCGGCATCGACATCCGCCTGGGTCAACGTGTAGCTGGCGGAGAAGGAAGTGTTGTCTATTCCTCCTGCCGGCAGATTGATGGGGCCGCCCGAAACCGGGATATCTGGAAGAGGCGCTTCGACGGTAATCCCGCTCAGTTCAACAGAACTGGTGTTGGTCACCTCGAATTGATATGTGACCATCTCACCGGCATCCGGCACACCATTGCCATTCGAATCGATGAGTGTGACCAAATTGGTGAGCTCGATTTTCTCTTCCTGTATTGTATGCGCACTCAGCGCGATGGGTGGCCCGCCGCAGGTCTGAGTGCTCTTCAAGATATAGCCGGTACCCTCAACCAGTTCGAACTCGATCGTCTCGTCTTCCTCCGTCTCCTCATCTTCAATGACGCTGACCCCGAGGTCGAAATCCACCGCGGTATACGTACCTGCCGGGATCGAAACCGTAAAAGTCTCCCCGCCCCCGGGGGTGGTGTAATCATCTCCGAGGTCAGCAGTTCCTCCCACCACATTCACGGTCACCGTCAACGGCGCTTCGAGATACCCGCTGACCCTGATCTTCGGCAGGCCCACTTCCTCTCCGCTTTCTGGATAAGCGGTCTCAGCCTGCGAAAACTCAACCAGAGGATCGATACGCAACTGGATGTCATCGATATGGTTGCCGGTATCTGGATTACCATCCGAAGTGGAGATCGCTGCGAACCCAAATTGTTGAAGGCTGTCGGGCCCTGTCCAGGTGAATGTCCCCGAATAATCTCTCCATGTTCCGAATTTGGCGGATTCACACGTGGCATCGCTGATGGTAGCGCCACTCCCGCACATGCTCGGCCCACCCACGCCGGCATTGCTTGTTGATGCCCGAACAACCCGCTCAGCAGTACCTATACTGAAGTCCATGGTATCGGTGCCTGAAAGCCCACGATGGCTGAATCGCCAATCGATTTTGTCATCCTGGAGGAGGCACACGGTTTGATAGATGCGAGAATTCTGGCGGGCATTGAGCTCGGCGTGTTGCGACCCGGAGCGAGAAGGCACACCGTTAAATCCGGTCTTCCAAATCTCAATCAACTGCCCTGATGGATAGCCACAATTGCCGGCCATCGAAGCGTGCGTGGTTGACCAACCTAGAACATAAGTGCTGGGAACATGCGCGAAGTTACAGCTGAGAACGGGAGACTCGAAACCAAGATTGAGAAAGCTTCTTTGCACCTGTGCATCAGCATCTCCGACACCGGCGAACCCGAGCGCTGCCAGACCGAAGGCCACGGCCGCGCCCCTCCGCATCAGCGTGGCCGCCAAGGACGGCAAACGGCAAGGCATATCCGCATTGCCTGACGAGTTGCTTCTTCGCTCTACAGAAGAAGCACAAACACCCTTCACGCGTCGCCTGAAATGCCCCTGAGGTAGATTGTCCATCTCGCGTTCCCGTAGCATATAAGCAGTTTGCTTCGATCGTTCTGCCGCATAGATTTCAATGCTTGCAGGCAGTGCCGAGCATGACAAAATGCCGACCGACCCATGCTCATCCTGAGGAGAACGACGGGCTTGGCAATAATCTGCAGAGTCTCAACGGGTAAACGTTACGGGTAGAACCCGTATCGATACCTGACAGGCGATCTGAACCAGGCAGTGTCAGCAAACAGATCAGAGAATATCGGATGACGGGTGCTGCCGGAGGGAGAAACTTCGATCTCTCTTCTTGACACCCTTGAAGAATGGAATGCTTACCCGAAGACGATCCGGGGTGACCAGGCCTCGGGGTTCATCTCCCGTGATCTTGACCTATGGGCTTACCAGCGTGGCGTCGATCTCGACTTCTCGCGTCCGGGCAAGCCCACGGACAATGCGTTCATCGAGTCCTTCATCGGCAAGTTCAGGACGGATTGCCTCAATGCGCACGGCTTCCTGATGCTTGCCGACGCCCGTTCAAAATGGAGGAATGGCGTGAGGACCACAACAATGTCCGACCGCACAGCGCAACCGGCAACCAGCCGCCGTTATCGCTCATGAATGGTTCCTCGGCACCTTCCACCGCCTGAGCCGGACACCCCGGAAGTTCCGTTAAACACCTTATCCCGGTGTCCACGAAACCGGCAGCAGGCCACGGGTCCATTCAGGGGAGCGGCTCAGCAAATATGGTGCACCACCAGTTGAGCCAGTCTTCGAGACTCCTCTAGCGGAGCTTGAGCCTTTTGCTTGTTGATCGCACATCATTCCACGAGTATGCGTAAGAGCCACAAGCATTGCATCGTTTCACACCCACCTAAGGCATGTGCCAATGGGTGTGGAATCGAGAAGTGGGAGTTACAGATGGCGCAAGCAGACCGCACCAGCGGTGTATCTCCACTTCATAACCCCGATCCACGCGACTGGCTGGCAGCCATCATTGAAGGATCGGACGACGCAATCATCAGTAAAAACCTCTCCGGCCACATACAGAGCTGGAATCCTGGAGCGGTGCGCATTTTCGGCTACACGGCCGAAGAGGTCATTGGCAAACCAATCACCATCCTGATTCCCGAGGAGCGGCTCGATGAAGAACCGCGCATCCTCGCCAAGATTAGAAGCGGCGAAAGAGTAGAACATTTCGAAACAGTGCGCCGCCGCAAGGATGGATCGCTGGTCGATATATCCTTGACGATTTCACCGATCCGCGATGCCTCTGGCACGATTATAGGTGCATCAAAAATCGCGCGCGATATATCCGAACGCCGTCTGGCTGAAGAAAGCCAGCGCCTGCTCATTCGCGAGATGCAGCATCGGGTCAAAAATCTATTCGCAGTGGCAACTTCCATCGTAACGCTTACATCTCGGCAAGAACCTTCTGCAGAGGCGCTGGCCAGCGCCATTCGTGAACGTTTAACGGCCCTTGCACGAGCTCATGACCTGACGACAGGCAGTTGGTCGGCAGATGAAACCGAGAACAAAGGCGGCGGCCTTCGAGAGCTCATCCAAACAGTTCTCGCCCCCTTTAACGATGGAGAGCGTATTCAGGTGGAAGGAGATCACGTCCCCGTCGGCAGTCACTCCACCACCAATATGGCGCTTCTGATTTATGAGCTGGCCACCAATGCCGCCAAATACGGCGCCTTGTCGGTTGCCGAGGGAAGCCTCGCCATAAAACTTCATGTGGATGACGATCAGGTCCGGATCAAATGGACCGAAAAAGGCGCACCGGGGTCGCACAAAGAGAAGGCGTCAGGCTTTGGTAGCCAATTGACGAGCAACCTGGCCTTGGCATTGAATGCCACCCTCACCCACGATTGGCGAGCGACGGGTCTGGCCGTGACGATCGACCTACCAGCAGCTGCTCTGAAAAACTGAAGGTCCCAAGTTGAAAACTGGGGTTTTTCGTCAAAGGGGAGCACGCTAATACCAGCCTAAAAATTACCCCGTCACCCTTGGGCGACGGGGCAAGAAAGTCTCCAACGACAAGTGACCTACTTCTTGTTCACTTTCGAAACGGCCAGGTTCGTAAGCTTGCTGTTGGCCGCCTTCTCCTGATCAAGGATTTCGCCCAGAAGATTGTGTGCCTCTTCATGGCCAAGCAGCTTCGCCCATTCGCGGAGTGACCCGTAGCGAGCGATCTCGTAGTGCTCCACCGCTTGGCATGCAGCCAGCAATCCGGCATCCAGCGCCGTTCCCGACGCCTCGTCCATCAAGCCGTCAGCTTCCTTGATCAGACCTTCAATCGCATCGCACTTTTCGCCCTCGGGCTTCTTGCCGATGGATTTGAACACCGCTTCCAGCTTCTTGATCTGGTCCTTTGTCTCGTCGAGATGTCCTTCAGCCACCTTCTTCAGCTCAGAACTTTTTGCTGCCTTTGCGACCTTCGGAAGAGCCTTGGTGATGGCGTTTTCGGCGTAGTAGACATCCTGCAGTGTGTGCTCGAACAGTTCATTCAGTGACTTCATCGTGAATCTCCAAATTGCCCCGCGCTCCTTAACTTTGCGCAGGTAGGAAGGTTCCACGAGGAAATGCGGCAGGATCTGCCCGAGGGTCCGCTCTACGCTGACTTCTGACACTCCGCTCATCCACACGTTTTGCTCTTTGCCATTGGCTTGTCGAGGTATTCGGGGTCTTTGACCTCCGGCTTTTCAATCGTCTGGGATGGATGGTGAACACCCTGGGCGGCCGTGTGGATACGAAGGCCGGCATCATCCATCGGCGCGGTGCTGGCGAGACCGAGACGAGAAAACGCCGTCTGCCCATTCGCATTCCGCGCTGCCTCTCTGGCTTCCTCGGAAGATGGGAGTTTCTGTAACGACAGAAATACGGATGCCAGGCAAGTGCTTGGTTTAATGGTGCTGCCGGAGAGATTTGAACTCTCGACCTCTCCCTTACCAAGGGAGTGCTCTACCCCTGAGCTACGGCAGCAGCGCCGAAACGGCGAACGCCTGAAGAGCGGGCGATCCGCTTGCGTCCCGATCACGGGGAGACAGCGTCGCTGCCCGCCCTTGTGATGCGGCGGACTTCTGCCACAATGATCAGCATTGCGCAAGCACACATTCGCATTCATTTGCTCAGTTTGATATATGGCTGTGAAAATCATCACTGCCATGATCGATGCGCTGCTTGCGGTGCCCCGATCCTGGGGTAGGATCACAGCCGGTTGTCGCAGTTCGGTTGACCACGGAGTTTCACTTGGGCAAAGCCAGAGAGCCAGACGTCTCATCCCCCGGTGCAAAAGGTGATGAAGAGCGCAGAAAGCGCCTTGCCGCCCAGTTGCGTGCCAATCTCGCTCGGCGAAAGGCGCAAGCGCGGTCCCGCCGTCAGGGGGAGGCCGATCAACGTCCTGAAGGGCTGTACCCCGAAGCAGCGGATACCGACGAATAGCCTATTCACCCAAGCAATCACCGCCTTGCGCGGCGCGCGGCCATGTTTTAGGACCAATTGAAACGAATATATCTTGCAACATCTGCTTCGCGGTATCGCAGCCACCGCCTATCGCATCAGAAGCGGCCTTTACGATACCGCAAGGCAATCGGCGCATTCTGGCAAGTCGGGGACAATCCGAAATTACGGTCGACAACGGCAAGCGCGCCCGGAAAGTGAGAACGGATGGATCGCATACGCATAACCGGCGGCAACGCGCTCAACGGCACGCTGCCCATATCGGGCGCCAAGAATGCCGCCCTGCCGCTCATGATCGCGTCATTGCTGACCGATGACACGCTGACGCTCGATAACGTCCCGCATCTGGCGGATGTGGAGAGCCTGATCCGCATTCTCGGCAATCATGGGGTCGACTACTCGGTGAATGGCCGCCGTGAAAACCAGCAGAAAGGTTATTCGCGCACCATTCATTTCACCGCCCGCAGCATCGTGGACACGCTCGCGCCTTATGAACTCGTCTCGAAAATGCGGGCGAGCTTCTGGGTCATCGGCCCGCTTTTGGCGCGCATGGGCGAGGCCCGCGTCTCGCTGCCAGGCGGCTGCGCCATCGGAACACGCCCCGTCGATCTCTTCATCGACGGCCTGCGCGCGCTCGGTGCCGAGATCGAGATCGAACAGGGCTACGTGAACGCGAAAGCCAAAAACGGGCTGGTCGGCAATCGATATGTTTTCCCCAAAGTTTCCGTGGGCGCCACGCATGTCCTGATGATGGCCGCATCGCTTGCAAAGGGCGAAACCGTTCTGGAGAACGCGGCGCGCGAGCCGGAGATCGTCAACCTGGCCGACTGCCTCAATGCGATGGGCGCGAAGATTTCGGGCGCGGGGACCGACACGATCAGGATTGACGGGGTGACGAGCCTTTCCGGCGCGCGGCACCGGGTCATTCCCGACCGGATCGAGACCGGTACCTATGCGATGGCCGTGGCGATGACCGGCGGCGACGTGATGCTGGAAGGCGCTCAGGCGGATCTCCTGGAATCAGCGCTTGGCATTCTGGAACAGACCGGCGCCGAGATCACCCGCGCCAACACCGGCATTCGCGTGCGCCGCAATGGCAGCGGGATCAACCCCGTCGACATCACCACCCAGCCCTTCCCTGGTTTTCCAACCGATCTCCAGGCGCAATTCATGGGGCTGATGACCATGGCGAAGGGGCGCTCCCACATAACCGAAACCATCTTCGAAAACCGGTTCATGCATGTGCAGGAGCTGGCACGCCTCGGTGCAAAGATCTCACTTTCCGGCCAGACCGCAGTCGTGGACGGCGTGTCGCAACTGCGCGGCGCTCCAGTGATGGCGACCGATCTGCGCGCCTCGGTCTCTCTCGTGATCGCCGCACTCGCGGCGGAAGGACAGACGGAAGTGAACCGCGTTTATCATCTGGATCGCGGTTTCGAGCGGCTTGAAGAAAAGCTCTCCGCTTGCGGTGCTGCGGTTGAGCGTATCTCAAGCTGAACCTGGCGGGCCGGTGGTCATGGATTTTCTCAAGCTCGTAGCGCTCGACGATGTCGATCTCGGTATCCTGTCGGCACATTTGCAGGATGCCGTGATCAAGGTGGGTGACCTGGCTTTCGAACCCTCGAACCGACGGTTTGCCGTCGCCTGCAACCGGTTTGTGTGGGAAAATGAAGCCAAGCGCAGCTTCCTGCGCAAGACACCGCATGAACGCCGTCGCTGCATTCTTCACTTCGACAGGGTGTTGCATGTGCGCGCGGCAGGTATCGACCGCAGCCGTCCTGATGACGTTCTGTCCCTTCTGGCACTCAATTTTATACCGGCCGAAGAAGCTCCGGCCGGTGTTGTCGAACTGATTTTCTCCGGCGGTTCCGCTTTGCGGCTCGATGTCGAGTGCATCGAGGCGCGGCTGACCGATCTCGGCGCGGCGTGGGAGACGCCGAGCCGACCAAGACACGACGTCTGACATGGCCTGTCAGGACTCCGATACGGCACGTTTGATCGATGTCGAACTCGACGAGTCCGTTGGCCGCGGCACACCGGATATCGAGCATGAGCGCGCAGTGGCCATTTTCGATCTGGTCGAGGAAAACAGTTTCCGGCCTGTCGGCGACAAGGGTCCGGGGCCTTACAAGCTGAAGCTGTCGCTCGTTGAGGCAAGGCTCGTTTTCGCCATTTCGCGGGAGAATGGCGAAGCAGTGGTTACCCACATCCTCTCGCTCACGCCGTTTCGCCGCATTGTGAAAGACTATTTTCTGATCTGCGAAAGCTACTACGATGCCATTCGCAGCGCGACGCCCAGTCAGATCGAAGCGATAGATATGGGACGACGCGGTCTGCACAATGAGGGATCGCAAACGTTGATGGACCGCCTGAAAGACAAGATCGAAGTGGACTTCGACACCGCACGGCGGCTTTTCACGCTGGTTTGCGTGCTGCATTGGCGGGGCTGAAACGCGTCATGGGTGCCGCCTCCACGGGAGTGCGGCCGTGAACCCCGGCGCCGCAGACAAACCGCGCGTGCCGCAGTCGGTGCTGTTTCTTTGCGGCATGAACGCCATCCGTTCGCCCATGGCCGAGGCCCTTGCCCGCCAGATATTGCCGTCTCGCGTTTTTCTGGCCTCCGCCGGCCTGCGCGCCGGCGAACGCGATCCTTTTGTCGATGCGGTTCTGGATGAAAAGGGTCTTTCGCTTGGAGAGCGTCAGCCGCAATCCATCGAGGAGCTGGCCGACACCAATTTCGACCTCATCATTACCCTTTCGCCGGAAGCCCATCACCGCGCACTCGACATGACCCGGACAATCGCGGCGGATGTCGAATACTGGCCGACCATGGACCCCACTGTCGTCAGTGGCACACGCGATCAGATCATCGCTGCCTATCGCGATGTGCGCGACCGGTTGGCCGCATCCATTGCGCAGCGCTTTGAAACGTGAAACAAAACCGACACAAATTGACGTTTGCCGGGCTTTGGCTTGTTCACAAAGAGTGATGAATGAGCTAGGTTCCGCGCCAAATTCCGGCCGTCGGCCGGGAAAATCTTAAAAAGCCGAAGGTAACGGATGCCAAAGGAAGAAGTCCTGGAGTTTCCAGGCGTGGTCACGGAACTGCTGCCCAACGCGATGTTTCGCGTCAAACTGGAAAACGAACACGAGATCATTGCCCACACGGCCGGTCGCATGCGCAAGAACCGCATTCGCGTTCTTACGGGCGACAAGGTGCTCGTTGAAATGACGCCTTACGACCTGACCAAGGGTCGCATCACCTATCGCTTCAAGTAAACGCTGTCGCGGCTGGTGGAATTGCAATGAGCGCACTGCACAAACTCGTGCTGGCTTCCGGCTCACCCCGCCGCGTCGAGCTTTTGCAGCAGGCCGGTCTCGAGCCTGATCGCCTGGCGCCTGCAAACATTGATGAAACGCCGCTCAAGAGCGAACACCCGCGCTCGCTTGCCAAACGTCTGTCGCTGGGCAAGGCAGAGAAGGCGTACGAACGCCTGAAGAAGGACGATGAGGCAGAAGGTTGCTATCTGCTGGCTGCTGACACGGTGGTTGCTGTCGGGCGGCGCATTCTGCCCAAGGCCGAGAGGGTAGACGAGGCCTCCAACTGCCTGCAACTCCTCTCCGGACGCACGCACCGGGTCTACACCGGTCTTTGTGTCATCACGCCTTCGGGAAAGGTGCGCCAGCGCCTTGTCGAATCGCGCGTCCGCTTCAAACGTCTCTCGCATGAGGAGCTTGAAAGCTATCTGGCGTCCGGCGAGTGGCGAGACAAAGCGGGCGGGTATGCCATTCAGGGGCTGGCAGGCACTTTTGTGGTCAAGCTTGTAGGCTCCTACACCAATGTCGTAGGGCTGCCGCTCTACGAGACCGTCAACCTGCTGGTGGCAGAGGGATACAAGGTCCATTTCAACTGGCTCTCAGGTGCCGGAGCCCGTTAGAATGAACCAGAGTTCGACTGAAAAAGTCACGCCGCTGCGTCCAAAACGCCCCTGCCCTGAATGCAGCAAGCCCTCGGAACGGGCATTCTACCCGTTCTGTTCGAAACGCTGCAAAGATGTAGACCTCAATCGCTGGCTTTCGGGCAGCTATGCAATCCCCGGTCGCGCGGTGGACGAGGAAGACGGCGACCCCGCCTGATCCGTTTGTTCCATTCCGACAAAAAAAGCCCGGTCCGAGGGACCGGGCAATGTGCAGGCTGCCGGGGGGAAGCCGGCCTAGCGGGAGTCATGCCTGCATAGGGAGCTGAATCTTCTTGCTCTCAGAATCTCGGCGCTGTCAGGCTCCAGGCGTCGCCCCGCCGTGGAGCGCGCTCATGCGTGTGCGTTCATGTGCGATTTCCTGAAGAGCCTGCGTTGCAAGCTTTCGCGGTGCCCGCAAAGTCACCATGTCCACATCGCTTCGTGTCAGACCGATGTCGGCGAGTTGCCAGTCGGACATTTCCGACAAATGGCGCATCGCGGTTCGCGCCTGCCAATAATTCTTTGTCTTGGCCAGAATCGACACTGCAATCGCGCGCACCACGCCGGCCGGCTGTGAAACAGCGGTCATGGCGAAGGTCTGGGTCTCGGCGCGGGTCATCGTTCTGATCCTTTGTGTCTTGAACGAAAGTGATGAGCGGGCATCCCATCCGGCAGATCCGAAGGGCCCGTCTCGTGAACGATGGCAGAGTGACAAACTGTTATTGATTAGTCGAACGAATGTTTTTAATCTCTGTCATCAACATCTATGATAGGTTTTACCATGGCGGCCCCGCTCGACCTCGACCAGCTCTCGACCTTTATTGCAATTGCCGACACGGGAAGCTTCACGCGGGCGGCCGAAGAAGTGCACCGCACCCAGTCGGCCGTCTCCATGCAAATGCGTCGTCTTGAAGAGCGTATTGGCAAGACGCTCTTTCAGAAGGATGGCCGGACCAATCGGCTGACCGAGGAGGGCGAGCGGCTCCTGACCTATGCGCGCCGCATGTTGCGCCTCAACCGCGAGACCTTGGCGGCCTTCGACGACGCCAGCCTTGAGGGCCACATCCGCATCGGCACGCCGGACGACTATGCCGATCGCTTTCTGCCCGAGATCATGGCGCGCTTTTCCCGATCCAATCCAAGGGTCGAACTTTCGGTTGCCTGCGAACCCACAACCAATCTTGTAGAGCACATCAGGCGTGGAAACCTTGATCTTGCGCTTGTGACCCATGACGATTCCAAGGGTGGTTCGGAGCCGGTCCGGCGAGAGCCGGTGCTGTGGGTGAGCTCGGCAAATCACACGGTGCACGAACGCGATGTGCTGCCCATGGCGTTCGGACGACCCAACTGCCTGTGGCGACGCACCGCCTGCGCTGCGCTGGAAGAGGAAGGCCGGCAGTATCGAGTCCTGTTCACCAGTTTTTCGGCCACGGTGATCGCCACCGCCGTTCTGTCCGGGCTTGCGGTCTCTGTGCTGCCGGAATGCGCGTTGCGGCCCGGCATGCGCGTTCTGGGCGAGGCTGATGGTTTCAAGCCCCTGCCCGATTGCCATATCGGGCTCATGCGCGGACATACCGGACAGGTGGAGATCATCGATGCACTCGCGCGGCATATCAGCGAGAGCCTGGACAATCTCTCCGTCCCGGCATTCATTGAAGAAAACGGCAGTTTCGACTTTCAAGGCGCGTTTCTCAATTCGCGCAGCAAGCGGCTGCGGCCCGGTCAGGTGATGAACGGCTGGTAGGAGAGCCATGTGGATGGACTTGGCTCGCGGGCTTGACCCTGCGGGTGCGGCCCGTCTCAATTCCGTACCATGAACACATCCCGCCCAGCCGATTCGCAGAGCAATGTCGCGGAATTTTCCGTCAGTGAAATTTCCGGTGCGCTGAAACGCACAGTGGAAGACGCGTTCGGCCATGTGCGCGTGCGCGGTGAAGTCTCCGGCTATCGCGGGCCGCATTCCTCCGGCCACGCCTATTTTGCCCTCAAAGACGATCGCGCACGGATCGAAGCCGTGATCTGGCGCGGGGTTTTCTCCAAGCTGAAGTTTCTCCCGCAGGAGGGCTTGGAGATCATCGCCACCGGCAAACTGACCACGTATCCAGGCTCCTCGAAATATCAGATTGTCATCGACAGCATCGAGCCGGCCGGCGCCGGCGCGTTGATGGCACTTCTGGAAGAGCGCAAGAAGAAACTTGCCGCCGAAGGCCTGTTCGATGACGCCCGCAAGAAGCCGCTGCCGTTCATGCCGCGCGTCATCGGCGTGGTCACCTCCCCCACCGGCGCTGTCATCCGCGACATCATCCACCGGATTTCCGACCGTTTCCCCGTTCATGTCATGGTCTGGCCTGTGCGTGTGCAGGGAGAGACCACGGGCGAAGAGGTTTCCAATGCCGTTGCCGGCTTCAATGCTTTGCCACAAGAAGGCCCGCTGCCGCGGCCGGACCTTCTGATCGTTGCGCGTGGGGGTGGCAGTCTTGAAGATCTGTGGGGCTTCAACGATGAAGCGGTGGTTCGGGCCGTTGCTGCATCCGATATCCCGGTCATCTCCGCTGTCGGTCATGAAACGGACTGGACGCTGATCGACCTCGTTGCCGATCGACGCGCGCCCACGCCCACGGGAGCTGCGGAAATGGCAGTTCCGGTCAAGGCGGAGATGGAAGCCTCGCTTGCGCGGCTTTCGGCACGGTTAAAGGGTGCGATCTCCCGTGAGGGAGACCGCAAGCGGCAGGCTTTGCGGGCGCTTTCACGCGCCCTGCCTTCGCCCGACCAGCTTCTGGCCCTGCCCCGGCGGCGCTTTGACGAGGCAGCGGGCCGGCTAGGCCGTGCCCTCTCGGGAGCCACGCAGCGCAAGCGCATTGCCTTCAACAGCCTGCGCCTTTCGCCAGCGACCCTGGAACGCCGGTTGAGCGAGGCGCGGCGTCGCACCAACGTCTCCGGCGAGCGGCTGCCGGGCGTTTTTCTCGCCCTTGTGCGCGCCCAAAGGACTCGCTTCGATCGCGACGCAGCCCGCGTGTCTCCCGTTGCCCTTAACCAGCGCATCGCCCATTGGCGTGATCGTCTTGCTCAGACAGGGCGGCGCGCGGACACTCAGGTCGATCTGCTGTTGAAACACGGCCGCGCCAGTGCGGATCAGGCCATGCGGCTTGCCAAGTCGCTTTCTCACGAAGGTGTTCTGGAACGCGGGTTTGCTCTCGTGCGGGGGCCAGACGACCTGCCGTTGAAGCGCGCGAGCGAGATCCAACCCGGTCTCGAACTGCAAATTCAGTTTGCCGACGGGGTGGCACGTGCCGTTGCCGCCAGCGATGGGCGAAAAACTGCGGCAAGCGCAAAGAAAATCAAAGCTTCCGAGGACGGACCGAAGGGTCAGGGCAGCCTCTTCTAGAGACGCGCACAGGAAGCCCATGAATGGGGCTTCCTTTACCCCATGGAAACCTTGAGGGCCTACCGTTCCCGCAGAATGAGGGCGGTAGAATGACGACAGCGCTGCTGGTTTCCGGCGTATTGCAGAATTTGGGGATCGCGGCGATTGCCGCATTGTTTTACGATATCGTCCTGCGCAGTTGTCCTACGCCCAGTGTTCGTCACACGCTGGTTGCGATGGTTTTCGGTGCCGGCGCTGTCGGCTCGATGATGCTTCCGGTGGAGGTAGCCCCAGGCATTATTTTCGATCTGCGCAATGCATTCGTCATTCTTGCGATGACTTTCGGTGGATGGCTCGCCGTCGCTGTTACGACCCTTGCAGCCTTTTCCTATCGAGTGTGGCTGGGCGGCGCTGGCGCAGTTCCCGGTGGTGTCGGCATATTGATGTGCGCAAGTGCCGGCATTGCCTTCGCCCTCTACTTCAAGGGTCGACGCACTGGGCTGGTCGCCTTCGCCCTGCTCGGTGTTTTCTGCGCGGCTTCGCTGGTCTCGATGTTTCTTCTGCCATTCGAAACAGCGATAGCCATCTTGAAAAAGGTCGGCCCCGTGATGCTGGTCATGAATATTCTGGGCACAATGATTGTCGGAGGTATCGTCGATCGGCAAAAGCGACAGTTTGAACGTGAGAGCGTCCTTAGCCAGGAAGCTTCCACGGATTCCCTGACGCGTCTGGCAAACCGGCGCGCCTTCGATCTGCGGGGGCCGGATCTGATGGAATCAGCGAATCAGCGGGGCGACGCCTGCGCACTCATGCTGATCGACATCGATCACTTCAAGCAGATCAACGATGCGCACGGGCACGATGTTGGAGACAAGGTCCTCCAGCACCTTGCCGTTCTCGTTCGCTCCAACGTCCGCAAGACGGATCTGGTGGCACGTTATGGCGGCGAGGAGATTGCCCTTGTCCTCCCCTCTCATGACGCCAAACGCGCGTTCAGCCTGGGCGAGCGGCTTCGCAAGGCTGTCGCCGGAACACCCTATCGCCATGAAGGAAAACTGGACATTACCCTCAGTGTGAGCATCGGGCTTTACGCAAATGACGGTTCCACGGAATCGGAAGCTTTCACTACCGCCTTCAAGCGCGCCGATATGGCGCTCTACCGTGCAAAGGAAGCGGGCCGCAACCGGGTCGAGATCGCCTTGGCAGCCTGAGAGGCCAAATCTTTGCCAAGCTCATGGACGGTCGATGTTCCGCCATCTTTGAAGCAGTTCTGCTTCCATGCCCTTGAAGCAGAAATAGAAGATCACGATCAGCAGTCCTTTCGCGAGGATTGACAGGAACTGCAGGAGGCCACCGTCTGCAATTCCCATGAGGCCATGCTTCAGGATGAATTCGAGATTCGCCATCGCGATGTTGACGAGCTGAAACGACAAAAATGCTGTGGCGAAGGCACACAGGGCCATCACCAGGAACAGAACCACCCAGTGGTAGCGCGACAATCGAAGCAGGTCTCGCATGCTTGTCCTCGTTTGCGCCGCCGCCCGCGGTCCACTCCCATCACGGGTCGAACTAGCAATGTCGGCCCCTAAAAGCGCCGGCGCACGACGCCGAAAATCATCAGGCTACCGCCGATCACCGACGTGGCTTCCCATGCTGCCGTATCAATGGCAATCATGGCGCCGGCCCCGACCAGTTCCAGCGCATCGTCCACCAGCTTCCTGCGTTCTGCCGGCGTGGCCCGGATCGCATCATTCCTCGCCTTCTCAGCATAGCTGCAACAGATTTCCTTGGACACCTGAAAGAGGCGGTCGAGATCTTCGGTTTCGGTGATCCACCGCTCTGCCTCGGCAGTATGCGTGACGATGCCGCGGAGCGCCGCAAGAAGTCTGTCCGCGACCTGTTCATCCATCTGGGACTGGACGAGGAGTGCGCGTTCGCGCTGTGCAAATCGCTCGAAGAACCCGCGGAAATCTTCAAGCCACCCTGGTGCGTCGGTGTCCACCGTGTCACGCAAGGCGACCACCTCTTCCAGATCGCGCGCGTATTCCGGATCGGCCAACACCTCCGAAAACGTTCGACAGCCGATCTCCAAAATTTCTGAAAGCTCCTGGTTCGAAATCGGCCGGTCGGGTGGCGGAAAGCTCAACCACATCCTGTTTGTGGCCATTACCCAAAACTTCTCATCGACCAGAACACCCATCTCTTCCTCCCTGCCTCGGGCATGGTGGCAGTCTGGGAGAAGCAACAGAGATCGGCAAATGATAAAAAGGCGTAGGCCGCCACCAGGAAACCTGCAGCACCGGGGCTGAATTACTGTAGCGCGGCAAAGAATGGATGGAGGCAGAAGAAATTGGGAGAAATGGTACGGTTGGGTGGATTCGAACCACCGACCTCAGGAGCCACAATCCTGCGCTCTAACCAACTGAGCTACAACCGCACGTGACCGGTGACCGGCGTCCGCGTCAATACGGGCAAATGATCGCTTTTTCAAGCCAAAAGAACAAAAGAAAAAAGACCGGGGGGAGGATCCCGGTCTTTTTCACAAGGGACCGAAGGGAGGAGGTTTCGGGCCCACTCGGCAGCGACGGGAGGAGGAAGGCGCTGCCGGACTTTCTTTTGCGCTAAACGCCTCAGGCGACGCGAAGTTCCTTGACCGTTTTCTCAAAGACATCCTTCATCGGCTTTGCAACCGTTTCGGCCGACTTCTGCGAGGTGGCCTGGAAGTCCTTCATCTGGTCCAGAGCCACTTCCATGCGCTTGCGCATGAAGTTGCTCTGCATCTCGATCAACTCTGCGAAGGAACGGGCGCCAGCCAGAGCCTCAAGATGGGCCAGATTGGCTTCGGTGCCCTCGCGCAGCGCAGCAATCGACTTGGTGGTGAACTCGTTGCCAGCCGATTTGGCATTTTCAAAGGTCGCCTCGAGAGCCTTCTGGGTCTCCTCGGCATTCACCTTCATGCGAGCGTAGACTTCCTTCGTCTGCTCGGCGCTCTTTTCGGCGAAAGCGCGAAACTGCTCGCTCGCCTGCGTCGCGTCAAACGCTGGGAACTCAACGGTTCCGTTGTGTTTCTGCGTGGTCTTGGTCATATCCAAGGTCCTTTGGTTCTCATTCATGGCGGTCTCCGTCTGGTTGACACCCGCCCGACAATTCATGGAGCGTATATAGCACCTCCTATTGTGCATTGCAACATTCATGTTGCGATGCAGCATTTTTGCCCGCAGGCGATTAACCAATCAGCGAGAATTCATAGCCATCGGCCATATGCATTTGTGGACCTCGCCGCCACATGCTTTTATTAATAAGGTGTTAACGTCGTTGTCGGGATGCCGCGTTCTGCGGTTGAGGATGGCAGCCCGATGCTGTTTGAACCGTTGCGATTGCCGTGTCCTGCGAATCTCCGGCCGGCCCGCGTGAAAAAAATTGTTTGGCTCGTTTGAATGGCGTCTGTCTCATATTCCTTTGTTGACATAGCGGTTCTGGATCAGGTGCGGGAGCGCTTTGCGGCTGGCGATGCCCTGCTCATCCTCACCACCGCACTCGACACGGTAATCTGGGCGAACGGCCCGGGTGCCGCGCTGATCGGCCATCGCAATATCGATGAAGCCATTGGCGCCGAGAGCGGCCTCTCCACGACAACCCGGCGCCAGATTTCCGCCGCGCCAGGGTTTCCGAGGATTTCCGGGGAACGCGGTGTCGCCACCCGGCTTGGGCGTGGCGTCAGATCTCCGATCGTCAATCTGAGTGCGTCGACGATTGTGTTGCCCGGCGGCGAGGCGGCAATATTGCTCGCGTCCAAGGCCATTTCCACCCGCATGCGCGACGACAGCTTCCGTGCCACAGCCGCGGTCCAGGGCTTTGACGCGGCAGACCAGTTTGCCGCCCTTGTGGACGAGAACGGCTCCATTGCCGCAGCTTCCAACAATTTCGAGGCTCTCGGCATCGAGCACGAGACGCTCCGCGCGCTCGTTGAAGAAGTGCGCGGTGAGAAAGACCGGTTGGTCAAGCGCATGGTGGAAGGTGGCGCGCGCCGCCGCCCCGCGGCCTTCGCAAGGCTGACTGACGACCCCGCCTGGCATCTGCTCGTGGTTGTCGACGAGCAGAACGCGGCCTTGCAGCAGGACGGGCCGCCGAGCCTGGAACCGGATCTTGCGGGTAGAGACACCGCGCCGTCATTGACGGATCCAGCGCTTGTCGAGGCCCCGGAGGCTGAGGATCCCGAGCCCGTTTCTGACACAGAAGCGCTGGCGGAGACACCTGTCGCAACCGAAGGCGAACCCTCTGGCGACAGGGAAGCCCCGCAGGAAACCCCACCGGAAACCCCGCAGGTCATTGCGGAAGCAACACCTGACCGACCCGCTGCGCACGCGCTTGAAGACGCCCCATCGGCTCCGGCTGAACGGCCCAGAGGCACGGTCCGCTTTGCCTGGCGCACGGACGCTGAAGGCCGCTTCACCGCGTTGTCTGATGCTTTCGCCGAGGCTGTGGGACCGGCTGCAGCCGATGTTATGGGCCGCCGGTTCCGCGAGGTGTCCAACGCGTTCGGGCTGGACCCCGAAGGCCGAATTTCAGCCCTGCTGGAGCGTCGTGATACGTGGTCCGGTCGCACGGTCATGTGGCCTATAGAAGGAACAGACCTGAAGGTTCCCGTCGATCTGGCCGCCCTCCCCATTTATGGCCGTGGCCGCATTTTCGAAGGCTTTCACGGGTTCGGCCTGGCGCGCATGAACGACGCTGTGACAGACCCCGAGGGCATTGGTCTCGTGCTCGCACCCGGCGCGCCCCTACCCTCACACGAGGCACCAGAGACAACTGCGCTGGACGTAAGCCACGAATCCCAACCGCAGCATGACAAGGAACCGGCCGCAGAGCTGCCACACCCGCCAGCCGGTTCCGCCGACGCGGAGGTCGAAATCCTGGCCACGCCTCAGCCTTCTCAGGAACTGGATGAAGCGCAACCCGAGCAGGTGAAGATAATCCGCCTTGCCGAACACCGCACCCCGCCGACCACCGAAGGCGGCCTCTCTCCAACGGAGACAACCGCGTTTCGTGAAATCGGAGCGCGTCTGCGCCGGGAAAATCTCGCAGAGGAAGAATCCGGGCAGAGCGACACACCCGCAGGCGAAACTCCTTCGCAGGCGGGCGAACCGCCATCGGAAAACACCCCAGTCGAGCTGGTGTCTGCCTCCGACAGTGCGCGCGTAGACGAAACCTCACCGGATCAGCAAGAGCCTGATGCAGCCGCGACAGATGATGTGGCCGAGCACTCCACCGAAGGTGATAAACCTGCGCCTGCTCCGACTGCGTCACCGGCAATCGTTCCCTCGGCGTTCTACACCATGCCAGCAGGCAGCGACGAGAGCAGTCCCGGTTTGCTCGCCGGGCTACCACTGCCAATACTCATTCATGCGGGAGACAGGCTCCATTACGCCAACAAGGCGTTTTTCGATCTGACCGGCTATCCGGATTTGAAAGCGCTTGAGGAAAGCGGCGGCCTCGACGTGCTTTTTCCGGAAAGCTACGGGGCTTCCGACACCGCAACCGACGCCCAGGCGTTGACAATTCGGACCGCCCAAGGGGACGAGCACGATGTGCATGCGCATCTCCAATCCGTTCCCTGGCGCGATGGAAAAGCCCTTCTTCTCGCGTTACAGCCCATCGAAAGCGAGATAGAGGCTGCTGCCACAACGGCAGAGGCCGGCACAGCTGACACTCAGGCGGAAGCGGTAAACGATGCCGAGCTCGAGGCGCAAACCGCCGAACTACAGATGCATCTGGCCGAGATGCGGGCGATTGTCGACACCGCGACAGACGGTGTGGTTGTCATCGACAACGACGGCAATGTCCGCTCGACCAACCGCCCGGCGGAAGCTCTTTTCGGTTTCGACGCCCAGGACGTGACCGGCAAACCATTTACCGCATTGTTTGCCATTGAAAGTCAGGGAGCGGTGCGCGCGCACCTGGAAAGCCTTTCCGACAATGGTGTCGCCAGCGTTCTCAACGATGGCCTGGAGGTAATCGGACGCGAGGCTCAAGGGCGTTTTATACCACTCTTCATGACGATCGGACGCCTGCCTCACAGCAGCGGGTTCTGCGCCGTTCTCCGCGACGTCACACAGTGGAAGCGCGCGGCCGAGGAATTGACGCAGGCGCGTGCCGAAGCCGAACGCGCCTCCTCGCAGAAAACCGAATTTCTAGCGCGCGTCAGCCATGAGGTTCGCACACCGCTGAACGCGATCATCGGCTTTTCCGAGTTGATGCTCGATGAGAAGTTCGGCCCCATCGGCAATGACCGCTATCGCGACTACCTGCAGGACATCAACCGTTCGGGCAATCATGTGCTCGACCTGGTCAACGACCTGCTCGACATTTCCAAGATCGAAGCCGGCGAGCAGGAGATGCACTATGAGGCGGTGTCCCTGAACGATGTTCTGGGTGAAACCGTCGCCATGATGCAGCCGCAGGCCAACCGCGAACGCGTCATCATTCGTTCTAGCTTCGCTTCCAATCTGCCGGATGTGGTCGCCGACCCGCGCAGCGTCCGACAGATTGCGCTCAATCTTCTGTCCAATGCGGTGCGCTATACACCCGCGGGCGGACAAGTGATCATCTCGACGGCCTATAGTTCGGACGGCTCGGTGATCATGCGTGTGCGCGACACTGGTATCGGCATGAGTCCCGCAGAGGTCGAAGAAGCGCTGAAACCTTTCAAGCAAATCAACAGCTTGAAGCGTAAGCGCGGGGATGGAACGGGCCTTGGCCTGCCGCTGACCCGCGCGATGGTGGAAGCCAATCGCGCGGCCTTTTCCATCAATTCGGTGCCGGGCGAAGGAACGCTGGTAGAGGTTTCATTCCCCCCGACGCGCGTCCTTGCCGACTGAGCTGCCGGTCAAGCCGATATTAGAAAAGATGACATTTGCAGTTTAGAATATTTCTAAACTAATGATATTGTTTGTATTTTTCTTGACGCACGGTGTTTTTTCCGCGAGATGTCCCCGCATTGCGGAGCAAGAGCTGCGCATTCCCTGGGACCTTTAATCCCACAGGTTTGGAGACACCAATGCTGACAAACAAATTGATCGCTGCCCGCGCCGGTCTCGCCGCGCTCGTCGCAGCGGGAACGCTTGCCACCACCCTGTCTGCGGCCCAGGCCGAGGGAACGGTGAACATCTATTCCTATCGCCAGCCCTTCCTCATCCAGCCGCTGCTCGACGCTTTCACCGAAAAGACCGGGATTGCGACCGAAGTCCTGTTCCTCGACAAGGGTCTTGAGGACCGCATCGCGGCGGAAGGCTCGAACTCGCCAGCGGACGTCATCCTGACCGTCGACATTGGTCGTTTGATGAACGCCAAGGAGAAGGGCATCACGCAGCCCGTCGAGGACGAGACCGTCAATTCCGAAATTCCGTCCGAGTTCCGCGATCCGGAAGGCCACTGGTTCGGCGTCACCACACGCGGCCGTGTTGTCTATGCCTCCAAGGAGCGCGTCGAGCAGGACACGATCACCTATGAAGAGCTTGCCGATCCCAAGTGGAAGGGCAAGATCTGCATGCGCAGCGGCCAGCACAATTACAACATCGCCCTGTTCGCCTCCATGATCGCCCATCACGGCGAGGAGAAGGCCGAAGAGTGGATGAAGGGCCTCAAGGCCAATCTCGCTCGCAAGCCGAGCGGCAACGACCGCGCGCAGGCACAGGCCATCTATGCCGGCGAATGCGATCTGGGTATCGGCAACACCTATTATGTCGGCCTCATGATCAACAATGAGAAAGAGCCGGAGCAGAAGGACTGGGCCGCTTCGATGAAGGTCCTGTTCCCCAATTCCGAGGATCGCGGCACGCATGTCAACATTTCGGGCATGGCAATGGCCAAGCACGCGCCGAACCGTGACAACGCGCTTGAGCTGATGCGATTCCTGGGCAGCGCCGAGGCCCAGTCGATCTATGCCGAGACCAATTACGAATATCCGGTTCTTCCCGGCGCCACGGTTTCGGAAACCGTGCAGTCCTTCGGCAAGATCAAGCCGGACAGCCTGCCGCTTGCCGAGATCGCAAAGAACCGCAAGGCGGCCTCCGAAATGGTTGACCGTGTCGGTCTCGATGACGGCCCGGCGAGCTGATCCATCTTTAACATGTAAAAGCCGGGTCCTTCGCGGGGCCCGGCTTTTTGCATTTGCGGGGACACCCGCAATCATATCGCACCTGTGGTCATGACCCTCCAGCCAGCGCCGACAGCACCTCTTCGTGAACACCGCTTTCCCCGCGTTCGGGGAGAGCGCCACGGTGCCGCGCGGCTTGGCAGTCTCATAATCGCGCTGACGGTCCTTCTTCCCATCGCCACGATCCTGTTCGTTGCTCTCTCCGGCACGGGCGAAGCCTGGCCGCATCTGTTGCGCTACGTGCTGCCGCAGTCGCTCGGAACGACACTCGCGCTGCTCGGACTTGTCGCCATGGGCACGGCCGTCATCGGTGTCGGATCGGCCTGGCTGGTGGTCGGCTACGAGTTTCCGCTGCGCCGGTTCCTCTCATGGGCTCTGGTGCTGCCGCTCGCCGTGCCCACCTATCTGGCCGCCTATGCCTTTGGCGAATTCTTCCACTATGTCGGCCCCTTGCAAACCGCGTTCCGTGCCGTCTTCGGTTTCGAAAGCGCGCGCGACTACTGGTTTCCCGACATCCGCTCCACCTGGGGCGCCGCCCTCGTGGTGACGTCCGTCACCTTCCCCTATGTCTATCTCACGGCCCGCGTCGTCTTTCTCATGCAGGGGCGCAACATCGCCGATGTGGCGCGCACGCTGGGAGCGCGGCCGGCGCGTGTCTTCTTCCGCATTCTTCTGCCCGTCGCCCGCCCGGCCATTGTCGCAGGCCTGGCGCTGGTGATGATGGAAACGCTTAACGACATCGGCGCGGTGGAATATCTCGGCGTTCGCACGCTCACCCTGTCGGTCTATTCCACCTGGCTCAATCGCGGGAGCCTCGAAGGGGCGGCACAGATCGCTTCCGTGATGCTGGTGATCGTGTTCCTGCTTCTGACAGCCGAGCAATGGGCGCGCCGCAAACAGCGCTTTCACAGCGCCCGCGGCACCCAGATGCACGTGCGCCCGCCTCGTCTGCCGCTCAGAGGTTTCAAAGGCATTCTCGCAACCGGTGCTCTCATCCTGCCCATCCTGTCAGGCTTCGGCGTTCCGCTTTTCGTCTTCGGTCGCTACGTCTCGAAGCGGCTCTACCAGTTTGCAGATCCGCAGGTTCTGCAGGCGTTTCTGACCAGCGTGACGGTGGCCAGCATCACCGCGATCGCGACCGTCGTCATCGCGCTGCTGCTTCTCAATGCCATGCGTCTCTCGCGCTCACCCTACACCATGGCGCTCGTGCGGCTTGCCTCAATCGGATATGCCCTGCCCGGCACGATCCTCGGCCTCGGCCTGCTTCTCTCCCTCGCCGCCATCGACAACACAGTCGACAACGCTGCGCGCAACTATGGTGGTTTTTCGACCGGGCTTCTCCTGACAGGTACGGCAGCCTCGATCGTCATTGCCTGCACGATCCGCTTTCTCGCACTTGCTGAAAGCGCGGTCCGCTCGGGTCTGGAAAAACTGCCTCCCAATCTGGATCAGGCCGCCCGCAGCCTCGGCAAGACGGCAAACCAGAGCGCCCTGACCATTCTCCTGCCGCTTCTGAAGCCCGCCATCCTGACGGCGGCCATCCTCGTCTTCGTGGACACGGTGAAGGAACTTTCAGCGACCATTCTCCTGCGCCCATTCGGCTTCCGCACGCTCGCCACGCATGTTTATGAAAACGCGTCCCGCGGCGTGGTGGAGGATGGCGCCGTGGCCGCGCTCCTCATCATCGCGACGGCCATCGTGCCGGTGATCCTTCTGTCGCGCCCACTCATGCGCGACCACAACACCTGACATCCAATCGAGACACTGGTTCGCCCCGTTGATGCACCGCATCGGCGCACAAGAATCCGGGCAAAAAAAAAGCGCCCGGAAAGGGCGCCTGAAGGATCTTGAATGCTGTCAAAAACGGGGCTTGGCGAACATCTGAATGAACAGTCGGAACCTGTGTCCGGCTCGTCAAGTTAGCCGACACTATCGCGGGCAAACCCTTAACAGAACCTTACCGGATCGCGGAGAAATTTACCGAACCGTACCACTTGTGAAGTCTCGGTAAATTTCAGCTTCATCATTTGTTTACCATGCCGACCCGGCCTCAGGCGCGAAGCTCGGGAAGGTCGCGGAATAGATCCAGCGCCTCGGGGTTGGCAAGCGCTTCCCTGTTTTTCACCGCGCGGCCATGAACGATGTCGCGCACGGCAAGTTCGGTGATCTTGCCGGATTTCGTGCGCGGGATGTCCGCCACGGCAACAATGCGCGCGGGCACGTGACGCGGGCTTGCTCCTGTCCTGATCTTGGTGCGGATCGTTTTCTCCAGCGCCTCGTCAAGTGCTACGCCATCAGAAAGCCGCACAAAAAGAACGACACGCACATCGTCTTCCCACTCCTGTCCGATGCAGATCGCCTCCAGGATTTCCGGCAGTTGTTCCACCTGGTTGTAGATTTCCGCCGTGCCGATGCGCACGCCGCCAGGGTTCAGCGTTGCGTCGGAACGGCCATGGATGACGATGCCGCCATGCTCCGTCCATTCAGCGAAATCGCCGTGGCACCACACATTGTCGAACCGGTCGAAATAAGCCGCATGATATTTTTCGCCTTCCGGATCGTTCCAGAATCCGATCGGCATTGCCGGGAAGGCGCGGGTACAGACGAGTTCGCCCTTTCCCTTCTCAAGCGGACGCCCTTCATCGTCCCACACTTCGACCGCCATGCCGAGCCCGGCCGCCTGGATCTCGCCGACCCAGACCGGCAAGGTGGGAACACCGAGCACAAAGCAGGAGACAATGTCCGTTCCGCCTGAGATCGAGGCGAGATGGATGTCTTTCTTGATCCCCTCATATACGAAGGCGAAATTCTCCGGCGCTAGCGGCGAGCCGGTCGACGATATTGTCTCCACCGTCGAAAGATCATGGGTCTGCATCGGCTTCAGACCGGCCTTGCGTAGCGCATCGATGAACTTGGCAGACGTGCCGAAATAGGTCATCCCCTCAGCGTCGGCATAATCGAACAGCACGTTGCCATTGGGATGGAAGGGAGAGCCGTCATAAAGCAGCAGCGTGGCCTCGGAAGCCAGCCCGCTCATCAGCCAGTTCCACATCATCCAGCCGCAGGTGGTGAAATAGAACAAGCGGTCGCCGGGCTTGAGCCCAGCGTGGAGACGGTGCTCCTTTACATGTTGAAGCAGCGTGCCGCCCGCCGAATGCACGATGCATTTCGGGATGCCGGTCGTGCCAGAGGAAAACAGGATGTAAAGCGGGTGCGAAAATGGGAGACGCTCGAAGGTTGGCTCCCTTGCCTCATAGCGCTCCACAGCCTTGCCATAGGCCTCAGCCTTGCCCAGCTTTGCAGCGGATTCTTCCGCATGTCCTAGATAGTCGACGATCAAGGCCAGTTTCACGCTCGGCAGTTTGTCGAGGACAGCAGCTACCTTTTCTGTAACGTCGAAAGACTTGCCACCATACCAGTACCCGTCCGGCGCAATGAAAATTGTCGGCTCAATCTGTCCGAACCGGTCGAGAACACCTTGAACGCCAAAATCGGGCGAACAGGACGACCAGACGGCACCAAGCGACGTCGCAGCGAGCATCGCCGCGAGCGCTTCGGGCATGTTCGGCATCATCGCCGCTACCCGGTCACCGGCTTTCAAGCCCCGGTCACGGAAGAGCTGCTGCAGGCGCGACACCTGCGCACGCAGGGCATTCCAGGAGAGCCTTCGCTCTACCTTGTCTTCGCCCCGGAAAACCACCGCATCATCGTTGCCAGACCTTCGCAGAAGGTTCTCGGCAAAGTTCAGCCTCGCATCGGGAAAGAAGGAAGCGCCCGGCATTTGGTCGCCATTTTCCAGAATGCGCGCACCCTTGTCGCCGATGACATCGCAAAAGTCCCAGACAAGAGACCAGAACGCTTCACGGTCTTCTATCGACCAAGCATGGAGCGCATTATAATCGGGTAGGCTACGGCCAGCCACCTTCTCTGCCCGCCCGGCGAAAGCCGAGATCGGCGCTTCGGTCTTCCGATCCTGAGATGGTGTCCAAAGTGGCTCCGATGCCTTCATTCTTTCCTCCTCACTGCCCTCCAGGCGTCTGCTCTTCTTATGCATTTCCGCCTCGCAACGGCAATGGTCTCTTGAGAAACAATTCCCCTATCGTGCATCAAACCCGCCAGGACGCTGCAGAAAGCGGTGCAATACCCTCCCGCTACGCGACAAGTCCTTGAAATGCCATACGTCATGTTTAAACCCGTAAGGAGCTGTGAAGTCGGTTTGCCGGCATAGCTGTGTTGTGGCATTTCCGGCCATCAAGTTGACCGCGTTCACTCTGGCCCCAAAGCTGCCGGGCGGAACGCCGAGGATGAGGTTCCATGCCCTCGTCGGCAATGAAGAAAAGCATTTGGGCTCTGTTGATCGCCGCCGTGGTTGCGGCGCTGGTGGTCGTTTGTCTGCCTATTCTGGCGTCCACCCAGATTGTGCGCGACAGTGTGGCCCAGCAGCTCAGCGCCTGGAGCGGATATCGCATTCGGCTGGACGATGCCCCCCAAATCCGCGTCTGGCCTTCCTTCAGCGCAGTGCTGAATGATGTCGTCCTGTCCGACTGGAACGCCGATGGCGCGCCGGTCATGGAAGCGGAGCGTGTCGAAATCGACCTTTCCGCACTCGCAGCCCTGCGCGGCAAGGTCGTGTTCACCAAGATCCGGCTGGTGAGGCCAGTGCTGCGGCTGGATGACACCGACGGTGTGATGCGCGTTCCGACCATACCCAATTGGGGCAAGCTCGCCCAATCGGTCGAGGCGGCACGCGAACTGCTTGCGGCGGATCCGGCAGCGCCTGACAAAAGTGCATTGCCAAGCGACAGTTTCGCAACCGTCGAAGTCGAGGATGGCCGGGTCATCGCGCTCAACGGGGCCAACAAACCGCCCTTTCTCAGCGGTCTCACGGGGACCTTCAATTGGCCCGCCCTCAACCGCGCGGCCACCCTGTCGGCCAAAGGCATATGGCATGGCGAAAGCCTCTCTATCGATGCCTCGACCGACGAGCCGCTCTTTCTGCTCGCGGGGGGGAAGACAGCTCTTTCACTCTCGCTGAAAAGCGCCCCATTGACGCTGTCGTTCAAAGGTGAAGCCGATCTCGTCGACAATGCCTTCATCAATGGCACTCTGGAAAGCTCAGCCCCCTCCCTTCAGCGTGTGCTGGAATGGACATTGCTTGAGGACTGGCCCGGCAGCACGATCAAGGCCGCGAAGCTCCGGAGCACCGTCATAGGCGACGCCAAGCGCGTCAAATTCGAGGCCACGGCGTTCAGCCTCGGAGACAGCAGCGCAACCGGTGTCTTCGACGTGGCTTTCAATGATCCACGCCCGACCATTTCCGGCACTCTTGCCTTCAACGCTCTTGATCTTGGCGCACTTTTGAAAACCCTTGCGCCCGAGCCCGACACGCCGGCGCAGGCAGTAGCGGCTTCTTGGGCGCACGATCTCAACTTCGACCTCCGCCTCTCGGCCACGGAAGCATCAGCCGGTTCCGTGTCGATGACCGATGTGGCCGCAACCGCGCAGGTTCGTGACGGGCTCGTGAGCCTCGATATTTCCGATGCCACGGCTTTTGGAGGCATGCTTCAACTCGGTGTCCGTCTCGACAATGTGGAGGGCCGTGATCACGCCGAACTTCGCATTGCAGCCGAGAACATCGATGGCGGGCTGATGGGAGAGAAGCTCCATTTCACCGCCTTCATGCCGAGAGCCAAAGGCTCGTTCTCGGTGTTCCTGAAAGGACATGGCGAAACGCTGAACCAGATCCTGGAAACATCAGATGGTTCCATCTCGGCCAGCTTCGGCAAGGGCAGCATTGTCGGCCTCAATCTCGAGACCTTTCGGGAGCACAATGACAAGGGCAGCTTTTTCCCCTTGCAGGACATTGCCGATGGCGAACTCCCCATCGAGGGCGCGGATCTGAAGGCCACACTGGCAGGTGGCATTGCGTGGATCGATACTGCGGAAGCGCGCCTGAGCACCGGAGAAAAGATCACAATTGGCGGGCTGGTCCCGTTTGCTGGCCGGGGCATTGCCCTTTCCGGCAGCATCATGCCGCCGCAAACACCGGCCAGCGGGGAGACTGCCGCAGAGGAAGACAGTCAGGATCAGGGACCGCGCGAAACCTTCTTCGTCGGCGGGTCCTGGAATGCGCCCTTTATCGCGCCGTTTCTGATCGAATAGCCGGGGTCCAGCGTCTGGCTCAGGCTGCCACTCTTATGGCCGCCTGCTCGTCGCGGCGCCGCTGAACTTCCTGCCGTTTGGTGACGATCGATGCGGCAATGACGCCCAGCGCCACAATCCCGATCAAAATGGTACAGACCGCATTGATTTCCGGTGTCACACCGAGCCGTACCTGGCTGTAAATCTTCATGGGCAGCGTCGTCGCACCGGGACCTGAGGTGAAGCTTGCAATCACGAGATCATCCAGTGACAGAGTGAAAGCCAGCATCCACCCTGAAATCACCGCCGGCAAAATCACCGGAAGCGTCACCTGGAAAAACGCCTTCACCGGCGTCGCGCCGAGATCGAGCGCAGCCTCTTCAAGCGACTGGTCAAAGCTCATGAGGCGGGACTGAACCACCACGGCCACAAAACACATGGAAAAGGTGATGTGCGCGATGGTGACGGTGAAAAACCCACGATCGAAATTGATCGCCACAAAGAGAAGCAGCAGCGAAAGGCCGGTGATGACTTCCGGCATGACGAGCGGCGCAAACACCATTCCGGAAAACAAAAGCCGTCCGCGAAAGCGCGTGTAGCGTGTCAGAGCGATGGCCGCCATCGTGCCGAGCACGGTTGCCACCGTTGCCGAAAGGAAGGCGACCCGTGCCGTCACCCAGGCGGCGTCCATCAGGCCACGATTGGAGAAAAGCTCCACATACCACTTTGTCGAGAAGCCGGCCCACACCGTGACGAGACGCGACTCGTTGAACGAATAGATCACCAGAAGAAGGATCGGCAGGTACAGAAAGGCAAAGCCCAGCACGAGCGACACGATGTTGAAACGTCCCCAGCTTCCGGCCATGGCTAATTCCCCGCCTCGCGTGAGCGCGCCTGTGAACGCTGGAAAAGCATGATGGGCACGATCAGGATCAAAAGCAGGATCACCGCTACGGCGGAGGATACCGGCCAGTCGCGATTGTTGAAGAACTCGGTCCAGAGTGTCTTGCCGATCATCAGGGTCTGCGATCCGCCGAGCAGATCGGGAATGACGAATTCGCCCACCGCCGGAATGAACACCAGCATGCAACCGGCCACCACACCAGGCAACGACATGGGAAAGGTCACTTTCCAGAACGCGGCCATGGGCGGACAGCCGAGATCGCGCGCGGCCTCGATCAGAGACCCGTCCATCTTTTCCAGCGTCGAATAGAGCGGCAGAACCATGAAGGGCAAATAGGAATAGACAATGCCGATATAGATGGCGGTCGTGGTGTTGAGGATGACGAGCGGCTCGTCGATCACCCCCAGGAACATCAGGAACTGGTTGAGCAGCCCCTCCGGCTTCAGGATGCCGATCCAGGCATAGACGCGGATCAGGAAGCTGGTCCAGAAAGGCAGGATCACCAGCATGAGCAGCGTCGGCCTGATGGAGGCCGGTGCACGCGCCATGCCATAGGCGATGGGATAGCCCACGGCCAGTGTGATCAACGTGGAAACGCTGGCAATCCAGATGCTAGACAGATAAGCATTCACATAGAGCGGGTCATCGAACAGCCACAGATAATTGCCGAACGAGAGCGCGCCCAGTTTCTCAAAAAGCGCCGGAAATCCTGCAAAGAGATCGAAAACCGGTTGATAGGGCGGCATGGAAAGCGCCGGTTCCGAAAGGGAAATCTTGAAGACGATCAGAAACGGCGCAAGGAAAAAGACAAGCAGCCACAAATAAGGCAGAGCGATAACGAAACGGGCAGCCACTGCTGAGATGAAACGCGCCATCGTCAGCTACCGCGTCAGCACGACGCCGGCATCCGCCGGAAAAGAGATCCAGGCGCGATCATGCCATGTGAGCACATCGTCTGCGGCGCGGCGGCGATTGATGCTGCTGGTCTTTACAATGCGACCGTCATCGAGCTTCACATGGTGAATGGTCATGTCGCCCAGATAGGCGATGTCCCAGACCTCTCCCTCAACCGCGTTGATCGCGCTCTCCGGGCGATTGCGGGATATGTCTACCTTCTCGGGACGGACGGCGAACCACACATTCGCGCCCTTCTGCGCGCCGGCGCCATTGAGCACCGAAAGTTCAAAGCCGGATGCGTCCGCAATGCGGGCCATCTCGCTGTCGGCAGCCGTCACAGTTCCCTCGAACATATTGATGGAGCCGACGAAATCGGCAACGAAACGCGAGTTCGGCGCCTCGTAGATTTCAGCCGGGGTGGCCACCTGGATGACCTTGCCCCGATCCATCACGGCGATGCGGTCGGCCATGGTCATGGCCTCTTCCTGATCGTGGGTGACAACCATGAAGGTGAGGCCGAGATCATATTGCAGATCGACCAGCTCGAATTGGGTCTCTTCACGCAGTTTCTTGTCGAGTGCACCCAGCGGCTCGTCCAGCAATAAGAGCTTCGGCCTTTTGGCAAGTGAGCGGGCGAGCGCCACACGCTGACGCTGGCCGCCCGATAGCTGGTGCGGCTTGCGCTTGGCGAACGGTTCGAGCTTCACCAGCTTCAGCATGGCAGCGACGCGGTCAGCGATCTCGTCGGCCGGCATCCGGTCCTGCTTCAGGCCGAAGGCGATGTTCTTTTCCACCGACATGTGCGGGAAAAGCGCGTAGGACTGGAACATCATGTTGACCGGCCGCTTGTGCGGAGGGATGCCCGACAGATCCTGCCCGTCGAGGAAAATGCGACCGGAAGTGGGCTGCTCGAAGCCCGCCAGCATGCGCAGCAGCGTGGTCTTGCCACAGCCCGAAGCGCCCAGGAGCGCGAAGAACTCGCGCTCATAGACATTGAGGGACAGGTCATCGACCGCCGTGAAGTCACCGAACCTCTTGGTGACATTCTCAAACGAGATATACGGCTTCGCCTGGGGATCGGCCCAGGGGGCGAAGCTGCGACGTGTGCTGCCGAGCGATTTCATCGGCGTCCCCTGCCCTGAAACGACCTACTGGCCGGTCACCACCTTGGTCCACATACGCGTCACCTGGCGCTGTGTGCGCATGTCATAGGGGAGCGGCGCCTGCAGTTTCTCCACGGTCGCCTCGTCGGGATAGACAGCCGGGTCGCCGACCACTTCTTCGTCCATCTCCGCCTGGGCCGCCTTGTTGCCATTGGCATAAACGACATAGTTGGACGCCTTGGCGATCACATCCGGACGCATGATGTAGTTGAGGAATTCATGCGCTTCCTCGACATTCTTTGCATCAGCCGGGATGGCCATCTGATCGAACCAGAGAAGAGCGCCCTCCTTGGGGATCGCATAGCCGACGGTTACGCCCTGATCGGCTTCCGCCGCACGGTCGCGCGCCTGGAAAATGTCACCCGAATAGCCGAGCGCCAGGCAGATGTCGCCATTGGCAAGACCGTTGATGTATTCGGAGGAGTGGAATTTGCGCACGTAAGGACGCACCGAAAGAAGCAGTTCTTCCGCCTTTGCCAGATCATCCGCAGAGGGTGCATTCGGATCAAGACCCAGATAGATGAGTGCCGAGCGCACGACCTCGCTGGCTGAATCCAGCATGTAGATGCCACAATCCTTGAATTTCGCGGCCAGTTCCGGCGTGAACATCACATCCCAGGTATCAACCTTGGAGGTGCCGAGGATTTCCTCAGCCTTGCCGACATTGTAGCCGACGCCTGTCGTGCCCCACATATAGTTGATCGAATATTCGTTGCTGGGATCGTAGACCGCCACGCGGTCGTTGATCATGTCCCACATGTTGGACAGATTGGGGAGCTTGTCCTTGTCGAGCTTCTGGAAAACGCCTGCGCTGATCTGCCGGCCGAGAAATTCGCCCGACGGCACCACCACGTCATAGCCCGAGCCGCCCGCGAGCAGCTTGGTTTCCAGGATCTCGTTGGAATCGTAGACGTCATAGACGACCTTGATGCCCGTTTCCTCGGTGAAATCCTCAAGGATGGAGTCATCAATATAGTCCGACCAGTTGTAGACGTTGACGACGCGATCCTGTGCATTCGCCGCCACCGAAATCGAGAGCGCAGCAAGGGAAACGCAGGAGGCTAGAAGGGTTTTACGCAGCATGGAAATTCTCCCCAAGGGACTGTTTTTGCCGGCACACAAATCGCCGCCGACACCCGCATGTTTTCATCAACCCTATTGTCGTTTCAGGGATGCGACAAGCGGCAAATTTCTGTTCGCGCTCAAAGATAAGTCGTGCGCTCCAACGGTGTGATCTCACTCCAGAAGGCGACGATTTCAGCGCGTTTCAAATCGCGATAGACTTTCGCCAGAAGCGGTCCGAGAGCCCGATCGATGAAACGGCTTCTTGAAGCAAGTTGCAGCGCGTCATCCATGTCGTCGGGCAGTTCTCTCCCGATATCCGCCCTTTCGTCATAGGCACTGCCTTCCACCGGTGGCGGCGGCTGCGCGCCCGCTTCGATGCCCTCGATCATGCCCTGGATGATCGCCGCCATGACGAGATAGGGATTGGCGTCCGCACCTGATATCCGATGCTCCACGCGGCGGTTCTCCTCGGTCGACACGGGGATTCGCAGTGCCACAGAGCGGTTGTTTTCCGCCCACACTGCGTGGGTGGGCGCATAGGACCCGGGCGTGATGCGTCGGAACCCGTTCCAGGTATTGATGTAGAGAATGAGCGATTCTGGCATCGTGTCGATCAGACCGGCCACCGCTGACAGTAATCGTTCGCGGCCCGTCTCGCCGGCAAACACGTTTTGCCCGTCTGCATCGAGCATCGATGTATGCACATGCATTCCATTGCCCGCATAGTCGATGAAAGGCTTGGCCATGAAGGTGGCGGTCAGCCCGTGCTCACGCGCACAGCCCATCACGATGCGACGCAGAAGGATGACATCATCCGCCGCCCGCAAAGGGTCTGCCCGATGTTTCAGATTGACCTCGAACTGGCCGGGTGCTGCCTCCTTGATAATCGTGTCTATGGGCAGGTTCTGGGCATCCGCAGCATCGCGGATCATGTCGAAAAGTGCCGCGTTCTCGGCCAGATCGTCGAGCCCGTACATGCGCAGCCGGTCCGGACCTTCACCCGCGCCAAGCGGTGCCGGCATACCGGCGGCATCCGGCTTGTCAGGGTCGAGCAGGTAGAATTCCAGCTCAAACGCGGCGACCGGAAAGAAACCCTTTGCATTTGCTTCCGCCACCTTGTGCTTCAGCACCTGGCGTGAATCCGCCATGAAGGGTTCACCCTCCGGCGTGAAGGTCTGGAGCAGAACCTGCGCCGTCTTGCGTCTGGCCCATGGGACGATCGCAAGCGAGCCACGCGTTGCCCGGCAATAGCCGTCCTTGTCGCCGGTTTCGATGTGCAGCCCCGTTTCCTCGACCTCGCGGCCCCATACATCCAGGCCGTGCAGCGACATGGGAAAGTTCACACCTTCCTGAAACGCCTTTTTGAGGCTGTCGCCGGGCGCCCATTTCCCGCGAATGATTCCGTTGGGATCGACAATGAGAAACTCGACCGCCTCCAGGTCTGGATGCTGTTCAACAAAAGCGCGGTATTCGGCCTCGTGGTCGGCGGAGATGAAATCTCCACAGGCAGGATCAGCTTCTGTTGAAATTTCCTCGCCGACTTCTGGCGAAACGGCAGGACTGGGCTTAACGTCTGTATCGATATTCGTTTCGGGGCGGTTCAAGATTGGCCTGTTTCATGATTGCGGATGACAAAGCCTGCGCCGGATTTTCAAACCTTGTCAATGGCTGGAGCGGCTGGCGCTGTGGCGGCGATCGGTGCGGGAGTAAGAAGTGAGAGCAGCATGGTATGAGCGCAACGGCACCGCGCGGGATGTTCTGGAACTGGGCGACATGCCCCTTCCCGTGCCCGGACCTGGCGAAGTGCGAATCCGGCTTGTTGCCTCGGGCGTCAACCCGTCCGATGTAAAGGCGCGACGCGGCCGGCCTCTGAATGCCGAGCGTATCATTCCGCACAGCGATGGCGCCGGCGAGATAGACGCTGTCGGGCCCGGCGTGGATCATGGCCGTGTCGGCCAGCGTGTCTGGGTGTGGAACGGCCAGTGGCGACGTCCCTTCGGCACCGCTGCCGAGGCGATCGTGTTGCCGGAAGCGCAGGCCGTTCCCCTGCCGGCGAATGTCGATTACGCGACGGGAGCATGTTTCGGCATTCCCGCATTGACAGCCATGCATGCCGTCAATCTCTTCGAGACCGTGGGCGGCAAGACAATTCTGGTCACTGGCGCCGGCTCTTCTGTCGGGCATTATGCCACGCAGATTGCCAAAGCCCGCGGCGCCCGGGTTATTGCGACCGCCTCGCCCAGCCGCGCCGCCCATGCCCGCGCTGCGGGGGCGGATTTCGTGATCGATTACAAGGCCAAAGACGTGGCCGCCACGGTGAAAGGCCTCACCTCCGGCAAGGGTGTGGACGGTCTCATTGATATGGACCTCTATTCCACCACCGCAATCATCTCGAATGGCGCGCTGGCGCCCCACGGCAAGATCGTCTGCTATGGTTCCAGCCTGGCAGGCGACATACCCGTTTCATTTCCCACATTGTTGTGGAACAGTCTGACACTCCAGGTTTTTGTGGTCTATGAACTGCTTGCCCGGGAGCGAGAGACCGCGATCGGCCAACTCACCGCCATGCTTGAGAAGAACGCGCTCAAGCATTCGATCGGCGAGCGCTTCGCCCTGCGCGATATCGTCAAGGCGCATGAAGCTGTAGAACGCGGCGACGTTGTCGGGAATGTGGTGCTGGATATCACCTGACCGCGTCATTGAAAATCGAAGGCGCTCAAACCCGTCACCATTTCGTCAAGCCCCAGGGGCCGCGTCACGGGCGGCTCGGCACGGGCGAGGCAGCCTGCACGTTCGCACAGACGGCAGGCCGGGCCCACCGGGGCCAGAGCGTGGGTGGGTGCAGCGCCCGCCTTGCCTGGAGCCCCGGGGAGCGCATCCCCATAGACCACGCTTTCCCGGAAGCCCAGATCGCACCCCAGCAAGATTGCGGTACGGCGCGGACGCTCGGCAAAGGCGCCCTGCGGCCCCTCCAGCGTACGTGCGATCGTGAGAAACTCGGCGCCATCGGGCATTTCGACAGCTTCCACCAGCACCTGACCGGGCTGCGCAAAGGCGGCATGGATTGCAAGCTTGGGGCAGCCCCCTCCAAAACGTGCCTGTGGAAACCCCTGGGCGCCAGCCTTGCGGAAGCGATTGCCCGCATGGTCGACCTCAAGCATGAAGAAGGGTACACCCGAAGCGCCCGGCCGGGCGAGCGTCGTCAGCCGGTTCGTCGCCTGCTCGAATGACACACCGAAACGCGATTTCAGCACATCCGCATCGTATCGCGCGCGCTCTGCCGCCGACAGGAATGCCTGATAGGGCATCATCAGCGCGTGTGCCGCATAGCGCCCGAGTTCAAACCGCGCGAGCCTGCGGGCCTCGTTGCTTGAGAGCTTCAGCGCCTCGATTTCCGCGGCGATCGCGACTGACATACGCAGCAGGCACGCCTCCATGGCGATCTCGCGCAACTGATCGGCCGGCGAAAGCCGTTCGGAAATGAAAAGGCGCTGTGAATGGCGGTCGTAGCGCCGGCGCCAGTTCGGCATCGTCGCCACGGGAAGCAGGCGCACCACGATGCCGTGCTCCTGTTTCAGCCAGCCCCTGATGGCTCCGGAAAGATCGTCGCCCGGACCGATCAGCTTGTGGAAGCTTTCCGCCTCTTCTTCGAGAGAGGCAAAATGGTTTGCATGCCGCTCGAATGTCTCGCGCACCTCGTCAATCGGCAGACGCGTTGCGGAAATGGCGGTGGTGCGCCCTTCCCGCGCAAGCAACTCCGACAGGTCCGACATGCGATCCGCCTGTTCGCGATAGGCGCGGTAGAGTTTTACGAGCGCTGCCGCGGCATTGGGCGCGGCCTCGGCCACATCCACCAGTTCCTGCTCACCGGGCAGTTCACCCGCAAGAAGCGGATCGGAAAACACCTCTCGCAGCGCCGCGAGCGATAAACCCGCCTCGCCCTGCAGCTCATCCGGATCGACCTTATAGACAGAGGCGAGCTTCAGAATGAGCGAAACGGTGAGCGGCCGCTGGTTGCGTTCGATCAGATTCAGATAGGACGGCGAAATGCCCAGCCCTTCGGCCATCGCCGTCTGGGTCAGCCCCTTGGCTGTGCGAATGCGCCTGATGCGCGGCCCGACGAATATCTTCTGGTTGGCCATGATGGAATCCCGTTGTTCTCGGCGCCCCCGGCGACACGCGGCCGTTCCGCTTTACACGACTTTACAAAACTGTCGCACAAACCCGTCCTTACACAATTTACAAATTTACATGTCCACTCTGTCAAATTCCAGACATGCTGACACGAAAATTTCGGCAAAAATCCGGTTTTCTCTCCGCTTTCGCTGCGCCGCAATGTAAATCCTGTAACGAAATCGGAGCGCAAAGGCAAACCGCCAGAATGCTCCGTCAGCGAAACAGATTCCGTACGGAGGCAATCATGACGGATTTTTACAACCTTGTTCCCGGCGCAGCGGAAGGCCGCTTCGATGGCATCGAGCGACCCTACACGCCGCAGGACGTGCAGCGTCTTCGCGGCTCTGTTTCAATCCGCCATACACTGGCCGAGGAGGGCGCAAAGCGCCTCTGGAAGCTGATCCACGAAGAGGACTTCGTGAACGCACTCGGCGCGCTCTCCGGCAATCAGGCCATGCAGATGGTCCGTGCCGGCCTGAAGGCGATCTATCTCTCCGGCTGGCAGGTTGCCGCCGACGCCAACACCGCTTCGGCCATGTATCCGGATCAGTCTCTCTACCCGGCCAATGCCGGTCCCGAGCTCGCCAAGCGCATCAACCGCACGCTGCAGCGCGCCGACCAGATCGAGACGGCGGAAGGCAAGGGCCTGTCGGTCGACACCTGGTTCGCACCCATCGTGGCCGACGCGGAAGCCGGCTTCGGCGGCCCGCTCAACGCCTTCGAGCTGATGAAAGCCTATATCGAGGCGGGTGCAGCAGGCGTTCACTTCGAAGACCAGCTTGCCTCTGAAAAGAAGTGCGGCCATCTGGGTGGCAAGGTTCTGATCCCGACGGCCCAGCACATCCGCAATCTGGATGCCGCGCGTCTTGCAGCCGACGTCATGGGTGTGCCGAGCCTGGTTATTGCCCGCACCGATGCCGAGGCCGCCAAGCTGCTCACCTCCGATATCGATGAGCGCGACCAGCCCTTCGTCGATTATGAGGCAGGCCGCACGGTCGAGGGCTTCTACCGCGTGAAGAACGGGCTCGACGCCTGCATCGCCCGCGCCGTCGCCTATGCGCCGCACACGGACCTGATCTGGTGCGAAACATCGAAGCCGGATCTGGAGCAGGCGCGCAAATTCGCCGAGGGCGTTCACAAGGCTTATCCGGGCAAGCTGCTCGCCTACAACTGCTCGCCATCTTTCAACTGGAAGAAGAACCTGGACGACGCCACCATCGCCAAGTTCCAGCGCGAGCTTGGCGCCATGGGCTACAAGTTCCAGTTCATCACGCTGGCCGGCTTCCATCAGCTCAATTTTGGCATGTTCGAGCTGGCGCGCGGCTACAAGGAGCGGCAGATGGCAGCCTATTCGGAGTTGCAGGAGGCCGAGTTTGCAGCCGAAGCCAATGGCTACACTGCCACCAAGCACCAGCGCGAGGTCGGCACCGGCTATTTCGACGCCGTGTCCATGGCCATCACCGGCGGCCAGTCTTCGACCACCGCCATGAAGGAATCCACCGAAACTGCCCAATTCCGCCCGGCAGCGGAATAACCCAATGGCCGAAAGGGCCAGGAAAGGAGAACGGAAATGACACCGAACACCCGCGTCAAGGAACGAGCAGAGGAACAGGCAAGCGCCATGTCGTCCGACCAACAGGCTCTGATCCGCATGGTGGCAAACGATCTGCACAGGCTTAATCAGGCGGTCATGAAAGCGGTCGATTCCGGTGTGTCCGTGGAACTGGTCCGCTCAGCACGCCACCATGGCGGTGAGGGAAACTGGGGCGACCTCTTGGTGCCGGTCATCGTCACCAATCGTCTGGCCGGCTCCTGACACCAGCCTGACGACCTCCAGTCGAACGCCCGCGCACGGTCTCCCGCGCGGGCGTTTTTATTTCACGTGGGAGCAACCCCGCAGCATGATCAAAAAATAGAATGATTCAACTTTGATTTAGATTTCGGCGCAGAGGCGGAAGGCGGCACCGCTAAACACACCAAGCCAAGAACATGTTGATTCTGACGGAATTGTAACTTGACTTCTCAACTACAGTAATAATGATTTCTTGAACAATTCAACTGGGCATTGAAGCCCGCATTCCAGTTGATGGCGAACGTCAGATGATAGAGAAAGACGCAATCGGCAGGCTTTCAGCCGACACGGAAGGCGCGGCAGCCAGAGTCTGCGTTGCCGACCCCACGCAGGCTCTGGTGGTTGCGGCTTCTCCGGTCAATCGGATCGTTCTTTCGAGGATTGCTCAACGCGCCTATCTGAAGGTTCAGGCTATGGAGCCGGCGGAAGCGCGCCGCATATTGTCATCTTCATCGCCGCTATCCCGTCCGGGTCTCGTGATCGTGGATATCGATGCACAGGTGCAGCCCTCGGACACGCTGTTCCTCCATCTGGAGCAGCATAGAAGCGCCTCGCCGCAGCGGCTTCCTTTTGTCATCACCATCATCCCTTCCCGCTTCGGTACGGCTCCTCAGGCTGACCATGTGGACGCGCAGGTGGTCCGACCGGTAACACCAGAGGCACTGCAACCGGTTATTCAACGCCTGTTGACCGCTGTCCGGCCTTGAGACTCGGCTCTTTCCTTTCCTTCAGACCCAAGTCTATACTCCGGCATCCAAACAATAATCCCTGGTGATTGATGCCTGACAGGAAGAAGCTAGCCCGCCGCGCCGGTCGAGGTGAATCCGTACGCGCGCCCGCATTTCTGAAAAACCTTCGCGGTGTGAAGGACTGGAAGCAGGCCACGGCCTGGCTGGAATGGCGCGGCATCGAGGACATTGAGTGCATCACACCCGATCAGGCCGGTGTTGCCCGCGGCAAGATGATGCCCTCCAAGAAATTCACGTCGAACACGTCGCTGGCGCTGCCCTCGGCCGTGTTCATGACGACGATTTCCGGCGAGTATCCCGAGAACAGCGGCGATTTCGTCTATCCGGAAGACGATGGTGACCTGAAGCTCCTGCCGGATCTCTCCACGCTCTCTTCGGTCCCGTGGGAGACCGATCCGACCGCTCAGGTGATCTGTGATCTCGTGCACCAGGATGGGCGCGATGTTGCGTTCAGCCCGCGCAATGTGTTGAAACGCGTGGTGGCCGAATATGCGAAACACGGCCTGAAGCCCATCGTCGCGCCCGAAATCGAATTCTATCTGGTTCACAAGAACCCCGATCCGGACTATCCGCTCACTCCGCCTGTCGGGCGCTCCGGTCGTCCCATCGGTGGCGGTCAGGGTTATTCCATTGCCGGCGTCAACGAGTTCGACGAGCTGATCGACGACATCTACCATTTCTCCGAGGGCCAGGGTCTCGAGATCGACACGCTGATCCACGAAGAGGGCGCCGGCCAGCTCGAGATCAACCTGCGCCATGGCGATCCGATCGAGCTTGCCGATCAGGTGTTCATGTTCAAGCGCACGATCCGCGAGGCAGCGCTGAAACACGATACCTACGCGACCTTCATGGCCAAGCCGATCCAGAACCAGCCGGGTTCGGCGATGCACATTCACCAGTCGGTGGTGTCGCTTAAAACCGGCCAGAACGTCTTTTCCGATGAGAAGGGCGAGGAGACTGACACGTTCCGCCACTTCATCGGCGGGCTGCAAAGGCACATTCCCAACGCCCTCATCATGCTGGCGCCCTATGTGAACTCGTATCGCCGCCTCACCCAGGGCACGGCGGTTCCCGTCAACACACGCTGGGGCTATGACAACCGCACCACGGCGTTCCGTGTGCCGCGCTCCGATCCCGCCGCGCGGCGCGTGGAAAACCGCATTCCCTCCTCCGATGCCAACCCCTATCTGGCGCTGGCGGCCTCGCTCGCCTGTGGCCTTATCGGCATTCTGGAGAAGAACAGGCCCGATGCACCCGCCGGGACCGCCGTCAACCAGGATGAAATCGAACTGCCGCGGGGCCTTCTGGAAGCTGTCGCCCTGTTTGAGGATGACGAGAGCCTGAAAGAAATGCTTGGCGCGCCCTTCGTCTCCACCTTCGCGGCGATCAAGCGGGCAGAATTCGAGACCTTCATGCAGGTCATCAGCCCGTGGGAGCGCGAATACCTGCTGCTCAACGTTTAGGGTCAGGACCCATGCCCTACCAGTCGCCCGTTTCACCCGGCCTCTCCTGGTATGAAGCGACCGTTGGCACCCGTCCAGAATATCCAGCCCTTGATGGCGACAGTCGTGTCGATGTCGCCGTCATCGGCGGCGGGTTCACCGGCCTTTCCGCGGCTGCGCATCTCGCAAAGGCAGGCGTCAACGTTGCTCTGATCGAGGCGCACCGTTTCGGTGACGGTGCATCAGGCCGCAATGGCGGGCAACTCGGCACCGGCCAGCGCGCCTGGGCCGAGGAACTGGAAGCCGAGCTTGGCTTTACCCGCGCAAAAGCCCTGTTCGACCTCGCTGAAGAGGCCAAGGCCCATCTGCTCGATTTCGCCGCCGCCAACGCCATCGAGATCGACTATCGGCCCGGCCAGCTTTCGGTGGTTCACAAGAAGCGTTATCTGGACGAATACCGCCGACACGCGGACATTATGCGCGACCGCTTCGGCTATCCCCATATCACCTATATGGACGAGGCCCAGACCGCCCAACGCCTCGGCTCAACACGCTATTTCGGGGGCATTCGCGACACCGGCACCGGCCATATCCATCCACTCAAACTGGTGGTTGGCACCGCACGCGTGGCAGCGGAGGCTGGCGCAAAGCTCTTTGAAAACACTCCCGCCACGAAGATCGCTTCAGATGCTGGCGGTGTGCGCATTGTGACGCCCACCGGCACAATAACCGCTGAAAAATGCCTCATCGCCACCAATGCCTATGGCGGCGACCTGGAACCGAAGAGCGCGGCCCATGTCATGCCGATCGGCTCCTTCATCGGCGCCACGCCACCGCTCGGCGACGACAGCCCGGTCCTTCCGGGAGGCGAGGCGGTGGATGATTCCCGTTTTGTGGTGCGCTATTTCCGGCGCTCTGCCGACGGGCGCCTGCTCTTCGGCGGGCGTGAAATCTATGCGCCCGGCGAAGACAAGGCGATCCACCAGCACATCCGCCGCCAGATCGCAGAGCTCTACCCGGCCTTGAGCGATGTGGAGCTCACCCACGCATGGGGTGGTTATGTGGGCATAACCATGCCCAGAAAACCCTATGTGCGTGAGGTCATGCCGAATGTGATTTCCGCCGGCGGCTATTCGGGCCATGGCGTCATGCTGTCGAACTTTGTGGGCAGGCTTTATGCCGAAACCGTGTGCGGAAACCGTGATCGGCTCCACCTTTTCGAAGAGCTGAAGATACCGCCCTTTCCGGGAGGTGGGCGCCTGCGCCCGATCCTGATGTTCCTGGCCCTCAACTGGTACGCCCTGCGCGATCGGCTTTAGGCTCGAAACTCCCGTTGCATTGATGCTGTGCGTGGTTCGACAAGCTCTCACCATGAGGGAGGGTAGAGACCTGCTAATAGCATCGCGCAGCACGTCTTTCTTGCAAGCACCCACATCCCTCATGGTGAGCTTGTCGAACCACGCACCACGCGCAGCGCTGTTGCCCGATCTACAGCGGCCAGAAGAACAGGATCGCGGGCACCGAAACCGCGATGATTAGGATTTCCAGCGGAAGCCCCATGCGCCAGTAATCGCCGAAGCGATAACCGCCCGGCCCCATGATGATCGTGTTGTTCTTGTGTCCGATGGGCGTGAGGAACGCGCAGGATGCGGCCACGGCGACACCCATCAGGAAAGGATCAGGCGAAACGTCGAGCCCCTTGGCGATGGAAAGCCCCACCGGGGCGGCGATCAGCGCCGTCGCCACATTGTTCAAAAAATCCGAAAGCGTCATCGTCACGATCATCAGGATCGCAAGGATCGCCCAGGCGGGCAGAGCGCCCGTGAGCGAAAGAATGGAATCGGCAATCAGCTTGGTGCCACCGGAATCCTCGAGCGCCAGCCCAAGCGGAATGAGCGATGCCAGAAGCACGATCACCGGCCATTCGACGGATTCATAAACTTCGCGCGCGCCGACCACGTTGAACAGCGCATAGATGGCGACTGCCCCGGCAAGCGCCACGGCAAGCGGCATCAGGCCCATCACGGAAAGCGCCACCGCAGCCGCAAAAACACCAACGGCAAACAGCGCCTTGCCGCGCTGGATCACCGTGTGGCTCTTTTCAGCGAGCGGCAGCACGCCCAGCCAGTCGGCTGCATCGTTCACCCGGCTTTCGGGACCCAGAAGAAGCACCACGTCACCCGGCTTGATGACGAGCTTTCGCACCCGCTCGCGAAATCTGCGCCCCTGACGCGAGACACCCAGTAGCGTCACGCCGCGGCGATAAAGCAGCCGCAGATCGTTCGCGGTGCGTCCCACCATATGGGCGTTGTCGGGAACGATGGCTTCCACCAGCACCAGAGACTTGCCGCGAATGCCACCGTGTTCTTCGGAACCCGGTGCATCGAGGTCAGCAGCGCCGATAAAAGCTTCAATGGATTTCGGATCGCCTTCGAGAATGACGTGATCGCTCTTGCGCAATTCCTCGCCGGCGGCAAATCCCGGCAGGCGCTTGCCGCGCCGCACAAGGCCGAGAACGGTCACATCGTGCTCATCGGCAAGCGGGTAGAGTTCGCTGACGGCCTTGCCGATGAAACCGGACTTTTCCTTTACACCCGCTTCCGCAACGAACAGGCCCGCCGCACCATCTTCACCGACAGCCGCCGCCTGTCCAGTATCGGGGATCAGCCGCCACCCGACCGTTGTCACGAACGCGATGCCGACAATGGCGCACACCAGCCCCACCGGTGAAAAATCGAACATGGAGAAGGATTCGCCCAGCGCCCGCCCGCGAAACTCGGCAATGACGATGTTGGGCGGCGTGCCGATCAGAGTGATCATGCCGCCCAGGATCGTCGCAAAGGATAGCGGCATCAGCGATTGCGAGACGGGGCGCTTGGCCTTCTTTGCCGCCTCGATGTCGAGGGTCATCAGCATGACCAGCGCGGCCACATTGTTGATGACGGCCGAAAGCCCCGCGCCAATCACCGACATGAAGCCGATATGCGTGGAAAGGGAACGTCCCGACGAGAGCACGAAACGTGCGATCAATTCCACCGCGCCCGCGTTCATCATGGCGCGTGAGACGATCAGCACCAGAGCGATGATGACCACAGCCTCGTGGCCGAAGCCCATGAATGCGTCATGCGCATCCACAACACCCGCCACCACCGCGATGATCAGCGCCGCGAAGGCCACCAGATCATAGCGAATGCGACCCCAGACAAGGAAAGCAAAGACGACGCCCAGCAGACTGAAAAGAAAGATCTGCTCATAGGTCATGCATGTGCCCCCTGCCTGCGGACGCCGATTGTCTCAATCGCGCCCGGTTAAATGAACCGACAATAAGGAATTCCGCATGAGAGATCTGGTTCCCCAGTTTGCGGAATCCCTTTTCAAGCCCGCATGTTCAGATGCAGCGCCCGCCATCCACTTCCAGTGCAACACCGGTGATGAATTCCGCTTCATCGGAAGCAAGCCACAGGGCCGCATTGGCAATGTCGAGCGGTGTGGAAAGCCGGCCGAGCGGAATGGATGCGCGGAACTGTGCGCGCTTCTCCGGCGTGTCCTCGCCCATGAACTGATCGAGCATGCCGGTTTCGCCCGCCACCGGGCAAAGGCAGTTCACGCGGATGTTCTGCGGAGCGAGTTCCACCGCCATCGACTTGGTCGCGGTGATCGCCCAGCCCTTCGAGGCATTATACCAGGTAAGACCCGGACGCGGGCGCAGGCCGGCTGTCGATGCGGTGGTGATGATGGAGCCGCCGCCCTGCTTGTCCATGATCGGCACCACGGCCTGGGCTGCGTGATAGATCGCCTTCATGTTGACGGCGGTGATGAGATCGAAGGTTTCCTCATCGACCTCGAGCATGGGGCCATTGCGATGCGTATAGCCTGCATTGTTGACCATGATGTCGAGCCGGCCATGGGCCTGCATGGCAGCATCCACCATCGCGTCCACATCGGCCTTCATGGAAACATCGGCAGTGACGGGCAGCGCAGCCTCGCCAATCTCGCCGGCGATCTTTTCCGCACCCTTCGCGTTCAGATCGGCGACGATGACCTTCGCGCCTTCCTCGGCGAAACGCTTTGCCATTCCTGCGCCAAAACCGGACGCCGCGCCGGTGATCACGGCGACCTTGCCTTCAAGTCGTGCCATTTCAAAATTTCCTGTCAGTGTTAGCCGTGGTTGAAAACGATTGTCTTTGTGGCGGACATGTCGAACAGGGCTTCAAAGCCCTTTTCGCGCCCGTGGCCGGACTTCTTGAACCCGCCAAAGGGCAGCTCGATCCCGCCGCCCGCGCCGTAGCCATTGACGAAGACCTGACCGGCACGCACGCGTTTTGCCACACGGTGCTGGCGCGCGCCGTCGCGGGTCCAAACGCCGGCCACGAGGCCGAACTCCGTGTCATTGGCAAGCCGGATCGCATCCGCCTCATCCTCGAACGGGAAAAGCGAAAGGACAGGCCCGAACACTTCTTCTTGTGCCAAGGCTGCCTTCGGGTCGACCGCACCGAAAAGCGCCGGCGCCTGATAATAGCCACCTTCCGGCGCGTCCGGATGCACCGTGCCCTCGGTCAGAAGCGGGATGCCGGCTTCCTTCGCCGCCGCGATGAAGCCCGAAACCTTGTCACGCTGCGCCGGGTTGACCAGCGGGCCGATGTCGAGATCGGCATCATGCGGTCCGGCAACCAGCTTCGAGAAGCGCTCGGCCAGGGCCGAAGCCACTTTCTCGTAAATCGGCTTTTCGATCAGCACGCGGCTGCCGGCAGAGCAGGTCTGCCCGCCATTCTGGATGATGGCATTGACGAGCACCGGAAGCGCCGCCTCGATATCCGCGTCGGCGAACACGATCTGCGGGGATTTGCCGCCCAGTTCCATGGTCACGCCGCGATTGTTCACGGCGGCTGCCTGCTGGATTGCCGTGCCGGTCATCGGCGAGCCGGTGAAGGTCACGTAATCGACCAGCGGGTGCGCGGAAAGGGCGGCACCGGCGCTGCGGCCATAGCCGGTGATGACGTTGAACACGCCTTCAGGAATGCCCGCCTCATGCGCCAGCTCGGCGATGCGGATCGTGGTCAGCGATGCGTCCTCGGCCGGCTTCACCACCAGCGTGTTGCCCATGGCAAGGGCCGCGCCCACAACGCGGGCGAGAATCTGCATCGGGTAGTTCCACGGCGTGATGCCCACCACCACGCCATGCGGCTCGCGCAGCGTCAGCGCCGTGTAACCGTCGAGAAACGGGATCGTGTCGCCGTGGATCTTGTCGGCCGCGCCGCCGTAAAACTCATAATAACGCATGGTGGCCGTCACATCGGCCTTGCCCTGGCGGATCGGCTTGCCGGTGTCGCGCGATTCGAGCGCGGCCAGTTCCTCGCCATGCTTCTCCACCAGATGGAAAAGCCGTGTCAGGCAACGCCCGCGCTCGACCGCCGGCATGCGGCTCCATGGCCCCTCGTCAAACGCCTTGCGGGCGGACTTCACCGCCAGATCCACATCCGCCTCGTTGGATGCGGGGATGGAGGCGAAAATCTTGCCGTCGGACGGGCAGCGAACGTCAATCCGTTCGCCCGAGAGCGAATCGACGGAGCGCCCGTCGATGAACTGCATGAAAGCGCGGCCCTCAGCCACGCTGCGCGAAAAATGGGTTCCCATCCCTGCCGCTCCGGTTTGTAATGTCTGTGTGCAAGCCTATGCTCGCGAAGGGAACCATGGGAAACCCGCCATGCGAAGACATGTCAAGGCACAAATGGTTATGCAGGCTTGGCTCAGCCTCGACATGCGCGTGCGACGGAATCCCATCTGGCTTTCTTAAATCGATTAGACTATAGCAACGGCAAGCTGTACCGACGCAGACGGAGAAACCATGACCAGCCAGACAATTCCGGTCGAACCTTTCGATCTCGTGGTGTTCGGCGCCACGGGCGACCTCTCCGAACGCAAGCTCCTGCCGGCGCTCTATCAGCGCCAGCGGGCGGGACAATTCACCGACCCGACCCGCATTATCGGCTCATCGCGCACCAAGCTCTCCGATGAAGAGTTTCGCACCTTTGCCGAAAAGGCGATCCGCGAGCATGTCGCCAAGGACGATATCGAGCCGAAGGAGCTCAAGCATTTTCTGGCTCGTCTTTCCTATGTGCCAGCGGATGCGAAATCGGGGGACGGCTTTGCCGATCTCAAAACCGAGGTCGGTGACAGCAAGAGCGTGCGCGCCTTCTACATGGCCGTCGCCCCAAGCCTTTTCGACGACATTGTCGGACAGGTGGACAAGCACGGCCTGGCGACCGATACCGCCCGCGTGATCGTGGAAAAGCCGATCGGTCGTTCTCTAGCCTCTGCGCACGAATTGAACGACGCCATCGCCCGCGTTTTCGACGAGCACAATGTCTTCCGCATCGACCACTATCTCGGCAAGGAGACGGTGCAGAACCTGATGGCGCTGCGCTTTGCCAATGCGCTCTACGAACCGCTCTGGAACTCCGCCCATATCGACCATGTGCAGATCACGGTGGCCGAATCCGTCGGGCTGGAAGGCCGTGCCGGCTATTACGACAAGGCCGGCGCGCTGCGCGATATGGTGCAGAACCACATCCTCCAGCTTCTCTGCCTCGTTGCGATGGAAGCGCCCGCCTCGATGGACGCCGACACGGTGCGCGATGAAAAGCTGAAAGTGCTGCGCGCGCTGAAGCCCATCACCACCGCCAGTGCGGAAAAGGCGACCGTGCGCGGCCAGTACCGTGCCGGTGCTTCCAATGGCGGCGCGGTGAAGGGCTATACGGAAGAGCTGGAAAGCGGTGAGAGCAACACCGAAACCTTTGTCGCCATCAAGGCCGAGATCGAGAACTGGCGCTGGGCGGGCGTGCCCTTCTATCTGCGCACCGGAAAGCGGCTCGCCACCCGCGTTTCGGAAATCGTCATCCAGTTCAAGCCGATCCCGCATTCCATCTTCGAGGACGGCGCCGGCAAGGTCTTTGCCAATCAGCTCGTCATCCGGTTGCAGCCCGACGAGGGCGTGAAACAGTGGATCATGATCAAGGATCCCGGCCCCGGCGGCATGCGGCTGCGCCATGTGCCGCTCGACATGAGCTTTGCCGAATCCTTCAGCGTGCGCAATCCCGATGCCTATGAGCGGCTGATCATGGATGTGATCCGTGGCAACCAGACCCTGTTCATGCGCCGCGACGAGGTGGAAGCTGCATGGCGCTGGATCGACCCGATCATTGCCGCCTGGGAAGACAACGAGCAGCCCGCACAGGGCTACACGGCAGGCACATGGGGCCCGTCCTCCTCCATTGCGCTGATCGAGCGCGACGGCCGCACCTGGCACGAGAGCACCTGACCATGGTGGACTGCAAATGGCATGAATTCGCCTCACCCGAGGCGCTGGCAAAAGAGCTTTCGGCCACTGTCGCCGGAAAGCTCACCGCCGCCGTCAAGGAGCGCGGCCGCGCGGCGATTGCCGTCTCCGGTGGCCGCACGCCTGCCCTCTTTTTCGACCATCTGTCACGGTGCGACATCCCGTGGAACAAAATCACCGTCCTCCTCGTGGACGAGCGTTTCGTTCCGGCGGAATCACCGCGCTCCAATGCCCGGCTGGTCGCCCAGCATCTCTTGCAGAACAAGGCCGCCCGCGCCGCTTTCGTGGGCCTTTATCATCCGGCAAACACCATTGCCGAGGCGGCCGAAAAAGCCGCAGACATGGTCGCAAAAATCCCGGCACCGCTTGATGTCGTGGTGCTCGGCATGGGCAATGACCGGCACACTGCGTCATTCTTCCCTGATGCCACCACCATCGAGACGCTGCTCAAACCGGTGGAAGGACCAGACGTGCTCCCCGTCTCTTCCGAAAGTGCCGGGGAGCCGCGCCTGACCCTCTCCATGAACCGCATTGCCGGCGCGCGTTTCCTTGCTCTCCATATCGAGGGAGACGACAAGCGCGAGACGCTTGAAGGAGCGCTTGCCATGCAACCCGGCCCAGCCGCGCCAATCACAGCGGTGCTTGCCGGGGCAAAACACCCGGCCCGGATCTTCTGGGCACCCGCCAGCCAGAGCTGAGGCGCGGGACCAAACGTAAAAACAGGACGCAACGCCATGACCGCCAGACCCGAAATCGAAGCCGTCACAGCCCGCATCCGCGAGCGTTCGCGCGCCAGCCGCGAAGCCTATCTGGAGCGTGTCGACCATGCTGCCGGTCAAGCGGTGCACCGCTCCGTTCTCTCCTGCGGAAACCTCGCCCATGGCTTCGCCGCCTGCGGCCCGACCGACAAGGCTGCACTTTCCGGCGACCGGGTCCCCAATCTCGGCATCATCACCGCCTATAACGACATGCTCTCGGCGCACCAGCCCTTCGAGCCCTATCCCAATATGATCAAGGAGGCCGCGCGCGCGGCCGGCGGTGTGGCGCAGGTGGCAGGCGGTGTGCCCGCCATGTGCGACGGCGTCACGCAGGGCCAGCCGGGCATGGAGCTTTCGCTCTTCTCGCGCGACGTCATCGCCATGTCGGCGGCCGTCGGCCTGTCGCACAACATGTTCGATGCGGCCGTCTATCTCGGTGTCTGCGACAAGATCGTGCCGGGTCTGGTTATCGCTGCCCTCACCTTCGGCCACCTGCCCGCCGTCTTCGTTCCAGCCGGGCCCATGACGTCGGGCCTGCCCAATGACGAAAAGGCCCGCATCCGCCAGCTTTATGCGGAGGGCAAGGTAGACCGCGCTGCCCTGCTTGAAGCGGAATCGAAATCCTATCACGGACCCGGCACCTGCACCTTCTACGGCACCGCCAATTCCAACCAGATGCTGATGGAGATCATGGGCCTGCACACGCCGGGTTCCTCCTTCATCAACCCCAACACGCCCCTGCGCGACGCCCTGACGAAGGAAGCGGCCAAACGAGCGCTTGCCATCACGGCACTCGGAAACGAGTTCACGCCCGTTGGCCGCATGATCGACGAGCGCTCCATCGTCAATGGCGTGGTCGGGCTCAACGCCACGGGCGGCTCCACCAACCACACCATGCATCTGGTCGCCATGGCGGCGGCAGCCGGCATCAAACTCACCTGGGACGACATTGCCGAAATCTCCGACCACGTGCCACTTCTCGCGCGCGTCTATCCCAACGGGCTTGCGGACGTGAACCATTTCAACGCTGCCGGCGGCATGGGCTTTCTTATCCGCGAACTGCTCGATGACGGCTATCTGCATGAAGATGTGCGCACCATCTGGGGCGAAGGTCTGCGGCCTTACACGGTCGAGGCGAAGCTTGCCGATGATGGGTCGGTCGCACGCCTGCCCGCGCCCGCCACCAGCGGCAACGAAAAGGTGCTCACCACTGCCGCCAAACCCTTCCAGCAGACCGGAGGCATTCGGGTCCTGTCTGGCAATCTCGGCAAATCCATCATCAAGATTTCCGCCGTGAAACCCGAGCACCGTCTCATTGAGGCACCGGCCATCATCTTCAACTCGCAAGATGAGATGCAGGAGGCCTTCAAGGCTGGCAAGCTCGACCGCGATTTCATCGCCGTCATCCGCTTTCAGGGGCCCAAGGCCAATGGTATGCCCGAACTGCACAAGCTCACGCCTGCTCTTGGCGTTTTGCAGGATCGTGGCCGGCGCATCGCGCTCGTCACCGATGGCCGCATGTCGGGCGCCTCCGGCAAGGTGCCGGCAGCCATCCACGTCACGCCTGAAGCGCTCGACGGCGGCATGATCGGCAAGCTGCGTGACGGCGATCCGATGCGCCTTGATGCCGAGAAAGGCACAATCGAGGTGCTGGTCGACGCGAACGAACTCGCCGCGCGCGAAAGTGCTGCACCGGACCTCACCGCCAACCAGTTCGGCATGGGGCGCGAGCTTTTTGCGGGTTTCCGCCAGCTCGCGGGACGGGCCGATCAGGGGGCTGCCGTTTTCTGATCTGGAACCATAAGCCGTTACCGTGCATTCTTTCTTTGATCGGAGGGGCCGTGAACGGATACTGGTTTCTATTCAGACGATTTTCGCGGGCCCTTTGGTTCTTGCCCGCACTGTTCTGCGTATCGGCGCTGATCGTTGTCGCGCTTGCCTATCTTTCCGCCGGGTTCTTCCCTGAAGGGCTTGAAGAAAGCGCGATCCCGATCACAGTCTCGGCCGATGCGCTGCGCAACATTCTCAGCATTGTCGCTTCGAGCATGCTCACGGTGGCGGTGTTTGCGCTCTCCACCCTCGTGAATCTTTTGACCAGCGCCGCGCAGACCGGTTCGCCGCGCGCTGTCCCGCTCTTTTCGGGCAATCGTGCCGCGCGCACCACGATCTCGGTCTTTATAGGCGCATTCCTCTTCTCGATCATCGGCATTATCGGCCTGTCGAGCGGCATCTATACGCTGGGCGGACGTCTGATCCTGTTCATCGCCACCCTCTTTGTCGTCTTCGCGGTTGTCTGGGCTTTGATCCGTTGGGTACGCGAAATCTCGGTTGTGGGCCGCGTGGTGGAAATGACGAGCCGTCTGGAAGATGCGACCAGCCAGGCGCTCGACCGGCTTGGCCGAGACGGGCTATATGGATGCAGCGCGGGCGAGGGATCACCCATCGGGCACGAGGTTGCGGCAGGCAGCGTCGGCTTCGTGCAGCATTTCGACCCTCACGCGCTACAGGACCTGGCGGAAGACAAGGGGCTTGTCATTCACGTGCGTGTCCGGCCCGGAGACTATGTGGACCATACTGCAATCATTGCCGTGGTCGTCGGTGAAGCGGATGAGGCCGTGTTGAAGGCCATCCGCGGCGATTTCATCATCGGAGAGGAGCGCACCTTCGATTCCGATCCCGGCTTCGGCTTTCTCGTTCTGGCGGATGTGGCGCGGCGGGCCTTGTCGCCCGGGGTCAACGATCCCTCCACCGCCAACCATGTCCTCACGGTGCAGACGCGTCTTCTGGCCAATTGGGCGCTGAAGGAGAAGGAAGAGGAACGGAAGGATCCACCTTATCCGCGCATTCGCTTTATGCCGGTCAGCCCGGAGCGCTTGCTGGACGAGGCCTTTCGGCCGATCTCCTATGAAGCCGCATCTGCGGCGCCTGATGTTCAAGAGGCACTGTTGCGCGGCCTGACCTCGCTCGCCCGCGTCGCACCGGATGCGTTCGAAAGGGCCGCTGCGAAACTCGCGGAGGATTTCATGGCCCGCGCCGACTCTGAAGGTTCGCACGAGCCCGACATTGTCGCTCTGCGAAAGTTGGCAGCCGGCTTGACCGAAGGCACCGAGCGCCCTCTCCCTTCGACAAGCTCAGGATGAGGGCCACTACAGCGTTGACGGATAGCGTGGCTGGCGACATACGTCTTGCGCCTCAACAGCCCTCATCCTGAGCTTGTCGAAGGGAGAGGGCGCCTGGCACCACCATCGAAACCAGCCGCCAAACGCACTCAATAGGTGGTGCGCCGCTCTTCGGAGGGCGGTCGCCCGAACTGCTGGCGGTAGCTCTGCGCGAAATAGGAGTGCGAGGTGAACCCGGTGGCGATTGCCACATCGAGAATGGCCATGTTGGTCTGGCGCAGAAGCTCGCGCGCCCGCTCCAGCCTCAACCGCATGTAATAACGCCCCGGCGTCATGCCCAGATGCCGCAAAAACAGCCGTTCCACCTGCCGCACTGAGAGGCTTGCGGCTCGTGCGAGCTGCACCGCCGAATAAGGCTCGACCAGATTGTCGGCCATCAGTTCGACGATCTTCTTCAGCTTTTCCGATTTTCCGGTAAGGTCACGCTCCGGCCCCGTCCGCTGGCGGTCGCCCGGCGAGCGGATGCGCTCGTGCTGGAACTGGTTGGCCACTTCGTTGGCCAGTTCCACGCCCAGGTCGCTTCGAACGATCTCCAGCATCAGGTCTATGGAAGTGGTCACGCCGGCGCAGGTATAGCGCTTCCGGTCGATCTCATAGACATTGCCAGTGCACTCGATCTCTGGAAAGCGCTCCATGAAGGAGGCCCGGTTCTCCCAGTGTATCGTGCAGCGATGCCCCTCAAGCTGGCCGGCCTCTGCCAGAAGATAGGATCCCGCCGCCAGCGCCCCGAGAGCCGCGCCGCGACGGCCGAGCGAACGCAGACCCGCCAGCACCGTGCTCTTGCCGGGAAACTCCGTCGTCAACCCGACACAGACAAACAGAATATCGACCGGTGGCAGGTCGGCGATCGCGTAGTCGATCTTGATCGGCAGACCGTTGGAGGCCATTACCGCTTCACCATCGGCGGAGACGGTAACCCAGCTATAGACATCCCGTCCCAGAAGACGATTGGCCGAGCGCACGGTGTCGATGGCCGCCGCCAGCGAAAACATCGAGAATTTGTCTACCAGCAGAAAGGCAAACTGCCGGGTATCCTGCCGTGCCTCGCCCATGGCCAATTGTTGTAAAGCAGGCTGTTCGGGCAGGAAAGACATGGCTGATGATCCAGACTGGCTCAGGCGCTAGAAAACAGGAGGCTCAAGTCCCGCCTTGCGGAATGCCGATGTCAGCGTGTTCGCCATCAGCATGGCGATTGTCATCGGCCCGACGCCACCCGGCACCGGCGTGATCGCGCCGGCGTTTTCCTTCGCCTCGGCAAAAGCGACATCGCCGACAAGCCGGGTCTTCCCCTCGCCTTTTTCCGGAGCGGGAATGCGGTTGATGCCCACGTCGATCACCGTGGCGCCGGGTTTCACCCAATCCCCGCGGATCATCTCAGGGCGTCCGACCGCTGCCACAAGAATGTCGGCGGTCCTGGCAAGCGCGGGAAGATCCTTCGTTCGGCTGTGGGCAATCGTCACCGTGGCGTTGGCGGCCAGAAGCAGGTTCGCCATCGGCTTGCCAACGATGTTGGAGCGCCCGATCACCACCGCCGAAAGACCGGAAAGGTCGCGGCCGCGCACCCGCTCCAGCATCAGCATGGCGCCAGCAGGTGTGCAGGGCACAAAGGCGCTGTCGAGTTCGCCGGTGCCAAGGCGCCCCACATTGATGAAGTGAAATCCATCAACATCCTTGTCCGGGTCGATGGTCTGGATGATGCGACCCTCATCGATATGCTTCGGCAGGGGGAGCTGCACCAGAATGCCATGGATCGCGGGATCGGCATTGAGCTCCTCGACCAACGCCACCAATTCTTCCTCGCCGGTCTCCTCCGGCAGCGAATGCTGCACAGAGTGAAACCCACATTCCTTCGCGCGGCGCGATTTGGAGGCGACATAAACCTGGCTGGCCGGATCCTCACCGACGATCACCACAGCAAGCCCCGGCGTCACACCGGTTTCAGCGAGCCTGGCGGTCTCGGTCTTAACCTTCGCCACCACATTTTCCGCAAGGGCTTTTCCGTCAATGATTTCGGCCATGTCATTCCCCGGTGCAGCTATCAAGCGGTGCAAGGTGACTCTTCGCGGGAAGAGGCTCGCACATGAGCCCGCATAATGGGGAAAACACAGAACCGCAATCCCGTCACAGCGCCGTTCCCTGACGTTATTGGAAAAGGCGGTGTTTCAGATCAATAACGATACCTGTTGGACCGTCGTGCCGTCAGCGCATCCACTTCGCGGCGCACAGCCTTGAGGCGATCATGGATCTCATCGAAGCGTTCGCTGCCTTCATCCTGGTCCTCGTCTTCGACACGCTCCCGCGCTTGCTGCGGCATGACACCGAAATCAGCCTGAAACGGCATGGGAGCCTGCTGCCACATTGGATAGGGCTGCATCATCGGCATTCCCACGACCTGGGGCATCGGTGCCATCATCTGCATCGGCCCGGGAACCATCATGCCCGGCTGTATCGCCATCTGCGCTGCCGGCCAAGTCGGTGGGTAAGCCGGGGCGCTTACGGTTTGAAAATTCGATGCGGGTGCCTGCTGGGGCGGGTGCTGGGCCGCGACATGAGGCACTGGCTGAGGCTGTGCAGCCGGTCTGGCGCGTTTGCGAGGTTGCTCCTGCACCTGCTCGACGAGCTCCGCGCTTTCATTGGCATCGAACGCATCGGCAAACGCCTCCTCATTCTCCACCTCATGACTTGCCTGCGCGGTCGTATAGCGTTCGTTCGGTCGTGGACGCCGATCCTGCAAGTGTTCCTGCGAGACATCGTATCGACGGCTACGTTCTTCAATGTCGCGCCGGCGCGTGCCGCCTCGCGGCGGGGTGGGGTCGGGTTCGGGATCGCCTTCGTCGGCATCCCCCCCGTCGGCGTTCCATCGGCCACTGCCGCCGTCACGGTCGCCAGCCTGTCGCTCGGCCATATTTTCACGCAGGCTGCGAATTGCTCCACCTGTCGCGCCAAGCCCCACACCGAACATGAAGCCCAGGATCATCCCCGCCATCGCAATCGACGAACGCGAGGGGCCGGTGGGGTCCAGTGGTGGTACGGCCTGCGAAATCACGCTGACATTCGCTGTGTTCAGGCGCTCCTGCTGGCCGGTTTCACGTGCCCTTAAAAGCAAGGCCTCGTAGACCGATCGCTTGGCGTTGGCTTCGCGCTCCAGTTCGCGCAGCGTCACGCGCTCCGACTCCAGGTTCCCTTTCTGCACCTTTAGCCGGGCAAGCTGCCCCGATAGATCCTGTTCGAGTTGGACCGCGCGCTGCAATTCCACCTGATTGGAGGCCACCACACGGCGCAACTCGCGTGCAATCTCATCACGCGCGCCGGCCAGTTCCGCGTCCACGGCCTGCCGGTCCGGATGGCGCGGGCCGAACCGAACCGCCAGCCGTCCAGCCTGCTGTTTCAGGCTTGCATATTGTGCGAGCAGTTCCGTCATCACGGGTGAGGCAACCTGCTCCGGCAGAGCGCCGCCCAGCACCGTCTCCACATCCAGCGAGCGTGCTGCAGCCGCGCGCGCATTCAGCTCGGATGTGCGCGCCCGCGCGGCCGAAAGCTGCTCGTTGAGGCGCAGAATCTCTTCGTCAGTGATCAGGCGCCCCTGGGCATCCACGATGTCGTTCTTGGCCTTGAACTCGGCAACAGCGCGCTCGGCCTGTTCGACTTCGTCCCGCAGTGACTGGAGCTGATCGGTGATTTCGCGGTTGGCACGGCCTGCCGTCGCCGACTGCAACTCACCATAGGTGGAAAGGAAGACATCCCGCGTCGTTGTTGCGATCAACGCCGATTTTTCGGCATCTTTGGTGGTGGCGCCGATGGTGATGATAAATGTTTTCGCGTTCCGCCCGACATCCAGGGCCTCGAAGAGATTCTCGACCGCAATCGTATGCCGGGCCGAGCCACCATCCTCATCATTGCCGTTGATCAGCGCCGAGATCAGCGCACGCGGGCTCAACAGCAGGCTCAGAATACTGCCGCTACCTGAGCCGTTGAATTCCGGATCATCAGCGAGATCGAGCTCATCCACCACCCTGGACAAAACATTGCCTGAGGTTATGACCGCGACCTGGTTTTCGATAAGTGCCAGCGTTGCGTCGGAAGGCAGGCCGCCGCGCGTCAGGTCGCGTTCAACGATCTGCAGATCGCGTGGATCAAACAGCAACTGCGTGGCCGCGTAATACATTTTCGGCGTGGAAAGCGCGATCATCACACCAATCACCGCGCCGAGGATTGTCGTCAGAAGAATGAGCCATTTGGCCCGCAGGATTCCGCCGATCACCTCAACTGGATCAATCAGCGGCCGCCATACCTGCTCGTCCGAGTTCGGTTGCTGCGCACCGGGGGTCGGCCGGCGATGCTTTTTCGTGTGATCAGGCTCTTCATCGCTGAAGGTTACGCGTTGCGTGGTCCCCCTTCCCACTGGACGACGCGCGCGCTCAGCCCGCTGCGTTTTCTGAGGGGAAGATCCAACCTCGGGCAAAGGGAAAAGCCGGCCGATCAGCCGCTCGCGCAAGGGTGGCTTGCCGGCATGTGTCGCTTCAGGCCGTATGGCGGGCTGCCGTTGCGTTTCCGCGCGCCTCGCCAATTCAGGGTCCGTTGCATCTCTTTTGGCTTCCGCCCGCCGAAGATAGGCATCCGCCGAAGATGCTCTTTCCCGTCGGGTATCCTGAGCGGCGCGCTCCTCTTGCGCGCGCGAAAGCAGCGATCCTCCGCCGCGATCCTTGCGCACCGAACTCTGCTGTTGGCGGGGCAGCTCCGGAAGCTCCTCCTCTGGTGCCCGTATTGACAGCAGTGAACGCACCTGTCCGCCGCTCCGAGGCCTTTTCTTGCTTGGATTGTCGGCGTCGAACATTGTACGCGCAGCTCTCGCTCATGAACGGGAAGCGGGCGCATAAGCCCGCGATTATGTTAACTCAAGCTAAAGAGGCACGGGTAACAAAGAGTTAACGGTAAGCATTTCGAAACAGGTTTTTTGCCGGCGTGGGAATTTGCGGAACAGCGCATTAAGTTTTGTCGGATAGTGTCGCCGCAAACCGCTCATCGAAACCAGGCGATCCGGGGTCTTCTCATTTCGTTCCGTGACATCATATCCAGTCAGCGACAGGTGCTGCGCGACTATCTCGCGGCCGTCAGCGGGTCGGCCGGGCGGTTGGTCTTTTCTCTCGCCTATTTCGTCATTCTGGCTAACAGCCTGACGATTGCCGATTTCGGGCTGTTTGCGACAGCCTCCGCCGCCGGTGTGATGGTCGGGCGGATCCTTGCACTCGGCTTCACCGCCACGCTTTATCGGATCGCCACGGTGAAGCCTCGGCTTCTGGGAACCTATGCCGCCGGCTTCCTTGTCCTGGCCCTTGCCTCGCTGCCGCTGATCGCGCTCGCCAGCACCGTTCTGTATCTGGTGTTTTTCGCAGGTGACTTGCGGGTGCTTCCTTTCGCCCTCGTCATCGTTTCCGAGGCGGTCGCCTGGCGTCTGACAGAGACCGTGATCGTCGTCAACAATGGTCTCAATCGCTTCGGTCGGGCTGCAACGATCCTCATCGTCAGCATAGCCATCCGCGCGCTTGCGGCCTTTGTGTTTACGTTTCACACCAGCCAAGACCTGTTGAACTGGACCGTGTTCTACCTGGTTGCCAACATCGCCGCACTCATCTTTGCCTTGTTGTTCTATTGCCCCCGGCAACGCCTGCGGCTGCAAACCTCGCTCTATCTGCGCCGGCTCCCCGACGCACTCTACGTCGCCGGAGCGGAGGTGCTTTTCTATCTCCAGATGGAGCTCGACAAGCTCCTCGTTCTCGCCCTTGGAAATCCCACACTGGCGGGCATCTACGCGATCATCATGCGGCTGGTCGATCTTACCGCCATCCCGATCCGCTCCTTCTCCATGCTGCTCGTGCAGCGCATGATGCGGTCCCCTGAAATGCTCAGGAGCTGGACGCTGCGCCTGGGGATCGAGAGTGGGGTTTTCGCCGTTTCGGTGCTTGCGCTGGCGACCATGGCGACAATCCTCGCCTTCTATCCGACCCTGCTCGGCAGCAATGTGGCGGAGGCCGCTCCCCTGGTCATCCTGGCGCTGGCTGTTCCCGGCCTGCGAAACCTGACAGAATATCAGGCAGATCTTCTTTTCGCCCGCGGTCAGACTTTCCTTCGGGCGGTCAATCTCGGCGTGCTCGCTGCTGCCAAGGCCGCCCTCCTCTCGCTGGTGCTGAAGTCATTCACCGAAACCAGCGACATCATCCTGTCGCTGAATGCCGTTTTTGCCGTACTCTACCTGTTGTCGATGGTGCTGACCTATCGCGCGCTCGCCATGCCGGCGAAACGGGTGTGAACCCCGTCAGCGGATCATCCGGCGCAGTGGCTCCAGATCGGTCTCGATAAAAGACTGGATGCCAATGGCCACCTGGTGGGCTTCCATTTCGGCGATGAGTTTTTCCAGACCACCTGTGTCGAGCTCATGGCCGAACCAGAGAACATGACAGAACGCCCGGTCGTCGTGAAAGTGCCCGCGACCTGCAAGCACCTCGTCCACATAACGACCGTAGAGTATGCATTCCGAGAAACGCCGATCTGCAGCCACCGCGCGGATCCAGGGTTTTTCGTGCAAGGTCTCGATATGACGCAGCATGCCGACCACGCTGTCACGCCGCCACGAGATCAGCGTTGTGATATAGTCGTGCTCTGTTTCCTGCCCTGCAGGCAAACCAAGCGCCTGCCCGGCATTTGCCGACCACTGGCGATGACCGAGATCGACCAGCGCATTCATCCCGCCATCGCGGCGGTAGAGCCGCACCTTCTCTCCCTGCCAGAACGCGCTGCAATGGAAAGGTTTCAGGAACACGACATCGGAATCGCAGTAGACCAAAACCTCTTGCTCCGCCTTTTCGGCAAAGGCGATCCGCCGCAATTGCTGCACGTGCCAGCCGCGCAGGGGCGCCAGCCGTGTGCTCAACCATATGTGCCGTCTGAAGAACACGGTGGGGTCGCGCACCGCATGGAGCCAGGCAGGGAGAAGATCGCGCTCATCCACCACCACGCGCCGGTCTGATTCCAGAATCCGAAAGCGCTCGACATCGTGCCCTGCCACCAGAAGATAATGCCGGTCATAACCGGTCACAAAGCGATCTATCGATTCGCAAAGTAGCCGGCAACGCTCGAAGTCACCCGCATAGCTTGGCGTCACGATCGCAGCGCTGTGCCCCACGGTCATGGTTATGCTCCGCCCCGCTTGCCCCGGAATTTCTGCCGGAAAACCCTGAGAAGAAAGATGGGATTGCCCACAACATAGCGGCGCCAGAGACGGCGTGGCTCCAACCCCAGACGAAAGAGCCATTCCAGCCTCAATCGCCGCATCCAGAGCGGTGCCCTCGGCACCGCGCCGCTCAGAAAATCGAACAGAGCGCCCACGGCAATCGGCACCGTGCAATGCTCGGGGCCGAGATGATCGGCAATCCAGAACTCCTGACGCGGCACGCCCATGGCGACGAGCAGCACGTCCGGTCGCATCTCTTTCAATCTGTCAAGAATGACCCCTTCCTGCTGGGCGTTGAAATAGCCATCGTGCAGAAAGATGAAGTCATGCTGTGGCGCCTGCTCAGCCAGTTTCTCGACAGCCGCGAGCGCGTTTTCACGCCGCGCACCGAGCAAGGCGACCGTCAGCTTGTCCTTTTGGGCGCGGAAAAATGCAGGAACGAAATCAGTGCCGTTGAGATTGTCGGGAAACGGCTCGCCGAAAAGAATTCTTGAGGCCAGATCGACACCAATGCCATCGGCCAACACGAGAAACCTAGGCAGGATCCCGCGGAAACGCGTATCTGCGATAGCCACATTCGCATTGTGTGCGTTGAGAAACGTGACGGGTGTGAACTGACAGGTCGCAATGTTCTCCGACAGCAATGCCAGCGCGCCATCCCGGCCGATGACTGTCACCGACGTACCAAGTATGTCGCGTCGCGGCAGCGTTGCGTGTGCAGTGTTTGAAGTTGCCACGTTCATGCGGCTGCATCCCGCCTGCTGAAGCCGGCCTCATCAAGCCCATGAAGAATAGCTGTGTCGAGTGCTTTGCGCTGGGCCTCGTAGAATTTTCGCCCGTCCAGATCGACCGGATCCCTGGCCGCGCGCAGCAGAGCTTCCGCGAAGGTGCGGGGATCATCAGCCACAATACAGTTCTGCGGTTTATACGATATGCCTCGCAGCGCGCTCTGTGTCGCGACACTTGGCAAGCCGAGCTCGAACGTTTCGATGGTCTTGAGCTGGACCCCCGTGCCGGCGCGGCTGATCAAAGGCACCACCTTGCCGCTGCGTACGAATTCCACCGCGTCGGGGACACGCCCGACAAACGATACCCGCTTGTGTCTCTGCGCGAGATCTGCCGGTGCATCGCCCGCCACGGCGATGCGAAAGCTTTCGGGGAGATGCGGCACCACCTCTTTAAGGAACCAGTCGAGGCCGATCCGGTTCGGCGCCCAGCTCCAGGTGCCGATCAATGCGGCGTCATAACGCGTCTTGCGCGGCCCCGCAGAGACGCCCGCCGGTCCATGTGCCACCAGCGGCAGCACCGCCGAGCGTTTGTCACCGGACACGCCCAGAAGCTGGCGATCATCTTCCGACAGCGTGAAGACGAATCGCGCCTGAGCACAAAGTTCTGCTTCCAGCGTTTTGAGAAGGCGCGCCTCACGTCGAAACATGAAACCTCCAACGAAGCCCTGCGCGGCGGCCGCACTTTGCTGCGCGGAGAGGTGCTCCACATTGTGCGCCACATAAATGGACGGCAGCTCGGCAAAGATCTGACGAAACGCTCCGGCAAACTGGACAGAGTTGAAAATCACCCCATCGACCGTCCCAAGCTTGTCCAATGCTGCGCGGATATCTCCGGGTGAGGCGAGCAGCATCTTGGCGGACGAAAACGTCATGCCTCTCATTATCGCTTTGACGAGCCAGCCGAGCTTGGTCAATCCACTGGCGGCTTCCGTGCGCGGGTCCAGTTCTCCAAGCACCAATGATTCTTCGGTCGTGGCATGATCCGCACGTCCCTGCCAGGCAAATCCCATCACCGACATCCGGCAGCCTGCGCGCGCGAGTGCATCGAGAATGGCCGCGTTGGCAATCTCATATCCGCTTTTGGGTGTTCCGTCGGGAACGATGGATGTCGCAAAGACCAGATGCATGCACTATTCCTGTTTGGGACTTTTTTTTCAAAGAGCAATGAACTCTTGATTAAGGAATGGCGACGCCAATCGATTTTCGCTGGCAAATCAACAGTTCCACACCGCAAAAACCCGCCGTATTTAACGCCGCCTTAATTGCCTCGACCGCTTATAGAGCACGAATCAGCAGCGCGTGGCGGGATTGTGACGCAGGAAAAAACAGGCAGAGCGGTTTCAATCGTAGCGCGTACGCCCTCGCTTGACGCGCAATCCCTAGCGTGTGTCATCACCGTACCCACCTTCAAGCGACCGGGCCAGCTTCTGAACACGCTTCACTCGCTGGCCTCGCAAGCGACGGAGCGCCCGTTCGCCGTGATTGTCATGGAGAATGAGGCAGAGGAACGAGCCGGAGCCAACGCCGCCGCACCGCTTTTTGCCGATGGAACATTCAAAGGCCTCGTGATTATCGCGCATGAACGGGGAAATTGCTGCGCCTACAATGCCGGCTGGGAAACGGCCCTCACCGAATTCCCGAACTTCCGTTATCTCGCCGTTATAGACGACGACGAACTGGCATCCCCGCACTGGCTGGAAAACCTCTGTTCCACGGCCGAGCGCTTCGAGGCCGATATCGTTGGCGGCCCTCAGGTGCCCGTCTTCGCAAAGCCCGCGCATGAACGCTGGGCGACCCACCCGGTCTTCGCGCCGCCCTATGATGAGACGGGGCCTGTTCCGGCGCTTTTCTCATCGGGCAATCTCCTTCTGTCGCGGCGGGTTCTGGAGGCGATGCCGCGCCCCTTTCTCGATCTTCGGTTCAACTTCATGGGCGGGGGCGATTCGGATTTCCTGAGCCGCGCCAGCCAGAAGGGCTTCCGCCTCGCCTGGTCGGCGGAGGCCGAGACACAGGAGATCGTGCCCGCCCGCCGCGTCGAACGGGACTGGATCCGCTCCCGGGCGCTGCGCAATGGCGTCATCTCCACGCTTGTCGAGAAGAGGAAGCGGCGAGATCAGAGTTTTGGCAAGCTACGTGTGTTTGCAAAGAGCCTTGCGCTGCTTGCCGCCTCGCCGTTTCGCGGCGCGCTTCGCCTTGCCGCGACGGGCTCCGTCTCCACCGCCATGTATCCGGTCTATGTGGGGCTCGGCCGCGTCATGGCCGAATTCGGCTACGCCAACGAGCAGTACCGCGAGCCGGAAAAGAATTAGCCCCGCAGACGGTCGACTTCCCGCCGCCGATTGTGTATCGCTCCCCTCCCCCAATCGATCCACATTCCGGCAAGGATAGTCCCATGCAAGCGCTCAGCGGCGGCATCGACTTCGGCACGTCGAATTCCACAGTGGGCTTCATGGAGAACGGCGCACCCCGCCTTGTCGCGCTCGAAGCGGGCGAGGTCACCATGCCGAGCGCCGTGTTCTTCAGTTTCGAGGATGACCGCACCTATTTCGGGCGCGGCGCCGTTAGCCGCTATACGGAGAATGTGGAGGGGCGCCTCCTGCGCGCGCTCAAGAGCGTTCTGGGTTCATCGCTCATCCATGAAAAAACGCGAATTAAAGCCCATTCCATCGCGTTTTCCGACATTATCGGCTCGTTTCTGCATTTCTTGAAAGATAATCTGGAAAACCATCTCGGAGGTCCGGTCGACAACATCGTGCTTGGGCGGCCGGTGCAGTTTGTCGATGACAATCCGGAAGCCGACAGGCGCGCGCAGGACGAACTGGAAAAGGCCGCGCAGCGCCGCGGCTTCGCCCATATCGAGTTCCAGTTCGAGCCGATTGCAGCCGCCCTCGATTATGAGCAGCAGGTTGACCGCGAAGAACTCGCGCTCATCGTCGATATCGGCGGCGGTACGTCCGACTTTTCCATTGTCCGCGTTTCCTCCGACCGTGCGAAACAGGCGGACCGCAAGGACGATATTCTCGCTAACCATGGTGTGCATATCGGCGGCACGGATTTCGACCGGCTTTTGAGCCTCGCCCGCCTCATGCCCGAATTCGGCTATCGCACGCAGACGAAAGACGGCAAGCGCTTTCTGCCGGCTGGCTATTTCAACGATCTGGCTACCTGGCAGCGCATCCACATGCTCTACACCAATCGCGCCATGACGGATTTGAAACAGATCCGCTATGAGGCTGCCCAACCCGAGCTTGTCGAGCGGATGATCGACGTGGTCGCCAACCGGCAGGGCCATGCGGCGGTCGGCGCGGTGGAACGGGCAAAGATTGCGCTCACGGACGAAACCGAAAGCGCCATCAAGCTTCCGCTTACCGACGAAACGCTTGACCTGCCGGTCACACGCGACCAGTTGAACGATGCCATTTCAGCCACGGTCGACCGCGTTCAGAATGCCGTTTCGGAAACGCTCGCCCTTGCCCGCATAGCCCCCGAACAGATCACCGCCCTCTTCCTCACCGGTGGTTCCTCTGCCATCCCGCTCCTGCGCGAGAATGTCCTGCGCATGCTGCCCGCAGCGACCGTCGTCGAAGGCGACATGTTCGGCTCAGTCGGCCGCGGTCTGGCGCTGGACGCAGGCCGCAGGTTCGGCACCTAGGGTCAGGACCCATTAATATGGCCGCAATGGCGATCGATAGACCAAGAGATGCAAGGAGAAGCCCGCAGAGCGGGGTCCTCCCCCCGGTCAAGGGGTTTGACGCAGCAGGTCGCCGGTCTATCGAACGTCCTTCGGATCGGCCTGATTTGCACGGCCTACTTTGTCGCAAGACCTTGAAAGACATGAAGTCTTCCTGCGGCCCTGCTTCGCGTATCCGCACAAATCAGGCCGACCATTGCGGCCATACTAATGGGTCCTGACCCTAGGCACGCTTCCCCATTGCATTCCAAGCCCGCACGCGGCATTCCTTTGCCATCATCAAGGGAGAAGTTTCATGGGCAAATCGGTCATCCTCGTCGGCTGCGGCAACATGGGTTATGCCATGCTGAAGGGCTGGATCGCCGCGGGCAAGCTGGCCTCGAAGGACGCAACCGTGGTGGAACCGAATGAGGGTCTGCGCGCCCGCGCTGCGGCCTTGGGTGTAACCGTTGCCGAAAGCGTTGACGAGCTTGCCGCAGGGGCCGACATGATCGTGTTCGCCGTCAAGCCGCAGGTCATCCGCGATGTCGCCCCGGCCTATGCCCGATTTGCCGACAAGGCCACCTTCGTCAGCGTGCTTGCCGGTACCGGCACGGCCACATTCGAGGAAATTCTTGGCCGTCATGCCGCAATCATGCGCTGCATGCCCAACACGCCCGCCGCCATCGGCAAGGGCATGATGGTGCTCTTCTCCAACCGCAATGTGACCGGCGAGGCAAAAGCCTTCGCCGAGGAACTGCTGGCCACCAGCGGAGTTGTCACCACCATCGACAATGAAGAGCTGATGGACGCCGTCACCGCCGTTTCCGGCTCCGGCCCGGCCTACATCTTCCACTTCATCGAGTGCCTGACGGCTGCCGGCGAGAAGGCCGGACTGCCGAAGGAAACCGCGAAGCTTCTCGCCATGCAGACGGTCTACGGCGCGGCCTGCTTGGCCAAAGAAAGCGATGACGAGCCCGGCAAGCTGCGTGAACAGGTGACAAGCCCCAACGGCACCACCGCCGCCGCACTCTCCGTTTTCATGGATGAAAACCGGCTGCTTGATCTTGTGAGCGAGGCCGTCGACGCTGCGAAAAAGCGCTCCATCGAACTGGGGAAGTAGAGGATCGGCGCAGGCCCCTCATCCGCCTGCCGGCACCTTCTCCCCGCCAGCGGGGAGAAGGAAGAAAATCGGAAAGGGAAGCGCCAGCTTCAAGTCCCCAAAGCACCGCCTCCCCTTCTCCCCGCAACCGGGGAGAAGGTGCCGGCAGGCGGATGAGGGGCGAGCGCCCCACCCATCACCCTTCGCCGAACACCATCGCATCCTGCCGCGACCTGAGCGCTACCAGCCGCGAAGCCGCGTCGGGCGCGACATTCGCGTAGGACAAAAGCGCGCCCTTCTTCACCGGGGCCGTCACCGTGCCGCCCTCAAGGAGCCCGCATGGCACGGCCTTCGCCGTGCGCGCCTCTTCCGCCGTCATGATCCACGAGCGGTAGGAATATTCGCCGATGGCGTCGAGCCGGTCGCCGGGATTCAGATCCTTCTTGGCCACCGCGCAGACTTCCGCGACCGGCCTGTCGAGCGGCACCATGTCCGCCTTCCCATAAAGCACGGCGCGCGCGCAGGTGAGCGGCACTTCCAGCGATGTCAGATGATAGGGCCGGAAGAAGGTGTAATAGGGCCCCTCGCCGAGCTTCAGATCGTTCATGCGCTCGCGCAGGCGCGGATGATCCATCTCCGCCACCACGAACACGCCAGGCGCGACACCCTTGCCGACCGTGAAGTCGACACAGCCCTTCTTCGAGAGCACGCCGCCATCGGCAATCGGGCAGAGAACGCTTGAAAGCTCCTCGCGGCTTGCCGCCGGGCCATGCATGCCCGGCTTGTCCGGCACGAGGCCCGTGGCATTGGCGATGGCCGCCATTTCCACCATCGTCTTGGAGCCGTCGACGAACTCGACCAGCATGCGCACATTCATGTTGCGCCGTTCCGCTTCCTCGGCGTAGTCGTCCGGCACAGCGTCGATGTTGAGCGGATTGTTCTTGCCCTTGCCAGCGGCAACGATGTCGTGCCCCATGGCCGAGACGAACTCGATCAGCTCCATGCAGGAAGACGGCTCGTCGCCCGCGCCCAGCGAATAGGTCACGCCCAGCCGCGCCGCTTCACGCTTCAGATAAGCGCCGATGGTCACGTCGGCCTCGACATTCATCATGACGAGATGCTTGCCGGCCTCCATGGCCGAAAGCCCGATCTCCGCGCCCACCGCCGGCTTGCCGGTGGCGTCGATCACCACGTCCACAAGATCGTTCTGCGCCACCATCAGGGAATCGCCGCAGAGCGCCGTTTTCCCGGACCGGATCGCATCGCTGATCGCGCCTGCCGTTGCCGCCTCCACCGCGCTCCCGACATCCCGCCCGGCAATCTCGATGGCCTTTGCCGCGCGTTCGGGCCGTGTGTCGGCGATTGCCGCCACCTCGATGCCCTTCATGCGCGCCACCTGCGTGACGATGTCCGTGCCCATCTCGCCGCAGCCGATCAGGCCGATGCGCACCGGCCGCCCCTCTTCCGCCCGCTGCTCAAGATCGCGCGCAAGACCGGTAAGCGCCACATTCGTCATTCGAACTCCTCCTCATTTGGCGCCCGAAAGGGAAGTGACCGAACGCCGATTGTCAATTGGCCTTAAGCTGCACCGGAACAGGACTGTTCTTCTTGATATCTTTCAGAACGAGGTTGGTGCGCACATTGGCGATGCCCGGCAGGCGGAACAGAAAATCCTCCAGAAACCGGTTATAGGCGGCCAGGTCCCGGCACACGACGCGCAGATGATAATCCGCCTCTCCCGTGGTGGAGTAGCAGTCGAGCACTTCGGGCCGCCGCCGCGTCTCGGCGATGAACGTGTCCACATGCCGGTGATCATGCCGCGTCAGCGACACATGCACGATGGCCTGAAAACCGAGCCCCGCCTTCTCCACGTCCAGCAGAGCCGCATATTGCGTGATCAGCCCCGCTTCCTCCAGCGCCTTCACCCGCCGCCAGCAGGCCGAAGCCGACATGCCGGCCCGTTCCGCGAGCTCCTGGTTGGAGAGCCGGCAGTTCTCCTGCAGGGCGTCCAGAAGCCGCTTGTCCTGCTCGGTCAGCTTTTCAGCCACTATCTGAAATCCTGAATAATTATTCGTTTAATCCGACATTATCGGATAATTCCACCAGAAACCATATTTCAAACGCCAAATCTGGCACAATTTTCCAGCGCCCCCGGTTTAGAATTCTTCCAGTCTGCACCGGAGGAATTGCATGACCGTCCAACCCAAGGCCGGCGAACTCGCGCGCTATCAGCTCGAGGACCGCTACACCCAGGAAAAGGGCCGCGTCTTCATGACCGGCACGCAGGCGCTCGTGCGCGCCGTGCTCGATCAGGCGCGCCGCGACCGCGCGAGCGGCCTCAACACGGCAGGCTTCATCTCCGGTTATCGCGGATCGCCGCTGGGCGCGCTCGACCTTGAGTTATGGAAGGCGAAGGACCGGCTCGACGCCGCCCGCATCGAATTCCTCCCCGCCGTCAACGAGGATCTTGCGGCCACCGCCGTGCTCGGCAGCCAGCAGGTGGAGACCAACCCGAAGCGCGAGGTCGAAGGCGTTTTCGGCCTCTGGTATGGCAAGGGCCCCGGCGTCGACCGCTCGGGCGATGCGCTGAAGCATGGCAACGCCTATGGCTCCTCGCCCCATGGCGGCGTGCTGGTGGTTGCCGGCGACGATCACGGCTGCGTCTCCTCCTCCATGCCGCACCAGTCGGACGTCGCCTTCATGGCGTGGTTCATGCCCACGCTCAATCCGGCCAGCGTGTCGGAATATCTGGCCTTCGCAGAATATGGCTACGCGCTTTCGCGTTTCTCGGGCATGTGGGTCGGATTCAAGGCCATCTCGGAAACGGTGGAATCGGCGGCCTCCATCGAAATCCCCGCCCCCCGCGTGTTTGCCACACCCGATTTCACCCCGCCTCCCGGCGGGCTCCACTATCGCTGGCCGGACCTTCCCGGCCCGCAGATCGAGGAGCGCATGGAGGCGAAGAAGCACGCCGTGCTGGCGTTTGCCGAAGCCAATCCCATCGACCGCCACATCTATGACGTGAAGGATGCCCGTTTCGGCATCGTCACCACCGGCAAGGCCCATCTCGACCTCATGGAGACGCTGCGCCTTCTGGGCATCGGCGAGGCCGAGTGCCGAAAGCTTGGCATCGACATCTACAAGGTCGGCATGGTGTGGCCGCTCGCCCGCCGCGCAGCACTCGACTTCGTGAAAGACAAGCAGGAAGTCCTCGTCATCGAGGAGAAGCGCGGCATCGTCGAAAGCCAGTTCAAGGAGTATTTCTACGATTGGCCCGGCCACAAGCCGCACGCCATGGTGGGCAAGCGCGACGAGGATGGCGAACGCCTCGTGCCGTGGACCGGCGAGCTTTCGCCGCGCCTGCTTCTGCCCATCGTCGCCCGGCGGCTCGAAGGCATTTTCCCCGGCAGCGGCTTCATCGCCCGCGCTGAAAAGATCCTCGCCACACCGGCCATATCGCTCCAGGTGGAAGGCGCGACCCGCACCCCCTATTTCTGCTCCGGCTGCCCGCACAACACCTCGACCAAGGTGCCCGAGGGGTCCGAGGCGCTGGCCGGCATCGGCTGTCATTTCATGGCAAACTGGATGGACCGCAACACCACCTCGCTGATCCAGATGGGCGGCGAGGGCGTGAACTGGGCAGCCTCCTCGCTCTTTACCGGCAAGAACCACGTCTTCCAGAATCTCGGCGAAGGCACCTGGTATCACTCCGGCTCCATGGCCGTGCGGCAGGCGATTGCCGCAAAGGCCAACATCACCTTCAAGATCCTCTACAACGACGCCGTCGCCATGACCGGCGGCCAGCCGGTGGACGGCCCCGTCAGCGTTCAGGCCATCGCGCATTCCTCACGCGCCGAGGGCGTTGAACGCATCGCGCTCGTCTCCGACACGCCGGAAAAATTCCAGCCCGGCGCGCTGCCCGCCGGCACAACCATCCATCACCGCCGCGAGCTCGACGCCGTCCAGCGCGAGCTGCGCGAGGTGAAGGGTGTTTCGGTCCTCATCTACGAGCAGACCTGTGCAACCGAGAAGCGCCGCCGCCGCAAGCGCGGCCAGATGGAAGACCCGAAGAAATTCGTCGTCATCAACGACCTCGTCTGCGAGGGCTGCGGCGACTGTTCGGTGGAGTCCAACTGCCTCTCCGTCGAGCCGCTCGAAACCGAGTTCGGCACCAAGCGCAAGATCAACCAGTCGTCCTGCAACAAGGATTTTTCCTGCGTGAACGGCTTCTGCCCGAGCTTCGTCACCATCGAGGGCGCAACCCGAAAGAAGCGCTCAGGCATGGAGATCGACCTGACGCGGTTTGCCGCCGACCTCCCCGATCCCGAGCTTCCGGCGCTCGACACACCCTTCGACCTGATGATCACCGGCGTGGGCGGCACCGGCGTCGTCACCGTCGGCGCGCTCGTCACCATGGCCGCACATCTGGAGGGACGCGGTTCGAGCGTCCTTGATTTCACCGGCTTTGCGCAGAAATTCGGGCCGGTGCTCTCCTATGTCCGGCTGGCATCCTCTCCCGAAGATATCCATCAGGTCCGCATCGACCGTGGTGCAGCGGATGCGCTGATCGGCTGCGACATTGTCGTGTCGTCCTCGCCCAAGGCCTCGGCCAGCTACCGTCCCGGCATGCGCGCTGTGGTGAATCTCGCCGAGATGCCCACTGGCGACATCGTGCGCAAGCGCGATGCAAGCCTTCGCGTCGACCAGCGGCTTGCCTCCATCGAAGGCGTGACGGGCAAGGATGCGCTCGCCGCCATGGACGCCAACCGCCTGTCAGAAAAGCTCATGGGCGACACGGTGTTCGCCAATGTGATGATGCTTGGCTTCGCCTGGCAGAAGGGCCTCGTGCCCGTCTCGCTCAACGCGCTCACCCAGGCCATCGTGCTCAATGGCGTTGCCATCGAGAAGAACCACCGCGCCTTCCTCATCGGCCGTCTGGCGGCGGAAAAGCCCGATGCGCTGAAGGGCCTGCTCGATCCGAAGCCGCAGACCGACGGAACGCTCGATGAGATCGTCACCCGCCGCGAGGCGTTCCTGACCGACTATCAGAACGCGACCTATGCCGCGCGTTACCGCCGCCTCGTGGATCGCGTGCGCGATGCCGAAGCCCTGCTGGGCAATGATGCCGTCAGCCGGGCCGTTGCCCGCTCGCTCTTCAAACTGATGGCCTACAAGGATGAATACGAGGTCGCCCGCCTTCACACTGAAACAGGTTTTTCTGCCCGCATCGCAGACGAGTTCGAAGGCGACTATCGCATCGTCCATCATCTCGCCCCGCCATTCCTTGCTTCCGGAAAAGATGCGCGCGGCCGTCCGCTCAAGCGTGAGTTCGGTCCGTGGGTGCGCCTGCCGTTCCGCATGCTCGCCCGCATGAAGCGCCTGCGCGGCACCATCTTCGATCCTTTCGGCTACACCGCCGAACGACGCATGGAGCGCGAGTTGATCGATTGGTACGAAGCGCATGTGGAAAAGGCGCTTGCAAAACTCGATGCCGGCAACGCGGCAGAACTGGCCGAGATCCTTGCATTGCCGATGCAGATCCGGGGCTACGGCCCGGTCAAGGAAGAGGCGGCAGAACGCATCCGTGCCGAGATGGATGCGCGTCTTTAGGCACGCCTGAAGATCGCTCCTTCGTCATCCTTGGGCCCGACCCGAGGATCCATGCCAGAACGCCGAAGACAAAGCCCAGCCTCTCAAAGAATGCACGTCGTTTTCCACGCCTGTACCAATGTCCACCGCAACAGCATGGATCCTATCGTCTAGCCATGAGAAGCCGAGGGAGACGACGGATGCTTTCCATGGCAACCGGGGTGTCCTGCAAATACTCATGAAATGCGCTTTGCACCGGGTTTCGCCTCTCCGCGCAAACTTCCCATAAGGCTCTGATATAAAACAATTTCACAAAATCTTTTGACCTTCTTGTCGTCCCATTTGCTTGCTCCGGTCCGCCGCCTGTGCAAATAGCATTGGTCGAAGATATTTCGAGAGGTCCCCATGACTGCCATCACCCGCCGTGCGCTTGGCGCACTCGCCCTTTCCGCCGCCGTGGTCGGATTGGCACTACCGTCGCAAGCCGCCGACAAGATCAATGTCGGCATTCTGTCGCTGACATCCCATTCGCCCAGCATCATTGCCGAGGCGAAAGGCTATTTCGAAGCGCAGGATCTCGAGGTCGAGTTCGTGTCGTTCCAAGCCGCGCAGCCCATGGCGGTTGCCATCGCATCGGGTGATGTCGATTTCGGCATGACGGCCATTTCCGGTGGCCTCATCAGCCTCGCCGACAAGGGCGTGGTCAAGGTCATCGGCGGCGCCCTGCAGGAAACGCCGGATGTCGAGGGCCAGAAGATCCTCGCCTCCAAGGCCGCATTCGATGCCGGCGTGAAGACGCCCGCCGACCTGAAAGGCCGCACCTACGGCATTACCACCACCGGTTCCTCCTTCCATTACATGGCGCACAAGATCGCCGACAAGGAAGGTTTCGACCGTGCAGAAATCCAGGTGAAGCCGTTGCAGAAGGTGCCGGCTGTCATCGCGTCACTCAAAAGCGGTCAGATCGATGCATGGTCGATCGTTCCGAACATTGCCGGCGCGCTTACCAAGGGTCCGGAAGTGGTGGAGATCGGCAAAGTGTCCGATTACATCGACAATTATCAGGTCACCACGGTGTTCACCTCTACGAAGAACGCGACCGAAAAGAAGGATTTGGTCGAGCGCTTTCTCGCCGGCCTGTCCGAGGGCATCAGCGATTACAATGCGGCGCTCGTCGACAAGACCATGAGCGAGGAAGACACGACCGCAATCGTCGAGATGATCCACAAATATGTCTATTCCGACCAGCCGCTCGAAAAGGCCGATCCGCGCATTCGCGCCGGCGCGATGCGCATCAACGAAGGTGCGGCGCTGAGCATCGCCAGCGTGGAGGACCAGCTTGAGTGGTTCAAATCCGAAGGCCTCGTGCCCGAAGGCGTGACGATGGAAAAGCTGGTCGACACCAGCTTCGTGGAAACCCGCTAACAGCGAAACCGCCCCGGCCCGCCCGGGGCGGCATTCTTTGAGCCGATGCAGCTTCTTCTCGAAAACATTACCCACCATTATGGCGGCAGGACCGTCCTCGACGACATCTCGCTCACGGTGGATGATGGAGAGATCGTCTGCATCGTCGGCCCCTCGGGCTGCGGCAAGTCCACGCTTCTGCGCATTGCCGGCGGGCTGGAAAAATCCGATGAGGGTCAGGCGCTCCTTACCGGGCCCGAGCCGGAAGGCTCGCTCAATCCGCTGACCTATATCTTTCAGGATTTTGCCCTTCTTCCCTGGCGCAGTGTTGAAGGCAATGTCAGCCTTGTGCTGGAAGATCACGGCATCTCCGCAGCCGAGCGGCAGGCCATCATCGCCGATGTGCTCGCCCGCACCAATCTCTCCGACTTCGCAAAGGCGCTCCCGCGCCAACTCTCCGGCGGCATGAAACAGCGCGTGGCCATTGCCCGCGCGCTTGCCGTCAAGCCGGCCATCATGCTGATGGACGAACCGCTTTCCGCGCTCGACAGCCAGACCCGCGAACTCCTGATGGACGATCTCGTGGCGTTGTGGACCCGCGAGCGGTTTTCCGCTTGCTACGTGACGCACAATCTCAACGAGGCCGTGCGGCTTGGCCGCCGCATCATCGTTCTGTCCCGCCGTCCAGGCCGCATCCGCGACGTGGTGGAGATCGACATGCCGCTTGCCGAGCGTGCCGACCGGCTGGCGGAGCTCGAAACCCTGCAACGCCGCGTCTGGGACATCATGCGCGAGGAAGCGCGCGAAGCCGACCGGGAGATTTCCGATGTCGCATGATACCACGCGCGACGTCACTGCCGCGGGTGTTTCCGAAACAGGCAACCAGCGTCCCGTTCCATTCCGGGGCGGCGGTTTCGTTCATCGCTCGCTCGGTCCTGTCGCGCCGATTGTCTTTCTCGTCATTCTGGCGATCTGGGAGCTGGGCTCGCGTTCGGGCTTTATCAGCGCGATTGCCCTGCCAGCCCCTTCCGAGGCGTTCGGTGCGCTGGTCGATCTCTTCCAGACGGGCATGCTGTGGAAACATCTGGGCGCCAGTCTCTACCGGCTCATTGTCGGCTGGACGCTGGGCAGCCTTCTGGGCATAGCGGTCGGCCTGTTCATCGGCCTCTTCTCCCTTGCCCGCGCCGGGCTTCTGCCGCTCGTCTCCGCCCTTTTTCCGGTGCCGAAGATCGCGCTTTTACCGCTCTTCATCATCTGGTTCGGCATTGGCGAAGGCTCGAAGGTGGCGACCATCCTCTTCGGCACGTTCTTCCCCACCGTGATCGCCACCTATGGCGGGGTGGACAATGTCGACCGCAATCTCATCCGCATGGGCCAGTCCTTCGGCCTTTCGTGGCTGTCCATCGTGCGCAAGATCATCGTGCCGGGCGCGATGCCGGCCATCCTGTCGGGCTTTCGCATCTCGGCTTCGATCGCCATCGTCCTGCTTGTGGCGGCAGAGATGATCGGCGCTGAATTCGGTGTCGGGGCCTATATCCTGATGGCCGGAGCGCTTTTTGCGCTCGATCAGCTTATTGCCGGTGTGGCGCTTCTCTCGGTCATCGGCCTCATCATTGCCTGGCTGATCGGCAAGCTTGAAAAGCGACTTCTTTCATGGCGAACCTGACGCTTCGCGCGGGTTTTGAAAAAAGTCCCTGCAAATCGACCGAAGGGCGCTTGTCAGCGCAAAATCTCGTGCTATAACCCACGCGCTTCCGGCGGAGAACCAACCCCGCCACCGCCCGCAGAAATCTCTGCCCCGGCGATGCGAAGCAGGGTTTGCCCAGGTAGCTCAGTTGGTAGAGCAGCGGACTGAAAATCCGCGTGTCGGTGGTTCGATTCCGCCCCTGGGCACCACTTTTCCACTGAACAATCCGTCGATAGCGGCTTCTGGTTCGTGCAGCCACGCGATTTTCGCGCATCTTGTTCTTGCAGTGCGCTTGTTTCCATGAATACGGTCCGCGCAGGCACGAACATCCTTGCCGCAGCATCATATTGGATGGAGCTCACTCCTTGAAGATCGCGCCAGCATTCCGGAATGCAAAGCGCACCATATTGATGGCGTTGGGGCTGATAATGCTCGGACTTGCGTTTATCGGCGCTTTCGTGCCGATCATGCCGAGCACGATCTTTCTCATCCTCGCCGCATGGTTTTTCGCGCGTTCTTCACCGAAACTCGAACGCAAATTGCTTGAACACCCACGGTTCGGACCCGTTCTGCACGACTGGCGCGACCGTGGCGTTGTCCCGCGACGCGCGAAATTGTTCGCTGGAGCGGGCATGGCCGCCGGCTTCTGCCTGTTCGTCGTTCTTTACAGGCCCGGCCCGCTGCTCGCGCTGACGATTGCAACGACTATGGGTGCGGTGCTTGTTTGGATTGCGACCAGGCCTGAAGTCTGATGCGTAGCAGACCCGCCCTCGCTCATTCCTTCTCCTCCGCCGCTGCGTCGCCATTGCCCCCTGCCCGGCGTTCTTTTGCCGGTGTGAAGCTGATGATCCGATCGTCGGTCGACGGCGTCCCTGTGGCCCCGGCCGCGAAAACGAGTTTCCCCGATGGCTTCACCCACAAAAGCACGATCGCCTCTTCCGCACGGCTATTCAGATAGGCATCGTAATCGAACTCTTCGGTGAGCTTCGTGGCCTGGAAGGTCCAGCCCTGCCAATGCCGCTCACGCAGGGTGCGGAAATCCACGCCCTCCTCGGTGAGGGGGCGACCGCCAAGGGTGAAGTTGAGGGACATGCGTTTGGACTGATCCGCCCCGCGTCCGAGCTGATAGACGTGCGAACGGCCAAGTTCCGGCGCGAAATCCGTACAGACGAGTGAATTGTAGGCATCATTGTCGGTCACGGCGATCAGTGTGGAAAAGCGCTTGGGATCAATGCTGTGGTGCGCCTCTTCCGACAGGATATCGCCGTAGAAGACGGGGACCTCGGAAAGACGCGCCTCCGCGATGTGGTTCCAGTTCGGGTCCGCAATCATGACCGGGACATCCATATCGCGGAGTTTGCGAGCCAGATCGATGGCCCATCGTGGCCCTCCAGCGATCAGCAGACCAGGTTTCTCGGCGCTTTTCAGTTTCAACAGCGAGGCCAGGGGACCGAGTGTAAAGCCATGCAGCACAATTGTGGTGACGACCACGGCGAAGGTGAAAGCCACCATGCGGTTGGCATCGGCGATGCCGGCATCTGCCAGCGCCCCGCCAAAAAGGCCGGATACGGCAACAGCCACCACGCCGCGCGGCGCAATCCAGCTTGAAAGCGTACGCTCGGCAAATGTCGCACCGGATCCGGCCGTGGCAGTCATGATTGCCAGAGGGCGCACCACAAGGAGGAGCGACGCAACGAACAACGCTGCGCGCCAGTCGAGACTCTTGAAGTCTTCGACCGTGAGCGATGCCGTCAAAAGGATAAATATGCCCGAGACAAGGAAGACAGTGATGGTCTCCTTGAAACGCCGCATTTCGGCAAGGCTCGCAATACGCGTGTTTGCGAGCACGATGCCCATGACCGTGACCGTCAGAAGGCCGGCCTCCTCGAGAACGAGATTGGTCAGCGCGTAGGCCAACAGCACTGTGGCAAGCAGGATCGGCGCTTTCAGGAACTCCGGCACGACGCCGCGCACGAACGCCCAGTGAATGGCCCGCGCCGCCACATAGCCGCCAGCAACCGCGACAGCGAAGGCCGCCACCACCACATAGGCAAGGCTGCCCCCCTGGTGCTGCCCGATCAGAACCAGAATGACCTCAAAAGCGACCACTGCAAACAGTGCGCCGATCGGATCATTGACGATCGCCTCCCATTTGAGCAGCGAGGCCGGCCTTGCAGCAAGCTGCGCCTGACGCAGAAGCGGTGTGATAACAGTTGGCCCCGTCACCACCAGGATGGCACCGAGCACCACAGCCGTCGGCCATGAGAGGCCACCAATATAGTGAGCGGAAAGCGCGGTCATCACCCAGACGAGCGGACCGCCGAAAATGATGATGCGCCGCACCGCCGTGGAGGTTTCGCTGATCTCCTTGAAATTCAGCGTGAGCCCGCCCTCGAATAGAATGATTGCGACGGCGAGCGAGACGAGCGGGCGGTAAATCGTGCCGAAATCCTCCGCCGGATTCACAAATCCGGTGGCTGGACCAGCGAGAACACCGGCAAGCAGCAAAAGCACGATAGCGGGCAAACGTAGTCGCCAGGCGAGCCACTGCGCGCCCATGCCCATCACGCCGATAAGCGCGATTTTCAGTCCGATATCATGCATGAGACGTCCGTTTGTTTGAGAGGGGCGGGGAACGCAATTCCTCAGGCAGAATAGTCGCTCCCGGGCAAGCATCCAACACACCAAATGCACAGAGGAGAAAACACTCGGACACGCGGGCGGCAGCATCGTCGGGCGGCCTGCACCGCACCAGATCCGCTGCCTCCACAAAGTCGCTTACGCATTCTCTCTAAAGGTCGTATTGACAGATCGGTTCCAGCAACGAAACTTCAACCATGATCAGCAACGGGCCCGCAACTGCAATTGTGTGGAGGGCACCGACGGGTCATGGGGAGGAAAACCATGAATGGACGGGGTCTGATTTTTCATGCAGACCGGGTGCTGGCAGCGGTGGATTCGGACCATGCGGCGAAGTCTGCGCTGGTCGCCTCGTGGCAGCGCTCGTTTCGCCTGCATCGGCTTGACCCGGCTCAAACACGCGGGCCAGAGCGGATTTCAGACTTCGAACTTGCTGAGGCCCGCGCTCGGTGCGAACCGTTGATCCGCTCTGCGCAGGCTTCGCTGGACCAACTTTTCCTCGCCGTGGGTAGTTCCGGCTATTGCGTGCTCCTGGCCAATCAGAAAGGCATACCTGTCGAGCGTCGCAGCGCGGCAGGCGATGATGACACGTTTCGGCGATGGGGGCTGTGGACAGGCAATGTCTGGAGCGAGCAGGCCGAAGGGACCAACGGCATCGGGACATGTCTGGCGGAACGCCGTGCGCTGACAATACACCTCGACCAGCACTTCCATTCGCGCAACACACTCCTCTCCTGCACCACCGCACCCGTCTACGATCACGAAGGACAACTCGCGGGGGCGCTCGATGTCTCTTCATGCCGATCTGACTTGACGGAAGGGGTCATTCATCTCATTGCGACGGCTGTCGGAGACGCGGCACGGCGCATCGAGGCGGAAGCCTTTCGCCTGGCCTATCCGCAGGCGCGGATCATGCTTTTGCCCGCAGCAGACACGACAGCCCTTATTGCGGTTGATCGCCATGATCTCGTGGTCGGTGCGACACGGACCGCCCGGGCCATGCTGGATCTACCGCCCGGTCCCATTTCGAGACCAATTTTTGCACGCGACCTCTACGATGCCTCGGAACGGTCTGTTGTTCCTGCTCTGGCAGACGCAGAGCGGAGTGCATTACAGCGAACGCTTCTGAGCACCGGCGGCAATGTTTCAGAAGCAGCGCGCCAGCTTGGAATATCCCGCGCAACCATGCATCGCAAAATGGCGCGGCTGGGAATAGGTCGTGACAGCTGACAGTTTCAGAACAGACCTGTTTCAGATTTGCGACAGGTCGTGACCACAGAACGCCCAGTCCTACTGCCCCGCAGCACGGCACCAGTCTACCATCCCTGCAAAATGCACAAGAATGCGGTCTGAGATCCTGATGGCTTCCAGAGTGGGCCATGCTGAACTCAGATCACTTTGATCGCGTCTGATCGATCGTCTCGAGCCAGACGCTACAACTTGCCTCTTCTCATATTTTTGGAAGGGGCTGCCCCGGCAGGCGGGAGGCTCAGCCGCCAGCTAAAAGCCCCCGCCTGCTCCTTTTGTTTCAGAAGCGGAGCAGATCGCAGCAAGGTATGCGCGGCAGGGAAAGCACCGTCTTGCTCGCCCGCATATATGAATTGCGGCCATACGCGCGCACCAAGCTCCCCTGCCAGTAGCCGACGTTATTCAGCAGCTTCCGAATAGGACGACGGGAGGTAGTTCAGCACCGGTCCGAGCCAGCGCTCCACCTCCGCCACATCCATGCCCTTGCGTGCCGCATAATCTTCCACCTGGTCCCGCTCGACCTTGGCGACGCCGAAATAGTAGCTTTCCGGATGCGAATAATAGAGCCCTGAAACCGATGAACCCGGCCACATGGCCATGCTTTCGGTGAGCTTCACGCCCGCGGTCTTCTCCGCATCCAGAAGCTTGAAGAGCGTCATCTTCTCCGTGTGATCCGGTTGGGCAGGATAACCCGGCGCCGGGCGGATGCCTGAATAGGGCTCGGCGATCAGCTCTTCGGGTGTGAAGTTCTCGTCCCCCGCATAACCCCAGAATTCCTTGCGCACCTTCTCGTGCATACGCTCGGCAAAGGCTTCCGCGAACCGGTCGGCCAGCGCCTTCACGAGGATCGAGTTATAGTCGTCATTCGCGCGCTCGAAACGCTCGGCAATCGCCACTTCCTCGATGCCTGCCGTCACCACGAAACCACCAATCCAGTCCGGCTTGCCGCTGTCCACCGGCGCAACAAAATCCGAGAGGGCGACATTCGGCTTGTCACCGCGCTTGGTGAGCTGCTGGCGCAGCGTGAAGAAGGAGCCAAGCTCCTCTTTCCGCGTTTCGTCGGTGAAGAGGCGCACATCATCGCCCACGGCATTGGCCGGCCAGAACCCGATCACGGCGCGCGGCACGAACCATTTCTCGTCGATGATCTTTTTCAGCATGGCCTGCGCGTCGGCAAAGAGCTGCCGCGCGGCCTCGCCCTGTTTCTCGTCCTCGAGAATTTTCGGATATCGCCCCTTCATCTCCCAGGTCTGGAAGAAGGGTGTCCAGTCGATATAGCGCGCAAGCTCTTCCAGATCCCAGTTTTCGAAAACCTTCGTGCCGGTGAAGCTCGGTTTCGGCGGCGTGTACGCCGCCCAGTCAATCCTGTGCGGATTGGCGCGGGCCTTGGCGATCGGCAGGCGCTGCTTGTCACGCTCGGAGCGTTCATGCGCTTCCGTCACCTTGCGATATTCCTCGCGCAGATTTGCAACAAAACCGTCGCGCGCTTCCGGCGAAAGCAGGTTCGAGACCACGCCTACGGCACGGCTCGCATCGTTCACGTGAACCGCCTGCCCGCGCTGATAGCTCGGATGAATCTTCACTGCCGTGTGCACGCGGCTGGTCGTCGCGCCGCCGATCAAAAGCGGAATGTCGAACCCTTCACGCTCCATCTCGGCCGCCACATGCACCATCTCGTCGAGCGATGGCGTGATGAGACCGGACAGACCGATGATGTCGACCTTCTCTTCGCGGGCGGTCTCAAGGATCTTCGCCGCCGGCACCATCACGCCAAGATCGATGATCTCGTAATTGTTGCAGGCCAGAACGACGCCGACGATGTTCTTGCCGATGTCGTGCACATCGCCTTTCACCGTGGCCATCAGGATCTTGCCGGCGCTCTCGCGCTCGCCGCCGCCATTGGCACGTTTTTCTTCCTCCATATAGGGAAGAAGAACCGCCACGGCCTGCTTCATCACACGCGCCGATTTCACCACCTGCGGCAGGAACATCTTGCCCGAGCCGAACAGGTCGCCGACGACATTCATGCCAGCCATCAGCGGGCCCTCGATCACGTGGAGCGGACGCTCTGCCTTCTGCCGCGCTTCCTCGGTATCCGCTTCGATATATTCGGTGATGCCATTCACCAGCGCATGTTCCAGCCGCTTTTCGACCGGCAGCTCCCGCCAGGAGAGATCCTTTTCCTTGGCCTCGCGCCCGCCCGTGCCGCGATAGCGTTCGGCGATCTCCAGCATGCGCTCCGTCGCCGTGCCGCCGGCCTTGGGCGCGCGATTGAGCACCACATCCTCGCAAGCCTCGCGCAGCTCCGGATCAATGGCGTCATAGACGGCCAGCTGTCCGGCATTGACGATGCCCATATCCATGCCCGCCTGAATGGCGTGGTAGAGGAAAACGGCATGCATCGCCTCGCGCACGGGCTCATTGCCGCGGAACGAGAAGGAGAGGTTCGACACGCCACCCGAGATATGGACATGCGGCAGGGTCTCAACGATCTCGCGCGTCGCCTCGATGAAGTCGACGCCGTAATTGTCGTGCTCCTCGATGCCGGTCGCGACCGCGAACACATTGGGATCGAAGATAATGTCCTCCGGCGCGACGCCGGCCTTTTCCGTCAGAAGCTTGTAGGCGCGGGTGCAGATTTCGACCTTGCGGGCCTTCGTGTCGGCCTGACCGGTTTCGTCAAAGGCCATCACGACCATTGCCGCGCCATACATCCGGCACAGCCTGGCCTGTTCCAGAAACGCCTCCTCGCCTTCCTTGAGCGAGATGGAGTTGACCACGGCCTTGCCCTGAACGCATTTCAGGCCCGCTTCGATCACCTCCCATTTGGAGGAATCAATCATCACCGGCACACGCGCGATGTCCGGCTCCGCTGCCACCAGATTTAGGAACTCGATCATCGCCTTCTTCGAGTCGATCAGGCCCTCATCCATGTTGACGTCGATGATCTGCGCGCCGCCCTCCACCTGGTTGCGCGCGACATCCAGCGCAGTGGCAAAGTCGCCGGCAGTGATGAGCTTGCGGAACTTCGCCGAGCCCGTGACATTGGTGCGCTCGCCCACATTGACGAAGGGAATGTCGTCGGTGAGCGTGAAGGGCTCCAGCCCCGAAAGCCGCATCAAGGGTGGGCGCTCGGGGATTTCGCGCGGCGGATGGTTCGCCACCGCATCGCGGATCGCGGCAATATGTTCGGGCGTGGAGCCGCAGCAGCCGCCGACCACATTGATCAGCCCTTCGCGCGCGAACTCCGCGACCTGCTCGGCCATCATCTCCGGGCTTTCGTCATACTGGCCGAAGGCGTTCGGAAGACCGGCATTCGGATAGGCGCAGATCAGCGTGTCGGCCACGCCCGAAAGCTCCGCCAGATGCGGGCGCATGGCCGCAGCGCCCAGCGCGCAGTTCAGACCGATCGTAATCGGCTTTGCATGGCGCACCGAATGCCAGAAGGCCGTCGGCGTCTGGCCGGAAAGCGTGCGGCCGGAAAGATCGGTGATCGTGCCGGAGATCATCACCGGCAGGCGAATGCCACGCTCGGCGAAGATTTCCTCGCATGCGAAGATCGCCGCCTTGGCGTTGAGCGTGTCGAAAATGGTTTCGATCAGCACGATGTCCGCGCCGCCATCGAGCAGCCCGCGCAACTGCTCCCCATAAGCAATGCGCAGATCATCGAAGGTCACGGCACGATAGCCGGGATTGTTCACATCCGGCGAAATGGAGGCGGTGCGGTTGGTCGGCCCGAGTGCGCCTGCCACGAAACGGCGCACACCATCCTTTTCTTCGGCGCGCTTGGCCGCACGGCGGGCAAGTCGCGCACCGTCGCGGTTCAACTCATAGACCATGTCTTCCATGCCGTAATCGGCCTGGGCGATGGTCGTGGAGGAGAATGTGTTCGTCTCGAGAATGTCCGCACCTGCCATCGCATAGCGAAAATGCTCTTCCTCGATAGCCTTGGGCTGCGTCAGGTTGAGAAGGTCATTGTTGCCCTGCTGGTGGCAGGCGCAGCCCGTGAAGCGGTCGCCCCGGAAATGATCCTCGTCGAAGCCGAGCCCCTGGATCTGTGTGCCCATCGCGCCGTCAAGGATGAGAATGCGCTCGCGCGCGGCCTTGTGCAGCGCGGCGAAGATCTCGGAGCCATCCGGCTTTTCGCCGACGGGGCCAAACAGTTCATCGATAGACGACATAGGCGACGCTTTTCATCCTTGATACAAGAAAGGGCTGCATCACATAAAGATATCTTTATGTCAACATGCACACCCAGACCATATCACGGATCAGCCCTGCTTTCACGCAGCGTTTCGTCCGGCCCCTGAAGAACTCAACCACCCCTCACCACCGCCTCGAAACTCTCTTCCAGAACGCCCAGAAGATGGTCCGCATTGGCTTTGGAGAAGATCATCGAAGGGCGCATCTTCAGCACATTGTCATAGGGGCCTTCCGTGCCCATCAGCACACCGCGCGCCCGCGCTTCGTTGCAGATCGCGCGCGCCGTCGCCGTGGCAGGCACCTTGCTCTCGCGGTCTTCCACCAGCTCGATGCCGAGGAACAGGCCCATGCCGCGCACATCGCCGATCACGGGATAGCGATGCTGAAGCTCGATGAAGCCGGCCTTGAGATAGGCGCCGATGTCCGCTGCATTCTGCCTGAGGCTGTCACGCTCGATCGTGTCGATCACCGCCAAACCCACCGCGCAGGAGACGGGGTTGCCGCCGAACGTGTTGAAATACTCCATCCCGTTGTGGAAGGATTCCGCGATCTCCCGACGCACCACCAGCGCGCCCATCGGATGACCATTGCCGATGGGCTTGCCCACCGTGGCGATGTCGGGCACCACGCCCTGTGTTTCAAAAGCCCACCAATGGCTGCCAACGCGGCCAAAGCCCACCTGAACCTCATCAGCGATGCAGATGCCACCTGCCGCCCGCACCATGCGGTAGACCTCATCGAGATATCCCTCCGGCATGAACACCTGCCCGGCAACGCTCGGGATGGACTCGGCAATGAAAAAGCCCGGAGCCTCGCCCTTCGTCGCCATCGTGTCGATCTGCTCGGCAACGCTTGCGGCAAAGCGCTGCGCCATCTCTTCCTGCGGCCAGTCGGCCGGCGCGCGATAGGCATCCGGCAGTTCGGCCACATGCACATGCGGCTTCGGCCCCTGCCCGCCCTTGCGGCGGAATTTGTAGGGGCTGAGATCGATGAGTTCCTGCGTCGTGCCGTGATAGGACCAGTCGAGAACGATGGCGTTCTCCCGGCCCGTATGCGCCCGCATCATGCGCAGCGCCAGACTGTTTGCCTCCGAGCCCGAATTCACGAAGGCCGCAATGGAGAGCTCCTTCGGCATGGTCGCCGTCAGCCGCTCCGCATAGGCGACGATGTTGTCGTGCAGGTAGCGCGTATTGGTGTTGAGCGTCGCCGCCTGCCGCGCCAACGCCTCCACCACCGCCGGATGGCAGTGGCCCAGATGGCAGACATTGTTGAAACAGTCGAGATAGGCGCGGCCCCGGTCGTCAATGAGCCACACGCCCTCGCCCTTCACAAACTTGATCGGCTCCTCATAGGAAATCGACAGGTTCGGCAGGAGCAGCGACTGCCGCTTCTCCACGATCTCGGCCTTGGAAAGTCGGCCCGCATCCACCGCCACGAGCCCGGCGAAATCGCTGGCGTCGGGGAAAAGCTCGCCCCATGTTTCCAGATAGCGCGTCTCGCCGACGCCCAGAATATCGTCAGCGCTCATCGTCGTGTCGCAGGCGATCTGCAGATGCAGATGGGGCATCCAGCCGCCATTTTCCTTCGGCCCGCCCATATGCGCCAGGAACGCGCCGGCCTCGACCCGGTCACCCACCTTCAGCCGGTCCACCACCTCATGGGCAAGGTGCCCCCATAGCGACAGGAAGGACGGACCATTCTCCGGCGCATGCTCCAGCACCATCACCGCGCCATAGCCAAGCCGCGCCGGCTCGATGCTCACCTCGCGCACTGTGCCTCCCAGCGGCGCATAAAGGGCGGTGCCAGCCGGCAGGAAGAGGTCGAGCCCCAGATGCCGTGTGCGGCGGGTGCCGGCGATCAGACGGGATTCGAAAATATCGCTCGTATAGACACCGCGATCTTCACCCCAGGGCCCAATGCCCAGAATGCGTCTTGCGTCGCCCACCGCTTCTTCCCAGAGCGCCTGCGCCTCGTCTGGCCGCTCCTCGGCTGAGGCAATCGCGATTGCATCGCTCCGGTCGCCAAGCGGCACATGGGCAGTCGGATAGCTCGCAGCCGGTCGCGAAAGCACCGGCGCGAAATTGCGGCGATTTTTCGCCAGCCAGCTTTTCACCGCGTGTGAACCCGCCATGGCCTCAAAGCCGCAGGCGTTTCGCAGGATGGCCGTGGCAAAGCGCGGGTCCATCGCACCAAGCCGGCGCAGAAGATCCCAGGCCGGCTTTTCGCTGACAGCAAGATAGGGATTGTCGGCCACTTCAGACTGACGGCTGGCCGAGATCGTCACCGAGGTGACAAGCCGCATGGCAACGAGATCGAACAGCAGGTCCACTTCTTCTTCGAGCAAGGGGTATTGCGCATGGAACCCCGCCGCCAGCGCACCGATGGCGCCCAGCGGGTCGTCGCAGTCGAGCGCACCGTAAGCGCCGGCAATCGCCACCTCGCAGATCAGCGCGCTGTAAAGCGCATCGCCGAAATCGATCAGGCCGCAGATCTTCGTGTGGTCTTCCGGGTCGACCAGCACGTTCCAGTCATTGGCGTCATTGTGGATCACCCCACCGCGCAGGCGCGAGAGCCGTGGCAGAACATCGGCCTCAAATCTTGCGATGAAATGCTCAGCAAGCGCGCGATCGTTCGCATCGCGGATATGATCAAGCCGCGCGCGGCTGTTGCCGGCAAGGCGCAGATCCCAGTCGAGCGCCCGCACCGCACCGGGGTGCATGAAGCCGGAAAGCGCGTTGTTGAACCGGCCGAGCAGTTCGCCGAGGCTTTCCATGGCCGCCTCGCTGCGGGGCACTTCGGCAAGCGGCGTGCCCTCGATCCAGCTGACAAGCCGCAGCCGGTGCGTCGCACCGTTTGCGCCTTCAACTGAACCCAGCGCCTCGCCCTTTAGTGTGGGAAGAAGCTGCGGCACTGGCAGGTCAGGCGCGGCGGACTGGATATGCTGCAGGAGCGCCGTCTGGAAATCGCTCTCCTCCACCGGCTCAGCCGCATTGACAATCTTGAAGATGAACGCGCCTTCCGGCGTCTTCACCTTGAAATTCTGGTCCCGTTCGCTCGCCAGAGCCGAAAGCGCGCCCTCGATGCCATAGACACCTTTGAGCAGCCCTGCCGCCTCTTCCTCAGAAAAGCGCGGAACCATGTCGAGAATTGCGGTCATGTTGAACCCTCCCGCGTGCCGTTTCCGGCCAGTCATTCATGCAGCAAATCGGGAGAGTTCCGCAATCAACTCTTCCGTCGTCACCTGTCGGCAATAGCCCTTGATGGTGCGCAGTGAGTTGTCGTGGCGTTCCTGGCTGTAGGTCAGGCAGGCATCGGTCACCTGTGTCACCAGATAGCCCAGATCGCAGGCATCGCGAATGGCGCTCTCCACGCACTGATCGGTGATCAGACCGCAAATGATGAGCTGCTTCACACCCAGATTGCGCAGAATGTAGTCGATATGGGTCGACACAAAGACGGAGGAGGAAGTCTTCGGCAGCACGATCTCGTCTTCGCCCGGCGCGATCTCGTCGATCACCTTGCCGTCCCACGAGCCCTTGGGCACATTGAAGCCCGTGATCTTGTAATCGAGGCTGCGGTCGCGACCGTCGAGCGTCAGGCTTTCGATTGTGGTGTACATCACCTCCACGCCAGCCTTGCGGCAGGCCGCCTGCAGCTTCTGCATGCGCGGGATCACCTCGCCCTCAAGCCGGTCGAAATACCAGCCATATTTCTCGTTCAGCGTCTTCTCGTCGAGATCGACAAACTCCGCGCCATTCTTCTTGGCGCTGAAGTTCTGCACATCCACATAGAGGATTGCCGCCTGTGCCGGCTCAATGGGAACGTTGCGCGTGAGTTCCATGTCTATAACTCCGTTGCGAAGCGATGCACGACGGCGGTCATGAGCTTTGCCCATTCTGCCTGCCCGGCGGCATCTGAAATGAGATCGTTGCGAATTTCAATGAGGCTGTGCGGCAATCCGCTTTCTTCCCCATGACGCGGCACGAACCAGTCCGACTCATCATCGATCTGGTAGGGCTCGTTCATGCCAATAGTCAGCTCCGGCGCATTCTCCAGCACGAGTTGCCTCAGCCGCTCGGAGGTTGCTGTGTCCTTGCGGTAAAGGAAACTGATTTCCCAGGGCCGCTTTATCCCATCGCGAAGCTGCGGATTAAAACTGTGGATCGACAGGATCGCCCGGCAATGCGGCTGGCTGCGCAATTCTTTCACGGCGGCATTAAAGGGATCGAAAATCTCCCGCCTGCGCATCGCGCGCCCTTCTTGCGTCACGCCCCGGTTTCCCGGCACCGGCACGCCATCGCTGACCTCCGGCATCGCATCGGGAGCTTCGGGCGGGCGGTTGCAGTCGATCACCAGTCGGCTGTAGCTCTGCATCACTGCGGTTGCGCCGATCCTGTCAGCGAGAAGCCGGGTAACTCCGGCAGCACCGATATCCCAGCCAATATGCGCATTGAGCGCGTCAGCCTTCAACCCCAGATCGCCCAGAGCCCGGGGGACGGTTTGGCCCGCATGCTCGCAAACAAGCAGAACCGGGAAGGTGCTGTCCCCGTTGATGATCGTGACCGGATCCGGGTCGAGCGGCGACAGGAGACGCGCGCTCTCCCCGACAGATGTGTGAAGGCTCATACTTTCTCCGCCTTGAGGGCTGGCGACGGGATAAGGCCGTTCGGGCGGAAGATCAGCACGAGAACGACCAGGCAAAGGGCGATGGGATCGCGGAATTCCTGCATGCCGGACGGCAGGTAGGCGGCCAGATAGATTTCGATGAAACCCAGCAGGAAGCCTCCGGCCACGGCCCCACGCAGCGAGCCGAGCCCGCCAAGAATGGCCGCGATGAAGGCTTTGAGAACCGGCGTGAAGCCCATCAGCGGATCGACAGAGGCACGCTGGCTCACCCAGAGAACCGCCGCAACGCCAGCCAGAAAACCCGACAGCGCGAATGCACCGGCAATCACGGTGTTGGCGCGGATGCCCATGAGGCGCGCGACGGAGAAGTCTTCCGCCGCCGCCCGCATCGCGATGCCGATGCGGTGGTGCTTCATGAAGCGGTCGAGGAAGATCAGCATCACGATGGTGGTAACGATGGCGGCAATCTTGTTCACGCCGATCACAAGCCCGCCGAAACGCACGCTTTCCGACAGGATTTCCGGCACCAGAACGGCCTGCGAGCGGGCGGAAATGAAGTTCTGGAACAGAACCTGCAGGATCATCGAGACCGCGAAACTGGTTACCAGCATGGTCGCGCCGGAGGCATTTCTGACCGGTCTGAAGGCAATGCGTTCCATGGCGATCGCGGCCACAACCGCAGCCGCAATGGCAAGCAGTATGGAGAAGGCGAAAGGAACGCCGGCAAGGCCGCAGGCCATCAGGATATAGCCGGCAATCGTCATGAGTTCGCCATGGGCGAAGTTGATCAGCCCCATGGTGGAAAAGACCATGGCAAGGCCCAGCGCCAGCAGCGCATAGGTGCCGCCCAGTGCAAACGCATTGACGGTTTGCTGTAGAAACAGATCCATTAATCGGCCCCCAGATAGGCAGCTTGCAGCGTGTCGGAATTGCGCAGTTCGGCGGCCGTGCCGGAAGCTGCGATGCGGCCGCTGGCCATCACGTATCCGCGATCCGCAACCTCGAGCGCCATCGAGACATTCTGCTCGACAACCACCATGGTCACCCCCTGCTTGCGCAACACGGTGATCAGCTCGAAAACCTGCTCGACGATCTTCGGCGCGAGCCCCAGCGACGGTTCGTCGAGCAGGAGAAGGCGCGGATTGCTCATCAACGCGCGGCCAACGGCCAGCATCTGCTGCTGGCCGCCCGAAAGCGTCCCAGCAAACTGCTCACGGCGTTCCCGCAGGATCGGAAACAGATCGAACACCCGATCAAAGGCCGTTTTCACCTTGGCCTTGTCCTGCATCGAGTATGCACCCATGAGTAGGTTTTCCTGCACGCTGAGCGTGCCGAAGACGCGCCGCCCCTCGGGCGACAGCGTCATGCCAAGGGAGGCGAAACGTTCCGGCGCGCTGCCGGTCACGTCCTGTCCTTTGAAGGTGATCCTGCCTGCGCTGGCCGGTGCCAGACCGACCAGCGCATTGAGCGTCGAGGACTTGCCCGCACCATTGGCGCCCAGAAGCGCGATGATTTCGCCTTCACGCACCTCCAGGTCGACACCGCGCACCGCCTGCACGGCACCGTATTGAACCTGAAGCGACTGGACTGTCAGTAGCGCAGACACGTCATGACCTCACTGAACGCGGGGTTCGGGGATGAGCGAGGCGTCAGGCGTCGGCTGACCGATCAGCTCGCGGCCGCCATCCTTCACGCGGATCAGGCTCACCTCGCGCAGCGGCATTCCATCCGTACCCTTGTAGGTGATCATGCTCGTCGCGCCCTGGACGTTCTCCAGATTGGCGATCGCGTCGCGCAGCGTCTGCGCATCGGTGGAACCGTCCGCCGCGATCACCGCCGCCTCGATGACCTTGATGAGGTCGTAGCCAACGGCGTTGAACACGGTTTCCGGCGCCTTGCCGTTCACCTCTTCAAACTTCTTGTTGAAGGCTTCGAGCGGGCTGCCCTCGGTCGGGTGACCTGCCGTGGTGAAGACAAGTCCTTCAGCCACAGCACCCAGCGAGAAGGTGGTCGGGCTGTCGATACCGTCGGAACCGATGATCTGGCTTTCCACACCGGCTGCGCGCAGCGCCTTCAACATGGAGGGGAAATCCGGCTCATAGGTCGAGGTCATGATCACGTCGGGCTGCGGGTCCAACGCCGCAATGCGCGTGGCAATGGCGGAGAAATCCTGCTGGCCGATCGTGTGCGTGTCCTCGCCCAGCATCTTGCCGCCAAGCTTCTCGAAAACTTCCGCGAAGTAGAGCGGCATCGTCGTGTACTGCGTGTCGGGCGAATAGATGATATAGGCGCTGCGGTGGCCCTCGTCATAGGCCCATTTGGCCGAGACGGTGGCCTGCACATTGTCGCCGGGGAAGTTGGCGAACATGTAGTCGCCGCCGATCTGCGGCAGGGTGGGCGAAGAGGCGCAGGTGGAAATGGCCGGGATCTGCGCTTCGGTCACAACGCCGATTGCCGCCAGCGCCGGGTCGGCATCGCAGGGCAGCACGATCACGGAAACGCCCTCATCCACCAGTTCCTGGGTGGCGATGGAGGTCTGCGCCGCGTCGGAACGCACGTCCTTTTCCAAAAGCTCGATCTTGATCTTGCCGTCGATGCCGCCGGCCTCGTTGATTTCGTCCACGGCGATGTGGATGCCGTCGATCACGGGCGTGTCGAAGGGAGCGAGCGCGCCGGTCTGTGCGGTAGCAACGCCAACGCGCAGCGTTTCAGCCGCAGCCGGAAACGCCATCGCACTTGCGAGAAGCGTGGATATGAGCAGTTTGTTCATGTCAGTTCCCTCTTTCTTGTTTGTTGGTTTGTCAGGCGGCCTTGCCCGGCCCGAGATATGCCTCGATGACCGCCGGGTTCTCCCGGATGGCAGCCGGAGCGCCATCCGCGATAAGCTTTCCTTCGTTCAGCACGACAATGCGGTCGCACAATTCGTTGATCAGCTTCAGATCGTGGTCGACGAGCACCACGCCGAGCCCCAGATCGGCCGAGAGCACTTTCAGCCGTTCGATCAGATCGTCGGTCTCCTCGCGGTTCATGCCGGCGGCCGGTTCGTCGAGCAGCAGAAGCGTCGGTTCGCAGGCGAGTGCGCGCGCGATCTCCACCCGGCGCTGCTCACCATAAGACAGCGTGCCCGCATCCTCGCCGGCGCGCTCCTCGATGCCGAGGCGGGCGAGTGCCGCACCGGCCCGCTCCTCCGCATTCTTCCCGCCATGGGTGGAAAGGGCCGCCGCCAGAACGTTCTGATAGACGGTCAGCGTCGGGAACAGACGGATGTTCTGGAATGTGCGGGCGATGCCTGCGTCGGCGATCTTCTCCGATGCCACGCCGGTGAGCGATTTCGAACCCAGCACCACATCGCCTTCGGTCGGCTTCAGCACGCCGGAAATGATGTTCAGAAGCGTTGTTTTTCCCGAACCGTTCGGCCCGATGAGGCCCAGGATCTCGCCCGGATTGACGGAGATGGTCACATCGTCCACCGCGCGCAGACCGCCAAACTGCATCGACACATGCTCGACCTTCAGACGGTCGTCGCTCGTGCGCTTGCCAAGCGCCTCGGCCCTGCCGCGCTTCGGCCTGAACGGGAAGACACGCTCTTCCCATTCCTTCAACCCCATCACGCCCTCCGACATGCGGAACATGGCAAACAGGATGAGCAGGCCAATACCGATCTGCGTCGTGCCAAACACCGCCGGCAGCTCGAAACCGCCAATGGAAAGACCGCTTTCAAAGCGGCGCAGGATTTCGGTGATCACCGTGATCAGGATCGTGCCGGAGATGGCGCCCGTCACCGTCGTCATGCCGCCGACGATGAGCATCGCCAGAAGCAGGAATGTGTCGTGGAAATAGAACTTCTTGGGGCTGAACGCGCCCAGAAAATGGGCGATCAGCGCACCCGAGAGCGCCATGATGGCAGCGCTGAGAACCCATGAGACAAGACGCTCACGCTGCACGTTGATGCCTACGGCCTTGGCCGCAATGGCGTTCTCGCGGCCCGCCCTCAAACGCAGGCCGGAAAGCGAATCGCGATACCAGCGCGCCGCGATCAGCGCGATCACGCAGGCCACCGCAGCGATGATCAGCGTCGTGTCTCGTGGCACACCGAAAAAGGACTGCGCGCCGCGCGTCACGTCGCGCCAGCCGATGATCACGCCATGCACGATCACCAGAAGCCCGAGCGTCGCAATGGAGGCGGCCGACCCTTCCAGCCTGCCGATGGCAATGCCGATCAGAAGCGCAATCGCCGCCGTCACCAGAACCGCGACGATGATGGCCGGGATGAGCGAGAGCTCAGTGGACGCAAGCCAGTCCGGCAGCCCGCGCAGCGTCGCCATTTTCAGCCCCGCCGGCAGTGTCAGAAGGCCCGACACATAGGCGCCGATGCCCATGAAGGCCACATGGCCGAAACTCAGGATACCGCTATTGCCGCTATAGACGCCGATGCCTGTCACCGCGATCAGCGAAATGAAGAAAACCGTCAGCACGCGCTCGGCAGCAGCACCGAAAAGACCGGCAACGACAACCCCCGCCACCGCCAGAACGATAATGGCGAGAGCGGCTGCAATGAAATGCTGGCGCGATGACGTGAACATGAATTCCCCTTTTGCTCCCCTCCTCTAGCTTTGATATTATTTTTTCATAGTCAACCAGAAATTTTCATATTGACTTATGATTTTCAAAGTCGTCTGTTTTGCAGGGAGGGGATTTCGATGCAAGTCAGACAAAGGCTGGAGAACCTGTCGAGCGAGCTCACGGCGACCGAGCGGAAGCTGTGCACCGCGCTGTTGCTCGACTATCCCTATGCGGGTCTCGACACGATCCAGGATCTCGCGAAGAAAACCGGCACGTCATCGCCGTCCATCTCGCGTTTCGTCACCAAGCTCGGGTTTCAGGGCTATCAGGATTTCCAGCGTCATCTGATCGACGAAATACGGCAGTCGAACCGCTCTCCGCTTGATCTTCATGTGGGCGACCGCGCCATTCAGGGAGACTATCTGGAAGATTTCGTCTCTCGAGCCGTCAACCTTATCTCGGCCTCGGCGTCCGCCATTACCAGCGCTCAGTTCGAGCGTGTCTGCGACCTTCTGGGCGATGAGAAACGCAACGTCTATCTGATCGGTGGCCGCATAAGCGACGCCATCGCGCTCTATGTCTCGCGCCATCTGCGCCAGGTGCGCAGCGGCGTCTTCCATCTCCCGGCGGACCCGGAAATCTGGCCCGAATACATGCTGCGCATGCGCTCGAAAGACGTGCTGTTCATGGTGGATTACCGCCGCTATCAGCGCAATCTGGCCGAGCTTGCCCGCCGCGCCAGGGCGCAGAGCGGCGTCCAGATCGTTGTCCTGACCGACAAGTGGATGTCGCCCGCCGCCAACCACGCCAATGAGGTCTTCGCCACCCCCATCGAAAGCGGCACCGTCTGGGACAGCTATTCCGGCGCCATGGTGCTGATGGAGGCGATGCTGACCCGCATTGCCGAAACCAACTGGGACAAAACCCGAAAACGCATCGAAGCCTGGGACTCGCTCCGCTTCGATCATGGAGCACGCGACGATGATCAGTAATCCCTTGATGTTTGCCGCCACTTCGGACTTTTCCGGCGTGACGCGCGGCAAGGCCTTTCCGTTGAAGGAAATGGAAAAGCGCTTCCGCCAGGGTGTCGGCTGGACGCCTACCAATGTGCAGATCACCTGTTTCGACACGATTGCCGAAAGCCCGTTCGGCTCCTTCGGCGACCTGATCCTCGTGCCGGATGCCGACACCGCCGTCACGCTCGATCTCGAAGATGGCGGCCCCGTCGAGCGTTTCGTGCTCGGCGATATCCTCCATCTCGACGGCGATCCGTGGAGCTGCTGCACCCGCTCCATTCTGAAAACCGCGCTGAAGCGGCTGGAAGATGTCTCGGGCCTGCACCTCGTCGCCGCCTTCGAGCACGAATTCCAGTCCCGCAATCCCGCGCAAGGGCCGGGCGAAGCCTTCGGCCTTGCGAGCTTCGGCAAGCACCGCGCGTTCGGTGAGACGGTCATGGCCGCGCTTGAGGTGGCCGGTGTGAAGCCGGACACCTTCCTGAAGGAATACGGCTCCGATCAGTTCGAGGTCACCAACGGGCCCGATCTCGGCGTCACCGCCGCCGATACTGCCGTCAAGGTGCGTGCGGTCACAAAGCTTGTCGGCGAGCGCATGGGCGAGCCCGTCACCTTCGTGCCAATCCGCGATCCTGCCGGCGTCGGCAATGGCGTTCATGTGCATATGAGCTTCGTCGACGAAAACGGCAAACCCGCCACCTACGACCCCGACGCCCCCTGGGGTATGGCAGAAAAAACCGGCGCCTTCATCGCCGGCATCCTCAAATACATGGACAGCATCGTCGCGCTGACGGCACCGTCCGCCATCTCCTACACACGGCTCACGCCGCACCGCTGGAGCGCGGCCTTCAACAATCTGGGCTATCACGACCGCGAGGCCGCCGTGCGCATCTGTCCGGTGACGAGCGCCAGTGCTGAAAGTGCAGCAAAACAGTATAATTTCGAGTATCGGGCAGCCGATGCAACGGCCTCCCCCTATCTGGTTCTGGCAGCGCTCGCCCATGCCGGCGCGCAGGGCATCGAGGAGGGGCTCGCAGCACCACAGGTGACGGAAGAAGACCTTTCCGAACTACCCACCGCAACACTCGCCGAGCGCGGCTTGGTACGTCTGCCCCAGTCGCTCGGTGAAGCGCTGGATCGCCTCGAACAGAACCCGCGCGTGGCTGAATGGATCGGTTCGGAGGCGCTCGACGTCTACCTGAAGCACAAGCGCGGCGAGCTCGCCCAGACCGCCGACCTCAGCGAGGCGGAACGCTGCACGCGCTACGAAGCCGTCTACTGATCAACCGTCCAGGGGGGAGAACCAGCATGACCGGTCTCTACGAACGCGAAAGCCGCAGCGTTTCCACGCTCGCTCATCTGCGCTTCTTTCCGCAGGCGGTGACGGGCGGCAAGGGATCGATGCTGCGTGGCGATGATGGGCGCGATTTGCTCGACTTCGCCGCCTCCTGGGGGGCGGCCAGCCTCGGCCACGGGCACCCCGCGCTTGCCGAGGCCGTCAACCGCGCGCTGACCGATCAGGCCGGGGCCAGCTACCTCTCCACCGCCAATGAGCCCAGCGTTCAGCTTGCCGAGAAACTTCTTTCTCTGGTGCCAAAGCGCGCCGCCGGCCGTGTCTGGTTCGGCCATTCCGGCTCGGACGCGAACGAAACCGTCGCCCGTGCCGTTGTTGCGGCCACCGGCCGCCCGCGCATCATTTCCTTCAAGGGGGCCTATCACGGCGGCACGGTCGGGTCCGTTGCTATTTCCGGGCACCCCGCACAGGATGGTATCGAAAAGGCTTCCGGCCTCAGCCTTGTCCCCTATCCGGATTCCTATGCTTCGGGTAGCCCGGAAGCCGCATCGAAGGCAGCGCTCGCCCATGTCGAAGAGCTCTTCGCCACCTCCGTCTCACCGCAAGACGTGGCGGCCTTCTTCATCGAGCCGATCCAGTCGGATGGCGGAATGCTTGTGCCGCCGCCCGGCTATTTCAGAGAGATCGAGCGGCTCTGCCGCAAGCATGGCATTCTGCTTGTCTGCGACGAGGTGAAGGTGGGTCTCGCCCGCACCGGACGCCTTCACGCGTTCGAACACAGCGGCATCGAGCCCGACATCGTCGTGTTCGGCAAGGGGCTTGGCGGCGGGCTGCCCATTTCGGCGGTCGTCGGCCCCGAAAGCATCATGAACCACGCCTCGACCTTTTCCTTCCAGACCCTGCACGGCAATCCGGTCTGCGCGTCGGCGGGCCTCGCCGTGCTTGAAACCATCGAGCGCGAGAATCTGGACGCCAACGCCGCAAAGGTCGGCGACACGATGCTTTTGGCGCTGCGCGCGCTTCAGGAAAGACACCCCCTCATTGGCCATGTGCGCGGCCATGGGCTTGCCATCGGCGTCGAGCTTGTCAGCGACCGCGAAGCCCGCACGCCCGCCATCGAGCAGACGGCGCTCACCGTCTACCGCGCCTTTCAGCTCGGGCTCGTCATCTACTATGTGGGCCTCAATTCCAACGTGCTGGAATTCACCCCGCCCCTGACAATGAGCGAGGGCGAAGCCCTTCGCGGGATCGCCATTCTCGATCAGGCCTTAAGCGATGTGGAAGCCGGCAAGGTGGACCCGCAATTGCTGGAGCGCTTTGCCGGCTGGTAAGTGCGTCAGCTCTGGGCGATGGCCGAAATCCGCTCCAGTTCGGCATAGCTGCCGCCGGTGGCTGCAAGCACACGCGCCGGTGCGTGGAAGCCATCACGCGGGAATGGCAGAACCGTGCCGCCGGCCTCGCTGACAAGGCAGTAACCTGCCATGCAATCCCAAGCATTCATGCTCGGCTCCGCATAGCCGACCAACCGGCCCGCGGCCACATAGGCGAGCATCAACGCACCCGAACCGTTGCGGATGAACGTTCCGCCGATCCTAAAAAGGTTTTCCACAATGCGCGCGGCGGCGGCAGGTTCGACGCGATCATTGGAGCCAAGCCCCACCACGCCGTTGCGAAGATTGAGCTGGTCCGCAACGCGGATCGGCTTTCCGTTCAGCGTTGCCCCACCGCCACGGCGGGCGCTGTAACACTCGTCGAAGCAGGGCGCGACAATGACACCGAGCACCGGCTCGCCATCAATCGCGGCACCCACGGAAACACACCAGTTCGGCATGCCGTTCAGAAAGGCACTGGTGCCGTCGATCGGATCGATCACCCAGGTCAGACCGCTTGTGCCTTCGGTCAGCCCGTATTCCTCGCCAAGCACGCCGTCCGAGCCAAAATGCTTTGCGATCTCGGCGCGGATCAGCTCTTCGACCTTCTTGTCGGCCTCGGAAACCAGATCCTGCGGGTTGCGCTTGGTCTCGATGACCAGCTCATCGCGCCGTGTGAAATAGTCGAGGGCGGCTGCCCCCGCAGCCTTTGCCATGGTTTCGGCAAAACCCAGCCGTTCGGCAAGGTCGGTTTCGGAAAGGGACACGCGGTTCTCCTGAATGGTCGTTGTCATGCGGTTATCAAGGCTATGCCGCGATCGCGGAAGCCGATGGAAACATCGGTCGCCGGCGGCAGCGGGTCGGTCGTCGCATTGTCGACGACGAAGATCGTTCCGGTATCGAGTTCCACCTCATATTCGACATGGTCGCCGAGATAGGCCGAGCTCTGGATCCGGCCCGGCAGGCTGGCATCCCCACCCGCTTCAAGGCGGATGGCGTTTGCCCGCACGGCCAGTTTTGCCGGCCCGGGACGTGCCGCCTTGCGTGTCGGCAGCGTGTGTCGCAGGCCGCCCACCTGCACCGTCGCGCGGCCCTCTGCAATGTCCAGCACCTCGCAGGCGAGCACATTGGCCTCGCCCATGAAGTCGGCAATGAATTCGGAGGCAGGCTCCTCATAAAGTTCGCGCGGCGGACCTTCCTGCGCAACCAGTCCGCTTTCCATCACCACAATCCGGTCGGAAACGGCCAGCGCCTCTTGCTGATCATGCGTCACATAGACGGCGGTGAAGCCGAGCCGCTGCTGCAGCTCGCGGATTTCGGTGCGGACACGGCGGCGCAACCTTGCGTCGAGATTGGACAAGGGCTCATCGAGCAACAGCACCTGCGGTTCCAGCACCAGCGCGCGGGCAACGGCGACGCGCTGCTGCTGCCCGCCGGAAAGCTCCGCCGGCAGGCGCGTGCCATATCCTTCGAGGCCGACCAGCGCCAGGCCCGCATGCGCATTCTCCCGCGCCTCGGCCTTCGACTGGCCTCCAGCCTCCAGCCCATAGGCCACATTGTCGAGCACGCTCATATGCGGGAACAGCGCATAGGACTGAAACACCATGGCCACATCGCGCTCATTGGCCGGCAGGCGCGTGACATCATGGCCGCCGATCTCGATCGTGCCCGCACTTGGCGTCTCCAGCCCGGCCAGCATGCGCAATGTGGTGGTCTTGCCGCAGCCCGAGGGGCCCAGGAGCGTTACCAGCGTGCCTGGCTCAATCTCCAGATCGAGATCGTGAATCGCCGTGAACGAACCGAAATCTTTGCGCACATTGCGAAAACGGACGGAACCACGTTGCGAATTGCTCATGCCTTTGCCTCCAGACTGGATTGGGCGCGTTTCTTCGCAGCCGGGCGACTGACTGCGTTTTCCCGCCTTAGCCGGCGTTCGCCAACCAGAAGCTGGAACCCGCCTATCACGGTGATCATGACAAGGATGAGAACCGAGGAATATGCGATGGCGATGCCGTATTCGCCGTTCTCCACCAGCCCCACGATATAGGCCGTTGCCATGTTGTACTTCGCGCTGACCAGGAAAATGACGGCGCTGATCGAGGTAATGGCCCGCACGAAGGAATAGACCAGTGCCGCCATGATCGCAGGGCGTAGAAGCGGCAGTATCACCCGTCGGATCGTGCGCGGGCTCCCTGCCCCCAGCGTGATCGAAGCCTCGTCGAGGCTCTTGTCGAGTTGGCTCATCGCCGCCACACCACCGCGCACGCCCACCGGCATGTTGCGGAACACGAAGCAGGCAATCAGGATCAGCGCCGTGCCTGTCATTTCGATGGGGGGCAGGTTGAAGGCCATGATGTAGCTGATCCCGATAACCGTTCCGGGGATGGCAAAGCTCATCATCAGCGCGAACTCGAAGGCGTTCCGGCCAAAGAAATTCTGCCGGACAATGAGATAAGCGGTCAACAGCCCCACCGCCGCCGTCAACGGCGCTGCGATCAGCGCGATTTCCATCGTGGTCCAGAAACTGTCCCAGGCCACGCCGGTCCATGCCAGCGCACCCTCGCGCCATTCGACCGAGAAGCCGCGCGCATAATGTTCGAGCGTCAGCGTGTGATCGAGGCCCCAGGTGGTGACGAAGCCGCCAAAGATGATCATGCCATAGACCGCAAGCGTGAAGATGATCCACGGCACCACGACCGCATAAAGAAGTGCGGCGAGCGGTCCCGGCAAGGCGGCGTGTTTGCCTGAATCTCCCTTGCCCGTCACCGTTGCGAAATTGCGCCCTGCAAGCCAGACCCGCTGCAAGAGGAAGGCGGAAAGCGTGAATGTCAGAAGAATGATCGCGAGCACTGCCGCGCGCGACGGATCGGTCTGCGCGCCGACAACCGCAAAGAATATCTCCGTCGACAGAACCCCGTGGCTTCCGCCCAGCACCAGCGGATTGCCGAAATCCGCCATGCTTTCGATGAAGCCGATCAGAAAGGCGTTGGCAAGCCCCGGTGCCATCAGCGGCAGAGAGACCTTGCGGAAGGTGCGCCAGCGCCCTGCCCGCAGGGTCTGCGAGGCCTCTTCCATGGATGGGCTCACGCCTTCCACCACAGCGATGAGAACGAGGAAGGAAATGGGCGTGAAGGAAAGCACCTGCGCGATCCAGATGCCGGTCAGGCCATAAAGCCAGCGGCCGAGCTCTATCCCCGTCAGCGCCTCGATCCACCCGGTCACGAGCCCGGAGCGGCCAAGCATCATGGTCAGCGCAAGGCCGATGACGAAGGGCGGCGTGATGATGGGCAGAATGGTGAGAAGCCTGAGGCTCTTCTTTGCCGGAAAGCCCGTTCGGGTTGCCACCAGCGCGAAGGCGAGGCCAAGCAGCGTCGAGGCGCTTGCCGTCATCACCGCCAGAAAGAGCGTCCGCCAGGCCACGCCGCACCGCGCCCCGCCGATCACACAGTCCAGACTCCAGATGGCCGGATCCTGAATGTTGCGGATGAAACCGTCCGGATTGAAGGAGCCGTCGAAATCCTGGAAAGAGCCGACAAGCATGGAGATGATCGGATAGAAGACGAAAACGCCCACAAGTGCGATCAGCAGGAGGATGGAACCGACCGTGAAGGCGTCGCCCTTCATGGCGCCCCGTTCTGCCAGCCCAAAGGCGATGAGAGCCAAGAAACCCAGGGAGACAATGACCGCGCCCGCGCCAAAGGCTGGTTGCCCCGGATCGAGGGGGCCGAACAGCGTTTCGTTCACGCTCCATGCCCAGCCCCACAGCGTGATCGCGAGCCCCTGCAGGACCATGAAGCCGACACCAATTGCACCGATCAGCGCAAGGCGCCGGCCGCGTGGCTTTCCGGCGGGCATCGCAACCCGTGTGGCAATGCCTGCCGCGAACAGGATGAAAGCGATCAGGAGCCAGATCCGACCCAGAAAGAGTTGCAGCAGACCGGGATAGAGATCCGGCTCGCCTGCCATCTCCCCCACCCATTGCAGGGAGAAGAACCCGCCCTCAACCCGATACCAGGGCAGAAGACAAATGGCGGCAAGGCCAAGCCCGAACGTCACGTCGAGCCGACGGTTTTCGCGCGTCATCATGTGCAGTCCTGTCCGTGAGGGGCGCCTCGGGTTTCACCCCCGATGAAACCCGAGGCTTGGAAGCGCCGGATCAGTTGGCAATGGCACCAATCTCACGATCCCAACGCTCAAGCAGCGCCTTGCGCTTCTCCGAGCTGCCATAGGTCACGAAGTCGTAATCGATCAGCTTCACCTCATCGAGGCTCGGCGATTCTTCGGGAACCTCCGCCGAGGCATTGGACGGAATCTGAAACGACTTGGCATCCTTCAGCAGCGACTGCACATCCGCCTTCAGAACCCAGTCATACCAGGTCTTGGCGGCTTCCTCGTTGCGGGCGCGATTCACGATCGACATGGAGCCGATTTCGTAACCCGTTCCCTCGCAGGGCGCGACCACACCGATGGGAAAGCCCTCGACCGCCTGGGCGACCGCATCATGCATGAAGACGATACCGATCCCGGTTTCACCGCGGGCCGCAGCTTTTACCGGCGCAGAGCCCGACTTGGTGTATTGCGAGACATTGTCGTTCATCTTCTTGAGGAACTCGAATGCCTCGTCTTCGCCCATAAGCTGGACGAGCGTCGCAAGGGCCGTGTAGGCCGTGCCCGAAGAGTTCGGGTTCGCCACCTGGATCTCGCCCTTGAGCGCCGGGTTCAAGAGATCGGCCCAGCATTTGGGCGGCTCGATGCCCTTGCTGGCCAGAAATTCCTTGTTGTAGCCCCAGCCAAGCGCACCGGAATAAACGCCCACCGTCTTGAAGTCGGCGCTTTCGGCCTGCTTCACCGCCCAGGGCAGCAGCTCATCCAGCATGGGCGACTTATATGACATGGTCAGCCCGTCGGCCGCTGCCTGAAGATGCGGATCGCCGGTGCCTCCCCACCAGATATCCGTCTTCGGATTGCGCGCTTCCGCGCGAACCTTTGCATAGGCCTCACCAGACGAAAGGCGCACCATGGAAACGTCAATATCGTGCTCGGCCTCGAATTTTTCGACGAGCAGCTCACAGATGACCACATCGGCGGAGCAGATCAGGTTCAGCTCGTCCGCATTTGCCACGGCCTGGGTCGCCAGAACCGAGCCGGCCGCCATCGCAGCCACTGCCAGATAATTCTTCTTCATGAAACCCTCCCTCGGTGCTTATCGGATTTATTTTGCACACGTGTGCAATGTTCTTCCGACTTGAAGGAGCTGTCAATGGCGGTGATATAAAAATTTCATAATGCACGGCAATTTGATACTAACGTTCTGATTGAACAGCTGTGCAATCCGTTTATGATCCGAGCAACAAACACACCGTCAGGAGCAAACGTGTCGGCTCGAAAGGCTTCCGTCAGCGCCAAGGATGTTGCGGCCCGGGCCGGTGTTTCCCGCGCAGCCGTTTCACGCACCTTCACGCCTGGTGCGAGCGTTTCAGAGGAGACGCGCAGCAAGGTCATCGCTGCCGCCGAGGCGCTCGGGTATCAGGTCAATCACCTTGCCAGAGGCCTCATAAGCCAAAAAACAGGGATCGTCGCCGTGGTAGGGGCGGATCTGGCCACACCCTACCGATCCGAGTTGCTTCGCGCCGTGACCGAACGCCTGCAGGCCGTTGGCCGGGTCGCCATCCTCATCAACACGGATCGTTCGGACAGAAGCGTGGACATGGCCCTGCAACAGGCGATCCGCTACCGCGCGGAGGCAGCGATCGTTCTGTCCGGCATGCCCGACAAATCCATCAGCGACCTTTGCCATCGCAACGGGCTTCGCCTCGTGCTGATCAACCGTGACGATGCGCATTCACGCTCCATCCAGATACGCCTCAACGACGCCGATGCAGCCCGGCTCGCGCTCACCTCGTTTCTCAGAGCCGGTTGCCGAACGCTGGCCCTCGCGACATCCAATGCCGGCACCCCCAGTCTCGTCGCACGCGAGGAAGGTTTTTTTGCTGAAGCACACCGACGCGGACTGCCCGTGACCTGCGAGCGTTTCGGCCCCACCGGATATGAGAGCGGTCTGGCACTGGGCGAACGCCTGCTCGTGCTGCCGGAGAGGCCAGACGCCATTTTCTGCACAACGGACCTGATCGCCTGCGGCGTGATGGACGCCGCCCGTCATCGTTTTTCTCTCAAGATCCCGGACGATCTCTCCGTGATCGGCTTTGACGATATTCCACAGGCCAGTTGGGACAGCTATCAGCTCACCACCTTCCGGCAACCGATAGAGGAAATTGCCTCGTCCGCCGTGGACTGGCTGGCCGAGGAGGACGGAGACGGCGAAGCGCGCGTCATCCATCTGACAGCACCGATGTCCTGGAGAAAATCTGTCCGTGGCAGCAATGGGAAATAGCGCCCGTTCTCAGAGATAGTGCAGACCCAGCCGGTGCCCATCCACCTCGCGCACCTTCACGACCGTGTCGTAGATGTCCTTGAGCATCGTCTCCTGCATGAGATCCACCGCCCCTCCCTCAAGCATCACCCGCCCATCCCGCATCGCCACCACATGGTCGGCATAGATGGAAGCAAAGTTGATGTCGTGGATCACCACGGTGATGGATTTGGCGAGCTCGTCAGCAGTGCGCCGCAACAGCTTCATCATCGCCGCTGCATGTTTCATATCGAGGCTGTTGAGTGGCTCGTCGAGCAGCACGTATTTCGAATCCTGCGCCAGAACCATGGCCACGAAGGCGCGCTGGCGCTGACCGCCCGAAAGCTCGTCCAGGAACCGGGTCCGTAAGTCATCAAGCCCCAGATAGGCGATCGCCTCGTCGACATGCCGCTTGTCCTCGACGGTGGGACGGCCACCCGAATGCGGAAACCGCCCGAACGCGACCAACTCGTTTACGGTCAGTCGCATACCGACCTGATTGTTCTGTTTCAGGATCGCCAGCCGCTTGGCGAGGACGGCGCCCGGCGTTGCCTGTACGTCGAGGCCATCGACCAGGACCCGGCCCGATGTCGGCGCAATCAGCCGGGCCATCATGGAGAGGAGCGTCGATTTCCCGGCTCCGTTCGGGCCGACGATCGCGGTGATGCCACTTTCCGGCAGCGTCAGGCTGACATTGTCGACCACCGCCGCCTCATCATAGCGTTTGGTGAGATTGTGGATTTCGATCATCGGTTCAAATTCCGGTAGAGTAGCAGCATGAAGGCGAGGCCGCCGGTAAACTCGATGATGACGCTCAACGCAGTGTCGAAACCGAACACGCGCTCCATCACCGTTTGCCCCCCCACCAGCGCGATGATGGCGATCAGGGTCGCCGCCGGCAGCGTGTATTTATGCCGATCCGTGGCCACCGCCTGATAGGCAAGGCTTGCCACCAGAAGCCCGAAGAACGTAACCGGCCCGACCAGCGCAGTCGAAACGGAAACTAGAACGGCGATCACGGCGAACAGCATCATCACCACACGCTGGTAATCGATGCCCAGATTGACCGCCGTATCACGTCCCAGCATCAAAACATCGAGCTTCGCCAGCAGCCGGCGGCTCACCCAGGCCGTCACCAGCACAACCACCGAAGAGACCGCCAGCAACTGCGTATCAATGGTGTTGAAGCTGGCGAACAACATGTCCTGCAGGGCGATGAACTCATTGGGGTCGAGAATGCGCTGCATCATGTGCGAGAGGCTGCGGAAGAACACGCCGAACACCAGGCCCGCCAGCACCACAAGATGCAGGCTGCGCCGTCGTGAGAGAAACAGCCAGTAAAACAGCGCCATCGACAGCGCCACCATCAGCACCATCTCCAGAACGAAACGGAGGCGCATATCGATCGTCGCCAGATCCCGTGTCCCGAGAAAAAAAACGAGTGCGGTCTGGAGCGCTACATAGAGCGAATCGAAACCCATCACCGCCGGGGTCAGGATCCGGTTCTGCGTGATGGTCTGAAACAACACCGTCGCCGTCGCGACCGCATAGGCAACCAGCACGAGACCCAGAAGCTTTCCACCGCGAAACGGCAGCACGAAGTCCCAGTTGCCTTTGGCCCCGATGGTCATGAAGGCCATCATCGCCGCGATTGCAGCCAATCCGAGACCAGCAAGCGCCAGGCGAGGCCTCTGCCATGAAGGAGCTTTAGCCAAAACGCGCTCGCCGACGAAGAAGGAGGAACAGGAAAACACCGGAGCCGAGGACACCCGCAACGGTGCCAACCGGGATTTCATAGGGAAAGCGCACCAGACGGCCGATAATGTCGCATGCGAGAAGGAACCCTGCCGCTGAAACAGCAACCCATGGCAGGGCGCGGCGCAGATTATCGCCCACTGCCAGACTAACGAGATTGGCAACGATGAGCCCCAGAAACGGCACCGTGCCCGCCGTTACCACCGCGGCGGCCGAAACCATCGAAACGATCGCCAGGCCCAACGCAACTATGCGCCCGTAATTGAGACCGAGATTGCGGGTAAAGCTCTCGCCCAGCCCTGCCACGGTGAACCGGTCTGCCGCCAGATAGGACAAGACTGCGAGCCCCCCGGCGATGAAAAGCAGTTCATAACGCCCGCGCAGCACACCGGAGAAATCGCCATTGGTCCATGTCGCGAGTGATTGAAGCAAGTCGTAGCGGTAGGCAAAGAAGGTCGTAACTGCATTGATGACACCGCCGAACATCAACCCCAGAAGCGGCACGACCAGGCTGGAACCGGTCGGAATTTTCGAGACGAGCCGCAGAAACAGGAAGGTGGTTCCCAGCGCAAAGCTCGAAGCCACAACCATCTTGTAGAAGATTGGCAGGCCCGGCGCGAGCAATGCCACCACCAGCAGACCAAGACTTGCAGCTTCAACCGTGCCGGTGGTCGTGGGCTCCACAAAGCGGTTGCGAAACAGCATCTGCATGATGAGTGCGGCAACGCCCATGGACATGCCCGAAAGCAGCAGCGCCACCGTGCGCGGTATGCGGCTCACGAGAAGAAGCTGGATGGCCTGCGCGCCGCCATCACCGCGAACGAGGTCGCCCAGCGGCATGTCCGCTACACCGATGAACAGGCTGATGGCAGCCAGAGCAAACACGCATCCCACCGCCAGCATCAGACCGGCGGCAGGGCGAACTCGAACGAACATGCTGGCGACGGCTTGCATGGTGCGGTCAGTCGGCTGCGCTCAGCGCCTTGGTGATCGCGTCAACTTCTGCCTGAAGGGCCGTCATGCCACCGCCAACGAGATACCAGCGAGCCGCGTCGGCATAGTAGATATTGCCTTCCTTTGCGGCGGTGGTTGCGGCAACGAGTTCGTTGTCGAGCGTCTGCTTCGCCGACTGGCCGTCATTTCCAACCGCCGAATCGCGGTCAACCACGAAAAGCCAGTCCGGATTTGTCTTGAGGATGAATTCAAACGAAACAGCTTCGCCGTGCGTGGCCGCCTCCACATCCGCGACGGCGGGCGCAATACCGAGATCGTCGTGCAGCCAGCCGAAACGCGAGCCCGGGCCATAAGCCGAAACCTTGCCGCCATTGGTGAGAATGATCAGGCCTTTTCCGGCCCCCTTCGCGGTCTCCTGCAAAGTGGCAACCGACGTTTCGAGCTTGTCGATCAACGCCTCCGCCGCATCTTCCTTGTCGAAAATCATGCCCAGTTTACGCGCATTCTCCTGAGCACCTTTCAGAAAATTGTTCGGCTCAATTGTCAGATCGATTGTCGGCGCGATCTTTGACAACGCCTCGTATTGCGGAGCGGACCGGCCTGCCACGATAATCAGATCCGGGCTCGCCGCATTCACTGTTTCAAAGTCCGGCTCGAAGAGAGAGCCGATCTTTGCGTATCCGTCGGCTTCATATTTGGACAGATAATCGGGGATCAGTGCGCTCGGTACGCCCGCCACCTCGACGCCCAGGGCATCGAGCGTGTCCAGCGCGGCGAGATCGAATGTCAGCACTTTCTTGGGCGTGTCAGGTAAAATGGTCTCGCCTTGAGCATGTTGGACAGCGATCTCCCCAGCATTGGCATAGCCCGGCAGGAAAGCCGCAAGCGCAATGGCGGAAGCCAGGAAACGTCCGGCCAGTGACGGTAAATTTGCAATCATCGACACGCTCCAAATGTCCAGGAAATTGCAAGGAGGCGTCTGCCGTTCAGGGCTCGACCGGCCGACAACACCCTTGTCAGCATGTCGGTTAGCAAATATGATTATTGTAATCAACTTATCTGTATGGACAATCGACCAAACAGTTTCGACAATCCTTTTCCGGAGACATTTCTCATGCTGCAATCCAAGGCCGTCGTCACGACGGAAAACGCGTCGAAATATCTGCAGCAGCTTTGCAAGCACTTTGCTCACAAGGTAAGCGTCGACTTCGACCCATCGCGCGGCAAGGTGGATTTCCCGTTTGGTGACTGCGTCATGCGTGCAGACGAAGCAGCGCTGACCATCGAGTGCAGCGCCAAAACGGACGAGGAGCTGGCCCGTGCCCAGAGCGTGATTGACGATCACCTCTCGCGCTTTGCCTGGCGCGAAAAGCCGGAGATTGCCTGGCAAGCCTGAGGGATCAGGCGCTTGATTGGCGGAAAACCTGAAAGGCGGCGGAACGCGAGCAATGAATTCCGCCGCCTTTCGTCACTCGGCTGCCTGAGGCAGCGCGAGTTGTTCATTGTCCTGAAGGGAAACGCCAACGCTGCTCTGCTGTTCCTCACCCGGTCGCCGGACCCGGTAGAACGCGGCATAGAGCGCAGGCACGAACAGGATGGTCAGCACCGTCGCTGCGGTGAGCCCGCCCATAATGGCAAACGCCATCGGTCCCCAGAACACATTGCTTGAGAGTGGCACCATGGCCAGAATGGCGGCAAGTGCGGTCAGCACCACGGGCCGTGTGCGGCGAACCGTTGCCTCGATAATCGCCGTCCATTCGGGCAACCCGTCTTCAAGGTCAGCCTTGATCTGATCCACCAGGATCACCGTGTTGCGCATGATCATGCCGGCGAGTGCGATCAGCCCGAGCAGGGCCACGAAGCCGAAGGGCTGGTTGAAGATCAGAAGCCCGAACGCAGCACCTATGAGACCGAGCGGGGCGGTGGCAAAAACCAGGGCGAGCCGCGAGAAGCTCTGGAGCTGGATCATCAGGATCGTCAGCATGGCCAGAACCATGACAGGGAACACCTCGAACAGAGCTGCATTTGCCTTGGCGCTCTCCTCAATGGAGCCGCCCATTTCGATGCGATAGCCCACCGGCAGGTTTTCCATCAGCGGCTGAAGCGTCGGCCATATCTGCGAGGAAACATCCGGCGGCTGTACGCCCGCGGGGACATCGGCGCGGACCGTAATCAGCATGTCGCGGTTCTGCCGCCACAGGATCGGTTCTTCATGGCCGTAGACCACCCTGGCCACCTGCGACAGCGGAACCGGAGCCCCGCCGCGCGTGGCGATCGTCAGGTCGCCCAGATGCTCGATGTCGAGCCTTTCGCTCTCCACCGCGCGCGCCACCACATCCACCTGCTCGATGCCGTCGCGGACGGAAGTCACCGTCAGGCCTGAGAGCAGGGTCTGCAGCGTGCGGCCGATATCCTGCGGTGTCAGGCCGAGCGCGCGTGCGCGGTCCTGATCGACTTCGAGCCGGATGGATTTTGCCTGTTCGTTCCAGTCCAGATTGGGATCAAGCGCATTGGGGTTTTGCGCCATCACATCACGCACCTCATAGGCGATGCGGCGCACCTCCAACGGATCCGGACCGATCACGCGGAACTGAACAGGGAAGCCCACGGGCGGGCCGAACACGAGTTCCGTGACACGCACGCGCGCTTCAGGCAGGCCGCCCTCGTCGATATAGGTCTGAAGCCGTTCCTTGACCCGGTCGCGGGCCGCTGCATCTTCGGTGTACATCACGATGATCGCGTAATTCGGCTTCGGCAGTTCCGGGTTGGAAGCGAGGAACCAGCGCGGGGCACCAGCACCTGTATAGGTGGAGTAGGTCAGCACCTCTTCGTCAGCCGCGACCACCTCTTCCATTGCCCGGGCCGAAGCCTCGGTGGCCTTGATCGGCGCGCCTTCCGGCAGGCGGATTTCCACCATCAGTTCGGGGCGGGGCGAGGTCGGGAAAAACTGCTGCTGCACGAAGCCGAAGGCATAGATGGAGACCGCAAAGAGCCCGATCACTGCCGCAATCACCACCCAGCGCCAGGAGACACACCATTCCACGATCCGGCGCAGCGCGTTGTAGAGGCGCGTGTCGTAGATATCGTGGTGTTGTCCGCCCTCAGCCACGGCAGCGCCGTGCTTGTGAAAATCGGGCAGGAGCTTGACGCCGATATAGGGCGTGAAGATCACCGCCACGAACCACGACGCCACCAGTGCGATGCCGACAACCCAGAAAATACCGCCGGCATATTCGCCCGCCGTCGACTGCGCGAAACCGACCGGCAGAAAGCCCGCCGCCGTCACCAGCGTTCCCGTCAGCATGGGAAAGGCCGTGGAGGTCCAGGCGAAGGTCGCCGCTTTCAGCCGGTCATAGCCCTGCTCCATCTTCACCACCATCATTTCGACGGCGATGATCGCATCATCCACCATAAGACCCAGCGCGATGATGAGCGCGCCGAGCGTGATGCGCTCCAGGCTCATGCCCAGAATGTCGAGCACGATCATCACGATGGCCAGCACCAGCGGCACCGCCAGCGCCACCACGATGCCCGTGCGCCAGCCGAGCGACAGGAAGCTCACCGCCAGCACCACGGCCAGCGCTTCCAGAAACACCTTGATGAACTCGCCGACAGAGTCCTGCACGACTTCCGGCTGGTTGGAGATCATGTCGAGTTCCAGACCGACCGGAAGATCGGCCTTGATCACGCTCATGGCCTGATCGAGATTTTCGCCCAGCGTGAGAATGTTCGCGCCTTCGGCCATGACCACGCCTATGGCGAGCGCCTGCTGTCCCTTATGGCGTGCAGTGAAGTTGGGCGGATCTTCATAGCCGCGCCGCACATCCGCGATATCGCCAAGGCGGAACACGGTGCCGTTTACGGCAACAGGCACCGAAGCCACGGCTTCCACGCCCTTCAGCGCTCCCTCCACGCGCAAAAACACCCGGTCGGATGCCGTCTCGATCTCGCCCGAAGGTGTCACCGCGTTCTGAGCCGCGATGGAATTGAAGATCACCTGAGGGTCGATGCCCAGAGTGGCAAGCTTGGAATGGGAAAACTCGACATAGATGCGCTCGTCCTGAGCGCCGTAAAAGCGCACCTTCTCCACATCCGGCACGCGCAGAAGCCGCTGGCGGATGTCTTCGGCCGCGTCCTTCAGATCGCGCATCGTCGCGCCGTCGCCGGTCAGCATGTAGAGCGCGCTGTCCACATCGCCGAATTCGTCATTGAAGAAAGGACCGATCACACCCTGCGGCAGCGAGGCGCGAATGTCGCCGACACGCTTGCGGATCTGATACCAGATGTCGGCCACCTCGCCCGGCGGCGTCGTGTCCTCCAGCTGCACCTGCATGAAGGTGGAGCCGGGTTTGGAATAGGTGCGCACCTTGTCGAAATAGGGCACTTCCTGCAGCGTCTTCTCGATCGGATCGGCGACCTGTCGCTGCACCTCCTCAGCCGTGGCGCCCGGCCAGATGGCATTCACCACCATGACCTTGATCGTAAAGCTCGGATCCTCCGCACGGCCAAGCCGCGCATAGGAATAGGCCCCGCCAAGCGAGAGAACGATGATCAGGAAGAGAACAAGCGTCTGGTGGGTGACGGCCCACTGCGAAAGGTTGAATCGCTGCATGATGGCCCCCGGTCAGTCGGCGCTGGCGGACTGGATTTCGGCGAGCCTCACGCGCTCGCCCTCCTGCAATTTCTGGACACCGAGCGTGACGATCTTCTCGCCCTCCTCGAGCCCCTCTGCAATGATCGCATTGCGCGACTGATAGGCCTCGACGACGACCGGCCGGCGTTTGAGTTCGTTCGAGGGGGGATCGACTACGAACACGACCGGGCCCCGGCCATCGTCGAGAACCGCCGTCATCGGTATGCGAGCGACCGGTGACGGATCTCCTTTGGTGAGTGAAACGGTGGCGGTCATGCCGAGCCGGACACTTTCGTCCGCCTCCGGCACGGAAAAGCGTACAGGATAGGTCCGGCTGGTGCCGTTGGCCTCCGGCGCAATCTCGCGCACCTTCGCGGCATAGATCCCGCCGCCGGCCCACAGCGACACTTCGGCGGTGGAGCCTTCCAGATCGGCGAGCCGGCTCTCGGGGATCGAAACCTCGACCTCCTTTTCATCCAGCCGCGCCACGCTCACCACCATCTGACCGGGCGAAACCACCTGGCCCGCCTCCACCCCCACGGCACTCACCACGCCGTCGAAGGATGCCGTCAGTTCGGCATAGCCCATCTGGTTTTCGGCAAGGGCAACCGCGCGCTCGGCCTGCTCGAAGCGCGAGCGCGTTTCGTCGACGGCCAGCGCCTGAGCATCGAGCGCTGCCTGAGTCACATGCCCGCGTTTGAAGAGTTTGCGCGCCCGTTCCAGATCGGTTTCAGCCTTTGTGAGGCTTGCGCGCGCTGCTGTAAGTGCCGCCCGCTGCTGCTCAAGCTGGAGGTTGAGATCGGCAGGATCGAGCTGCGCCAGAACCTCTCCGGCCTTGACCGGGTCCCCCACATCCACGCGCCGTTCAGCCACCTTGCCGCCGACGCGAAAGGCCTCGGCCACTTCGGTGCGCGGCACGATCGTGCCCGTGTAAGTGCGTGTTTCGGCGAGCGGAGAAAGCCGCACCGTCGCCACCCGCACGACCGGGTCGGGACGCTCAGCCACCTCCTCTTCCTGGCAGGCCGCCAGCGCGAGCGCCATGGCGCCCAGAAGAACAACCCGTTTCATCATTGTCAGCGGCATGGCAGCCCACCTTGTAAATACTATTAACTGATGATTCTCAATATTATTCACTATTTAGGCGCACGAAATGGCGTCCACGTCCCCGCGTCGACCTATGTCCGCTTGCCCAGTGCTTTCAGGATAAAACGCAACTGCTCGCGCAGCCCCTGCTCGGTGTCTTCACCGTGCTGTATGCAATGTTCGATCAACAGAGGATGGAAGAATGGCACAAACGCTGTTTTCACGCAGCGCGCCGCCTCTGCCGGGTCCTCAACTTCAAACTCTCCGGCCTCGACACCCTCGCGGATGATTCCCTCGATAATCGTGGTGACACGCTCGATATGCGCCTTGATGATCGCCCAGTTTTCCTGCATCGCCACCGCGACCATCTCATGCGTCCGCTTTTCCTTGATCAGCGTGACCTTGTGATGCTCGTGGATCGCCATCAGAAGCCGCGACAGCTTCTCGGGTGCCGGTGCATTGGTCCGCGCGATGGAAAAGGCGATTTCCGCCACTTCCTCGACAATCCGTCCGCAAATACACTCGTTGATCGCCCCTTTGGAGGGAAAGAACCGGTAGACATTGGCCGGACTCATGCCCACTTCCGCTGCGATATCGGCAACGGACGTCTTCTGATAACCGATACTGCGGAAGAAATTTTCGGCCACTTCCAGAATGCGGCCACGGGTCTCTTCCGGATCGGTGCGTGTGCGGGCGGTCTGTTTCATCATCTTAATCCTGACGATTTTCAATAATCGTCAGCCTTCATCGAGTCAACAGGCAATTACCCAGGCCATACCACAGTCCTCTCCTATCGCGCATCCTCGAGGATCATCGACGCCGCCTTTTCCGCGATCATCAGCGTCGGTGAGTTCGTATTGCCCGAAACAATGGCAGGCATCACCGACGCATCGGCAATCCGCAAGCCTTTCAGACCGCGCATTCGAAGCCGTGGATCAACCACCGCCTCCTCATCCGCCCCCATCCGGCAGGTGCCGACGGGATGGAAGATCGTGGTGCCGATCTGCCCTGCCGCCTCAACGAGTTCTTCCTCGCTCCGGTAGTCCGGACCCGGCTTGAATTCTTCGGGCCGATAGCGCTGCAGGGCCGGCTGAGCGACGATACGGCGCGTCAAACGGATCGCATCGACAGCGACCTGCCGGTCGCTCTCGGTGGAAAGATAATTGGGCCGGATCGCCGGCTGCGCCCGAAAATCCTTCGAGGTGAGATGCACCGAGCCACGGCTGTCTGGCCGCAGGTTGCACACACTCGCCGTAAACGCCGGGAACGGATGGACCGGGTCGCCGAACTTGTCGAGCGAGAGAGGCTGCACATGATATTGCAGATTGGCCGTTTCGCGCGTTTCATCGGAGCGTGTGAAAAGGCCAAGCTGGCTTGGCGCCATCGACATGGGGCCCGACCGTTTCAGAAGATATTCCAGTGCAATCGCCGCCTTTCCGGTCAGCCGGCTTGCCTGTTCGTTGAGCGTACGAATGCCCGAAACCTTGTAGGCGCAGCGCAATTGCAGATGATCCTGCAGGTTTTCGCCCACCGAACTCTGCTCGAAGACCACGGGAATGCCGGCTGCCTGCAACACCTCCCCGCGCCCGATGCCCGACAGTTCGAGAATGTGCGGCGAGCCGATTGCGCCCGCCGACAGAACAACCTCGGCACGGCAATGTGCCTCGCGCGCCACCCCGTTCTGCTCATAGGCGACACCCGTGACGCGCCCCTCTTCCACGATAAGCCGGCGCACATGCGCGCCGGTCTCAACCCGCAGGTTCTGCCTGTGCCGCACGGGCTTCAGGAAGGCTTTCGAGGCATTCCAGCGTATGCCGCCGCGCTGGTTCACCCGGAAATAGGAAGAGCCCTCATTGTCACCCCGATTGAAATCGTCGACCTTCGGGATGCCGAGCGCTTCGGCCGCATCCTGAAACGCATCCAGAATGTCCCAGCGCACGCGCGCCTCTTCCACGCGCCACTCGCCGCCGGCGCCATGCATGTCGTCCGCGCCCCGGTAATAGTCCTCCGGCTTCTTGAAGAAGGGCAAGACGTCATCCCAGGCCCAGCCCGTGCAGCCCATCTGCCGCCAGCGGTCGTAATCGCGCGCCTGCCCGCGCATGTAGATCATGCCGTTGATGGAGGAGCAGCCGCCCAGCACCTTGCCGCGCGGATAGGCCAGCGAGCGCCCCCCCAGCCCGGCCTCGCTTTCGGTGGTAAAGCACCAGTCGGTGCGTGGGTTGGAGATGCAGTAGAGATAACCGACCGGAATATGCACCCAGGCGTAGTTATCCTTGCCACCCGCCTCCAGAAGCAGCACCGAGACCTTCGGGTCGGCGGAAAGGCGGTTGGCCAGAAGGCAACCCGCCGTCCCCGCGCCGACGACAATATAGTCGAATGTCTCTGTCATGGCGGTCAGCGCGCATCGTCCTCCCCGCGCGAAAACCGCGCGAGGATTTCACCGACAATGCCGCGACGGAACAGGAGCACGCAGATCATAAAGATCGCGCCGGTGATCACCGTCACCGGAAATTCCGACGTGGCAAGATAGTTTTGAAGCGTCACCACCAGACCGGCACCGACAATCGGCCCGAGCATGGTGCCGATGCCGCCCAGAAGCGTCATCAGGATCACCTCGCCCGACATCTGCCAGGTGACATCTGTCAGCGTTGCGAACTGGAACACCAGCGCCTTCATCGCGCCTGCCAGCCCCGCCAGCGTGGCCGACATCACAAAGGCGGCAAGCTTGTAGCGTGCCACGCTGTAGCCGAGCGAGGTCGCGCGGTTTTCATTCTCGCGGATCGATTTCAGGATCATGCCGAAAGGCGAATGCACGATGCGCCAGACGGCAAAGACGCCGATCAGGAAACCGCCCAGCACGAAAAAATACATGTTGAGCGGCACGCTCAAATCGATGAAGCCGAAGAGATGCCCGCGCGGCACGCCCTGAATGCCGTCCTCGCCCTTGGTGAAGGGAGCCTGCACGCAGAAGAAATAGAACATCTGCGCCAGGGCCAGCGTGATCATGGCAAAGTAGATGCCCTGCCGGCGGATGGCGAAAAAGCCGATAATCAGCCCCAGCACCGCCGCGCCGAACACGCCGAGAAGCACGCCGAATTCCGGCGTCCAGCCCCATTCCTTCACCGCATGGGCCGTGAAATAGGCTGCCCCGCCAAAGAAGGCCGCATGGCCAAAGGAAAGCAGGCCCGTATAACCAAGCAGAAGGTTGAATGCCGCCGCAAAGAGCGCAAAGCACAGCATCTTCATCAAAAAGACGGGATAGAGGAAGAAGGGCGCTGCAATCAGCGCGGCAATGCCCAGCCCCACAAGAAACCATTCGGTGCGGGCGCGGGTCTGCCGATCGATGCCTGTGGTTGTCATGTCAGCCATGTCACGCATCCTTCCCGAACAGGCCGGCCGGCCGCACCAGAAGCACGATCGCCATGATCACGAAGATCACGATGTTTGAGGCTTCCGGATAAAACACCTTGGTCAGCCCTTCTGCGAGGCCGAGCATGTAGCCGGTCACGATGGCGCCCAGGATGGAGCCCATGCCGCCCACAACGACAACCGCAAACACCACGATGATCAGGTTCGACCCCATCAGCGGGCTCACCTGATAGACCGGCGCGGCCATGATGCCGGCAAGACCGGCAAGTGCGGAGCCGATGCCATAGGTCAAAGTCAGAAGCAGCGGAACGTTGACGCCGAAGGCCTGAACAAGGGTCGGGTTTTCCGTCGCCGCACGCAGATAGGCGCCCAGCTTGGTCTTCTCGATCAGGAGCCATGTGCCGATGCAGATGATGAGTGAGGCAACCACCACCCAGCCGCGATAGTTCGGCAGGAACATGAAGCCCAGATTGGTGCCACCGGAAAGCTGCGGCGGCGGTGTGTAGGATTGCCCCGAAACGCCATAGAAATAACGGAACGCCCCTTCCAGAACCAGCGCCAGCCCGAAGGTGAAAAGCAGGCCATAGAGTGGATCCACATTGTAGAGCCGCGACAGGGCAACCTTCTCGATCGCCATGCCGCTCAGCCCCACCAGCAGAGGCACGAGGATCAGCGCCGGCCAATAGCCGATGCCCAGATGCGCCAGAAGCAGATAGCCGACAAAGGCTCCCAGCATGTACTGTGCGCCATGAGCAAAATTGATCACCCGCAACAGGCCGAAGATGATGGCGAGGCCGAGGCTCAGCATCGCGTAGAACGAGCCATTGATGAGACCGACCAACAATTGGCCGAGAAAGGCCTGGATCGGGATTCCGAAGATCATGGTCATGTCATCAAACTCCAATCACCTCGTGCAATTCCTCCATGCGCTGTTCCAGCTCGGATGCCGGGAAGCTCGCCGTTATCTGGCCGTGCTCCATCAGGTAGAAGCGGTCGGCGACGCGGCTTGCAAATCGGAAATTTTGCTCAACCAGCAGGATCGTCATGCCGCGCGCCTTTAGCGTTGCTAGCACCTCGCCGATGCGCTCCACGATCACCGGGGCGAGCCCCTCGGTCGGCTCGTCAAGCAAGAGCAGCTTCACACCGGTGCGCAGCATGCGGGCAATGGCCAGCATCTGTTGTTCGCCGCCGGAAAGCTTCGTGCCCTGGCTGTTGCGCCGCTCCTTCAGATTGGGGAACAGCTCGAAGATTTCATCAATGCTCATGCCCCCGTCAGAGACGACAGGCGGCAGAAGCAGGTTTTCATCCACCGAGAGCGTGGCGAAGATGCCGCGCTCCTCGGGCACGAAGCCGAGCCCCGCATGCGCCGTGCGGTGCAGCGGCGTGTTCATCAAATCCTGACCGGCAAAGTCGATCACGCCCTTGCGCTTGCGGATAATGCCCATGATCGCGCGCAGCGTCGTCGTCTTGCCGACGCCATTGCGGCCGAGCAGCGTGACCGTTTCGCCCTCCGCCACGTCGAGGTTCACACCATGAAGTGCGTGGCTCTCGCCATACCAGGCATGCAGATCGCGGACGGAAAGAAGCGGCTTTTTGCCGTGCTCATGCGTCATGGGCCGTCCCCATATAGGCCACCTTCACCTGTTCGTCCTGGCTCACGGTCGCGTAGTCGCCGGCGGCAATGATCTCGCCACGCTGGAGCACCGTGATCCAGTCGCAGAGATCGGCAACGACCTTGAGATTGTGCTCGACCATGAGAACCGCCCTATCCTTCGCTACATCGCGAATGATATCGGCAACCGTCTCCACATCCTCATGGCCCATGCCCGCCATTGGCTCGTCGAGCAGAAGAACCTTGGGATCGAGCGCCAGCGTGGTGGCAATTTCCAGAACGCGCTTGCGGCCATAGGAGAGATCGCCGGCCATCCTGTGGCGTTCGTTCTGGAGCCCGACCGTCTCCAGCAATTGTTCCGCGCGGGGCGTCAGTAGGTCGAGGCTGCCCAGCGAGCGCCAGAACTGATAGCCAAGCCCGCCGGGACGCTGCAGCGCGACCCGCACATTGTCGAGCACGCTCAGATGCGGGAAAATCGCCGAGATCTGGAACGACCGCACCAGCCCCATCCGCGCCACCTTGGCCGGCGGCGTGTTGGTGATGTCGCGCCCCATGAGCTCGATGCGTCCCGCACTGGGTGCCAGAAACTTGGTCAGAAGATTGAAAACCGTCGTCTTGCCGGCCCCGTTCGGGCCGATCAGCGCATGAATTTTCGCATGGTGCACGTCGAGATCGACATTCTTGACGGCAACGAACCCGGCAAAATCGCGCCGCAGACCGCGGGCGGTAAGCACCACCCGCGGCTCTGCATCATTGGCGGCGCCGGAAACCGGCGCTTCTGTCATGACAGCCCCCGTCACTGGCTAACCAGAGAGCAGCCGCTTTCAGACGGTTTGATGTAGGCTTCCTCGCCCGGAATGGTGGCAAGGACGTTGTAATAGTCCCACGGTTCCTTGCTGTCGGCGGGTGCCTTCACTTCCATCAGATACATGTCGTTCAGGAGGCGTCCATTGGCGCCAACCGTCGCGTCACGCGCGAAGAGGTCGTTGACCTTCATTTCGTGCAGTTTTGCAGCGACAGCTTCCGTTTCGTCCGTACCGGCTTCCTTGATGGCTTTGAGGTACTGCATCACGGCAGAATAGGTACCAGCCTGGATCATGTTGGGCATACGCTCGGTGCGTTCGTAATAACGGCGGGCGAACTCGCGCGATTCATCATCGCGATCCCAGTAGAAGCCTTCCGTCAGCGTCAGCCCCTGCGCGGCTTCAAGGCCAAGACCATGAACCTCGGCCAGCGTGAACAGAAGGGCTGCCAGGCGCTGCCCGCCAGCCACGATGCCGAATTCGGCGGCCTGCTTGATCGCGTTTGCGGTGTCGAGACCGGCATTGGCCAGGCCAATCACCTTCGCGCCCGAGGCCTGCGCCTGAAGCAGGAAGGAGGAGAAGTCGGTGGTGGCAAGCGGATGCCGCACGGCGCCCAGGATTTCACCGCCCTTGGATTTTGCGAAATTGCCGGTCTGCTCTTCGAGCGAATAGCCGAAGGCATAGTCCGCGGTCAGGAAGAACCAGGTGTCGCCACCCTGCTCCACCAATGCGCCGCCGGTGCCAACCGCCAGCGCATGCGTATCATACGCCCAGTGGAAACCATAGGGCGAGCACTGCGCGCCGGTCAGTTCGGTGGTCGCCGCGCCGGTGACCATGTTGATCTTCTTCTTCTCTTTTGAGATGCCCTGCACGGCCAGCGCCACCGACGAGGTGGTCAGCTCCATGATCGCATCCACCGCTTCCGTGTCATACCACTGGCGGGCGATGTTGGAGGCGATATCGGGCTTGTTCTGATGGTCGGCGGTGATGACCTCGATGGGCTTCTCCAGAACCGTGCCGCCGAAATCCTCCACCGCCATCAACGCGGCTTCATAGGACCATTTTCCGCCGAAATCGGCATAGACGCCCGACTGGTCGTTCAGGATGCCGATCTTCACCTTCTCATCGGAAACCTGTGCCATTGCGGGCATGGCGGTGGCCGTCATGAGGGCCATGGATGCAAGCGCAAGAACTTTCATAATCGATCTTTCCTCCCAAAACGGTGAACCCTGGCCAGCACGAGACGCGTGGCAGCGGCTATCCAGATCCGCAAGGCGCGTTCGTGCTCCTCCGCACGCCACCCTGCAGGAAAATCGGCATGATCAATCTGGATGGTGAAGCCGGTGCGAACCGGGCCTCCCTTCCCTCATGCACGACCATGCCTATAGTCATAGCATTGACCTTTCCGCACACAACTCTCTATTTTTGCACAAACACGGTGCAAAAACGTACAGATTGATGCGACCATTTTCCTGGGACGACCTTCAATACTTCCTGGCTGTCGCGCGGACAGGCCAGCTCTCGGCGGCGGCGCGTAAGCTCCGGACCAATCACGCCACGGTTTCCCGCCGCATCGACCGGCTGGAACAGGCGCTGGGGACGCGTCTTTTCGAGCGCAATCCGCGCGGATATCTCCTGACGGCGGCCGGCGAGAAAATGGTGGAGCGGGCCGAGGTGATCGAACGCGAGGCCTCGCAGGTTCAAAGCGAGCTTGCCGGCGATGCAACCTCCGTCAGCGGTGTCGTGCGCATCAGCACGCTGGAAGGGTTCGGCAATTTCTTCCTCGCCGACCGCCTGCCCGATCTCGCGCGGTCCCTGCCCAGCCTGTCGATCGAACTTCTCATCATTCAGCAGATCGTCTCACTGTCACGCCGCGAGGCGGACATGTCAGTGACGCTATCGACAAACCGGGCGGGGTCCCACCACTATGAGAAGATCACCATGTATCGCCTGTTTCTCTATGGCACCCGCGATTATCTGGAGAAGCATCCTCCGGTGCGCCGCAAATCCGATTTGGCGTCCCACCGCATCATCGGCTACATCGAAGACATGATCTTCACGCCCGGGCTCGACTACCATCGGGAGATCCTGCCGGGTGCCCGCGCCTTCTATCAGAGCTCCAGCATTCACGCCCAACTCGCCGCGACGCGAAAAGGGCTGGGGCTGTGCGTGATGCCGAACTTCATGGCGCGACACTATCCCGATCTTGTTCCCGTCATTCCGAAGGAGATTCACCTTGAACGCTACTACTGGTGCATCGCCCATCAGGACGTCGCCCACACGCCCCGAATCCGAATGCTGACCGACTTCATCAAGACGGAAGCGGAGGCCGCGAAGGACGATTTTCACGGCCAACAGCTTTTGGCGTAAAAGCAAGGCGTTTTACCGAAAACGGCAGCGTTTTACTGCGAATTCCGGAATTCCGGGACTTTTCGGGAATTTTGTCGCAAGCTGAATTGTCACATGGCCATGCGGTCTTCATTCGATGAGACTGCGCCCCGAAATGGAGAGGCCGCGATGAAGAACGCCCAATACACGCCCACCGACAACCCGATGCTGACCGGGGCCCTTGGCCGCTGCCCGCAATGCCAGCGGGGCCACATCTTCAAAGGCTATCTCCAGCTTGCGGAGAGCTGCGAAGTCTGCGGGCTCGACTATTCTTTCGCCGATCCGGCAGACGGCCCGGCGTTCTTTGCGATGACCATTGCCGCCGTTCCCGCGCTTGCCTTCGGCGTCTGGTTCCAGATGGCATTCGAACTGCCGCTTTGGGTCCATGTTTTCACGACCGTGCCGCTGACGATCCTGAGCTGTATGGCGCTTCTGCGCCCGCTCAAGGGCTGGCTTGTCTGCTCGCAGTATTTTCACAAGGCCGAGGAAGGCTCCATCGACCACGCCTGGCACAGCGAGGCGGCGAAAAACAAGGGCGATCAGGCCTAGATCGCCATGCGTCCATCCGGACGCACAAAGGACGATCTAGGTAGTCTATAGTTGGAGCATCGGAATAATCCGAAAACCGGATTCCACTTTTCGGTCCGATGCTCTAAACCGTCAGGCTCTCCGCCATCATTTCCTGAAGCGCATCATAGGCGGCGAGCACCGTTTGGGTCTGCGCTTCATGGGCGAGCCGAAACGCGTCGCCATAGATCGTCTCGTCCGGATATTCGGTGATGAGCGTCATCGGCGCGTCGTGGCGGTCGACCTCCGTGATGGTGATCGGGAACCCGTTCAACACCTCGAACTGAAGTGCACCGGCGTGGATCTCGTACAGCCGGATCTGCGCCGCGTTGAAGGCGACGAGGCCCGGAACCTTTGCAAGTTCAGCCGTCACCTTTTCGATGAGACGGCGCGTGCGCTCGGCCCAGCCGGGCTTGTGACGGGCGACCAGGAAAAAGCCCTTCGGCACGGTCCACATCTCGAATCCGCGCGGAATGTAGCCCGTCAGCGGCCGTGTCCATTCATGCGAGGGGTAGCCGTGCAGATTGACGTGGAGCACGGCCTTGGTGCGTGAATAGGCTTCGCGGCGAATGGCTTTTTCATAAAGCGGTTCAGCCTCACGATATTCCAGATCGTCGCCGAGCGCGGTGTAACGGGCGGCGTGGTGCATATGGTGCGGCTGGCTCTGGCACAGCGCATAATGCAGCGCATAACCGTCCGGGTTTTCCAGCGGCGAAACCGTGAAATGCGCGCCCTCGCGCTCAGAGAGCAGCGAAGCACCGCGCAGGGCGCCGGCAACGCCGGAGATCTCGTTGGGATGCTGCCCGCCGCTCAGCATGATCGGATGATCGGTTCCGCGCACATAGCGCGCCGGTACCGGGCGGCCGGAACGCGATGAAACCTCGAACGCCTCGCCGCCGATCTCTTCAAGCGTCTCGTTGACCATCGAGACGGAGAACGGCCCCTCCGCCTCGTGCAGCGGCTGCGCCGGCCAAAAGGCGGGTTCGGTGGTGAGCAGCCAAGTCTCGACCTTGACGGTGATCGCGCCTTCGCCTGCCGCTATCACCGGAATGATCTGACCGGGCTGGAGCCCGCGCGAACCGAGCTTGCGGCCCGACTTCTTCTGGAAGAGTTCAAGCAGCGAGAAATAGAAATCCTCGTGCAGCGCTTCATGCAGACTGATCGCTTCCTCGCCGACCGGGAGGCGCGTGTCTGCGCCGGGCATGGACACAGCAATGTGCAGCGCTTCGAAAAAAGGCTCGTCTTCACCCCATGGATGGGCATCGATGGCGGCCATCGTTTCGTGGAACAGGCGCTCGAAATCGGTTGCGAGCGCTTCGTCAACAATGCGGCCATCCGGGTGACGCACGCGCAGCCAGCCACAGGGCGAGAGAAGCTTTTCACCAATGTGATCTTCGGCAAGCCGGTTGGGCGCGAAGACCGCATGGCGTGAAACGGCGCCATCCGCCGCCGTGATCTCGACACCATATTCGAGCGGGCCATCGACCGGAGCGGGGGTGAAGCTGATTTCGGCCTCGCCCACCATGCCTGCCAGAGGATAGGCTTCCAGAAGGAAACGCTGCTCGGGTGCAGCAGCGCTCACTGGATAGGTGACGGCGATGCGCGGCGCGGCGGGCGCGTCTTCCAGAAAGAAGTGAACCAGCGGCTTGTAAGCGCTGTGCAGCCGCGCCGTGACGCCCGCTGCCGCAAAGCGCTTTTCGGCCGCGCGGCGCGCCGCCTCATCCTCGAAAAGCCACGCTTCCAGCTCGCCACCGCGCCATGCCTCAATGGCGTATTCGGCAACCAGACGGTCGAGCGTGCGGTCGAAGGTCTTTTCGAAGATCGAGGTCATGTTTCTGTGCGTCCTGTTGGATCGAGAAGATCGCGCAGCCAGTCGCCAAGCAGGTTCAGGCCGAGCACGGTGAAGAGAATTGCAAGTCCCGGAAAGACGCTGACCCACCATGCGTTCTGCAGATAGGTGCGGCCATCGGCCAGCATGCCGCCCCAGCTCGGAATGGTCGGATCGACGCCGAGGCCGAGGAAGGTGAGCGAGCTTTCGAGAAGGATATTGGTGGCGACGTTGAGCGTCATCAGAACGATGACCGGGCCTGCGAGGTTCGGCAGAAGGTGCTGGAACAGGATCTTGAAATCCGGCACGCCGATGGCCTTGGCCGCGTGGATGAACTCACGGTCGTTGAGCGACAGGACGGAGCCGCGCACAAGGCGGGCATACTGAACCCATTGCGACACGATGAGCAGGATGATCGTGTTGGTGATGCCGCCACCCACAATGGCGATGAAGGTGATGGCAAGCAGGATGAAGGGAAGCGCCAGCTGCACGTCGGCAAAGCGCATGACGAGCATGTCCCAGAAGCCGCGATAATAGCCCGAGATCAACCCCATCACGACACCGACCACCACGGCGCCGGCAACGGAGGTGAAGCCCACCAGAAGCGAGATCTTGCCGCCGGTTATCACACGCGCCAGCACATCTCGACCCAGCGGATCGGTGCCCAGAATGTGCGCCCAGTCGGTGAACGGTTTTGTGAGACGTGCCGTCAGATTGATCTGCTCGCCGCCATCGGGAAAGAGCAGCGGTGAAAGCAGGACCAGAAGCGTCATCGTTCCGGCAAGTAGAATGCCGAGAATGAACTCGATGTTCTTGAAGTGACGCAAACGCGAAACAGCCTGTGCCATGATTGCGTCCTTTCCTATCGGTTTCGGATGCGCGGATCGACCAGCCCATAGGCGATGTCGACCAAAAGGTTGACGCCGATGATGAGCAACGAAAGCACGGTGATGACCGCCTGCAGGACCGGATAGTCACGTCCCGCCACCGCATCGAAGGCAAGCGTGCCGAGGCCCGGCCAGTTGAACACCCGCTCGATCACCACGATGCCACCCAGAAGACCGCCGAACTGGAGGCCGAAATAGGTGATCAGCGGAATGGCGCAGTTTCTGAGCGCGTGCTTGTAGAGCACCTTGGTCTCGCTCAGGCCCTTGGCGCGGGCGACCTGGATGTACTGCGAGCGCAGCGTCTCGAGCATGGCCGTGCGCACCAGGCGCACATTGGTGGCGGTGAGAATGACACCCATGGTGACCGCCGGCATGATGAAGCTGGCAAACCCGCTCATGCCTGATGGCGGCAGCCATTGCAGCATGATCGAGAACACCAGAACGAGCATGATGGCGAGCCAGAAATTCGGGAAGGAAAGCCCGACCAGAGACAGGATGCGGATCACCTGATCTGTGGTCTTGCCCTTGTTGACCGCCGCGTGGATGCCAAGCGGAATGGAAATCGCGATGGAGACCAGCATGGAGGAGAAGGCCAGTGCCAGCGTGGCCGGCAAAGCCTTGGAAATGAGCAGGGAGACCGAGGTTCCACCAAGGAAGCTGCGGCCGAAATCGCCGACAAAAAGCCCTTTGATGAAATCCCAGTACTGGGCGATGAATGGCTCGTTGAGGCCGAGCGCCTGACGGATATTCGCCAGATCTTCTTCCGTGACGCTGCCCGCACCCTGGGAGAGCATGAGTGCAGGATCACCGGTCAGCCGGATGGCGAACGACACCGTGAGGGTGACGACGAAAACGACGAACACCGCCTGCAGGATGCGTTTGAGAAGAAAACTGGCCACCAGAGCCTCCGGGATAGGTTCTGCGCGCTCGCGCAAAGTTCACGGGCTCGGGGGCGGCACGGGCCGCCCCCAACTTTCATGTCCTGGGAGGACTATTCGACTTCAACCTCGTTGAGGCGCATGCGGCTGTCCGGCGGCGCGATGAAGTTCTTCACCCGCTTGTTGACGCCATAGAGCGCATTGAGGTTGTAGAGCGGCATTTCAAGAGCGCGGTCGGCTGCGTAGGCTGCGATTTCCTGCAGCACTTTCTCGCGCGCGTCGACGTCAATCATCGGGCGCTGCGATTCCAGAAGCGCATCGAGCTCCTTGTCGCTGTCATACGGGTTCCAGCGCTCGCCCGTGTGGTACATCAGGTAAGCGGTGTTGTCGTAGTCGAGCGTCCAACCGCCCCAGCTCTGCTGGAACATCTCGCCGGTCTTGCCCTGCGGGATGATGTCGTTGAGCAGGACATTGGTCTCATACGGTTTGATGGTGGCGTTGAGGCCGACCATCTGCAGGTAGCTGGCGACCGCCTGGGTGACTTCACCGAAGGTGGCGTCATTACCGCGAATGTCGATCTGGACCGGTGCGCCGGCAGCAACGCCCGCTTCCTTCAAAAGCTCCTTGGCCTTTGCCTGATCGAAGGGCAGCGGCTCCATTTCCGGGTCATAGCCGAAGGACAGTTCCGACTGGAAGGATGCGATCTGCTTGGCCTGACCGCCGAGAACGGCGTCGATGATGGCCTTGCGATCCACGGCCATGATCATCGCCTTGCGCACGCGCTCATCCGCGGTGATGCCGTTGCCGGTGTTGAAGCGCAGGGCATAGACCGTCGGGCTGGTGACGGAAACGATTTCGAGCTTGTCGTCAGCCTCGATGGTGGGAACCATGGAGATCGGGATGGTCGGCGGAATGACGATGTCGACACGGCCGGCCTGCAGCTCGGCAACGGCGGTGGCCGGCTCCGAGATAAAGCGGTACTCGACGGCGTCGAGCTTCGGTGCGCCGCCCCAGTGATCAGCGAAGGCTTCAAGCTTCACGCCGACCTTCGGCTCGTAGGAGGTCATCTTGAACGGGCCGGTGCCAACGGGGTTTGCGTTGACGAAGTCTTCCTCGTTCTCGGTGACATATTTCGGCGGCACGATCATCGCGCCATAACCGGCGAGCTTGGTGATCAGCACCGGATCGGGCTGGGTCAGAACCAGATCCACCGTGAAATCGTCAACGATCTCGACCTTTTCGATCACGGCATAATTGGAGCGCTGCGGGCCCTTCTTGCCTTCTTCGCCAAGCAGGCGGTCGAAGGTGAATTTTACGGCCTCGGCGTTGAAATCCTCGCCATTGTGGAACTTGACGCCTTCACGCAGCTTGAAACGGATGCGCTTGCCCTCATCGAGCACTTCCCACTCGGTGGCGAGACCGGGGACGATCTTCGTATCGGGACCGCGGTAGACCAGGCCATCATAGATGTTGGTGGCGACGGACGACCAGTTCACCAGGAAGGTATCGATCGGGTCCCAGCTGCCAGGATCCTGCGGGGAAGAGATGGTGAGCGTGCCTGCGGCCTGCGCCGGCATGACGCCGAACGGCAGAGCCGCCAGCACGGCGGCGAGTAATGCGCCGCGTGTTTTACCGAATGTCATGGAAAGTCCTCCGTTTCTTTTGCGTTTGTGTTCCAGTGTTCAGCCCGTGGCGTCGCGCGCCACCAGATGGTCGGGCGCAATCTCCACCAGAGGTTTGATTTCCGGCTCGTCGCCCACCCGGCGAACCGGGCTTGGGATTTCACCTTCGAGCATGGGCCGGTCGGGCCGCTTTGTCGGGTCGGCGATGGGAACGGCCGAGAGCAGTTTCTTCGTGTAGGGATGCGTGGCGCGCTCGAACACGGCCTCGCGCGAACCCGCCTCCACGATCTGCCCCAGATAGAGCACGGCGACGCGGTGGCTGACCTTTTCGACCACGGCCATGTCGTGGCTGATGAAGAGATAGGACAGGCCTTCGTCAGCCTGCAGCTCCATCAAGAGATTGATGATCTGCGCCTGCACCGACACGTCGAGCGCGGACAGCGCCTCATCGGCGATGATGAGCTTGGGCCGCGAGGCGAGCGCACGGGCGATGCAGATGCGCTGGCGTTGACCACCGGAAAACTCATGCGGATAGCGGCGGGCATGCTCGGCCTTGAGGCCGACGCGCTCAAGCAGCTCGTCAACACGCTTCTGCCGCGCGGCGGCTCCTTCAATCAGGCCATGTGTGACGATGGGCTCGGCGATGGAGAAGCCGACGGTGCGGCGCGGATCAAGCGAGGCAAACGGGTCCTGGAAAACATACTGCACCTTCTGGCGCAGGCTGTGCCGCTCCGCCGACGACATGGCGGAAATCGCCTTGCCCTCGAAGAAGATCTCGCCGCCGGTGGCCGCCTGCAACTGCTGGATCGTGCGGCCGATGGTGGACTTGCCGGAGCCGGATTCGCCGACCAGCGAAAGGGTTTCGCCCGGCCAGATGTCGAGGCTGACCTTTTCCACCGCGTGAACGCGGTGGGTGACACCGCCGAAGAAGCCCTTCTTGATGTCGAAACGGGTTTCGAGGTTTTTGAGGCTCAGGATCGGGGGCTGATCGTAGCGGGCGGTGTCCTGCAGATGCTCCTCGCCCACGAGGCGCGGCGTTTCGCCGTCCATGACAGCAACCGGCAGGCGCTTGGGATATTTCTCGCCGGCCATGGAGCCGAGCGTGGGAACGGCGGACAGAAGGGTCTGGGTGTAAGCATGCTTTGGGCTGGCGAAAACCTGTTCGACCGGGCCTTCCTCGACCTTCTGGCCGCGCCACATGACCACCACATCATCAGCCACTTCGGCCACCACGCCCATGTCATGCGTGATGAAGATGACGGCCATGCCGAGCTTTTCCTGCAGGTCGCGGATGATCGAGAGGATCTGCGCCTGAATGGTGACGTCGAGCGCGGTGGTGGGCTCGTCGGCGATGAGGAGTTTGGGCTTGCAGGCAAGCGCCATGGCGATCATCACGCGCTGGCGCATGCCGCCGGAAAGCTGGTGCGGATAGCGTGAAAGCAGTGCGCGGGCATCCGGCAGGCGCACCATTTCGAGCAAATCGCCGGCCTGACGCAGCGCCTCTTTCTTCGAGACGCCTTCGTGCAGCATCAGCACTTCGGCGATCTGGTCGCCGATGGTGAAGACCGGATTGAGCGAGGTCATCGGCTCCTGAAAGATCATGGCGATGTCCTTGCCACGAACCTTGCGCATTGTGTCGACCGACGCCTTTGCCAGATCGATCGGGCCATTGCCGCCATTAAACAGGATCTCGCCACTGGCGATGGTGCCGTTCATGTGGTCGATCAGCCGCATGATGGAGAGCGAGGTGACCGATTTGCCGGAACCGGATTCGCCCACAATGGCCAGCGTGCGGCCGGGCGCGACCCGGAAGCTCAGATCGTCCACGACCCGGTTCGAGCCGAAGGCGACGGCCAGCGAACGAATGTCCAGTAACGTGTCCTGACCGAGCTGCGGCATAGAAACTCCCATCTGAAGGACAGGCCGATTTGCCCCATTGAACCCGGTGGCGTCTGGCCCTAGTCTTTAGACCAAGAGCGAAGGTAGACGCTTGGTTTCCGCGCTTTCTTGAGCGGCCCTGTCGGCAAAAGAAAACATTTCCAGACATTTTGTCAATAAATTATCATTGAAGAAACGTGAAATTGGTTTTGCCGTTGTGGGATCCGGCTCAGGGCCTGCTCGCCGCAACCGATAAATTGATCACACACACATGGCTTGACAGTTTCATTTCGCCAGCTAGGCTTGAGGCATAATAAGATTTTGGCATCTGGGCCTCGCCGGGAATATTGTTGTTCCCGTCGGGGCCCTTTGCGTTTTGGGGAACGGGTGTGAACACTTATCCGATCGGCGTTCTGTTTTCGCGTAGCGGCGGCTACAGCCGGCCGGCCGAGCAGGGCTACTTCGGTGCCCTGGCAGCGGTGGCCGACATCAATGCGGATGACGCCTACCCGTTCAGGCTCAAAGCCCATCACGCGGACCCGAAAGGCAATGCCGACCGCTACGCGGAGCTTTGCCGCGATCTGATCCGCCAGACAGGCGCGCAGCATATTGTCGGCTGCACCACCTCATGGAGCCGCAAGGAGGTGATTCCCGTCGTCGAAAAACTCGACGCCCTCTTGTGGTATCCGTGCGTTTATGAGGGTTTCGAGGTTTCGGAAAACCTCGTCTACATCGCTGCCTGCGCCAACCAGCAGCTCGTGCCGTTGCTCGATTATATCGTGCCGCGCTTCGGCGCGCGCGGTTTCCTGACGGGCGCGAACTATATCTGGGGGTGGGAAACCAACCGCATCGCACGCGACGTGCTGACCCGTTCCGGCGGCAGCGTCCTGGGCGAACGTTACGTGCCCATCGGCGATGATGATATCGGCCATCTGATCGAGGAAATCCGGGAGAAGCGACCTGATTTCATCCTCAACAATCTGATCGGAAATTCCTCATACGCCTTCCTCGCCGCTTATCAGGCGCTCGGAAAGGAAGACCCGGCTTTCCTGCCGGAAAACTGCCCTGTCGTGAGCTGCAATCTCTGCGAGAACGAGACCACACGGCTCGGCACCATCGCAGAGGGACAATACACCGTATCGAGTTATTTCCGGGCGCTGGCGAGCGAAGAGAACGACCGCTTCGCCGCCCGGATGAAGGCTGAAAATCCTGAACAGGTGGCGGACGCATTTTTCGTTCAGGCCTATGCCGCCGTGGTGATGATCGCCGATGCAATCCGCCGCACCGGAAGCGATGAGGCACAGCGGGTGCTGGAAGCGGTCCGTGCGCATGAGACGACAACGCCGCTTGGTTCGTTGCGCGTCGATCCTGCGACCAATCACGTCAGCCTCCACGCCCATATCGGCCGCACCCGTGCCGATGGTAATTTCGAGATCGTGCATCATTGCCCCAAAGCCATCGCGCCGGACCCGTTTCTGACGGCGACACCGCTCGACCGGCTCTATGGGGGCACCGCTGCCGATGCGCGTCAGCTGAGGGTCGTGCGATGAGCCCGGCACTTGCCCATACGCCCAATTTCGTCGGCTGGCGGGCGCTGATCCTGCACCGGCCGCACCAGAATGTGGACGCGCTCACCGCGCAATGTGCACGCATCGGCATTGCCGCCGAACAGGCATGGCCGACGCTGGAAAACCGCGACGCCATGCGCGATTTCAACGTGCTGCTGATCGATGCCGATATGGGCCATGACGAGCAGTTTCCATGGACGCCCGGCTTGGCGCCCATGCCCATGATCGCGCTGATCGGTTCGGAAGCTCCCGGCCGCATCGCCTGGACGATTGGGCAGGGCGCGGATGCGCAGCTTTTGAAGCCTATCGGAAGTGCCGGGCTCTATAGTGCGCTTGTCGTGGCAAGCCAGGGTTTTCTGCGGCGCACGGCGCAGACGGAAGAGATCGCCCGCCTGAAGGATCAACTTGCCAAGAGACAGGTTGTGGCAGAGGCGACCGCCATCTTGATGCTGAAGCACAATTGCGATGCCGGCACGGCCTATAACCACCTTCGCAAAACAGCCATGGCCGAGCGGCGCTCCATCGAGAAAGCAGCTGCCGGCATCATCGCAAATCTGGATACAGACGGACGGACGAATGTCACAAACGGTCGCTGAGACACAGTCACCAGTGGCGACGCCTTCGGTGATGATGCGCCTTCTGCGCCGACCGTTGGCGCTGACGGGCCTTGTCATCATCGCCGTGGTCGTGCTGGCGGCACTCTTTGCACCATGGCTCGCGCCTTACGATCCTTATGAGCAGTTCTTCGAGGGTCCGACCATTGAGGGCGCACCGCTGCCGCCCAACGCACAGTTCTGGTTCGGCACTGACCTGGTGGGGCGGGATCTCTTCAGCCGCCTGATCTATGGCGCGCAGACATCGCTGATCATCGGCGTGGTGGCCAATGGCATCGCCGTGGTGATCGGCTCGGCAGTCGGTATCTCCGCCGGCTATTTTCGCGGCTGGGTCGATACCGTTCTGATGCGCTTCACCGATCTGATGATGGCCTTTCCGGCGCTTTTGCTCGCCATCGTCCTGGCGGCGATCTTCAGCCCCAGCCTCTGGATCGTGGCGATGGTGATCGCCATGGTGAACTGGGTGCAGATCGCCCGCGTGACCTATACCGAGACACGCTCCATCGCCGAACGCGACTTCGTGGTGGCCGAGCGCGCCATGGGTGCGAGCGCAGGGCGCATCCTGTTCCGCCACATCCTGCCGCATCTGCTCTCCACCATCATCGTGTGGGCGACGCTCGGCATCGCCACCACAGTTCTCCTTGAAGCAACGCTTTCCTTCCTTGGCATCGGCGTTCAGCCGCCCATCCCCTCCTGGGGCAACATCATCTTCGAGAACCAGACCTACTTCACCTCCGCGCCCTGGCTCGTCTTCATTCCGGGCGTGGCCATTCTCGCGCTGGCGCTGGCCTTCAATCTTGTAGGCGATGCGCTACGCGACATTCTCGACCCGACACAGCAGGGGCGCCACTGATGCTTGCCTATGTCGCCCGCCGCCTGATCCAGACCGCGCTGATCCTGCTTGGTATCAGCTTCGTGACCTTCGTGCTGCTCTATCTCGTACCGGCGGACCCCGCACGCCAGATTGCCGGGCGCAGCGCGACCGCTGCAACGGTGGAGAACATCCGCGAGCAGCTTGGGCTGAACCTCCCCTTCTATGAGCAATATCTGCGCTATCTCGGCGGGCTTTTGAACGGCGATCTCGGCCGCTCCTATCTGCAAAAGACAGAGGTTTCCGAACTCATCGCTTCCCGCCTGCCCGCCAGCCTCCTCCTGATGGTGGGCGCCATCTTCTGCGAACTCGTGCTGGGCCTGACCATGGGCGTGGTGGCGGCGCTCAAGCGCGGGTCGCGCACCGATGACACGCTGATGATCGCCTCTTTCGTGGGTGTTTCGGCCCCGCAATTCGTGATCGGCATTCTGCTGCTCTACGTCTTTGCGGTAAAACTCGGCTGGTTCCCCATCGGCGGCTACGGCACGTTTGCGCATCTCGTCCTGCCCTCCATTACGCTCGGCTTCCTTGGGGCCGGCTGGTATTCGCGCATGATGCGTTCATCGCTGATCGACGTGCTGCGTCAGGACTATATCCGCACCGCACGTGCCACCGGCATCACCCGCGCAAAAGTGCTTTTCGGCCATGCGCTTCCCAACGCCATCCTGCCCATCATCGCCATGATCGGCATCGATATCGGGCTCTTCATGTCGGGCATCGTGGTGGTGGAAAGCGTGTTCGGCTGGCCGGGCATCGGCCAGCTCGCCTGGCAGGCGATCCAGCGTGTCGACATTCCCATCATCATGGGGGTCACGCTGGTTTCGGCCTGCGCCATCGTGCTCGGCAATCTGCTTGCCGATCTGATCACCCCGCTGATCGACCCGCGCATCAAGCTGCGCTGATGCAAGACCAACGATAAGTGCAGCACCAGAGAAAGGAACACTTGAGATGAGAAAACTGCTTCTGGCCGGCGTTGCCGCCGCTGCCCTTTCCACCACCGCCATGCTTGCCCCTGCCCTTGCAGAAGACATCAAGCAGGGCGGCTCCATGACCGTGACCTACAAGGACGACGTATCGACGCTCGATCCGGCGATCGGCTATGACTGGCAGAACTGGTCGATGATCAAATCGCTGTTCGACGGGCTGATGGACTATGTGCCGGGCACGACCGAGCTGCGCCCGGAGATTGCCGAATCCTACGAGATTTCCGGGGACGGAACGGTCTTCACCTTCAAGCTGCGCGACGGCGTGAAATTCCACAATGGCCGCGACCTGACCGCCGAGGATGTGAAATACTCCATCGAGCGCGCGGTGAACCCGAAGACCCAGAGCCCCGGCGCCGGTTTCTTCGGTTCAATCAAGGGTTTTGAGGAAGCCTCCAGCGGCGATGCGGACGGGCTTTCCGGCATCACTGTGGTGGACGACCACACCATCAAGTTCGAGCTCTCACGGCCCGACGCAACCTTCCTGCATGTGCTGGCGCTGAACTTTGCTCATGTGGTGCCGAAGGAAGAGGTGGAGAAACATGGTGCGGATTTCGGCAAGCATCCGGTCGGCTCCGGCGCCTTCAAGCTTTCCGAATGGACGCTCGGCCAGCGCCTCGTCTTTGAGCGCTTCGAGGACTACTGGAACCCCGGCGTGCCGAAGCTCGACCAGATCATCTTCGAGGTGGGTCAGGAGCCGGTCGTGGCGCTTCTGCGCCTTCAGAATGGCGAAGTGGACGTGCCGGGCGATGGTATTCCGCCGGCGAAGTTCATCGAGGTGCAGAATGATCCCAAGTTCAAGGACCTGATCATTCAGGGTGGCCAGCTACACACCGGCTACGTGACCATGAATGTGAAGATGGAGCCCTTCGACAAGCCGGAAGTGCGCAAGGCCGTGAACATGGCCATCAACAAGGACCGCATCCTGCGCATCATCAATGGCCGCGCTGTTGCCGCCAACCAGCCTCTACCGCCCTCCATGCCGGGCTACGCCAAGGATTATGAGGGCTATGCCTATGATCCCGAAGCCGCCAAGGCGCTTCTGGCAGAAGCCGGGCTTGCCGACGGGTTCGAGACCGAACTCTACGTCATGAACACCGACCCGCAACCGCGCATCGCGCAAGCGATCCAGCAGGATCTGAAGGCCATCGGCATCAACGCCTCGATCAAGTCGCTGGCGCAGGCCAATGTGATCGCGGCTGGCGGCGAGGAAGATCAGGCGCCGATGATCTGGTCGGGCGGCATGGCGTGGATTGCCGACTTCCCCGATCCGTCCAACTTCTATGGTCCGATCCTCGGTTGCGACGGCGCGGTGCCGGGCGGCTGGAACTGGGCCTGGTATTGCAATGAGGACCTCGATGCGATGGCAAAGGAAGCCGACGCCATGGTCGACCCGGCCAAAGCCGGCGAGCGCGAGGCCATGTGGCGCGATATCTATCTGAAGGTAATGGAAGACGCGCCATGGGCACCGATCTTCAACGAAGAGCGCTTCACCATCCGCTCCGAACGCATCGGCGGCGACGACAAGCTGTTCGTCGATCCGGTGCACATTCCCGTCCACTATGACGAGGTTTTTGCCAAAGATGTGCAGTAACTGCGACTACACCATTCACGGGCGACATCACCATTTCGGGTGGGATCATTCGATCCCGCCCGCAGAACGGGTGACGCCGGGCTCGACGCTGGAATTCGAGTGTCTGGATTCCGGCTCCGGCCATTTTTCGCCCGACAGCACCGTGGACGACATCGCCACGCTGGATTTCTCCAAGGTCAATCCGGTCAACGGCCCCATCTATGTGGAAGGGGCCAAGCCGGGCGATGCGCTGAAAGTGGAAATCCTGTCGTTCAAACCGTCCGGCTTTGGCTGGACGGCGAACATTCCCGGCTTCGGGCTTCTGGCGGACCAGTTTAAGGACCCGGCGCTGACGCTGTGGAACTATGACGCGACCAGCCTTGCCCCGGCGGCCTTCGGCAAGCATGGCCGCGTGCCGCTCAAACCCTTTGCCGGAACCATCGGGCTGGCACCGGCGGAAGCAGGTCTCCACTCAGTGGTGCCGCCACGGCGCATGGGCGGCAATCTCGACATTCGCGATCTGGCGGCGGGCACCACGCTCTATCTGCCGGTCGAGGTGGAGGGCGCGCTGTTCTCCATCGGCGACACCCACGCTGCACAGGGCGATGGCGAAGTGTGCGGCACGGCCATCGAAAGCCAGATGAATGTGGCGGTGAAGCTGGACGTGGTGAAGGATGCCAACCTTGCCATGCCGCGCTTCACCACGCCGGGGCCGGTCACGCGGCATCTGGATGCGGACGGCTATGAGGTGACGACCGGCATCGGCTCCGACCTCATGGAAGGGGCGCGGGCTGCTCTCTCTGGCATGATCGACCTTCTGTGCGCCACACGCGGGCTTTCGCCCGAGGACGCCTACATGCTGTGTTCGGTGTGTGGCGACCTGCGCATCAGCGAGATCGTCGACCAGCCCAACTGGGTGGTCTCGTTCTACTTCCCGCGCATCGTATTCTCGTGAGAAGGGCTCAATGACCATAGCGCGCGCCAAGGATATCATCTCAGCTACCGGCCTTTTGGAAGTAAGCGGGCTCACCGTGCAGGTGGCCACGCCAACAGGCGCGCGCACGGTCGTGGACAATCTGTCCTTCACGCTGGAAAGCGGAAAGACCCTGTGCATCGCGGGCGAAAGCGGTTCTGGCAAATCCATGACCGCGCTTTCCCTGATGCAGCTTCTGCCAAAACCCATGGCACGGGTTTCAGCCGGCACCGCCATTCTGGCGGGGCGCGATATTCTCGCCCTGCCGGAAGCCGAGATGCGGCAGGTGCGTGGGCAGCGTATCGGCATGATTTTTCAGGAGCCGATGACATCGCTCAACCCGGTGCTTTCCATCGGCAAACAACTGGCCGGCGCGATTTCCGCCCATGGCGGGCTTTCTGAGAAAGCGATCCGTGCCCGAGCGCTTGAACTGCTCGATCAGGTGCAGATTCCCGAGCCCGCGCGGCGCTTGAAGCAATATCCGCACGAGCTTTCCGGCGGCATGCGCCAGCGTGTGGTGATTGCCATGGCGCTGGCCCAAAACCCGCAAATCCTGATTGCCGACGAGCCGACCACCGCGCTCGACGTGACCGTGCAGGCACAGATACTGGCGCTGATCCGCAAATTGCAGGCCGACCTCGGCATCTCCGTCATCATGATCACGCATGACATGGGCGTGGTGGCCGAGATGGCCGATGATGTGCTGGTGATGCAGCATGGCCGCATGGTGGAACACAGCCCCGCCAGCGTGATTTTCTCAAAACCGCGCCACCCATATACGCGCGAATTGCTCGCCGCCGTGCCACGGCTGGGCGAAATGACCGGCACCACGGAGCCGAAGCGCGTGGCAGCGCGCCCGGGAACCGGGCCGGACAAGCCACTTGTTGCCGAACCGTTGGTTTCCGTAAAAGACCTGACGGTGCGCTTCGACATCAAGGGCGGCATCCTGCAACGCCCGGTGCAGCGTGTACACGCGGTGGAAGGTGTTTCCTTCGACATCATGCCGGGCGAGACGCTTTCGCTGGTGGGCGAATCCGGCTGCGGAAAGTCCACCACCGGCAAGGCGCTTTTGAACCTGATCCCCTGGCAGGGCGAAATTCGCGTCGGCGGGCGTTCCACGCGCGGGCTTGCGCCACGCGCCATGCGGCCCGTGCTGCGCGATGTGCAGATGATCTTTCAGGATCCCTATGCCTCGCTCGATCCGCGCATGCGGGTGGGTGATCTGGTAGCCGAGCCGCTGCAGATCCACGGGCTGGCAAGCGGTAGCGCGCTGGAAGACCGGGTTGCCTATCTCTTCAAACGCGTGGGGCTCTCGACAGACCAGATGCGGCGCTATCCGCATGAATTTTCCGGCGGACAGCGCCAGCGCATCTGCATCGCCCGCGCGCTTTCGCTTTCGCCCAAGCTGATCGTGGCGGATGAATCGGTGGCCGCACTCGATGTCTCTATTCAGGCACAGGTGCTCGATCTGTTGCAGGACATCCAGAACGAAACGGGCATGTCCTATCTCTTCATCTCGCACGACATGGCCGTGGTGGAGCAGATCAGCCACCGCGTGGCGGTGATGTATATGGGGCGCTTTGTGGAGATGGGCAGCCGAGCGCAGATATTCGAAAACCCGCAGCACGACTATACCAAGAAGCTGATGGCAGCAGTGCCGGTGGCCGACCCCTCACGCCCGCGCCGGGCATTCATGGAAAAGGCGGAGGACCTGCCGAGCCCGGTTCATGGGCTCGATTATGTGCCACAGCAACAGGTCGCGCGCGACATCGGCGACGGGCATTTGGTGTGGCTGGGCGATTAGGAAAAGGAAGTCCCGCGAGTTCCGCATGGCTAATCTGAATAAGACTACGCCGGCCGCATCCAACAAAAAAGGCCGGGCACTAACCCGACCTTCCGGATCATCTCGATGCGATGTGCCAGTACATCCGTGGTCACACCGCAGAGATGAAAACTAAGCAGCCTGCAGATTGTCTGCTGCATTCTTGCCGGACCGGCGGTCCTGCACGATGTCGAAGCTCAGCTTCTGGCCTTCAACGATGGTCTGCATACCGGCGCGTTCAACGGCGGAGATGTGGACGAACACATCATTGTCGCCATTGTCAGGCGCGATAAAGCCGAAACCTTTGGTGGTATTGAAGAATTTCACGGTACCAATAGTCATACGATTTTCCTTTCAAATCGTCATGGGGGTTCGATGCCGGCAACTGCCGAACATCAGAGAGTTCGAATTTGAGGGAAGATCGTAGGGGCGCTTGGCAGCGCGAAAACAAAGTTCAACAGCAATTTCGATAAACATCGTGTAGAGGCAGATTGCGTCGAAAGCAAGGCTGGGCGGAATAAATAGGCCGCCCGCCTCCGCAAACCCTAAAGCAAGCGCAGGAAAAAAATCAGGCTCATCACCGTTCCCACGATGATAACCACGGCGCGCACCACGGAAGCCGGGAGCGCGCGGGCGAGCGGCGCTCCCGCATAGCCGCCGACCGTCGCCGCGACCATCATCACAAGCGCCTGCGGCCAGGCCACAATGCCGGCGAGCGCGAATGTGGCCACCGAAATGGCCGAAAGGATGAAGGACAGGCCGTTTTTCAGGCCGTTCATCGTGTTCAGATCGCGCATGCCCCAAAGCGAGAAAACCGCCAGGAGAACGATGCCCAGACCGCCATTGAAATAGCCGCCATAGATCGCAACGAGGATCGTGCTGAACCAGCCCTCCCCTGTTCCGGTCCCGAAACGGCGGGCGAGGCTTTGTATCTTCGGCCCAAAGGCGAAAGTGAGCGTGGCAATGGCCAACAGGAAGGGGACGACCAGCGAGAACGCCTCATTGGAGGACACAAGCAGAAGAAGCGAGCCGGCAAGCCCGCCAATGGCCGTGAGACCGGCAATGCGGACAAGGCGCCGTCGATCGAAGGCAGCAATCTCAGATCGGAAACCGAGCGCGCCGCCAAGGTAGCCTGGGAACACTGCAACAGCGCTGGTGGCATTGGCAGAAACGACCGGAACGCCGGCATAAACGAGTGCCGGAAAGGTGAGAAACGTTCCGCCGCCGGCGACCGTATTCAGTGTGCCGGCAAAGAATGCGGCAACTGCCAGAATGAGATAATCTTCCATCGTGGTCCCTGCTTCGATGCGCTTGGCAGAGCTGCACTAACCCAACAAGGTCGACAGGCCAATGGCCTCTGCGCGTCAGCGATTGGTGCAGGTGGCATGCCCGCTTTGGCAACAACATTGGGATGCGTCACCGACAACCCTTCAACCTTTGTTGTGAATCTGACATTAGGGAAATCGTGAAGGGACTTTGAGCGCTGACCCCACGGCGAAGCGCTTCGTAGCATGCTGGATATCCCCATGGAGAATAGCCCTGTGATCAGCATGACCGGCTTGATCGGTCCGACGATCATGCTCGTCTTTGCGATCGGTTTCATATGGGTGTGGTGTGTGGACAGGCGTCATCTGCATTCCGCCATTCTCGCCGTCGCCTGCGCATTGTTCGGTCTGGCTCTGCTTTCCCAGGTCCTGCAATGGCCTGCGGGAATTGGGCCCAATGCGCTCTTCTCCGGGTTTCTCTACACGCTGGCCGTGGTGCTGGCGAGCGTGGGCATATTGCGTCGCGCCGGCAAACGACTCGGGTTCGCCTTCGGTGTTTTGCTGATCGCCGCCATCATGATTTCGTTGTGGTATTTCGCCTATGTTCAGCCCAATCTTCTGGCTCGAATCTATGTGCAGAACTTCGGCTATGGTGCCATACTGCTCCTCGTGGCGTTGCGCATCCTGCCAAGCCGCAACACCGGAAGGGCCGATCATGTTCTCTTTTGGGTGTTGCTTGCCTTTGCATTGCATTTCTTTCCGCGAACGCTGCTGACGGCAAAACGCTCTCTGCCCACGCTGGCTATGGCTCCCGGCGATTCACTGTTCTGGCAGACGCTGCAACTTTCGCTGTCTGTTATGGGGGCCGCTCTTGCCCTGACGGTCCTTGCCACGATCCTGACCGACGTGATGAAAGAATTACGGCAGGACCGGGACCTGGACGGGCTGACAGGCGTCTTGAACCGTCGCGGTTTTGAAGAGACGGCAGACCGCCACCTGGAATCACGGCGTCGGGCGCCACTTGCCCTCATCGTCTGCGATCTGGATCATTTCAAGCAGATCAACGACACGCTCGGCCATCACGTCGGCGATGCAGCCCTCAAGGCGTTTGGAAACATGCTGCGCAAATGCGCGCGCTCGAGCGACATTGTCGGCCGGATCGGCGGCGAGGAATTTGCGCTGCTACTGCCCCATACGGATCTCGCAGGGGCACGTGACCTGGCTGAACGCTTGCGTAGCGCCCTTTCCTCCAATACGCATTCGATCCACCAAAGGGATGTTCGGCTTTCGGCAAGTTTCGGCGTCGCCCTGAAGAATGCTGACGACAATCTTGCCACGCTGCTTATGCGGGCGGATCGCCACCTCTATGACGCCAAGCAGGCAGGTCGCGACCAGATCGTATCTGATCCTGCACCGCCCTCGTATGGCAGCGATACGGGCGCTGCCCCATCCAGCCCGGCGCCGAGTACCTGAGGGCACGGGCAACTTCAGTTGCCGGTTTCGCCGACAGCAGCAAGTGTGCATTTCACGAAATCCCGCACGAACGGGTTCATGCTGTCTTCGCGCCAGGCGACAACCAGAGAGACGGCCTTTGGCAGTTTGGGAAGCTCGCGGTAAACGACGTTTTCCATCGGCGTCATGACAACCCAGGCCGGGACGATGCCGACGCCTATGCCGGCTGACGCCATGGCAACGACCGTCATGGTATGGCTGACCTCCTGCACCACTTTGGGGACAAAGCCTGCCTTTCGGCAGTGTTGCAGGACAACATCCTGATAGCTGACACCGACGATAGAAGAATAGGTAATGAAATTCTCGTCGCGCAGATCCTCGACTTCCAGGTTCTTGCGCGCGGCAAGGTTCGATTCTGCCGGAAGCACTGCAACGAACCCCTCCCGATAAATCTCCCGGTAGGCAATACCGGAAGCCGTGCGCGGAGGACGCACAAACGCCACGTCGATTTTGCGATCCTTCAAAAGGGCGAGTTGCTCTTCCGTAGTGTGAATCTGCATGTCAAGAAGCACCGAGGGGTTGCGCCGGCTGAATTCGCGCATCGCTTTCGACATGAAATTGTAGAGACCAACATAGACGGCGGCGATACGCAAACGGCCGGAAGAAAGACCGCCTGCCGCCTGTGTCTCTCGGATGCCCTCTTCCAAAGACACCAGCACCTGCTGCGCCTTTTCAAACAAAACCCGTCCGGCCGGTGTCAGCGTCACGCTGCGGGTGGTGCGGTCGAACAGCCTGACACCAAGCCGCTCCTCCAATTGGCGGATCTGCTGACTGAGCGGTGCCTGCGACACGCCCAGCATTTCGGCAGCCCTGCCAAAATGCAGCTCCTGCGCGACGCGCATGAAATAGCGTAGATGGCGAAGCTCGATGGCGCCAAGTGACTGCATCGCAATGCCCAATTAATATACAGAACAGAAAAATAGCGTCGATAAATATATTGGACAACCAATATTTGACCATGCTTCCGTAGCTGAAAAAGAGAATGGGGACCCCCGTGAAAGACCACAAACCAATGGACCTGGTGCGTCCGCTGAGGATCGCTGTTGGCGTCCTGCTCATCATCGTCGTGAGTGTGACGCTGCTGCAGATTTTCCTAAGGTATTTTTTCAATGCACCACTCGTGTGGAGCGAAGAACTCGCGAAACTGCTGATCGTGTGGATCGCGTTCATCGGAGCGGCGGCGGTTTGCTGGGATGGCCGGCATCTCAATGTCGATGTGTTTTATCTGATGTTGCCCAAAGGGTTGCGCACGATGGTGCGCTACATCAATGCGACCCTTTCCATCGGTTTTCTTGCAATTTTGGGATGGACCAGCGTGAAGCTGGTGATCCTTGAAAACATGCAGGATCTCTCCGCCCTGCCGCTTCCTGCGGGCGTGGTGCGGCTGGCTGCAACGGTGGGCGCCGCGTTGATGATCGCAGCGATCATCGGACGCATCGTCTATGTCCGGCCAATGCACCGCCAGACCGATCCGGCCTATGGCCATGAAGACCCCATGTGATCCGCGGACCCCACAATGCTGACCATCTCGATTATCGGACTTCTCCTGGTCCTTCTGTTCATGGGGCTGCCGCTGGTGTTTTCCATCGGCATATCCTCCATGGTGTATTTCTTCTTTGCCGACATTAATCTGGCGCTTCTGACCCAGCGCATGACGGCCTCCATCAATTCCTTCCTCATTCTGGCGATCCCGTTCTTCTTCCTCGCCGGGGAACTGATGAATGCCTGCAAGCTGACCGACCGCATCATTGCCATGGCGAAGGCGCTGGTCGGGCACATCCACGGCGGCCTTGCCCAGGTCAACATCTTTGCGAGCCTGATCTTTTCTGGAATGTCGGGGTCTCCAACCGCCGACACCACCGCGCTCGGCTCGGTGCTGATCCCGGCCATGAAGAAGGAAGGCTATCCCGCACCGTTCTCTGCCGCGGTGACCGTCGCCTCTTCCATGGTGGGGCCGATGATCCCGCCGAGTGTCGCGCTCGTGATCTATGGCACGCTCGCCAATGTCTCTATCGGCCGTCTGCTTCTGGCGGGTATTTTGCCGGGCTTCGTGATCATCGGAACGCAGATGCTGTTCACGTATTTTTATGCGCGCAAACGGAACTTTCCCCGTTATGAGCGAGCGACGCTGCCGGAGCTTGCGACTGCGATCAAGGGCGGTGGACCGGCCATTCTCTTCCCGGTCATCATCGTGGCGGGCATTCTGTTCGGCATATTCTCACCCACCGAGGCGGCAGCCGTTGCGGTGCTCTATGGCCTGCTTCTCAGCCTGTTCTACCGCAATGTGAAGGCCGCCGACATCTGGGGCGCGATCCAGAACACGGCGCTCGGCACGGCACGCATTCTATCCATCATCGCAGTGGCTTCGGCCTTCTCGTGGATCATGGTGCGCGAGCAGGTGCCGCTGGCCATCGCCGATGGCATCTCCACCATCTCGGAGAACCCGGTGATCGCACTCTTCGTGATCGTTGCGATGCTTCTCGGCGTCGGGCTTCTCATGGTCGCCTCCTCCGCCGAAATCGTTCTGACGCCGATCCTCGTTCCGGTGATCCTGCAATTCGGCATCGATCCGGTGCATTTCGGCGTGCTGATGGTGTTCAGCCTGATCATCGGCGGCGCAACACCGCCTGTGGGTGTGCTGATGTTCATCGCACAAGACATCGCAAAGATATCCCACGGCCAGATGGTGAAGGCGATGCTGCCCTTCTACATCCCGCTTTTCACCGCGGTCGTGCTGCTGGTCCTGTTCCCGCAGATCAGCCTTTTCATTCCCAACCTCGTGTTCGGAAACTGAGCGTTCAATGACTTTGGAGTCCATGCATCAATGAGTACCGCGAAGAAGCACCTCCTGGAGGACATGACCTTTCTGGAATTCCAGGAGCGGATGGGCGAGGATCCGGTGATCCTCATCCCGCTCGGCTCACAGGAAATCCAGGGGCCGATGGTGCCGATGGGCGACTTCATGCTGACCCGTGAAATTGCCAGCCGCGTGGCGGAGAAAAGCGGGGCCATTGCGGCACCCACCATGCCCTTTGGCTATGCGGAATATTTTCGCTCGGTGCCAGGCGGCATTGCCCTTTCGGCCGATGCGTTCCGCGCCACGCTGCGCGACATGCTCGACAATTTCCTCGACCACGGGCTGACGAAACTTGTGATCGTCAACGGCCACAGCGGCAATGCCCCACTGATCGACCAGGTCATACGCGCGGTCCGGCGCGACCATGACGTGCTGGTTCCCTGCATCAATCTATGGCGTTCGATTCCCGATACCCTCTGGCAAGAGGTGCATGGCGAGTTCGGCAAGAAGGCGTTTGCGCATGGCGGCGACCCGATCACTTCGGTCTATCTGCACCTTTTCCCGGAGCTCACCCGCATGGATGCCGTGGAGATCGACGCCGAGTTCGGAAAGATGATCGACCTGCCCACTGCCGGGCTTGCCGCGGTGCGCTTTCAGGGCACGGAGATCGGCCTGCCGGTCAATGTGGACGATCACTGCTCCAACGGGATCGCCGGCGGTGACGCCTCACGGTCTTCGGCCGACAAGGGCGCCCGTTTCGTCGATCACCTCGTGACGTTCTGCTCCGACTTTGTCGAGCACATGCGGTCCGTTTCTTCATCCACAAAAGCGAAATCAAAAGGGGAGTATGCAGCATGAAGATGAAAGCACTCGCACTCAGCGCCGTTCTTCTGGCGACGGCCAGCGCACAGGCGGACGAAATCCGCTATGCGCTCTGGGCCCAGCCGGGCGAGGCACAGTATGAAGGCGCCCAGGAGTTCAAGCGTGTGGTGGAGGAAAACTCCGATCACACGGTGACGATTTTCCCGGGCGATCAGTTGGGCACCCCGCGTGAGGTTTATGCGCAGATGGCGCTCGGCTCGACGCAGATGCTGGCAAGCGGCGATCCCGGCCTCAAGGAAATCGAATATCTCGCCCTGCCCTATCTGATGAACGGCATCGACAACTACAAGAAGGTGCTCGATACGGATTTCGGCAAGGAATGGAACGAGCGTCTGACGGCTGAACGTCAGGTGCGGATGCTTGGCTTCATGCCGCGCAGCCCGCGCCAGATCAGCGCCAATGTGGTCATCAATTCAATGGACGATCTGAGCGGCCTGAAGCTGCGCGCACCGGAACGCGACTACTATGTGGAATCGCTGCGGGCTCTGGGCGCCAACCCCACCCCGATGGCCTTCGCTGAGGTTTACACCGCCCTGCAGACCGGCATCGTTGACGGGCAGGAAAACCCGATCGAGACGATCTATGCCCAGAAATTCTACGAAGTGCAGAACGGCGTGGCGATGGTCGATTACATCAACAAGCCCGCTTATGTGGTTATCAGCGATCAGTTCTGGCAGGGGCTTTCGGAGGAAGACCAGGCACTTCTCCAGAAAGCCAACGATGCCTCGACCGCAAAAATCAACGAACTGATGCCGGACCAGACCAAGAAATACATCGCCGAGATGGAAGCGGCCGGCGTAACGGTCACCCATCCCGACAAGACGCCTTTCATGGAAGCCACGCAGTCCGTGCGCGACAACCTTGGCAAGGGTGTCTGGGGCGAAGACGTCTACAATCAGATCGTCGCAATCGGCAAAGAATAGCCGATCCCCTGACGACAACTGCCGGCGTGGTCCTGACAGGCTGCGCCGGCCATTTTTACTTTTCGAGGACTGCAGCCCAGCCATGAGTGAAGAGCACAACCTGCGCGCGCGCATTGAAGAGATCACAGCCGAGATCACACCGCGCCTGATCGAAATCCGCCGGCAGCTCCATGCCAATCCGGAACTCGGCTTCGAGGAATACGAGACCTCGGCGCTGGTGATGCAGGAGCTGACACGTCTCGGAGTCGATCATCGCTCCGGCATCGGAAAAACCGGTGTCGCAGCCACCATCGGACAGGGCAACGGCAAGACGATCGGAATTCGTGGCGACATGGACGCGCTGCCGATCGAGGAAACCGCTTCGCCGGAATACAAGTCACGCAATCCGGGCAAGATGCACGCCTGTGGGCACGACGCACACACGGCCATTGCGCTTGGTGTGAGCGAAGTGCTGGCACGCCTTTCAGATGCTCTGCCGGGACGGGCTCTGATGGTGTTTCAGCCGGCGGAGGAAGGGCTGGGCGGCGCGCGCGCCATGCTGGAGGACGGCCTGTTCGAGTGGGTCGAACCCGACATCATGCTCGGCTACCACAACTGGCCGCTGATCGACGGCGGCACGATCGGCTATCATCCGAAAACGGCCTTCGCTTCCACAGACCCGTTCGACATCACCATCACCGGCCAGTCGGGCCATGGGGCGCACCCGCACCTTGCGGTCGATCCCATCGTTGCTGCCGGCAATCTCGTTTCCTCGCTCCAGACGATCGTTGCCCGCGAGATCGCCCCGCTGGAAGCGGCGGTGGTGACCATCGGCTCGATCAAGGGTGGATCGGCACGCAACCAGATCCCCGACAGTGTGACGCTCGAAGGCACGACCCGCAGCCAGAACCCCGCCGTACGCGAGGCGGTAAAGGCCGCCATTGAACGCGTCTGCGCAGGCATTGCGCTGACCCATCGGGTGACCTGCGAGCCGACCTTCCTGACCGGCGTTCCGCCTGTGGTGAACGATCCCGACATCCTGCAGCCTGTGCTTGAGACCGCACGACGCATGATCGGCGACGACAAGGTGATCGAACTGCCGCAGGGCTCCATGGGCAGCGAGGATTACGCGGAGTTTTCTACCCGTGTGCCAAGCGCACATCTGAGGATCGGCTCGCGTCTCAAGGACCGAAAGACGATGCTCCATCGCAGCGATTTCGACCTGGACGAGGCGTGTATTCCAACGGCGGTGAAGGCCATCGCGGCGGCGGCCATCGACCTGATGAAGCGTTGAACCGGCCTCGGACAATCTCTGTTATCCCACGACAAAGCCCGGGCAGTTGCCCGGGCTTTGCTGCTTCCGCTTCTGTTCAAGCGATCGCGCGTTTGGCCATCGCCCGGATCAGATTGGCGCGGTAGGCGGCGTCGCAATGGATGTCGGACATGAGCCCGTCTGCCGAGATGTCCGCCCCGTCCACCGCCGCGGCAGACCAGTCCTTCGAGAGCGCCTGTTCCAGCCCCTCATGGCGGAACACGCCATCCGATCCGGCTCCCGTGACTGCAACGCGCACGGCGCCACCAGCTTTGGCCACGAAGACCCCGGTCATGGCGTAGCGCGAGGCTGGATTGGGGAATTTTGCGTAGCCGCAGGCCTCCGGAGCCTCGAAGCTGACGGCGGTGATGATCTCGCCCTCATCCAGCGCCGTGGAGAAAAGCCCGGTGAAGAAATCACCCGCGGCAATCTCGCGCCGGTTTGTGTGGATCGTGGCTGCGAGCGCCAGAAGACCCGCCGGATAGTCTGCCGCCGGATCGTTGTTGGCGATGGAGCCGCCGATGGTTCCCTGATGACGCACAGCGGGATCGCCGATGCCGCCGGCCAGCTTGACGATGGCCGGGCAGACCTTTGCGAGTTCGGCATTTTCGGCGACCGCCGCATGGGTGGTCATGGCACCGATGGTGACCTTGCGCCCCGATATCTTCACGCCCACAAGATCTGCGATGCCGCGCAGGTCGATAAGATCCGAAGGCGCCGCAAGCCGGTGCTTCATCGTGGGAAGCAGGGTCTGGCCGCCGGCAAGCAACTGCCCGTCGGAGGCGGCAGAGAATTTCGCAGCCGCATCGTCGACGCTTGCGGCACGGTGATAGGTTACATCATACATAACTGGCCTCCCTATTCTGCCGCGATCTTTGTCGAAGCGGCCTGCAACGCGGCCCAGACGCGCGGCGGTGTGGCCGGCATCTGGAGATCGTTGTTGCCGATTGCATCGGTGATGGCGTTGATGACCGCCGGCGGCGTGCCGATGGCCCCCGCCTCACCGCAGCCCTTCATGCCGAGCGGGTTGGACGGGCTCTTGGTGGAATGATGGTGGATGACGAAGCTCGGCACATTGTCGGCGCGCGGCATGGTGTAGTCCATGTAGCTGGCCGACAGGAGCTGCCCGTCCTCGTCATAGACCACGTTTTCAAGCATCGCCTGGCCGACGCCCTGTGCAATGCCGCCATGCACCTGTCCCTCCACGATCATCGGGTTGATGATGGTGCCGAAATCGTCGGAAGCGACGAACTGGACGATCTTTGTCTCGCCCGTTTCGGGGTCCACCTCCACTTCGCAGACATAGGTGCCTGCCGGGAAGGTGAAGTTTGCCGGATCGTAGAACGCGCCCTCCTTCAGCCCCGGTTCCATGCCGGCAGGCAGGTTGTGGGCGGTGTAGGCCGCAAGGCCAACCTCGTGCCAGGCCATGGACCGGTTGGTGCCCGCCACCTTCACCTCGCCATTCTCGATGACGAGATCGTCTTCGGAGACTTCCAGCACATGGGCGGCGATTCTCCTCACCTTGGCTTCCACCTTGTCGAGCGCCTTGACGATGGCCGACATGCCGACCGGGCCGGAACGCGAACCATAGGTGCCCATGCCAAACTGTACCTTGTCGGTGTCGCCATGCACGATCTGGATGTTGTCGATGGGCAGACCGAAACGCTCCGCCACCACCTGGGCGAAGGTGGTTTCATGCCCCTGCCCGTGGCTGTGGCTGCCGGTCAGGACCTCGATCGTGCCGACGGGATTGACCCGCACCTCGGCACTCTCCCAAAGGCCGACGCCAGCGCCCAGCGAACCGACCGCCGCCGAGGGCGCGATGCCGCAGGCCTCGATATAGGAGGCGAGCCCGATGCCGCGCAGCTTTCCACGTTTGGCCGCTTCCGCGCGACGGGCAGGGAAACCCTTGTAATCAGCCGCCTCCAGCGCCTGATCGAGATTGCCGGCAAAGTCGCCCGCATCATAGGTCATGATCACGGGCGTTTCATGCGGGAACTGGCGGATGAAATTGATGCGGCGTAGCTCTGCCGGATCGACGCCCAGTTCGCGTGCTGCCGTTTCCATGATGCGCTCGACAAGATAGCACGCTTCCGGGCGACCGGCGCCGCGATAGGCATCCACCGGCGCCGTGTTGGTGTAGACCGCGCGCACATTGCAATAGATGTTGGCGACGTCGTACTGGCCCGAAAGAAGAGTCGCATAGAGATAGGTCGGCACAGCCGAAGAGAACAGCGACATATAGGCGCCGAGATTGGCGATGGTGTCGACCTTGAGGCCGACAATGCGGTTTTGCGCATCGAAGCCGATCTTCGCCGTGGACACATGATCGCGGCCATGCGCATCGGTGAGGAAGGCCTCTGACCGGCTCGACGTCCATTTGACCGAACGCTTGGTTTTCATGGAAGCCCACAGGCAGGCGATCTCCTCCGGGTAGATGTAGATCTTGGAGCCGAAGCCGCCGCCTACATCGGGGGCGATGACACGCAGCTTGTGCTCTGGCGCGACCTGATAAAAGGCGGAGAGCACCAGTCTCGCCACATGCGGGTTCTGGCTGGTGGTATAGAGCGTGTAGTGGTCTTCCGCCTCGTCATAGGTGGCGATTGCCGAACGCGGCTCCATCGGGTTCGGCGACAGGCGGTTGTTGAGGATCTTCATCTCCGTAACGTGCGCGGCGCCGGCAAGAGCCTTGTCGACGGCTGCCTCTTCGCCCAGCCCCCAGTCGAAGATGAGGTTTCCGGGCGCATTCTCATGAACCTGCGGTGCACCACCTTTCAGCGCATCGACCGCATGCACGACGGCCGGGAGTTCTTCATAATCGACCTCCACGGCTTCTGCGGCAGCGCGTGCCTGGGCCTGCGTTTCGGCCACGACGAGAACCACGGCATCGCCCACATAGCGCACCTTGTCGGTGGCGAGCGCGGACCACGCTCCCATGTTCATGGGGCTCCCGTCCTTCGAGTTCACCGCCCAGCCGCAGATGAGATTACCGATACCATCATCCGTCAATTGCTTACCGTTGAGGACAGCAATCACACCGTCCATCTTCTCCGCTTCCGCGCTGTCGATGGACTTGACCTTTGCGTGCGCGTGCGGGCTGCGCACGAAGGCCGCATAGGCCTGCCGTTCGTTGCGGATATCGTCGGTGTACCGGCCCTTGCCGGTGATGAAGCGCTTGTCTTCCTTACGGAGGACCCGGGCGCCAATGCCTTGTTCGCTCATCTCGTTTCCTCCCTCAGCTCGCAGCCATCTTCGCTGCGCCATCCTGAATGGCCTTGACGATGTTGTGATAGCCGGTGCAGCGGCAGATATTGCCTTCCAGCTCGTGGCGGATCGCCTCTTCCGTCAGCTCCTTTCCGGCCGCCTTATACCGGGCCACCATGTCGGTCGCGGACATGATCATGCCCGGCGTGCAGAAGCCGCATTGAAGCCCGTGATTTTCCTTGAACGCCGCCTGCATGGGATGGAGTTCACCATTGGCAAGCCCCTCAATGGTGGTGACTTCCGCGCCTTCAGCGGATGCTGCCAGCATTGTGCAGCTCTTCACCGCCCGCCCGTTGACGTGAACGACGCAGGCTCCACACTGGCTCGTGTCACAGCCCACATGTGTGCCCGTCAGGCGTAGTTGCTCGCGCAGGAAATCCACCAAAAGTGTGTTGTCCGGCACAGAGGCACGCGCTGCCCTGCCGTTCACGGTCATCGAGATTTCGGTCATGTATTCCTCCCTTGCCTCGGGCTCATTCCGCGGATGCGAAACAGCGTCCTAGGTTGCGATGCGTCCTGCTCCTTCAAATGGATAAGCGAAGGTGCACGACAATCCGGTCGTGGATTGACGCAGCAGAAACCGCGTCAACACGAAAAAATCCGATAGGCTGTATGAATTTGGATAGCGCCTACGCAAGTTGAGGCACCCGATGAGGCGCCGCGTCCGCGCACCCGGCGCAGCGCATTTGCCGACAACGAGAACAAAAACCGCCAAGCCACGCCTCCCGCGTTAGCCTGCGACCGCGCCAGCCAGCCGAAAGCTTCAACCAGTTCACTCCCTAGGGTCATTTAAGCGGGGTTTTCGGCGAAAGCCAAGGCCCATTCAGGTATAGACCAAGAAGAATGCAAGATCAGAAGCCTTCGGGAGCAGGATCCTGCAATTTGAAAGCACTGCCCTCGACACGATAAATGGAGCAATTGCGCTCCACCGCTCCGGAGGCGGTGAAGCGGAATGAACCGAGCAGGCCACGAAAACCGGATTTTGCGGTCAGGGTGGAAACCGTCAAACCGGCAGCGCCTCTGGCTCTGGCAATGCCGATGGCGAGCGCTGCAGCATCAAACCCATAGGCGGCGTCCTTGCTCATTGCCCTGCCATATCTGCTTCGGAAATGCTCGGTGATGTTCCCAACCGAGAGCTGGTCGACGCGGCACATGAGTACACCCGCGACCGCAGGGCCAGGCGACAGTTGCGGCGTTGAAAGGACAAGCGCGTTCTCTCGCAGCGCGCCAGTTGCTCGCAGCGCGGCCAAAGTGGCTGCCGGTGCCTTCAAACCAGGTGCAAGGACGAGAGCATCTGCTGCCTGAAGCCGTGCAGCTTTGCCTGCCATTTCACTGGTGGAGTTGGTTGCGACAGGCACATTTGCGACGATGTTGCCGCCTTCCGCCTTGATGCCTGCCTGCAGCCTTTCCAGCGTTGCACGGTCCGCGTTGGCTGGGTGCACGACAGCGATGTTTCTCCGGCCGGCCCCGATTGCGTAAGCGGCGGCTTCGACACTGCTATCCACTTCATCCGACATGAACGCAAAAAAACCCGCCTTGCGCGCCATCCCGTTTGACACCAGCGCAATAACCGGTGGAGTGGTGCCGCCCGCCGGGACAGCACTCAGGAGGTTCGCCTGAGAGGGGCCGATAATGATCCTGGCGCCGCGTTCAATGAGGGTCTCCACGGCCTTCTTCGTATCGGCAGCATTGGGCCGGGCCGTGTAAACAGCAAGTGTAACCTGATCACCGCCAAGCTGCTCGGCGGCAAGCTTGGCACCGTCTCGGTAGTCACGCTCCGAGGCGCGGGCCGCGCCGGCAAGGTTTGTCACCATGCCGATTGTCACTGGTCCGGAGCCGACCGTTTCGACGCCCGCTGCGGAAGGAGAGATGCTGGCGTCTTCGACCTTCAGCGCGTCATCAACTCCCGAAGACTGGCAGGCTGCAAGGGCAAGCGCGGCACTTAGCGCCACTGACCGCGCCAGTCTCATGGAAAAACGCGCGTTTACACGGTGCTCAGAGCGCAGGTCTCGTGTCAAATTCATCTAGGAGCCGGATCAACAGGATCAGTACATGTAGCGAACCATGCGGGCGTGGAAACACTCGCATTTGTTCAGATAATCCTCGTCCCGATATTCGGATTGCAGATAGCCATAAGCCTTGCCACAGGCGACCTTGGCTTCGGATGCCCAGACGAAGGCGGGGCGTGCCGAATTGATCCATTGCGGGCTATCTGCAACGGCCACGGCCTCATCCATCAGACGGATGACCTCATCCGTGAGTGACGCATTGCTGGAAATGGAGAGGAGCCGAGCATTTTGCGCCACCGGGCAATACCCTCCGACTGAAAGATCAGCAGTCTGCGCTGGCCCGGCCAGAACAGTTGCTGCAATCATGGCAAATCCCAAAGTGAGCTTTTTCATAGGTCCCCCCTCGGCGTTGCTCGCCCGTGGTGTGTTCCCTGACCGGAAAATTACACCTTTCCAGCCGGCTTATCAAACCTGCGGCCGCCAACAGGCGGCCGCTCCGGCCCATTCCGTTCAGACCGTGCCTGAATTGTCACTGCCGTCATCCTCATAGAGGATCTTGATGGTGGAGGGTGTCTGCGGCACGTCGAACGTGGCGACCGTCACCCAGTCCTCGGATCCGGCCGTTCCATCGGCATCCACCTGCAATTGCGCGGAATTACCGGGATTGAGCCTGACATAGTCGGCGACATTTTCCCCGGGGCCAACAGCGACGAGCTCCGTGAGATCCACCACATCTTCCGATCCGAAACCGATGATCGCATCCGGATCGAGCGCGGCCAGCGCCGACTGATCGATCACCACCGTGTCCTCGGCATTGTCGATGTCGGTAAGGACATAGGTATCCCGTCCCTCCCCTCCGATCAGCAGGTCCGCACCTTCGCCGCCGATGAGTTCGTCGTCTCCGACACCGCCAACAAGGACATCGTTCCCGCCCATACCGAGCAGTGTCGAGCCGCCGTCATTGCCGATGAGCACCTCATCGGCGCCGGTTCCGGTGATGAAGCTGCCCGAAACTCCGGTGATCGTTACATGACCATCAACCGAGGCGCTTCCTGTGGAAGCTGTGTAATCAAACCCGCCGCTGGAGAATGCCGGAGTCGGGTCATACTCGACACGAACATTGTCGAAGTAGACTTCGGCATATTCGTTGTCGTTTTCTTTCGATGTCATCAGCCCACCGAGAGACAGCGTGTGTTGGCCAGGCGACAGTGTTATTGTCGTTGAGAAGGTTTGCCAGCCCGTTGACTGAGCATCGGAGTTGCTGGAACTCGACCCAATGAGTTCATCAATCACCCCGCCGGTTCCAAACGCGTTCCCATCGACGTCGGCGAGCACCCAGACATCGTCCGTATTGTCAGACTGTCCCGATAGGAAGGCGTAGTAATCGAATGTGATGGTCACGGTGGTCGTGCTGGCGAGGTTGAATGAGCGCGTGAATGCGCCGTTCATATTCTCGTGATTGTCGTTTCCGCTGCCTCCGAGGGACAAGGCCAAGGCACCGTTGTTGGCTATACCGCCCGTCTCCCTCTGGCCAGACGCGTCACTTCCCGTCGCCTGATAGTATTGGTCCGCGTAGCGATTGTCCTCATATGAAAAGCCGCCCAGCCCGCCGCTGAAATCTTCGTCGACAAAAGATGCCGGAGCATTGGACGGCGTGAAGACCACGCCATCGAGCAGGTTCACATGACCATCCTGCGCATTCTGGACCGCGGCGACGGTGAGCGGAGAGCCCTTCCCATCGTCGTTGTAGAGCAAGGCCTTAATCGGAATGCTGATCGCGGAATAGTCGGTGATGTTCGTCAAGACGAGATCATCAGCAATTTCAGGTGGCGGCAAGACATTCACCGTCAGCTGGGTGGTCGAGGTGTCGCCATCATTGTCAATGATCGCGTAATCGAACGTCTCGGTCCCCGCCACTGTTCCCGCATTCGCCTGGAAATTCCAGTTTCCAGTCAGGAAATCGAGTTCAAACACCCCACCCAGCGGCGTGTCGACCTCGAGATCGCTGCCTGTCTGAACCGGCTCACCGCCATCATTCGCGATCTGATCGGTGTCCGGGTCATAGGTGTAGGTTACTCCATCGACCGTAACTGCATGAAGGCGACCGCCATCTGCGCCGAAACCGTCATCGTCGCCGCCGCCGGCAGCATTGTCATCCCCCAAAAGGAGATTGCCGGAAACGCTCACCTGATTGGCGAGGTCGAGAAGCGCGTCGACAAGGTTTTCGAAACCGGAGACCGAAACGACCGTGTTGTCGCCATCGGCCTCGTCGACATCCTCCAACTGCTCGACATCGATGTTGTTGCCGATACCGACCGTCTGAACCGTCACATCATTGTCCTGAACAAAGTTGTTCCAGGCGATCTGTGTGCTGCCGTAGAGAGAATGGCCGCCGGCGCCGATCTGCTCATTCGGATTGCCATCGCTGAGGAAGAAGACCTGATTGTTGTAACCGTCCAGTGGTGTAAAGGTCGCCATCGTTTCCTCAATGGCCGCGGTGAAGTCGGTGCCTCCATTGTAGGGCCGCGACCCGCCTTCAGCAGGATTCCAGGCGTTAATCTGCGCAGCAAAAGACGCGTAATCCGTGAAGGGTCCCGGGGCAGACAAAGCGCTCGATGAAAAGGCGACCAGTTCGATCTGCACGTCACCCGTTGTGCCGGCGAAGAACGCCTGCCCGGCGGCCTTCACGGCATCGAGCATCTGATCGAGTTCACTATTGCTCACGCTGCCGCTGAAATCGAGCACGAAAGCAATGTTGAAGCTCTCGGTTCCGAGGGTCAGGCTGGCCGTGTCCGGCTTCGCTGTCGGTCCGTCGTCAAGGATCGATACGTTCAGGGTGTCAACGGCGGAAACATCGCCATCGTCGTCCGTCGCCCGAATGTGAAAGTCATCGGAGACACCTTCAGATGTACCGGTGTCCGGGTTCTGCGGATGGTCGGGCGAGTTCTGGTCGAGTTCATAGGCCCAGGAATAGTTTCCCGCTCCATCAGACGTTACCCTCAACGTCCCATTCGCCCCGACCACATCCACCGGGCTGCCGGCCGTTGCGGCTGTAACGTCGATCCAGTCGCCGTTTGCGTTCTGCACTTCCAGAACGGAAAGCATGTCGCCGCTGCCGAGTGTTATCGAAAAAGTGCCTGTATCCGCAATGCTCGCGATCCCGGCCTCAGAGCCGGTGGGAAGCCCCGCTTCATCGACTTCACCATCCGTCACGCTCATCGTCGGGGGCGCGTCCGGCTCCAGGTGAATGTCGATCTGGGCTGCCGCCGTATCGCCGTCACCATCGACGATTTCGATGGGAAGGCCGAAGTCGACCGGGTCGGTGCTGACAACAGAGGTGCCGAAATTGCCCACCTTGAACGGTTGCCCACCACTCCAGTGCGCTTCAAGACTGTTGTAGCCATCTGCCGTGTAGGTCGCGATCGAGGTGTTGTTGACGACACCAGCAACCGTCACCTCCTGGATCCCGCCATTGTCGATGAAGTTGACCGTGAAGTTGTGCCCGCCCACCGTGACCGGTTGGGCAGTGCCGGGCGTGACAAACACGGTTTGACCACCGTACGATATTGCAACCCCGGTAATGTCCTCCTGGCTGCCGTCGCCAACCTTAGTAGCGACCGGCCCGGTGCCGTCGTCGTCAAACGCACGGAAAAGGACGGTGGACTGGCCGGAAAGACCGCTTATCCCCGTAAAGTCAATGGATGCGCCGTTGGTCGTGTAATGCCCATCGAAGGTATGGTCTTGGTTTCCGGGAACCGAATAATCCCCCGTACCCGCATTGTTGCCACCAAGGTCCGTCACAAAGTCCAGACGGACCCCCTCCCCGTTGCCGACGCTGCCTCCTGTTCCAACACCACCATTGTTGGCGTTGGTGTTCATCGTGCCGCCATTGTTGCCCGGGTTGAACGAAGCTGCGGGAATTGGCGTCAGGAGCAGGTCGGAGCTTCCATCGTCGGCAGGCGTGAAGAAGCCAGCCCATGGTTCGTTGCCGCCTTTGAAGTCATAACCCCCGTCATTGAAATCGACGAAGGACTGACTGTCGACCGATCCATCCATATCGACCGAGTAGGTGCCGTTTGCCGGGTCAAGCGTCACCGTGAAAACGGTGGTTCCGCCGGCGCCGCCGATCTTGCCGGTCAGAACCGTCCCGTCTCCCGAGAGATGGTAGGTGATGGGCTGTCCCCCTGAGGTCAAGCCACTGTCCTGCCCCTCGGTGACCGTGAACCGCACCGTGCCGGCACCATCAGCCCCGTAATTGTCGATGACCGACCCGTCCAAATCCAGGTTGAAGACCTGTGGTGTCCCGGCCGAGTTGCTCAGAACCGCATCTTCGGGGACGATGACCGTCGGTCCGTCGTCATCGAACCGGATCGAAAGCGCACTGGCGCTTGTCGCCGTGGCCGTGTCGCCATCGGCATCCGTCACCGTCTGGACAACGGAAATGGCTGCTGCACCACCAAGGAAGAGCGCATCGTCATGTGCCGCACCCGGGCCGCCATCGACAGTGTGTTCCAGCGTCTCGTGCTGCGTGACCGTGACCGCGCCCGTCGCGCCATTGATGGAAACCGTGAAGGCGGGCGTCCCGACGCCCCCCCCGGCGCGACCTTCATAGACGGTGTCGGAAACCTTCACGAGAATGATCTCGTTCGCCGCACCCGACTGGCCTGTCAGCCAAAGGCCGGTCGCCGCACCGTCGGTCGCGGAGAACGAATAGGCCACTGAGCCGGCGCCATCTGCCCCGAAATCCGGGGTGGCGAACAGGCCCTGGATGTCGCCGGCCTGAATCTGACCGGGGTTGATCCCGTCCGTGCCAGAGCCGCTGCCATCGGATTCATCGAGCACAACCGATGCTGTCTCGCCGGCTGCAGCCTCGGCCTTCGGCACATCGTCGATGATGTCGATGGAGATCGTCCCGGTCGTGGTGTTGCCGAATGCATCGGTGGCAACATAGGTGAAGCTTTCGGCTCCGCTGATGGTCTGAACCCCGTCATCCGCCGTCGCGTTCAGATAGTTGGAACTCAGCGTGTAGGTATAGGTGCCGTCGCTGTTGACCTGGATCGAACCATAGGTGCCTGCCGTCACCGCATTGCCGCCGGTCTGCAGGGCGTAGGTGTAAGGCCCGGTGCCACCGGTCGCCGAGGCCGTACCGCCGGAGGTCTCGTCCGTGGAGCCCGGCAGCGAACCCGTCACCGTTCCCGGGACAAGATCGTCACCGTCCTTGTTGAGGTCCAGCGCCGCTTCATTTACCGTGACCGTGTAGTCGGGCGTCGCCAGACCACTGTCGTTGACATTGATCGTCAGCGTGGTGGTGGACGGATCGCCGTCGGCATCGGTGATCGTGTATGAGAAGACGTCCTGAACGGTACCGCTCGCAACAGCGCCCGGTGTGGACTGGTAGCTGTAGGAGCCGTCGGCGGAAATGGTAAGCGTGCCATACTGGCCGTTGACCACGGTGTTGGTGCCCACATTCGTTGCGCTGCCACCCGCCGTGGTGGCCACGATGGACGTCACCGTCGCGCCATCCGCGCCCTGAACGTCAGCGACACCATCCGTCGCGTTCGCGTCCGAGCCGCCGGAGCCTGTCAGGACATTGCCGTCCGCAATGCCACCTTCGATGGCACTGTCCGTATCGGCCATGGCCTCTGGGACGTCGTCGACGATCTTCACCGACAGGACATCATTGGCGCTCTGGCCATCCTGATCGGTCAGCACAACCGCAAAGTCCTCGAACAGGTCGTTCTCGCCCGCGCCCGTGCCATGCGCCTCGTTGTCGACAAGCGTGTAGCTGTAGCTCACAACGCCCGTGCCGGCGTCATAGCCCGTCACATGGAGCGTGTTGCCGAGGCCGGTTGTCACCGAACCCGCCGTGAACACGCCATTGGTGATGAAGCTCTGACCGCCGATCGTCAGCGACGCAATGCCATCGGGCGAGCTGATCGTGAACGTGCCCGACTGTGTCGTGCTATCGCTGCCGTCCGAACCGGCCGGCTTGCCGCCGCCGCGACCCGCCGCAAGGTCATCCTCGTCAACCACCACATCGCCACCATCCGCCTTCGGCGTCAGGTTGCCGATCTCGGGCGGTGCATTGCCGATGTCGATCGTCAGCGTCGTGTGCGTCAGGTCGCCGTCGCCGTCCTTCAGCGTGTAGGTGAACACATCCTGGACGCCACCGGCCGTGCCGGCATCGCGGGTGTAGCTGTAGGAGCCGTCCGCGTTCAGCGTCAGCTTGCCATAGGCGCCCTGGATCACCGTGCCGACCGTGGCAGGATTCCCCGATGTCGCATCATCCAGATCCGCACCCGTGTTGCCGACGGCAACGCCGACGACAGAGGCATCGTCCGCACCGACCGTGTCGGCACCGCCATCGCCCTCAGCATCCGTGATCACATTGCCCGTCGCCGGGCCGAACTGGCCGGCACCGATGCTGTCCGTATCGGCAACCGCAACCGGCGCATCGTCGATGATGGCGATGGCGATCGTGCCAGACTGGCTGTCGCCATCCGCATCCGTCACCGTCACGCCGAACGACACACCGTCCGGATCGGCAAACGTGTTGTCCGTCAGCGTGTAGCTGTAGCTGATCGAGCCCTGACCCGTCACCGCATTGTAGCTGTAGCCCGTCACCACCAGCGTGCCCGTCGCATCGCTCGCCACCGTCTGCGGGAACGGATCGCCAAGGGCGAGCGCCGTGCCGGCAACGCTGACCGACTGGACGCCATCCGGCGCCGTGAACGTCACCGTGCCCGACGTCGCCTCCGACGGATCGTCATTGTCCGTGCCGTCGCCATCCGCGCTCTCGCCCGAACCCGCAGGCTCGGCACCACGCTCGGCAAGGCCCTTCTCATAGACGGTCGTGCCGTCATCGCCCGGCTGCGGCGTCGTCACCGTCACACCGCTGTCGCCGATGTCGATCGTCAGCGTCGTGTGCGTCAGGTCGCCGTCGCCGTCCTTCAGCGTGTAGGTGAACACATCCGACACGCCGCCGGCCGTGCCGGCATCGCGGATGTAGCTGTAGGAACCGTCCGCGTTCAGCGTCAGCTTGCCATAGGCGCCCTGGATCACCGTGCCGACCGTGGCAGGATTCCCCGATGTCGCATCATCCAGATCAGCACCCGTGTTGCCGGCGGCAACGCCGACGACAGAGGCATCGTCCGCACCGACCGTGTCGGCCCCGCCATCGCCTTCCGCATCCGAGATCACATTGCCCGTCGCCGGGCCGAACTGGCCCGCACCGATGCTGTCCGTATCGGCAACCGCAACCGGTGCATCGTCGATGATGGCGATGGCGATCGTGCCAGACTGGCTGTCGCCATCCGCATCCGTCACCGTCACGCCGAACGACACACCGTCCGGATCGGCAAGCGTGTTGTCCGTCAGCGTGTAGCTGTAGCTGATCGAGCCCTGACCCGTCACCGCATTGTAGCTGTAGCCCGTCACCACCAGCGTGCCCGTCGCATCGCTCGCCACCGTCTGCGGGAACGGATCGCCAAGGGCGAGCGCCGTGCCGGCAACGCTGACCGACTGGACGCCATCCGGCGCCGTGAACGTCACCGTGCCCGACGTCGCCTCCGACGGGTCGTCATTGTTCGTGCCGTCACCATCCGCGCTCTCGCCCGAACCCGCAGGCTCGGCACCACGCTCGGCGAGGCCCCGCTCGAAAACGATGGTACCATCTTCCTCGACACCCGGCGTGCGGATTTCGACCGACGCATCGCCGATATCGATCGTCAGCGTCGCCGTGTCGGTGTCCCCGTCGCCGTCCTTCAGCGTGTAGGTGAACACATCCTGGACGCCACCCGCCGTGCCTGGATTGCGCGCATAGCTGTATGAGCCATCCGAGGAGATCGTCAGAACGCCGTAGAGACCCTCAACCACCGTACCGGTTGCGACAGCGGTGGCTGGCCCTTCGGCAGAGGTCGCGATGACAGAGGACACCACTGCGCCATCCGCACCGGGTGTATCAGCGCCATTGTCGCCATTGGCTTCAGTATCCGTGATCAGATTGCCCGCCACCGGGCCGAACACGCCGGGTTCGATCGTGTCTGTGTCGTCCACGGCAACCGGGCCATCATCGGTGATGGTGATCGTGAGATTGGCCGTTGCCGTATCACCATTGCCGTCGGTCACGACGAATTTGAAAACGTCTCTAACGATATCGTTCGCGCCAATCTCACCCGGATTGGCGTGATCTGTGGTGTTCTCTGACAGGAGATATTCGAACTTGTACGTGCCATCGCCGTTCCGCGTAACGAGCAACGTTCCGTATGCGCCCTCAACCCGACCGCCATTCGTTACATCCACGCTCACGCCACGCGCGTTCGTAACCACGAGCGAAGCGAGGCCATCATTGCCGGGATCGACGAGAATATTGCCCAAAGCCGTGGTCGTGCCGCCACCGGATCCGGAAGCAAGTGCACTCTCGTTCACCTCGCCGGGCCGCGCTCCGATCCCTACAATGCTGAGCTCGGGAACATCATTTTCCTGTTCTTCGCGAAGTGACGGAAACAGCTCACGCCGCTCCGGTGCGCCGAATTGCAATGCCGTGGGGGGAAGGAGATCGATTACCGGGCCGGCATCACCAATACCGCCATTGGGCGTGGTGAAATTCCCGCCGCCACTCTGCGTGGCAGAGGAAACGACGGTCAACGCGCCATCAGGACCCGCGGCAACGTCGATACCATTGGCCTGCAGCGCAGCGGTGAGCGCCAGCTCGGGTATTTCCACCTCCCCTATCAGGAAGGTGGGTACCTTCAGAGCGGCATTGAGGATTGTGATGCCCGAACCATCGGGTTGAACCAGAACCAGATTGTCGCCATCGAGTTTGATCTCGTCTATGGAGACACCTTCGGGGAGCCGAACGATGTTGTCCGCGCCCGGTGTTATCGTTTCGGGAACCTCGAGAACAACCGATGTGGCCCCGGGTTGACCAGCGGCGGGGTCGACCGGGACCGGCTCTCCGGCGCTATCATCCTGTGCGACCAGAAGTGCGGGCCGATCGACCTGACCGGATAGGTGGTCTGTCGCTTCTCCGACAGCATTCGTGTGTGCGTCGGACGTATCGGTGCGATCTTGGTTGGCCATGATAACCCCCGGGGAACAGATTTCCAGGAAGCGGGCCACACCGGTCTAATTGGCACAATGCAATGTAAAGCGGATCGATATATTATTTTATTCGCTTATGTGAGATATTTATTTCTGGTTAATCTAAAAGTATATCATGATATATATTTCAATATAAACCGCTTCTTTCACATCCTCAGGGCGACGTGTCGGCGGCTCAGAAATGGTTAGCGGAAAATTACACATCAAATAAAACTTTTATATAAATACGCTTAAATCCGCAAACCCATAATAATCCTTGCCGCTTAATCGGCATTTCATCTGCATCCCCTATCTTTTCCACAAGATCCGGGGGCGGAAAGATGCATTTAATAAAAAATATACATACTCGGTGGGGTGCGTCATTTCTATTGTCCGCACTGCTACTGACAGCAACGCCCCAGCCGACTGTTGCAGGACATATTGCAACAACGCTCACCTCCTATTTTACCACATCCAGCGTGAACTTTCCTACGGCTTCAACCGCCATTGCGGCGGCCGGCGATAGCCTTGCCCGGTTAAAACTTCGGTGGAATGCGGCTGTCGGCGAGCTTCCGGCGGGAAAAATTGATGCTACAGCCTCCTCCACAATGGAGATGCGACGCAAAAAGCTCAAGAACCCTGCTTCTGCAACAGGCGTGTTCGGGTCAGTGGCCATCCCTTTCAAGGCTCTCCCGTCAGCCGCAAGCTGGCAGCGCGTTTACCCGTCAATCGAACGGGCGGAATTCGCCAAATGCACAGATGACCGCGATTGCGCACCACGCGGGATCGCACTTTCGCACCTGGTTCAGGAGATCAAAGCCAAGCCGTTTCTACAGAAGCTGGACGCGATCAATCGAGCGGTCAATCGTTCTGTCACCTATATGTCGGACCGCGCCAATTATCGCCGGTTGGATGTATGGGCAACGCCGATGCAGATCATCAACCGCGGCCGGGGAGATTGCGAGGATTATGCAATACTCAAGATGGCTGCCCTCAATGCGGCCGGGGTTCCCCTGACAAGCATGTCGGTGGTTGTGCTTCAGGACCAGAGCCGTTCCCTGTTTCATGCGGTATTGGCCGTTTCCACGACCAAGGGACACTATATTCTCGACAATCTGCATGATCGGGTGATGAAAGACACCGCACTCCCGAACTATCTGCCTCTCTATTCGCTCAGCGGCCAACGCTCCTGGATCCACGGCAAGGAGCGCGATGATTCCATGGTGGCAGCGCTTGCCCCTTTGCCGCGCGATGTGGCACCTGGAGAAGGCTTCAAAGCCGCTTCCGGACACGGAATAGCCAATCAACGCACCACCGCGAACTGACGGATGTCCATGTTTCTCAATTGGGCAAAATGAATCCGATGATCGCCTCCCGATCAATCAGCGGGGCGAGAATTGCATTGAGGCGACCGCGGATCAACTGACGCTCGACGCCGATCACGAAGCCGACCGTCGCCGGCCCGCTGCCCTCGATCCTGAGTTTTTCGATCAAGTCTGAAAACTGGATATCCAGCGACAGTCGAACGCCCTGTCCCGTGGCGTCGGAAGCGAAACTTGACAGGCGGGACTGGACGAAACCGATGAATGCCGGATTGTAGGCCATCAATTGTTTGTCACCGGTCAGTGCAAAACATGGTGAGGGGCTCGCCATGACCTGATTGCGCACCGCCTGTCGACCGGTCTTGCTAAGGGCGGCTTCCAGCTCCTGCTGCAGGTAGGTTACCGCCTCGACCCGCAAAGCCGAGGACAGGTTCGCGCCCTTTTCCAACCGGCTTTCGCAAGCCAGGATAACGTCGCCCACAGAACAATTGCGTGCATCGGCGATCTTTTGCAGCACCGTCCAGAAAATCTCTTCGAGGCGAATGCCCCGTCGAACGCTACCGACGCGGAGCACACGGAACCTGGGCTGGAAGGCCCAATCCTCATCTCTCGGGATTTCAGCAGGTTTCGTCATGGTTGCTCACCGCTCGCGAAGCGCTTCATTGCGCGCCTTGTTGATCGGCTTCATGAGGTAGGCGAGTATGGTCTTCTTGCCGGTCATAATGTCGGCGGTGGCCACCATGCCGGGAAAGATCGCATGGCTTTTGCCGTCCCGGATCAGTTCGGCCTGATCGGTTCTGACCCGCACCTGATAGTAGGTTTCGCCGGTGTTTTGATCCACAAGACTGTCGGCGGACACATTCGATACCTCACCTTCGAGCCCGCCATAGATCGAGAAATCATACGCGGTTACCTTGATGAGCGCGGGCTGCCCGGGCCTGACAAAGGCGACATCGCGGGGTGAAATTCGTGCTTCCACCAGCAATGTGTCGGACGTCGGTACCACGCCGGCCACGACAGTACCTGGCTCCACATAGGCGCCAATCGTGTTCACCTCCAGGGTGTTGATAATGCCGTCCACGGGAGAACGGATATCCGTGCGTGCCACCCGGTCACTCGCACCGCGAATGGTCTCTTCGATGACGGAGAGCTCCGCCAGCGCCTGCGTTTTCTCGGCCAGCGCCTCCTGCTGCATCTGCAGGCCAAGCTCATCAATCTGCAGCGTTGCCTCGTTGATGGAGGCCTCGATGCGCTCGACGGCCTCGCGGGTGGATTCGAGCTGGCCACGGGTTTCGGCGAGTTCCTTCTGGACGCGCAACAATTCCGTCTGCGCGACCAGCTTGCGTTTGACCATGGGCGCCAAAAGATCGGCTTCGCGCTGCGACAGCTCCAGGTTCTCTTCCAGCCGCGTGATGTTGGCGCGCGCTTCGTCGAGCTCATTCAACCGCTGAAGGCGTCGCTCGATCAGAACAGAGCGTTTGTTCCCGATAGTGTCCGCACGGGCCTTCAGAAGCCTCGCCTCATTCTGGCAGATGTCTGGCGCAACCTCCTGCAGCTCTGCGGGACAGACATATTCCCCTTCGAGCTCGCCTTTTTCCTCCAGTTCAAGCCGTGTGACCTGCGCGCGCAAGGCGCGTGCACGTGCAGCCGCTTCCCCAAGCGATGACGCCGTCGCCGTGTCATCGAGTTGCAGGATCAGATCGCCTTTGCTTACGGCCTGCCCAATCGTCACAGCGATTTCCTGAACGATACCAGCCTCGCTCGATTGAACGATCTGGGTTTTCGAGACCGGTATGATCTTGCCTTCGCCACGGGCGATCTCCTGCACCTCGGCAATCGATGCCCAGCCTATGAAGGTCATCATCAGGGCTGCGATCACGACCAGCCCCAATCGTGCAGCCAGTGGAGGACGGTCCATTGCAATCCGCCTTTCTTCTTGCCTGAGCGCCCGATGGAAGAGCAGCAAGAGGCCTATTGTTTCCTTCCCGAACGCCCGCTCCCGGCGTTCTTCTGCAATTCCTCGATCACCCTCTCCTTGGGCCCGTCGGCGATGACGCGCCCCTGATCGATCACCACCAACCGGTCCACCAATTGCAACATGCTGTGCCGATGGGTGGAGATGACCAGTGTCACATCTTCGCGGAACGCCGTTTTCATTCGGGCAATAAGCTCGCGCTCGCTTGCCAGATCCATGGCTCCCGACGGCTCATCCATAAACACGACCCGTGGATCGCTGAGCAGAACACGAGCGATGGCGACTGCCTGTCTCTGTCCGCCTGAGAGCTGGCTGCCACGCTCGCCCACCGGCATGTCGTATCCTCTCGGATGGCGGGCAACGAAAGCATCGACGCCAGCCGCTTCCGCTGCGGCAACCAGTTCATCATCGCTCGCCCCCGGCTTTGCCATGAGCAGATTTTCCTTCACCGAGCCCGAGAAGAGGTCTGCGCTCTGCGAGGTGAAAACGACGGCGGAACGCACGACGGAAGGATGATATTGACGGATGTCCACGCCATCCAGGAGCAGGTTACCGCTGGAGGGTGGATAGAGGCCGGCCAGAAGCCGGCCAACGGTGGTCTTGCCCGACCCGATGCGGCCGATTATGCCGACGCGTCCACCGCCCTTGACCGAGAGATTGAAATCCACCAGCGCCGGGCTTGCTGCCTCGGGATAGGTGAACCCCACATTGCGAAAGTCAACGTCACCGGAGCGGATCTCGCGATTGACGAACCCCGCACTCTCCGGCCGATCCTCCGGCTGTTCCATGATCGCGTTGAGAATGCGCAGGGACAGAAGCGCCTGACGCAGGCGCGAAAGCGTCATGGCGATCTGACCAAGCGGAGCCACAGCTCGGCCCGACAGCATGACCGTGGCGATGATTGCACCGGTGGAAATATTGCCTTCAGAGAATTCATAGGCGCCGGCAACCACCAGCGCGACCGTCACAAGCTGCTGAACGAACTGCGTCATGTTCGCTGCCCATGCGGACAACTGCTTGATGCCCTCCGCGGTACGCGACGCGTTCTTGGCCAGTTCGCTCCAGCGGCGCAGCAGAGTGCGTTCAGCACGGAGGGATTTCACGGTCTCGATGGTGGAGATCGTTTCCACCAGCAGTGACTGGCGTTGCGCGGCTTCATTGTTGGCGGCGGCCACACGCCGGCCGATCCGGGACTGGGCAATCAGACCGATGATCAGGGCAAGCGCGAATGCTGTCGCGGGAATGACCGCGAGCCAGCCGGCAACACTGTAGATGACGGCAATGAACACGAAGATGAAGACGCTGTCGATCAGCGTGCTGATCGTGTTCGAGGTAAAGAATTCGCGCACGAACTCATACTGCGTGACCCGATTGGCATATTCGCCCGTCGACATCGGGCGGGAGGCCATAGTGGCGTGCAATACCTTCTCGAACAAAAGATAGGAGAGTTTCAGGTCGGCCTTGCGGCCGGCATAGTCGATCAGCGCCGCGCGCATGCTTTTCAGAAGCAGGTCGAAAAGGATCGCGCCGGCAACACCCAGCGCCAGAACCCAGAGCGTGGCCGTCGCCTGATTGGGCAGCACCCGGTCATAGACATTCATGACGAACAGGGGCGAGGCCAGCGCAAGCAGATTGACGAAGAGAGCCGCTATGGCGACCTGGGCATAGGATTTCCAGAACGGCGCAAGCGTGGTCGTGAGCCAGTGGCGCTTTTCGATCTGCTTTGCCTGGGTCGCGTCCGTGCTTTCCGACTGGTTCAGATAGATGACACTGAAAGAAAGGATCAGCCGGATGTTCCTGGAAAGCACATCCTTCAGCGCAATGCCTTCTTCCGCAATCGGATCGGGGAGAAGCGTGGTGCGCAGATGATCGTTGGGCAACGGCTCGAGGAGCGCCTGTGCCGTGCCGTCTCCGAAAACGACGAGCACGGGCAGATCGAGCGCGCCACCGGCGAGTTCACGCCGGCTGTGCTGCTCCACCTCGAGCCCGATGCGCGCGGAAAGGCGCTCTATGTCCTCAAGGGACGGGTTGTCTTCATCGAAAGGTGTGTCCGAAAACAGCACCGTCTCCGAGCTCGGACGGGCCAAAAACTGCGCAATCTCCCGAAAGGCAAACCTGAAACTGCCTGCCTGAAGCGGCGTGCCGGCCACGGGATTATTGCGGAGCTGTTCCACCTTCCTCCTCTATGCCACCTTGCCTGTCCGGCAGCTATTGCGACCGGATCGGAGCGAGAAGATCGAGCGGCAAATCGTTCGTCTGTCGCGAAGGCAGCCTCTTGTAGGTTTCGGTCGGTGCCGTCTCCGGCATGTTGAATTCCGCGCGCGCATAGGCCTCGGACTGCTTGGCACTCGTCAGGTTCATCGTCGAGAGCAGCGTCCCTGTTGCGGCGAGTATGCGATACTCGGCAAAACGCGCGGCGTACTGGGCTGTCTTGGACAGAACGTTGACGCTGAACCGCGTGTTCTGCGCGCCAAGCACATCAAGCAAAGACCGCTGGCCGACGACCAACTGCTCTCTATAAGAGTTGACAAGCTGCGCGTTGGTCTGGGCCTGAGCACGTAGTGTGCCTGCCAGATCTATCTGGCGCTGGCGCCGATCCCACGAAATACGAACCGCTTCCTCCACCTCGCGATAAGCCTGGTGGAGCACAAGACGCTGTTCGCTGGCACGGCGGATCTGCTCCTGCTCGTTGGCTACGTCGATGCCGCCGCGGTAGAGGTTCCACTTGGCGACGATGCGCGCCTGAAGATCATTGGTGCGCCCATCGGCACCGTCTATATCGTAACCGGCACGAGCGCGACCTTCCGCGCTGATCTCGGGCAGCATGTTGGAGCGGGCGGCATCGACCAGAGCGTCGGCCGCGTCGATATCGGCGTTGGCAACCTTGATGCGCGGATTGTTGGCGCGTGCGATGCCGATCGCCTTGTCGAGGGAGGATGGCAGGGCGGAGGCCACCGAGCCCGGCATGGATGGATTGGTAAGCGGTTTGCCCACAAGCTTGTAGAAGCGGATCTTCGCCGCCTCCAGTTCTTCTTCGGCTTCCTTCTGCCGCGCTTTTGCGGAGAGCATACGCTCCTGCGCCTGCTGCCTGTCGGCTTCCGTAAGAGCGCCGCCGGAAATCAGAGACCCGATATCCCCCAGCATCGACTGATGAAAGCCCACATTCTTCCGCGCTTCGTTTACGATTTCGACCTGCAGCAGATATTCCAGATACTCACGCACCACCTGCAGGGCGATGGTCTCGGACCGCTCCAGAACACGGAACGAAGCGGAGTCCACACGCGCTGCCTGACGCTCGAGTTCGGCCCGTCGCCCGCCACCATCAAACAGCTTCTGCGTTATCGACAATCCAATTTCGGCCGGATAAAGCGGGTCATCCTCAATACCCACGCCGCGTCTTGAGGGGTTGTCGAGCCGGCGCGCACCGACGGACGCTTCAAGATCGACGCTTGGCAGGAAAAGCCCTCGGGCCTGGCGCAATTCAAACTCGATTGCTTCGCGGTTTTCGATCGCCTGACCGATCTCAGGATTGGATTCGAGTGCCACCGCCATCGCTTCCTTCACCGAAAGCGCGTTCGCGCTGGTGGGGAACAGAACCGCACCGCCCATCAATGCAGCCGCGAGAATACTCAGTACACGTGATTTGTGTGTCATCACCCCCCCCTTTGCTTGCGCCTCCACAGGCACAACCAACGGACCTGTCCAGATTAAAATCCAGACCTTCAATATTATTTTATGCTAAGCTAACTCCCCTTGGCTGGCTATTATATACGCCACACCAATACCTCTTTAGGATTAGTTTAGTCGACTCATTTTGAGAAAATGTTGCCATTAAGCAACAAAAATTGAATTCTATTAAGCATTTCAACCATAAAATGTATAAAATATTGTCAGTTTTGCTGTCCTATCTCACTATAACCAGCGTTCCTATTTTGACATTGCTATAAAGTGTTATAACATCCTCGTTCGTCATTCGTATGCATCCTGAGGAAACTGCCCGACCAATTGTCCAGGGCTCGTCGGTGCCGTGAATGCGAAACAGTGTAGAACCGAGATAAAGGGCGCGCGCGCCAAGCGGGTTTTCAGGCCCTCCCTTCATCACAGAGGGGAGAATGCGGCCCTTAGCCGCCTCACGCCTGATCATCTCGATTGGCGGACGCCATTCCGGCCATTCCGCCTTTCTTGTAATGCGCTCCCTGCCGCGCCAGGCAAATCCTTCGCGCCCCACACCGATCCCGTAGCGCACCGCCGTTCCATCGCCGCGCAAGTGATACAACCGCCGCTCGGCCGTTTCTATTACAATGGAGCCTGGGGGAAGATCTTCCGAGAAAGGCACGACCGAAGGCTTTAGCGTGGCATCAGCCCAGGGCGCCTTGAAAGACAGAGATCGCTCGCGCCTGACCCACGTCCCGGTTGCCGGATCGAACTGGCGCACGGTGGTGGTTTGCGCATCCGCCGTGATCATCGGAAGCGAAGAAATCACCAAAATCAACGCACTTGCGACAAGTTGCAGTACGGCCCTGCGCAGGGTCCTGAGAGGCGCACGTTTCACCCTGATTGGCGAAGGTGAATTAATCCAGGTTATCGTTTTTTGCCATTTCAAACGTCTCTCCCTCGATCCGTATTGAGGTTGCGTCAGGTGCCGAGAGAGATCTGCTACGCCCATCCTCACAAACGAGGACAGGCCGTTCCGCGATCTCACAATTGATCTCCGTATAAAGATTCTCCAACGGCTTGCCTCGTGCGATGATCAGAGCATCGTTCCCCAATCTCAGGACATGCCCTTCATTGCGCCCTATGAAGGCCGAGACCCCGGCCGCCCCAAAAGTCCCAATGAAACCAGATCGGTCGGCTTCGCCAATGCGCTCCTTTGCAAGACCATGCCGTTTGGCCGACATCGCCCATGCATAACGTCTCAGAACGCCGACGCGCGAACCATAAAGCGCTGCGATGTCTTTGTGCATTTCGGCCGCGAACGGCATTGGCGCCTGGAACAACCTCGCGCCACGCTCATTGGCCAGCAAGAAATCGGTAGCAAGCAGAAACAAGCATCCGCACGCCATAAGCGATTTGAGTTTCATCGCCACCCCTTGGGCGGCCTTCGCACGAACGCACCGCCTCTGCTGCAAAAGCAGACCGGATTTCGGACTGGGCGGCCCGGGGCCAGCCCAGGCAATATGGGCTGCTTGCTTTGATCATTGTGCGGCTAAATAACCGGCCTGTCCAGTGCATCGGAAACAACCGGCTGGGCTGGTGGAAGCGAAGACGATCACTTCAGTCAGGACTATTCGTGACTGTGACCGTTCTCTTCCGTTTCCAATGCATTGAGCGCGCTCAACCGGAAGCCGCCGGCTTCGCCCTGGCGCGCTTTCTCGAGCTGCTCCGAAGCAATCCTCATCAGGCCACGAAACTCTATCTGGTCTTCGAAGATCACCCCGCCAATATCAAGTGCGAGTTCGACCGTTTCCCCCTGCGCAACAAAGGGGGCCTTTGCAACGGCATTGCGTATGCGCTCACCGACATCACGCGCCTGTTCCACTGTCGCGCCCGGCAAAAACACCCCGAATTCGTTTCCACTCAGGCGACCGACGACATCGCTGCGCCGCACATTGGCCCGGATCACCGATGCGATCTGGCGCATCGACTCCTCGCCGCAACTGAAGCCGTATTCTATGCTGATGTCGCGCGTATTCTCCGCTTCGACAATCAACAACGCACCGAAGGTTCGGCCCGCTTCGGACACCGTTGCAGCGCGACGCCGCTCCACCAAGGTGGTGAACATGTCGCCGTTGAAAACCTCAGTCGAAGGGTCATGAGCGGCAGCGAAGTTCCTTTCTCGCTTTACACGCCGCAGCTGTTCACTCACCAGACCGATATAAGCAAACAGAGGTGCGGCAATGAACAGAGGCAGCACCAACGCCGCAACCAGACTGCGCTGGTAGGGATTGATCTCGTCCCCGAAGAACAGGAGATAGTGGATACAAAAGGAAAGCCCCACTGCAGCGACGGTGCCAAGCAGCGTGAAGGCAATGAGCCATGTCCATCGCGGTTTGCGTTGCAAGAGCGACTTGTCCATATGCTTTCAACGCTCCCAGTGTGACTGAGTCGTTGATAACCGGCAAACTTCTAACAAAAGCTTCATTGAAAGATCGCGTTTTAACAATCAGGGGGCAAGCTGTGCCCCTACGAGGTCAGGCCTCCGGTACACTCTATCGTTTGACTTTCAGCGGAGTGGTGAGTCGAGCAATGGCCATCGAACGGTGATCGTTAAAATGCATTCTATATAGTTTGTTTGCCGGTTACGATTTTCTGCGCATCATCATTCAGATGCGGGGGCATCGAAAAAGGACCACCATGCCGACGAATTTTGCATCCGTACACGCTTATCTGGAAAAGGCGCAGGCGGAACTTACCGGCGCTGACTCGACAACCCAGCAGTTGCGAGAAGCGGTCGGGCTGCTGATGGATGCTGCTCTCAAAGCTGAGTATTCTGCAAAGCCCAAGTCGTGCGAAGTTATCCCCTTCCCACAGTCAGGCGCGCCTGGACCCAAGCGCACCTCAAACCACGGGTAGGACACGAGCAGCGCATCCTAGAGGAAATCTCATTCCGCTTCGCTGCAGATCCGGTCGCGGGCCTTCTCCGCCTCACGCGCAATCATTCTCGCACTTTCGCTGGCGCTTTCCACATGAATGGTCGTGCCGGCGTGGTCCAAAAAGACCAGAGCTACATCGGCTTCCGGGCCCACCATCACCGCCGCGATCCGTTGAAATTGCGGATCACCATCAAGTCTACGATTGAAGAGAACACTTCCACCCACATCATTCAGGGCGGCTAGAAGAGCGGTCTCGAAACCCTGCGCAATCAAGTCTGCAAGGTTCAGCAACAATTCCAGCTGGACCACCTCCAGCGACACTTCTTTCGACACTTCTACGCTACTCGAATCACTACACACGCTGAGAAGTTAGCCGGGGTATCAGAAGCCGGGCAACCAAGCCACGGGAACAGTTTGTGTCATAATGAAACATGACTCCATTGCGTTCTTTTCGCGCCCTCGCTTCCGGGCTCATACAGATTTCCACCCTCTTCTGAGAGAACTATCCTGCAATTCGGATACGCATAAGCAGCGGAAAATTATGTCTTGAAATCGATTACATTTGCCATACAATCGATTTCATTGGCGTGGCAGGGCACCTGCGGAGGACACGTCAACGGGAAGGAAACGCACGATCGGCAACGGAGCCTCGGCTGCCTGCGCCGCTGGTGTCTGTCATCAGGGAGGAACTCATGAAACGACTGGTAACTGTCGCCCTGGCCGCTGCTGCCCTTGCGGGTACCGCACTCTCGGCCATGGCTGAAGATTTCAAGATCGGGCTTTCGAACGGCTGGGTGGGCAGCGAGTGGCGCACCCAGATGATCGAGGAAGCCGAACAGGCCGCAGCCGCCTGGAAGGACAAAGGCGTGAATGTCGAAGTGGTTGCGCAGAGCGCCAATGTCGACGTGCCCGGCCAGATCGCCCATGTTCGCAACTTCATCAGCCAGGGCGTTGACGCGATCATCATCAACCCCAACAGCCCGACGGCCTTCGACCCCGTGTTCGCGCAGGCCAAGGAAGCCGGCATTCTGGTGATCGCCACCGATGCCGAAGTTTCTTCGCCGGACGCGATCTATGTGGGCATCGACCAGAAGGGCTGGGCGATGGAAAGCGCCAAATGGCTGGCCGAGACGCTGGAAGGAAAAGGCAAGGTGGTCGCCATCAACGGTGTCGCGGGTCACCCGGCAAATGAAATGCGTGTTGCCGGCTATCGCGAAGTGTTCGGCGAGCATGAGGGCATCGAGATCGTCAACGAAGTGAACGCCAACTGGGACCAGGCGCAGGGCCAGCAGGCGATGCAGAACCTGCTCGCCACCTATCCCGACATTGATGGCGTTTGGGTGCAGGACGGCATGGCCGCCGGCGCGTGGCGCTCCATCATGGATGCGGACAAGGCGGACGACATTGCCGCCACCGGCGAGATCCGCAAGGATTTCATCGATATCTGGACAGAGAACAATCTCAACTCCGGCGCTTCGGTGAACCCGCCCGGCGTGATGGCAAGCGCGCTCAATGTGGCTGTTCTCATGCTGCAGGGACGCGAGTTGAAGGAAGCGGCCACGGCCGGGCAGTACAACAACGCCATGTATCTGCCGATCCCCTTCATCAGCTCGGAAAACCTGGACGAAGTGGCCGCTTCGGTTGAAGGCAAGCCGGGCTACTATTCCTATACGAGCTCGCTTTCCATCGAAGATGCGGAAGCGCTGTTCAAGTAAGCCCGCTCCATGAATGCCGCGCCGGCAATGACTGGCGCGGCGCTCTCTTCGGGAAAATGTCATGACCAAGCTCAAGCTCAGCGGTGTAAGCAAGGCTTACGGCGCCACCCTGGCGCTACGCCGCGGCGACCTCGCACTCGACACGGGCGAAGTGCACGTGCTGATCGGCGCCAATGGCTCCGGCAAGAGCACGCTTTGCAAGATCGTGGCGGGCAGCGTGCGGCCCGATGCGGGCGAGGTGTTGCTCGACGGGCAAGCTGTGACCGTCAGTGGGCCGCGCGCGGCGCAGGCGCTGGGCATCGGCATTTTCTACCAGGAACTGAGTATGGCCGATCATCGCAGTGTGGCCGAAAACATCTGCCTACCGGACCTGCCGAAAAAGAATGGGTTTTTCGTTGATCGTGAGGGGCTGCTTGAGAAGGCTGGCCGCTACATTGCGCTGTTCGAGACGGTTGCAGGGGCTGACCTCAATGCTGAAGCCGCCGTCAGCGATCTGCGGGCGGATCAGCGGCAACTGGTCGAGATCATGAAGGCGCTGGCGACTGAAGCGCCGATCCTGATTTTCGACGAACCCACTTCCGCCCTCGACCGCGCGCAGGTGGATCGCTTTTTCGAAATTCTTCGCGACCTCAAAAGTGAGGGGCGCAGCATTGTGTTCATTTCCCATCGCATGGATGAGATCTTTGCCATCGGCGACCGTGTGACCGTAATCCGCGATGGCGAAACGGTGGGCACCGAAGCCATTGCAGACACAAGCCCCGAAGCGGTTATCCGCATGATGGTGGGCGAACAGGAAACGCTGGCCACGCCACAGGCGGCCCCACCGTCGCATGAGGCCTCCCACGAAATCGCACTGACAGTGGAGAAGCTCACAGGCTTGGGCTTCCGCGATGTGAGTTTTGCGGTGCGGCGCGGTGAAATCCTCGGGCTTGGCGGCCTGCATGGACAGGGGCAATCGGCGCTGCTCAAGGCGCTGTTCGGCGCACCGTCGGCGCGCGCGGGGCAGGTAGTGCTCAACGGGCAGCCACTTCGCACGGAAAGCCCGCGCGCGGCCATTGCGCAGGGCATCGCCTATGTTTCAGGAGACCGCGGGCGCGACGGTGTGATCAGCGGGCGACCGATTCTCGAGAATGTCACGCCCATTCACGCGCTGCGGAACAGGCTTGTGCTGGCGAGACCCGGGCCGCTCTCTGAAAAGGCGCTGCCGGCGCTGAAGGCGCTGAACACCAAATTCGCCGGGCTCTCCCATTCCATCGGTTCGCTGTCGGGCGGAAACCAGCAGAAGATCGTGATCGCCCGCTGGCTCATCGACAAGCCGGATATCCTCCTTCTCGACGACCCGACCAAGGGCATCGACCTTTCGGCCAAGGCGGACCTTTTCGCCCTGATCCGCAGGCTCGCCGAAGAAGGGCTCGCCATCCTTCTCTATTCCTCCGAAGACGCGGAGCTTCTGAACAATGCCGACCGGATTGTGGTCTTCAATGGCGGGGCGGTGAGCCGCGAACTGAGTGGCGCGGACCGCACCCGCTACAATCTCTACCAGGCAGCCTACGAGGCGGCATGACGATGACCAGCATTTCCAACCCAACCAGACAGGACAAGGGAGGCTTTCGGGCGCTGCTCGGGCGGTTTCCCTTCCTGCCTGCCCTTCTCATTCTCGTCGTGCTTCTGGTTCTAAACGGCATTTTTGAACCCAACAGCCTGAGCTTCCGCTCGCTCACCGGCCTGGTGCGCACCTATCTCGCGTTGATGCTTCTGGCCGTGGCGCAGACCTATGTGGTCTATGCCGCCGACATCGATCTCTCGGTCGGCGCCATCGCTTCGCTGGTCAATGTGACGATCATCGTGTTGATGCAGCATTGGGGTGGCGGCGGGCTTTCGGTTCTGGCCGCGCTCGGCGTGGGCGTTTTGGTCGGGCTTGCCTGCGGGCTGGTCAACGGTTTCGTGGTGGCTGCACTCCGGCTGCAGGCGATCGTCGCAACGTTTGCCACCAGCATCTTCTTCACCGGGCTGGCGCTCGTCATCCTGCCAGTGGCTGGCATGCCCGCGCCCACCGTTTTCTGGCGCACCTATGGCGGCACATTCTTCGGCATTCCGTTCGTCTTTTATGCGGCTGCGGCACTCGCCATCCTGCTTTACCTGCTTGCCCGCACCCGGCTTGCCACGCAGCTTCTGGCGGTGGGCGACGGGCAGCAGGCGGCGTTTCAGAGCGGGCTCCCCGTCACCGCGATCCGCATTGGCGGCTATGCGCTCTGCGGCGTGTTTGCAGCGCTTGCCGCCTTCTGCATCACCGGCGATACGGCAAGCGGCGACCCGCTCGTCGGCGCGAAAATGACGCTCTTCAGCGTGGCGGCCGTGGTGCTGGGCGGAAGCGCACTATCGGGCGGTTTCGGCACGGTTGCGGGTTCCGTTATTGCGGCCCTGATCATCGGGCTCATCAACTCATTGGTCTTCTTCGCCGGCACACCCTCGCACTGGCAGAACTTCGTACAGGGGCTGGCCATACTCGCGGCCCTGATGGTCGGCGTGCTCGTCAGCCGCAGGGGACGCGCATGAACCGGGCCATCGAAATCGCAAAAAATCCGCTTCTCATCGCGCTGGTTCTGATTGCCGCGCTGCTCTTCCTCGGCAACACGCTTTCGCCGGGCTTCGCCTCGGGCGGGCAGATCCTGCGGCTGCTCATCGTTGCTGCCCTTCTCGGCATTGTCGCCGCCGGCCAGAACCTCGTCATTCTGGGCGGGCGCGAAGGCATCGACCTTTCCGTCGGCGGCGTGGTTTCGCTTTCCGCCATCGTGGCCGGCAATGTGATGAACGGCATGGATGGCGGCATCCCGCTGGCCATTCTGGCCTGTGTTGCGACCGGCGCGCTCTTTGGCCTGTTCAACGGGCTCGGCGTGACGCTGTTGCGCATTCCGCCGCTGGTGATGACGCTCGGCATGCTGGGCGTCCTTCAGGGTCTGCTCGTTGTCATCCGCCAGGGCATTCCTTCGGGACGGGCCGCCCCTGCCCTTTCGGAATTCGTGACCCGGCCATTCCTCCTCGGTCTGCCCGGCATCATCTGGCTGTGGATAGGCGTTGGCCTGCTGATGGCCTTCATCCTCCACCGCACTGTGTTCGGCCAGCGCATCTATGCGATCGGCTCCAACGAGCAGGCTGCCTTCATGGCTGGTGTGCCGGTGCGGCACATACGCATTGCGCTCTTCATGCTCTCGGGCGTGTTTGCCGCCATTGCCGGGCTTTGCCTGCTTGGCTATTCCGGCTCCTCATTTGCCAATGTGGGGGAGCAATACATGTTGCCTTCGATCATTGCCGTGGTGTTTGGTGGCACGCCGCTTTCAGGCGGCAAGGGTGGCTACACCGGCACCATGGCAGGCGCTGTTCTGCTGGTGGTTCTGCAAAGCATCCTGACCACGATCAACATCGATGAATCCGGACGGCAGATGGTGTTTGGCGCCACACTTCTGGTGCTGATGCTGTTCTATGGCCGCGGGCGGGGGCTGCGCGCATGAACCGACGCCCCAAGATCAAGGATATCGCGAAGGCGCTGGGCGTTTCGCCGGCCACCGTGTCGCGCGCCCTTAGCGGCAGCGACCTCGTGACGAGTGAGACCCGTGCACGCGTTCGCAAGACGGCCGATGCGTTGAACTATCGCCCCAATGCAAGTGCGCGCAGCCTGCGCACCGCCCGCTCCATGGCGGTGCTGATGGTGGTGCGTGATGTGGGCAACCCGTTCTATCTCGACATTCTGAAAAGCGTGGAAGCAACGGCGCGTGCCGCCGGCTATTCCGTGCTGATGGGCAATACGGAAAACGACCCCGAGCGTGAGATCGAATACTTCGACATGCTGCGCGACGGCCATGCAGACGGCATGATCCTGATGACGGGAAAACTGCCGGAAGAGGACGGTCCGCGCAACAGATTGCCTCCCAACGCCCCCATCGTGGTGGCGCTCGAAACGATTGAGGGCTCTGGCTTTCCGCATGTGCAAATCGACAATGTCGCCGCAGCCTGCGAGGCGGTGGAACACCTGATCGGGCTTGGACACTGGCGGATCGCCCATATTTCCGGTCCCGTGCCGGAGGTGATGAGCCTTCGCCGCCAGGAGGGATACCGCCGTGCCATGCGCAATGCGGGGCTTGCCATTCCGGAGGGCTATGAACAGCGCGGCGACTATCTTCTCCACGGTGGCGCCCGCGCCTGCGAGGCGCTTTTCAATCTGCCCGAACCGCCCACGGCGATCTTCGTCTCGAACGACGAAATGGCCTTCGGCGCCATTCACCATCTGCGCGAAACGGGACGTGATGTGCCGGGCGACGTTTCTGTTGTCGGGTTTGACGATCTTTATCTGAGCGAAGCCTTCTATCCGCCCCTCACCACTGTCAGCCAGCCGCGCATCGATATCGGCCAGCAGGCGATGAGCATTCTTCTCAAAATGCTTTCCGGCGCTCTCGTGCCCGCAAAACCGGTGGTCTTGCCCGCAACGCTGCGCGTGCGCGGCACCACCGCACCACCCAAATCAGCTTGAAAGGGGAAACAACCATGTCCGCACAGCCAAGAAAACGCCTGCGCATCGGCCTTGTCGGCACGGGCTTCATCGCCGAATTTCACCTGCGCTCCATGGTGGCCGTGCGCCATGTGGACGTGACCGCCGTCTACAGCCGCAAGGCGGAAAACCGGGAACGCATTGTCAAACTGGTGGCCGAACTGGGCCTTGGCGAATGCAAGAGCCACGAAAGCCTTGTGTCCATGCTGCAGGCGGACGATGTGGACGCGATCTGGATCCTCTCGCCCAATGACACGCGCGTGGACACCATGCGCACCATCCATGACGAGGTGGTGGCCGGACGCAGCAAGGTGTTTGCCGTGGCCTGCGAAAAGCCACTCGCGCGGACAGTGGCCGATGCACGCGAAATGCTGCGGCTGGCCGAAGCCGCCAAGCTGAACCATGGCTATCTGGAAAATCAGGTTTTTGCGACGCCCGTTCTGCGCGGCAAGGAGATCATCTGGCGGCGCGCCGCTTCCACGACCGGCCGGCCCTATCTGGCACGCGCGGCGGAAGAGCATTCCGGCCCGCATGAGCCCTGGTTCTGGCAGGGCGACAAGCAGGGCGGCGGCGTGCTGCTCGACATGATGTGCCACAGCGTCGAGGTGGCGCGCCATCTCCTGACAGAACCGGGCAAGAAGCGCGATTCGTTGAAACTCAAGGCGGTGCAGGGCAATGTGGCCAATCTGAAATGGACACGGCCGCGCTATGTGGAAGATCTCAAAAAGCGGTTCGGGCCTGAAGTGGATTACGCGAACCGGCCCTCGGAAGATTTCGCGCGTGGCAATGTGATGCTGGAGGACGAGGACGGCAACGAGCTGATGATCGAGGCGAGCACGTCCTGGGCTTATGTGGGGGCAGGGCTGCGCATCCAGCTTGAGCTGCTTGGGCCTGAATATGCGATGGAGTTCAACTCGCTTGGAACCGGGCTCAAGATCTTCATGTCCCGTGAGGTGACCGGCGAAGAGGGCGAGGATCTGGTTGAGAAGCAGAACGCCGAGCAGGGACTGATGCCGGTGCTGGAAGATGAAGCCGGGGTCTATGGCTATACGGATGAAAACCGGCACATGGTCGAGTGCTTCCGCAAGGGCGAAGAGCCGCTTGAGACCTTTGCTGACGGAGTCGCCGTGATGGAAATTCTCATGGGTCTGTACCTCTCCTCGGAAACCGGGAACACGGTGCGCTTCCCAAATCCCGATCTGGAGAACTACGTGCCCGTGGTGGCGCGCCGGTAAGGCTGTGCTTTGTTCACCGGCTGGAAACGAGACCAGCCGGTGAACCGCTTTTCGTGTCACGACTGACAGCGGCGAAAGGCCGGGTTGCCAGGACCCGTCCATGGGACCGCGCCCCGCTTCGACCCGTTCTCGTCTCCGATGTCTCCCATGTTCTGAAGGCTGGTGCCATAATGCCCCATGGGCGTTGAGCCTATTGCTTTCCCCCTGTGATCGGTATCTGTGGGCGAACACAGATCACCCATATCCATGAGCCGGGTATCGGGTCACCGTAGAAGAGAGTGCTCGAACGACCGGTTTGCCCTGCATGAGAACAGGGAGCCGCGTCGGACGATGGAACCGCGTGAGGGGGAAGATGAGCCAGACATCCGACATCATTATCATCGGCGGCGGCATTGCCGGTATCGGCGCCGGCGCTCGCATGGCTGCGGACGCTCGAGTCACGGTTCTGGAAGCGGAGGAAGCCATTGGATACCATTCCACTGGCCGTTCGGCTGCGATCTTCATCCGCAACTATGGCAATGCCACACTGCGTGCCCTTAACGCCGCTTCTGAACCCCTCTTCATGCAACCGGAAGGTATCTCCGAAGACAGCCTGCTCACACCGCGCGGCCTTCTATACGTCGCGCTGGAAGAACATCTGGGGGATCTGGAGGCGATTCTGGAAGGTGCAACCGGCATGGAGCGTCTCAACGCCGATGAAGCGGTTGCCCGTGTTCCGATATTGAAACGTGACACCATCGCCGCAGCCGCGATCGAGCCGGGCGCTCAGGACATCGATGTCGACCGCCTTTTGCAGGGCTTTGCCAGAATGCTGCGCCATCGCGGTGGTGCCATTGTCAACAAGGCGCCCGTGACCGCTATTTCACGCGAAAACGGCACCTGGACGCTGGATACGCCGCAGGGCTCCTTCTCCGCGCCCGTCATCGTAAACGCAGCCGGTGCCTGGGCAGACGAGGTTGCGAGGCTGGCGGGTGTCCAACCTCTGGGCCTGACGCCGATGCGCCGCTCCGCCGTGATCCTGCCTGCACCTGACGGGCATGACGTGACAGGCTGGCCGCTTTTTGCCTGTGCCGGCGAAGGCTGGTACGCCAAACCGGATGCCGGCAAGCTGATGGTCTCGCCGGCGGACGAAGACCCGTCCGAACCCTTCGATGCCTGGCCCGACGACATGGTGCTGGCCGAAGGGCTGCACCGTTTCGAGCAGGCTGTGACCGTGCCCGTCACACGCATCGAGCGAAGCTGGGCGGGGCTGCGCAGCTTCTTCCCCGACCGCACGCCCGCTGTCGGCTTCGCGCCGGACGCGGAAGGCTTCTTCTGGCTCGCCGGCCAGGGAGGCTATGGCGTGCAGACCTCGCCCGCCCTCTCTGCGCTGGCTGCCGATCTTTGTGCGGGGCGCACTTCTGCCTTGCCCGATACCGTGGTGCAGGCCCTTGCACCGAACCGTCTCATCAAGTCCTGAAAGGAAATGTCATGTCCGACATCAAACGCGTCGACACCGGCACCCGCATGAGCCAGGCCGTCATCCACAATGGCACGATCTATCTGGCTGGCCAGGTTGGAACGCCGGGCGCGAGCGTTGCCACGCAGACCAAAGATATCCTGCAGAAGATCGACACGCTTCTGGAGCAAAACGGTTCTGACAAGACCCGCATCCTGCAGGCGACCATCTGGCTCGCGGACATGAAGGATTTCGCCGAGATGAACGAGGTCTGGGACGCCTGGGTCGCACCGGGACATGCGCCAGCCCGCGCCTGCGGCGAGTCCGCGCTGGCCACACCTGATTACACGGTCGAGATCATCGTCGTGGCGGCCGCCGGCTGATCAGTTCGCACGCTTTACCGGTGTCACCGGCTTCTGGCTCGCCCCTGCGGCGAGCCGGACGAAAACGAAACCCAACAAGCCAGTGGCCAGAAAGCCGGATGCAAGCGGTATGGTCGTCTGATTGTAAAACGCACCGAAGGCGACGGCAAAGACCACAGCCACCAGGCTCGACCCTGATGCGATGAGCGAGGCGCCAAGCCCCGCCAGGTGCCCGAGAGACTGCATCGCCATGGCATTGAGATTGCCAAACAGGATGCCGATGCAGAAGAAGATCACAAAACCCATTGCCATGAAGGCCACAAAGGGTGGTCTTCCCTCATACACGAGCGACAGGGAAAGCAGGCCAAGGCCGAGGATAACGAGGCCGATCAAAGCCCCCTCGCACATCGCCTGCATCCCAAACCGGCGCACCACCTGGGCGTTGACGATGGAGGCAAGGCCGATGCCGGCGGCGAAGGCCGCGAAATAGGCGGGGAACATGGCGGAGACGCCATAGACATCAAAGAAAATGTCGGCCGCCGTGCTCAGATAGTGAAGATGCGCCCCGAACACGAGCCCGGTCGCGATGATGAGCAAAGTGACGCGCCGGCTGCGCAGGATGCGCGCACCATTCTGCAGAAGCGTGACCGGATGGAAGCGGATTCGATTCTGCGGCGGGAGCGTTTCGGGCTGCCGCGCGACCAGCCAGATGCACAGAAGCACCGACAGGGCCAGATAAACCATGAAGATGGCTCTCCAGCCGGCAAGCGCCAGAACAAGTTGCCCCATGGCGGGGGCGAGCATCGGCACGAGAATGAACAGCACGAACATGAAGGACATGATCCGCGCCATTGCCTCGCCCTCAAACTGGTCCCGGATCAGAGCGCGTGTGGCGATCTTCGGTCCTGCCACGCCGATGCCCTGCAGGATGCGGCCGACAACGATCATGCCCACACTTGTCGCACACATCGCCACCAATGTGCCCGCCATGTAAAGGCCAAGCCCCAGAACGAGAGCCTTCTTGCGGCCGATGGCATCGGAGATCGGGCCAAGAAACAACTCGCCGAACACCATGCCGAAAATGAAAAGCGACACGATGTGCTGTGTGGAAAGAGGTGGCTCCACATGCAGCTCCGTCTCGATAATCCGCAACGCCGGCAGAACGGCATCGATGCTGAGCGCGGTGAGCGATGTAAGAGACGCGTAGAGCGCGATGCGCTCGAACGAGATGGAACGTGTTTTCATGGACGGGCCCGAAAGGTCAGATCGGCAATGGGCGGCGCTCTTCGATGGCCTCCATGGCAAAATAGGACGTGACAGATTCCAGCTCCACCTTCTGGATCAGGCGTTGATAGACGGAATCGTAGCTCTCCATATCGGTCGTCACGATGCGTAGCATGTAATCATAATCGCCACCGATGCGGAAGAAGTCGACGATTTCAGGAATGCTGGAAACATGCTGGCGGAAAGTCTGCAGCCATGCTGTGGAGTGATGGCGTGTCTTGACCATCACGAAAACGACGAGGCCCAGTCCCAGTTTGTTGCGGTCCACCTGAAGTGTGCGGCCACGGATGACACCGCGCTCTTCGAGCGATTTGAGACGCCGCCAGCAGGCATTCTGGGACAAACCCACCTTATCCGCGAGGTCCCTTTGCGAGAGTGATGCGTCGCGCTGGAGAGCGCGCAATATGCGCCTGTCAAATTGATCTATTTTTTCGACCATAGCCGATCATATGACCCATTTTTTATGCATTATCCATCACTATCTGTGAATATGATAGACAATCACTGTGCGATCCTTTCGTTCTGACGAAACTGATGGACCGAACCATGGCACGTGATGTTCTGAACGTCTTCAAGCACAGCCTCAAACGCCCGGACATTGCCGGGTATCTGCAGTCTGGTCTGATCGGCGAGAACGCGGTGATCGACGGCCCTTGCGGACCAAAACCACTCATCTACGCAGATTATGTGGCCTCCGGCCGCGCACTTGCACAGGTAGAGGATTTCATCCGCGACGAGGTTCTGCCCTTTTACGCCAACAGCCACACCGAAGCGTCCTTTTGCGGATCCTTTTCGACGCGTCTGCGCGAGGCGGCGCGAGCCGAGATACACCGCATCGTCAGAGCGGATAACGAGACGAGCGTGGTCTTTTCCGGATCGGGCGCAACCTCCGGCATCAACCGACTCGTGCGCCTTCTGCAGATTGCCGAGACGGTTGCAGCAGGCGGCCGGGTGGTGGTGTTCACCGGCCCCTATGAGCATCACTCCAACATTCTGCCCTGGCGCGAGAGCGGTGCAGCGATCATCGCCATTCCCGAGACATCCTGTGGCGGCCCTGACAAGGGAGCACTGAAGACGGCGCTTGAAGCCAATGCCGATGCCGCATTGAAGGTCGGCACGTTTTCCGCCGCCTCCAATGTCACCGGCATTACAACCGACACGGATGCGGTGACGCGGCTTCTCAAAGCCCATGATGCGCTTGCCATCTGGGATTATGCAGGTGGCGCGCCCTATCTCGAAATCGACATGAAGCCCGGCACCGATTGCGCCAAGGATGCCGTGGTGCTTTCCCCACACAAGTTTCCCGGCGGGCCCGGCGCATCGGGCCTTCTGATCCTGCGCAACGCTATTGCGCGTACCGCGCAACCGACCATGCCTGGCGGCGGTTCGGTGACCTTCGTGTCACCATGGGCGCATGATTACTCCCGCTCGCTTTCAGCGCGCGAGGAGGCCGGCACCCCCAACGTCGTGGGCGACATCCGCGCCGCTCTCGTGCTCCTTGTGAAGGAGGCACTTGGCCAGGATTTCATCGATCGCCGGCACGAGGAATTGCGGACGCGGGCGCTTGGCGTCTGGTCGCAAAACCCCTGCCTCCAGCTTCTCGGAAACCCGACCGCCCCACGGTTGCCGATCTTCTCGTTCCGCATTCTTTGCCCAGAAGGTAAAACGCTGCACCATCAGCTCTTTACCCGGATGCTGAGCGATCTTCACGGCATTCAGGCGCGTGGCGGCTGTGCCTGTGCCGGCCCCTATGCGCATCACCTGCTGGGCATTGATGAGCAGCACTCGGCTGCGCTTCTGCAGAGCATTCGAGAGGGGCGGGAGATGGAGAAGCCGGGCTGGGTGCGATTGAATCTCAGCTATCTGATGACTGACGAGAAAGCCGATTTCGTCATCAACACGGTTGACCGGCTGGCGCGCGAAGCAGAGAGCCACGCCAGCGCCTATGATTTCGACCCGAGCACCGCGCGGTTCCGCCACAGGGGCCTCGCGCTGGCGGGTTAACCCTGTCCGCTCGCCCAGTGGCGGCTTCCTCGGGTTCGTACAATTGAAGCCAATTGAGTGACGGAGATCTCCGGGAGCCGGTCATGCCCCGCTCCAAGGTCGGCATTTGATCCTTACAAAACGGCGTCCTTTGAAGGGACGCCGCCGATGTTTCGGATGCTCCCGGCCTCACTCCGGTTGAGGAATAGGCATTGCCTTGACCGTGCTCGTTCCCTCATCAGGATCAACGCCGAACCAGGTCTTGTGGATGGCCGCCATCGTGCCGTCCTCCTTCATGGCCGAGATTGCCTCGTTTGCCTTTTCCAGAAGGGGATGATCCTTGCGGGTCATCATAGCAAAACGCTCGCCGGTCGGAATACGCACGAGGATCTTGAGGCCTGGCACCTGCGTCATCGCATACTGAAATCCGGCGATTTCGCCGGCACCGCCTTCGAGACGACCCGCCCGGACGTCCAGCAGGAGATCCTGCTGCGCCGAATAGGAGCGGATGTCTGCAATGCCATATTTCTCGGCGTTTTCCTTCGCCCAGGCTTCGCCGGTGGTGGCAGCGACGACGCCGATCGTCTTGCCGTCGAGCTCCTCGAGCGTCGTGACCTTGGAATCCTCGCGCCCCACAATGGTGCCATCGCTGTCGTAATAGGGTTGAGTGAAAGACTGGTTCTGCAGCCGTTCATTGGTAATCGAGATCGACGATATGGCAAAGTCGATCCGCCCTGAGCTTGTTGCGGCAAACAGCGCCTGAAAGCCCAGATCCTGGAATGTGACCTCCATGCCCAGACGCTTGGCGACCTCGCGGGCAACGTCCACCTCAAATCCTTCGAAGTCTCCGGTCTCGGTCTTGTATTCCCATGGCGGGTTGGCCGGATAGGCGCCGACCGTGATGGTTTCTGCGAACGCCGCCGGCACGAATGTGGCCGCTGCGAGCGCGATGGACAGAGCAAATGCGCGGATCCTCATGATCGATCTTCTCCCATTTTTAGCGACCCCTGTTCCCATACGGAGCGCGGAAATTATTTGATCACATGATCATTTATTTTGCCGCAGATCAACGGATATTTGAAGCTCAAAAAATCGCATCCCGACGAGACCAAGGCTCTCCCCGCACTAAAGCCAATGCGGAAACAAGCGACCAGAAAAAGCCGCCTCCTTTCAGGTTCTCACATGGTACAGATGATATGTTGCTGAAGCCGCTCACCGTTTCACGGAAACGCTGCTCCGATCTATCTATCAGTTTTGCGCATTTGTGCGGAGGTCAGGTGCTTCTACCTGCCTGCAAAAATGCTCTAGTCCTGTTTTGGCAGATTGTTGGCGCGTCTCGCCATTTCCGCCTCGTTGGTCGGCTGTTCGGTGAAGCCCTCGATATCGGAGACTTCCTCCACGTCGCGTTCGATTTCCATTGGGCTTGCCACATAGGCGGTGGCCAGCTCGGCGACCGAACGCAACGCGTGGACATGAATGCGCTCATAGCCGTGGGACGCATCGATACCGAAAGCTATCAGCGCCGTGCGCACATCGTGGCCAGCCTCGATGGCGGAAGCGGAGTCGGAACGGTAATAGCGGAAAACATCCTTCTGATAGCGAATATCTTCCTCACGGCACAGTTCGACGAGCTTCTTCGTGAGATGATAATCGAACGGCCCGGCCTGATCGGCCATGGCAATGGTGACGCCGAATTCCGCAGAGTTCTGCCCCGGCGCTGTCGTTCCGTTGTCTATGGTCACCATTGAAGCGATCTCCGGCGTCACGATCGAGGCGGCGCCCACCCCAACCTCTTCGGCGATGGTGAAAAGCCAGTGCGTATCGACCGGCAACGTCACCTCGTTGCTGAGAAGCGATTCCAGTGCTGCAAGCGCGATGGCAACCCCGGCCTTGTCATCCAGATGCCTTGAAACGATGAAGCCGTTTTCAAGAAATTCAGGCTGCGGATCGATGGCGACGAAATCGCCGACGTCGATGCCCAGATTGTGTGCGTCAGCACGGTTCCAGCACATGGCATCAACACGCAGTTCCACATAGTCCCAGCCAACCGGCATTGTGTCGACATCGTCGTTGAAGGTGTGTCCGGACGCCTTCAACGGTAAAATGGAGCCCCGGTAGGTTCCCTTTTCGGTGTAAAGCGTTGCCCGTGCGCCTTCGGCGAAGCGCGCCGACCAATGACCGATAGGGATGAGTTCGAAGCGCCCGTTGTCCTTGATGTATTTGACCTGAGCGCCCAGCGTGTCGAGATGGGTGACGATGGCGCGTGCGCCTTCGCGCCGACCGCCGCGCACGACGGCCCGAATTGCGCCGCGTCGCGTCAGCTCGGGTTCGAGCCCCAGGCGTTCAAGCTCGGTTGTGACATGTCGGACGATCGTGTCAGTGTAACCCGTGGGACTGTCGATCTCCAAAAGCGCCTTGAGCTGTTCGACCAGATAGGAAACGTCGATCTTCAGTCGCGACATGAATACCCCTTGAATTGCCCATTTCGCCCGACCTCGCTACAGCCCGGCTGCGATCATCTGAGCAGACCCTCCGGCCTGCACACTGTGTGAAACCCGCTACCCTCTGGGGGCCAATGCCCGCTCCGCCGATTTCACGCCGGAGCGCGGGAAAAGCAGATCGACAAAGCGCTCTGCTGTGGGCTGCGGTTCGTGATTCGCAAGGCCTGGCCGCTCATTGGCCTCGATGAAGACATAGTCGGGATGGCCCGGCGATCTGACCATAAGGTCGATGCCAACCACCGGAATGTCAATGGCGCGCGCCGCGGTGCAGGCTGCGCGAACCAGGTCCGGATGCACCTTCTCCGTCACATCGTGGATCGAGCCACCCGTGTGGAGATTGGCCGTTTTTCGGACCACCACTTCCTGGCCTTCCGGCAAGACGCTCGACATCTCGAACCCGAGACCGGCCACGCAGCGCCTCGTCTCGTCGTCGATTGGAATACGGCTTTCGCCGCCCGTTGCCGCCGCGCGCCGGCGCGACTGCTTTTCAATCAATTCCCCGATGGTGTTGTGGCCGTCACCCACCACGCGAGGGGCACGGCGTACCGCAGCCGCAACGAGGCGGTAATCGATCACCACCAGACGCAGGTCCTCGCCCTCGAAACAGGCCTCGATCAGAACGCGATCGGAAAGCTCGCGGGCGATGCGTATGGCGTTCTTCATCTCCTCGAGCGTTTCGAGCCCAACGGCAACGCCCTTCCCCTGTTCGCCGCGCGCCGGCTTCACCACAACACGCCCGTGCTTCTTCAGGAATGCTTCGAGTGCCGCGTCGTCATCCACGGCCTCCATCTGCTCCGGCACGATCAACCCCGCTCGTTCCACCACGCGGCGGGTGACGGCCTTGTCGTCGCAGATCGACATGGCGACAGCGGAGGTCAGCTCCGAGAGACTTTCCCGGCAGTGAATCGAACGGCCACCAAATGAGAGGCGGAAAAAGCCGCCTTCGGCATCAGTCACATCCACGGCGACACCGCGCCGATGCGCTTCATCGACAATCAGGCGCGCATAGGGATTGAGGCGGTCGAAATCCGCGGGAGGATGGGTGAAGAGTTTTTCGTTGATGGGGTTCTTGCGCTTGACCGCAAATACCGGAACACGGTGAAAACCAAGTTTCTCATAAAGTGCAATGGCCTGGTCATTGTCATGCATGACCGAGAGATCCATAAAACTTGCACCCCGTGCTGCAAAATGTTCCGCCAACCGGCGCACCAGCATCTCTCCCACTCCGGCATGGCGGCACTGGGGATCGACCGCAAGACACCAGAGCGAGGAACCGTTTTCGGCATCCTGGAACACGCGGCGGTGATCCACTCCTGTAACCGTACCGAGAATGTCGCCCGTTTGGTCATCCTCGGCCACGAAATAGGTGACGGCGCGGCTGTCACGGTTGGTCCAGAAGAAATCCGGCCGCACCGTGACCATGCCGCGACTCTGGTAGATCGCGTTGACCGCGTTCGCGTCAGCCTCCGAGGTCAGCCGCCGGATGAAAAAGCCACGCGGCTGACGCCGGCTCGGCCGATAGGTCGCAAGATCGAGCCGATAGGTGTGTGACGGATCGAGGAATAATTCCTGCGGCGCCATCGAAAGGAGCACATGCGGATCGCGTATGTAGAAGGCGATGTCGCGCCGCGCCGGCCCCTCGTCTCGCAGCGCACCCGCAAGCTCTTCATTGGTTTCGAAGGTCTGTGCGAAGAGAAGCCGCCCCCAACCAAGCTCCAGAGAGACATGCTTGTCCTGCTGAGCCGAGGACTGATCGGCCGGCGCGCTGGTCGGCTTCATGGTTTCACTGCGCAAACGTTTCAGGCGGTAGCCGAGCGCCTTGTCGCTACGCCCGCGCGAGGCACGCAAAGCCGCATCCTCTTTCTTGGCCATCGATTATACCCCGTGGGTTTGCAGCCAGAGTTCGAGCAGCCCTACCTGCCAGAGTTCGGAACCGCGCAAGGGTGTAATGTGATCAGCCGGCGCGGCGTAGAGCGTATCCAGATAGTCCTGACGGAAGAGGCCACGCTCACGCGCCGACTGCGAGGATAGCGCATCGCGCACCATATCGAGATAAGGCCCATCGACATATTTGAGCTGCGGCACCGGGAAATAGCCTTTCTTCCGATCGATGACCTCGTTTGGCACCACCTGCCTGGCAACCTCCTTGAGCACGCCCTTGCCGCCCTGTTTGAGCTTTTCTTCGGGCGGGATGCGGGCGGCAAGCTCAACCAGCTCATGATCAAGGAAAGGCACCCGCGCCTCAAGTCCCCAGGCCATGGTCATGTTGTCGACCCGCTTGACCGGATCATCGACCAGCATGACGGTGGAATCGAGCCGCAGTGCGGCGTCGACCGGCGTGTCTGCCCCGGCTCGCGTGAGATGTGCCGACACGAGTTCGCGGCTTGCATCACGATCCGCGATCCACTCAGGCGAGAGCTGCCTGCTCAGGGTTTCGTGCGAACGATCGAAAAAGACCTTGGCATAATCGTCCACCACATCATTGGAGCTCATCAACGGCGGATACCAGTGATAGCCACCGAAAATTTCGTCGGCGCCCTGCCCCGACTGCACGACCTTGATGTGTTTCGATACTTCCTTGGAGAGGAGATAGAAGCCGACATTGTCGTAGGAGACCATGGGTTCCGACATGGCCGCAAACGTGCCGGGTAGCGCATCCATCAGATCGGCCGACGGCACGAAAATCTTGTGGTGATCGGTGCCGAATTCATTGGCGATCAGATCGGAATAAATGAATTCATCGCCCTTTTCGCCATTGGCCTCCTCGAAACCGACGGAGAAGGTCATGAGACCCTTCTGGCCGGCCTCGGCGAGAAGCCCGACGATGAGGCTGGAATCCACCCCCCCTGAGAGCAGGACGCCTACCGGAACGTCGGCCACCATGCGGCGCTTGACGGCAAGACGCAGGGCTTCCAGGGTCCGGTCCCGCCAGTCATCGGGAGAAAGCGCGGCCATTTCGGGATCGCGCGCGAAGGGCGGATCCCAATAGACCCGATCCCGCTGCTTACCATCGGCTTCGATGATCCGGATGGTGGCGGGGGGAAGTTTCTTCACGCCATTGAGGATGGTGCGCGGCGGGGGGACGACCGCGTGGAATGTCATGTAGTGATGCAGTGCATAGCGGTCGATGGACGTGTCCACATCCCCGGCTGCCAGCAGGGCCGGAAGCGAGGAGGCGAAGCGAACGCGTTCAGGCGTTTCCGCAAGATAGAGCGGCTTGATGCCGAACCGGTCTCGCGCCATCACCACGCGGCCCGTCTCGCGTTCACGGAGGACGAAGGCAAACATGCCGTGAAAGCGGCTCACGCAATCTTCGCCCCAGGCGTGCCAGGCTTTGAGAATGACTTCAGTGTCGCCGGTGGAGAAGAAGCGATAGCCTCTGCCTTCCAGCTCCGCGCGCAGCTCGGGATAATTGTAGATGCAGCCGTTGAAGGCGATGGTGAGGCCCAGTTCGGGATCCTCCATCGGCTGGCGGGCCTTTTCCGACAGGTCGATGATTTTCAGCCGCCGGTGCCCGAATGCTGCGCTGCCGTGAATGACAGCTCCCGCGCCATCAGGCCCACGCGGCGCGAGACAGTCCATCATTTTCGAAAGAGCGACAGGTGAGGCAGGGCGGCCATCAAGCCGCAGTTCTCCGCAGATTCCGCACATGGGTAGCGATCTGATCCCTTGTTTAACATTGCGTCGGAGCGTATTTTAGTTATAGTTATAACTATTAGATGTCAAATTAATGGCGTCCGCATGACTTTCAAGACGACAACTGACAAGGCCGCCCAAGGGTTCCGTGACGAGGAGTTACGGGGGGTGGAAAAATGCATTCGCCGCATTGTTCGCGCCAACGATGTGCAATCGCGAGCGCTCGCCAAACAGATCGGTCTCACAGCGCCGCAACTGATCATCCTCAAGGCAATCGCTGCACTGGGGGAGGTTACGACAACCGTCTTGTCAGCCCACGTCGATCTGAGCGCGGCAACTGTAATCACCATTCTCGACAATCTGGAAACGCGGCAACTGGTGGAGCGTTATCGATCTCGCAACGACCGGCGCGTGGTCCACACCCGGCTGACGGATCAAGGCCGGGGACTGTTAGAGCGCGCGCCCGAGCCGATGGGCGACGCGTTCGCCCGGCGCTTTGCGGCTCTCTCTCCCGAGCGGCGAAGCCAGCTTATTTCAGCCTTAGCAACCATTGCCGACATGATGGCACCTGGCGACGATCTGCCGAAAAACACTCTCCAGCACTGAGTGCGACCGCGCACGGACTAAAATTGATCAAGCGCAAGGCCGTGTCGCGCAGACGTGTCAATTTGCCCGAAACACGCAATGGACGCAGACGGGGTGCGCGATTATGATCGCGCCGCACAGCAGGAAGGTTCAATGAATTACCAGCGTTTTTTCTCAGAAGCGATCGATCAACTTCACGCTGAACGCCGCTATCGCGTTTTCGCCGATCTTGAGCGGATCGTCGGCGCGTTTCCGCGCGCGCTGTGGCGCTCCGGTGAAGAGACGCGCGAAATCACTGTCTGGTGCTCGAATGATTATCTCGGCATGGGCCAGCATGAGTGTGTGATTTCCGCCATGCAGCAGGCCGCGGGCTCGATGGGTGCAGGCGCCGGCGGCACGCGCAATATCTCCGGGACCAACCACCCGCTCGTGGAGCTTGAAGCCGAGCTGGCGGATCTTCATGGAAAAGAAGCCGGTCTCGTTTTCACCTCCGGTTTCATCTCCAATGAAGCCTCCATATCGACCATCGCCCGTCTTTTGCCCAATTGCCTGGTTCTTTCCGACGAGTTGAACCATGCCTCCATGATCGAGGGAGTGCGCAGATCCGGTGCGGAAAAGAAAATCTTCCGCCACAATGATGTCGGCCATCTTGAAAGCCTTCTGAAGGAGGCCGACCACAGCCGGGCAAAGCTGATCGTTTTTGAATCCGTCTATTCCATGGACGGGGACATCGCGCCCATCAAGGCAATCGCCGACCTGGCCGATAAATATAATGCCATGACTTATATCGACGAGGTTCATGCCGTGGGCATGTATGGCGCGCGCGGTGGTGGCATTACGGAGCGTGACGGACTGGCGCACCGGATCGATGTCATTGAAGGAACGCTTGCCAAGGGTTTTGGTGTGATCGGCGGCTATATCACCGGCTCAAGCGCGGTGATCGATGCGGTGCGTTCCTATGCCTCCGGTTTCATTTTCACAACCGCCCTGCCTCCTGCCATTGCAGCGGCAGCGACCGCGTCGATCCGGCATCTCAAATCCTCGTCCGTCGAGCGGGAGGCGCAAAAGCGCCAGGCGCAACAGACCAAGGACAAGCTACTGGCCGCCGGCCTGCCGGTGATGCCGTCTCAGACCCATATCGTTCCTTTGCTCGTCGGAGATCCCGAACTGTGCAAGCAGGCCTCCGACCGTTTGCTTGAAAGGCACGGGATCTACATCCAGCCGATCAACTATCCGACGGTCCCGCGCGGCACGGAACGGTTGCGCATCACGCCGACACCGTTTCATGACGACGGGCTGATCGAGACACTACGCGATGCGCTTCTGGAAACCTGGGAAGCGCTGGGCATTCCATTCAAGGAAGCGGATCAACCTTTGCAGGCGAAATCCGAACGTGTGGTCTCCCTTCTGGTGCCCAAATCCGGCGGATGAGCGGATTTCCTCAATGAATTCAATGAAAACGCCGCCGAACTCCTGTTCGGCGGCGTTGTCGGTTTTTCTTGCCGGTTTTCCGTAAAACCGCGAAAAAGCGCTATTTTTTCGACAAAAGGTCGCGGATTTCCGTGAGAAGCTGAACGTCTGCGGGCGGTGCCTCGGGCTCTGCCGGTTTCTCGGCTTCCTTCCGGCGGAGTGAATTCACGCCCTTGACCATGAGGAAGATGATCCATGCCAGGATCAGGAAATTGACCACCACCGTAAGGAAGTTGCCATAGGCGAATACCGCACCCTGCTCCCGCGCCGCCTCAAGGGTGGTGGCGGTCACGGTGGAAGAAAGCGGAACGAAATAGTTGGAAAAATCGAAGCCGCCAAAGATGGCGCCGACGAGTGGCATGATAATGTCGTCGGTCAACGACTTCACGATGAGACCGAACGCGCCGCCGATGATCACGCCGACCGCGAGGTCCATCACATTGCCTCGTGCAATGAACTCCCGAAATTCCTTCATCATAAGGGTCTCTCCCCAATCTAACTGAAACCCGGCGACTCATCGGTCACCAACACTTGAACAGTAGAGGCGTCACGCGGGGAAAGCGCAACAAAAACCGTTCGGCGGTTTCCCCGAAGCACATTCACCGAAAGAAGCATTGGACACGCAACCTGGCCTGTGTTTGCCTTTCAATAGACCTGTGAGGAGGAGAATCGCGACCGGTGCAGGGCTGGGTCATCGCAATCATAGCCGTCGCCTATGTGACGTTGCTCTTCTTCATCGCGAGCGTCGGCGACAATCGAGCTGCCCGTCAGGGCGGGCTCGGCTCGCGCCCTTACATCTATGCGCTCAGCATCGCCATTTACTGCACCTCCTGGACGTTCTTCGGCTCTGTGGGACTGGCCTCCGAACGCGGGCTGGAGTTTCTGGCCATTTATATCGGCCCGGTGCTGGTTTTCCTGTTCGGTTTCCCGATCCTCAAGCGCATCATCCGGCTCGCAAAATCCGAAAAGATTACCTCCATCGCGGATTTTCTGGCGGCCCGCTACGGGAAAAGCTTCGCTGTCGCTTCGGTGGCAACGCTGATCGCCACCTTCGGAACGGTTCCCTATATCGCGCTCCAATTGAAGGCGATCTCGGATTCCGTCAGCCTCATGGTCACGCATTACGATGGCGCGCCACCGGTCATCGATTTCTTCGTCGGCGACATGGCGTTGATCGTGACCTTTCTCCTCGCAATCTTCGCCGTCCTGTTCGGCACGCGTCACGCCGATGCCACCGAACATCAAGAGGGGCTGGTTCTTGCCGTCGCGGTCGAGACGCTGGTGAAACTCGCGGCCTTTCTGGCTGTAGGGATTGCGATCACCTATTTCTTTTTCGGAGGGCCACTGGACCTCGCGCGGGCTGTAAGCAGCCTTCCCGAGGTGCAAAAGGCCTACACCTATCCTACGTCGCTGGCGACCTGGATCGTCATGACGACGCTCAGCGCTTTTGCCATCATCATGCTGCCCCGGCAGTTCTATGTCACGATTGTGGAGAACCGCAGCACCACGGAGCTCGAGACGGCGAGCTGGCTTTTCCCGCTCTATCTGGTGCTGATCAATCTGTTCGTGATCCCCATAGCCTTCGCCGGCCTCGCGCTGGTGGGAGACAGTGCCAACTCCGATCTCTACGTGCTCGCTCTTCCCCTGCTTGCCGGGCATGACCTCCTTGCCTTGATCGCCTTTATCGGTGGGCTTTCAGCGGCCACGGCGATGGTCATTGTCGCCAGTGTGGCGCTTTCGATCATGATTTCAAACGATCTGGTCATACCGCTTTTTCTGCGCCGTTTGCTGCGCCCCGACCATCACGAGAAAAACGATTGGTCGACAAGCATCCTCAACATCCGCCGCGCTGCGATCTTCATCATCCTTTTCACGGCGTTTCTCTACTACCGCGAAACCACCCACAACACCCGCCTGGCAGCAATCGGTCTCATCTCGTTCGCGGCCATCGCGCAGTTCGCACCAGCCTTCTTCGGTGGACTGATCTGGCGCGGAGCGAACGCCCGCGGCGCTCTTCTGGGCATGGGCTCAGGGTTTGCGATCTGGGCCTACACGCTGTTGTTCCCCTCGCTTGCCCCGCAAGGCACCAGCATCATTACAGACGGTCTCTTCGGCTTGCCCGCGCTCAGGCCACAAGCCCTTTTCGGAACTGTGGCCGAGCCTCTGAATCATGGGGTATTGTGGAGCCTCGCGGTCAACACGCTTTTCTTCGTTCTGGGTTCTCTTTCACGCGCCGCACAACCGCTCGAGCGTATTCAAGCCGCGATCTTCGTGCCGCGTGACACCGGCCCTATTCCGACCCTGCGCCGGTTTCGTACGACAGTCACCGTCAACGACCTGAAGGACACGATCTCGCGCTATCTGGGAGCCGAGCGCACCGAGCGTTCCTTTGCCACGTTTGAAGCCACCCACGGCGTTCGTCTCAACGGCAATGACCAGACCGGCATAGCGCTGGTGCGCTTTTCAGAACAATTGCTTGCCAGCGCTGTGGGATCCTCCTCGTCCCGGCTTATTCTCTCCCTGCTCTTTCAAAGGAATGATCGCTCACCGCGCGATGCACTCCGACTGCTTGACGATGCCTCCATGGCCCTGCAGCACAATCGTGATCTGCTGCAGACCGCACTTGACCAGATGGAGGAAGGTGTCACGGTTTTCGATAGGGATTTTCAGCTTATCTGCTGGAACCGGCAATACAGAACTCTTTTCAACTTGCCGGACGAGATGGGTCAGGTCGGCGTGTCGCTCGATCGGTTCGTCAACCTGCTCACCGTGCGTGGAGAAATACCCCTGGACGCCTATACGGTGACCTTGAATCGTTTCACCGACTTCGGGATGCCTTGGGAGATCCGCCTCCAAAAGAGCGGGCGCATCATCGAGTTGCGCACAAACCCGATGCCCGATGGCGGTATCGTGGCCACCTATACCGACATCACGCCCCGCGTTGAGGCAGACATCGCGTTGAAGCGCATCAACGAGACACTGGAGCAGAGGGTGGCCGACCGCACAGCGGAACTGATGCGGGTCAACGAAGAGCTGGCGCAGGCGCAGGTGATCGCGGAGGAAGCCAATCTCGGAAAAACGCGTTTCCTTGCAGCCGCGGGCCATGACATCCTCCAACCTCTCAACGCCGCCCGGCTCTATTGCTCATCGCTCATGGAACGCGCGGAAGGCGGGGAGACCCGCGAATATGTGAGCAACATCGAATCGTCGCTCGATTCCGTGGAGGCGATCCTCGGCGCTGTGCTCGACATTTCGCGCCTGGATACCGGGGCGCTCAAGCCCTCTCCCTCAGTGTTTCAGCTTGCTGGCCTGATGCGCCAGCTCACGACAGACTTCATGCCGCTGGCCGAGGAGAAAGGCCTGAAGCTCACCATCATCCCCTCAACTCTGACTGTAAATACCGACCGGAACCTGCTGCGCCGGCTCGTGCAGAACCTCGTCTCCAATGCCATCAAATACACGCCCAGCGGTCGCGTCCTTGTGGGGGTGCGGCGGCGCGGCGAATTGCTCGAGCTGCAGGTTATCGATACCGGCATCGGAATTGCCTCCGACAAGCTGAACACGGTGTTTCGGGAATTCACACGGCTGGAAGAAGGCGTGCGCCAGGCACAGGGCCTGGGCCTGGGCCTGTCTATCGTCGATCGTATCGCGCGTGTTCTGAATCTGGAGATCCGTCTTGATTCACAGATTGACGGTGGCACGCGCTTCTCTGTCATCATTCCAATCAGCTCCAGCCAGGCCAACGCCACCGATGTGCCTGCACGCCCGGCCGCGATCCAGCAGACGATGTTGGAAGGCCTGCGCGTGTTGTGCATTGACAACGATCCGCGCATTCTCGACGGGATGCGCCGTCTTCTTGAAGGCTGGGGCTGTGTGGTTTCAACAGCAACCGGGTCAAGCTCGCTTCCCGATTTCTCGGACGGCGCTCCAAACATCATCCTTGCCGACTATCACCTGGACAATGAAGTGGGGCTCGACGTGATTTTGGCCCTGCGGGGACGGTACGGGGAAACGATACCGGCAATCCTGATCACAGCCGATCGCTCCAACGAAGTGCGCGCCGAGGCAGAGGCTCTTACCGCCATGGTGCTGAACAAGCCCCTGCGCCCAGCCTCATTGCGCACACTGCTGATGCGTTGCCGCCAGATGCTTGCCGCAGCGGAGTAGCTGTCGGGTCAGCTTTCGGTGGCGATGGTGTCGGCCCCTATCCTCGACAGGCGAATGACCGCCTGGGTGCGGCTATCCACGTTCAGCTTTTGCAGAACCGCCGAGACGTGCGCCTTGATCGTGGCTTCAGAGACGTTGAGCTCATAGGCGATCTGCTTGTTCAAAAGCCCTTCGGCCAACATGCTCAGCACCCTGGTCTGTTGCGGTGTCAGGGTTTGAAGGCGGCTGATGAGATCAGCGATCTCCGGATCGGCTTCGGCTCCCAGATCGATGTCGGCAGGCGTATAGATTCCGCCGTCCAGAATTGTCCGAACCGCCGTTCTGATCTCATCCATGCCTGACGATTTCGAAATGAAGCCGGAAGCGCCCAGCTCCAGAGCCCGTCTGATGGTTTCGGGATCGTCGTGTGCGGAGACGACCACGATGGGCACCGCCGCATTCATTCCACGCAAGGCGACCAATCCGGAAAGGCCGCTCACGCCAGGCATGGTAAGATCAAGCAGGACGAGATCGATATTATCATCCAAAAGCGCTTTCGCGCCTTCAAAATCCCCTGCTTCCAGTATCTTGCATGCATCGTCGAGTCCGGAAAGCGCGCCTTTCAACGCCCCTCGAAACAGAGGATGGTCGTCGGCGACCAAAAATCTATAGCCCGATGCCAAAAGTCCCTCCCGCGCCCGCCGCATTATTGTCGTCTTCTTCCGCCGCGGGTCTCGGTGCGATTATGCGGGGAATAGCTGTCATTTCAAGCTCTGCCATGGCTGGAAGCCTCAACGCTTGCCGAAAAGCTCGCGGAAGATTTACTTGCCTGTCCCACATCTATGCCACAGACTCGCCCCGAGGGTGCAAACCCGCGAGCCTGCTATGGAGAAAATCCACAAGGTAGCCATGTTGTGCATTGGACGCGCCGTGATGTTCGGCGCCTTTGCCATCGGGCTGGTGATGCTGAGCTTTTCGTTCGACCTGATTCTCGCGTTCAGTGCCGGCGCGCTGATGACGCTGATCATGTCTGAGCTTCTGATACTCAAGGCTTATGCGGTTGCGAGGCAAAATCCCAGGAAGACCGAGGTCTGGATGCATCTTAATCCAGACGCCCGCCCGGTCGGGCGATCAGGGGCGAAGGTGTTCATAGCAATACTGAAAGATATCTATCTGCGTTTTGCCGTCCTGAGCCTGCAGATTGGCTGTGGCTTCTTCGCATTTTCGATGGTGCTGCGCCTGGTGCGAGCGGTCACCTAGAGTGTTTCGAGCTTTCCTGAAGCGGCTAAAAAGCCGCCCTCCGCTCAGGTTCGATCGGGGGCCGGCGTATCGGGCGAGGTTGTGCTGTCTTCCTTCTCGAAATCCTTCACGATCCCCATGAACTTGCGAAAGAAACGCTCCATCAATCCCAGTGTCTGTTCGAACTCGTCCTCAGAAGGCAATTCCGATTTGGCCTCCGAGGAAACACTCTCCAGCGCCTCGACACGCTCTTCAAGGGTCTCGAGCTGGTCCTGCAGTGCGGCGATATCTTCCTCATAGGCCGTACGCTCGTCGGCCGCCGGCGCACAGACAAGTTGCCCTGACCGCTCACGGCAAAGCGACATGGCTCCGGTCCTCGTGTCCATGCGCACATATCCTTCGTCCGTGCGCTCAAGCTGAAAGCGCTCGGCCTCCTGCGCCGTGGCGCCCGTCATCGTGGACAGGATGATCAGTGCGCCTGTCGCTGCGATTGTATTGCGCCTTTTTGTATTGCGCATGGGGGTATTGCGCATGGGGTCTGCTCCGCGTTCATGCTTCTTACGATGGCTTCATGCCCCAGGAATGCGCCATAATTGGGATAATGTGCAATCCCCTGAAAACGCTTTTTCGGGCCTTTCGCTGCCGCGGTATTGCAAGTATAGCCGCTGGCATGGCTCACCTGATCTATAAAATCTGTCCACGTGCGCTTTGGCAGGAAGCCGAGGCGGCGGGCGTATTCAATGGCGCACCGATTGATGTTGCCGACGGATATATTCACTTCTCCACGGCCGGGCAGGTCGCGGAAACGGCGGCCAAACACTTTGCGCAGCAAGATGATTTGCTGCTCATCGCCATCGATGCCGCGTCGCTTGGCAGTGCCCTGAAATACGAAGTCTCGCGCGGCGGCGCTCTTTTCCCCCATCTTTACGCCCCGCTTGAGCTCGACAAGATCGAGTGGGTTCGTCCTCTGCCGCTCGACTCAGACGGGCTTCACGTTTTTCCAGAGTTGCCAGAATGAAGAGCCTGCTCGACAAGATCGCTCGACAAGCCCTTTTTCGGATGGACTCCGAGCGCGCGCACAACCTTGCAATCATGGCATTGAAAAGCGGCATGCCCCTCGCTCGCCCTCCACAGGTCAGCAAGCGCCTCAAAACCATTGTCGGCGGCATGGTGTTCCCCAACCCGCTCGGGATGGCTGCAGGTTTCGACAAGAATGCCGAGGCGGCCGACGGGCTTTTGCAACTGGGGTTCGGGTTTGTGGAATGCGGCACTGTCACCCCGCTGCCGCAGGAAGGAAACCCGAAACCCCGCCTGTTCAGACTGGAAGACGACAGCGCGCTCATCAACCGGATGGGTTTCAACAATCACGGCATCGTGGCAGTTCGCAAACGGATCCTCGACCGCGCCGGCAAGGGCGGGATTGTTGGTGTGAACATCGGTGCGAACAAGGACAGTGCGGATCGCATCGCCGACTATGAGGCGGGCGTGCGGGCCTTTGGCGACATCGCATCCTATCTTGCCGTCAACATCTCCTCACCCAACACGGCCGGCCTCCGGTCGCTGCAGGATCGCGCGAACCTGTCCGAGCTCCTTTCCCGTGTGCTGACCACACGCAACGAGGTGGCCAAGCTGCGGCGCGCTCCCGTGCCGCTCTTCCTCAAGATCGCGCCTGATCTGACAGATGCCGCGCTTTCGGACATCGCCGATGTGGCATTGGACAAGCGCATCGACGGGTTGATCGTGAGCAACACCACTCTTTCGAGGGCGGGGGTGACGAGCCGGCTGGCTCATGAGACGGGTGGTCTCTCCGGCCTGCCCCTTTTCGAGCGGTCCACGATCGTGCTGGCAAAGTTGCGGTTGCTGATCGGCCCCGCCATGCCTCTGATCGGCGTGGGGGGCGTGGACTCTTCGGAGACGGCGCTTGAGAAAATTCGGGCGGGTGCTGACCTGGTGCAGATGTATAGCGGCCTGATTTTCGGCGGCACATGCCTGCCCGGCAGAATTCTCGCGGACATGAGCGCATTTGCCCAACGCGAAAACCTCTCTTCCCTCCGCCAGCTTCGCGATACACGCGTCGACGAATGGGCCGCACGCCAGCTGGACTGATGCCTATTCGGCGAATGTTCTGCGCATGCGCGAGGGCACGATTGCAAAGAGGCTGACACCGCGCACCAGAAGCAGAACGTGGAATGCGGCCCACAGGCCATGATTGCCGAAGGTCTTCGTGAGCACAAAAAGACAGACGAGATAAAGGGCGAAGGAAAGCAACATCATGTTGCGCATATCGCGGGACCACGTGGCGCCGATGAAGACGCCATCCATCTGGAACGCGAGAACGCCGGTAATGGAAATCAACGCGGCCCAGGGGAGGAACGTGTTTGCGGCTGTCCGCACCTCCTGCGCTGTCGTGATGAAGGCGATCAGGGCTTCACCAGCCAGCAGAAAGAAGAGCGACATGAGAATGGCGAAGCCGAACCCCCATGCCATGGTCAACCTGACGGAACTCAGGAAAGCGGGTCGATAACGCGCGCCCACCGCACGACCTGCCAGCTGCTCGGCCGCGGTCGCGGTGCCATCGAGGAAGTAGCCCGCCACCAAAAAGAAATTCATCAAAACCGCATTGGCAGCGAGCGTGACGGTGCCAAACTGCGCGCCCTGCCGGGTGAACAGCGCAAAGGCCGCGAGAAGGGAGAAAGACCGGATCATGATGTCGCGGTTCATCGCGACCATGCGCACCAGCTGGTGGGTGTCAAACACCCGCCTCAAGGAAACACGCGGACCCTGTCGGAAGCGCCGCGCCAGCACTGCCAGCCCGGCCAGCATGCCGATCGCCTCTCCACCCACCGTGCCCCATGCCACGCCCTCTATGCCCCAGCCGAGCGACAGCGCCAGATACATCGACAATGCGATGTTGGCGCCATTCAAGATGACCTGCAACACCAGCCCGAGCGCCCCTTCGCCACGGCCCAGCACATATCCGAGGATCGCGTAATTGATGAGGGAGATCGGAGCGGCAATGATGCGGATCGCGACATAGGCTTCCATGGCAGCCGTGACGTCCGGGCCGGCGTCCATGAAGTATGCGCCGCCGGCGATGACAAGAGGGCCGGCGAGAACGACGAGAAGGCCGGCAACCAGAGCGACAAGCAGTGCCCGCCACAGGATCGCCTGTTCTTCCAGCGCGTTGGCTTGACCATAGGCCTGCGCGACCAGGCCGGTCGTGCCGGAGCGCAGGAAATTGAATGTCGTGAAGACCACGTCGAAAACGATGGCACCTGCGGCCAGCCCGCCCAGAAGTGCTGCATCGCCATACTGGCCGACGATGGCCGTATCCGCGATGCCCAGGAGCGGCGTCGTCAGATATGCCAGCGTCATCGGCAGGGCGATCGACAGGACGAGGCGGTTCGTCACCTGGAAAGGATGCGTGACGCGGGTCTGCGGCTGAACATGATCCATCGAATGCGCCCCAAAGGGCTTCCTAGCGGCGATAATTCAGAAGGCGCAGGATCAGAAAAGCCGGTACCACAATGGCGGCCCCGAGCAGGATATAGCTCGCAAAGCGCCCCAGCGCATCAAAGCCCATGTTCCACAGATGAACGACCGTATCGCGCAGAGCGTAGAAGATGTCGAACGGCGACCAGTTGAAAGCACTCATCACGAAGCCGACGACAAGTGAAACGATCAGCAATTTGATGATGACGCGCAGCGGGCTGTCGCCCAGGAATCTGGTCAGTGCCGACACCGGAAGCTCCTTGATCTTGACCGCAAACAGATACGCATACACGGCCGGCCGCGCAAGCTTGGGCAGTCCGAAAAGACTTCCATGGATCAGGTACGGATCGGGAGATTGGAGCGGGTAGCGGGAATCGAACCCGCGCGATCAGCTTGGGAAGCTGACAGGCTACCATTACATCATACCCGCGCAGCGCGCATTAATCCGCGACCTTAAGCCCGGCGTCAAGCGGGTTTGTGAGTGGGTCGCGCGCGGCGGGTAAACGGAAATGAGAAAATCAGCGGCAACCGGAGCACTGCGGTCTCTGGATGCATGGATGGAACCATGGATCTTGACCCGTGTATGACAGAGCGCAGCCGTTTCGACCGAAATCAACTGCGCCCCAAATCGCTGACATCAAGAACCGTGGGACTGATATCGAAGCATGTTATCTTCGAGCGTCTGAAGGATGGGGCTACCGCAGCCACCGGCCTTTTCCATGAAATTGCGGAAGCTTCCGGTCCAGCCAGCGCGCGGATAGGCCCACTCTGCCTCACGAACGTAAGGTGCAAACCGGGCATCCACATCGATACTCGCCGCCTCTTGTGAGAGCACCTGACTCCAGTCCACGCCGAACGTGCTGGTATAGGTCCTGCTCCTCGTCACGGTGTAGTCGATGCCTGTGACCGGTGCGCCGCAGTTATCGAAATATCTTGCTTTGACAAGTGCATAGTGCGCGAGCAGGGGGGCAAAACGGCCCTCTTCCGCCTTTTTGTCCAGCGCTTCCTTTAGCTTGAAGGCGATTTCGTTTTCTCCCATGAAGGAGACGATCGAAGCGCGATAGGAAATGCGGTAGAATCTCTGTCTTTCAAAATCGGCCAGCTCGAACTTGTCCGAGTAAAGCGCTTTCATAACCGGCTGAATGATATCCGGCAGCTCGTTGAATGCCGCCATCTCGCTTTCGGAAAGCTCGGGGGGAGCCAGGCCAGGCGAAAGCGTCTCCCCGAGTGCAAGATGAGGCATCTCCAGTTTGATGGTCTCGCCGTCGCGAAGGAAATATTGGCTGTTGCTTTTGTTGTGCAGCACGCTGTTCAGATGCTCGATCATCATCGTGCGCGCTTCTTCACGGTTTTCGACCGGCGAGGTGTCCTTGAAGATCATGTGGTCGCCGACCTGTATTCCAGCGGCCGCGGCGGGTGTTCCGGGAACGACCGAGGTTACGACACCCTGATCATCCAGACTGAACCCCAGGTGCCGCTCCGCTTCGATATAGTTGAAATAGCCGCAGCCGCGTTCCCGGTTATCAGGGACGAGTGGCGCCGCCCGAAGCAGCAGAAATCCCATAACTCATTGAAATGGTCAGACTCACAGTCCGCGTTGATCCGCGACCTGGGGCCGGCGTCAAACGGGGTTGCGAGATGGGGGGGCGAGACCCGCCACATAGATGCATGATGAGAAGCATTTGTGGGTCAGCGCGCCCGCACCCAACGCACCCAGCGCTTCGACCCGGGCCTGATCAATCTCATTTTGTATGCCCAGCACAAAAATCCGGACATCCGTTTCATTACTCTGGTCAATGGATTCAGAGGCGTTTTCGCTTAGGGTCAATATCGTGGTTGGTATGGGTGAGGAGAAAACCTGCCAGTCTGATCAATCGAAAAATCCATTACAATCGGGAGGGGCAGATGATCTGGAGAAGTACACTGCAAGCTTGCGTGGCAGCCGCGATGCTGTTGGCGACAGGGGCTCATGCCGAAACGGTATTGCGCTTCGGGCATCCAAACGTTGCGGGCGAAATTTCGAGCAAGCTCTATGACGAATTCGTCGCACGGATCGCCGAGCGCACAGATGGAGAAGTCACCATTCAGGTGTTCCCAGGCGAACAACTCGGTAAGGAAACCGAGATGGTGCAGCAATTGCGGGATGGTGTTCTGGACATGACGGCAGCCTCAATGGCGGCCGCCAGCACGCTGGTGCCGGCGATGGAGATCCCGAGCGCGCCGTTTCTCTGGCAGAACTGGCTCGAGGCGGAAGCGGTGATTTCCGGGGCTGCCATGCAGCCGGCCTTCGACGAGCTGGAAGAAAAACACAACATCATTCCGCTCACCAAGATCTGGTACTGGGGCTGGCGCAATTTCACGCTTTCGGAAAAGCCCGTGCGCACGCCTGCAGACATGGCCGGCCTGAAAATCCGGGTTCCTGAATCCCCGGTCTGGATCGAGATGATCCGTGGGATCGGTGCTGCACCGACGCCCATTCCCTTCAGCGATGTCTATACGGCACTGCAGCAGGGGACGGTCGACGGTCAGGAAAACCCCATTCCGACCATCTACGCCCGGAAATTCTACGAGGTTCAGAGCTACATCGTGATGTCGCGTCACATGCTTCAGAACAACCTGATCCTGATGAACAAGGACTCCATGGCAAAGCTCGATCCACGCCATCAGCGGATCATTCTGGAAGAGGTAAGTGCGGCTTCTGCCAAGATGACACTGCTTCAGCAGCGCGCAGAAGAAAACATGCTGAAGGAAATCGCAGAGACCGCCGACATCTCCATCGTTGATGATCCGGACCGCGAAGCGTTCGCCGAAGCCACGACTGAAGCTGTCTTTGCCGCCCTTGCCGAGCGCTGGGGGGCGGACAGGATCGCGACCGTGCGCGAAAACATCTCCGCCACCCGCGGGCAATAGTCTGCGATTTACACCGGACCGCATCCACGGTCCGGTGTTCATTGTCCTGCCAATTGGGGGGGAGACCAGATTGAAACAAGGCATTCTTTGGCTCGACAACCGCGTGCGAGAGGTCGAGCACCATGCCCTGTGGCTACTTCTTGCCACGATCTTCGTCATTCTGACCGCAACCGTCTTCTTCCGTTACGTGCTCGGATCCCCGATCACATGGACGGAAGAACTATTGACCATGTTGTTCACCTGGATGGTGTTCATAGGCGCCAGCTCAGCCCTTTCAACCCACCAGCATATTCGCATCGACATGGTGCTGCGGATACTGCCGCCGCGCTATGAACTCTTGGCTTCCGTGGCGGCCGTTCTGGTCTGCCTGGTTGTGTTCCTGGTGGTGATCCATTTCGGCCTCAAATATGTACAGACGACCTGGGGCGACCGAACGCCGATGATGGATGTCACCTACGGGTTTTACACGCTCGCCCTGCCCGTCACGAGCATATGCGCCACACTTCACGTAATCCGCAACTGTGTGGAGGGCGGTGTGCGGGACGCGCTCAAGAGCACGATCGAGGTTCAGGCAGGTGAAGGGGATGCAGCATGATCACCACCCTGCTTTTGCTGCTCCTTCTATTTCTTCTGGTCGGGGTGCCGACCGCCTACGCGCTGGCGGCCTCTGCCATTGCCGTGATCTGGCTTGAGGGGATACCGCTGACGATTGCGGTGCAGCGCATGACTGCGGGTGTCCAGTCCTTTCCGCTTCTTGCCATTCCCCTGTTCATCCTGGCAGGCACGTTGATGAACGCCTCGGGCATATCGGAACGCCTCTTCGCACTGACCGGTTCGCTGGTCGGTCACATCCGTGGTGGCATGGCCTATGTCAACGTGCTGACAAATGTCTTCATGTCCGGCATTTCGGGGTCTTCGCTCGCTGATTGTGCGGCCACAACACGCGTATTCGTGCCGCAGATGGTCAAACACGGTTACGACAAGGGATTCAGCGTCGGACTGACGGCCTCCGCCGCCGTCCTCGCTCCCATCATCCCGCCATCCATCCTGCTCGTCATTTATGGCTGGCAAGCAAATGTCTCGATCGGAGATCTGTTCGTGGCCGGGATCGTGCCGGGGCTGGTCATCGCCACCGCGCTGGTTGTCACCGTGGCGATCATGACACGGCGTCGCGGTTTCGGGCGCGGTGCGGCGTTTTCGGCCAGCGCGCTCCGGCAGACCTTCTTCCAGGCTTCCTGGGCACTTTTGATGCCGGTGATCATCATTGTCGGCTTTCGCATGGGCATTTTCACGGCGACTGAGGTTGCCGCCATTGCAGCCGCCTATGCTTTCCTGGTCGGTCTTCTTGTCTACAGGACATTGAAGGTCGCCGAGCTACCGGGCGTGTTTGCAAGCGCTGCGCGCGACACGTCGTCGATCCTCGTCATCGCCGCGACCGCAGCACCATTCGGCTGGATCCTGTCCATCGGTCAGGCTCCGCAGCAGCTGCTTTCGTTTCTGACCGGCTTCTCGGACAGCCCGATGCTGATCCTGTTGCTCATCAACATCATCCTGCTTGTGCTCGGCACATTCATGGAAACGCTGGTGCTCATCATCATCCTCGTCCCGATCCTGCTGCCGCTGATCGAAACGCTGGGCATCGATCCGGTTCACTTCGGGATCGTGATGATCATCAATCTGGTCATCGGCCAGCTGACACCGCCCTTGGGCGTTCTGATGTATGTGACCTGCGGGATTTCGGGGACCAGCATCGCTCAGTTCATGCGGGCGATCCGACCGTTTCTCATCGCCCTGATCCTTGCCTTGCTTGCGATCACATACATTCCGGCACTGGCGCTCTATCCGACAGCGCTTCTGCGATAGTCTGGATAAAGCAATGCCCCGTGGGTCCCACGGGGCATTGCTGGTTCAACGACGACTTGCGGGCGTTCAGGCGACCCGGCTGTGCAGGCGTCCGATCTTCTCGATCTCGATGACGATCTCGTCACCAGACGCCATCGGGCCGACGCCGGATGGTGTGCCGGTAATGATCAGGTCGCCCGGCTCCAGCGTCATGATGCCCGACACGAATTCGAAAATGCGGGCGATGGGGAAAATCATGTCATTCGTGTTGGACGACTGACGCAATTCGCCATTCTGCCAAAGCTTGATGTCGACATTGTCGGGATCGAGGTCGGTTTCGATGACCGGCCCGACCGGCTTGTAGGTATCGAAGGATTTGGCACGGGTGAACTGGCCGTCCTTTTTTTGCAGATCCCGGTTCGAGACGTCATTGGCGCAGGTGTAGCCGAAGATGTAATCGCCTGCATCGTTGGCGGCGACGTTGCGGGCCCTGCGGCCGACGACAATGCCGATCTCGGCCTCGAAATCGATGCGGTCATCGGCATTGTCGAGCTGGATTTGCTCGCCATCGGCGATGATCGCGGAAGGCGCACACATGAAGAGCATCGGCTCTTCTGGAACCGGAACGCCGGACTCTTCTGCATGGAGCGTATAGTTGAGCCCCACGCAGACCAGCTTGCTTGGCGCCACCGGGGCAAGCACACGCACGGTGTCGAGGGCTACGACTGTGCCGGTCTTCTCGATCTTCTCGAAGGGAGAGCCCGACAGGACCGCGATGGATGAGCCTTCAAGCAGTCCATAGGATGTGGTTCCCTGATGGGAAAAGCGAACGATTTTCATGATGAAACCTCTGAATAGATCGCGTCAAACGCGGGTGGGGATATAGGGCCGCATGGCCTCGAAACTGGCAGCGATTGCGTGCCCGGCATCAGGAATCTGGAATGTCTCGACCGTCACATAGCGGTCGAACCCGGAATCGATCACGGCACCCATGGCGGCGTCGATGTCATAGCTTCCGTCCCCGACCGGCAGGCGGTCGGAATCGGTGATATGAAAATGCCAGAAGAGATCACCGGCCACGCGAATGGCATCGGCAACGGTCTCCTGCTCGGTGAGAATGTGCGCTGTGTCGAGCATCACGCCCAGGCTTGAGACGCCAAGACTTCGCACGAAGCTGCAGGTCTCGCCTGTGGTGAGCAGGCAGTTTGCATAATTGCGGTTGACCGGTTCAAGAACGATGGGAACATCGGGGAACGCGGCGGCACATTGCGCGATTGCCGCGCCGATCCAGTCGAGCGTCTGTTGTGGCGCGACGCCATCCATATACCGGCCGCGCAACCGACCGACATTGACCATCGCGCCATATTCGGATGCAAGATCCATCGACGCCATCATGCGATCAATGGCTTTCTGCCGCCGGCTGGCATCAGGATCAGCGAACGAAAGCCCGTCCTGACCGTAAACCTCGCCGGTGCAGACCGCCGGCATGTCGAGACCCTGATCGCGAATGGCGGCGGCGAGCGGTCGCCGGTCGATCCGTGCCGGATCGCACACCAGAAGCTCGACGCCCGAATAGCCGGTCTGTGCAATGCTGCGCATGGCCGTTTCTATCGGGCCCTGTACGGCAGTGACCTTGGCGGGTTCCACGTCTGGCGTGGCATACATGTAGGCAAGCTTCATCATTGCTGAAACCGGAAATCGTTCTGTTCGGCCAGCTTCTGATGGATCACTTCCTTGCGCACCACGCTGACATTGGGGATGGCGAATTCCTGAATGTTGAAATACTCCGCCTTGGCCTGTTGACCATTCGCCGTGTCCATCACCAGTTCGACGATCTCTTCGCCGACTTGCTTCAGTGACTTGGTCCCTTCGAGCACATCGCCCGCGCTCAGATCGATGTCCTCGCGCAGCGCCTTGAACGTGTCGTTGTTGGAGCTGATCTTGAGCACAGGGGCAATGCAGGAACCGGTCGGCGTTCCCTTGCCGGTCGTGAAGAGCACCATATGCGCCCCACCGGCAACCTTGCCAGTAACGGAAGCGATGTCGAAGCCGGGCGTGTCCATGATAACCACGCCCTTCTCTGTCGGCCGCTCGCCATATTTGACGATCTGCACGATGGGCTGGGTGCCGGCCTTGTAGATGCAGCCGAGCGACTTTTCTTCGATGGTCGTCAAGCCGCCTTCAATATTGCCGGGCGAGATGAAGACGCCGCTGTCATCCTGCGTGGTCATGGACAGCTCGATCTCATACTCCTTGATCAGGGTCATCAGATCCTGCTTGATCTTGTCGGTTTTCCCGCGCCGCCAGAGAACCCGTTCTGCGCCGACCATCTCCGTGATCTCAGACAAGACGACCGTCCCGCCGGCTCCGACGAGGATATCGGCCGCCTCTCCCACTGCCGGATTGGCCGTGAGACCGGAAAACGCGTCGGAAGAACCGCATTCCAGTGCGACGATCAACTCGCTGACGTCGCCTTCATCACTTGGTTCGGCCGCAATCTGCCCCTTCAATCGCTCGACGATTCCGATGCCCGTGTCACGGGTCGAGCGGGCACCACCCTCCTTCTGGACGATAAGCATTTCGACCGGCTTGCCCGTCGTCGAAATCGCATCGGCGATGCGCCGGGCAGACGCTGTCTCACAACCGAGGCTCACCACCAGAACGGCACCCACATTCTGGTGGCGTCCATGGCCGATGAACGTGTCTTCCGTGGTGGTGTTTTCCTCGGCATCGAAGGTGCAGCCATAGGGATGCATGAAGGTGACCGCCCCGGTCTTCGATGCGATGTCGAGCGCCACGCGGTTGACGCAGGAGACCGTCGGAATGACCAGAATGTGGTTGCGGATGCCGATCGAGCCGTCGGCGCGGCGATAGCCCTTGAACTTCATGTCATTCACCCTGCTTTCGCGCGTGGATTTCATCGAACCGGCGCCCCTTGGCGCCGCGACAATTGTGAACGTGCACCCAATGGCCCGCCAGGATCGCCTCGGTCGCGATCCCGATCACCTCGCCATATTTGTGGATCTCCTCCTGGGCCGCGATGTCGCGAAGCGCGATCTTGTGCCCGCGCGGGATTTTCTCCTCGACCCTCAGGGGACGCCCATTGCCGATGCCCGAGACGATGACCGTCTCGGTCGGCAACAATTCGACCGTGGCGGTTGCCACGTGATCGCTTTCCTTGATCTGGATGGCTGTCTTTTCCAACGTCAAACTCCTGAATGACTCTCACGAACCTCGATTAGAGGAACAGGCTCGGCAAGAATGTCGACAGTTTCGGGAACAGGATGGTCAGTATGAGGACGATGACCATGGCCGCCAGGAACGGAAGCACCGCCCGCGACGCTTCGGCAAACCGCACCCCGGCAATCTTCGCACCCGTCATCAGCGTAACACCGAGTGGCGGTGTGTTGGCCCCGATGCACAGATTGACCACGAACATGACGCCGAAATGCAGCGGGTCAATGCCATACTGATTGACCACCGGCATCAGGATCGGGATCAGAATGATGATCAGCGCATTGCTCTCCATGAACGTGCCAAGCAGCAGGAGCAGGAAGTTGAGCAGGATCAGGAAGGTCATCGGATCCGGCGCCACAGCCGCGAAAAATGCGGTGAGTTGCTGGGGAATCTGCTCGGTCGCTACGATCCACACAAACAGGTGGGAGATCGCCACGATGAGTTGCACCGGCACCGCGATGCGCATCACCTGCATGCAGATGGCCGGCAGGTCCGAGATCTTGACCTCGCGGTAGATGATCGCGGACAGCAGGAATGCGTAGACCACGGCCAAAACCGCTGCCTCCGTGACGGTGACGATACCGCCCAGAATGCCGCCAAGGATAATGACCGGCAGCAGAAGCGGAAGCACCGAATCCGAAACGGCAGAGATGAACTCGCGCCATGTCGCGCGCTCGCCCTTGCCATAGCCACGCCGGCGGCTGATCAGCAAAGAAACGATGATCAGGAGCAAGGCCATCAGGAGGCCAGGCACTAGGCCGCCAATCAACAGGCCGGCAATTGAGATGTTTCCGGTCGCCCCAAGGATGACCATGGTCAGGCTCGGCGGAATGAGCGAAGCAAGCACGCCGCTGCACCCCTGAAGGGCCGCCGCAAAGCCAGCCGCATAGTTTTTGGCCTTCATGGCCGGGATCATGATGGAGCCGATGGCGGCGGTGTCGCCGATGGCGGAACCCGACAGCGCACCGAACAGGGCGCTGCCGGCCACTGTGACCGCAGCAAGCCCGCCCGAGATGTGTCCGATAACAGCGTTTGCGAGCCGCATCATGCGCTGCGTGATGCCACCATGCTCCATGAGCACGCCGGCAAACACGAACATGGGAAGCGCGAGAAAGGGATAGGAATAGATGCCCGTCGCCGAACGCTGCGCCACGAGTGCGAGATTGATGTCCTTGACGAAGAGATAGGTCAGGCAGGCGAAGCCGATTGCAAAGGCTATCGGGACATTGATGATGATCAGGCCCAGAAGCAGAACGAAAAGGACGATGCTCATGAACGCTGCTCCTGCGCTTCCACGGTGCCGAACAAGGCCTGGATCAAGGCTTCAATAGAAACGAGCACGAGAAGCCCGCCGCCGATCAGCACGCCCAGATATTGCCAGGCACTCGAAATCTTGAGGCCGGGCATGATCGCCTCTCTGGCGGTTTCAACGATGAGAAGTGCGCCATAGGTCAGTGCAAGATTGAAGGTGAGCACCACAAGCGCACCGATGATTTGCATCAGCCGGTTAAGCGATGGCGGCAGCCACTCCACCAGGAGATCGATGGCGACGTGTTCCTTGCGCTCAAGCATCAGTGCTGAGCCCAGAAAGGTCATCCAGACCATGAGCAGAAGGGCCAGTTCTTCAGACCAGACCAGTGGTGATTGCAGGAGATAGCGCCAGATGATCTGCGCGAACATCACGCAGGTCATGGTCAGCAGCATCAACATGAGAAGCCATTGGACGAGCTTGACGAGAAGCTGTCTGGCGCAAATCAGGTATTGCGTCATCGCGGAAACCCCAATTGCGGCAGGCCAGCGCGACACCGGCCTGCCGCGCATTCAACTAGTTTGAGTATTTGCGCACAATGGCGAGGAGGTCTTCCCCGAAGACGCCTTCATACTTGTCCCAGACCGGCTGGACCATTTCCTGGAAGGCTGCCGGATCGGGCCGCGTGATTTTCATGCCCTCGGCCTCGAGCTTTGCGAGCACTTCCTCATCGCTCGCGCGGATCATCTCGCGCTCTTTCTCTTTCCAGATTTCGGCTTTCTCGCGCAGGATGGTCTTTTGCTCATCCGACAGTTTGTCCCATGCCTTGCTGGAAATCGTGAGGATGGCTGAGCCCCAGATGTGGCCTGACAGCGCCAGATTGTCCTGCACCTCGTAGAATTTGGATGCATAGATTGTTGCCAGCGGGTTTTCCTGTCCGTCGACAACCTTCTGCTGAAGCGAGGTGAAGACCTCGGAGAATGCCATCGGTGTGGGCAGAGCGCCGAGCTCGCGGAACGTATCAAGGCGCAGCTCGGCTTCCGGCACGCGCAGCTTGATACCCTTGAGGTCTTCGGGCGTTTCAATCGGGCGGGCCGAATTCGTGATATGGCGATAGCCACTTTCCCACCAGCTCAGCGCATTGATGTTCTTGGCCGCCAAGATTTCGGCGAGTGCATCGCCAAGTTCACCATCCACGGCAGCATAGGCCTTCTCACGGGTGGGCCAGGCGTAAGGCAGTTCCTCAATGATCAGGCGCTTGTCCAGAACCTGGAGTGCGCCGGTGCCAAAGAGGCCCATTTCCACGGTTCCCAGCTGCAAGCCTTCGGCCACTTCGCGGTCGCCGCCAAGCTGGGAGCTTGGATAAACCTGGATAACGACCTCGCCGCCCGTCGCTTCAGAAACATCTTTCGACAGTCCCTCCAGAGCAATCTGCCAGGGGTGGTCGGCGGCAAAGACATGGCCAACCTTCAAGGTCGTTTCCGCGTTCGCGGCACCCGCAGCGAAGACCAGCCCCGCACCGAGCCACGCGGCGGCAAGAGTTGCTTTCGTTCTAGCCATATAAGTCATGAGTTCCCTTTCTTTTTTAGTTTTGGCTGAAGTACTGCGCGATGATGTCTCCGTAGATATCTATCGCGTTGAAATAGTCATCGACGGCGAGGTGCTCGTCGGTCTGGTGCGCCTGTTCGGGGGCGCCGGGGCCGAGGATGACGATGTCATCACCATGCGCAGAAAAGGCCGAGGCATCGGTGAAATACTGGGCCCCGCGTACGGTTTCTGCGCCGGGGGAGCGTTTTGCCAGAACCTGCTGGCTGATGCGCACAATCGGAGCCCCCTCATTCGTCAGCAAGCCCGGCAGATTGAGTGCGCACTCCACCTGAAAACGCGCTTCGGGATCCTCGTCTGCGAGCGCCGCGGCGATTGCCTCGACCTGAGCCACGACATTCTGCTGGTCCTGTCCCGGCACCGTGCGAATATCGATCGTCATCTGACAGTGGTCGGGGATGACATTGGGTGCACCACCGCCATTGAATGTGGTAACGGCAAAAGTGGGCGCCGACAGCAAAGGCGTTGTCGTGGGTCCCAAATCGATGGATTTGAGACGCCCATAGAACAGGTGGAGCTTGTCGACGGCGTTTGTACCGGACCCGGGCATCGAACCATGTGCAGTCTTGCCGAAGCTGGTCACGCGAAGCCAGGTCACACCCTTGTGCGCAGTGACAAGACGGTTGTCGGTCGGCTCCGCCACGATCATCGCGTCGAATTGCGGAATCTGCTTCTTGTCGACCATCGTTGATGCGCCAAGCGCACCGATCTCCTCGCCGAACGTGGCTGCGAATATCAGTTCGCCGTCCCACAGTTCAGACGCGAAGTCTTTGTGCTTCATAAAGGCGAACAGCAGCGCCAAAAGGCCACCTTTCATGTCCGCGGTACCGCGCCCATAGATGCGTCCATCGTCGATTTCGGCCGAAAAGGGATCGTGCGTCCAGGTGGCATCACCAATCGGCACCGTATCCAGATGGCCGCTCAGGACGAGGCGGGGTCCAGGCTTTTTCGCCGGGCCTTGCCCGCGCAAAGTGGCGACCAGATTTGCCTGCTGCTCATTTTCCTGAAAGATCTCGCAGTCGATCCCAAGAGCGTCCAGTCGCGCCTTGATCATGCGGGCCAGAACGATCTCATTGCCGGTCGATGAAATGGTGTTGCAGCGCACGGCCTCTTGAAGAAACTCGAGCGCATCAAGCCGCGCCGGCGGCGCCACCGGATTGTTAGAATTCAACTGCTTTCCCCCTTAAGCCGACATGGAGCCTAACGATTCGGAAGCCGAAAAACTATTGACCAGCATCATGAAACGCCGGCAAAGTTCTTTGTACTTTGGATACAAGTCTGTAAGGTTGCCTGTGCGGGTCGCACATGGGGCGGGGTTTCAAGAGCATGGTGCTGACAATTGAGAAGGTTATGGCCCTGCCTGCGATGCAGGAGGGCTCTCTCCTCGCCGGTCATGACGGGCTGGACCGGGTTGTCAAAACCGCCACGGTGCTTGATGCACCGGACGCCGTTCGCTGGCTGCGGGGTGAGGAACTCGCGTTAACCTCTACCTACCCGCTGCTGCAGCTGCGCCACAACCTCGATCACTTCGTCGAAGAACTCGTGGAGCATGGAGCATCTGGCCTCGGCTTGAAACTCAACCGCTACATGAAGCGTGTGCCGCAAAAGATGATCGATTGTGCGAACGCACTCAACTTCCCAATAATCGTCGTTCCCGAAGACGTGGCCTGGGTCGAAATCATCACGCCGGTCATGTCGAACTATTTCGAGACGAAAGCGGAAAACGTTTCCCACTCCGAACGCTTCGGCGAGAGCTTGGGCAAGCTGTCGCTGGTCGATTCGACCCTTCAGGATTTGCTAGACGACCTCTACGCCCTGCTTGCCAATCCAGTGATTGTCACCAGCCCGATGGACGGCCTCGTGTTGCATGCTCCTAGCGAGTCGAACAAGAATATTGGCGACGCGCGGGCCCTATTGGAGGAAGAGGGATGGCCGAGCGAGACCATACAATCCCACGACACCTTCACCCGCAGGACCGGGCATCACACGAGCGTTGTCTTCACATCCTATGAGCAATCAAGTGGGATGGCCGGAACGCTTGCCGTGGTCGAGCGAAACCGCAAACTGACCGGTGAGGACCTCGATCATCTGGGCTATGCGAAAGTCTTCGTCTCCCTGAAGGTCCGTCAGATCAGGGCGGATCAGAGCACGGTTTTCGAACGACAGAACGAGTTGGTTCTTTCGCTCATTGACCGTACGCTGGGGGCTCAGACCTATGCTGCTCTCACCACACGCTACAGTGCGATCGGGAAACATCTTCACGCACGCTATGTGGGAATTGTCGTTGCATTTCATGACACGGCCGCCGACCGCCTGCTTGGATTATCGAATGCCTTGAGGGTGCATTTTGCCCAACATGGCGAAACCATCACCGGTGTCATCGCCAACAACCGCGTTGTACTCATGGTTCCAGAGGACGACGAAGCTCTTTGTCAGCCCGACATGCTTAAAGAACAGGTCGACGAAGGGTTGAACAGGGTCGGGGCGGATGACGTCCCGTGGTCGGCAGGCATCAGCCAGGTAACAGCGGTGGAGCATTTCTACCGAGCCTATGAGCAGGCGGTGCAAGCGCTCGAACACGGCCGAAGCACGAGCAAGACCAGCGGAGTCTTCCTTTATGATGATACCGGATTTTATCGGCTTTTCTCGAAAAGTTCCATGCAGCCGGACGTGAACCGCTTCGTCAATGAATGGCTTGGAACACTCATTGACCATGACAAGGAACACCGTGTCGACCTGATTGAAACGTTTCGGGTGTTCCTGGATGCCAATGGCAACTACCGGGAGACTGCAAGGGTGTTGAATCTACACCACAACACGGTGCGCTATCGCATCTCCCAAATCACGGAACTGACAGGCAAAAAGGCGCTACAACCGAAACTGCGCCTGCATTACCACCTCGCTTTGAAGTTGCTTCCACTTGTGTCCTAACATTGACTAGATCCGAGGTTTTTCGGGCTCTAGCCGAACGGAAAACAAGGGCCGCTTCCGTCCAAGCAAGCCAGAATTTCAGGCGGAGTCCGAGACTTCATAACCAATTGACAAACATGGGCTAACTAAACGCGACGTTAGTCTGAAAATTGACGGGATACCACTGCTTCATACCGCGCAGCGCGGATTAATCCGCGACCTCAAGCCCGGCGTCAATCGGGTTTGTGAGTGGGTGGTGCGGTTGGTGCTGGTTTCCTGGCGGATGGCGGAGCACTCATTCTCACACCCACATATCACAGAGCCACCACAGGGATCGTCAGCAGCGCCCCTGTCGCAAATGGCCTACCGATCAGAATGCAATTGAAATATCCAGCTCCACACCGTGGTCGGCAGCGTTGCCGGCGAGCTGCCCGGAATAGGAAACGCTCAGATTTGCCATCTCACTCAACGCGAAGTCGGCACCGATGTCCAGAACCAGTGCATCCCGGGCAATCGGTACACCGGCTGCTGTGAAATTGTCTCCACCGGCAAATGCGTGGATGGTTGTTGGTGTCACACCACCGATGGCGTGCCGCCAACCGATGCCGCCGCTCAGCCGGGCCATCGCGTCGTCACCAATCTGGACCTCTGTTTCGGCACGTAGACCAAGTGTGGTGAACGTGTTTTTGAGAACCGCGTCGGCGCTCGAAAGAGACGCTTCGCCTCCGGCTTCGCTATAGCCGTTGGTCGCAAGCCGCACATGGGCAATTCCGGCATAAGGCTCGAAGCTAGCGGTGGCGGTATCGAAGCGATAGCTCGTCTCGGCAAAGATCTGGGCTGTCCTTGCGTCGTATGACGAAGACAGAGTGTCGGAAAAGCCACGAAAGGCGGCGGAGCGACTGGTGTCAATATCGTGCCAGCTGTAGATGCCGCCGCCACGCAGACCGAACCCACCCCATTCGACACCGCCATAGACACCGAGATGCCAGCTGTCGGCCGTGGCAGACGAATTGCGGGTGTCGACACTGATGGACGACCGGGAGTAACCGCCCAGCAAACCGAGATTGAACCTGTCGGTGACAAACCCATCGGCCCCGAGTAGCACACCACCGGTAGAACGGCGCGCGTCGGCGGCATTTCCGTCGCCATCCCAATTGGCAACCGAGCCGAGCCCGCGAGCCCACATAGCCATGCCCTGATCACCACCGGCCATGCGCGCCGGCTTCTTGTCATCTCCATAGGCCAGGATCGGTGCCGAATTTGAGGCTATCGCACCGAAGGCCGAGCGGACACGGGCGTTCGCCGCTTCGCGCGCAAACCTGCTTTCCTCCATCAGAGCCCCTTTGACCGAAGCATGGATTTCGCCGGAAAGCTGGTCGAGAGCATTCGGCAATTCGGATCCGGTGAGGTTGAGGACCGCACTGTACATGCCACCCGACCCTACGGACAGAACACCGCCACAGGTGTTGGTCTGATTAAAGGTCATGCCCCCCGGGCAGGTCGACGCCGCCGCCGACTGGAGGTAGACATTCGCGCCGGAATAGATGTCGGTAAATGTGAGCAATGGAAAATCATCGATCACCTGATCGAACTCGCCGGTCCGATCATTTGCCTCGATGATCGTATAGGTCAATCCCGGCGTGTAGCTCGACCCGTCGTCACTGCCGTTTTCCGGCTTCACGTGTATGGTGCCGCCATTGATCACAAGGTTGCCGGCGCCAAAGGTCACATCCAGAAGATCGTTGTTCACCCCCTTGGTGTTGCCCCCGTCGTTCAACTCCACCTCGAAAACCGATCCGGCGTTGAAGGTCGCATTGTCGGCCGTCAAGGTACCGATGGAATTGCCCGGCGCCAGCGTGCCGCCGGAGTTGACGGCAACGTCCAGGACATTGCCGCTGCCTCCGAGAACGCCACCATTGACGGTTGTCATCGCACCCAGAAAGCCGTTCACCAGCAGGCGGCCACCCGACACTTTCGTTTCACCGGAGAGTAGACTGCCGGTCCCCGTATAAGTCGTTTCTCCAGCTTCATGGAGGATCGTGCCATAGCCAGAGAGATCAGCACTAAAAATGTAGCCGGTGTTGATGTGATTGAAGACAAGCGTACCCTCTCCGTTGCCGAAAGCCACGCTCGGCGCATTCAGCGTCCCCGCTTCCGCCGCCGGATCGCCAGAGGCTGCACCGATATTGAGCGTGCCTTTGGAATTTGCATCGTCGGCAAGTTTGACCTCTCCCACCGCGGAAGCGATCTCAACCTCTCCGTCATAGGAAATTGTCAGTTCGCCTTCGCCCTTAAGGCCAACGAACATGTTGTTGGCAGCGGTGAATTTGGTTCCCGTCCCTGCCACGGTCACTGCGCCTCTGCCAGTGCTGTTGAGCCCGAGAACGCCATTGGAGCTTGTCACCTGGCCATTGTCCGAGATCGTGAGTTCTCCCCGACCGCTTTCGCCGATGACAATGTCGCTGGTGAGATTCCACGCAGACCCCGTGCGCCATATGTTCACGATGCCCACGCCATTGGTAGCGGAACCGATCCTGCCCTGATAACTCTCAACCTTGCCGCCATCGCGGATCGTCAAAGTGCCCTCATGAGTGTACCCGACCGTCAGGATATTGCTGGGCAGTCTCCATTGCGATCCAGTGTCTTGCACGATGACCCGGCCCTCACCCGTGACCGCGCCTACGCTGAAGCCGATAAGTCCATCTCCGCTGCTGTTCAGGACACCTCCATTCTGAATGGTCAGCACGCCGAGATTGGGATCTGTGCCATCGAATCCGATGAAAACATCACGTGTCAGACCGACGCCCGTGCCGACGAAGCCGTCCAGTATCGGCTGGTTGTTGGGATCGGCCGCCGCGATGTATGTATTCTCATTGGAGTCCGGCACAGTGGCAGGGACCCAGTTTGATGGGCTGGACCATCTGCTGGAATTGGTTCCATACCAGACCGTTTGCGCATGTACATGTGTAGCCACCAACGGCGTCGCACACACAACGAATGCGCTTGTCGACAACATGGCTGCGCTACAAGCACGGTGAAAGTAGCGATGCGCGGATGCGTGGCGCACAGCAACCTTCGGCATGATAATCTTCATCATGAATCTGTATTTCCCCATCCTCGGACCGAAACTCACAGTAGAAATCGTCTCGGAGCGTCGGCATAATCCTGCTGATGGCAACAGCCTGCCCGACTTTGCCGAAACTCTGTTTACGGGAGGGGCAATCTGAGCTCATGATACAAATTGCCTATTCTGAACTGCTAATTTGCGCTGGGGACAAGACGTGCAACACAAGCTGGACACGCTGACCAAGCTGGCCTACGCGGCTGCTCTTGACGCTGGGAAATGGAGCAGCTTTCTGCAGGCCTGCTCGGATCTGGCGGGGGGCGGTGTGCGCACTTGCCTGACAGGCTACGATCTGGACGCCCATATCGATCTGGGGGCACGGCAGTTCGGCTATGATCCGGCCTTTGAACAGACCTATGCCGACTATTTTTTCGAACGGGATTTTCTGGCCGGGAGGATGTTGTCGGCAGGGGCCGGGCAGCTCGTCAGCTATGGCGACGTGTGGAGGGATCCCGCCTTGCGCCGCACGGAATTTTATGACGACTGGGTGCGCCCGCAGGAAGACATTACTGGTGGGTGTTCGGCATTGCTGTTCAAACAGGAGCGCCGCCTGTTCGCATTTAGCGGAAGCATTCGCGCCAAAGACACCGAGCGGCTGGAAGCGCCTTGGCAGGAAATCGTCAGGCATATGTTGCCCCATCTGCAGCAGGCGTTCGAGATCGCCCGAACAGTGGCTGGAGCCGAGATCGAGAAGAAGGCACTCGTCAATGTGGTTGACCCGGCATCTGCCGGCTGTCTTGTCGTGACACGCAGCCGCAGAATCGTTTTCGCCAATCAGCAAGCCGAAACATTGCTCGAAACCGGCGATGTGATCCGATGCGATCTGAGGCATCGTTTTGCCTTTGCTTCCGAAACTTGGCAGCGTCACTTCTCTGCAATCATTGCCAAGAGCGATGGCTCTTTTCGCCAACCACAAACCTTCAGCATCTCGAATTCCGACGGCAAACCTTCCCTAACCTGTCGCATTGCTCCTCTTGCAACGGAGGAGCTCGAATATCGACCATCCGGCATTTTGTTTGGCAATGAAGAGCCTTGTTTCCTCGTCACGCTCGCGGGTCGTTCCGACAGCCCCGACGTCGCCGTGCTGCTGTGTGAAACATTCGGACTGACACCCAATGAAGCACGCGTCGTGGTGCATCTGGCAGGAGGATTGAGCCCAAAGGAAATTGCAGAGCTGCGCGGCACCAGCATAAGCACGGTGAGGAACCAGCTTCACGCTGCCATGGGAAAAATGGAGGCACGCCGGCAGTCCGATATTGTGGGCATGGTAACAGCGATGAGGCACTAAGGCTTCGGCCTGCGTTTGGAATGAGCTTCAGCGGTTTGTCTTGCTGCCGTACGTAGAGGCCCATTGAACAACCTGCTCGACGCCAACGGCACAATGGTGACCCACCGCCCGTCAGATAGTCAGATCCTGCGGGTTCGTCGTGTTGCCGTTTTCCAAACCACCTCGCCAATGGCGAATGGGCATGACTGGCGAACCCGATGGTTCCGGTCGTCATGCCTTTCAACGCTGCGCGGCCGCGCTCACCACAATATCGTCCACGATCGACTGCGCGGCTTCGCAGCAAACCGAAGATGCGCACTCTTGACCGGTCTGAAATTCCGACATGCCTCACGCTTGGCTTTCAAGACCGCCTCGCCTACCACGACCTATCCAGCCTTCCGGCGCGGGCCTCACAGAGGTGCGTTGCCCTGCCCCTTGCGCTGCCGGGACTTGCGGCGATTTTCATCTACGGGTTCGTCACCAACTGGCACGACTTCCTGTTCGCCAAGACACTCATCAACTCTCAATCGCTCTGGGCAGAGGCTACCGGCATTTCATCCTTTCGCGGTGAATATTTCACCCTTCTTGAACTGCAGATGGCTGCGGCCCTGGTGTTTGCGCTGCCCGTCATCATCGTCTTCCTCATCATGCAACGGCGTATCGTCTTGGGCACGCTCGCCGGCAGCGTGTGCTGATCGCAAACAAGAGCTGGAACAGCCATGGCTACCGTGTCGTTCTCGAAGATCGTCAAATCCTTTGGGCAGACCGAGGTCATCCATGGCGCCGACATCGCATAGAAGACAGAGAGTTCGTGGTCTTCGTCGGGCCTTCAGGCTGCGGGAATTCGACACTGTTGCGCATGTTGGCGGGGCTGGAAAGTGTCAGCGGTGGCGAGATCCGCATCGGTCGGACTCTGTTCACCGAGCTTGCGCCAAAGGACAGGGACGTGGCCATGGTGTTTCAGAACTATGCGCTCTATCCACATATGACCGTGGCCGACAATATCGCCTTTCCCCTCAAAATGACCGGCGTCCAGAAGAACGAACGTGCAAAAAAGCGCAAGTGAGGCGGCTAAACTTCTCGGCCTTGACGGCCTGCTGGACCGCTTCCCGCGCCAGCTCTCGGGCAGGCAGTGCCAGCGTGTCGCCATGGGCCGCGCCATCATACGCCGGCCTTCGGTATTCCTGTTTGACGAGCCGCTTTCCGATCTGAACGCAGCGCTGCGCGTTCAGATGCGCCGCGAGATAAAGCTTCTGCATCAGAGGCTCCGTTCCACGATGATCTTTGTTACCCATGATCAGGTGGAAGCCATGACCATGGCCGACAAAATCGTGGTCTTGCGCGGCGGGCGCGTCGAGCAGATCGGAGCACCGGATGAGATCTACCGAGAACCGGAAAACACGTTCGTGGCCGGTTTCATCGGCGCACCACCCATGAACCTACTCGAAGGTTCAGTCGCTTTGCTGCAGCAAGGTCCGGTCTTCATGCCGCATACCGAGCCGAAACTCGCAATCGAGCTGCCCGCAGACGCGCGGTCGAAACCGAATGCAGCCTTTCTCGGCATTCGACCGGAGGACTGCGTTCTGCAAAGCCGAAATAGTCCGAACCTATTGGAAGGCCGCGTCAAGTTCATCGAGCAGAGTGGCCCTGAGACACAATTGACGCTCGGTCTGGGATCTAGCGGCAAGCTGACCGTGAACACGCTCAGCTGTGAAGGCAAGAAACATGCGCCGGGCGACCCCGTGAGTGTTACCTTCCCCAGCGAACGGTTGTGCCTTTCGATCATGAAGTCAGGCGTATGGGTTGATCACCTCCTGCGCCATCACCCAGAGACGCCACCGCGAACAGTCATCGGTTCAGTCAGGTGCTGCTGCACGCAGCCCAACCATGAATTCCATTGCTCTTCCTGGATCCCAGAGCCCCGCTGAGCAAAACTCATCGACCGATCTTGTTCGTATCGATCGGAACACTGTGGCGCTCATCGGCAGGCAGATCGCGGGAAGGGTGAAAGCTTAGAAGGGAAAACTCTATCCGCGTCGTTTCATATCAAAAAGCCATCCAAGCGAGCTTCGGGTATCTCCGACGGACTTGTATTCCGCGCCAAGAGGGGCCGTATAGCCAAGATCAGCTATCAGATCGAAGATGTGAGGATAACTCACCTCCCCGTGATCCGGTGGCCCGCGATCGGGAACGGAGGCAAACTGGATGTGACCGATGCGCGGGAGCAGGTGCCTGATGCGGTTGGACAGATCCCCCTCCATCAACTGGATGTGATAACAGTCGAACATCAGCTTCAGGTTCGCGATGCCAACCGCGTCCATGATCCTCAGTGCCTGATCGGTCGTGCTCAGAAAATATCCGGGCGCATCATAGCTGGTGAGCGGCTCGATCAGGATGGTGATCCCGTGAGGCTTCGCCTCCGCGCAGGCATATTGCAGGTTCTCAACAAACACCTCTTCTGCCACAGCGCCGGATGCGAAGCCCGCCATCACATGCACATTGGCTGCCTTGACGGCCACGGCATAGGCGATTGCCTCATCGATGGCGGCTTGCGCCTCAGGAGAGCGTCCGGGGAGAGCGGCCAAGCCGTTGTCCCCGTCTTTCACATTCCCGCGTCGGGTGTTGAGGCCGAGCATCGCAAGGCCGGTTTCCTGAAGCGCAGCTTGCACTTCAACGGCAGGTACATCGTAGGGCCAGTGACATTCCACGGCATCGAAGCCAGCTTTCTTTGCCGCATGGATGGCGGATGGCAAAGATCGATCCGTCCAGAGAAAGCCAAGGTTTGCGGAAAACTTCATTGATCCCACTCGATGTTGAATTTGGTCACCAGAGCGCTCACCTGATCGTCGGTCAAGAAACGGGGACCCAGGCCGCGTGTCATCATGGCGAGACGGGCAGTATCCTCAAGCTCTTCAATGGCGTTGCAGGCTGCCTCCACGTCCTTGCCGGCCACGACCGGCCCATGATTGGCCAGCATCACCGCCGAGCGCTTTCCCGCCAATCCACGCACTGCTTCACCCATAGCCGGGTCGCCGGGCAGGAAGAAGGGTAGCAGTTTCACCTTTCCAAGCTTCATGATCCCGTAGGGTGTCAGCAGTGGGAGAAAATTATCCTCGTCAATATCCGGCATCATTGAAAGCGCCACGGAATGACACGAATGCAGATGCACGACGGCGCCCGCGGTGGAGCGTGTTTGATAGAATGCCTCGTGAAGGGGCATCTCCTTGGTTGGCGCCTTGCCCGATATCTGCACGCCATCAGCGTCAAATCGGCTGAGGGTGGCAGGGTCGAGACGACCGAAACTGGTGCCCGTGGGGCTGACCAAAAGACCACCGTCCTCCGTGCGGGCGGAGATGTTGCCGGTGCTGCCACCGGTCAGCCCGCGATCGAACATCGACTTTGCGAGCAAGCAGATCTGTTCCCGCAGCTGGATTTCCGTGTTCATGTTCTCTCCAAAACTGATTGGGCATCGTCAAAGAAACCTTCGGCGCCGAAATTGCCCGACTTCAGGGCCATTGCGATGGGATGGCCTGCCGAATGGCAATAGGTCCAAGGGACGCCCGGTGCGATTTCCGCTCCGACATCCAGTTGCGACACGCCCAGTGCCTGGGTCACAGCCCCCGATGTTTCTCCGCCCGCGACGATAAAGCGCCTTGCACCGGCGTCACGCGCTGCAACGGCGCAAAACGCCAATGTTTCCTCGATCAACGCGCCCGCCCGGGCCGCGCCCAGTTTTGATTGAGCATGTTTGACTTTGGCCGGTTCGGCCGTGGCGTAGATGATGGGTGCCTCGGTCAGGTCCTGTTTTTCAAGCCAATCCAACGCTGCTGCCTGCCCATTCTGCGCAACTTCAAGAGGGTCGATGCAGAAGGAAGGCGCACCCTGGCGGATATAATGCTCCACCTGCCGATTCGACATGGCCGAACAGCTTCCCGAGAGCACCACTGTCGTGCGGGCCAGGCGTGGCGCGCTGGGCAGTGCGGTATCCCCGGAGATCAGACCCTCCGATCGATAAAGAGCGGGCAAGGACATCGCCAGGGCCGATCCGCCAGTCAGCAACGGCATGGTGCGGCAGGCGCTCGCAATCCGTTCAAGATCCGTGTCGTCGACCGCATCGATCACCGCATGTGCGATGTTTTGTGTCGCCAGTGCTTCCAGCGCCTTTTGGATTGCTTGCTCCCCCTGGGCAACCGTAGTGCGGTCGACAAGTCCCACCGAGCCCTGAACCTGGGGATTCAGGAGACGCATGAGATTGCTGTCTCGCATCGGCGTCAAGGGATGGTCCCGCATGGGACTCTCCGCCAACGGCTGCTGACCCACGAAGAGGTTTCCCATAAAAACGGTCCGCCCGTTTTCCGGAAAGGCCGGGCAGTACACCGTCTGCCTGATGCCGAGATCCGTCATCAATGCTTCTGCTGTCGGTCCGATATTGCCCTCAGCAGTGCTGTCGAAAGTGGAGCAGTATTTCAGGAAGAAGCGTCGCGCACCTGCCTCTTTCAACCATCTGAACGCTGCCCGCGTCTCTGCGATGGCCTGCGCGCGCGGCGCGGTTCGCGATTTCAGCGCAATCACTTCAAACGGTGCCGTATCGCAGGGCGGTTCGGCAGGTACGCCAATCCTGAGCGATACACGCATGCCGCTGCGGCCCAGCAAGCCCGCCAGGTCTGTTGCACCGGTAAAATCATCGGCAATGCATCCCAAAATGGCTGCCATACCTACACCCCCTCGCGCTTTCATTCGCCTGCCACTCTGGAGCGAGAGTATGCACCCGCAAGCAAGCCGCCATTGATCGCTTCAAGAAAGCCCGTGCGTTGACAGAGGTCAAGTGTATAATTAGTAATTACAGAAATCATGTTGCGCGAGGCCTTTTTGTGACTGCATCCATCGACCTTTCTTCGAGCCCGACAATCCCCGTCTGGGAACCTCATCAGTTGGTGTTCCACATGGCGTCTCCACCCGCTGATCCTTATTGCGATGCCGAGGTATGGGTTGACCTGTCGGGGCCGGGGTTCTCGCGAAGGGTCTATGGGTTCTGGAACGGTGGCGCCGAATTCGTCGTGCGCCTGTGCGCGCCGCGGCCAGGCACCTGGTCATGGCGAGCGGGTTCCTCGACCGGAGACAGGGCTATCGAGGGGCTGAAGGGCACTTTCACCGCCAATGGCCAAAGCGCCGATGCCCTGACTGAAAACCCGAACCGGCGTGGGATGATCCGGGTGACGGCAGACAGAAGAGGCCTGGAATATGCCGACGGCACGCCCTTCTTCATGATCGCCGACACCTGGTGGGCGGTCCCAAGCTTTCGCTTTCCGCTGCCAAAAGACGATACATCGCGAGGCCTCGGGCCCGACGCTTCGATCGCGGACTACATCCGCTTTCGCAAGGTGCAGGGGTTCAACTCCGTCGGACTGATCGCCGCCCAGCCATGCTGGAACGAGGACGGAAAACCCCACAATCTTTTTGATGCGGATGGCGATTGCGTGCGGCACACCTGGCCCACCCCGGAAGGGTTTGCCAAATCCATGCATGACGACAATGGAGAGCGCCCCTTTCTGTTTCCCGGCAAAGTGCCTGGGTTCGAGGATGTGGTGCCCGACTATGATCGGGTGAACCCGGACTATTTCAAGACGCTCGACAAGAAGATGGATATCCTGTTCGAGATGGGCATCGTGCCCTTCATCGAGGTGGCGCGCCGCGACACCGGTCCGATGTGGAAGAAGCATCACGACTTTCCAGAAAGCTATGCCCGCTTCATCCACTATGTGTTCTGCCGCTATCAGGCGCACAATGCGATCTTCAGCCCGATCCACTATGACCTCTACGAAAACACCATTCCCAGCCGCGAATACAACGCGCCTTGCAATCTGGTGATTGACCGGTGGGGCAAGCCTCCCTTCGGCACGATCCTGTCAGCGAATTCACGCCCTTCTTCTCTGGTGAATTTTGGCGGAGCGGACGAGTGCCGCTGGATCGACATGCATCAAAGTGGAAACTCGCGAGAGCACTATACCTATTGGTATCTGACCGAGATCTTTCACCACGAGCCCACGCTTCCCGCCCTGAACGGCGAACCATATTATTCGGGCCTTGAGGGTTTGAGCGTTCCCTATCCCTATGGCAAGCCGGGAAACACCCCCGAGGACGACATGTATGTCCGCTCGGGCATGTATGGCAGTCTCCTATCGGGTGGCTATGCAGGATATTTCTATGGGTGCGAGGGGATCTGGCAGGCCTCCGTCGAACCGGGAACCAAGGTGATGATGTGGGAAGGGTTTAGATTCTCATCCGCTGAGACAGTCAGGCACCTCAAGACCTTCGCCATGGTCAAGGGAACCGCCTATCGCGAGCTCGTGCCCGAGGCAGAACACATCATTCCCAACAGGACAGCCAATCCCATGGGCTATGAGGGGTGGAGTTATTGCGCCGGTGCAAAAGACAGATCATGGTTCCTTCTGTATTTTGAAGCGAACTGCGCGACCGAAACCTATATGCGCGGGCTGACCAAACAGTTCGACCGCTACCGTGCCACGTGGTTTGACCCGAGGTCCGGGGCGTGGTTGCCTGATCCCGTTGAGCTGATGGTGGAGAAAAGCGCACTCATCCGACTGCCCGAAAGCCCCGATCCTGCGCTCGACTGGGGCATGATGCTGGAACTGATCCCGTCTTGACCCGGACAATCGATCCCGAAACGGTAAGCTTCCTGCGTGATCTGGCGATTGTCGATGCCCATCACCATTACTGGGACCTGAGCGGTCCCGTGGCCTATCCGTGGCTGCAAACGCCGCCCTTTCTGGCATTCCGGTATGGCAATTATGGTGCGATCCGAAAGAACTACCTGCCGGAAGATTACCGGCACGATCATGGCGCCCATCGCATTGTGGCGGATGTCCACATGGAAGCCGAACCACGACATGGCATGGCCTGCGCGGAAATCGACTGGCTTGCCTCTCTGGGGGAAGTGGCGCCCCGGGCAGCGGCAGCGCAGATCTGGCTGGATGGCGACGACCTGGACGATCAGCTCAAAGAGCTTGCCCGGCGTCCTCTGGTGCGCTCTGTTCGCCACAAGCCAAAGGCCCTTCCAAGAGAGGAAGCTCGGCGAGGAGCGGCCGGCTCCATGGACGACCCGAAGTGGCGCGATGGATATGCCAGACTGGCAGCCACATCGCTGCATTTCGAATTGCAGACCCCGTGGTGGCACCTGGACGCTGCAGCCGATCTGGCCCGCGACTTTCCCAAAACCAGGATCATCCTGAACCATTGCGGATTGCCCGCTCAGCGCAGCGACGAAGGTCTGGCGGCCTGGCGCGCGGCAATCGTCCGTTTTGCGGACCTTGAGAACACGGTCGTGAAGCTCTCAGGCATAGGGCTGGCTCTCGGCATCTGGCCAGAAGAGCAGAACATCCGCATCCTGCGCGAACTGATCACGATCTTTGGCCCCGGTCGCGCCATGTTTGCGAGCAACTTCCCGGTTGATCGGCTGTGCATATCATTTGCGGCGATGTTTTCGGCCTACAAGCGCGCCGTGCATGACCTGCCGCGCCCGGACATTGTCAGCCTATTCTCTGGCTGCGCTGCAGCCACCTATGGTCTGGATATCGGCGAGATTTCAGTCGAGCGCTGACGATGCGGCCGCCGCATTTTGGGATTGCTCGTATTCGTCCTGGACGAACTCGCGAACCCGCTGCCAGCCTTTTTCCATATGGTGATCCAACTGAGACGCCAGCTGATCGGCGTCTTTCTCCTTCAGCGCCTTCAGCATGTCGGCATGTTCCTCTATGGCGAGGTCCCAGTCCTCCGCCCGGTTCGTACAGGCAAATCTCACGCGCCGCATGCGCATCAGCAGACCCGCATGAAGCTCCGACAGCACGTCGTTTCCGGCGGCCCCGACAATGGCCATGTGAATGCGCTGGTTGAGATCGAAGTAATCGGCCCGCCTGCCTTTTTCGTACGCCACGAGCATTTTCCGGTGCAATTCCTCAATCCTGGCAATCTGCGCAGGAGTGGCCCGATCGACGGCGAGCCGGGCCGATGAGGATTCAATCATGCCAGCGGCTTCAAACAGGGCGCGCGTCTCCTCGGGCGAAAGCACACGGATTTGCGCCCCGGACCTTGGCCGCACCTCCAGCAGACCTTCGGCAGACAAGACCTTGAGCGCCTCACGCAGCGGCGTTCTGGACACACCCAGCTCTTCGGTCAGCTGCATCTCAGGCAGGATCTCGCGAGGCCTCCATCGCCCCTCGACAATCATCTCTCGTATCTGCTCGAGAATTTCTTCATGCAGGGAACGGCGAACGATTTTGCGCGCTTTCAAATTGGAAACCCCGATGCTGATTTTGGCCCAGATATCCAGAGTAGCACTGATTTACAAGCTTTTACGCCGCAAATCACGCATCGCCCCAGATTGCTTCGCCGGTCGCCGCGTCGAAGAAATGCAGTGCGGAAACGTCCACCGCAATCGTCCGTCTGCCGGGTACAGTCACATCACTGCGCGGGTCGAAGCGTGCAATGCAGGTGGCGCGCATTTGCGAATTGTCATCAGGCAGCGATTCCAAAGTATCGGGCGATACGACCGGAGCCGCCTCTCCATCGATCTGAAAATGCACCATGATGTCCGACCCAAGGGATTCACGCAAAAACACATCTCCCTCGATGGTTTGCGCAACAGTCGACATTGCCGGATCTCCCATGTGTTCGGGACGAATGCCAATGATCAATCGACGGCCGTTATAACCTTGCAGATCCGGACGCTTTTCCAACATCTGCCCATCGATGCGCAGCTCCTGATTGCCGATCCTGAGCATTGCGCCCGCACCTTCCAGAGCAAAGTCTGCGAAGAGCAGCGCCATCGCGGGCGACCCCATGAAAGTCGCGACAAAAGTGTTGGCCGGACGGTTGTAGATTTCATCCGGTGATCCGATCTGCTGCAGCTCACCATCCTTCATGACCGCGACTCGATCCCCCATGGTCATGGCTTCGATCTGATCATGCGTGACATATATCGTGGTAACGCCCAGCCGGTCCTGGAGAGCGGCAATCTCGGCGCGCATCTGCACCCGCAGTTTAGCATCGAGATTGGAAAGCGGCTCATCCATGAGGAAGACGGCGGGACGGCGTACAATCGCCCGCCCCATCGCCACGCGCTGGCGCTGGCCGCCCGAGAGCTGACCGGGCCGCCTTTTCAGGTGATCCTCCAGCTGCAGAACGCGCGCGGCATCCTTCACGCGTCGATCGGTCTCGGCCTTGTCGTATTTCTGGATCTGCAACGAAAAAGCAATGTTGTCGTACACGGTCATATGGGGATAGAGCGCGTAGTTCTGGAACACCATCGCAATGTCGCGGTCCTTCGAACGCACCTCGTTCATCACCTCCCCGCCGATGCGAAGCGTGCCACTGGTGATGTCTTCCAGCCCCGCGATCATGCGTAGCGCTGTTGACTTGCCACAGCCTGAAGGTCCGACAAGTACGAGAAACTCACCGTCGGCTACGTCAATGCTCAGGTCCTTCACCGCATGAAACGTGCCGTAGGCCTTACCCAGTCTTTCAAGTTTCAGATCGCCCATTGGCCCTGCTTTCCGAATGTTATTTCAAACCCTGCGTGGCGATGCCCCGCGTGAGAAACCGTTGTGATGCAAGGAAGAATCCCAGAACCGGCCCTATCGAGAGCACCGACATCGACATCAGCCCGCCGAATGAAGACGACCCGCCGCCCGCATCCAGAAACAATGCGAGACCAAGAGGCACGGTCTTGTGCTTCAACTCTTGCAGATAGATCAGCTGCGAGAGAAAATCGTTGTAGGTGAAGATGAACGTGAACACGGCCGTCGTCACGAGCGCGGGCAGCGACAGGGGCAGAACAATGCGCCAGTAGCGTTGCCAGAATGTCGCCCCGTCAATCTCTGCTGCCTGCTCCAGTTCGGCCGGAAGTGTGCGCATGAACTGCACCATGAGGAACACGAAAAACGCGTCGGTCGCCAAAAATTTGGGAACGATCAGCGGCAGGTAGGTGTTCACCCAGCCCAGTTTCAGAAACAGCAGATATTGCGGCACGAGTTGCGCGTGGATCGGCAGCATGATCGATCCGAGCATGATCGCGAACCAGAGCCGTTTCAGCGGAAACTTCAGCCGGGCAAATGCATAGCCGGCCAAAGATGCGCCAAACAGGTTCCCGATGATGGCAAATCCGCACACGATGAACGAGTTTGCCAGAAACAGACCGAAGGTCGCATCACGCTGCGAGAACCAGCCATTCCTGTAGTTCTCAAGGGTCACGATTTCGGGGATCAAACCCGGCGAGGAGAATATCATTGCCTCCGGTTTGAACGAGGAGGAAATCATCCAGGCCACGGGGTAAAGCATCGCGCACAGAGCCACGACAAGGCCCATATGCATGGCAAGGCGTCTGACTTGGCTCATTGTTTGTCATCTCCATAGAAGACCCAATACCTGGCCGACCAGAACAAGGCCCCGGTGATCAGTGCGATGACCAGCAAGAGCAACCAGGCCATGGCGGTTGCAGCACCCATGTTGAGCTGTTCGAACGCCTGCTTGTAGAGGTAGACGGTGTAAAGCATCAGGGAGTTCGCAGGGCCTCCTGTGCCACGCGAAAGGATCCATGCCTGCGTGAAACCCTGGAAGGACTGGATGGTGAGCAGGATCAGATTGAAAAAGATGATCGGCGATAGCAAAGGCAGGGTAATGCGACGGAAAATCGCAATGCTGCTGGCTCCGTCCATCTTGGCGGCTTCGTAATAGGAGGCCGGAATTTGCCGCAGCCCCGCGAGGAAGATCACCATCGAGGCTCCGAAGGTCCAGACATTCAGCGCAACCAGTGTCGCTGGCGCCGTGGATGGATCGGAGACCCAACTCTTGCCGGCAATGCCGAACCACCCCAAAAAATCGTTGAAGATACCTTCGTCACCGAAAACCTGAAGCCACAGAAAACCAATGGCCACGCTGCTGCCGATCAGGGAAGGGATGTAGAAGAGCGAGCGATAGATCGCCAAGCCCGACAACCCCTGGTTGAGTACGGCCGCCACCAGGAGCGACGCGATCAGGATCAGGGGCACTGAGCAAAGAACATATATCGCGGTGGCGATCACGGAATCGTGGAACACCTGATCCCAGAACAGGAGATCGATGTAATTCTCAAACCCCACCCATTGCGGGGCCGAAAACAGATTGTACCGGGTAAACGACAGATAAAGCGATGCGATGACCGGTCCGATCGTTATAAGGACCAGACCGATGAACCAGGGCATCAGAAACATGTAAGCCGCGCGGCTTTCGCTTTGTTGTGGCGTCAGCCTGTGGCGCTTGCGCCGGGATCTGGCGTGCTGATCCTTCATGCTTACCTCGAGCGTCGGGAAGGGGTATCGGGCGCGCCGTGGCGCGCCCGAACCGGTCTCACTTCATGTTGCGATTGATTTCGTTGATCATGTTCGCAGCTGCTTCCTCGGGGGTCGAACGCCCGAAAGCGACACGCTCATAGGCGGACTGCAGAGAATCCTTCAAAGCCTGATAGGCGCCGGTGGGGTAGAAAACACCCTTGGCCCGCTTCGACACAACACGAAGTGCCTCGATCTGCTCTTTCTGACCATCGGTCGCATCGGGCATCTTGTATTGGGCTTCCTGGAAACGATCGACGGCCACGACGCCATTGTCCGAAGAATAGATGTTGGCGGCGCGTTCGTCCTGCAGGAAGAAGTTCGTATAGGCGACCGCGATGTCGCGTGCGCCCGCTTCGCAGCCAGCCGCAATCGAGATGCCGTTGATACCGACATCCTCGCCGGCGCCATCCGGGCCAAGAGGATAAAGGGCGATATCAAGATTGCTGCCGGGCGCGGCGGTGTCGAGCACAGCCTGGTGTGCGTCGAGGCGATTCGCCGGACGCGGCTGCACCACGAGGCGGCCATTGGCGATGCCGGACTCTTCGATCAGATCGCTGCGCTCTTCAACAAGGCTATCCGCGTCCTGAGCAGCGCCTGCCTTGCGCAGTTCTTCCCAATAGTTGAACCAATCGGTCACGATGGCTTCGTCAAATCCGACACCGCCCTCGCTAAAGACCTTCTGCCCATGGGACTGGACATAGGCAATAAATGCCTCCGGCGAGACGGGCATTCCACCGGCAGCATCCACCCCGTCAGGCAGCTTCTCGTTCACCGCCAAGAGCCATGTCTTGAACTCCTCCCACGTCACGCTGTCAGGGTCAAAGGGCGCAATGCCGGTTGATTCTGCAAGAGATTGGTTCATCAACATCACGTAGAAGAACACGCCCGTCGGCACCATATAAAGCTTCCCGTCCTCACCACGGCCGGAATCGATCAGTGGTTTGGGAATACCGGTGAGATCCAGGTTGCCGGAAGCGACGAGGTCGTCCAGCGGAAGCAGGATCGAGGGATCGTCGTAATTTGCGAGCCAGCGGTTCTGCATCTGAACGATACAGGGTAGGTTGCTGCCTGCGGCCTGAACATTCACTTTCTGCCAATATCCGCTCCAGTCCGAAGGCTCCCGCACGATGCTGACGCCCGGATTCTCGCTCTCGAACAGCTCAATCACATCGTAGGTTTTCTCATTTCGAGACGGACCGCCCCACCAACTGTACCGCGCTTCCCCGGAAAGGCCGCTCTGTGCCTCGGCGGTCGCCACAGGCGTGGCGACCATTCCCGTCAAGCTCAAAGCCAAAACAGATGTCAGCGTCTTCAAACCATTCAGTTTTGCGTTCATTCTTGCTTCCTCCCTTTTGTGTTCCCCGGAACGCGCCTGACTATCAGGTCACATTGCGGGAGATCTTGCGACACAGGGCAAGCGCCTCGCGCAGGCCGTCCAGCCGCGCCACCCCCTGTCCCACAATATCGAAAGCCGTTCCGTGGCCCGGTGTGGCGAACGGTACGGTCAGCCCGCCTATGAGGGTCACGGATCGGCCAAGCCCAATCAATTTCAGGGCGATCTGCCCCTGGTCGTGATACATGGTCAAAATGCCATTGGCGCCCTGCGCCCTGGCCTGGGCGAATACGGTGTCCGCCGGAATTGGCCCGATGATATCGAAGCCATCCTCCCGCATGGCAGCGATCGCTGGTGCGATCACGTCAATCTCCTCGCGTCCGAACACGCCCTGCTCCCCGGCATGTGGATTGAGTCCGGCGGCACAGATTTTCGGTGCCTGAATGCCAGCCGCGCTCATCGTGTTGGCCAGTAACTTCGCAGCACGGCGGATACCATCGGCTGAGATTGCGTCGGCCACGTCGCGCAGCGGAATGTGACTGGTCACGCGTGCCGTCCACATACCTTCCAGTGCGTTGATCTCCCCGGCATCCGCGCATTGGGGCATGTTCTTCATGATGTATTCGAGCTCATCACCACTTGGATGGCCCGCATCGCGCATCGCCTGCTTGTTCAGCGGGCCGTAAACCGCGCCAGCAATCTCTCGCTTGCGCGCAGCTTCGGTCAGCCAGTCCAGAACAGCCAGTGATTCCGCTCCGGCTTCCCGTGACACTTTCCCCAACGGTCCGACCGGTGCATCGAACGGTAGATCCAGAAACCGCACGCCATCTGCGCAAAACTCCGACAAGCGAGAGATGCGCGGGATTTCGCGGCTTCCGCCAAACCGGGCCGCGGCATCACGAAACACGTCCCAATCCCCCAGGATGACAATTCCTCCCTCCACCGGAGCGCCCTTGTCTATAAATGTACGTGCCACGATCTCAGGTCCGATGCCGTATCGGTCACCGAGGGTCACAATCATGGGGCGAATGGATTGATTCATGGGGCAAAACTTACACTTCGAGGTGATTGATGTGATCACTATAATCTGTAATTATAAATTATCCAGAAAATTCTGAGGGAGGATGCGAGATGGCTGGGCGGCAGGAAAAAGCGCTGATCGGATTTGTGGGTCTGGGGATGATGGGCCTGCCCATGGTGCACAAGCTCCAGCAGGCCGGACATCGCCTGGTGGTGTGGAACCGTGAACCCGAAGCGTATGATCAGTTGAGCGATGTCTTGATCGCCGAAAATCCTCGCGCCGTTGCGGAACAGGCCGGCATCATATTTCTGTGCGTGCTCGATGACCGTGCGGTGGATGATGTGGTCTTTGGACAGCGTGGCATTGCCGAAGCGGCGAACCCATCACATCTCATCGTGGATCATTCCACCGGTCTGCCTGTGCCGACACAGGCGCGAGCCGAGAAACTGAAAAGCAGCTGTGGCGCAGATTGGGTCGACGCTCCGGTGTCCGGAGGACCCGGTTATGCCCGCGAAGGCAAGCTGACCATCATGGCGGGCGGCGACCCGGACACGCTGGCGCGCGCGGCGCCCTTCATGGATGCCTATGCAGGTCGCACCACATTGATGGGACCGGTGGGCGCGGGCCAGACCGCCAAGGTTATCAATCAGGCGATCTGTGGCGTCGGATATGTTCTCATGGCGGAAGTGCACAGACTGGCCACTCAGAGCGGACTCGCTGCGGAAAGGCTTCCGCAGTGCCTAGCAGGCGGACATGCAGACAGCGCTCTGCTGCAATATGCCTATCCGAAGATTGACGCACAGGACTTTGTGCCTGTCGCGAGCAAAGCCTCGCAAATGGCCAAAGACCTCAAGAATGTGGAAGCGGAAATCAAACGTCTCGGCCTCGCGCTGCCAATCGTCCAGCTCGCCAGGAAGCGATATGCAGATTATGTGGAGGCCGGACACGGCGACGATGAAACTGCCTCGATCAGCAAACTCTACAAGTAAATCTCATACGCTCCGGAAAGTGTGTAAACCATCTCTCCGGGATCAAACGCAAACCATGTCCTTGGAATGGACCGCGAGTGATTGGTGGGCCTCACAGGAGAAAGCTCGAACCAGCTTTTTCAGACCCTTGAAGAGTGGGAACGCATGCCGCGGGTCAGCGCCCAATTCCCTGACCCATTTGCGCAGCACATTCTCATGGAGATCAAGGTCGCGGGCAGCCTGGGAGACCGACACGCCTCGTTCCTTGACCAGTCTCACCGCCTCAAGCTTGAACTCGCGGCTGAATTTCCTTCTCTGCATTCACAAACTCCGGCTTCGTCAAAAACACGTTATCTCGGTGTCCACGAAACCGGCAGCAGGCCAATCAAGAAGTGATGGAATTGTTCGGCCCATACCGAGAGGGGGAATTTGACACCACGAAAGAACTGCCCTCATCCAACATGGAGGGTTTGTCGCGTTCCTTGACGAGAATAAGCATCGCTATAGGATCAATTTCGCACATGATTTGCGCAGCGATTATCGGTCGAAGCTATTCAGTCAGCTTGTTTTTTTCCTCAAAGAGATTGGTTTGAAGCAGCGGTCAAGAAAGACGACTGCGGATGGGAAAACCGGTTATGCCTATCGAATAGATGACGGGAGCTACGAGAAGATGAAATTGATTTCTCAACGGAGAGGCAAACAAACCAATTAAATTACGCGATTAAATTCGCAGCGCCCGATAATAATAAAATAGTTTTCAATTATGAATACCTTCACTCATTGAAGGAGATTTGTTCATTTTATATTTTTATTATTTATTTTTTAAAAGGGTAACAGGCCGTATATTCTTGGGTTTCTATATAATCCACTCTGTTACCCTCGATTGGGCCGATCAGCCCTTTACTTCCTTGGCGTATTTTCGGCGACGATTGTACCAATATGTCAATGCACCCTTGGGTGTCAGGCCCGCCCCCTCTCTCACCGCTGAAACAACCGCTTCCTGCGGCTGAGTGTTCAGAGCGCGATAAATCGCCATCGACGCATCGACCTTGGTCTTGCCCTGCGCAATCAATGCCTGACCCTGTGCGATTGCCTGCTCGATGGCCTTCGCATCGTCTTCACTGATAACAACCGACTGCTTCTCTGCTTCCTGCTTCTTCGCTGCCATTTGACAATCTCCTTTTGACTGCAGCGACCATCCTTCTGATTAATCACAACAGACAACGGAAAAGGCTTGGCAGGATTCCGAGGTGGTTCGATTACTATCGGCAGGCTTGCCCGGCGGGTAGAGAACTCCGGCTCAATGAACGCGCCGGGACCACAAGCTTTTCCGGATTTTTCCGAAAGGAAAACTGGGGCCGCTTCCTTCCCTGCAGGCCAGAATTCCAAGCGCAATCCAAGGCACGAAGGAATTTATAACATACTGATAAATATGGGATAATAATTCGCGGCGACAGTTGGGAAGCTGACAGGCTACCATTACATCATACCCGCGCAGCGCGCATTAATCCGCGACCTTAAGCCCGGCGTCAAGCGGGTTTGTGAGTGGGTCGTGTGCGCGCTGGATCCCTGGCGGATGGTAGGACATTCTTCGAACACGTCTGAACCGGAATCATACGCCAATCGCAAGGACTGATTGATTGGCATTTTTGAACCCGAATGCGTCATAAACCTTCAACCCCGCGCGGAGGCGTTCACGATGATATCTTTCACGATACGCTCCTTGGCTGCGCTGCGAACCGAAGTTGCGTGTGCTTGTCGGGGCTGAAATTCCAGCAAGCCACAAGCTTGGCTTTCAAGGCCGCCTCGCCTACCAATGCCTATCCAGCCTTCCGGCGCGGGCCTCACAGAGGTGCGTTGCCCCGTCATTCGCGGCAAGACAGCCCCCAAGGAATTGAGATATGCGTGACAAGAAACGAATTGGCATCATTGGCGCTGGCGCGATCGGGGGCGCTGTCATCCGCGAGATCGACAATTCCGCGGACACAGAAATCGCTTTCGTTCTTGTTTCCAACGTCCATCGGATGACAGGCTTCAACCTGGCCGACGGTATCGTCATCGATGACGCGAGCGAAGCTCTTTCGCGGCCGGTCGATCTCGTTGTCGAGGCGGCCATGCCTTCGGTCGTTCAGGAGCTTGCTCCGCGATTTCTTCGATCTGCCGACTTCTGCGCCTTTTCCAGCACGGCCATGGCCAGACGCGAGACCGAAGAGGAAGTTCGCTCCATCACGGCCCGGCACGGCAGCGCGTTTTACGTGCCGCACGGCGCCATCCTTTCCCTAGATGGCATTGCCGATGGCCGGGCGGCCATCGAGCAAGTGACCGTAACAACCACGAAGAGCGGGAAGAGCCTTGGCATCGACCCCAAGGCCGATGGATTGATGTTTGAAGGCGCGACACGCGAGGCCTGCGCCCGCTTTCCCCGCAACGTGAATGTTCACGCGGCCATTGCCCTTGCGGGTCTGGGATTTGACCGGACGGTCAGCCGGATTGTTGCTGTTCCTGACCTTCCCACAATGGAACACCAGATTGAGGTAAGTGGACCGGGATTGTCGTGGGACATTCGTGTCTCCTCCCGTTCCCTCGGCGGCGTGACGGGCTCCTACACGCCACATTCAGCGATCGGCTCAGTTCGCCGGATTCTCGGCGGCGGCGGGATCGTTGCCGTCTGAGTGGCGCAGGGAGACATCGCGGCACGCAGAAACAAAGGCATCAACAGCAGCCGCGCGCGCACCGGTCCGCCGCCACAAGATGCCTATTTTCCGGACCCCGCCGGAAGGCAGAAGGACCTTTCGCAGCGTCAGACCCTCTGGCCAAGGCGGTGCCCAATCGGGAACGATGGCGACACCCAGGCCGCGGCTGACCAGCGCGGCAATTGCATCGAGCGCGTCGAGCTCCAGCCACTCACGAACCGCAAGTCCGTTCTCCGCCAGATAGCGCGCCACGATCTGCCCACCCCACTGGTTGCGGTCATAGAGAATGAACCGCTGAGAGGCTATAAGGGCGTGCGGGGGCAATTCGGGAAGGGAATGCGGGGCGATGAACACGAGCGGCTCTTCGCGGATCGTGCTCCAGCCCATGGCTTTGGGCAGTGCAAAGTCAGGCCGGACGATCAGAGCGGCATCAAGCTCCCCGGCAATCACGCGATGGTAGAGTTCGGACGATGAACCAGGCTGAACGAAATAATCGATGGCCGGGTACCGATCGCTCAGCATTGTGATGATGTCCGGCATGAGACCGATCAGGGCGGTTGAGGTGGCACCGATACGCAATTGGCCGGCTGGCGCTCCATTTGCAGCAAGTGCGCTGAGGTCACGCGCCTTTTCCACGAGCTCCCTCGCCCTTTCAAGCACGGCAAGACCCGCCGCCGTCGGCTGCACGGTCCGTCCCGAACGGATTATCAGCTTGTGGCCAAGCTCCTGCTCAAGAACCTGAATGCGCTGGGAAAGCGCCGCCGGCGTCTTGTTTGTTCTGCGGGCGGTCTCGGCAATCGAGCCACAGTCCACGATCGCCAGAAAGGTTTCGAGAAAGCGAATATCCATTCGATGTTTTTTGCATCTTTTGAAGCAAGAAAAAATAGGTTTTTCTATCGTTTTGCCGCTTTAAACTCCCTGCCGAATATCGCCAGTTCATCGCAGGGAACCCCCATGTCGGAAATTGAGAAGAAGTTCAGAAAGCTGGAAACGGACAATGCGCCGGGTCAGGAGGTGCGGCAGTCCGCGAAGCTCGATGACGGCTACCTGAAAGGCGATATGCTTGAGGGACAGCGCGTCGACTTCTCCCATGGGGACGTCGATGCCCATGAGCCAACTCCGGGCGCGTTCGATGAATTCTCCGCCGGTGTCACGCGCGGCGGCTCACAGGCCTATACGGAATATCGCGGGGCGCTCGATATCCGCGACGAGCTGGCTCCCCGGCTTGCGGATTTTACCGGCGCCGACGTGGATGCCCGCGACGGATTGATCATAACGCCAGGCACGCAAGGGGCGCTTTTTCTGGCCATTGCCTCGACCGTCTCGCGGGGAGACAAGGTTGCGATCGTCCAGCCGGATTATTTCGCGAACAGGAAACTTGTCACCTTCTTTGACGGTGAAATCGTTCCGGTCCAGCTTCGCTATGGCGAGGCTGGGCCCGACGAGGCCGGTCTCGACCTGGAGGAGCTTGAAGCGGCGTTCCAATCCGGCGTGAAACTCTTCCTGTTTTCCAATCCGAACAACCCGGCAGGTGTCGTCTACTCGCCGGAGGAAGTGTCCCGGATTGCAGCTCTCGCGGAGCAATACGGCGCCACAGTCATCGTCGATCAGCTTTATTCCCGTCTCAGATATGAGGGCGTGACCTACACGCACTTGCGCGCTGTGAGCACGGCGTCTGAAAATGTCATCACGATCATGGGGCCCTCGAAGACAGAATCGTTGAGCGGCTATCGTCTGGGGGTCGCTTTCGGCTCAAAAACCATCATCAACCGCATGGAGAAACTGCAGGCCATCGTTTCGCTCCGGGCGGCCGGTTATTCGCAGGCGGTGCTCAAGACATGGTTCAACGAGCCCGAGGGATGGATGGAAGAGCGCATCGCCCGCCATCAGGCGATTCGCGATGATCTTGTGACGCTTTTTCGCGGTATCCCCGGATGCACGCTCCGCGTGCCACAGGCCGGCAGCTATCTGTTTGCCCGCCTACCCGAACTGACGGTGGCACCTGGCGATTTCATCAAGGCATTGCGCCTTCAGGCCGGTGTGATCGTTACCCCCGGCACCGAGTTCAGCCCCCATTGTGCCGACAGCATCCGTCTGAACTTTTCGCAGGATCATGCCGCTTCAGTGGCAGCCATCGAGCGACTGGCGACACTGGTGCAGCGCTATCGCGCCTGACGGCATCGGAGAAGATCGCTGTGCACCGTTTGCATCGTTCAATTCTGAAGCAGGCGGCGCACAATGCTTTCCCGGATCGCGTTGATGTGGCGGTACATTGCCTGGCGCGCAGCGTCAGGCTCGGAATCCGGGCGCAACGCTTCAATGATCGCCAGATGTTCCCGGCAAGTCTCGAGAAACCGCTCCGGCATGTTCTTGAGATCGAAGATGTGTGTCTTGCGGCGCAGCCCCGCAACAATCTCGGCAAGTTGCCGATTTCCCGCCGCTTCCGCGATGGTCCGGTGAAGCTCCTCGTCGATCCGACGCACCGCCTCACGTCCAGCCGGCATGCGGGCTTCATGATTGCTCATAAGCGTCTCGATCTCGGCTTTCATACGATCGAGAGAGTCTTCGGGTATTCGGCCCACCGCAAGTGCCGCCGCCTCGCATTCAAGCAGGCGGCGGATCGCGAGATTCTCGACATAGTGCGAGAGATCCATCGACAAGACCCGCACCACACGCCGGCTCTCGCGCACCAGAAGCCCCTCGCCTTCGAGGATCAAGAGTGCGTCCCGCATGGGCGTGCGCGAAAGGCCGAGCTCCTCAACCAGAACCTTTTCCTGGATGACAGTGCCGGCTGCCAGCTTGCCGGACATGATGTGCGCGAGAATGCGGTTATAGGCATCCTCGGCCAGTCTCGTTTCTGCCTGATTGGCCATCTCATCCCCCATCGGCTGGCAACACTCCGCCCCGCCTGCCCTGGTATCTATCGGCTCGTGCAGCAGTGCAAGAGCACAACCTCCAAATTGCACTCAATCCTCAATCCTCCGATATTCACTTAATATATTGACAGCGTATCGGCAATATATATTCTTGTTCCATCGGGCTGAGCCGCGCCCGAAAATCAAACCGCACATCTGCCGAAGAAGCCGAGTGCCAACAGACCGAAGACACAGGGGAACCACATGACCTTCAAACCTCTCGCCCTGATCGCCGCCATGGCGATCGGTATCGCCGCGACGCCTGCCGTTGCCGAATATCCGGACCGGCAGATCAAGCTGATCGTTCCCTTCTCCGCCGGAGGAGGGACGGACCTCAATGCACGCACGGTCGCTCAATTTCTGGAAAAGGAACTGGGAGAACCTGTCGTTGTCGTGAACCGCCCCGGTGCTGGCGGTGAGATCGGACTTTCCGAACTCGCAAGTTCCGACCCCGACGGCTACACGATTGGCATCATCAACACGCCTGGCATCATCACGATACCGATCGAGCGTGAGGCTCAGTTCTCGCTAGACAGTTTTGATTTCCTCGCTGCGATGGCCGAAGACCCCGGCACCATCAACGTTCTCGGGTCGAGCGACATCGGTTCGATCGAGGATCTGGTAGCCGCTGCAAAGGAAAAGCCCGGCCGCGTTACGGTTGCAACACAGGGGGCGGGCTCGGCCGGCCACATCAACACTCTGCTGCTGGAGCAGGCTGCCGGCATCGACCTGCTGCCAATCCCCTTTGATGGCTCCTCGGCCGGTCGCAACGCTTTGCTTTCCGGCGAGATCATGGCAACGACGGCCAATCTTGGTGAGGCTCTGACATTCTCCGAAGGGACGGATTGGCGCATCCTCGGCGTGATGGCCGACGAAGCTTCGCCGATGGCTTCGGACGTTCCGACCTTCGCTTCCGCGGGCTATCCGGTGATCGGTGGTTCGCTGCGCGGCATTGGCGCACCGGCCGGCCTTCCCGATGAGGTCAGAGAGAAGCTGGAAGACGCACTCAAGAAAGTCAGCGATGATCCAGAGTATCTGAAGATCGCAAAACAGGCCAATCTTCCGGCCCGCTTCATTCCATCAGATCGTTACGTCTCGATCCTTGAGGGCCTGGACAAAAGCTTCCACGAACTCTGGGAAACCACGCCCTGGAACCAGTAAAAGCATCAGGCGGGACGCCATATGGCGTCTCGCTTCCGGCTCCCGGTCGCGTCAAACGACCGCAAGCGCATCGCGATAGCGGGATACCGGTCGTTCACCACCAGACCAGCCGAACCTCACAAAGCCCGGAGCGCCAGGCTCCCGGCTCCCATGCCTATCCGGAGAGAACACAGTGATCGAAGAAATTGCCTCCAACCCCGTCAAGAAATTGCTGCGCGACGGCAAACCGGTTTTTGGCACCTGGGCCACCCTGGTCAGCAATCCAAAAATGATGAGGCTTCTGGCTGCGACCGGCCTCGACTTCGTTCTCCTGGAGATGGAACACAGCGATTTTTCGATCTCGGACGTTTCTGCGATGGCACTGGTTGCACGGGCATCCGGCATCGTGCCGATCGCTCGGCCCGACGGCCACAAGCCGCATGACATGACGCGGCTTCTGGATGCAGGCGCACAAGGCCTGCTCCTGCCCTGTATCGACAGCCCCGAGCAGCTCGAGGCCATCATGAAAGTGACCAAATACTACCCGCGCGGCGAGCGCATCCTGAACCTGCGCGGGTCGCACACCGATTATCTGCGCTACGAGGACACCGACAAGCAGATCGCGCACATCAACGCGGAGACACTGATGGTGGCAATGGTCGAGACACGCGACAGCCTCGATGCACTGCCGGAAATCTGTGACGTCGATGGGCTCGACGCCATCATGATCGGTCCCGACGACCTCTCGCAGAATCTTGGCGTTCCCGGCCAAGTGTCTCATCCATTGATGAACGAAGCCACCGAGCGGGTGATCGAGGTCTGCACGCAGAAGAACATCCCCTGGGGCTTTTCCTGCCAATCCATCGAAGCCGGCAAGAAATGGATCGATCGCGGGATCCAGTGGATGCCGCTCTCCAACGACGCCAACGCCATTTTCAACACGTTTTCGCCGCTTGCCGCCGGGCTCAAGGCCGCGGCCTCACGCTGACGCCAGACAAAGGAACCAGACGCATGAAAGCTGTCTCCATGTACAGCGCCTATGGATGGCGCGGAAAAATCGGTCTCATCCTGCCGTCCACCAACACGGTCAACGAACCGGAATTCTGGCGGCTGGCACCGGAAGGGGTGACGATCCACACCGACCGGGTGTTGCTGCTCGGCAATGCCACGCAGGAAAGCTACGACAAGATGGCCGATGCACTGGCCCAAGCAGCCGAGCGCCTTGCCACGGCCGAGGTCGACATCGTCGTCTATGGCTGCACGTCGGGATCGATCGTGTGCCCGATGCCGGAATTGCTCGACAGCATGTCGGCGCAAACCAACACCCCGGCCTGCGCTACGGCGGGCGCGGTGATCGCCGCGCTCAATGCCCTCGGTGTCAAGAAGGTCGCGGTCGGAACACCCTATGTGGATTTCGTCAATGAGAGCGAAAAGCAGTTTCTCGAAGACTACGGCTTCGAATGCACCAGCCTGCACGGCCTTCGGCTGGGCGAAACACAGGAAGAGCGGCGCGGCATCGGCCGGGTTCCGCCGCAGCAGGTCTATCGTCTTGCCCGCATGATTGACCGGCCCGATGCCGAAGCGATCTTCATCTCCTGCACCAACCTCGCCACGCTCGACGTCATCGAGCAGATCGAACAGGATCTTGGCAAACCCGTCATCACCTCCAACCAGGCCTGCTTCTGGGCGAGTTTGCGCCTGATGGGTCTTACTGACGTGATCGAAGGACACGGTCGGCTGCTGCGCGAGTGTCTCGATCCGATCACCCAGTCCGATTTCTACCTGCCAGGCACCGCGGCTTCGAAATGACCGTCGAGCCTGACATTTCGCTTGCCCGGAAGCTGTTCGACACACTTGCCGAAGCCACATCGGACGGCGTTGGCATCACCCGTGACAGCTATGGTGCGGGCGAGGCGTTTGCGCATGATCTGATCGCGTCGACGGCCCGGGACCTGGGGCTGGAAACACGCACGGACGCGGCCATGAACCTTTATGTCACGCTTGCCGGTGAGGATCGTTCCCTGCCGGCCGTGATGACCGGTTCGCATCTCGACAGCGTTCCCCGTGGCGGCAATTTCGATGGCGCAGCCGGGGTCATTGCCGGGATAAGCGTGCTCTCAGCTTGGCTTCAAGCAGGAAAAAAGCCCCTGTGCGACACCGTCGTCATCGCCATTCGCGCCGAGGAATCAGCCTGGTTTCCGGTTTCCTATCCGGGCTCCAAGGCCATTTTCGGAAAGCTTCCAGCCGAAGCGCTGGAGCTGAAGCGCTTCGACCGGGACGTGACACTGGGCGAAGCAATCGAGGCGGCAGGAGGCGATCCTCGGGCACTCGCATCGGGTACATGTCTTCTTGATCCACGAACCGTCAGCCGTTTCATCGAGGTGCATATCGAGCAGGGGCCGGTGCTCGTGGGATCCAATCAGCCAATCGGTATTGTCAATGGCATTCGCGGCAGTTTCCGCTACCGGCATGCCCGGATCAATGGTGTGTACAGCCATTCAGGCGCAACGCCGCGGGCCCATCGCCACGACGCAGTTGCGGCCGCCGCAGCCTTCATCGAACGCTTGAATGCGCACTGGTCGGCGTTTGAAGAGAACGGTGCTGATCTGGCGCTGACATTCGGGCAGCTTTCGACAGATGGCGAACAGGCGGATTTCAGCAAGGTTCCCGGTCGCGTCGATTTCAGCATCGATGTGCGTTCCGCCAGTGCGCAGACTCTTGACGCATTTGAGAGCGTCGTTTTGCGCGAGGTCGCAAATGTCGAGCAGCAGACATCCACACGTTTCGACCTGGGACCGCGCACCGCCAGCACGCCAGCACCCATGGATGCCGAACTGATTTCCGAAATGATGGACAAGGCTGAAGCGCTCGGAATTGACGCGCGCGTTATGCCTTCCGGCGCCGGGCACGATACGGCGACGTTTGCTCTTCAAGGCATCCCCTCTGCGATGATTTTCGTACGCAATCACAACGGTAGCCACAACCCTGAAGAAGCAATGGACATGGCCGATTTCGCGGTCGCCACCCGCCTTCTGGGAGCTGCTATGGATGCAGAACCGCCAATGCTCAGGGACTGCCAACCGATGGAGAACACCTCACATGCCTGAATGCCTGATTGTCCAGCCGATCCACCCCGCCGGCGAAGAAGCGCTTGAGGCTGCGGGAATAAGGGTTCGGCGCGCAAGCGCTCAGGACATGAAAACGGTCGCAGCCGAAATCGAAACGGCCGATGCCCTGATCACGCGCGATGCCGGGCTCAACGCCGAGGCGATGAACAGCGCTAAGAACCTGAAAATCATAGCCAATCACGGCATAGGCACCAACAAGATAGACGTCGCGCACGCCGCGGAACTCGGGATCCCGATCTCTTTCACGCCAACGGCCAATGCCCGTTCCGTCGCCGAACACGGGATGATGCTGATCCTCGCCTGCGCGAAGCGCACGGTCGAGGCCGATCATGCAGCGCGAAACGGCAATTTCCGCTTCAAGTTCGAAGGCGGCATGAGCGAGTTGACTGGCAAGACGCTCGGTATTGCCGGCTTCGGCACCATCGGCCGGTTGCTTGGCGAGATCGCAAAGAATGGTTTTGCGATGAAGGTCCTTGTCTGGTCGCCTTCCGCTGACGATGGTGCCATTCGCGACAATGGTTTCGAGCCGGTGGCAACGCTGGATGCCCTTCTGGAGGGCTCCGACGTGATCTCGCTGCACCGACCCGCCCGCCCCGATACGCACCACATGATCAACGCTGAAACCCTGCGTAAAATGCGGCCTCACGCCATTTTGGTGAACACGGCGCGCGGTGCGCTCATCGATGAAGCTGCTCTGGCTGAAGCGCTCGAGAGCGGGGTGATCCGCGCAGCGGGCCTTGATGTCTTCGACCCGGAGCCACTGGATGAAAGCTCGCCGCTTACAGGGCTTCGAAACATTGTGCTCGCGCCGCATGTCGCAGGCTCTACCGAAGATGCGTTGAAAGCCACGGCTCTTGCCTGCGCGCAGCACATTGTCGATGCGCTGGCAGACAAACGTCCGGAGAGCCTCGTCGACGCCGCTGTCTGGGAAAAACGCAGAAAAACATAAAATCGCGCAAAGCGAGGGGAACACCATGAGATCAATACGCTTGGAACCAACAGACGCCATTGGCGGTGTGCTGGTCACGTTGATCGGGCTGGTGACCGCCGGCATCAGCTCTCAATACCCGATAGGCAGGATTTCCAACATCGGCCCAGGCGCCTTTCCGCTGGCACTAGGGATCATCATGGTGTTGCTCGGCCTCGGCATCATCGCCGGCTCGGTTGGCAGGACCGGCAGCATTCCGCAGCCTAACTGGAGAGCGGCAGGCGTTGTCATGCTGTCGCTTACCTGTTTCGCCTTGCTCATCGGTTCTTTCGGCCTTGTGCCGGCGATCCTTGTGTCTGCCTTCATCGCCCGCTTCGCGGACAACCGCTTTCACTTCCGGCGCGTTTTCGTTCTGGCATGTTCACTGGCGCTGTTGTGCTGGGTGATCTTCATCGCCCTGCTCGGTCTGCCCATTGCGGTGCTGGAGCTTCCGCTATGATGGAGTTCATCGGACACGCCGGCCAGGGGTTTGCGACAGCGCTCAGTCCACAGACGCTGCTTTTCTGTTTTCTTGGCGTGACAGCTGGCACGTTTATTGGCGTGCTGCCCGGCATTGGCCCCCTGGCCACGATTGCCATGCTGTTGCCGCTGACCTTCTATCTGGACCCGACCACCGCCATCATCATGCTGGCCGGGATCTACTACGGTTCGCAATATGGTGGCTCCACCGCCTCGATCCTCCTCAATCTGCCCGGCACGGCCGGAGCATCGGTAACCTGTCTCGACGGCTATCCCATGGCCCGGGCCGGCCGCGCTGGCGTTGCGCTCTGCATTACCACCATCGCCTCCTTCGCTGGCGGTTGTTTTGCGATTGTCGTGATGGCCGTGCTGTCTCCGGCACTCAGCAAGTTCGCACTGATGATGACCTCTGCCGATTACTTTGCGCTAATGCTTCTTGGCATGATCGCGGCTGTCACGCTCATTGGCGATGCGCCGCTCAAGGGGCTGGCCATGGTGGTTTTTGGCTTGCTTGTGGGGCTGATGGGAACCGACACGATTTCGGGTCAGATCCGCTTTGCATTCGACATGCCCTACCTCTACGACGGCCTTCCGCTGGTCCTCGTCGCCATGGGCATGTTCGGCGCCAGCGAGGTGATCGCCTCGATCGGTTCGGATTCGGCCGAGTGGCTGGCCAAACAGAAGATCACGCTCCGATCTCTCATGCCCACCCGGGAAGATATGCGCCGCTCGCATGCGCCGATCTGGCGTGGATCCATTCTGGGTTCCCTAGTCGGTGTCTTGCCAGGAGCCGGCTCCACCATTGCCGCCTTCATGGCCTACGCGGTGGAAAAACGGGTCGGGCCAAACCGGGACGCGCTCGGCAGCGGTATCGTCGAGGGCGTGGCTGCGCCCGAAAGCGCCAACAATGCCGCTTCACAGACTGCGCTTATCCCTGCCCTCACCCTGGGCGTTCCCGGCGACGCAACGTCAGCCTTGATGCTTGGCGCACTGCTCATTCACGGCATCGCGCCTGGACCGACACTAATCCCGCAGCACCCCGAAATTTTCTGGGGACTGCTCGCCAGCTTCTGGATCGGCAATCTCATACTGTTGATCTTGAACCTTCCGCTGGTCGGGCTGTGGGTATCGATGCTGAAGATTCCCTACCACATTCTCTATCCCGGCATTCTTGTCTTCATCGCGATTGGCATCTACTCGGTGAACTCCTCACATGTGGACGTGATCATGGTGGGTGTGCTCGGCGTGCTCGGTTATGCGCTTTCACTGCTCAAATTCCCAATCGCGCCGCTGCTCCTCGGATACATTCTGGGGCCCTTGATGGAAGCCAATCTCCGTCGCAGCCTTCTGATCTCTGGAGGCGATGTCTCGATATTCTGGGAACAGCCACTCACTCTGACGATCATGCTACTGGCTCTGATCCTTCTGCTTCTTCCCCTGGCAACAAAAGGCTGGAGAAGGCGCCTGGCGAAAGAACTTCCACAGGACTAGGGTGAGGACATCGCGGTTGGATGGGATCGGTCCGTGGCGGAAACATCATCATCCATCGCAGTGCGCCTTTCCCAGACCACTCTATGTCTGAAAGCTGCCGCGCGGGGCCTTGATTGAGGCTGGGTGACAGGTGCCGACCGGGCTGAAAGGTGCTGGTGGGCCATTCTACTCGCCGGGTCAGCTAAGCCAGGAGCTGGGACCGGATTGTGTTGTGATAGGATTCATTCTTTCCAGCAACGCAATCCACGCGCCGAACGAGCATTATGACGTGGAGCGGCCCCGTCGGGGGACACGCAGCTGGGTGCGCATCTTCGAGCAGATCGTCAACGAAAGGCGCCCGATCGGCTAAAAGCCACCCGGCCTCGCCTTGTCCAACGTTCCGGCTTTAACGGCCCAGCATGTTTTTCCGCACGGAAACGAGGTGCGCCCGCATGGCTTCTCGCGCTTCTTCACCGAGCCTCTTTTCGATGCTGACAACCAGTTCTTCGTGCTGGGCACAATAGGTCGCCTTCCGGGCTTCCGAAAATGATCTCTGCTTCATCTCGAACCATAATGGCTGCAGGCGCAGGACACCGAGAATTTCATGGACCTGGTAAAGCAGGTCATTGCGCGTGCACTCAAATATCAACCGGTGCAACTCCGCATCCCAATGCTCGAAGGAAGGCATGTCCGCCGCGGCTATCGCGAGTTCGTGCACCTTCCTGATTTTGGCAAGTTCGCCTGCACCGGCATGCATCGCCGCCAGGCTGGCTGCCTCCGGCTCGATCAGCATGCGCAGTTCCATCATGTCCGCCGGAGACGATTGCTTCATCTTCTCGACGATCCGATGAAGATCCGTCCTCGATTGATCGGTCTTGACATAGGTCCCCCGGCCCACATGCCGGACGACGACACCTGCCTCTTCAAGTTGATCCAGCGCCTTGCGGATCGTGTTGCGGGCAACGCCGAGCTCATCGGCCAGACTTCGTTCGGTGGGCATGCGCTCATCCGGCCCCCATTCTCCCTCCTTGATCCTCAAATGCAGCAGGGACGCGAGGTCGTCCGAATTTCCACGTGCCATGTTCACCTCTGGAAATGAACCAAATTATACCAATATTGATCATTTTTAGACATTTCAAGCAATGATCTTGATGATTGGCATCTTTTGGATTAAACCATATCTCCAATATAGCATCAGAAAGGAAGCGTGGTGAAGATCGGGACATTCAGAACGGGGCAAAAATGGCTGGTGGGACAGGTGGATGAGGAATCCGGCACTGTCACACCCTTTGAGCTGGATCAGGACCAGGCATCCCGCGGTGTTCTTTCATTGATCGGCCGGGACGTTCTGCCCCAGGCGGGCACACCTGTTCCCTTAAGCGAGCTTGAATTGTGCGCACCCATCCCGCGTCCGGAGCGCAACATATTCTGTGTCGGCAAGAACTACTTCGAACACGCTCATGAATTCTCCGCGAGCGGGTTCGATTCCAGCGCAGCCAAAGGGGCGGTCCCGGAGTTCCCGATCGTGTTCTCCAAGGTTCCGGAGTCTGTGATTGCCCATGGAGAACAGATCGTGCTCGACCCGAAAGTGTCGGATGCCGTGGACTATGAGGCCGAACTGGCGGTGATCATCGGCAAGGGTGGCAAGGGCATTCGCGCCGAGGACGCGCTCGATCATGTCTGGGGCTACACGATCATCAATGATGTGACCGCTCGCGACCTTCAATCCCGCTACAGCCAATGGCTGGTTGGCAAGTCTCAGGACACGTTCGGGCCCATGGGGCCCTGGGCGGTTTTAAAGCAGGACCTGGATGTCGCGAACACGAAGATCCAGTGCAGCGTCAATGGCGAGCTTCGCCAGGATTCCAACACCGGCCTTCTGATCTTCAACATCGGGACCATCATCGAGACGATTTCGGCGGGTGTGACCCTCAAGCCCGGCGACATCATCGCCACCGGCACACCAGCGGGCGTGGGTATCGGGTTCAAGCCACCCAAATACCTGCAAGCCGGCGACATTGTTGAGGTCACTGTCGAAGGGATTGGCACGTTGAAAAACGAATGCCGCCTATCCAGCACCTAGGTTCTGGGTCAACGCCCTGCGAGTTCGCAGCGGACATGCTTACAATATGGAGGAGGAAAACATGAAACGGCTTTTGACAGGCATCATCGCCGCTGGTTTCGCCAGCATCGTTGGTGCCCACGCACAGGACAAGACCGAAGTAGCATGGGGAGGATCCAACCCGGGCGGCGTGATGTATTACATGGTCGGCGTTGCGGGAACGGAGCTTGGCAAGGGATTGCCGGACATCAACATCACGCAGGTGACCACCGGCGGCTCGACCGAAAACGCTCTTCGTTTGATCAAGGGCGAACTGGACATGGGTATCGTCTATGGCAGCCATGTCTACATGGCGCAGGATCAGCAAGGGCCCTTCGCCAATGCAGCCAAGGGTGACATGCTGCGCGGTGTTGCCATGGCCTATCAGGGGCCGACCTATTTCGTGACCCTGGGAGACAGTGGCATCGAGAAACTCGAGGACCTTGCTGGCAAGACGGTGGCGCTCGGACCGCCCGGCTCCGGCACCGTCTTCAACTGCTCGAACATTCTGACAGCACTTGGCATGCTTGACAGCATCAAGCCGCAGATGATGACCTTTGCCGATGCTGGCCGCGCACTTGGAAACGGCCAGATCGACGCATTCTGCCAGTCATCCTCGCCCGCGGCAGCGGTGACCGAACTGGCCGAGACACGCGACGTGACCGTGCTCGCCTATAGCGACGAGCAACTGGCCACCATCACCGAGAAGTTTCCCTTCTACCATGGCGGCGCCATGCCGGAGGGCACCTATCGCGGTGTTCCTGAAACCGCGATGCCCTACACCACCGTCTACTGGGTCGCACACGAACGCGTACCAAGCGATGTGGTCAAGAGCCTGGTTTCTGCAGCCTATGAGAAGCAGGACGTTCTCGCGCAGGGACACAAGGCCTGGGCGCAGATGAAACCAGACGTGAAAAACTTCCAGTCGCTCGGTGCTCCCATGCACCCCGGCGCGGAGGCCTATTATCGCGAACAGGGCCAGTGGCCCGAATAAGCCTGCAGAATTCTTCCATGGGCCCCGGCACAAAGGTCGGGGCCATCTTTATTAGAGGCGGCATTCTATGTCTGGTTTCTCTTGGCTTTTCCGCGTCGAAGGTTCGAAACGAACCCTGAATGGTCCATTTGCGCTGGCATTCAATCTCATCGCCGCCGGTTTTTCGCTGTTCTATCTCTACACATCCGGCTTTGGGCTCATCTCCACCCAAAGCAATCGCGGCGTGTATCTCATGCTGACATCGGTGCTGGTGTTTCTGATCTACCCGGCCAGCAAACGCTCGCCCGCATCCCGTCCGAGCTTGCTAGACATGGTTCTGATCGGTCTTGCCGTAGTCTCGGTGGGCTACTGGATCGACCAATATGTCAGCTATGCGATGTTTCGCGTATCCAATCCCAGCCAGATGGACCTTGTAATGGGCGGCATCGCCATTGCGGTCATGCTGGAAACGAGCCGCCGCGCCCTGGGGCCGGTCATCTCGCTGATCGCCATCGCCTTTCTGTTGCAGCTTTATCTGGGTCGTTACCTCCCCGGCCAGATGGCCCACCCCGGCATGTCTGTCGAACGCATCATCGAATTCACGTTCTCCACGCAGGAAGCGCTGTTTGGCGTTGTGACCGCGACCTTCGCCACCTTTGTCTTCCCCTTCATGATTTTCGGCGCATTCCTGGAACGCTCCGGCGCGGGTGCATTCTTCATGGACCTGGGCACGGCGGTCGCAGGCCGGTGGCGCGGCGGGCCGGCGAAAGTCGCCGTCATCACATCCGCGTTCTTCGGTTCGATTTCCGGCTCCTCCGTTGCCAATGTGGTGACGACCGGCTCGTTCACGATCCCGTTGATGAAACGGACCGGCTACCGGCCGCATGATGCCGGCGCCATCGAGGCGATCGCCTCGACAGGCGGCCAGTTCATGCCGCCGGTCATGGGTGCGGGCGTCTTCATTCTGGCCACCCTGACAGAAACCAGCTATCTGACCATTGCGCTGTTGAACGTGATCCCGGCGCTCGTGTTCTTCACCTTCCTTCTGATGATGGTGGATCTGGAAGCCGTGCGACTGGGCCTCAAGGGTCTCCCGGCATCCGAGACACCGCGCGTTCGTGATGTGGTGAAGAAGGGATGGCATTTCTTCCTGCCGCTCGGCGTGGTGCTTGGCCTGTTGTTCAACGGCTATTCGCCGGAGCTCTGCGCCTTCTGGGGTACGGTCAGCGCAGCCGTGCTCTCCTGGCGGCACCGGGACACGCGCATGGGGCCCTCTGCCGTGCTGAAGGGCCTGATTGGCGGCGCACAAAGCAATGCTGCCGCCGGCGCTGCCATCGGCACGCTCGGCATCATCATTGGCGGCATCGTGCTGGCGGGCCTCGGATTGAAATTTTCCGCGGTCCTCATCGAACTGTCCGGAGGCCACCTGTTCTGGGCCCTGTGCCTGGTCACCCTCGTGTCGATCATCATCGGAATGGGCTCTTCCACCACCGGGTCCTACATCATCCTTTCCGTTGTCGCCGCACCGGCGCTGATCCAGCTGGGTGTGCCTATGATCGCCGCGCATCTGGCCGTCTTTTATGCGGCGTGCCTGTCCAACATCACACCGCCTGTCTGTGTCGCCGCCTTTGCGGGTGCCGCAATTGCCGGCGCTCCGCCCATGAAAACCGGCATGGCAGCGCTCAAATTCGGGGCAACGCTGGTGCTCATGCCCTTCAGCTTTGCCTATGTGCCCGAACTTCTGTTGCAGGGAGAATGGTACGAAATCATCTACACGGTCGGCCTCTACACGATCGGCGCCGTTCTGCTTGCAATATCGCTGCAGGGAGCGATGATCATCAGCGGACCCTTATCGGGAAACCAGCGCATTGTGTTCGCGATAGCGGGCCTGCTTCTGATGTTTCCGGCAAATCTCGCAGTCGATCTTGCTGGCGGATCACTCGCCGCACTGGCAATCGCGTGGTTCTTCGCTTCGAGGAAAAAAACGGATCTGGCTCAAGGCAAAGCGACCTGACCGCCTTACCCACCACATGCTCTTTCGGAGATCGGCTGGTCCTTCAGGCCGATCCCCGGACCCTTCCGTTCACACGCCCTTGATTGCCCCACCATCACATCTGACGATGGAGCCGGTCGTATAGCCCGCCCTGTCGCTGCAAAGGAATGTGGCCATGTCAGCAAATTCCTCGACGTGGCCATAGCGGCCAGTAGGGATCGCTGCCCTTGAGCCCGCGCGCACCTCATCCAGTGCCTTTCCGGTGCGTTTGGCGGCGGCTTCATCGAGCTGGTCGACGCGCGACGTGTGAATGCGGCCGGGCACAATCAGATTGCACGTCACGCCATCGGGCGCGATCTCGTTTGATAGGGATTTGTTCCAGCCGACGAGCGCCGAGCGAAGCGTGTTCGACATCGCGAGATTAGGAATAGGCTGCACGACGCCGGACGAAGCGACGGTGAGGATGCGTCCCCAACCATTCTCCCGCATCGAGGGAAGAAGCAGGTTAGTCAGTTCGATAATGCCGAAGATCATCATCTGCGCCTGTCGGGCAAGATCATCTACGGTCATGTCCGTCACCTTGCCCGGTGCCGGACCGCCCGTATTGTTTACCAGAATGTCGACGCGACCCATCTGCGCCCCCGCGTACTCCGCCACCCGCTTGGCAAACTGGCCATCTGCCAGATCGGCAGAAAGGTGATGCGCTGCGACGCCGTGGTTGGCTTCTATCTCGGCAGCATTGCTTTGCAGCAGGTCTTCGCTGCGCCCGCACAGCATGACTTCCACACCTTCAGCTGCCAACCCGTTGGCGATGCCGAGCCCCAGCCCGCGGGAAGCACCGAGTACCAGTGCCTTCCTGCCTTTGATCTTCAGATCCATTCTGTCAAACCCATTTCTGACGGTTGAAATTAAGTCGCGGTGCCGAAACGGAGGACGCGCTCCTCGTCGAACGCAAACTCCACCGGCGCGCCGCGCTCCAGCCCTTCGACTGCGGCTGAGTTTGCGACATTGGCGGAAATCACCGTGTCGTTGGCCCGCGCGATGATCTTGCTGGCAGCACCCGTGAAAACAACGGTCTCCACATTCGCGTTGACCAGATGCGCTGCCTTTTCGCCCGGGGCACGGAGCCGGATATCCTCAGGCCGAATGCCAAACTCTTTGCCGTTTGTGTCCTTCAGCAAATTGCACTCGCCCAGAAAGCACGCGACAAAACTGCTGTTCGGTTTGAAGTAGAGCTCACGCACCGGGCCTGATTGTTTGATCCGCCCCTCGTCCATGATGACGATCTTATCGGACAGGTGCAGTGCCTCTTCCTGATCATGAGTAACGTAGACGATCGTAACGCCGAGTTCGCGATGCAACTGCTTCAACTGCAACTGAATCGACTGCCTGAGATTTTTGTCGAGCGCGCCCAGCGGCTCATCCATGAGAAGAATGTCGGGACGAATGACCAGAGCCCGCGCCAGAGCAACACGCTGCTGTTGACCGCCTGACAGTGAACCGGGAAGCCGGTCGGCGAAATCCTGCAAACTGACGAGCTCAAGCACTTCGTCGACACGCCTGCGTCGTTCATCGCCGGGAACCTTGCGCATGTCGAGGCCGAAAGAAACGTTCTCGCGGACGCTCATATGTGGAAAGAGGGCATAGTTCTGGAACACCATGCCGATATTGCGCTTGGAAACCGGGACGTTGCTGATGTCGCGGCCACCGACCTCAATCCGCCCTTCATCGAAGGGTTCGAAGCCGGCAAGCACCTTGAGCATCGTCGTCTTGCCCGAACCCGATGCACCAAGAAGTGTGCAGAATTCGCCCGCTGCAATGTCGAGATGAATATCGTGCAGAACCCTCAAATTTCCATAGCTTTTGTTGAGGCCTGTGATTGTGACAGGTCTTCCCTGCAGGCCGTAGCGCGCCGATGACGAATTCTCCATTAGGACTGTCTCCGCGAAAGAATGAGGTTGATGGCCAGCAATGTCAGCGTGAGCATGATGATCATGGCCGAGGCAGCGATGATGGTCGGATCGATCTCATGGACCATGCCCTCAAACATCACACGCGGCAGTGTGCGAGAGCGAATGTTGGTGAGAAACAGCGCAAGAACGACATCATCGAACGACTGAATGAAAGCGAACACCGCCCCGGCTGCCACACCCGGCATGATCGCCGGGAGCATGATGCGGCGAAACATGACCGGCCAGCTTGCGCCGAGATTGAGAGCCGCAAGTTCCAGATTGCGATCGAAGCCGACAAGCGAAGCGCGGACGGTGATGAATACATAGGGCACCGCCAGAACACTGTGTGCCAACCCCAGCGTTGCCGGATTTCCGATCACACCGAGTGGCGCCAGCATGTAGAAGAGGCCGACCGACAGGATGATCACCGGAATGACCATGGGCAGGATGAAGACCGTTTCCAGCCAGGGGCGCATGCGCCTGCCCAGACGCATGGTGCCGATCGCGGCGAGCGTTCCCAGCACGACCGAGAAGCTGACGGCCACGGCGGCGGCCTGCAGTGAATTGAAGACACCCCTCATCCACTTGGCTTCTTCAAAGAGGTTGTGAAACCACCGCAAACTGTAGCTTTCTGGCGGGAAGCTTAGGAAGGGCGAGGAACCAAGGCTCATTGGAAACACGATCAGGATGGGCGCAATCAGGAAGATGAGAACGGCCACACCACACGCAAAGGTGAGCCACCCTCCGCCCGTGCGCCCATTGTTGCCAATGGAGAATTTTGCGGTCGAACCGCGAGACGCACTGCCCGTTAGCAGACGTTCCAGCCCGAACACGCGCTGGAACACAACAAAGATCGCAACGGTGCACAAGAGGAGCACTACGGAGAGCGCTGCCGCCAGACTCCAGTTGAGATCGCGGTTGATGTTGTCGGCGATGAGCATCGCGATCATGGTTTGGCCTGGCCCACCCATCAGAGCCGGGGTGATGTAGTACCCAATGGAATTCAGGAAGACGATGGTTGCGCCGGCAATGACGCCCGGTGCGGTGAGCGGCATGATCACCCGGCGCCCGATGCTGTAAGGCCCCGCACCGAGCCCCTCGGCAGCCTCGATCAGGGTGCGGTCGATGTTGATGAAGGCGGCAAAAAGCGGCAGCACAACAAAGGGCATCAACACATGTGTCATGCCGATCAGCACGCCTGAGAGGTTATAGACGAATGCGATGGGCTCATCGATCAGACCGGCACCCGTCAGGAGGTCGTTCAGAACCCCCTTGCGCTGCAAGAGGATGATCCACGCCGTCGTGCGCACCAGTGCACTCGTCCAGAACGGCAACAGCACCACGATGAACAGGATCTTGCGAACCTTCGGGCTGACCGTTGCAAGAAGGTAAGCCACAGGATAGCTCACGATCACACAAAGCAGCGTGACGAGCGCGGAGATCACGAATGTATTGAGCAGCACCCTGCGATAAACGGGCACCTCGCCGATCCGCAGATAGTGCTCAAAAGTCAGCTGGTCCTCACCAAAACTGATACCGAGCAGAGAAAGCACCGGAAAAAAGAACAGGACCCCCAGGAAGACCAACAGGGGTGCAACCGCAATCCAGGCCCAGAAGACCGGGCGCTTGTTTGACGTGATTTTCATCGGCGCTTTCTCCGACACGCTATCGCCTCCCGTCAGCTGACAAAAAGCTGACGGGGGAAGTTGGTGAGGCGCTCATATCCGTCCTCGGTGATGTGGATCGTCTCGGACATTCCGAAGCCCCTTGCCAGCACATAAGTGTGGAAGGTCATCCCCGGCTGGAAGGTCCATGTGGCCTTTGGCTCTGCCTCAAGCGGCTCGCCGCCATTGGGCTGCAAGAGAAGCCCGACCGAGTAGAAGGTCTTGTTGGTGTAGGTTTCACGCAAGCCAGCACCAAGGATCCCTTCGCGATAAATCGCATCCGGCACAGTGGCGGCCACGCCTGGACGAACTTCCGACAATGCGCGGTCCTGTATTTCGATCAGGGTTTCAACGACGCGATGATCCTCGTCGCTCGCTTCGCCGACCCGGATGGGGCGCATGAAGCGCGCGTGATAGTGATGGCTGTTGGGTGTGGTTTCGACCTGAACGATATCGCCCCGCGACAACACCCTGTCGGTGTAACCCCCATGAAGGTGGAAAGCGCGCTCGCCCGAGGACAGCACGCCCGGGCCCGGCAAATCGCTGCCGCCGCGCACCATCGCCGCACAGATAGCGGCAGCCATCTCGCGTTCGCTATTGCCTTCCTTCGCGGTTTCGATGGCGGCAGTCATGCCAGCCTCTGCCGCTTTGGCTGCCTTGCGCTGATAGGCGACTTCCGCCGGCGACTTGATCAGCCTCATCCGGCTGACGATGTCGGAGCAATCGATCCATTCTGCACCGGGAAGACCCGCCTTGATGCCCTCGAAACGCTTCACCGAAAGGGGCCAGGCAGCCATTTCGATGCCCAATCGGGGGGCTGTGCCGATACGCGATGAAACAGCTTCTACAGATAGAGCGTTCTTGTCGTCGCTATCGGTCCACATGACGCGGTCGGGAAAGATGCAGGTCGCGTCGAGATAGTATTCCTCGACGTCCCGGCAGATCAGTGTGGGATTGCCGGATGCCGGAATGATCGCGAACTGAAAGGAACCATAGCCGCGCGTGAAGAACCCGGTCAGATATGTGACGGTCTCCGGCAGGAAAGCCAGCATTCCATCGAGGCTTCTTTTTTTAAGTTCGGCCTGAACCCGTTCCAGACGCTGCGTGTATTCCTCACGTGCGAACCAATAGGAATCGATCGCCATGCGATGCCCTTCTTAGGATACGTTTAGATTGAAAAGACCGGGGGGCATAAGCCCCCCGAAGGCAGCTGCTACTTCTGCAGCATTTGCGTGTATTTTTCTGACGCCGACGTCGCATTGTCGGCCCACCACGCAATGTCCATGAAGATGGCGTTTTCCAAGCGCTCAGGCGTGGAGGGAAGACGCGCTTTGCGCTCATCATCGATGAACTCCCAGGCCTTGTCCGTCACCGGCCCGTAAGCGACATATTCGCTGAAGCGGGACTGAGCTTCGGGCTGCACCATGTAGTTGAGGAACTTGATTGCCTGCTCGCGGTTAGGCGCCCCGCGCGGGATCATGAAATATCCCACTTGCGCGATCGACTCTGCCCAGGACATCTCGATGTCGAGGCCTTCATCCATGCCGGCCTGGAACCGCCCGTTCCAGCCAAGCGCCATCACCACTTCGCCACTCCCCAGAGCCTGAACCGGCTGAGCACCACTTGACCACCAGACAGCCACGTGTTCACGCAGCGAGCTAACCTTGTCGAGCGCCCGCTGGAAGCCTTCTTCCGTGTCCAGCACCTTGTAGATGTCGGTCGGAGCCACGCCATCTGCCAGAAGCGCGGCTTCGAGAACCGTTGCAGCACGGTCAGGCAGGGCGCGTTTTCCGGGGAACTTCTCCACATCCCAGAAATCGGCGAAAGTCTGTGGCCCACCGTCCGGGAAGGCTTCTTTCGAATAGCCGATTACCGTGGAGAAGATCTCGGAGGGGACACCATATTCATTTTTTGCGCCCTCGATGACATGGCTCTGATCTACCATCTCTTCCGTGATGGGCTCGAACAGGTCATACGCCACCCCACGCATGAGCGTGGAACCGCCGCCGGTGACCACGTCCCACTCCAGTGAATTTGTTTCAACCATGGCCTTGATGCGGGCGACTTCCGGTTCCGTATCTTCAATTATGTCGATGCCGGTCTCTTCGGAGAACGGTTGTAGCCATGCCTTGGAGATGGCTTCCTGATAGCTTCCGCCCCAGCTTGCGAAAACCATTTCCTCTGCCTGCGCGGCAAGCGCTCCGGCTGCAAAGGCGCCGGCCAGCAACATTGTCTTGATCGTTTTCATGTGTTCCTCTCTTTTTGTTTTAAGCAGTTGTCAGGAGGCCACTCCCGGGTCTCTTCTGCGCGTTCGCGGCATCGAGAACGAAATCGGCGAATTTTTTCAGAGATGTTTTTGCGATTTCAGCTTCATCCGCCGTGCGGTTGAGCTCGCCGATATCGGCGCCATCCTTGATGAGGCGATCGCGATTTTCTTCAAACCAGATGCGGGATTGTTCAAGCGAGATTTCCGGATGGCCCTGGATTCCCCAGATCGCTTCGTCGCGAAAGCGCCAGACCTGATTTGGGCACAGATCCGAACTGGCAAGGATGGTCATGTCCGGATGCTCATGACGAACTTCGTCATTGTGCCAGACATACATGTAGACGCTGTCACCCCATTCATTGGTGATCGCATCCGTCTTGATGGCCTTGGAGGTCGGCAGCCATTTGTAGCCAACTTCACAGAAGGACCGACGGAACACCTGGTCCTTGCCGCACAGCGCAGAAGCCAGGATCTGGCTGCCGAAACAGATGCCCAGCATGGGGATTTTCTTTTCCGCCGCAGACCGGATCAGATCGTGTTCACGCGCGATGAACGGGATATCCTCATAAGCGCCGTGCGGGCTGCCGGACAGGAATATGCCATCGTACTCGTCGAGATTTTCGGGAAACTCGCCCTGGTAGGCCCAGAAGCGATCGACCTGCAGGCCGTATCCTTCGAAGCGTTCGTCCAGCTTGGCGACGGACTGCTGGCTGGTGCCGTTTTGCAAATAGAGAAGCCGGGCCATTCGCTTTACTTTCCTTCGGTCAGTTCGAGCATCGACAGACGCTTTGTCTGGCGCGCAATCAGCGTTTCGATTTCACTCAGATCCTGCTGCGAAAGCTTCGGTCCTGGCGGACGGAGTCGGGCGCTGCGGATTGCGCCACGCTGGCAAAGGATATGCTTGCGGATCGCCAGACCGAGACCGGGTTGCTGCTCATAGCGCGCAAGCGGCAGGTAAGCGTCGAAGAGATCGCGGGCACGCTCATGCTCGCCAGCCTTTGCCAGACGGGTGACGCCAATCATCATTTCGGGATAGGCGAAACCGGTCATGGCGCCGTCGGCGCCGCGTTCCATTTCCTCAGTCAGGAAGAGGCCGCCATTACCGGTCAGGATCGAGATGCGCTTCGCCCCGTCCGCTTCGGCAGCGCGCAGCGCTGAAATTTTCGACAGGCCCGGCCAATCCTCATGCTTGAGCATCACGGCGTTTGCGTTGTCCGCAAAAACACGCAGAAGAACCGAAGGCGAGATCACGACATTGGTGACGAGCGGGAAATCCTGAACGACAAACGGGGTCTCGGTGCCGATCACTTCCGCCGCCTGTCGGTAGTAGCTCAGGATCTGGTCATCTGTCCGAAGGCTCGATGGCGGCGCGATCATGACACCGGCAGCACCTGCATCCATGACAGTTGCACTGAGATCCCGCATTGCAGCGAAGCCAGGAGCGGAGACACCGACCACGACAGGCATATCCGGGCAGGCCTTCATGACCCGTTTGGCGAAGGCAGTGCTTTCTTCCTGAGACAGTTTGGGCGCCTCGCCCATCATGCCGAGGATGGTGAGCCCCGACGCACCGGCCGACCGATAGAAGTCCACCAGCCGCTCCACGCCGTCCAGATCCAGCGCGCCACTCTCTTGAAACGGCGTGACCGAGATGACGAAAACGCCTTCGGAGCGCCCATTAATCTTCTGCATTTCTTACCCTACAAAGCTATTGATGATGCCGTCTCTCGCGCTGGCGATGTGCTCTGCCATGAGACGACTGGCAGCGTGAGCATCACGCCGATGAAGTGCGTCGATGATCGCGAGATGCTCGCGGATCCCCGGCTCAAACCGCGAAGGGATGCGCTTCATTCCGAAAATTCTGGTCCGCTTGCGAAGATTGGCGACGATCTGGGCCAGATAAATGTTGCCCGCCGCCTCTGCGATCCCGAGATGGACAAGATCGTCCGCCCCCCAATGCTCATCCGAACTCGCATGTTCATTCGTAAGAAGTGCCTCGACCGCATCACGCATGGCCTCAAGGTGCGCTTCGTCGATTTTCTCGGCGGCAAGTCGCGCCGTTTCACCTTCGATGAGAATTCTCGCGGAGATGATCTGAAGGATATCCTGCAGGTCGATCTTGCTGACGATCGTCGTCCGCCCCGACCGCACCAGATAGCCCTCACCTTCCAGACGCCCCAGTGCCTCACGCACAGGGGTTCTTGAAATTCCAAGGGACTCCGAGAGGCGGCGGTCATTCAGGACCACTCCTCCCTTTAGCTCTCCTGAAAGGATCATCGCTGCGATTTTCTCGTAGGCTTCGTGGGAAAGCCCCTTGACTTCTGCGTCCATCATCAAAGCGACCTGTTGAGAATATATTTGATACGCCATTGGTATACCAAATGTCGTCCATGTCAATATTAAGCATGATTTAAGTGTGGGCTGGCCGATGCCCTCCGCCGTGCTGCATTGGCCCGCACGACTATCCACTGGCCGCACCCCGGCGGGACCGCAACTTTAGAAAAGCAGTGTTGGAAGGAAGATCGGGATACGCCGTTCTTGCTACGCCGCGAGGCAAACCTCGCTGACGTCCGCAAAAACGCGAAAAGCCGACAGATAGAAGGGAGCAGCGGTTCCGTGAAATGGTGAACCGCTCAAGACTCAACCCCTAGACGATAGACCGGTCGGGCGCTCCTCAGCCCAGAAGGCGATCTACCACCAGCGACGCTGACTTCTTGAACTTCAGAATTTCACCACTCCCCCGGCCAGAGCAACGCATCCCCCGTCGACAGCAGCAAGATGCGCTCGCGCGCGGCGGGTAAACGGAAGTGAGAAAATCAGCGGCGACCGGAGCACTGCGGTCTCTGGTTGCATGGATGGAACCATGCATCTTGACCCGTGTATGACAGGGCGCAGCCGTTTGGACCGAAATCAACTGCGCCCCAAATCGCTGACATCAAGAACCGTCGGACTGATATCGAAGCATGTTATCTTCGAGCGTCTGAAGGATGGGGCTACCGCAGCCACCGGCCTTTTCCATGAAATTGCGGAAGCTTCCGGTCCAGCCAGCGCGCGGATAGGCCCACTCTGCCTCACGAACGTAAGGTGCAAACCGGGCATCCACATCGATACTCGCCGCCTCTTGTGAGAGCACCTGACTCCAGTCCACGCCGAACGTGCTGGTATAGGTCCTGCTCCTCGTCACGGTGTAGTCGATGCCTGTGACCGGTGCGCCGCAGTTATCGAAATATCTTGCTTTGACAAGTGCATAGTGCGCGAGCAGGGGGGCAAAACGGCCCTCTTCCGCCTTTTTGTCCAGGGCTTCCTTTAGCTTGAAGGCGATTTCGTTTTCTCCCATGAAGGAGACGATCGAAGCGCGATAGGAAATGCGGTAGAATCTCTGTCTTTCAAAATCGGCCAGCTCGAACTTGTCCGCGTAAAGCGCTTTCAGAACCGGCTGAATGATATCCGGCAGCTCGTTGAACGCCGCCATCTCGCTTTCGGAAAGCTCGGGCGGAGCCAGGCCGGGCGAAAGCGTCTCCCCGAGTGCAAGATGAGGCATCTCCAGTTTGATGGTCTCGCCGTCGCGAAGGAAATATTGGCTGTTGCTTTTGTTGTGCAGCACGCTGTTCAGATGCTCGATCATCATCGTGCGCGCTTCTTCACGGTTTTCGACCGGCGAGGTGTCCTTGAAGATCATGTGATCGCCGACCTGTATTCCAGCGGCCGCGGCGGGTGTTCCGGGAACGACCGAGGTTACGACACCCTGATCATCCAGACTGAACCCCAAGTGCCGCTCCGCTTCGATATAGTTGAAATAGCCGATCCTGTAGTTCTCTTCCTCGTTCAGGACGCCATAATTTCCCCGCGCTTTCGCCGCCGCGTTCAATGCCTCCAGCTGATAAATCCGCGCCTTGAACACCAGGTGCCGGCGAACCTTGCGAAGAAATTCACGCTGATACTCTTCAAGGCCTACATGTTCCGGCCTCATCATATCGAATAGGGAACTGGTTATGAAAGTAAGTGCGTCGCCTGGCGTCACACCGGCAAGAGCCGCGTTGCCATCCTCCTTGACCTCCGAAATGTAAAACATCTTGCAAGGATGGGGATATCCTTCAATGCATTTCGCCTCCGAAAATCGAAATCCGAATTTATTCCATATTACTTCTTCATAAGATTCTTCAGAGAATGAGTGACCAACAACAAGAAAATTAAACAACAAAAAAGCGATTATAAATCTCAGCATGTTTTTACCCCTGATATCCGCTCATTTTTTTGACGATCTTGATATTCAAACTTGCTTCGCCGCACCGATTCTTATCCAGGCAAATCCCGTCGTTGTTCTCAAATTTGAACCGGGAACTGCCGCGTTTTCACTTGCTGGAAATTTCTGAGGAGCCGAATGAAGAAAAGATCTTCTGCGCTTTCCTCGAGAGAAAGAAACCCGCGCCATCGCGGTTTGTGCATTTGAGACCCTGCCGCGATGAATGGCAGGTGAAGCCTCCGAACTCGCCTGTTATTCCATAGTCGGCTTTGGAAAATCCGTCCTTGCTTCTGCTCGTCTCTTTGCAGATCACCTGAGCAGGGCCTGTCTCACGCATGGAGAATGTGTGCCCCCAATCAGAGGCGCAATCAGCCGGGCGGGGCTGTGCAGGCGCCCCAGATCGCTCAATGATGGTGCAGGTGATGTCGGACTGGATCCCAACTTCCTGCCCGACCGTGCACTGAATGTTTTCCGATGGGGTTTCGAACGTCCAGACATCGGCGCGGACGGGACCCGTCACCAGCCCAAGGCCGAGCACCACGCAAAGCATTCCCAAAAGCTTTTCAGGCACGAGCTTCAATTTCGATTTCATCGCCTCATCCCCTCTCTACAACCGGCAGTGCATACCGCCAGGCACTGTTATCTCCTGGCGCGGAAATTTTACCACCGCTTCCGGGAAGTCGACGATGAAGCCGCCATTCGCCCATCCCCAGCTTCCCGAGCCAAGAATCTCGGAATATGCGTCGCATGACTTTCCGAGATAGAGTTTTTCAGTGCCCGTGATGACGCGCGTACCGGCGCCCTGGCCCTTGAAACGGGATACCGGATTGATTGACTCCAGCACCGCGCCGTTGTCGTTGCTCGCATAGGTGTATTGATGGCCATTCGCAGACGTGTAGGGCGCGGGCCCCGCGAGCGCAGCCGAAGAAAGCACCGAGCAAACCAGTAGCCACAAACATTTCATATCCCGCCCCACTTTCTTGAACGAGCCAGTTCTCGTCTGCTCGCGCGGCCCCGCGGCATTCTCCACCCAGCGCTCCGTTTCCACGCTGGCCACTGCCGCACCCGCCACAATTGTTCTCAAAAGCCCCGAATTGCGGGATGAGCCAAGCATGTTTGCAGATGCGAATCCACAACCAGGCCGAACTTCCTGAGAAATTCAGGGCCATTTCTGGAAATTTCCCAGTTTTATGCTAGAAAAACAAAAGCATCTCGGATGGGGCGGGTTTCACTATTTGACCGGATTTGCGAAGCAGCTGACCGACCTGATGCAGGACAGGGGCATCAGGTCCGATGAGCAACTTGCTCGCCGCGCTATGGGTTGCCAGTCTCCCGGCGCGCGTCGCGTCAACGTCCATGCCCGAACCATCAACAACTGGCGCAATGGGCGAAGCAGGCCACGCAGTTCTGAGGACCCAAGGCTTCTGCTCGTCATGAAGGCCCTGGCACTCTCAGAAGCGGAAGCGGGCCCTCTATATGACAGCCTGTCTCATCCCAGGGCCAAGGAGAGTGCGAGCCAGCGCGGAAATTTCACACTCAATCTCAAGAATTTCAGCCTGCAGAAGAAACCGGCTGCGGCGGCCATCGTCGCTGCTCTCTTTGTAGCAGGCGTGATTTCTGTGTACGGTCTTGGCCCTCACGGACAGGAATATGTGTCGGAGATACCGCCAGATCAGCTCCGCCTTTCCAAAAGCGGCTTCGTTCTCCCTCAATCCGACAGCCAAATCATTCGCCATGCTCAACTTGACGCGTTGTCCGGATGGGAGCTCTACGTTGCAAGAAATGAGATCTTTGCACGGTACGGACGTCCATTCGTGCAGCCATCATCCGTTTGCCTGCAACGGCACTTTGATCGCTGGGCCAGATCAGAGGCGAACCAAGCGGGCTGGTATGTAAAACGGTCAGGAAGCCCTCTTGCCAACGATCTGGCGTATACCAACGCAGCGATCATTCGTGGCTACGAATGCCAGGTGAGAGGTGGACAATATACCTGCAACGGCAAGCTCAACCCATGCAGGTGAGCTGACCCAACAAACATGGAAAGCCTGAGAAGGCGATGCGGGTGTGGTTGAGAAAAGGGATCGGATCAAGGGCGATCCCGATTGCGAATGCTCCAATGCGCATTCCGAACCGGGATTGCCTGTCGATCCGATCAAAGTTTTGAGGTCGTGCTCTGGTCTTCGCGGCACTGTGAAGCAGGAATTGAAACGTTCCTGTTTTATGCCCGATGGTGAGGCCTGTGCTGAATGGCTACCGCGAAAGAAGCAGAGCAGCAAAGGACCTCCACCGGAGAGACCCGCTCTTAGCGCACCACGAAACCGAGGCCCACCGGGTCTGTCTGATCAATCAACCACTTCGCATAGCCGATCACCTTTGCGGTGCCCTTCACCGTGGGAATGACCGCACGCTGTGTGCCAAGCATCGTCTCGCCAAGGAGGCACCCTTCAAAACGACCGCAGCCCAGCAGACCCTCCGACTTGATGGTCTGGCCGATCTTGATTTTCCCGCGTGCCTCGAACACCGCCATCATCATGCTGGTACCCGTGCCGCCGGGAGAACGGTCGAGTTTGCCATCGCTGAACACGTGAACATTGCGGTAGAGGCTGCCGGCGTGATCCGGTTCCTGCCAGAACGTGGTGAAGTTCAGCCCCTGAATATGCTTCTCGGTCGGATGCCGCACATCCATCTTTGCATTGATCTGTTCTTTCACCAGAACGCCCATATCGGAGAGAAGCCGACCATTTTCAGGCCCGATCGGGCGGTCCTGATCAGGCCATTTCACCACGGCGAAGAAGTTCCCGCCAAACGCGATGTCGGCGGTCAGGGCGCCATAGCCCGGCAGCTCAATCGGCACATCCTGCTCCAGGACGAAGGCCGGAACATTTTGAAAGCGCGTCCATTGAACCTGCCCGTCTTCGGACGCGACCTCGGAAACGACCATGCCAGCCGGTGTCTCGAAACGGATCCTGGTGACAGGCTCGGCAACATTGTGGACCAAACCGTGCGAGACCATCGCCATGGAAAGCGCGATGGTTCCGTGACCGCACATCTCCATGAAATCATCGCCATCGGCCCATAGCATGCCGGCATCCGCGTCAGGGCTGGAAGGCGGCGTTACAAACACACCAACCATGTCGTTGTGACCACGAGGCTCACGCAGGAGCGCGGTGCGGATGTAATCGTAATTGTCGCGAATGAACTGGCGCTTTCCGACAATATCGAGACCGTGTGGATAGGGTATGCCACCATGGATGATGCAGGTGGGCTCACCATCGGTGTGCGTGTAGATCACATCGATGTATCTGTTCTTGTTCATCATTTCGATGAGTCCTTTTCTATGCTTAAGACTGAGAAGGGGTCAGAGACCGAGGGCGCGCGGGACCCAGAGAACGATCAGCTCGGGAAAGAGGATCACCAATCCAAGCACCACCAGCATCACGGCGACGAAGGGAAGATTGGCGAGCGTCAGGCTGAAAATGTTGACGCGGGCGATCACGCTGGTGATGAAAAGCGCCGCGCCGACAGGCGGTGTCTGCTGGCCGATGCCCCAGCACAAAACGACAACCATGCCGAAATGCACCGGGTCGATGCCAAGAAGCTGAACCGCCGGGAAGAAGAGCGGCACCACGATGAAGATCATGGCGATGCCGTCCAGGAATGTGCCGGCGATGATCAACACGACACTCAGCACGACCAGGAAGGTCACCGGGGACATGTCCATGCGTGCGATGGGACCAAGCAGGCCATCTGCGAGCTGCTCGAAGGTGAAGGCATACCCCATCACATGAGCCGTTGCAGTGACGAACATGACAGCTCCGCTGAGGACAGCAGCCTCGCAGAACGTTTCGTAGAGAACACGGATGGTGAGTGTGCGATAATAGACGACGCCGACCAGTATTCCGTAGACCACAGCCACCGCTGAGGCTTCCGTCGGGGTGAAAACACCGCCCAAAATGCCCCCCAGAATGATGACAGGCATTGTCAATGCGGGGGTCGCCCGCAGCAGCGCCTTCAGCATCACGCGGACATTGAATTTTTCTTCGACCGGATAGCCTCGATGAACCGAAATCCCCCAGGCGACGGCAATGAGCGCGAGCCCGAGCAGAAGACCTGAGACAATGCCTGCGGCAAACAATGCGCCAGTCGAAATACCCAGATACGCTCCAAGGATGACCATGGGAACGCTGGGTGGAATGATGATGCCGATGGTGGAAGAGGATGCCGTAACAGCGGCAGTGAACGCACGGCTGTAACCACGCTTGATCATGGGATCGATCAGCATGCCCCCGACGGCCGCCGTGTCCGACATGGAAGTTCCGCTCATTCCGGCGAAGAACATGCTGGTGACGATGTTCACCGCCGCGAGGCCGCCACGCATCTGGCCCACCAGCGTCTTGGCAAACTCCACCAGATGGGCAGAGATGCCACTGCGGCTCATGATCTGACCGGCCAGAATGAAGAGCGGCACCGCCAGAAGCGGGAAACTCTGGACACCCCGATAGAGGCGCTGCGCAACGATGACCAGATCAACGTCGCCAACGAACAGAACCCCTATCGCGATCGCCAGAAGCGCGAAGGCAATGGGCAGGCCGATTCCGATCAGGCCCAGCAGGATGCAAAGGACGAAGAGCAGTTCCATGGAGGGTCTCAGATTTCGCTTTTGCCGGACATCGGAGCGTCGTCAAACAGCTCCTGGCCTGTAGAAAACCGGCGTAGACCGATGAAAATGCGGGTGATGGCATCAATGCAGATCAAGAGGCCGCATACGGGGATGGCGGCATAGAGATATGCATTGGATATCTCGAGCACCTGGGTGGTCTGATCCTGGAACAGCACAGTCTGCCGCCAGCCCTGACGCAGCATCAGCAGCCCGATCAAACCTATGAGCGCCTGATTGCAAAGGAACAGGATGAGCCGTCCTGGCCGCGGAAGTGCGCTTGCGAGCAGGTCCACACGCAGATGCGCATTCTTCCGCAGCGCAAGATAGGCGCCGATGAAGGTGATGTAGGTCAGAAGGCCAAGCAGCGCCTCGAAACTCCAGGACAAGGCGTTGTCGAAGACGTAGCGGTAGATCACCGCCATAAAACCGATGACGACCGTGGCCAGGAGTAGCGCGGCGCAGATCGCTTCCAGAACTCGATTGATCACGTCCGCGCTCCTGTCTTTTACTGTGCCGAAGCGCGGATCAGGTCGACCAGTTTCTGGGCGTCGTCACCCCTTTCCGCGACCCAGTTCGACCAGATTTCCTCCGAGGCGGCTGTGAAGGCCGCGATATCGGCTGCATTCACCTCCATGCCCTTTTCCTCGAGGAAGGCGACAATATCGCGGTCGGCCTCGATGCCCAGTTCAACGGACTTTCTCACAGCCTCCTCGCCCGCTTCTGCAAAAATCGCCTGAACGTTCTCCGGCAATTTCTGGAAGGCCTTCTCACTCATCAGGAGATAGGTCACTGTGTAGAGGTGATTGGTCAGAGAGAGGTATTTCTGCACCTCATAGAACTTGGTGCTTTTGGCCCAGATGACCGGGTTCTCCTGACCATCAAACACACCGGTCTGCAAGGCAGAGTACAATTCCTGGAACGGAAGCGGAGAGGCGTTGGCACCGTAGTGGTTGAAAATGTCGATGCGCAGTTTGCTGTCTGGCGTGCGCATCTTCACACCCCTCAGGTCTGCGGGCGTGACGATCGGCCGAACATTGTTGGTGATCTGGCGGAAACCGCCTTCAAGATAACCGATGACGCGCAACCCCTTTGCCGCGAGTCGCTCGCGGATCCAGTCGCCGGCTTCGCCGCCGAGCGCACGGGCGATGTGATCCCGATCCGTGAAGATGTAAGGCAATGCTGTCGCGCCCAGCACGGGGTCAACGCCGGTGATTGGCGTTTCGATGGTCGCCATGTCGAGAATGCCAACCTGAAGCGCTTCCAGGGAGCTCGGCTGATCACCCAGCGCGCTGGAGTGAAACACCTTGACGGCCACTTCACCGCCGGTCTTTTCCTTGACCAGATCAGCGAAATGCTGGACCGAGCGGAAGGCGATGCCTTCTTCATTGCCAGGGACGTTTGCCTTCAGCTCAATCTGCTGAGCCATTGCGGAAAAACCAGACAGCGCCAGACCGGCGGCCATCGCAAGCATCGCAGCTTTTTTGAACATATCCTGTTCCCTCTTGTTGTTTCGCACTCTATCGGAGCGATCTACCTTTTCGAGATTACGGCGTAGAAGACAGCCTCGGCGAGAAGATTCTAGACGGATTATTGAATTTTTTGGTCAAAGCGATATGCTTCCCGGCATTTCACGCCGCACCGGCGAAACGCAGCGGCATACGAGGCCAAGGACGGGAATGCCTGCGGACATGGGACAGCAATTGCGTGTCGGCTTCGTGTTGCTCGAATCCTTCACGCTCAACGCATTCTCGGGCTTCATCGAAGCGATGCGTCTTTCTGCGGACAAAGGCGGGCGCAGTCGGCAAATTGCCTGCGGCTGGGAAATCATGGGTGGCAAGGACGTCACCGCAAGCTGCGGCCTGAAGATTACCCCCACCAGTGAGTTGGCCGACCCCGGACTGTTTGATTACATCGCCGTGTGCGGCGGGAATGGCTATCTGGAAAGGCAGCAGCCCCGGTGGCTCGATGACTACCTTCATCGCGCGGCAGGCGCCGGGACACCTCTCATCGGCCTTTGTACGGGCACGTTCAACATCGCGCGGGCCGGTCTCATGGAGGGCTATGTCGCGTGCGTTCACTGGAATGTATTCGAGGCATTCAAGGAGCAGTTTCCGCATATCCGCGCTGTCCCCGACCGCATTTTCGTTCATGCCGGCGACCGGATCAGCTGCGCGGGCTCGGCTGGTGCGTGCGACCTTGCATTGCATCTCATCACGCAACACTGCGGCCACGAAAAGGCACAGCAGAGCATCCGCCACATGATGCTTCAGGGCGTACGGCCATCCACGCATCCCCAGGCACATTTCTACGGAGAAATGCAGAATGTGCGAGACAGCGCGGTGCGCCGCGTGGTGCATTTGATGGAACAGTCATTGAACGAGCCACCGCAGGTTCCCGAACTCGCCAGGCAGGCCGGTATCAGTCCACGGCAACTGGATCGGCGGTTCATCGCAGAGCTCAACCAGACCCCTTCACGCTACTTCCGTGACATGCGCCTGCGCTATGGAGCCTGGCTGCTGACTCATACTACGGACAAGATTGCGCAAATAGCCGTCGACACAGGGTTTGCCGACGCGGCGCATTTCAGCCGTGCCTTTCGGGCGCTCTACAGCACAACGCCCCAGGGCTATCGAACGGCCATGCAACCCGAGAGCAGAAATCACACAGACCCATCCGCGGACATCACGAAAGCTGCGCGCGCGCACTGAAAGCCCGTATCCAAGCGGCCTCAGCGGGACACAGACGCGGTCACTGAAAGCGGAACCGCGCCGAAATTCGGGCCGGAAGACCGCTAGCGATTTCGATAACGGGGAAGGGAGAATTGAAACAGAGTTCGGTCACCACTGCCAAGAAAATCTCTTTCCCGACGACCAATTGCTTGACAGACATCAGTCATCTTGAATCTACTGAGCTGGTTAAATTTATTGGATGATATTTTGGCGTTACACCTGTCATTGTTGAGAATTTCGAAGTCTGCTGCACTCCCCTGGCTCTTTCTCGGTACTCTTCTCGTTTGCACTCAGCCGCCGGCTTTGGCCGAGAGCGCCGATGACGGCGCCAAGAAAGACTCCTTCCAGCAGATGCTGGAAATTGAGGAACGCCTCCGTCTGGCTGGTCACAAGCCAAGCTTCAGCAATGTTCAAAAGGTGTTGCGCGGGGAACTGAAGCTCCCGTCCAAGGCAGAACTGCTCTCTGGAAAGAGACCAGTGACCAAAGGCTACGCCAAGGTGAAGGACTATGCCTACAAGAATGGCGACCGCTACACCGGTGAAGTGCTGGATGGCCGCCGACACGGGCAAGGCACCTATTACTGGAAAGATGGTGGTCACTACACAGGCTCGTGGGTCCACGGCCAGCGGGAAGGCAAAGGCCGGCTGGTAACCAAATCCGGCGGGGTTTATGTCGGCGAATTCCGCGATGGCAAGATCCAGGGCGTCGGAACCTATGAGACGAAGGAGGGCGACGTCTATTCAGGGACGTTTCTTGGATCGCTTGGGGAGGGGGAAGGCACTTTCACTGCGAAAGGAGGCCGGCCCGAGAAAGCAAACTGGTCGGACGGACGTGTGGTTCTTTCCTCCAAGCAGGCTGAGGACAGAAATTTCGGTCGACTGACGCCGGAGGCGCGCGCCCGCGCTGAAGCAAAGGTCGAGGAACGGAAATACAGAACGCGCGAGAAATATGGGAAAGAGGATGGAAGCCGAAAAAGCCTCTATCTTGTCACCTGGGGGTCGGAAGACAGTATCGACCCTGGTGAACTTTATCCCGATCGCGCCCAGTCGAACGTCGCAACACGCCGCCGCGTCGACCAGTATCTGCTGTTCAGGCTGAGAGGCAAGGGCGGCCGGCGCTGCCACCTCATCGGTTCGGGCGTGACAGTGGATGAGTACAGGATCAAGACAGGATCTTTCGACCGGTTTTATGCTCGGCTGAAAAGCGTCGAGGACAGGAATTCAAGCATAGGAGGCGACACGCTCTTTCTGGGCGAGCTTGCAGCCAAGAAAAAGGCAAGGCGCGTTGCCGAAAGGCTGGTGCGCTCCGGCGACTGGAAGGGATGGTCGGTCATGAGCGTGAAAAACAAGCGGGACCTGCCCGTGAGATGCTCTTCCGGGAACATGAGGCGGCAGTAGCGCGCCATTCAAGCGGGTTTTGGCCAGCCGCTGCCTCGCTTGCGCGGCGTGACAACTGACGGCAGGCGCGCCCGCTTTTGTGAAAGATGGAGGATGAAAACCGCGTCTGGCGCCAGGCAGGTTTATCAGCCCAGCAGATGGTCTTCCACCATTGACGCCACCCTCTTGAACGGCAAGACGCCACCGCTTCCAGCCCAGGGCAACGCGTTGCCAGCAAGCAGCAAGGGAACGCGCTCGCGCGTGTGATCCGTACCAGTCCAGGTCGGATCGTTGCCGTGATCGGCCGTCAGCATCAGAAGATCGCCGGGACGCAGCTTCGGCAGAAGCTCGGCGAGGCGGCGATCAAACCACTCCAGCGCCCGTGCGTAACCGGCCACATCGCGGCGGTGGCCATAAAGACTGTCAAATTCCACGAAATTGGCAAAGACGAGATCACCGTCGGCAACAGTTTCGACAGTCTCAAGCAGACGGTCGAAAAGGGCATCGTCGTTGGGGGCTTTCAGGACACGCGAGATGCCTTTGCCGGCGAAGATGTCTCCAATCTTTCCCACGCCGTGCACGGTTCGACCAGCAGCCACAAGGCGGTCGCAGACTGTTTCTCCGGGCGGTGCGATGGCAAGATCGCGCCGGTTGGCGGTGCGGGTAAATCCGCTTTCCGCGTCCCCTACGAAAGGCCGGGCGATGATGCGCCCGACATTCATGGGATGGAAGATTTCGGCCGCTGCCTCACAGAGTTGCAGAAGCCGTTCGAGACCAAATGTCTCCTCATGCGCGGCAATCTGCACCACGCTGTCTGCCGACGTGTAGACGATCGGCGCGCCGGTCTCCATGTGCTCCGCGCCAAAACGCTCCAGCACGTCCGAACCCGAGCCGTGCGCATTGAAGAGCGTGCGCTCCAGCCCGCCCGCCTCACGCAGGCGCGCCATCGCCTCTTCCGGAAAGGCCGGAACCTCATGGGGAAAATAATGCCAGTCTTTGGAAAGCGGCAGGCCTGCCAGCTCCCAATGGCCGGTCTGGGTGTCCTTGCCGGCACTTTCTTCCTGAAGGGCCGCCCAGGATGCTCCGGTCTCAGGCTCGGTTAGCCCCGGCGCGGACTGGCCGCAGGCAAGCTCGAGTGCCGCACCAAGACCAAGGGCGGAAAGATTGGGAAGATGAAGCGGGCCGGAACGCCCCTCCTCCGCCCTGCCCGCAGCACAGGCTTCGGCGATGTGAAGAACCGTGTTGGCACCGGCATCACCGAACCGCTCGGCATCCGGTGCGCCGCCTATGCCCACCGAATCCAGAACGCACAGGAAGACACGACCGTTCACAGACATCCCTCACCCTTCCGCGAAGCGCGCCTCCATGCGACGGCGCAGCGCTTCGAACAGTTCATAAAAGCTCCAGCCCATGAGCGAGAGGAGGAGCACCATTCCGATCACTGTGGCCGTGTCGGCATTCTCCTGTCCAGAGGAAAGGAGATAGCCCACGCCCTCATTTGCGCCCATCAGCTCGCCGATCACGGCTGCCGTCATGGCAAGCGTGGTCGCCACTGTCGCGCCGGCAAAGAGGGTCGGAAGTGCGGAGGGCAGCTCGATATGCAGGAAGCGCTGCAGCGGCGACAGCTTCAGCACGCGTGCCAGATCCAGATAGGACTTATTGACGAAACGCAGGCCCGACAGCATGCCCGTCATCACCGGGAAGAAGGTAACAATGGCAACCAGCACGATTTTTGGTGCCGGCCCAAGACCGAGCCACAACAGAAGCAGTGGCGCGATGGCGATCTTGGGCGCGGTCTGAAGAAGCAGGATGAGCGGCGTGGACATCCGCTCGGAAACGGGAAAGCGGGCAAACAGCAATGCGGCCAGAATGCCTGCAAGGAAACCAAGCAGAAAGCCCCAGAAAATCTCCATCACCGTCACATAGACATGGCCCAGAAGATTGGCGTTTTCATAGAGAAACGCCATCCGCGCCATGACGGCGGCCGGGCTAGGCAACAGATAATCCGGCACATTGAACAGGAACACACCGCCGCCCCAAAGGGCGACGATGAGAACCAGACCCGCGATCCCGCGCTTCAGCATGGCTTATTCGCCGATCGAGGACGGGTCGACCACAAAGTCGGCAGCCTTGGGCGCTTCCTCGATGACCTCGTATTTCGCCAGAATGTCGGCATTGGCCTGCCAGGCGTCGAGATCGGCAGCACCGAGACCCTTTTCCTTGGTCAGTTCGCTCTGCCAGACGGAGGCGACGAAGCTGTTCTTGAACGCCGTCGAAAGAAGCTCCTTCTGATCGGCCCAGGTCGGTGTGTACTTCTCGAAGGAGATTTCGAGAGCATCGTCGACATGACCGTCGATCACCCATTCATAGGAGGCGGTGACTGCATTGGTGAAGCGCTTCACGAGATCCGGGTTTTCCTCAAGCAGGCGGCTGGAGGTGACAACGACATTGCCGAAGGAGGGCAGGAAGTCGTTGGACAGGATCATCGTGACATCGACGCCCGCGCCTTCCAGATTGTATTTGCGCAGCTCGGAGAACACGATGGCATCGACCTGGTCGCTCTGCAGCGCCTGAACGATTGCACCGGTGGAGACCACTTCAAGCTTGATGTCGTCGAGCGTGAGGCCGGCATTCTGCAAACCCACCTGAAGCTGGAGATAATTGGGCGAACCAAGCGAGGTGACGGCAACCGTCTTGCCTTTCAGGTCCGCATAGGTCTCGATGCCGGTCTCTTTCTTGGCCAGCAACGCGCCAATGCCGCGCTGATAGGTGGTGTGGACCACCTTCACCGGCAGGCCATTGGCGGCTGCCGCCACGACGGCATCACCATTCGGGAAGCCGAAATCCACATTGCCGGCGGCAATGTTGGTCAAGATGTCGGACGCGCCGGCATAGATGAACTCGACCTCAATGTCCTGATCAGCGAAGAAGCCGTTTTCAACACCAGCATAAAGCGGCGAGTAGAATGGAACGGCGGCGCCGTCGATCTGCATGACGACCTTATCGGCAGCAAGTGCCGCGACGCCCGAAGCGATGAGCGCGAGCGCGGCAACGCCGGTTTTCAGCATGAATTTCATTTTTATCTCCTATTGGGACGCATCAAGTGCCAGAGCCCGGCCCGCAATGCGGAGCAGGTTTCGCTGCGTGTTTTCATAATCGACGAGCCAATTGTCGGTGGCGCGATTGCCGTGCACACCCAAGAGGCAGGCCGCCCTGAGGCCAAGAGCCCGGCCAACGGCCAGGATCACCTGCGATTCCATTTCCACCCCGATGGCCCCCTCGGCAAGGAAACGGTCCAGATATCCAGCGTCCGGGCTTTCGACCGCATCCAGCGTGAGCGGTCGGTCCTGCCCGAGATAGTAACTGTCTGTCGAGGCGATCATGCCCCGGTGTGCACCAAGCCCCAGCGCTGCTGCGCTTGCTTCGAGCGCAGATGCGAGTGCGGGATCGGCCACAGGCCTGTGACCATGCTCGGCATAAAGGGCTGCAACGCCGGTCATGCCGGTCGCCATGTGCGGCACGATGTAGTCGCCGGTGGGGATTTCCGGCACCAGTGCGGAGCACCCGCCGATGCGGATCACACGCTTTGCGCCCAGCATGGCCAGCTCGACCAGGGCGATCTCGGTCGACGGACCGCCAATGCCACTGGAACAGATGGTGAGCCGCCGGCCTTCAAATATGCCTGTCACGAGCGCAAACTCGCGCTTGCGGCCGAAATCCTGCACATCGGTGAGCATGTCGCGCAGCAGCGCAACACGGTCGGGATCGCCCGGCACCAGAACATCCTCGGCCACATCGCCCGGCCCGCAAGGGAGATGGGGTGGACGTCCGCCGGAAAACGGCAGGCGCGCGGTGGGTCTTGCGCTATCGGCCATCCTGCACCTTCCATGAAAGGAGACGGCTTTCGATCGCGCCGAGAAGCCCATGCAGGGCGATGCCCAGAAGCGAGGTCAGAAGCACGGCGCCGAAAAGCAGCGAGGTCTTGTAGGTGGCGGAGGCGAAGGTCATCAGATAGCCGAGCCCGTCACTGCCGGAGATCCACTCGGCAAGGATCGCGCCGACAAGCGCCTGCACCGCGCCGATCTTGAGACCGACGAAAATCCCCGGAAGCGCTGCCATCAGATCGATACGCCAGAACAGCGAGAACGGGTTCAGCTTCAGAAGCTTCGCGAGGTCGTGCATGCGGCTGTCGATGCTGCGAAAGCCCGCAAGCGCGCCCATCAAGACCGGGAAAAAGACGAGCGAGACGATGAGCACGATCTTTGCCGTGAGGCCAAGGCCGAACCAGACGACGAAGAGAGGCGCGAGGGCGATCTTCGGCGCGGTCTGGAAGACAACCAGCGGGCCATCCAGATAGGTGGAAAGCCGGGGCATTTTGTAGAGCAGATAGGCGCCGGCAATGCCGGCCACGCCACCGATAGCCAAACCCAGGAAAATGTTGCGGACGGTGAACCAGAGGTGGGGCCACAACTGGCCGCTCACCAGCGAATCCCACAGGGTGGAGACTGTGCTTTGCGGCGACGGAAGAAGATATTTGGGGATGCCCATCGGCCCGCTGGCATACCACCAGGCGATGGTCAGCAACAACAGCGCCAAACCATATTCGAAAACGGGTCGAAAGCGGGCGAGCATCATTCCGTTTCCCGCATGTCCTGGCGCAGTTCGGCAACCAGTTGGTGATAAGCGGGATCAAGCTTGGTGGCCTCGCCGCGCGGATGCGGCAGGTCCACCGTATAGGTTTTCTTCAAGCGGCCCGGACGTGGCGACATGACCATGACCTCGCTGCCGAGATAGGCTGCCTCTTCCACACTGTGGGTGACCAGAAGGATGGTTTTGCCCGTGCGCTGCCAGATTCGCAGCAATTCATCGTTCAGCGTTTCACGGGTGAGAAGGTCCACCGCCGAGAACGGCTCATCCATCAGAAGGATGGGCGGATCGTCGGACAGCGCCCGAGCAATGGCAGCACGCTGGCGCATGCCGCCGGAAAGCTGCTTGGGCAACGCATCTTCGAAACCCGTGAGCCCAACGAGATCAATCAGCTCACCAACGATCCGGTTGCCCTCGTCGCGGCGCACACCGGCGGTGTCGAGCGGAAAGCGGATATTGTCGCGGACGGTCTTCCAGGGAAGGAGCACCGCATCCTGAAACACGAACCCAACGGGGCGCTTTGCAGAGCCGGTGTCGAGCTTGATCGTGCCGCCGGAAGCGTCTTCGAGGCCCGCGATCAATCGAAGAAACGTCGACTTGCCACAGCCAGAGGGCCCGACAATCGAAACGAACGAACCCTTTTCAATCCGATGATCAAGCGGGGCCAGGGCGAGGATGCTTCCACCTTCAAGATCGAAGCTCTTCGTCAGACCAGAAGTGGTTATCAATCTGAGACCTTCCAAAGGCGATTTAATCGATTAAGGCGTCTGAAAAATGCGCCCTTGCGGGACAAGTTCTCAAAATTTAGACGACATGTCCAGCGCCATTAATGAGTCAGCGAACTTTTCTCAGAACGCGCTGCTGCGTCTTTGTCGAGAGTTCACTGTCGTAATTCCGAATCTCCTCACGAGATAATTCCATAATTACTTCATATACTTATTTACCATCAATCTTGCTGAGAAATTCCCCTGGGAAGCGTTGGTTTTCTGCCTTCCAGCTATCGAGCGCCACAAGAGCTTATAAGAAGAAGAAGCCCCTGAAAGACAGCATCCGAAAATTCTAATTATTGATACACCCGGTTGCATAGTATCCATGCAAGGAACCAGCACAGGCGAGCGGCCAGACGTCTTTGCAAAGTTCGCGAATGTCCGAAAGGGTGAAGCTGCAGCGCTTCACAGACAGCGCGGCACTATGGCCTTTTTGTATAGGGGAGGACCGGGGTGGCGAAGGCGTCTTCGGGAGACTCTCGCCGGAAAGACAGGTCAAATCAAACCTTTTGTGTGCCTCTCGGGGGGATACCCAGATTTCTTCAACGAGGCGCGATGGAGGGGATGCGGTCCGGTTGCCCGAACAAGACCGAGCGCAGCGGGTGCTGCACGACAATAGCCGGTCGTTGGCAAAACTGATGTTCTCGAAGCCACTGGAGAGTGGCTGCATAAATCGCTTAGCCCCAACCGCTCTCATCACGGCAGTTTTGGCCTTTTGAGAACAATTGGGGCTGGTTGTGGCAGGTCTTCAGACCGATCCCGGCCTCAGCAATGGCCGATCATCCATTTCTTGCGTGGCGAGGGTGGGCCTTTCTTGCCGACCTTGCAGAGCGCGCAGCCGCACCCGGCCAGATGCTCCTTCTTGACCACTCGCGGCTCGCTACCGCTTTTTTCCGAGCGGGCAAGCGCGCGCCGGAGTGTGCCGTTCATGAGGCTGAGGCTCGGCGCGGCCACATCGCGGTTGCTCGGTGTCTGGCAGCTTGGGCAGGCGCATGCATTGCCCGCCTCCGCCATGGAGGTCCACTCGTCGAAAGGTCCGCAATCTTCGCAAACGTAATTGTAAAGCGGCATGTTGGTCTCCGAAAATTCTGTCTCGCATGGTGCGGCGACCAGACGCCGCCGCACGAAAAATTCAGAGCATTCCCTGAAGCAGCAGGAAGCCCGGCAGCCAGCCGGTGACTATGCCGGTGAGGAGCGTGACGACCGCGGTGGCCTGCAGGATCGGACGCTTCAAGGCAAGCAGCAGGAAATACATGAACCAGAGCACCGCCCAGATGGCCCAGTTGAGCCCGAGCCAGGTGTCGGTGAAGCTCTGCGCGCCGGCCAATCCTTCAATCGCGATGGGCACGACGGTGATTGCCACGAACAGGCTGAACCAGCCGAGCCCGCGGCCATCCACCGCGACCACACGGTTGTAGGCGACCCAGAGATAGGTGGTGGTGAACAGCAGTGTCAGCGCCGCCGACTTGACCGACGCAGCATCCGCCGCAGTCCCGAACGCCGACGCCAGTGCAACACAAAGCGTGACGAAGCCGGACACGACATTGATGACGACAACCTCCTTGTCGTCGATCTTTCCCATCAGCCACAGCCCGTTGAGAAACAGGACGGCGCCGACGTATAGCAAGGCAAAACCGAGCAGCATGGCAGCTCTTCCTCCCGAAAGGCGGGTTCAGCCGGGTCCCACCCCGGCTGTCCCGTTCGTTTCATTGAATATCCTGTGGCAAGCCTCAGGTGGTTCGCGCGACGTCCACGCCGGAGACCTGTTTGGTCGGCCCGGTCGAGTTCGGATTGATATCGAAATCGAAAATCGCTGTCGGAATGGCCAGCGTTGCGCACACGTTCGGTATGTCCACGATGCCGGCTATTCGCCCCTCCACCGGCGCGGTGCCGAGGATGCTGTAGGCCTGCTCGCCCGTGTAACCGAACTTCTTCAGATACTCGATCGCGTTGAGGCAGGCCCGGCGATAGGCCACATGCGCGTCCAGATAATACTGTTCGCCCGTGTGCTCATCGACCGAGATGCCCTCGAAGATCAGGTAATCGTCGAAATGCGGATCGATCGGGCTCGGCTTGAAGATCGGGTTGGTGACGCCGTATTTGGCCATGCCGCCCTTGATGACATCGACGCTCAGATCGATCCAGCCGGCCATTTCGATGGCGCCGCAGAAGGTGATTTCGCCATCGCCCTGCGAGAAGTGGATGTCGCCCATGGAGAGACCGCCACCCTTCACGTAGACAGGGAAATAAACCTTGGAGCCACGCGACAGGTTCTTGATGTCGCAGTTGCCGCCATGTTCGCGCGGCGGCACGGTGCGCCACGCTTCGGCAGCCGCCTTGCGCGCTGCATCACCCGACATCTGGCCCATGAGCGCCGTGTCGGAATAAGGCAGTGCGGCCAGCGGCGGGACGCGGTTCGGATCGGTAGAAACGAGCTCCTCCTCACGGCGGTTCGCTTCGGCAAGAAGCGCATGATCGGGCAGACAGCCGATCAGCCCCGGGTGAATGATGCCCGGATACCGCACGCCCGGAATGTGGCGCGAGGTCGTGTAGATCCCCTGGAAATCCCAGCATGACTTGGTTGCGTTCGGATAATGCTCCGTCAGGAAGCCGCCGCCATTCTCCTTGGCGAACAGGCCGTTGAAGCCCCATTCGGAGTTTGGCAAAGCGCCGATATCGAGAATGTCGACAACAAGCAGATCTCCTGGCTCTGCTCCCTCGAAACCGAACGGACCGCTCAGATAGTGAACGCGGGTCAAATCAACATCACGCACGTCGTTGGCGCTGTCATTGTTGCCGATCTGACCACCGGTCCAGTCATAGCACTCGACACGGAACACTTCACCGCGCTTGAAAGTCTCAACCATCGGAATGTCGGGATGCCAGCGATTGTGCGTCTTGATCGCCTGATCCTCTGGTGCCTTGTTGAGATCGACAGAAAACACTGTTTTAGGCATTGGGTCTCCTCCTCTTGAACGGCCAGTCGGAGGTTTCCATTTTGAGCCCCCCGTCATTTTTGCGCCCGGCAACAAGATGCAGCCGGACGAAACCGTGCCGGAGAAGATTAGGTTCGGACTGTAACCCGATTGGCTCTGGAGGACGCCCGATTTGTAATTTTTTGTAACCGTTCCCGAAGGCCGTGCAGAAGCTTCCTGACGCTCTACAGTTCGAAATAAGGAATTATTTTCAGCAGGTTGCTTGAAGCTTCAGCCTGGATGACCCTCACGGCGGATGAGGGCTTTTCGCGAGCAGGAAGACCATGGCTCAATTTTTATGACCGATCGGCGTTCGTTCCCATCTCGACCTGCGCAACCGTTTGCGACTATCGTATAAGCCATGGGGATCTCGGACGAAAAGCATCGCGTTCTTGTGGTCGATGATGATCAGCGTCTTCGTCGCTTTCTTCAGCGCTTCCTCGCTAGCGAAGGCTATGCCGTCACAAGCGCCGAGGATGGCCGCGCCATGCGGCGGGCCATGGCGGACGAGGATTTCGATCTGGTTATTCTCGATCTTACCTTTCCTGCAGGCGAAGACGGTGTTTCGCTGGCGCGCTCACTGCGCGCCCAGCACGACCTGCCGCTGATCATGCTTTCCGGCAAAAACAGCACGATCGACAAGGTGGTCTGCCTTGAACTGGGCGCGGACGACTACGTGACCAAACCGTTTGAGCCACGTGAACTTCTGGCCCGCATCCGCACTGTCATGCGCCGATTTGCGAGACGCATCAGCGTGCCGGAACCCCAGGAGAAAAGCCGTTCTCCAATCATGTGCTTTGCCGGCTGGCAACTTGACCCCTCGCGCCATCATCTCGCCTCTCCGAGAGGTGACACGGTGCGGCTGACGAGCCAGGAATTCCAGCTTCTGGCCGCACTTGTAGAGCGGCGAGGACGTGTGCTTTCCCGCGAGCAGATCCTCGATATCGTCGCCAATCGCAACTGGAACCCTTACGATCGCAGCATCGATGTGATGATTGGCAAGATCCGGCGGAAATTGCGCGACAATGCCCGTGACACGCAATTCATCAAGACCATTCGCGGGGTCGGCTACATGTTTGCGCCTCAGTCTGAGGAATAGTGCGCCGGCAAATAGAGATTAACGCTGGTACCCTTGCCCGGCGTGCTGAGAATGCCGAGGCGGCCACCGGCCTGGCGCACGAAACCATCCACCATCGACAAGCCGAGACCACTGCCCTGCCCTGGCGGCTTGGTGGTGAACATGGGCTGGAGCGCGCGGCGGCGCACCGCCACCGGCATGCCATGGCCTGTGTCGCGCACCGACAGCAGCACATAGCGGCCCGGCAAAAGCCCAGAAGCAACCCGCGCGTCCTCCGGACGGACGATTACGTTCGACGCTTCAAAATACAGGCTTCCGCCGCCCGGCATCGCATCGCGCGCATTCAGCGCGAGGTTGAGCAGGCTGGGCTCCAGCTGACCGGCGGGAATGAGCACGCTGTTCAATCCATCGGCTACCTCAAGCGAGATCGTGATCGTCTCTCCAAGCGTGCGCGCAAGCATACGCATCAACGGGGGCAAGGCCTCGCCAAGCTGCACCACTGCAACATCCTTCGCGTTCTGACGCCCGAACTGGAGAAGCCGATCGGTCAGCTCTGAACCCGATTGCGTGGCGTCCAGCGCATCCGCCACGATCTCCGCCAGTTCCGGCTGATCGCCCAGCCGCTCCTCCAGCCAGCGCAGATTGCTCAGAAGCACGGCGAGAATGTTGTTGAAGTCGTGCGCTATGCCGCTGGTGAGCTGACCCATGGCCTCCATGCGCTGTTTTTGCCCCAGCCGCTCGGCAGCGAGCCGCTTTTCTTCCAGAAGTCGGATGCGTTCAAAGCAGCGGGCGAGCGTTGCCAGCAGGTCTTCGCTGTGAAACGGCTTGCAAAGGTAATCATATGCTCCGGCCTGCAATGCCTCCACGGCCGTATCGATGGACGCATAGGCGGTGACCATTACGCAAACAAGGTCAGGATCACGTTGACGAATCTGGCGCACGAGATCGACACCATTGCCCGTGCCCAGCCGCACATCGACCAGGGCCACCGCGATCCGCGCCTCCTCAAGAACGGCAAGCGCGCCCTCAGGGTCGTGCGCGACTGCGACCCTGAACCCCTCGATCTTCAAAAGGCCGGAAAGGCTTGCGGCAAAATCCTCGTCATCGTCGACGATGAGAACACCGTGTTCTTCCGCCGGCGTGGTCTCACGCAGCGGGTGTTCTCCAATGACCTCTGCGGGAAGGTCGATCTCGCGATCGCTCATGGCGCATGCTCTCCCGCGCATGGCAGAACGAGCGACACGGTGGTGCCGACACCCTTCTGACTCTCAATGAGCACGTCGCCGCCATGCTGCTCCACGATACGCTTGACGAGTGGCATGCCGAGCCCAACGCCAAACGCCTTGGTGCTGAAGAGTGGCTCGAACACGCGCTCTGCCACATCCTGAGACATGCCGCCGCCATTGTCGGAGACCGACAGGTAGATCCGGTCATGCAGGCGTTGTGTGGAAATGATGATCTGACCGCTCTGCTTCCCGCGCTCCTCGCAGGCCTGCGCTGCATTCTGCAGAACATTGGAGAAGGCCTGACGCAGGCGCTCGGCATCGGCAAGCACATCGCAACCGGCATCGAGCTTGAGCGTAATGAGATGCGCGATCTCGTGATCCTCTTCGTTTAACTGCTGCTTGACCCAACGGTCGATGGCCACGGGCGACATGACGGGCGCGTGCTTGCGCGAGAAATCCAGAAGATCCTCGATGATGCGCACGCAGCGCCAGGCATTGCGCTGCAAGCGCTGCAATTCGCCGGTGACGGGTTCATCCGCGTTCTTGAGTGAGCGCCGCAGAATGTCGGTGGAGGTGACCATTGTGCCCAGCGGATTGCGCAGCTCATGGCTGACCGTGGCGGTGATCTGACCGATTGCCGCCAGACGCTCGTTTGAGGCGAGTTCCTGCTGCGCCTGGCGAAGCTTTTCAAGCGAGGTGACCAGATCGCGCTCGGCCAGTTCCCGGCTTTCATGCGAAAGAACGATCCACCATGCGCCAATGGCAAGCAGCGGAAGAAGCGCCAGGAACACCCGCAGCAAAAGCGCACCGCTTTCCACATGGGGCTGAAGCGCGGTGGGCTCTATCAGCCGGTAGGTGAGAAGGAATACCGCGGCTGTCATCACGGCGAGCGAGAAAAGGACGCCGCTCACCTTGAGCAGCCGCTGCGTCATGCGTGGCGCGATCTTGCTGCGAAGGGCGCGTCCGAAATACCGTGAACGCGAGGTCTCCAGAACCGTGCCCGACGATTTACAGACATCGTGGCAATGGGAATCCAGACTGCAGCAAAGCGAGCAGATCGGGCGCTGATAAAAGGTGCAATGCACCATGTCCGGTCGCTCGTACTCCAGCTCGCAGATTTCGCACCGCACCACCGGTTTTTCGGGCTCGGCGAGCGGAGCACGCGGGCGGGCGAGATAATAGCGGCCGCGTGTGACCACGCCTATCAGAACGGCGCCTGAAAGCGCGGTGAAGAAGGCGATGGGAGCGGCATAGGCTTCGGCCAGATCGCCAAATCCACCCATGAAACAGATGAGCGCGAAGAGGGAAGCAAACGCCATCGACCCGCAACCCACCGGATTGAAATCGTAGAGATAGGCGCGCTTGAACTCGGTGAAAGGCGGGCTGATGCCCATCGGCTTCAAGATGGCGAGATCGGCAAAGATGGAGCCGATCCACGCGGCGGCGATGACCGAATAGACCGCCAGCACCAGCTCCAGTGTCTGAAAGATGCCGAGCAGCATCAAAAGCAGAGAGATCAGGATGTTGAAGATCAGCCAGACCACGCGGCCAGGGTGATAATGTGTGACGCGCGAGAAGAAATTGGACCAGGCGAGCGAGCCGGCATAAGCGTTCGTCACGTTGATCTTGACCTGAGAGATGAGGACGAAGATCGCCGCCAGCGCCAGCACGGTGCGGGGGTCGTCACTCACATATTCATAGGCCTTGATATACATGTGGATCGGCTCGAGCGCCGTCGATGGCGACAGGCCGGCAGACACCGCGAGCACGGCCAGAAGGCTGCCGCAGAGAATCTTGAAACCGCCGACCACGATCCAGCCGGGACCGGCGGAGATGACCGCCGCCCACCAGCGCCAACGGTTTTCGCGCGTCTTGTCGGGCAGGAAGCGCAGATAATCCACCTGCTCGCCGATCTGTATCGAAAGCGCGCACAGGACACCGATGGCCGAGCCGAAGGCGAGCACATCGAAGCCGCCATCCGGCGTTTCGCTGCCGGCAAACGCCATCCACTGATCGAGCGTTTCGGGATGGCCGACCGCGATGTAGATGAAGGGCGCAAGCAGCATGGCGATCCAGATGGGCTGGGTGACCATCTGCAACTTGCTGATCATCGTCACGCCCATGAAGGTGATGGGAATGATGACGAGCGACGAGATGATGTAGCCCAGCACCAGCGGCACATCCGCAAAGAGCTTCAGCGCCTGCGCCATGATCGCGCCCTCGAGCGCGAAAAAGATGAAGGTGAAGGTCGCATAGATCAGCGACGTGATGGTGGAGCCGATATAGCCGAATCCCGCCCCGCGGGTGAGCAGATCCATATCGATGTTGTAACGGCTCGAATAATAGGCGATGGGCAGGTTCGTGACGAAGACAAACAGGCAGGTGATGAGCACGGCGGGAAACGCATTGGCGAAGCCGTAGCTCAGTGTGATCGCTCCGCCGATGGCCTCCAGCGCCAGAAACGAGATGCCGCCCAGCGCAGTGTTGGCGATGACGAATGGAGACCAGCGCCGGAAGGACCGCGCGGCGTAGCGCAGCGAATAATCCTCCAGCGTCTCATTGGCGATCCATGAATGATAGGACCGTAAGGCAGGCGATTGCGGTGTCTCCACTAATCCGCACTCCGCCCCGAACACTGCCCTCCAGGCAGGGTTTGTGCTTTTCGCATCTTGTTTTTGCTCTCCCATTCTCCCCTTCAGTGATGATCACACAAAGCCGGCGTCGAAACCAGTGCGCGTTCTTTTCATGCCCCCCTGCCGCTCGACCAGGACCGACGACCGCACAGCTTCTACGGGTCGGCCAAGTGTGTGAGCGCTGTTGACAAAACAAAACAATTATTTTTTAAGATGCGGAACATTTGTTTTATATTTCGTCGGATAATGTATGCGTATCGGCATCGCCCGCCTTTGGCACGAAGCAAACTCCTTTTCGGTCTGCCAGACACGACTGGAGCATTTTGAGGCACGGGAATGGTTCCGCGGAGAGAGCTGCATCGCGCATTATCGCGGCACGGCAACGGAACCTGGCGGAGCAATTGCCTGGGCGGAGCTGCGCGACGATGTGGAGCTGGTTTTCTCGCGCTGTGCTTCGGCCGCTCCGGCAGGCCCCGTGGAACAGGAACTTCTCGACCAGCTGACGGCCGAGATCGCCGAAGACCCGGCACTGGAAGGCATCGACGGTCTGTACCTGTCGCTTCACGGCGCCTGTATCGGCACGGTTGATCCGGATCCCGAAACGACGCTTGTTGGGGCCCTTCGCCGCCGCTTCCCGGATTTGCCGATTGCCGCCTCCTTCGACATGCATGCCTGCATCGCGCCGGAGCTTGCCGGCATGCTCAATGCCGCTACCGTTTACCGGACCTATCCTCACATTGACATGGCTGAGGCCGCGCGCGACGCGCTGGACGTGCTTGCGCATATCATCAGGGACGGGGTGAAGAGCCATGTGCTCTTGAAGACGATCGACAGGATCCTGCCGAGCTTCAACATGCGCACCGATGGTCCCGGCCCCATGCTCGATATCGAAAACGAAGCGCGGGCGGCGGGCATCAAGATCGGCGGCAAGTCTCTCTTTCCAGTCGCCTACCCCTTTGCCAGTTTCGCATACGCTGACGTTCCGCAGGCCAATGCCGGCGTTCTGGTGACCTGCGAGGACAAATATCAGGGACAGGCTCTGGCGGATCATGTTGCCGGCTATATGCGAGGCACGCAGGCTCGCTTTCAGCCTGACCTTCCCTCGGCTGAAGCGGTGCTGTCAGGCCGTCCGTGGGCCGATGGGAATCGCGTCGCGATCCTGGAACCTGCCGACAATCCCCTTTCCGGAGGCATTGGCGACACGCCGGGTCTCTTCCGCGCCGCGATGAATACGGAATTGCCGGATGGCAGCGTGTTTGCCTTTTTCGCCGCACCGGAGATCGTGGCGGAAGCCCATCGTGCGGGCATTGGTGCAGAGCTCGACATCAGCCTCGGCGCAAGGCTCGACGTCCGTTTCGGAGAGCCGGTCGCCTGCCGGGCTGAAGTCCTGCGCATCACCGATGGCCGTTTCCAGAACGAGGACGCGATGGAGCGGGGCATGAAGGTCGACCTCGGTCCGACAGCTCTGCTGCGCATCGGAAACCTTCGGGTCATCGTGACCACGGGCTGCCAGTCTCCCAATGACAGTGCCTATTTCCGCCTGCACGGCATTGAGATCGACCAGGTGCCCGTGCTGCTCGCCAAGGCGAAAAACCATTTCCGGGCTGCATTCGGCAACCGGTTCGACGTCATCCAGTCCTGCGACACGCTGGGGCCAGCCATGGCTGACGTTTCAAAACTGCCCTTCCGAAATGTGCCTCGGGAGCGCTTCAACCTGAAAGAACAGAGGGTAACATGAAGAAAACCATCACCGCCGCCATTCTCGCTCTGGCCGCCAGCACGGCCAGCGCCGCTGCGATCGAACTCACCGTCAGCTCCTGGGTCGCTCCTTCGCACCCGACGATTTTCGCTGGCTATGAAACATATTTCCCGGCGGTGGCCGAAGCATCCAATGGCGAAGTGACCTTCAACCTCGTCTCAGGCGGCGCACTTCTGGGCGGCAAGGAGACCCTGACCGGTCTGGGCGATGGGGTGGCCGACGCCTCCGTTCTCGCGCTCACCTACAACCCGGCACAGCTGCCCACCAGCCAGCTTGTGGCAGAGCTTGCCATGTTGAGCGGCAACTCCCTTGCCGTCGCGGCCGCCGTTACCGAATTCACTCTGTTGAACTGCACGCCCTGCATCGCAGAATTTTCAAAGCAGAACGTGGTCTATACCGGCAGCTATGCCACCGCACCCTATGCGCTGATCAGCAAGAGCGAGATCGGCAAGACGGCGGACATCGCCGGCAAGCGTGTTCGTTCGCCCGGTGGCGCGTGGGATCGCTGGATCGGTGAGGCCGGCGCGACGGTCGTCCACACCTCCAGCTCGGAAATGTATGAAGCGCTCGACAAGGGTGTCATCGATGTTGCCATGCAGCCCGCCGCTTCGCTGAAAACACACTCGCTCTGGGATGTTGCCGACACGATCACGCTCGGCAGCTTCGGCGTCTACAATTCCGGACCGCTGCTCGCCTTCAACAAGGACAGCTGGGCGGAGCTCACCCCCGAGAACCGTCGCGTCATGCTCGACAAGATGGCAGAGGCCATCGTTGCGACGACCAATGCCTATGTCGCGCAGAACGAGGAGGCGAAAGCCGAAGCGGCCGATCACGGCATGAAGGTTCTGGACAAGCCGGAAGCGCTTGAAGCCGAAATCGCCAGCTTCAACAGCCAGGACGTTTCCGCGATTGTGGCGAAGGCGAAGGACGTCTATGGCGTCGACGACGCGCAATCGCTGATCGAGAGCTATCAGGCGGCTTTGGCCAAGTGGGAAGAGATCACCGCATCCGGCCTTTCCGACGAGGCCCTCGCAGAGCGCATGAAGACAGAGATCTTCGACAAGCTTTCTGAAACCGAATATGGCCTTTGAGCCTGTCACGGCGGCGCCCTTGGGGGTGCCGCCCACGCTTTTGATCAGCCGGGATCCACCATGCAAACCATCGATGTCTTTCTGGGCCGGATTGGCCGCCTGCTGGCGTTTCTGGCCAGCCTGTGTCTCGTCGTCATGATGTTCCAGATCTGTCTGGATGTCGGCGGCCGCTACCTCTTTGGCAAGCCGATGCCCTCCACACTGGAGATCGTGTCGGACTGGTGGATGCCGGCTCTCATCTTTCTTCCGTTGCTCAATGTCGAATGGCGCAACGAGAACATTGCCGTCGATCTGTTCTATCAGGGGCTGGGACCAAGGGCGCAGGCGGTGCTCGATGCGTTTGCGCTGATCTGCTTCGGCGCATTTCTGGCACTGATCGCCTATGCGGGGTTTGAACAGGCCCTGCGCGCCTATCGTCAGGGCGAGTTCATTGTCGGCATGATCCCCGTCATCACATGGCCGCCGCGCTTTTTCCTGCCGGTGGCGGGTTTCCTGACGGCACTTCTCTGCCTTGTCCGAGCTGCTGGCGCGATTTCGCGCGCCGCTTCATCCCAGACACAAAACAGCGACCAGTAAGGGCCTTACCGTGGATAGCATCACCCTTGTCTACTGGGCGCTTGGTGCGCTCATGATCCTCCTTGCGCTGCGCGTTCCCGTTGCAGCGGCGCTCGGCCTCGTCGCAATCGCCGGCATGTATCTCCTTGTGGGAGAACGGGCGACATGGGGCGTCATGCGCTCGGTTCCCCATGCCTTCGCCGCCCATTGGAGCCTGAGCGCCATCCCCATGTTCCTGTTCATGGGCTATGTGTGTTTTTCGGCCGGTCTGACAGACGGGCTTTTCCGTGTCGCCCGCGCCTGGCTGAATTTTCTGCCCGGCGGGCTCGCCATCTCCTCGGTGGGTGGGGCCGCGCTCTTTTCCTCCGTCACCGGCTCGTCCGTCGCCTGTGCAGCCGCGATGGGCAAGATTGCCGTGCCGGCCATGCTTGACCGTGGCTACGACGCCAAGCTTGCCGTTGGCACGATTGCCGCCGCCGGCACGATGGGCTCACTCATCCCGCCGAGCACCATTCTGCTTCTCTATGCCGTTTTTGCCGAGGTTCCCGTCAGCGAGCTTTTCATCGGGGCCGTTATTCCGGGCCTTCTGACCGCGCTCATGTATGGCCTGATGATCCTGCTTCGCGTCAAGCACAACCCGGCGCTTGCGCCGCGTGAGACGAGCGTCGACTGGCGCGAGCGGTTTCTTGCTCTGGGCGAGACATGGCCGCTCTTCCTGCTCGTCATCACCGTGTTCGGCGGCATCTTTGCCGGGCTTTTCTCCGCAACCGAAGCCGGCGCCATCGGTGCCCTTGCCTCCATCGCCATCGGCTTTGCCAAGCGCACACTGAGTTGGGAAGCGCTGAAGGCGGCTGCGTTCGAGACCATCCGCTCCACCTCCGCAATCTTCCTCATCGCTGTGGCCGCAGCGCTTCTGACCCGGCTTTTCGCCTTTGCGGGCTTCCCTGACTACGTGCAGGGGCTTATCGGAGAGGACATGTCGCCGCTTCTGATCATCATCGCGGTGTCGCTGATCTATCTGGTGCTCGGCATGTTCCTCGATCCCATCGGGGTGATGCTGCTCACCCTTCCGGTTCTCCTGCCGATCTTCGAGACCGCGGATATCAGCCTGATCTATGCCGGTGTCATGATCACCAAATATCTGGAAATCGGGCTCATCACACCGCCAGTGGGTCTCAATGTCTTCGTCATCAAGAATGTCGTCGCCGATAAAGTGTCCATCAGCGATGTCTTCCGCGGCGTGGGATGGTTCCTGCTTGCCGATGTGGTGACCGTCGCCATACTCATCGCATTTCCGGCAACCGTCCTGTGGTTGCCCAGCCTGATAAGCGGGTAAAAGGATGGCAGAGATGACAGACCTTGAAGCGCTGACACAGCGCATGATCTCGCAGATTGAAACGCTGCCCCGCCGGCTTGCCGATGGAGCCCGCTACCTGATCGATCACCCGGACGATGTCGTGCTCCTCTCCATGCGCGAGATCGCCAACCGTGCCGGCGTTGCACCGGCCACCCTCGTGCGCCTGGCGCGCACGCTGGATTTCGCCGACTGGTCGCAATTGCGTGCCGTTTATGCCGAAAGTTTCAGGACCGGGCCCGCGCGCTATGCCGACAAGGCCGTGGAAGCGGTGAAGCAGGACAAGGGCAGCGGCCTTCTGGCCGAGACCTTCAAGGCGCAGGAGGCAAGCCTTGCCTACGCGCTGGAGAGCAATTCGATTGCAGATATCGCTTCTGCCGCCAAAACGCTTGCCCATGCCGAGCGGCTATACGTCGCCGCCTTCATGAGTTGCCGGGGGCCGGGGCTTACCTTCACCTATCTGTGCAAGATGCTGCGCCCCAATGTGGAGCTTCTCGGCAGCGAGGGTTCTTCGCTGGTGGCCGACCTTGCCATGCTGACGGAGCGCGATGCGGTTCTGTCCATCAATTTCCAGCCCTATGCGCGCGAGATCGACATGGTGGCTGAAGGCATTCGTTCTTCCGGCGCGAAACTGGTTTCACTGAGCGATAGCCGCGCCACACCATTGCAACCCCATGCATCGACCAGCCTGCTCTTCTCAGCCGAAAGCCCGTCCTTTTTTCCCTCCGTGATTTCGGCTGTCGGCGTTGTCGAAGGGCTTGCCGCTGCCATGCTGACAGAGCTTCAGGACACGGCGATGGAACGCATCGGCACCATCGAAGAACAGCTTTATGCCTCCGGCTCCTACCACGCGCATCGGCGCGCACGATAACAGAGACCTCCGAATGACCCATGTTTTTCACCGCTCCCCTGGCAACCCGCTTCCGGTCGCTATCGGGGGGAGCGGCGCCTACATCACCGACGAAACCGGCAAGCGCTATATCGATGCCTGCGGTGGCGCTGCCGTGTCCTGTATCGGGCATGGCGATGTGCGTGTTCTTGAAGCCATTCAGCAGCAGATGGCGCAGATCAGCTATGCGCATACCAGCTTCTTCACCTCCAGTGCGGCCGAGGCACTCGCCGACCATCTGTGCGCCGCGACGCCGCTTCCCCTCGACAAGGTCTATCTCGTCGGCAGCGGCTCCGAAGCGATCGAAGCGGCGATCAAGATGGCGCGGCAGTATCATGTCGAGCGCGGCGAGCCCTCGCGCAGGCTGGTGATCTCCAGGCACCAGAGCTACCACGGCAACACGCTGGGCGCGCTCTCGGTCGGGGGCAATCCGCCACGGCGAAAACCCTATGCCCCGTTCCTGCTCGAAGAACCCAAGATCGAGCCCTGCTTCGCCTACCGATATGCCCATGCCGGTGAAAGCGCGGATGACTATGCAAACCGTGCCGCCAACCTCCTTGAAGACAAGATAAGGGAACTCGGCCCTGAAAATGTCATCGCCTTTCTGGCGGAAACAGTGGTGGGAGCGACCGCGGGCGCGGTTGCCGCCGAAAAGGGCTACTTTCAGAAAATCCGGGAAATCTGTGATCGCTACGGGGTGCTTCTCATTCTGGATGAGGTGATGTGCGGATCCGGCAGAACCGGCAGCTTTCTCGCCTGCGAGCAGGAAAATGTGGCGCCCGACATCCTGACGCTGGCCAAGGGCCTTGGCGGCGGATACCAGCCCATTGCTGCCGTCATGTGCTCGGGCAACGTCTACGAGACCATTACCAAAGGCAGCGGCAGTTTCGTGCATGGGCACACCTATTCAGCCCATCCGCTGGCCTGTGCTGCCGCGCTTGCCGTTCAGCAGATCATTCGTGATGATGCTATGCTCGACAATGTGACTGTACGCGGCGCTCAGTTGCGCGACCGACTGCTCGCCCGGTTCGGCAATCACCCGCATGTCGGGGATGTTCGGGGGCGCGGCCTGCTTCAGGCCATCGAACTGGTCGAGCATCGCGATATCAAGGTGCCTTTCTCGCCCGGCCGGAAAATCGGCGCTGCGATCAAGAAAAGCGCCCTGGAGACGGGGCTCCTGATCTACCCGGGAAGCGGCACGATCGACGGTATCTCCGGCGATCACATTCTCCTGGCACCACCTTACAATGTCGACGGGGAAACCATTGATCTGATCGTCGAGAAACTGGGCCACGCCGTCGACGCCGCGCTCGGAGGACAGTAGATTCCGAATGATCCGGTAGGGTGATGGCGGACTAATGCTCCATGACAAAGTGATCCGGTCCTACCTCCAGCATTCGGCGCGCGGGCCTCTCCCAGCCAAGCGGACGCACCGGGCTCTTCAACTCCTCGGCGATAAGACCGCGCCGGCGACCGCGCGTCGCCGGATCGGGGACCGGCACCGCATCGATGAGTTTGCGGGTGTAGGGGTGACGTGGATTGGACAGGACCGCGTCGCGTGGCCCGATCTCGACGATCTCTCCGAGGAGCATCACGGCAATGCGATGGCTGACCCTTTCGACGACCGCGATATCATGGCTGATGAACAGATAGGCCAAGCCTAGCTCGCGCTGCAGATCAAGCATGAGATTGACCACCTGCGCCTTGATCGAAGCATCGAGCGCCGAAACCGATTCATCGGCAACGATGAGACTGGGCTCAAGGGCGAGACCTCGGGCAATGCAGACACGCTGGCGTTGACCACCTGAGAACTCGTGCGGGAAACGCAGCGCATGTTCCGGGGTGAGCCCAACCAATTCGAGGAGGCGGGCGACCTTGTCCTGCGCCTCCATGGGATTGCCGAGACCGTGCACCCGGATCGGCTCGGCGATAGCGGATCCCACCGTCTGACGGGGATTGAGCGAACCATAGGGGTCCTGAAAGATCATCTGCATGCGTCGGCGCGCTGCACGCAGGCTCGCCGGGTCGGCATCCATCAGGTTTTCGCCTTCAAACGAAACGCTGCCGGCGACCGGCTCGACCAGCCGCAGGATGGATCGGCCGGTTGTGGATTTTCCGCAGCCGGATTCCCCGACCAGCGCGAGCGTCTCGCCAGCGCGGACCGAGAACGACACATCCTCCACCGCATGGACCTGGCCCTTCACTCCACCAAACAGGCCTCCCCGTACCGCGAAACGTGTCGTCAGCCCCTCGACTTGCAGAATAGGCTTGCCGCGATTGTCCGGTTCACCTTTCGGCTCGGGACCTGGGCCGGAAAGATCCATTGCCGGGAAACGGCGCGGTGTCTGCGTGTTGGCCAGTGTGCCAAGTTTGGGCACTGCGCCCAAAAGCATTCTGGTGTAGCCCTCTTTCGGGGCGTTGAAGAGCTCTGCTGCCGGCGCCTCCTCAACCTTGTCGCCTTTCAACATCACCACGACGCGATCGGCAATTTCGGCAACCACGCCCATATCGTGGGTGATGAACATCACCGACATGCCGATGTCTTTTTGAAGCTCGCGGATGAGCTCGAGAATTTGGGCCTGAATGGTCACGTCGAGCGCCGTTGTCGGCTCGTCGGCAATCAGAAGCTTGGGCTGGCAGGCAAGCGCCATGGCGATCATCACACGCTGGCGCATACCGCCGGAAAAACTGTGCGGGTGTTCGCTCGCGCGGCGCTTGCCATCCGGTATGCGCACAAGCTCGAAGAGGCGTTGGACCTCGGCTTCGGCCGCGGCTGCATCCATGCCGCGGTGGCGGCGCAGTGCTTCCGCCACCTGGAAGCCGACGGTGAGAACCGGGTTCAGGCTCGTCATGGGCTCCTGGAAGATCATGCCGATCTCGCCACCGCGCACATCGCGCATGGCTTCCTCGTCAAGGGTCAAAAGCTCACGGCCATCAAGCTTGATCGAACCCTCTATGCGCCCCATGCCCTGCTGGATGAGCCGCATGATGGAGAGTGCGGTAACCGACTTTCCGGACCCGGATTCGCCGACCACGGCGACCGTCTCGCCGCGACCGATATCGAAGCTGACATTGCGCACCACCGGCAGCCATTTTCCCTCCACGCGAAAGGAAGTGGTGAGCCCGTTGATGGATAGGATGGGCGTGCTCATTCTTCACCCCGCAGTCTTGGATCAATGGCGTCGCGCAATCCATCACCGAGCAGATTGAGTGCGAAAACGACGATGAGGATGGCGATCGATGGAAAGAGGGCCAGCCAGAAACTATCGAGAATGTTCTCGAAGCCCTCCCGGATCATGCCGCCCCAGGTGGCGGTCGGCGGGGCGACACCAAGGCCGATGAAGGCAAGCGAAGCCTCCACGCGAATGGCCGTGGCGAGCCAGAGCGAACCCATGACGAGGATCTCCGGCGCGATGTTGGGCAGGATATGGCCGAACATCAGGCGTGTGTCGGAGTAACCCAGCGCACGTCCGGCTTCTATGAACTCGCGGTTCTTTACGGCGATGGTGGGAGCACGTGCGATGCGGGCAAAGGGCGGGATGGCCGTCAGCGCGATCGCGATCACCAGATTGGCGATGGAAGGCCCAAGCATGGCAACGACAATGAGGCCGAGGATCAACGAGGGGAAGGCCAGCAGCACATCCATGATCTGCATGATGATGATATCGGTGCGCCCGCCATAATAGCCTGCGATCATGCCGATCAATGTTCCAAGAAGCATGGCCGACCCGATGGCAAGCAGACCGATGGCAAGCGAAATGCGCGCGCCCCACAGAATGCGGGAGAGCGTATCGCGGCCATAATAATCCGTGCCGAACCAGTGCTCGGCCGATGGCGGCTTGAGCCGAAACAGGATGTTCTGATCAAGCGGATCATAGGGCGCAATCCAGGGCGCCAGAATGGCCAAGGCGGCGACGATCAGGAAAACACCGAGGCCGACCCAGGACGTCTTGTTGGCATTGAAAGCCTTCAGGAGGCCACTGCCGGTGGCGGCGAGCGCGCTGCGCAGATAGGCAACGCGCGAAAGAGAGGTTGTTGTAGCCTGTGTCATGAGTACTTGATCCTCGGGTCGATCAGACCATAGGTCAGGTCGGTCAACAGGTTCACGAGAACGACGATGAGCGTGTAGATCACCATCATGCCCTGCAGCATGGTGTAGTCACGCTGGTTGAGTGCACCGATGATGAGCTTTCCGAGACCCGGGCGATTGAAGACGATTTCTGTCAGAACCGAATTGCCAATCAAAATCCCGAGATAAAGACCGACCACCGTGACAACCGGGATCATCGCGTTGCGCAGGCAGTGGCGCCAGATGATGGTGGCAAAGGCCAGCCCCTTGGCATAGGCCGTTCGCACATAGTCCTGATTGAGCACCTCCAGCATGGCTGAGCGCGCCACACGGGTGATGTAGGCGGCCATGATGAGGCCGAGATTGATGGCTGGAAGCGCGAGATCGCGCAGGCGCTCGCCCAATGTCGTGCCCTGCCCCGAACTGATCACCGGGAACCACCGGAGCTGGATGGCGAAAACCAGTAGCAGAAGAACCGCCGAAACGAAGGCTGGGAAGGAAAGCCCGAGCAGCGATGCCATACGGGTGATGTAATCCGGAAGCTTGTTGCGCCGGACCGCGGACCAGACACCGAGCGGAACACCGACCACGGCGCCCAGGATGAGCGACACGATCGTCAGCTCAAGGGTCGCAGGGAGGACCTTCAGAATTTCTTGAATGACCGGGCGACCCGAGACCATGGAGACGCCCCAGTCTCCGACGATCACGCCTCCCAGAAACTGGACATATTGCACATAGAGCGGCTGATCGAGGCCGAGCCGGGCACGCAGAGCAACCAGCGCTTCCTGGCTGGCCTGGTCACCAAGGATCGCCATCGCCGGATCGCCCGGAAGAATGCGGACGATGAAAAACACGATGGTCAGAACGGCAAAGAGCGTGATGACCGCGAAGCCAAGCCGTTTGAGGACGAATGCTGTCATGGCACCTTTCGGTGCGCCGAAGCCAAACCGGCGATGCTCCGCCCCCTGCCATGTGGAAACAGGCAAGGGGCGGGCCGGATCATCGGGATCGGCGCGATACCGTTCCCTATTCGGTGAAGTGGGCTGCTTCGGTCACCGGCGGGCTCAGATTGAGCGAGCCGTTGACTTCCACGCCGAGATCAAGCGTGTCTTTCCACGCCCAGAGCTGGAGGCTCTGCACGATCGGAATGGCGCAGACCTCATCCATGATCTTGCGCTGTGCTTCCGCCCACAGTTCAAGCTGCTTCTCCGGATCCGTCGCCACACGGGCACCGGTGATCTCCTCATCCGCCACCGCGCAATGGGAGAAATTGGTCACCGCCGTCGGTGTGCCGACGATGGAATCGGAGTGGAAGAACTGAGTCAGATAGGTGTCAGCAACAGGGAAGCGCGCTGCCGAATAGTGGGTCACCTGGCTCAAATCCTTACGGATCTGCTCGTGGAAGGTCGCGTGCTCGACGGTCTCGATCTCAAGATTGATGTCCGCCTCACGCAGAAGAGCCTGAATGGCTTCCATCGTGGTGATCATCCCTGGAAGCGTTGTGTGGATCGCCTTGATCGTCACGCCATCGGGGTGGCCCGCTTCAGCAAGAAGCGCCTTGGCCTTCTCGATGGAATATTCGTAAGTCGGCACATCATCGGTGAAGCCGAGATAGCCTTCCGGAACAGGCGATACTGCCGCGAGCGTCACGTCCGGTCCCTTGAACTGAACCATCGCATCACGGTTGACCGCATGGGCCACGGCGCGGCGGACACGAACATCGTCAAGCGGCGGCATCGTCATGTTGAGATGGATGACGGACATTTCGCCAGGCTTCATCACCGCCACTTTCGTGCCGGGAATCTTCGAAATGCGCTCGACCCAGGTCTGATCCTGCTTGCCATAGATCATATCGATCTCACCCGACTGGAACGCCAGGTCACGCGAAGCATCCGAGGGGATGTAGCGGTAGTAGATTTCCTTGATCTTGGGTTCGCCGCGGAAATATTCGGGATTGGCCACAAGCTTCACATATTGCTGCGGCTGATATTCATCGAACATGAAGGGCCCGGTGCCGATGGGCGTGCGTTCGAAATCCGCACCCAGTGCCTCCACCGCGTCCTTGCAGACGATGTTGCCACCATGATAGGGCACGAGCATGCCAAGGAGGCTTGGAACCGGGTTCTTGAGTTTGATCGTGACTTCGTAGTCACCCGTTGCCTCGACACTGTCGAACGCCGTGTAGTCCTTGGCGAAGGCCGAGACATCCGCATTTGCCGAGCGATTGAGCGAATAGACCACATCTTCAGCGTCAAGCGCGCCGTAATCTCCGTGGCACTCCACATCCTCGCGCAGCTTGAAGGTCCAGGTCAGTCCGTCCTCCGACGCCGTCCAGCTTTCCGCGATGTCGGGTTCAATATTGGCAGGGCTTGCCTCACCAGGCTTGATCCGCACAAGGCCGTTGAACATCCAGTGCAAAAGGCCCTTGTCGGGTGTGGATGTTGCCACATGCGGGTCGAGCTTGCCCGCATCGGCGCTTCCCATGCCGATGTTCAAGGTCTCGCCTGCGGCAAGCGCGCTGCCTGCCATCAGCAGGCTTATCAATGTCGTTCCGATTGTTCTTTTCATTGGTTCCACCTCTTCGAGTTTCGATCTGTCGTGACGTGCTCCCTAAAGCGTGTCTTCGAGCCGGCAATTCACCAGCATTTCAGCCATCGCCGCCGTGTTCGGCAGGGCGATCGCAGTCGCAGCAAGCTCGGCAAGGTCGCCGGGCTCTATCATCTCCTCGCGCGCCACCTTCGTGACGCCCGCGGTGAGATCGGTTGCAACGAAGCTCGGGCAAAGCGCGGTTGCGCGCACGCCATGCTCCCAGCCGATGCGGCGCGTGCCGTGTGTCAGCGCCATCATGGCATGCTTCGTCATATTGTAGGCGATGTTTTCGTTGCGGACCCGCTTTCCCGAAAGCGAGACCACATTGACGATGCGTCCGTTTCCAGACGCCTTGAGATGCGGAAGGCAGGCACGGGTAAGGAAAAGAGGGCCCTTCACATTGATTGTCCAGAGCGCATCAAGGTCCGCTTCCTCGCCGCTTTCGATGGAAAATGTGTTGGAGGTGCCTGCGTTGTTGACCAGAGCATCGAGGCGACCGAATTTTCCCAGTGTCGCCGCCAGCCAGTCCGCATGTGTCTGCCTGTCGCCGGCTTCATACCGGGCGCAGAGCAGCCGGTCTCCGGCAAGGTGGGTGAAAGCGGCCTCCAGCGACGCCGCATCCCGCGCGCCGGCACTCACTGCGTATCCCTTTGCGTGCAGTGTTTCCACCAGCGCCCTGCCAATCCCCCTGCTGGTACCGGAAACCATCACCACACGGCCTGCTGGATCAAGCACTTCTGTCTCCCCTCATCATTTCCCTCTCAACCATGCAATGTCAGTGCAGCGTGATCCTTTGGGGAAAGGTTCGAAAAACGGCCAAATCCAAAGGCACTGATATCCAACTCCGGCGGCCGGTTCAGGAGAAGCTGGGCTGCGAGCAGGCCGCTTATCGGCCCGATACCGAAACCATGACCGGAAAACCCTGCCGCCACCACCAGATTGTCGACGCCAGGCACGGCATCGATGACCGGCAGAGCGTCCGGAGTGAGATCAAGCACCCCACCCCAAACGCTTTCGATCTCGGCATCGGCAAAGACCGGCAACACGTGGGAAACGCGGGAGATCGTCTCCTGGATCTTTCCCATGGAGGTTCGCGCCACAGGCTTGCCATCCTTCTCATCAAGTTTGCCCGTCCAGATTTCCGCGCCGCTCGTCACCCTTAGATGGCCCCCGGCTTCCTGTCGCACCGCCATATTTGCGTTGGCGACACCAAGCACGGGCGCAACCACCGGTGGGCAGGGCGCGCTGCGCAGGACCGTGACAAGCGGATGCTGCAACGGGATGGCGTGGCCAAGCGGTTCCAGAAGCCTATTGACCAGGATGCCTGGAGCCGCAAGAACCGCCCCAGCCGATATCTCCCTGTTCCGGGTAACGGCACCGCTGACTTTCGCTCCGTTCACCACCAGACGCTGGACAACCTCCCCCGTCGAAATTCTCACGCCTTTTCGCTCCGCCAGCCGCAGATAGGCGTTCACCGTGGCAACCGGATCTGCGTGGCCATCCGTCGGACACCAGGAAGCAGCCCGCACAGACGCCGAAAGGGCCGGCACCATGGCGCGGACCGCGCTGTTGTCGGCCAGAAAACTTATGTCGAGCCCGGCCGCCTTCTGATCGGCAACCAGCGCTTTTATTGTCTCCACTTCGGCGTCGCTGCGCGCCAGGCGCAGATTTCCCTCCTGGCGGTAATGCGTCTCGGCTTCCAGCCTGTGATCCAGTTCCTGCCAACGCGCCACGGCAGCCCGTGCCAGCGGGAGCTCGGCTGGATGCCGGCCCGACTGCCGCACACCGGCCAGCGTCCAGCCCGATGCCATGGCCGCAGGGCCGTAACGGTCGACCACTTCCACCCGCGCGCCCATCTCCGCAAGCTCAAGGGCCGCGACCGCGCCCGTTATACCTGCCCCGATGACGAGGACATCGGCTGCGCTCATGCCACCGCTCTCCTCGAGAACCTGGAAAGGCTGAACGGTTTCGGGTCCACCACCGGCGTTTCGCCGGTCGTCATCTGCGCGGCAAGCAGGCCCGCGCCCGGGCCGATGCCGAAACCGTGGCCGGATAATCCTGTTGCGATCAGGAGCCCCTGCCATCCCGGCGGTGAATCCAGAACAGGAATTTCGTCTGGCATAACGTCGATCATCCCGCCCCAAGTCTCGACCGGGTGGGCATCAGCCAATTGCGGATGCAACTCTCTCGCCGCATTCATCACGCTGTTGATGAGCCGTGGGTCCGGCTTCGGATCGAAGACCCGGACGCGCTCGAAAGGGGTTTCCTCATCGGCCCGCCAACGGGCCGTTCCGAGCGGGCCAAAGAAATCCCGCCCCGCCTTGATTGTCATGATGCGCCAGCGATCCCGCAACACGGGCAGAAATGCGCCAAAATGACGGAACGCTGCCGGAATGAGCTGAAACTCGGCGGCACCGCTGCGCGCAATCGTGTAACCGCCATCCAGCCGCCTCCGCACGGAAGCACGCGCAGCACCCAGACCGCCGGACACGATCTCCGGCGCGGGGCCTGTTCGCAATACAGATGACTTGACGGCAAGCTGCGGCAGATTCAGCCCGAGATTTTCAAGGAATGTGCGCGACCACACGCCGCCGGCCAGGATGACCGACTTACACGCTATTTCACCATGTTCGGTGACAACACCGACAACCGCGCCATTGGCTCTTTCCACCATCCGAACCGCGCAGTTTTCAAGGACGGTAACACCGCATTTCTTTGCATATCGAGCCATTGCCGGCACAGCAAGCGCAGGCTCTGCTGTTGCATCCGAGGGCGTGTGGATGGCACCCCGGAAGCGGCGGTCACCACGGCCGAGAAACCGATCAGTCTCGGCTGAAGACAAAAGAACCGTGTCGAGCTGAAAGGGCTTTGCTGCCTCGTACCACGCCTCATGGGGGTCGAACTCGGCGTCATTTTCCGCGAGATAGGTGGTGCCGCGCACACCATAGCCGATGTCCGTGTCGAGCTGCGGGACGATCCGCGCCCAAAGACGCGCGCTCTCGATCATCAACGGCAGTTCACGTAGATCGCGTCCCGTCTTGCGGATCCAGCCCCAGTTTCGCGAGGACTGCTCGCCGGCTATGCGCCCCTTCTCGCACAGGACGACCGGAATGCCCCGCTCGGCCAGATGAATGGCCGCCGTGACACCAACAATACCGCCACCGATAACCACAATCTCGGTTTGGTTTGGAACGGAGGACGGATCAATCCTCCCCTGGGAGCTGGTACCGTTCACCTTCATGCCCCTCACATGGCCGGATGGAATTATCCTGTCAGTGAACGGCTGAAGCGGCTATAAGGCAAATAAGGATTTATTCCATCTCTATCAGAAAAACTTATAGCCAAATGCTCAGCCCACGATCTCTGGAAGCCTTTCGCGAAGTGATGCGCACCGGTAGTGTTTCCGGGGCTGCAGAAGAACTTCTGATCTCACAACCAGCCGTCAGCCGCCTGATAAGGGAACTGGAGGAACGGCTCGATCTGCGGCTCTTTACCCGCCACGGCGGTCGGATTGTTGCGACACCGGCCGCGCATGAATTCTGGATGGAGGTTGAGCGCAGCTTCACCGGATTGAAGCATATCGAGCGGGCGGCCCAACAGATCAAGCGCGGGCAACGTGCCACGCTGAGCATCGCTGCAGCACCGGCGTTTGCCCAGGCAGCGTTGCCACAGGCCGTTGCTGAACTCCACCAGTTACGGCCCGAGTTCCGAGCGGAGTTTTTCTCGATGACCACGCTGCCTGTGGTGCGGCAGGTCGCGCTGCGGCAATGCCAGATCGGCTTCGGTATCCCCACCCAGCACAAGTCGGAGATCGATGTGGTGCGAACCGGCGCATTGCCCTACCGCTTCATCGCTCCAGCCGGACATTTCCTGGGCGAGAAGGCGGAGGTGGAAATAGAGGATTTGTCGGGACTGGATTTCGTGGGCTTTGTCGATTCCACCATGACCGGCCGCAGTTTCGACCGACGCTTTGCAAGAATGCGCAAGCCGCCGGTGATGAAGATGCGCAGCTATCTTTCCATCGTCATTGCCGCTCTGGTGCGGCGCGGCCTGGGCGTGGGGATCGTCGATCCATTCACGGCCGAGGAACATGAGCGCGCCGGGGGTATCGTCCGTCCTCTCAACACTGAAGAGCGCTTTGAATACTCGGTTATCAAGCCGATCGGAGAAAAGCTCAGCCCGGAGTGTGAAGCGCTGGTGGAGATCTTCGAGCGCCTGGCCGAGGCACACCGGCACGAACCTGGCTAGGGGTCATGCCAAATGCCTTGCGAAAAGCCGTCGTGAAACTCGAAATGTTGTTGTAACCGGCCAAATACGCTGCATGCGCGATCGGGATTCCATCCTGCGCAAGGGCCGCGCGAGCAGCTTCCAGGCGTTTCTGCCGAATGAAGTCGAAGACTGTCATGCCGAAGTGCATCTTGAAATGCCGTTGCAGCGTGGAGGTGCTGCAGCCGACCTCAAGCGCGATGCGGCCTATGGTGAGTTCCCGATCCAGATTGCCGGCTATGAAATCGCGGGCACGCTCACAATACCGCAGGCTGATGAGCGTCGGCGCAGGAAGAAGCTCATGCTTTTCCGCGAGCATCGTCAACAGGGACTGCCACATCAGATCAAGCCCCTGAGCTCTCAGATAGAGGGAGCACAACTCGCCCTGCAGGGCTGGCGGCGGCTGCATGATCTTCTGGGCTGACTGGACGATGTGTTGCCCCGGCTCAAAGGCAAAATGGGCAAGATGCTGAGAAAAGAAGGTCCGAAGGACCGATTGTTGCGCTTCATCCTGCACCTCAAACAGACGCTGAAGCCAGGGCAGCGGTGCAGAAATCATCACCTTGCGCAGCGGTGTCTCGCTGTCATTGAAGAAGCGTAACCGGCTGTCCTTTGCGATATTGAGCATGAACACTGTCGGCGAGCGCTCCGCCTCCGTGCCCGCGTCGATCTCAAAATGTCGGCCATCGATCACGAAGTGCTGGGCGCCCTGCAACAGCACCATCAACATGAATTTCGGCCAGATGTTCAGCTCACGCGTATCGGAGGTGCAGTTGGGCACCCCCTCTAGGGCACCAACAAAAAGTTCCTGTGATGTGTACTGCATTCAAAGACCCTGACACCGTCACGGCGCGACCGACATCGCGACCGGCACAATGCCGTTTGAGCCTAAGAGATTGCAGTTCCTGACAAACTCTTTCGGCTCGACACGTTTTTGAGGTCAGACATATATATGACCAATCTTCTCAAGATTAAGCTGTACGGGTGCGAGAAGCAAGGCTGAGGCCTGAAGCAAGCGACCGGCACCAGCACGATGCTTGAGAAGTTCGCGAGCAAGGGGCTCATTCCGGTGGGATCGCGAAACGGTGTGTCTGCTTGCGCAGGCACGATACCGACGCTTTGTCTCTTATTGACCCTTTGCTGCATCAGACCATTGGCTGCCAGGCCGGAGCCCAGCGCTTTCCGGCCGGGGATCAACAGGGAAACAAAAATGACGTTTACGCGGATACTGCCGCTTACCGGTGTCTCGCTGCTTGCGATGGCTTCCGCATTGCAGGCACAGGACGGCAACCAGACAACCACTGTCCTCGACACGATCACCGTCATCAGTGACGGCAAGGAAAACATCGAAGCGACGGGCGGCACGGTTGTAACGAGGGAAGACCTGGAGACCCTCCAACCCAGCAATACCTCGGAGCTTTTTTCGCGTGAATCCTCGATCAGCGTCTCGGGCGGCGGCGGCCCTTCCAAGCGTATCCACGTTCTGGGCATGGAACAGTCGCACCTTGCCGTCAGCGTGGATGGCGTGCCGCAGACCGCAACAAGCTGGCACCATACCGGTTCAAACGTCATCGACCCCGTATTCCTGAAGCAGGTGGAGGTGGAAGCAGGTGCGGCCGCCGCCGATGCCGGCTTTGGCGCGGCAGCCGGTGCGATCCGCTACGAGACCGTCGGAGCTCTCGATCTCCTTGAAGAGGGAAAGAACCTCGGCGCAAGGCTCGGACTTTCCTATGGCACGAACGGCCGTGGCTTCTCGGGCAGTGCCGCCGGTTATGGCCGACACGAAGGGTTCGACTGGTTCGTGATGACGCACGGCGCAACGGGCAAGAACTACGAGAACGGCGACGGGCTGGAAATCCTCGGCACCGAGCCCGCGGCCCGCAAAATTCTCACCAAACTCGGCTACGAAGCAGAAGGTCATCGCCTCGAGCTGGGCTATGAGCGCAGCCGCGACAAGGCTGATCGCCTGATCAAGATGAACATGGGGCTGGCCGGCGACACGGTGCATCCGCTCGAAGTGGCGCGGGATGCCGTGAACCTGAAATACACCACAACGGCACCCACCGACATGTGGGATCCGGAGGTGATGGTCTATTACAGCGAGAACAACTATTGGCGGCCGAACTATCAGGACCGCACCAATGGCAATATGGCGCTGGATGAAGACCTGTTCGGCGGCAAGGTCCAGAACCGTTTCACTTTCGACAGCGGCAACATCACGGCGGGTGTCGATTTCGGCCGGCATGGCTATTTCACCGACAATTACGGCAACAATGACCGCCGATACCGCGACTTCTCGACCTTTCAGCTCGGCGCCTTCGCGCAGGGCCGCTTCGAATTCGACAACGGCTTCAACCTGTCGACCGGCGTGCGCTATGACGGCCATCGCTTCACCGACTGGAACGACACAAAGTTCTCCGACAGCGGTGCCAGCGTGAACGCGACGGTCTCCTATAAATTCAACGACCATTTCGAGGTGTTTGCCGGTGCCTCGCGCACCTGGCTGGGCTATGTGATCGGCGATTATGGCTATGTGCACGCCCGCGACGACAGTTTCACCACAGCCCCCGGCTTCAGCGCCGGCACGGCGCAGAACCTTAAAGCGGGGGCGAATTTCGGAGGCGAGAACTGGAACGCCGGCGTGACCTTCTTCGACACACGCATTGACGGCCTGCCCGTCTATGAGTGGGGAACGGGCGGTACGCTGCACAATTCTCCCGATGAGTCACGCTCGCGTGGTGTGACGCTGAATGCCGGATATCGCTGGGAAAACACGAAGATCGGCGCAACGTTCACAAAGGCGAAGGTGACGATCGGAGACAATACCGCCCTTCCCAACAGCAGTACCTTCATGCCGATTGGCGATATGGCCACGCTTTATATCGACCATGTCATTCCGGACTACAATTTGAAGCTGGGCGCATCCTTGGCCTGGGCGGGGAAGATCTCCGATGCCTATGCCACGGCTGAAGGGTTTTACGATCAGCCCGCCTATACCGTGGTCAACACCTATGCCGAATGGACGCCGCCGTCCTATGAAAACATGACCATTCGCGTCGGCGTCGAAAATCTGTTCGACGAAACCTATTTCGAGCGCACCGGCTTTGCCGCAAGCTCGAACCGTGGCGGGATCGAACCCGTGTATGCGCCAGGTCGCACCTTTACATTCCACACCGCTGTAAAGTTCTGACCTCACCGAGAGCAGAACAGAAACCTTGAAACCGGGGCCGGCCAGCGCAATGGTCGGCCCTTCCCTTTTCGGCCTTCAGGTCGACCATCCGGACACAGCCCTGTAAAAATCCTGTCGCATGCATTCGCTACGGATAACGGCAGATGCCGCCATCGGCGGCTCAATCCAGCCAAACAGCCAGAGGACTGCCGTGATGAAAAAGCAGGATATCGTTCGCCTGTCATGGGACGAATTCGACGAGATGCGCGATCCGCGCCCTGAGGACAATGGTTTTGACGCCGTGGTGGAGCGTGCCATCTCGCGTCGCGGTTTTCTGGGTGGTGTTCTCGCCTTCGGTTCTGCGGCCGCCGTTATAGGGTCCGGCGTTCTTTCTTCCACCTCAACCGCAAAGGCTGAAGGCGCGGCTTTCAAATTCGAGCCGATCGGGATCGCGACCGATCACGAAATACACGTTCCCAATGGATATCGCTGGAAAACACTCGTTCGCTGGGGCGACCCGCTCTTCAAGGATGCGGAAGGCGCCTACTCGCCAGAGGCCGGAGTTCCTGTCGAAATGTCGGACAGGGTGTTCGGTGAGAACACCGATGGCATGGAGACCTTTGTCGATGGTGACAAGACGATCCTTGCCATCAATTCCGAATATGTGAACCCGGAAATCAATCTCCCCGCAGAAGCGGAAGGCATGCCTCGCAATGCCGACGAGGTGAAACTCCTCCAGAACATGCAGGGCGTGACAGTGCTGGAAATCGCCGACAGGGGCGATGGCTACGCCGTGGTGTTCGACAGCCCCTATAACCGCCGCATCACCCATGAGACGCCGATGACCATGGACGGCCCTGCCGCAGGCTCCGATCTGGTCAAGACCAATGCCGATCCGGAAGGCCGCTCGCCGAAAGGCACCATGAACAATTGCGGCTCCGGCAAGACGCTCTGGGGCACCTATCTGACCTGCGAAGAAAACTTCAATGGCTATTTCGGCACGACGGCAGAACGCGAGGCCACGGAAGGCGAAGTGCGCTACGGCATCGGCGGTGAAGGCCGGTACGCCTATGAAAAATTCGACGAGCGATTCGACCTGTCCAAGGAACCCAATGAGCCGAACCGTCACGGCTGGGTGACGGAGATCAACCCGCTCGATCCGGAATCGACGCCCGTCAAGCACACTGCGCTCGGACGCTTCAAGCACGAAAACGCCGAGATGGTGCAGGCTGCCGACGGGCGCGTCGTGGTCTATATGGGCGACGATGAGCGCGGCGAGTTCATCTATCGCTACGTGTCGAACGGCACCTGGGCCGAAGGCCAGCCCACAGACGGGTTGCTTTCGGACGGCACACTCTATGTCGCCAAGTTCAACGATGACATGACCGGCGAATGGCTGCCACTGACACCCGAAAGCACTGGAATGTCCATTGAGGAGATTCTTGTCTTTTCCCGTATCGCCGGCTCCAAGGTCGGGGCCACCACGATGGATCGTCCGGAATGGGTTGCCGCCAATCCGTTGCGGGTCGAGGCCTATTGCGCCCTGACCAACAACAAGAATCGCGGTGTGAAAGCCAATGCCGGCGGCGATGAACAGCCGGTGGGCGGGCCCAACCCACGCGAGACCAACAATTTCGGCCAGATCGTTCGCTGGCGGCCGGAAGGGGAAGACCATGGCGCTGACAGGTTTACCTGGGATCTTTACGTCATGGCCGGCAATCCGAAGGCGTATAACAATGTCTACGCCGGATCGGACAATGTGAACGAAGGCAACATGTTCAATTCGCCCGATGGCATGGCGTTCTCTTCGGACGGGTTGCTGTGGATCCAGACCGATGGTGATGACAGCAATGAGGGTGAATTCGAAGGACAAGGAAACAACCAGATGCTGGTCGGCAATCCCGAAACCGGTGAAATTGCGCGCTTCCTCACAGCTCCGAACGGCGCAGAAGTGACCGGCCTTACCTGGTCGCCGGACCGCAAGGTTGCGTTCGTTGGCATCCAGCATCCCGGCGGCAGCTGGCCAGACGGCAATGGAAAGCCACGCTCGGCAGTGATCTCCGTCTGGCGGGAAGACGGTGAAGTCATCGGCTAGCTCGAAACGCTGCAATTGATGAACGAGGCAGGAAGACGCACTTCCTGCCTCTTTTCGTTCAGGGAAACGAGCGCGCTTCGCTCGCTTTGCCGGTGCTCCATCGCAGGCACTTTGTGGCCGAACTGTCGCGAACGGCTTGACGTTTCGCCGATTCCATCCCACCTGTGTGCCGCTCAATTCTGCCAAACACCAACCGGACTCCCAAACGTGCAAGCGCTCAAAAGCCTGATCGAATCCCGCCGTTTCGAAGCGGTCATCACTGCCCTTATCGTCGTCAATGCGATCACGCTGGGTCTTGAGACTTCTGAACGGGCCATGGCTGCATTTGGCCCACTGCTGAAAACACTGGACCAGGCCATATTGGGTGTTTTCGTCGCCGAGCTTCTCGCGCGCTTCGTCGTCTACCGGCAGAACTTCTTCCGCGACCCGTGGCGTATCTTCGACCTCGTGGTGGTGGGCATTGCGCTTGTTCCGGCGACCGCCGGGCTCTCGGTGTTGCGCGCGCTGCGCATCCTGCGTGTTCTGCGGCTTGTCAGCATGGTGCCGTCATTGCGACGTGTGGTCGGGGGACTGATCTCGGCCCTGCCTGGCATGGGTTCCATCATGCTGCTTCTAGGGCTGGTGTATTATGTTTTCGCCGTCATGGCCACGAAGCTGTTCGGCGCCTCCTTTCCGGACTGGTTCGGCACGATAGGCCTTTCTGCCTACTCGCTGTTCCAGATCATGACACTGGAAAGCTGGTCGATGGGCATCGTCCGTCCGGTGATGGAGGTCTATCCGCTCGCCTGGCTTTTCTTTATTCCCTTCATCGTCTCGACCACCTTCACGGTGTTGAACCTGTTTATCGGTATCATCGTCTCGGCGATGCAGGCCGAGCATGATGAAGAGGCATCGGCTGAGCGCACCGCCCTGCAGGCCGAGCAGGAGATCATCCTCAACGAGATTCGAGCCCTGCGCAAAGAAGTGCAGGCAATGGCCGCGGAAAAGGCGCGAGAAGAGCGCTAATTTTTGCGTCAGCCCATGCGGAAGTGTTTGGAAAGCTTCAGCGACTGGCCCTGATAATTGGATTTCAGATCTGCGCCATAGAGTGCATCAGGGCGTGAAAGCATCCGCTCGTAGACGAGGCGGCCCACGATCTGGCCATGCTCGAGAATGAACGGGACCTCATGGCTGCGCACTTCCAGAACTGCGCGGCTACCGGTGCCGCCGGCAGAGGAATGACCGAAGCCGGGATCGAAGAAGCCCGCATAGTGCACGCGGAACTCGCCCACCAATGGATCGAAGGGCGTCATCTCGGCGGCATGGTGCGGCGGCACATGCACCGCTTCCTGCGACACGAGAATGTAGAACTCGTCGGGATCGAGGATCAGGCCGCCCGCACCGTCGCCGGTCAAAGGCTCCCAGAAGTCCGCGATGTCGTGTTGATCGCGCTTGTCCACATCGATCAGCGCCGTGTGGTGTTTTGCACGGTAGCCTATCAGCCCGGTGCCGCCACCGCTCAGATCGACCGAAAGCGCGATACCACCACCGGTGATGTTGGGATCTTCCGAAGCAACAAGCGTCTCGCGCGCATGCAGCTCCGCCAGCGCGCTTTCATCGAGCAGCGCCTTGCCGGTACGGAAGCGGATTTGGGAGAGGCGCGAGCCGGTGCGCACCACGATCGGAAAAGTGCGCGGGCTCACCTCCATATAAAGCGGACCGGAATAGCCGGCGGGGATCTTGTCGAACTCCTGCCCGTGATCGGTCATCACGCGGGTAAAGATGTCGAGGCGTCCGGTCGAACTTTTGGGGTTGGCCGAGGCGGAAATGCCGTCTGGCAGATCGAGCCCCTCCAGCAGTGGGACAATATAGACGCAGCCTGTTTCCAGAACTGCGCCCTCACCGAGCGCGATCTCATGCAGCTTGAGTTTCTCGAGCTTTTCCGAAACGCGGTGGTTCGGTCCCGGCAGGAAGCTGGCGCGCACGCGATAGGCGACGGTGCCAAGTCGCAGATCGAGGCTGGCCGGCTGAATTTGATCGTGATCCAGCGGGCGGGCCGAGGCAAGCGCCCCATTGTCGAACAGTGCCGCGATATCCTTGTCCGGCAGAATTCCCGCTTTTGCCAACGCCCCTCTCCTTGCACAGGCTTTGTTTGAACGAGGTTTAGCGCCGCTTGTCGTTGACGCAAGGCGCTTGAGGGCGTAATGGAGCTTTATCCCGTGGTGATTTGGCCGGTCGGCTTGCAGCCACGTTAAAGAAGTCGCTAAAAGGCCGTGCTCGATCACCGGACCGGCATGCGGCTTTTCGCGGCCGGTTTTTTGTTGGGTGTAGAAGCGATGACAGAGAATTCCGAGAACGACTGGAAACCACAGACAGCGCTGGTTCATGGCGGGGTCACACGCTCGCATTTTGGCGAAACCTCCGAAGCGCTCTATCTGACGCAGGGCTTCATCTATGACAGTGCAGAAGCCGCGGAAGCCCGTTTCAAGGGTGAGGAACCGGGCTTCGTCTATTCCCGCTATGCCAACCCGACCGTTGACATGTTCGAGCGCCGCATGTGTGCGCTGGAGGGCGCCGAAGAGGCGCGCGCCATGTCTTCCGGCATGGCGGCTGTCACCGCCGCGCTGCTTTGCTCGCTCAAGGCAGGCGATCATGTCGTGGCCGGCCGCGCGCTTTTCGGATCCTGCCGCTGGGTCGTCGAAACGCTGATGCCCCGCTACGGGATCGAGACAACGCTTGTCGACGGCGCGAAGCTTGAAAACTGGAAAGCGGCCATACGCCCCAACACCAAGCTTTTCTTTCTTGAAAGCCCCACCAATCCGACATTGGAAGTGGCGGACATTGCCGGTGTCGCCGCCCTTGCGAATGAGATCGGCGGGCGTCTCGTTGTCGACAACGTGTTCGCCACTCCTCTCCTGCAGAAGCCTCTTGAACTGGGCGCGCATGTGGTCGTCTATTCCGCCACCAAGCACATTGACGGTCAGGGCCGATGTCTGGGCGGTGTTGTGTTGTCGGACAAGGAATGGGTGGACGAGCATCTCCAGGGCTTCTTCCGCCACACCGGGCCCAGCCTTTCGCCCTTCAACGCATGGACGCTGCTCAAGGGGCTGGAGACACTGCCGCTGCGCGTGCGCCAGCAAACCGAAAGCGCCGGCCGCATCGCCGATCTGCTCGCCGACCACCCCAAGGTCGCCCGTGTCATCTATCCGGGGCGCGAGGATCACCCCCAGGCCGATATCATCGCCCGGCAGATGAAGGGCGGTTCGACCCTGATCTGCGCTGAACTGAAAGGCGGCAAGAAGGACGCATTCGCTTTTGAGAATGCTTTGAAAATCTTCCAGATTTCAAACAATCTGGGTGACGCCAAGAGCCTGATTACCCATCCTGCCACGACGACGCACAAGAATCTGTCTGACGAGGCACGCGCCGAGCTGGGCATCGGCGACGGCACGCTGCGCCTGTCGGTCGGTCTGGAGGATTGCGATGACCTTCTCGCCGACGTGGAACGGGCACTCGATGCGATCTAGCCAGGAGTCTAGCTGAACCGCCTGCCCGCCAGAACAATGCGTGAAACGGTGGTATAGGCGGTCAGCGCGGCGAAGCCAAAGGCGAGTACCGGAAACCAGGACGGTAAGAGACACATGGCCACGAATACGGCAAGTGTCTCGCTCGCTTCGGCAAGCCCCGTGGTGAAGAACAGCGATTTCTCCCCCCGTGCATCGCTCTTGAGCCTGCGCTTTTCGGCCATGATCGCGTAGGCCAGGAAGCTCGCCCCGTTCACGTAGAACGCCAGTAGAAGGACAGCGCCGGCAATCGCGTTTGCACCGGGATCGACGATGATGAAGCCGAGCGGCACGGCTCCGTAAAAGGCAAAATCCAGAACGATGTCGAGATAGCCGCCGAAATCGGTCTTGCCGTGAATTCTGGCAATGGCTCCATCCAGCCCGTCACATAAGCGGCTGGCCAAAATGAGGGCGAGGCCCGCCCAGAAAGCCTGATATGCAATGAGAGCGGCGGCGGCCAACCCCAGGACAAGCCCCGCATAGGTGACAGCATTGGCGCGCACCCCCGCTGCCGCGAGTTGAGCGGCAATGGCCGATAATCCCGGGTCGATCTTTCGATGCGCCCAACCGTCAAGCATGTTTCACCAGCGCGTTGTCCTCAATGCCCCATGCTTATCGCCATTCGACCTCTCGTGCCGCTCACAATGGCGTCATGAAAGATCATCGCACCCCGTGCATGATCCCCCGTGACATCTCTGCTATGCTCTTGATCTTTCACGGGAAGGCCCCATCCTTCCTGCCTCGAGTGCGTGCAATGCGAGTTTGAGCCATGTACAGAGCTGTTACCCAATCGATCGAAGTGAGCGCTGAACCGAGCTACCTGCCCGCACAGTCAGACCCGGAAAGCGGCCATTTCGTATGGGCTTATCAGATCACGATCACAAACCATTCGCCCGAGACTGTTCAACTTGTCGCGCGATATTGGCACATAACCGACGAGACAGGCCGGGTTCAGGAGGTGCGTGGAGAAGGCGTGGTGGGAGAGCAGCCGGTCCTGCAACCGGGCGACAGCTACACGTATACGTCTGGCTGCCCGCTGACCGCTCCCTCCGGCATCATGGTGGGGCGCTACACGATGCGGGGACCGCGCGGGGCGCTGTTCGAGATTGACATTCCCGCATTTTCGCTCGATCTCCCCGGCGCCGCGGCCCGGATCAACTGAAATCCTTCGGATCGAAGACATATTCGGTCGAACAGAACTCACAGGTGACGCGTATGACGCCATCCTCGATGCTGTCGGCCACTTCATCCGGTGTAAAGCCGTCCAGAACGGCCTTGATCTTGTCTCGCGAACATGAGCAGTCATCGCGCACGTCGGAGCCTTCGTAGACGCGCACACCGTGCTCGTGAAACAGACGGTAAAGCAAGCGCTCGGCACCGACCGTGGGGTCGACGAGTTCCGTCATCTCCGCAGTGGAAAGCAACATCCGCGCTTCCTGCCACGCATTGTCTTGCGGATGCGTGGATCCTTCGTGCCCCTCGTCACCATCGCCGCCGGGCAGATCCAGGCCGCGCATACGCTCGGGCGAGCTGGGAAGGAACTGCAAAAGCAAACCGCCCGCGCGCCAATGTTCCTCGCCGCTCTCGCCGCCCGGCAGCACCATCTTGGCCACACCCAAACGAACCTCGGTCGGTATTTGCTCGGACTGGCGGAAATAGGTGCGCGCGACGTCTTCCAACGTCGCTCCATCGAGCTGCACGATACCCTGGTAACGCTGCATATCGGCACCCTGGTCGACGGTGAGAGCCAGAACACCGGCGCCAAGCAGATCTTCCGGGGCATCCTTGCCGGCTGCAATCGCCTCTTGCAGACGTGTCTCGTCAAAGCGCGCGTAAGCCCGCATGGAGCTGGGCGTGGAAAAATCGGCAACCAGCATGTCGACCGGACCATCGGAGCGGGTCTGGACGATGAACTTGCCCTCGAATTTGAGCGAGCTTCCCAGAAGCACCGTCAGAACGATGACTTCTGCAAGCAGGCGTGCAACCGGCTCGGGATAGGTGTGGCGCGCGAGGATCTGATCGAGCATCGGCCCGAGCTGAACCGCGCGACCGCGCACATCCAGCGGGTCGACGTCGAAAGGAACGACGTGGTCGTCTCCGGCGAAACCAAATTCGCCCAATTGTCTTGTTTCGCTCGTCACCTGTTGAAACACCATGCAAGAACCGCTTTTTGCGCGTGAAGGCGGTTTTCCGCCTCATCGAACACCACCGAATGCGGCCCGTCGATCACCTCGTCAGTCACTTCCTCGCCGCGATGAGCCGGCAGGCAATGCATAAACAGTGCATCGGATTTGGCGTGCTTCATCAGCGCTTCGTTCACCTGGAAGGGCTTGAAAACATTGTCGCCGCGCGCACGATGCTCCTGCCCCATCGACACCCAGGTGTCGGTCACCACGCAATCAGCATCGGCGACGGCCTCCTCGGCAGTTTTCGTGAACGTGATCCGCCCGCCATTCGCACGGGCCCAGTCGACATATTGCGCCATAGGCTCGCTGCCGGGGGGCACTGCAATGTTCAGCCGGAACTCCATGCGGGCAGAAGCCTCGATTAACGAATGCAGAACGTTGTTGCCGTCGCCGGTCCAGGCAAAGAGCTTGTCCTTGACCGGCCCCCGATGCTCCTCGAAGGTGAGAATATCGGCCATGATCTGACACGGGTGCGTGTCATCCGTCAGCCCGTTGATCACCGGAACGGTAGCATTCTCCGCCAGTTCGATGAGACGCTCGTGCGCCGTTGTGCGGATCATGATTGCATCCACATAGCGCGAGAGCACCTTCGCCGTATCAGCGATGGTCTCGGAGCGGCCAAGCTGCATCTCGGTGCCGGTGAGCATGATCGTTTCACCGCCAAGCTGGCGCATGCCGACATCAAAAGAGACGCGGGTCCGGGTGGACGGCTTATCGAAGATCATCGCCAGCGCCTTGCCTTCCAAAGGCCTTTCGCGTTCACCGGCCTTCAGGCGCGCCTTGCGCGCTCGCGCATCGTCGAGCATGGAACGCAGATCCTGGGGATCAACGGTCGACAGATCAATGAAGTGGCGCAGACCATTGGCCATGCCCGTCTCCCTGGTTTTCTCAAGCATCGGCTTTTTCGGTCGCCCTAACGGCAGCGGCAGCATCGTGGATGCGTTTCACCGCTTCGCGGATCTCATCTTCGGTGATGATCAATGGCGGCAACAGCCGAAGCACGTTGTCGCCAGCGGGCACCACCAGCATCTTCTGATCACGCAGAGCTTCCAGCAGACGCAGATTCTGTACCTTGCATTTGATACCGAGCATGAGGCCTTCGCCACGGACGCCCTCTATAATGTCCGGGAACTCATCGGCAACGGCAGCGAGACTCTGCTTGAACTGGAGCCCTTTCCTGCTGATGCTTTCCATGAAGCCATCGGCGAGGACCACATCCAGAACCGCATTGCCCACGGCCATTGCGAGCGGATTGCCACCGAACGTGGTGCCGTGGGTGCCGGGGGTCATGCCCTTTGCGGCTTCCGCTGTGGCAAGACACGCACCCAGCGGAAAGCCTCCGCCAATGCCCTTCGCCACGGCCATGAGGTCGGGCGTGATCTCCGCCCACTCATGCGCAAACAGCTTGCCGGTTCGCCCGACACCGCTCTGCACCTCATCCAGGATAAGGAGCAGCCCATGGCGATCACAAATTTCACGCAGCCGTCTCAGGGATGCATTGGGGATCGGGCGAACCCCGCCCTCGCCTTGAATGGGCTCGACCAGGATCGCGGCCGTCTCGGGGCCGATCGCTTTCAAAAGGGCTTCGGTATCGTCAAACGGAACCTGGTCGAAGCCTTCGACCTTCGGTCCAAAACCCTCAAGGTATTTCGCCTGCCCGCCAGCGGCGATGGTTGCCAGCGTACGTCCATGGAACGCGCCTTCGAAAGTGATCACGCGATAGCGCTCGGGCTGGCCGTTCACATGATGGTAGCGGCGCGCTGTCTTGATGGCGCACTCCAGCGCCTCTGCGCCGGAATTGGTGAAAAACACCTTGTCGGCAAAGCTGTTTTCAGCGAGCCGCTCTCCAAGCCGAGCCTGGCCGGGGATCTCGTAGACATTGGAGACGTGCCATAGTTTGCCTGCCTGCTCAGTCAGCGCGGCGACAAGATGCGGATGTGCATGCCCCAGCGAATTGACCGCGATACCGGCAGCGAAATCCAGATAGCGCTCGCCTTCGGCGGTCTCTATCCAGCATCCTTCGCCACGTTCAAACGCCAGTGGCTGGCGAGCATAAGTTCCATAAAGCGCAGATTCACGCATCCACACGGTCTCCGCTGAGCCTGAGATTGGTTTTCGGTCCGAGCACATACGGGCACGGAAGAATGAAATCAAAATGCCGCCCAAGGGGCGGCACTCGAGCGATTTATCGGTTGTTTCAGCTTGGCTGTCAACGCAGGCAGGCACGACAGCTCAGTGACAGCAAAAACCAGCAAATTGGGGAAAACCCCAAAAAGCGAATCAGCTTACGGTAAGGACTCTTGTCACGGAGTCTTGCGATAAGGTAGTTTCAGCCCAAGCAAAAAGACTACATTTTGTGCGGCGGACCACATCTACCATGATCATATGGTGCTCCCTCGGCTTTGGCCGGGCGAGACTGGATTCGGATTCCGCACGCTGGACAGGAGCGTGTCCCGATGAACTGGACTGATGAAAGAGTCGAAACCTTGAAAAAATTGTGGGCGGAAGGCTTGAGCGCAAGCCAGATCGCCGCACAGCTGGGCGGCGTTAGCCGCAATGCCGTTATCGGCAAGGTCCACCGCCTCAAGCTGTCCAGCCGGGGCCGAGCCACAAGCCCGCGCACGCGCCAGAAAAAGGCCGCGCCCGCGACCCAGGGCACGACGACGACACGTCGCCCCCGCAATACCCGGCCGACCACGGTCAGCGTTGGCGCGACGGCCCTGCAGGCGCAGTTCGACGAGGAGCCGGTGGCCCGGACCTATCTCCGCCCGACGGAAAATGTGGTGGTCCCGATCTCGCGCAAGCTTGAGCTGGTTCAACTGACCGAAACCACCTGCAAATGGCCGAACGGTGATCCTCTTTCTGAGGATTTCAGCTTCTGCGGCAATGAAGCGGGCGAAAGCGGGCCTTACTGCACCTATCATTCGCGCCTGGCATATCAGCCTGCCTCGGAGCGGCGCAGGAGCCGCTGATCCCATCTTATCTCTCCTCTGGACTAACCCGGCCGGCATATCCTGCGGCCGGGTTTTCTTTGTCGATTGATCAGGTCATCTTCGATAGCGCCGCACACCACCATTGCCAGGCGGCTTCCTCGGCGGCGCTCCGTCGTTTGCGGGCACGAACCAGGCGAAACTGCCCATAGGGCAGAAGCGGCCCATCCAGTCTCTGCAGAAGACCCGCAGCCAGCTCTCGCCCAAGCAGGCTCATATTCGCGAGAAGAACTCCCTGACCGCTAATTGCCGCCTGAACGGCATGCGCTTCATCCGAAAACCATGCAATCCGACCGGTATCGAGACGCCCAAGGCCGGCCTCCTGCCACCACATTTCCCAGTCGGGCGCTTCGGGGTGCGGTGACATCCATTCAAACGCAAGTAGAGGCGCATTGCGAATGGTGAGCGGATGAAGAGATGGCGCCGCCAAAGGCGCAAACCTGCCGGGGGCAAGATCGAAGCTATCCAGGTCCGGATCGCTGCTTCGTTGGAACCGAACCGCGAGATCGGCTTCTCCGCCCGAAAGGTCGACCACATCGTCCGACGCCAGAATACGCCAGCCCAGCTCCGGAAACGCCGCTCGGAACGCACCCACCTGCGGCGCAATCCAGAAGGTCGAGACGGCCATGGTTGCCGAAACCACCAGAGAGCTGCGAGAAAGATCCCGCTGGACCGCAACCAATGCATCGCTGATCCGCCCAAATGCCTCCTCCAGCACCGGATAAAGACGAGCGCCTTCCCGGGTCAGCGCAATGCGCCGCACTTGGCGCTCGAAAAGATCACACCCCAGTTGCTCTTCCAGCTTCCTGATCTGATGACTGACGGCTGTTGGCGTCACATTGAGTTCATGGGCTGCTTTTTTGAAGCTTCCCAAACGTGCAACCTTGACGAAAGTGCGTAACGCGGGCAACGGCATCCAGGACAAGGCGAGCTCCTTATGGATGAATACAATTCATTTATATGCTGAGAATTCACCTTTTGTAACAGTGGATTAACTGCGTCATAGCTGACCTCCAACTTAAATGGAGAACAGCTATGATCCTCAAGCAAATCCGCACCGAGCCTGATCCCTATGCCCCCTATCTCCTTTCTCAAGGAATTCAGGCCGACAATCTCGTCTTCATTTCCGGGCAGGCTGGCTATGACGAGAATGGCAAGATCGTGGAAGGCGGATTTCTGGCCCAGGGGCGCCGAGCTTTCAAGAACCTGGAACGGGCGCTGAAGAGTGGGGGCCTGGAGTTTGGCAATATCGCCAAAGTGACCATTTTCGTGACCGACATGGGGAATTTCGCCGACGTGGTTACTTTGCGGCGGGAGTTCTTTTCCGCCCCCTACCCCGCCGACAGCATCATTGAGGTGAAGGCTCTCTACACTCCCGAAGCGTTGATCGAAATCGAAGCCATCGCTGTCGCCAACGCATAGCGCAGCCTTCCGCCGTGCCCTCCGGGGGTGCGCCTCAGTGCACTCCCGGTTTCAAGACATTCCTATGCCTCGGGTTCCGCAACGACGCTGTGGCTTTGGTCTTCCTTGGGACGCTCCAGAGGCAACTGGCGCCCTGTCACGATGTGGTGCACGGTCTCGGCGATGTTGGTTGCATGATCTCCAATACGCTCGATGTTCTTGGCGCAGAACAGAAGATGCGTACAGGCGGTGATGTTGCGCGGGTCTTCCATCATGTAGGTCAGAAGTTCCCGGAAGAGCGATGTGTACATCGCATCGATTTCCTCGTCCCGGTCGCGAACAAACCCGATCCGCTCAACCGATCGGGACGCATAAACATCGAGCACTTCCTTCAGCTGGGTGAGCGCCAGACTGGCAAGCGCCTCCAATCCGCGGAAGAGGCGAACCGGCTGTTTGCCTTCCGTGACGGCAACAACACGCTTTGCGATGTTTTTGCCAAGGTCACCGATACGCTCCAGATCCGAAGAGATGCGGATCGCGCCGACAATCTCGCGCAGATCATCGGCAACCGGTTGCCTTTTGCCGATGATGATGACAGCCCGTTCGCCGATCTCCCGTTCCTTGGCGTCGAGAAATGCGTCGTCTTCCACCACCTTTCGGGCAAGACCTGAATCCGACTGCACCAGCGCTGCGACGGATTCCGCGACCATGCGCTCAGCATATCCACCCATCGCTGCGATCTGATCCGACAGGTAGTTCAACTCATCGTCGAAGGACCGCATGGTGTGCTGGTTCTGCATGATATCGTTCCTCTTCAGCCAAACCGGCTTTGTTGTCTCCCACCTCTACTATGTGATCGTGATGGCGGGAAAATGAAAGTCGTGAACCCTGTATGAGTGCCGCTCAAGCGCGCTCGACACCGACAGGAGAGGGTGGGACCGGTGGAAAGTGCACCATGAACATCGCTCCTTTGCCGGCTCCTGATTTGACTGACAATCGCGCATCATGCCGCGTCAATATATGCTTGACGATGGACAGACCGAGGCCTGTCCCCTTCTGCGTGCGACTGGTTTCCACATCAACGCGATAAAAACGCTCGGTTATGCGAGGAATATGTTCTTCGGGGATACCCGGCCCGAAGTCCTGAACCGTAACCCGCACTTCGTCCATGGGGCTTGCCTGATCTGCCGAAACGACAATCCGCTCACCTGAACTGCCATACTTGCAGGCGTTCTCCAGCAGGTTTTCAAACACCTGGACCAGTTCATCGGAATGGCCCGCCACCAACAGCGGCGTGTCACCGAGCTCGGAGACGATGTCGACCCCGTTTTCGCTGGCAATATGGCGCATGGATTCGATCACACCCTTCACCAGCGCCACCACGTCGAGCTGAACGTTCGGCTTCTGGTAGGGCTTCATTTCCAGTCGTGAAAGCGAAAGCAGATCATCAATCAGGCGAGCCATGCGCTGCGTCTGGTTCTGCATTATCTGCAGGAAATTATCCCGTGCTGCAGGATCATCCCGGGCAGGGCCGCGCAGCGTTTCGATGAAACCTGCGACAGAGGCGAGCGGCGTGCGCAACTCATGGCTCGCATTCGCGATGAAGTCGGCCCGCATCCTATCGATCCGGCGCGCTTCACTCTGATCCTTGAACATCAGCACATACAGGCCGGTGTCATTTCCGATCCGGCTTGCCACCACACGGTAGGCCCGCTCCACCGGCACCCGCTCAGCGTAGTTGATCGCGGTCGATTGTTCCTCACCCGATATGACCCGGCTGACCAGCTCATGCATCTCTGGCGCGCGGAATTTCAGCCGCAACGACACACTCTTTGCAACAGGACCAAAGGCCAGGTCGGCGGCTTCGTTGGAGTAAAGAATGCTTCCACCGGCGTCGAAAATATAGAGCGGATCAAGCACTGCCGCCGCCAGATAAACTGCAGGCAGGGAGTCAATGTCGCCGCGCGCGGTCAAACGTTTCTCGCCGCGCTCCTCGGGGGAATCGCGCTTCACAAAAGCTTGGAGGGCCCGCGCGAAAGGTGTTCCGCTCTGCGTGATACGCCGCAACACCTTCCCCTGCCCTACTTCCCGCTCTTCATCGCTCATGCCGCCAACCAATTTTGTTTCCACGGGGGCCTGCCTGCCGTTCCCGGGTTCGTGTCATGCAGACCTGTTGTCGCTTTGCCTTCGCCGCTGGACCTTGTATCAAGCTGCAAATAGCATGGACACTCCCACGGTTCAGGATCGATTTTATGAACAAGCCTCTGGATAACCCCGCCCTGGAAAAAATCGAACCCTTCAAGCTGACACTGTCCGGCAAGAAACGGGAGTTCGACATAGACGATCCGGACCTGCCAGACTGGATCAAGGACAAGGAACTGACGGCCGGCGGATATCCTTATGACGAAAAGCTCGACAAGGACATCTATGAGGAGCAGCTAGAGGCGCTTCAAGTAGAACTCGTCAAGCTCCAGGCCTGGATGCAGAAAAGCGGTGCCCGTGTCATGGCTCTGTTTGAGGGGCGGGACGCTGCGGGCAAGGGCGGCACGATTTCGCGCATTCGCGCCTATCTCAACCCTCGCAGCGCGCGCAATGTTGCGTTGCCCAAACCCAGCGAAACGGAGCGGGGCCAATGGTATTTTCAGCGATATGTTGCGCATTTTCCCACCAGCGGAGAGTTGGTCACCTTCGATCGGTCCTGGTACAATCGGGGCGGTGTGGAGCCGGTGATGGGCTTCTGCACGCCCGCCCAACACGAGCAATTTCTGGATGAGACGCCCGATTTCGAACGCGCAATCGTCAATGACGGGATTCATTTCTTTAAATTCTGGCTGAATATCGGCCAGGAGACGCAGCTTGGACGCTTCCATGACCGACGGCACAGCCGGCTCAAATACTGGAAGTTTTCGCCCATGGATGTTGCCGGGATAAAAAAGTGGGACGACTATACCCGTATGCGCGATCTCATGCTCGAGCGTACGCATAGCGCCCATGCGCCATGGACCATCGTGCGCGCCAACGACAAGCGGCGGGCACGCCTGGCGGTCATCCGCCGCATGCTCCTGGCCATCCCCTATGACGGTCGTGACCTTGAGGCCATAGGACAAGAGGATCAGCTGATCATCGGATCAGGCCCTGGGTTTCTGGAGTGACGCCGGCGCCTGATGGCGCCTTTTGTGTGGCGTCTTCTCCCAGTGGTGAGGATTCCAGTAGAGCTGCCAGACACAACGCCGGGCGGCGACCGACATCAGGCACCAGTAAGCAGGCGTCCATAAAACGCGCTTCCAGAAGCCCGGTCTTTCAGTTTTATGAAGCGTCGACCAGCCCAGCATCAAGAAGGCCGCATGCCCTAAAACGACATTCGCGGTATCGATGATCAACAACAGGCTTTCCGCAGGCCTGAAGACGCCACCGAAAATCCAGTAGGCACCGATCCCAATGGTGGTCGCCCAGAACACACCATAGGCCAGCGCCGACAGAACCATGCCTGCAAACAGCACCTGCATGACCAGAAAGGAGGGCATTCCGAGTTCACGAAGGGTCGCGAACGGATTGCGCATATGGACAAGCCAGGTCTGAACCCACCCCTTGAACCACCGGGTGCGTTGAGGCAGCCAGGTGCGAATGTCTGTCGGCGCATCCTCCTGGGTGGCATTCCAGATGACGTCCGTCCGGTAACCGAACCGACAAAGGCGAGCACCGAGATCCGCATCTTCCGTCACATTATAGGGATCCCACCCGCCCGCAGCCTCAAGCGCTGATCGACGGAAGTGGTTTGACGTGCCACCCAACGGCATCATGAAACCGCGTCGCGCCAGCCATGGCAGCACGGCACGAAAAAGTGCTGCGTATTCGAGCGCGAACATCGATGACACCCAGCTTTCACGTCGATTGGAAATGCTTAGAGGTGCCTGCACACAGGCAAGATGCTCGTCGGAATTGCGAAAGGCATGCCAGGCTTCGACAAGCTGGAACGGGTGTGGGCGATCCTCGGCATCATAGAGGGCAACGAAGGTCCCCGACGTCATTGGAAGCGCGTAGGACAAGGCTTTCGGCTTTGTGCGCGGGCCGCCCGCGGGCACTTCTATCACCTCGATATAGGGACGCAGTTCCTGAGCACGGAGTGCCGCCAGTGTCTCGCCGTCATCCTGTTCACAGACCAGCTTGATCTCAAGCTTTGCGCGTGGCCAGACAATTTTGCCGAGAGCGATCAGCAGATCGGGGATGATCTCTGCTTCCTTGTAGAGGGCGATCAGAACCGAATAGACGGGCATTTCCGCCGGGCGGACGGTTGCGAAAGACGCTTCGGCACGTGTGCGCCCGCCAAGACGGATGACAACTCTCAGGAGAACGCACGAGAAAAACGCCAGTGAAAACAGACCATGCAACACCAGAAGCGTTGGCCAAGGCGCATAAAAGGCAGCGAAGACCAAAGAAACAAGTGCCGCGCCCAGCACCGCACCCTGCCAGGCATTGGCGACAAAGCGCGCCGACATGTCCGGCGCAATGGAAAACAGTTCTTCCGTAGCAATGCGCATAAGCGCTTTTTGCGACCGCGTTGAAATAGCGTCTCTCAATACGGTGGGTTGAACCACCCGGATGCGTGTCGAAGCGCGGGGATATCGCTGTACAAACGATCTCAAGGCCGGAATGTTCAGCTTGTCCGGAGCAATAAGCACTACAGACAGTCCACGTTCGTCGACAATGAGGCTCACACGTGCCCCTCCGCGTCGCCCGAGCGCGGCGAGGCCCTGTTTCTCACGCATGACAAGCGCATTGGGATCCACGCGTTGCACAAAGGCAAGTCCGAGATGTTGAGCAAGCGCCATGAACAAAGTCCGCTCGGACACAAGCCCGGACGACAAGAGTTCCGTCTGGAAACACACACCGGCCATTTTGGCCCGCGCTTCCACCCGGTAGGCCTCTTCTTCATCGATTGAGAGGATTTTCAGGATCGGAAGCCAGTCCGTAACAGCAGACGGCGCTGCGACGCTGGCTAACTCATCCCCTTCGCTTGCGCCCTTGGCATTATTTGGAGTCGTCCGGCCTGCGGAGAGATGATCCATGACCGATCATCCCATCAAACGACCGACCTGTGGTTCAAAGCGCTGTTTTCGCTAAAATCTGTTCTGCCGACTGCAGCTCGCGCACCATTCCGGAAGCTGCCATACGACATCTCAAGCACCAGTAGGAAATTACGCCCCATAACCCCCAACTCCCCGCTAGATTTCAACTATAACAACACAATACCTTCACTTTCGCAACTTAAGTAAGAATATTTCAAGAAGGGGCATCACCTGGAAGTGGACTTCAATCCAGAACGCCGCATCGTATAGCCTCCGCAACTGCATGAACTCGATTTGAAGCGCCAAGTTTCGTCTTGGCATTGAGCAGATGCTTTTCCGCCGTATGCTCTGAGATGCCAAGTATCTGAGAGACCTCCCATTCGGATTTTCCAAATGCCGCCCATTGAAGGCATTCCTTCTCGCGCGGCGTCAGGCGCGGCGCTCCCCCTTGCCGATACAGTGCATGTCCAGGTCCGATCTTCTGCCTCGCACGCCGGATCTTGTCGCTCACCTCATCTTCTGTCACGCCGAGCCGCTCGGCAATTTCCGTGACTGATCGGCCACGGATCGCCAATTGCAGGCACTCTTTCTCCAACCTTTCCAGTTCGGCGAAACGATCCTTGCCACGTAAACTCAGCGCGTGGCCGATCGCGTAGGAAGAGGCGAATGAGAGCATCTGCATCTCACTCGGCGACAGCTCCACCTGCTCGCCGCCAAAGGACATGACGACCTGCGTTCCCTCCAGCGTGGTGAATGACATGGCGATGCCATCAGCAAGCTTGAACTCCCGCGCCTCGCTCAAGAATTTAGAGGTTTTGCGAGAGGCATCGTGCTTCTTCAGAATATCACGCCACAAAATGGCATTTCCGCTTTGACGCGCATGGTCTACGATCGGATCATGAAAAATGTAGTTGCACGAAACATAGCGGTCGATCCATTCCGCCGGCCAACTGCTGAGCACGATATGCCCGACCTGATCGCCAGCTGTACTCCCCTTCGCGGGAAGTGTGCCCGCGCAAACAGCATGAAGACCGTAGTTTTCCGTAAACGAGATGAGTGTATTGCAAATGGCCAACGGGCTGCGGGCTTTCTGAATTTGTTGAACAAAGGCCCGTGTCCTTCCAAAATCGAACATATGTATTCGTCCCCGCCGTCTTACCGTCCCCCGCGCAGAATTTTCACGCGTCATTTGACGACTATATACCGCTGTGAAGGAAGAATATAACGATGTTAAAGAGCGTCCCACAAAACTTTGCGCGCAAAAAACTTTCAACATATTTGCCGGCTATACGGTAAAGGAAATGAAACTATTCGTTCTTCAGCTCGCGCTTGCCTTATTCTTCTTGCATCCGACGCAGACCACTTCAGCAGAGGACGCCGCTCCTCCGGGTTTTTGGGAGCCCAGGCAACGGCAATCAAGGCCGGACCTTTCTGCCTTGGCGAGACTGCGCTTCCTGACCACAGTCGATTTTTTCCCCTTCAATTATCTGGACGCTGAAAACCGACTCAGCGGGCTTCATGTCGATCTCGCGCGGGAGATTTGCGCCGAGCTTGAGATCATGGAGCGTTGCCAGGTCCAGGCTCTACCCTGGGATGAGCTCGATACAGCCCTCGAGAACAGACAGGGCGAAGCGATTATCGCGGGGATGGCGATCACAGCCGAAAATCGAGAGCGCTACCTGTTTTCACGCCCTTATCTGCGCTTTCCTGCACGGCTTGTCACGCGACGCGGAGAGAAACTGACTGAACCGCTTCACACGGCCATCGCCGGCAAACGGGTTGGTGTCCTCGGCGCCAGCGCTCACGAAATGCTGTTGCGCGATCTTTTTCCAGAAGCGCAGAGTGTCGTTTACAGCCGGACCGACTGGCTGTTCGACGATTTGAAATCGGGCCGTATCGATGCCGTCTTCGGCGATGGGGTAAAACTGAGTTTCTGGCTCGCGGGCCAGGATTCCGAAAATTGCTGCACTTTTGCGGGTGGACCGTATCTCGCGCCCGAATATTTGGGGCAGGGTCTGGCGATCGCCGTACCACGCGATATGCCTCAACTTGCGCAAGCCATCGATTTCGCCCTCCACAGCATCAATGCGAGCGGTCGTTTCACCGATATCTATCTGCGCTATTTTCCTGTTGGTTTCTACTGACCCCGACCCAATGAGCGGAATGGCAGCGCAAGCATCCAGACAAGGGTCGCGGTAAAGGCACCACGATAGGCGGAAAGCCCGATATCCATGCCTTCATGGCCCAGCTTCGGTTGGGCGATGTAGGTGCCAAACAAGCGGTCCCAAAACGGGAAATTGAAACCGTAATTGGAATCCGTCTCCTGCCTTATCGTAGAATGATGGACCCGATGCATATCCGGGGTCACCACAAACCTCCGGACAACGCGATCAAGCCTGAGCGGAAGCTTCACGTTCGAGTGGTTGAACATCGACATGCCATTCAGGACGATTTCGAACAACAGAACGGAGAGAGCCGGCGCGCCAAGAAGAACCACAATGATCGCCTTCCATACCATCGACAGAAGGATTTCGAGCGGATGGAAACGCAGTCCTGTGGTCACGTCAAAACCATTGTCGGCATGATGCATACGGTGAATACGCCACAAAACAGGAATTTTGTGACTTGCCACATGTTCGAGCCAGACCGCAAAATCCAGCACGACAAACGAGATCAGTCCCGCGAGAAGCGGATCGATGGCCACAATGCGGTGGAAGAGCCCCATGCCGCGGGTTTCCGCCCAAAGCGCAGCGCCCACGGCTGCCGCCGGGAAAACCACCCTTAGCACCACCGAAGAGATGAGAACCATGGAGAGGTTGGCAAACCACCGGCGCGATTTCAGCGCGCCTGTCATTTCCGGCCGTTCCAGACGTGGCGAACACAACTCGTAAAGCCCCATGGCCGCGAATATGCCGATGAAAGCGAAAAGACGGATTGCTGCTTCGGAGAACAGAAACGAAGTCATGGCGCCATTATTCCGCAATGCCGATCAAACGCCAGTCACATGCGCTTGAGTGGGCATCACGTCAGGCAAGTACCCGTTTGCGGGCCTGAACCGTTCGTTCGATGGCGGCGGCCACGAGCGGCTCCAGATGCAGCCGGCTGCGCACGATGTGGAGCATGCGCTTTTCTTCTGGCTCCACATGCATGTCGGCAGCCGCGACCTCGACCGCCAGCGCATAAGCCGTGTCGTGCAGTTTCGCCGGCACGGTGTCGCGAACCGCATTCAGGATACGCTCGAGCCCGCTGTCTTCCTGAAGTATCTGCTGACACTGGCGCGCCACTTCGATAATGCGGTTGTCATCAAAATCCCTGAATACCGGCCAGGAGCGAATCGTGTCTCCAATAATCGCCAGCTCCGCATCGGTCATGTCTCGGTCAGCGGCCGACATGACAACCATCAAATAGATCAGGGCTTCCTGGGCGGTCGGCTCGGCCATATCAATCTCCGCTGGCAAAACAATGGAGCCTGAAGGTAGGTAGCCGGGCGTCATGTCGCAATGAAAAATCGCCGCTTCGATTGACGCACCGCCTGAGCCGCCTTACAGGCATTGCTTTTGATGAAACCCGAACCCTGGAAAGCGACATGACGACGGCAAGCCAAGACGCGCTTGAATTGACGCCTGAAGTGATGGAGGCCGCAGCCGAGAGCAAAGCATGGCCCTTCGAAGAGGCGCGCAAAATCGTCAAACGCTACGAGGGCGGCACCTTCCCTGAAACCGTCCTGTTTGAAACCGGCTACGGCCCTTCGGGCCTGCCGCATATCGGCACGTTCGGCGAAGTGGCCCGCACCTCCATGGTGCGGCACGCGTTTCGCGTGCTTACCGAGGGCAAGGTCAAGACCAAGATCTTGTGCTTTTCCGACGACATGGACGGGCTGCGCAAGGTCCCGGACAACGTGCCCAACAAGGAAATGCTGCGCTCCCACCTGGGCAAGCCACTGACTCAGGTGCCGGATCCGTTTTCGAACGAATATCCATCCTTCGGTGCCGCCAACAATGCGCGGCTGCGCGCTTTCCTCGATCAGTTTGGCTTCGACTACGAGTTTGCATCCTCGACCGAGTATTACGCTTCGGGGCGTTTTGACGAAATGCTCCTCACCATGCTCGAGCGCTACGACGCGGTGATGGACATCATGCTGCCTTCGCTGCGCGAGGAACGGGCGCAGACCTATTCGCCCTTCCTGCCGATCCATCCGAAGACGGGCGTGGTGATGCAGGTTCCACTTGAGGAGCGAAAGGTCGATGCAGGCAGCATTGTCTGGCGCGACCCCGAGAGCGGCGAACTCTTCGAAACGCCCGTGACCGGTGGCCATTGCAAGCTGCAGTGGAAGCCCGACTGGGCGATGCGCTGGGCGGCCCTGGGCGTAGACTATGAAATGTCCGGCAAGGACCTGATCGACAGCGTCAAGCTGGCGGCGCAGATCTGCACGGCACTGGGCAAGGCGCCGCCGGAAGGCTTCAACTACGAACTGTTCCTGGACGAGAACGGTCAGAAGATCTCCAAATCCAAGGGCAATGGTCTGACCATCGACGAATGGCTTTCCTATGCGCCGACCGAGAGCCTTTCGCTCTACATGTTCCAGAAGCCGAAGGCGGCCAAGAAGCTCTATTTCGACGTGATCCCGCGCGCGGTGGACGAGTATTACACCTTCCTGTCAGCCTATGACCGTCAGGACTGGAAGAACCGGCTCGGCAATCCCGTCTGGCACATTCATGACGGCAATCCGCCGGCCACAGAACTCCCTGTTCCATTTGCGCTGCTGCTCAATCTCGTCAGCGCATCCAACGCGCAGAATACGGATGTTCTTTGGGGCTTCATCTCTCGCTATGCGCCCGGTGTCACACCGCAGACACATCCCGAGCTCGACCGCCTTACCGGCTACGCGCTGCGCTATTTCGAGGATTTCGTAAAGCCATCCAAGGCATTCCGTGCGCCTGATGAGGTCGAACGAGAAGCACTGGCCGGGATCAACGATGCCCTTGCCGCCCTGCCCTCGGATGCCGACGGCGAAGCGATCCAGAACGCCATACTGGATGTGGCCCGCGGCATCGAGCGCTATCAGGACCACAAGCGCAAGAGTCCGAATGGGGGCCCCGGTGTTTCGGTTGCTTTCTTCCAGATGCTCTACCAGGTCCTTTTGGGTCAGGAACGAGGCCCGCGCTTCGGCTCCTTCGCAGCACTTTACGGGATCGCGGAAACGCGTGCCCTGATCACTGCAGCGCTGGACGGCGAGCTGTAGGCGAAGTCGTCCGCAGCGCCAGATCAGGAACCAGACGGCCCGCCGCTGAAGATGCCCTTGCCGGCATCGCGGGCCGCCTTTTCCTCTTCTGCGTATGGGCCTTCCGCCTGGGACAGCGCCCAGCCGTTTTCCACCAGCCACGTTCCGACATCATAGCCTGCAAGCGAACAGCGCATCGGCCTCTCGCTTTCTTCCCCAGCGGCGGCCTCTTCTGCATTCTCCCCAATGTGGCACTCCACTGCGCGCCCGCGCAACCAGTACCGAAACGCCGTACGGGCACGCTTGCCACAGGGCCAAGCACCGCCATCCGTTGCATCACAGACTTGATCGGGAGCGATGACGCGGATGCCGGCAACGGTGATGGTGTGTCCCTCGGATTCAAACATTCCCGCGGCGATTGCGATCGGCCGATAGTAAAGCGTGTCCTGAGGCTTTGGTTCAGGTGCGGGCGCTCCCAGCTCACTCAAGGGTGTGCGCGGCTCCGCACGCTTCAATCCGGTAGCATCGATTGGGGGTGGGGCCACGAGTTCGGGCGCGATGATACGCGGCTGCCGCGAGTCCTGAGCTGCTGCGGAACCAAGCCCCAGGGACGCAAGCATCACGGCGGCGACCATAAGCCGAATGCGGCGACGCACCGGCGCGCGCATCACTGACTTGCCCAGATGATGCGTGCCATCCATTCCATCTGCGATTTTTCCAGAACGCGATTGGGATGATCCGGATTGAGCGAAAGCAGTTCCACCTGCCGGTTCGTCTGACGCAAAAGAACCTTTGCCATCACCTCGCCATCGGCAGTCTTGACCACCACGCGATCGCCACGGCGCAGGCGCGCGGTCGGGTCCACGATCAGCGTATCGCCGTCGCGATACAACGGCATCATGGATTCGCCCTGCACCTGGAGCGCGTAGGCTCCCTCATGTGCCGGCCCAGGCAAATCGACATGCTCCCAACCTTCTCCCAACGGAAAACCCGCATCGTCGAAAAACCCGCCTGCTCCGGCCTGTGCAAAGCCAATCAGGGGAACGCTGGACGAAGGCTGTTCATAGGGCTCGGATGGTTTGCCCTCGTGCTGTAACAGCGCGACGAATTCCCAGATCGTGGTGCCGGTCGCCTCCATGATCTTCGACAGGGATTCTGTCGAAGGCCAGCGCGGGCGGCCATCCGCCGAAAGCCGCTTGGATTTGTTGAAGGCAGTCGAATCCAGACCTGCCTTCCGGGCCAGGCCGGAGGCGGAAAGCGAGTGACGCACAGCCAGTGCGTCTATGGCTGCCCAAACCTTGTCGTGCGAAAGCACGCTACCCATCCTTCCGGGACCTTGGAAACAGGAAAAAATACCTGTTTCTTGTTTTACCGCTGGTTCTGGAACTTGTCCATAAACCCATGCTTGCCTACTGGAGGCAATATCCCGGGCTCAGCTCGGTTCCGGCATCAGTATCTGCCCGAGAAGCCCTAGCGTGGCGCGCGCTTGGCAAGAATACGCTGCAAGGTGCGCCGGTGCATGTTCAACCTGCGCGCCGTTTCCGAAACATTACGATCGCACATTTCGTAGACCCGCTGGATGTGCTCCCAGCGCACCCGGTCGGCGGACATGGGATTCTCCGGGGGCGCCACCTTTTCACCGGCTTGCCGGGTGAGCGCCGCGTAAATGTCGTCTGCATCAGCCGGCTTTGCCAGATAGTCGACCGCGCCGAGCTTTACCGCAGTGACGGCAGTCGCGATATTGCCATAGCCTGTAAGGATGATCGTACGGGAATCCTTGCGCTTTTCCCGGATGGTGGCGACCACGTCCAGACCATTGCCATCGGCAAGCCGCATGTCGACAACGGCGAAAGCGGGCGGGGCCGCCTTGGCGCGCGCGATGGCTTCTTCCACGCTTTCAGCCGTTTCTACCGTGAAGCCACGGCTCTCCATCGCCCGCGCCAAACGCGTCAAAAACGGTTTGTCATCGTCAACGATGAGAAGGGAGCGGTCTTCACCCAGGGCCGCTTCCGGGTCTTCCACGGTGTTGCTTGTCATATCCAGCACGTTCAGCACATTAATTTTCCTGGAATGTTTCTAACCGAAATCTGTCAGCTTTCCAATTTAGGACTCTTTTCGCCTGAATCCAGATTGTCCTCCGGCACGACGAAGATCGAGCGCGGCCAGATGACTTCTGCAAATGCACCCTTGCCCTTTTCGGCGAGATTGCCGAAGCGGATCTGGGCGCCGGAACGCTCAAGGAGAGTCTTGGCGATGAAAAGCCCCAGCCCCAACCCGCCACCACTGCTGCCATCGGACGAGCGCTTCGACATATAGGGCTCACCGATCCGATCCAGGATTTCAGCGGGGAAGCCGTGGCCGTCATCGACCACAAGAAGCCCGACAGTGTCTGCGTCCCAGTGCCAGCGGATGGTGACGCTTTCCCGCGCGAAATCCACCGCGTTTTCCACCAGATTGCCCAACCCGTAGATGACGCCCGGGTTGCGTCGTCCCACCGGCTCCGGCCCTTCCGTCGCGCCGGGCTCCAAGCGGATTTCGATGCCGAAATCACGGTGTGGGGCGGCTGTTTCCTCGATCAGCGACGTAAAGGGCTGGCGCGCCATATGGGCCTCGCCTTCCGACGACAGGCTGGTCAGCTGGCGCAGAATCTCACGGCATCGTTCGCTCTGCGTGCGCAGCAGGGTAACATCTTCGCTAAAGCGCTCGTCCTTACCGAGAGCACGCTCCATCTCACGCGCCACAAGGGCGATGGTGGCCAGCGGAGTGCCGAGCTCGTGGGCAGCGGCCGCCGCCAGACCATCCAGTGCAGAGATGTGCTGTTCGCGCTGCAGCACCAGTTCTGTAGCGGCAAGCGCATTGGCCAGAAGCCGGGCTTCCTTCGCCACCCGATAGGCATAGACCCCGGTGAAGGCGATGCTCGACACCACGGCAATCCAGACGCCGATGATATAGACGAGAGGCATCACCAGTTCTGTGCCAGGAAACCACGGAAGCGGCCGATGGAAGACGGCGAGCGCTGTGGTCAGGGCCACCACCAGAGAGCCGAGAAGCGCGGTCCATCGCAGCGGCAGCGATGTCGCCGAGATCACGACAGGCACTGTCATAAGAAGCGAGAACGGGTTTGTGAGGCCGCCCGTCATGTACAGCAGACCGGCAAGCTGGAAAGCATCGAAGGTGAGAATGCCGAGCGCTGCCAGAGGCGCCAGCCTGTGTGCCACCGAATAGCGAATGGCCAGATGCACATTGAGCCATGCGGAAGCCGCGATCAGCGCGAAACAAAGGCCGACCGGCAGCGGAAAATCGAGCCCGAAGGCGACGACGATCACTGCTGCACTCTGGCCAATGATGGCCAGCCAGCGCAGTTTGATCAACGTGTTGAGCCGCAGGCCGTGGCTCGGATCGTGGGCCCTGATATCCTCAAGCATGGCGGGGTTATGGGGGAAGTCCGCCCGCACTCCAAGCGTTATTTTTTACGCGGTTTGGCGCGATGTGTCGCGGCTGCATTCGCCGGATCTTCCGGCCAAACATGCTTCGGATAGCGCCCGCGCATGTCGGCGCGTACATCCGACCACGAGCCAGCCCAGAAACCAGGCAGGTCGCGCGTGGTCTGGATCGGCCTATGGGCAGGCGACAGAAGCTCGAGCTTCAGCGGGATGCCATCGGCGACTGTTGGATGTTCTTTCAGGCCGAAAAGCTCCTGCACGCGGATCGCCAGCACCGGCCCTTCCGCCTCATATCGGATGGGTACGCGGCTGCCCGAAGGCGCATCGTAATGGCTGGGCGCCATCTGGCTGATGCGTCTTTGGAACGCGTGCGGCACCAGCGCGGTCAATCCCTCGCGCAAGCTGTGAGACGCCAGCTTTGAAAGCGACGCTTCTCCCGTGAGAAAAGGGAGAAGCCAATCGTCAAGCCGTTCAAGAAGGGCTTCATCCGACATGTCCGGCCAAGGGGCGCCTTTCGCGGTGTGGAGCCACGCAAGCTTGGATCGCAGGGCGTTTGCCTCCCTGTCCCAAGGCAGAAGCGAAAGGCCGTTCGCCCTGACAGCCTCGACCATGGCACGGTCGGCCTCGGGGCCTGATGGCAATGGCAGCGCCTGCTCGGCGAAAATCAGCGCACCCAGACGGCGGACGCGTCGCTGCCGCAATGATCCCGAGGCCCGGTCGAAGCGCGTCTCCATGATTTCCTCGACCTGATCCCCAAGCGCGGCAATGATCTCGTCTTCCCCGATGGCGGCGGCCTGGGCAATGCGCGCGTTCTGGGCTCGCCCCTGGAGATCAGCCACCACGAGATAGTCAGCACCGGCAAGCCGCTCGTCCGGTGCCACCACGCCGCCGCGCCCATTGACCATCACGAAATGCCCATGCGCGCCGCGTGCCCTGGCAACGCGGTCCGGCCAGGCATGGATGAGCAGGGGGCCCGCAGAGACGGCACTGCTGGAGCGCGCGCCACCTGCGGTCCTGGCGAGCCGCGCGGCCAACCCGCGCGCCTGTTCCGCTCTCGCGCCCTTTTCCCGGCGGAAGCGCTGCAACCGTTCATCCAGATCGGTGGAACGACCACCCAGCCCGCGCTCGGAGAGTAGAACTGCGAGTTCCGCTGCGGCAAGCGCATGACCATCTTCAGCCGCACGCGCCACCATATGCGCCAGCCGCACCGGGAGTGCGAGTTGGCGCATGGCCTCGCCCGACGGTGTGAGACGAGCGCTCGTGTCCAATGCTCCGAGCCGCTGCAAAAGGCTGCGCGCTTCGGCAAGCGCGGGGGCCGGCGGGGCATCGAGAAAGGAAAGCGACGCCGGGTCGCTGACGCCGAAGGCGGCGCAATCGAGCAACAGGCCCGACAGATCCGCCTCCAGAATTTCCGGCGGCGTGAAGGCGGGCAATGCCGCTGTCTGTTCGGCGCGCCAGAGACGAAGCGCGATGCCCGGCGCGGTGCGCCCCGCGCGGCCCGCCCGCTGATCGGCGGAAGCGCGCGACACGCGCACCGTTTCAAGCCGCGTCAGACCCGTTGAAGGCTCGAATTTCGGCAGGCGCGAAAGGCCGCTGTCGATCACCACCCGCACGCCGTCAATGGTCACCGAGGTTTCAGCAATGGCCGTGGCCAGAACCACCTTACGCCGACCTTGGGCGGCGGGCCTGATGGCATCATCCTGGGCGCGCCCGTCGAGACCGCCATAAAGCGGTGTGATGTCCACATCGGCGGGCAACCGTCCGGCAAGGCGCTCCGCCGTTCGCTCGATCTCACGCTGACCGGGAAGGAAGGCGAGCACACTGCCCTCCTCCTCCGCCAGAACCGTGCGCACCGCCCGCGCCATGGTGTCCTCGATGGCCTCGCCAGCGGGCCGTTCCGCGTAGCGAAGTTCAACCGGAAAGCTGCGTCCCTTGCTCTCGATCACCGGCGCATCGCCGAGAAGCGCCGCCACCCGCGCGCCATCGAGCGTGGCAGACATGACCAGAAGCCGCAGGTCCGGCCGCAGTGCTGCTTGCGCATCAAGCGCCAGTGCCAGCGCGAAATCACCATCGAGCGAGCGCTCGTGGAACTCGTCAAACAGCACCGCCGCGATGCCGGAAAGCTCCGGATCATCGACGATCATGCGCGCGAGAACGCCTTCGGTCACCACGAGAATGCGCGTTCTGGCGGAGACCTTCCGCTCCATGCGCATGGCGTAGCCGACGGTCTGGCCCGGCTCCTCGCCAAGGATCGCCGCCATGCGCCGGGCAGCCGCCCGCGCGGCAAGCCGGCGCGGCTCCAGAAGCACGATGCGCCCAGCAGATGCCCATTCAGCCTCCAGAAGCGCCAATGGCGCAAGCGTCGTCTTACCTGCTCCCGGCGGTGCAACCAGCACCGCCTTGCCCTGCGTCTCCAGCGCCGCGCTCAGCGCCGGCAGCACTTCCGTTACCGGCAGGTCGGGAAGTTCAAGTCTCTCCATCAGGCGCCGATCCGCACGATGTCGCCACCAGCCGCCTCCGCATCCGCCGCGTCATGCGTCACCAGAAGCACCGGCAATCCGCTTTCGCGTGCTTTGGAAAAGACGAGTTCACGGGTCTGCGCGCGCAGGTCCGCATCGAGCTTGGAAAAGGGCTCGTCCAGAAGCAGGGCGCGGGGTGCGGAGGCGAGCACGCGTGCCAGCGCCACACGCGCCTTCTGACCACCGGAGAGCGTTGCCGGGTCTCGCGCCTCAAGCCCCGCAAGGCCCACGCCCTCAAGCGCCTGAGCGACACGCTTAGCCCGCGCCTCTCGCCCGCGCAGCGTTTCGGGCAGCGCGAACATCAGATTGGCACCGACGCTCATATGCGGAAACAAAAGCGGGTCCTGAAATAGCACGCCCATATGCCGGTCCTCGGGTTTGAGCCCCGTTACCTCGGTTCCATTGACAAAAACCCTGCCGCGCGCCGAAAAAACCGGATCGAGAAACCCGCCAATATAGGCGAGCAGGGTGGACTTCCCCACACCCGAAGGCCCCATTACGGTCAACACGCTTCCGGGCGCGACCTTCCTGGTAAGCGAGACGATCTCTCGACCTTCCAGCGTAATCGTTACCCCATCGATGAAGAGCCCTGGTTCCGCCAATTCCATTTCCGTTCAAACATGCATGTCGCGATACCGGCGGAATATCAGCGCCGGCACGATCGTGGCAACGGCAAAGCCTGCGGCCGGCAACACCATCTGCATGAAGGCATAGACACCGATCACACGACGATTGCCGCCCGAAGCGAGCGCCACCGCCTCGGTGGTTATGGTTGTCAGTCGGCCCGCTCCCACCAGAACGGTGGGCAGATAAAGCCCGACAGAGACGGAGAACCCAATTGCGGCGACCGCGAGCAATGGCCGCGCCAGCATCGGCAGGCGGATCTGAAAGAACCGCCGCATCGGCCCCTTGCCGAGCCCCGCCGCGATCTGATCATAGCGGCGATCGAAGGCCCGCCACGGGTCTCTCAAACTCAACCAGGCATAGGGCAGAACAAAGACGAGATGCGCGAAGACAAGTGCGGTCCACGTGGCCTCGATACCTGCGAGAATGAAAAGCAGTTGAAGCCCGAACAGAAAGGCCACCTGCGGTACGAGCAGCGGCAGATAGAGCACGGTGAGTGCCCCCCGCCCCGGCGGTCTTGCGATCTGGTCCTCTCGTGCGAAGCAAAGTATGGCAATCACCATGGCGATCATCGTGGAAACGAGCGCAACCGACAGCGTGGTCGCCAACGGCTCCATGAGATTGGGCAAGACGCGCATCCAGTTGCGCAGTTCGAACCGCGCCGGCAGAACGTCCGGGTACTGCCATAGCCCAGCAACAGACCAAAGCGCGAGCGCCGCGATGCCGGAAAAGATCGCTCCCGCCGAAGCGAGCATCACGGCCAGCGCGCCGAGCCGCAGAGCTCTATCGCGTCGAAACCGGCACCCGGCACAGGCAAGACGCTCGCGCAGGAGCGCGCCAAGTTTCTCCACGCCGATCCAGATGGCGATTGCCAACGCCGTGACGCCCAGTTGCAGAATGGCGCCTGCCGAGGCCAGAAAACGCATGGAGAGGTCCGGGTCGTTCATCCAGGTGACGAGCCGCACCGCGAGCGGCGCCGGTGTTGTGGGGCCCAAAATGGCGGCGACATCCACCACCGATGTGGCGAATGCTATGACGGCGAAGACGGGGAGACGTATCTGCCGATAGATGGAGGGCCATAGGCCGAAGGCGAAGCCGGAGATGCGTCCGTATCCCATTGATGCGATCAAAGCCCGCATGCGCTTCGGCTTGACCTGCGGCAGTGCTGCCAACGTGACGAGCAGCAGGAACGGAATTTCTTTCACGATCAGTCCTGCCATCATGGAAAGACCAAGCGGGTCGTGCACGATCAGGAGGTCGGGTGGACGCTCCCAACCGGTCAGCTCCGGCGAGAGAACGCGCGCGATCAAGCCGGACGGCGCGATGAGGAAAGCCAGCGCGAATGCGGTGGCCGCGTGCGGCACGGACAGGAGCGGTGACAAGAGATGCTGTATGCGCGCAAACATGCGTGTGCCGCCCCATGCGGCCGTGAAAAGCATCACGGTCACAAGTGAAAACGCGGCTGTGACGAGCCCGGTCGCAAGGCTCATAAGCGCCGACATGAGGATGGCAGGCTCTGCGAACAACCTTCGAAACGGCTCGAGATCAAACGACGTTCCGCCCAGGGCAGGCAGATAGCCGAAGGCCGGCAGCAACGTACCGGCCAGGCCGAACACCACCGGAACCGTCAGGAGCCCTATGGCGAGAATGGGACCGAGGTGCATCAGCATGGGCCCCAGGACCTCAGCTGCGACCGTGGCACCCGCGCAGCGAACAGGCTAATTGCCAACTCCATAGCGGCGCTTCCACTCGGTTTCGATGCGCTCCATCCAGCTTGGGTGTGGCTCATCCAGCGCCGGGCCAAGTTCTTCAGGCCGCAATGTCGCAACACCGAGATCGATGGCATCGAAGCGGGCACGGTCTTCCGGTGGCAGCTTGTGGATTGCCAGCACCGTCGGATCACCCCAGACAGCGGGGTCCTGCTTGCGGGCCTGGGCATGTGGTGACAACAGGAAATTGGCTGTGACCAGCGCACCTGCCTTGGCCGGCGCATTGTAAGGAATGGTCAGAAAATGCGTGTTGGAAAGCGTACCGCCGGGAAAGGTAAAGGAGCGCACCGTGTCCGGCAGTTCGCCGTTGGCGATGGCGTTTGAAGCTTCAGCCGGGTTGAAAGCGAAAATGATGTCGAGTTCGGAATCGGCGAGAAGCTGCTTCATCGCCGGGTAATTCTGTGGATAGGCACGGCCTGAACGCCACATGACAGGGTTGAGCTCGTCCAGATAGTCGAACAGAGAACTGGTCACCTGGTCGAATGTTTCTTCATCGACCGGCTTCTGGAGCATTTCGGGATTTTCGACAGTTTCGGCAAGCACCTGTTTCAAAAACGAAGTGCCAACGAAGTCCGGCGGCTGCGGGTAGGAAAAACGTCCCGGATTTTCCTTTGCCCATTTCAACAGACTGTCCGCGTCCTGCGGCAGGTCGCTCACCTCGACGCGGGCTGAATCATAGAAAAAGACGAGCTTCGCCATGCCCCACGGGCTTTCCAGTCCCTCGACAGGAACGGTGAAGTCGGTGCGGATGGTCGGCTTGTTTTCGACATCGACAAAGGCCCAGTTGGGCAGCTTCTCCGCCCAGCCAGGAGACAGGATCAGCCCCTGCCGTTTCATGGCGGCGAAATTCTCGCCATTGATCCAGATGAGATCGACCGTCCCACTCTCATCGCGCCCGGCGGCTTTTTCCGCCACCACGGTGGCCACCGCGCTTGCGGTGTCCTCAAGCTTCACGTGTTTGAGCGTGACGCCGTAGCGTTCCTTCAGTTCCGCACCGGCCCACTCGATATAGGCATTGATGTTCTGCGACCCTCCCCAGGCGTTGAAATAGACTGTTTCGCCGCGTGCATCTGCGAGAACGGAAGCCCAGTCGTCAGGACTGGGGTCGCCCTGACCAGCGCTTGCTGAAATGGCACCGAGCGCCAGAATGGCCGTCGAAAAAACAAGTGACCTCACGCAAATCCCCTGACTCGCCCAGAATTGAAATCTTGACGATAGAGCACGTGGGGTCTTTGCAAATCAACGCAAACCATCTCGCGCTACGGTCACTTCACGGTGAGCGTCAGGTGAAACGAGGTATCAGCCGCCAGCCTCTGTCCCCGCTGCAGGGATGTGCAATTCAATCCGGTCGGCGGCGAAACGGGTCTCGGAATACTGCACGGGAGAGCCCTCGGTATCGACATTGATGGCGATGGTGACGAGGACGATTGCACCGGGCGAGAGCTTCAGGTCCTTCAGGTCACCGGTGTCGGCGTGCCGCGCCGTCACGGTCGTGCTCTGACGAAGATAATCGGCAAGCCCCAGTTTCCTGAACGACGCGGTGATCGAGCGCGTGCCCTCAAATGCCTCCGCCATGCCGGAAAACCGGTGCGCATCAAACCAGCTTCTGGCCCGGGAGACCGGCCGCCCGTCAGCATGCGAGCGTGTTTCAAGCCGGATAACGGGCGAGCCAGGAGCAAGCTTCAAAGCGCGCGCGACATCAATCGGTGCCGCTTCCACCGCATGATCGAGCAGGTCGGCCGCCAGCCCGCGCGACTGGCCGGCCAATCCCTCGGAGAAGCGCGTTCGATTGCGGATGGGATAGGCAAGCCGCTTTCGCCCCTCCACGAAGGTGCCTCGCCCCTGCTCGGCTCTTAGAACGCCCTCCTGCACCAGAGCTGCAATGGCGGTGCGCACCGTGTGCCGATTGACACCAAAGCGTTCGGCCAAAGCCATCTCGGGGGGCATACGCCCCTCGCTGCCAAGCGTCCCTTGGCTGATCTCGCGCCGCATACGGTCGGCAATCTGCCGCCAGAGTGCGACACCGCTGCGTCGTTCGATTATCGCTTCGGCCATCTGCACCGCTTTTCTACCTGCTTCGCCCGCATTGTCATCAACACGTCATGGACACTCGATAGGCAGGAGTCATAATATGTTTGATTGTCTAGAACAATAGACAAATTTAGTGATGACAAGATTGGATCCATCATGGTCTCACGACAGGAACGACAAGCCCTTACCGAGCAACGCCGCGAAGCCATGGCAATATTGGCAATGGCCGGCGGATCTGAGCTGCTTGCGCTTTGGAAAGAAGCCGGGCTTCCCGAGGACGCCAAGACGCTTCGCGGCCCGGAAACCGGGCTCGTGACTGTGCGCGGGCGCATGGGAGGGGGCGGGGCGCCGTTCAATTTCGGCGAAGCCACCGTCACACGCGCCACCGTCAAGCTGCCCACAGGAGAGGTTGGGCACGCCTATGCACTCGGCCGGGAGAAAATGAAGGTGCGGGTCGCCGCACTTATCGATGCTCTGAGGCAAAAGCCGGATTTTCACGAGCAGATCGAAGAAAAGATTCTCGCACCCTTGCGTGCGCGCCAGACCGAGGCCGACGCCCAGCGACGCGCTGAAACGGCTGCCACCAAGGTCGACTTCTTCACCATGGTTCGGGGAGAGGACTGATGCTTGATTCCATCGCCATCGAAGGCGGCTTCCAGAAGCCGGTGTTTGACGCACAGACCGTTTTTCGCGCGATCATGCAGGCCATGGCAGAGCCGGGCACGATCCACCGGGGAATGGCGCTCGCCAATCCACCCGCCCCGCTGACGCCGGAGGCAGCCGCTGTCGCCCTGGCGCTTTGCGACCAGGACACGCCGGTCTGGCTCGATTCATCGCTTGCCGCAGAGGACGCCGTTCATGCATGGCTCGCATTCCACACCGGCGCGCCGCTTGCGAACACGCCGGCGGATGCGCATTTCGTCTTTTCCGCCGATCCGGAACACCTGATCGGGCTCGAGAATTTTGCTCAGGGCTCGCAGGAATATCCCGACCGCTCCGCCACGCTCGTTCTTCAGGTGAGCGACCTTTCGGGCGGTGAGGGCCTGGTTCTCGCCGGGCCCGGCATCGAGAGCGAGGCGCGGCTCGCACCCCATCCCCTGCCGCGCCATTTCATCCGCCAATGGGCACAAAACCATGCCCGGTTTCCCCGTGGCGTCGACCTGATACTGGTCAGCCGTGAGGGCCTTGCAGCCCTGCCCCGCTCCACCCGCATCACCAGCCAGGAGGCCTGAGCCATGTATGTAGCCGTCAAGGGCGGCGAAGCCGCCATCCAGAACGCGCACCGGCTTCTGGCCGACCGCCGGCGCGGTGACCGCAATCTTCCCTCGATCACGCTCGAACAGATCGCCAGCCAACTTTCGCTCGCCGTCGACCGTGTCATGTCCGAAGGCTCGCTTTACGACACGGGCCTTGCAGCACTCGCGGTCAAACAGGCGCGCGGCGACATGATCGAAGCGATCTTCCTTCTGCGCGCCTATCGCACGACCCTGCCGCGCTTCGGCTATACGCGCCCCGTCGATACGGCAGCCATGCTGGTGGAGCGGCGCGTCTCCGCCACCTACAAGGATCTGCCCGGCGGGCAGCTTCTCGGCCCCACCTTCGATTACACGCATCGCCTGCTTGACCCGGAACTGGCCGAAGACGCCGAACCGGCAACACCCGAGGCGCGCAGCGAAGCCGAAGAAGCCATGCCGCGCGTGTCCGACATTCTCGCCAATGAAGGCCTGATCGAGGAAGACGGCTCCCTGCCGGAAGACCGCGAACCCGGCGACATCACCCGCGAGCCGCCGGAATTCCCCATGGAGCGCGACCAGCGCCTCCAGGCGCTTTCACGCGGCGATGAGGGTTTCCTTCTGGCGCTCGGTTATTCCACCCAGCGCGGCTATGGCCGCAACCACCCCTTCGCCGGCGAGATCCGCATCGGCGAGGTGGAGGTGGAGATCGATGTGCCGGAACTCGACTTCCCGCTCACGCTTGGCCGCATCCGCGTCACCGAGTGCCAGATGGTCAACCAGTTCAAGGGGTCGAAGAAGGTGCCGCCGCAGTTCACCCGAGGCTACGGGCTGGTGTTCGGCCAGTCGGAGCGCAAGGCCATGGCCATGTCGCTGTGCGACCGGGCGCTACGCGCGGGCGAACTGGACGAAGACATCACCGCACCGGCGCAGGACGAGGAGTTCGTCATTTCGCACTGTGACAACGTGCAGGCGACCGGCTTCGTCGAGCACCTGAAGCTGCCGCACTATGTCGACTTCCAGGCCGAGCTCGGTCTGGTCCGCCAGATGCGCCGCGAATACGAGGAGCGCCGCGAGGGCGCAGCCGCAGACACCGAGCGCCGGGAGGCCGCCGAATGAACGCCCACACCGACAACATCGCCCAGTACAATTTCGCCTATCTGGACGAGCAGACGAAGCGCATGATCCGCCGCGCGATCCTCAAGGCCATCGCCATTCCCGGCTATCAGGTTCCCTTCGCCAGCCGCGAAATGCCAATGCCCTATGGCTGGGGCACCGGCGGCGTGCAGGTGACAGCATCGATCATCGGCATGGACGATGTGCTCAAGGTCATCGACCAGGGTGCGGACGACACCACCAATGCCGTCTCCATCCGCGCCTTCTTTCAGAAGGTCGCCAATGTTGCCGTGACCACGCACACGAGCGATGCAACCATCATCCAGACGCGCCATCGCATTCCAGAAGAACCTTTGAAATCAGGGCAGGTGCTCGTCTACCAGGTGCCGATTCCCGAGCCGCTGCGCTTTCTCGAACCGCGCGAGACCGAAACGCGCAAGATGCACGCGCTTGAGGAATACGGCCTCATGCATGTGAAGCTCTACGAGGACATCGCCCAGCACGGCCACATCGCCACCACCTTCGCCTACCCGGTCAAGGTCGAGGGGCGTTACGTGATGGACCCCTCGCCGACGCCGAAATTCGACAATCCGAAAATGCACATGTCGAAGGCGCTCCAGCTTTTCGGCGCAGGGCGCGAGAAGCGCATCTACGCCGTTCCGCCCTACACGCGGGTCGAAAGTCTCGACTTCGAGGATCATCCATTTGAGATCCAGGCCTTCGATGAGCCCTGCGCACTGTGTGGCGGCACGAATGTCTATCTCGACGAAGTGGTTCTGGATGACCGCGGCGGTCGCATGTTCGTCTGCTCCGACACCGACAATTGCGAGGCGCGCCGCGCCGAGGGCCATCGCGGACATCTGTGCGGCGAAGAGGCTGCGGCATGAGAACCGACAGCGCATCGATGACAGCGCCGCGCAACGCCCCTCACCCTCTCCCCGCCAGCGGGGAGAGGCGGGCCTTGATGTTGGCGCCTGGATCGCAGCCATCCTCCTTCTCCCCGCTCGCGGGGAGAAGGTGCCGGCAGGCGGATGAGGGGCTGCGCAAACTTCTGAAAATTCGCGGAGAAATCCAATGACCGACGAACCGCTGCTTCGCGTTCGCTCCATCTCGAAATTCTACGGCAACCGCATCGGCTGCAACGACATCTCCTTCGACCTGTGGCCGGGCGAGGTTCTGGCTGTGGTGGGCGAGTCCGGCTCGGGCAAGACCACCCTCCTGAACTGCCTCTCGACACGCCTCCTGCCGACCTCCGGCACCGTGTCCTACCGCATGCGCGACGGGGCCTTCCACGATCTCTACCGCATGAGCGAAGCCGAACGCCGCTTCCTGATGCGCACCGACTGGGGTTTCGTTCACCAGAATCCTGCGGACGGGCTGCGCATGACGGTCTCCGCCGGCGCGAATGTCGGCGAGCGGCTGATGGCCGTGGGCCAGCGCCACTATGGCGACATCCGCGCCACCGCCACCGACTGGCTCGGCCGCGTTGAGATCTCCAGCGACCGCATCGATGACCAGCCCCGCGCCTTTTCCGGCGGCATGCGCCAGCGCCTGCAGATCGCCCGCAACCTCGTCACCGGCCCGCGCCTCGTCTTCATGGATGAGCCGACCGGCGGTCTTGACGTGTCGGTGCAGGCCCGCCTGCTCGATCTCCTGCGCGGCCTCGTTCACGAACTGGGCCTCTCCGCCATTGTCGTCACCCACGACCTTGCGGTCGCCCGCCTTCTCTCCCACCGCATGATCGTCATGAAGGACGGTCATGTGGTCGAAAGCGGCCTGACCGACCGGGTGCTCGATGATCCGCAGGCGCCCTACACCCAGCTTCTCGTTTCCTCCATTTTGCAGGTGTGACCATGGCAACACCCCTCGTCGTCTCCGAAGTCTGCAAGAGCTTCACCATGCATCTCCAGGGCGGCATTCGCCTGCCCGTGGTGGCCGATGCCTCCTTCTCGCTCTCCGCCGGCGAATGCGCCGTGCTTGGCGGCCCCTCGGGCGCTGGCAAGAGCTCCATCCTCAAGATGATCTATGGCAGCTACGCCATCGACAACGGCCAGGTGATCGTCACCCATGATGGCAATCTGGTGAACCTCGCCACCGCCGATCCGCGCACCGTCATCGCCATCCGCCGCGACACGATCGGCTATGTCAGCCAGTTCCTGCGCGCCGTGCCGCGCGTTTCCGCCCGCGACGTGGTGGCCGAGCCGCTGATTGCGCGTGGTGAAGTTCTGGAAACCGCGCGCGGCAGGGCCGAGAAGCTGCTTGCCCGCCTCAACCTGCCGGAGCGCCTTTGGGGCCTGCCACCAGCCACCTTCTCCGGCGGCGAACAGCAGCGCGTGAACATTGCACGCGGCTTCATCACCGATCATCCGGTCCTGCTTCTCGACGAGCCAACCGCCTCTCTCGACAAGGCCAACCGCGAAATCGTGATTGCCATGATCGACGAGAAGAAGAAGGCGGGCGTGGCGCTGCTCGGCATCTTCCACGATCAGGATGTGCGCGATGTGGTTGCCGACCGGATCATCGACGTCACCGAATTTGCGCCGAACAGGAAAGCGGCATGAGGAAGCTCTCGATGGAGCCCTGTGTTCACCCGACCGCAGAAGTGAATGGTTCGACGCTTGGCCGCTACACGGAAGTGGCCGAGCGCACGCGCCTTCATGAAACGGTGCTTGGCGACTATTCCTATGTGATGCAGGATTGCAGCGCCTGGTGTGCTGAGATCGGCAAGTTCTCCAACATCGCGGCCACCGTGCGCATCAACGCCACGAACCACCCCACCTGGCGCCCCACGCTGCATCACTTCACCTATCGCTCCGCCGACTATTGGCCGGATGCCGAACATGACGGCGCGTTCTTCGACTGGCGACGCGACAACATGGTCAGGGTCGGCCATGACACCTGGCTCGGTCATGGCTCCACGATCCTGCCCGGTGTGACCGTGGGCGACGGGGCGGTGGTCGGTGCAGGTGCCGTGGTCTCGAAGGATGTCGCCCCCTACACGATTGTCGGCGGCGTCCCCGCCCGCCCGATCCGCGAGCGCTTCGACCGGCGGACGGCAGAACGGTATCAGGCGCTTGCCTGGTGGGATTGGAGCCATGGCAAGCTCAGGGAAGCTCTGGAGGATTTCCGTGCGCTCGATGCAGAAGCGTTTTTGGAAAAACACGAGAATTGAGCCCGCGCCATCTGGTCGCAACATTCCCTGAATATAATCGTCAGGTTTTTATTGACAGGATCGAAGACCTGCGGTTTCTATAGTTCCGCATCCGCGCGATGCGTCCATGATGTCTGGGCCTTTACCCCTTTCGATCGCAGGACGTCTGTCGTTGCCCATTGAGCTGTGTGCCGTCTGTTCTGACGGGACACGTTTTTGTTCGCTGGGCGCCTTTTCCGACAAACTCCGGCACAAGGTTTTGGCTCTGCATCGGGGCTCGACCTTGCAAAGCCACGGAGTTTCCGACGTCGCCATGCTCGTCTGCCAGTGCAACATGATCACCCAAAAGGAGGTCGAGGAGACGATCGTCTCCATGCTGGATGAAGACCCCTGGCAGCTTGTTGTGCCGGCAAAGGTCTACCACACCATGTCCAAGCGCGGCCGATGCTGTGGGTGCTTTCCGAATGTCGTGGAAACAATCATCCGCGTCACCGAAGCCTATCATGCACGCCTTGATGCTGCCCAGAATGCTGCTACCGTGACCTATCTCGATCAGGTACGCGCGTTGCGCGAGCGTTTTGGAAGGAAGTTCAATGAAAGGCGACAAAAAGGTCATCGAGCGGCTTAACGAGGCGCTCACCCACGAACTGGGGGCAGTCAACCAATATTGGCTGCATTATCGCCTTCTGGAAGATTGGGGCTTTACCAAGCTCGCCAAGAAGGAGCGCGAAGAATCCATCGAGGAAATGCACCACGCCGACAAGCTGGTCGAGCGTATCATCTTCCTTGAGGGCCATCCCAACCTTCAGGTTGTTGGCCCGCTGCGCATCGGCCAGAACATCAAGGAAGTGCTTGAGGCTGATCTCGCCGGTGAGCATGACGCCCGCAAACTCTACAAGGAAGCGCGCGACGACTGCCACGATGCGGGCGACTATGTTTCCATGAAACTGTTCGAAGAGCTGCTCGCAGACGAGGAAGGTCATATCGACTACCTCGAAACGCAGCTTGAACTCCTTGAGACAATCGGCGTGGAAAAATACGGCCAGCTCAATGCCGGCCCGGCCGACGAAGCCGAGTAATCAAGTTTTGGGGGTGACCGGTCAGAGTGTTGATCCGGTCATCCCTCACGGCGATCTGGTGCACTTCGGGGGGCGCTTGAGTGCCCAGGGCCGGACCCTAGTGGACTTCCGGGCGCTCTTTTCGGTGGTCTGGAACTGCGACCTTGGCCGCTGCAGCGCCAATCCCTCTCCGTTCGGCGACGACCACCAATCCTTCGATGGGTTCGCCACGATCCCGGCGGATCACTGCCTTTTCAAGCAGTACCGGTTCAAATCCCGCATCTCCCATGACCGCCCGCAAATGCGCCTCGGAATGAGCGTAGCGCCGCGAGGGACGCAGCACCATTGCCTCCGGTCCCGCATGATGTTCGACTGAAAAAACGAAAAGGGCCCCCGGCGCAAGCGAGGCTCCGGCCGCTGCAAAAAGCCGGTCGAGCGAACCCAGATACATGAAAACGTCTGCCGCGGTCACCAGATCGGCCTCGCGGGGCAGCTTGGTGAGTGCGGAGAGATCGGCCCGTTCCAGCCGGTCGTAGATCTGTTTGTCATCCGCACGCTTCAGCATTTTTGCCGAGATATCGATCCCTTCAAGAAAGCTGACATGGGCTCTCAGTCGCTCGCCCATCAAGCCAGTGCCGCATCCAAGGTCGACGGCATGAGCGAAAGCATGTTTTCCGATCCGCAGAAGCGCTTCCTCCAGCAATTCGGGCACGCGATAACCGAGCTTGTCCACCAACGCCGTGTCGAACGTTTCGGCATACTGATCGAACAGGGTTTCGACGAAAGCCGATGGAACAGCGCCAAGACCATCGAGCGCACCGAAAAGCTCCAGCTTCAACGCCGCACCCAGCCGATCCATTTCATCGAGCCTGAGGACATTTCGCCAGGCGTCCAGCGCGGCTGCGACCTCGCCTGCCTCAGCCAGCATCTCACCGTGGCGGAAATGCCCTGCCGCCCAATCCGGCGCACGGGTCAGAGCCTCGCCCATCAGGTCGGCAGCCGCTTTGAAATCCCCGCTTTCGAACAGCATCTCCGCATACTCCGCACGGCGATCGGCGAGCAGATCACCCGAAGTGAAGAAAATCGGCTTCATTCGATATGTTTTCCAGGAGGCCCGCATGCGGGCGGTGAGCGCTTATGCTCCCGGAAATGTCTCCTGACAAGTCTGTCTTTCACTGCCTGAAAAATGACCTATCTTCTCATTCCATGAAGCCGCAGAACCTGCTCCAGCCGCGCCCGGCGGGACTTTATTGCCCGCCCGGTGATTTCTACATCGATCCTGTGCGTCCGGTGGAGCGGGCCCTGATCACGCACGGGCATGCAGACCACGCCCGCGCGGGTCATGGACACGTTCTGGCGACGAGAGAAACGCTCGACATCATGGCGCTGCGGTACGGTACAGACTTTGCGCGAAGCCGGCAGGCCATCAATTACGGCGAAACGCTGACACTTGATGGTGTTGGCATTTCTTTTCACCCTGCTGGCCATGTGCTGGGATCGGCACAGATCGCTGTGGAGAAAAGTGGCCTGCGCATTGTCGCCTCTGGCGATTACAAGCGTCATCCCGATCAAACCTGCGCCGCCTTCGAGCCCGTGCGCTGTGATGTCTTCATCACCGAAGCGACCTTTGGGCTCCCCGTTTTTGTTCACCCCGACCCCTTGCAGGAGATCCGGCGTCTGACCGCGTCATTGACGCAATTTCCGGATCGCGCGCACATTTTGGGGGCTTATTCCCTTGGCAAGGCGCAGCGCGTCATCAGTCTCTTGCGCACCAGCGGATACGATACACCGATCCTCATTCACGGTGCCTTGGAAAAACTCTGTCGCTATTATGAAGGCCAGGGCATCGACCTCGGCGAACTTGAACCGGCAACTGTCGAAGGAGGCCTTGCCGATCGCGCCGCGGGCCGCGTCATAGTCGCACCTCCATCCGTGTTCGGCGAACGCTGGACGCGGCGCTTCGCCGATCCGCTCAACGTCTTTGCCTCCGGCTGGATGCGCATCCGCCAGAGAGCGAAGCAGCGCGGTGTCGAACTCCCCCTGATCCTTTCCGACCATGCAGACTGGAATGAGCTGATCGCCACTATCCGAGAAACGGAGGCAGGCGAAGTGTGGGTGACACACGGCCGCGAGGAAGCCATCGTTCGCTGGTGTGAACTGAACGGCATCAAGGCCCGCCCTCTCAACCTCGTCGGCTACGAAGACGAGGTCGAGTGATGCGTGACTTTGCCAATCTGCTCGACCGTCTGGTTCTCACCCCGTCGCGGAACGGAAAAATCCGCCTGCTTACGGACCATTTCAGTGCTGTGCGTGACCCTGATCGCGGTTACGCTCTTGCTGCGTTGACCGGGGGGCTCGACTTTCCCGCTGTGAAACCAGCCATGCTGCGGACCCTGATCGGCGAGCGAATGGACGAGGTGCTTTTTGCCTATTCCTACGATTATGTTGGCGACCTTGCAGAGACCATATCGCTCGTTTGGCCAAGCACCCCGGGTGAGGAAACCCCGCCGCCGCTCTCCGAAATCGTAGAAATGCTTTCCACGCTTGGGCGGGCTGAAGCGCCTGCGGTCATGGCGCGTCTCCTCGATCGACTCGATCCCTCTGCCCGATTTGCTCTGATCAAACTCGCTACCGGAGGCTTGCGTATCGGCGTATCAGCACGGCTTGCAAAGCAGGCGCTGGCAACGTTCGGCAATAAGGACATCGGCGAGATAGAAGAACTCTGGCACGGGCTCGAACCACCCTATGAACCGCTCTTCGCATGGCTGGAAGGCGAAGCCCAAAAGCCTGTCAGCACTGCGAAAGCGCTGTTCCGGCCGGTCATGCTTGCCCATCCGGTCGGCGACGGTGAGCTTTCAAAGCTGGATCCTGCCGACTACGCGGCCGAATGGAAATGGGACGGGATCCGCGTTCAGGCAGTGTGCGAAGACGGTGTCAAACGGCTCTATTCGCGCACAGGCGACGACATATCCGGTGCATTTCCGGACCTCCTGTCATCGTTCGAAGCCGAAATGACCCTGGATGGAGAGCTGCTGGTCGGAAACCCGGATACGCGGACCGGCACCTTCTCGGACCTTCAGCAGCGCCTCAACCGCAAGACGGTGTCGAAGAAGATGCTTGGCGAGTACCCGGTCTTCCTCCGCTGCTACGATCTGCTTCAGGCGGAAGGAGAAGACCTGCGCGGATTGCCGTTCATCCAACGCCGGGCAGCACTTCAGGAGCGGATATCGGGGCTGTCGCAGGATCGTTTCGATCTGTCCCCGCTCGTCGATTTCACAAACTGGGAAGAACTGGACGCCAAACGACGTGCTCCACCGCATCCCGTGATTGAAGGGGTGATGTTGAAGCGGCGCGCTTCGTCCTATGTTCCCGGCCGCCCCAAAGGCCCATGGTTTAAATGGAAGCGTGATCCGTTCATCATCGATGCAGTGCTGCTTTATGCGCAACGTGGTCACGGCAAGCGGTCGAGCTATTACTCCGATTACACATTCGGTGTATGGACCGGGCCCGAAGACGCGCCCGAGCTCGTCCCTGTCGGTAAGGCCTATTTCGGTTTTACCGATGAGGAACTGAAGCAGATCGACAAATATGTGCGTGACAACACGATCGAGCGTTTCGGCCCCGTCCGATCAGTCCGCGCCGAGCGCGATCACGGTCTTGTTCTCGAAGTCGCGTTTGAGGGGCTCAATCGCTCAACGCGACACAAATCAGGTGTGGCGATGCGCTTTCCACGCATTTCCCGCCTGCGCTGGGACAAGCCGGCAGCCGAAGCGGACCGGCTTGAAGCCCTGACCTCCATGCTCGAAGATTAGCACCTCTCATTGCGTCGCAATGGCCGCACGGATGGAGAAGACGTCGAGCGCATGACCTTGGCCGGTGGCATCCGGAACAATGGTGATCGTTCCGCCGCTGCTGGGCGATTGATTGGGCAATTCGACCTCGAAGAGATAGTCCGAACGCGTTGGCCCGACCACGTAGCGGGTGCGACCGCAATCGCCAAGGGCGCCAAAGTTGCAGGAGAGCGAAAGCTGTGTCTCCTCCCCGTCCTGCGCTCTGGCCTCGATGCTGAAAATGGCGTTGCGTCCGGCGAGCGTCTCCAGAACGCCGCGCCCTACATCAAAGGAAATGCCTGCCCCGCCGGAGGTGCTGACCTTCAGAAAAACCTGATCGTCATTGCGCATTACGTCTATGTTCCCGCCATCCGGGGCAGAAACGGTGGTGGGATCGGTTGGGTCGAAAATGGTGATCCATTCGCCCTCCGCGCGGCTTCCTCGCGACCCGGAGGCTGTTGTTTCCTCGTCCGCAGAATAATTGTCTTCCTCCAGGGCAAGCGGCGGGTTGCGCACACTGGTGTCCCGCTCATCGCTGGACATCAGAATGCCACTGGACATGGTCCACCAGAGCCCCAAGCCGAGAAACGCCACCACAGTCGCGATCAGAAAGAGCATGGCATAAGAGCGCCGCGGCCTTGGCAGGGCCGCACGAATGCGTCGTTTCGCCTCTTCAGAAGAAGGATCATCCGACACGCCGCTGCGATCTCGCGGGTCAATCTGTGGAGCGAACGCCTCGCTTTTTTCTCTGGGGCGTGGGGCGCTGCGCGCCTCAGGCTCGACTTGCGGCGAGGGAGCCTGCCGCTCTCGCGGCGCAGACTTTGAAACCTGCGGATCCCTGGCTTGTGGGGCGGCAGGAACGAACTCTGTCTCGATCTCGGTGATCGTTGTTTTCAGGTTCTCGCGCCTGGCAGTTTTTGCCTCTTCAGAAAGATCGTCGCGTGCTTCAAGCGTGCGCTCCAGCGCTGCAAAGGCAGAACGATACACCTTTTCACGAAAGGGCCGTTTGCTAGCGTCGCCCTTTTCGAACGCCTTTCTTATCGCATTTTCTATCGCGTCCAAGGCTGGCTGCCCTCTTTGCCTGTCTTTGTCACATGGTTAACCGTTGGTGAGTATGCAATCAACGGTCATAACAAGGTGTGAACAATAGGCTATTCCGCCCTGATGAGGTCGAGCCTGGTTTTTCTCCACCCTAACCATGCCCGAGGAGTTCAGAATGCGGGATTTCGCGCTTGAGGTTCACTTTTCCCGCTGGGAGTTCAATGCCCGGCATCACATGACCGCCTCCGACATGGAAAGCATGACGCTCGGTGAGCTGACACAGATGGCCGGGCCTTCCGCACGCGAAGAGCTCGACAGGCTGTGGCTCGGCTACACGGAAACCTGGGGCGCGCCGGACCTGCGCGAGGCCATTGCCGCTACTTATGACGGCCTTTCCGCACGTGACATTCTCTGCTTCGCCGGCGCCGAGGAAGGCATTTATGCGGCCATGCGTGTAATGCTCTCACCCGAGGATCACGCCATCGTTTCTGTTCCAAACTACCAGGCTGCAGAAACCGTGCCGCTGGGGCTGTGCGCGGTGACCGGCGTTCCGCTTCTGGAGAACGACAACTGGCGGCTCGATCTCGATGCGGTGCGTGCCGCGATCCGTCCCAACACGAAGCTGATATCGGTCAACCTGCCCAACAATCCGACCGGCGCCCTGATGCCGCAGGAGGATTTCGCAGCCCTCGTGGCGCTTTGCCGCGAGCACGATCTCTACCTTTTCAGTGATGAGGTCTACCGCCTGCTCGAAAGCGATGACAAAAAACGCCTTCCTCAGGCAGCGGAAGCCTATGAGAAGGGCGTTTCCCTCAACGTCATGTCCAAGGCCTATGGCCTGCCGGGCCTGCGTATCGGCTGGATCGCCAGCCGTGACACGGCGCTTTTGCAGAAGCTGGAGCGCTACAAGCATTACCTGTCCATCTGCAACTCTGCCCCGAGCGAGCGGCTGGCGGTGATGGCGCTTTCAGTGCGCGACCGCATTCTTACGCGGAACCGCTCGCTGATCGCGGAGAACCTTGAGAAAATGGACGCATTCTTTGCCGAATACCCGGATCTCTTCGACTGGAAGCGCCCGGATGGCGGTTGTGTTGCCTATCCCCGATATAATGGACGGGATGGGGTCGAACAGTTCTGCCACGATCTCGTGGAACAGGCAGGCGTGCTGTTGCTGCCCGCCTCCGTCTACCACTCGGAGCTGATGGAAAGCCCAGCAGGGCGCTTCCGCATCGGCTTTGGGCGCAAGGGGATTGATGCCGGGCTTGCCGCGATGCGAGACTTTCTCGGGCGGCGGCACAACGACATTAAACCCGGTTGAGACAAGAAGCGCGCAAAATGTGGCGATGGAGGTTTTCAACCGGGACCAAGATGCTGTAAAAGTTTTGACGTTTACGAATACGTCAATTGAAGGGAATTAACATGGCGCTTCCGGCTGTTTTCGACACTTTGCGTTTGCCCGTCGTCGGCGCGCCCTTGTTCATCATCTCGCATCCGCCTCTGGTGACCGCACAATGCAAAGCCGGGATTGTGGGCTCCTTTCCAGCACTCAATGCGCGCCCCAAGGAGCAGCTTGACGAATGGATATCGCAGATCAAAGAGGAGCTGGCCGCGCATGATGCGAAAAACCCGGACCGCCCCGCTGCTCCTTTTGCCGTCAACCAGATCGTCCATCGCTCCAATGATCGGCTGGAGCATGATCTGAGGGTCTGCGTCGACCATAAGGTGCCCATCGTCATCACCTCGCTCGGCGCCGTCGAAGAGGTGAACCAGGCCGTTCATTCCTATGGCGGCATCGTGCTGCACGACATCATTCACGATCGCCATGCACGAAAAGCGATCGAAAAGGGCGCAGACGGGCTCATTGCGGTGGCAGCGGGGGCTGGCGGACATGCGGGCACGCTTTCGCCCTTCGCTCTCGTACAGGAAATCCGGCAGTGGTTCGATGGGCCGCTGCTTCTGTCAGGTGCCATCGCCAATGGCGGCGCGGTGCTGGCGGCCGAGGCGATGGGCGCGGACCTTGCCTATATCGGTTCACCCTTCATCGCCACACAGGAGGCGCGTGCAACCGAGGATTACAAGGAGATGATTGTCTCCTCGCGTGCTGCCGACATCGTCTATTCAAACCTCTTCACCGGCGTACACGGCAACTACTTGAAGGGCTCCATCGTCAAGGCCGGCATGGACCCCGACAATCTCCCGGAAGCCGACCCCTCCAAGATGAATTTCGCAAGCGCTGACGCAAAGGCCTGGCGCGACATCTGGGGAAGCGGACAGGGCATTGGGGCGGTGAGCGAGATCACCAGCGCTGGCGCTCTGGTGGACCGCCTGGCGGCAGAATATGCCGAAGCGAAGGATCGGATCTGCGGCGCGCGGTAACCCCGCCGCGCTTCATCCCGGCAGGCCATCCAGCCGGGGGACTTCGTTCAGCCCGTCATCCCAATCCGCACGACTGGACATGCAGATATGTGCGGTCGGCTGCATGGAAACAGGTGTATCAAGACATCCAGCCGGAACGATGACCATCGCCCCGCCTGCTTCCGATCTCGGCAGAGCAGAGCCACAGGACCGGCAGAAGCTCCTCCGGTGCCGCGCCCCCGGCACCCGGTAGCTCGCTATATTCTCTTCCCCAGAAAGCCAGGTGATCTCCGCCGCGCTCGAAAAAAGGTTCGCAGCATGGGCTGAGCCTGATCCCTTGCGGCAGCGCGAACAATGGCAGAGATAAAAGCGCTCGAACGAGCCTGAGATTTCAAATCTCACCGCGCCACAGAGGCAGGTGCCGGAATGCGTTGTGCCCATCAATCATCTCCCTAAAGATGATGCCTCTTAACATATCCAGGAAGAAGACCCCATTGCCACGACGCAACCCTGCGCGCGGCAGCACTGTGGACTGTCAAGAAACCGTCATCCAAGCGACATGCAGGTTTCATCCACACCCATTAGGCGAATGAGCGACAAGGGCGAAAAGCCTGCGGGAGAGCCGCAATACGGCGCTTAACGGGATAAGCAAATGCTTGAAATTCGACAGGTCACCCGACGCTTCGGACAGAACACGGCCGTGCGCGATGTGGAACTGGAAATCGAACAGGGCCAGATGGTCGGCATCATTGGCCGCTCGGGCGCAGGCAAGTCGACGCTTTTGCGCATGATCAACCGGCTGATCGATCCGTCCGAAGGGACGATCTCATTTCAGGGCAAAGAGGTATCGGCTCTTAAAGGCGCGGAGCTGCGCCGCTGGCAACGCGACTGCGCGATGATCTTCCAGCAGTTCAACCTGGTGCCGCGTCTCGACGTGCTGACCAACGTCCTGCTCGGGCGCCTCAATCATCGTTCCACCGTTCTCAACCTGATGAACATGTTCACCCGCGAGGAACGCATCCGCGCCATTGCCGCGCTCGAGCGCCTCGACATCGCGCAGACGGCGCTGCAGCGCGCCGGCACCCTTTCTGGCGGTCAGCAGCAACGTGTGGCGATCGCCCGTGCTCTCATGCAGGAACCGAAGGTGATCCTCGCCGACGAGCCGATCGCCTCGCTCGATCCGCTCAACGCCAAGGTGGTGATGGACTCGCTGGCCGACATCAACGCCCGCGAAGGCATCACCGTCATCACCAACCTGCACACGCTCGACACGGCGCGCGCCTATTGCAACCGCATCGTCGGCATGGCCAAGGGCGCTGTCGTGTTCGACGGCCCGCCCCAGGCGCTGACAAGCGAAGCGGTGCGCACCATTTATGGCGGCGAGGAAGGCGCGGAGCTTTCCGAAGCCATCACCTCCACCAGCATCAATGTCCCGGCTCCACAGCCGGCAAGGAAATCGACCGGTCAGGCGGCTCCGGCGCTCGCCGCCGTCTGACCCACGGGATCGCCTGGCCCGCGTAACGGGCCGCTCTGCCTGAAAACCCGCCGGCGGGAAAAGCCGGCACCCAAATGGAGAGACGTCATGTTCAAAAAAGCTCTTATGGGCGCCGTAGCGCTCACCGCAATGATGGTCGGCGGCGCACAGGCCGAAGACCTGAAGGAGTTCCGCATCGGCATTCTCGGCGGCGAAAACGAAGCCGACCGCCTGCGCAATTTCTCCTGCATGGTCGACAAGCTTCCCGAGGTTCTGGGTGTCGAAAAAGTCTCGCTTTTTCCCGCCGCCGATTATGACGGCGTGATCCAGGGCCTGCTCGGCGGCACGCTCGACTATGCCGAGCTCGGCGCTTCGGGCTATGCAAAGGTCTATCTGGAAGATCCCAAAGCCGTTGAGCCGATCCTGACCACGGTCCAGACAGACGGCTCCACTGGCTATCATTCGGTCATGGTCGCCCGCAAGGATTCCGGCATCCAGTCGCTGGAAGACATGAAGGGCAAGAAGCTCGGCTTCGCCGACCCGGATTCCACCTCCGGCTACCTCGTACCCGCCGTCACGCTGCCCAAGGCCGTCGGGACATCCATCGAAGAATTTTTCGGCGAGACCGGCTTTGGCGGCGGCCACGAGAACCTCGTTCTCGAAGTGGTGAAAGGCACGTTCGACGCCGGCACGACCTGGGCTTCGGGCGTTGGCGAGTTCTCCGACGGTTACACTTCCGGCAACCTGCACAAGATGGTCGAGAAGGGCATTCTCGACATGGACGATCTGGTTGAGCTCTGGAAGTCCCCGCTGATCCCGAACGGTCCGGTCGTGGTTCGCACCTCCATGGACGCCGACATGAAGAACAAGTTCAAGACCTTCATGATGGAAATGCCGGAAGCCGATCCGGAGTGCTTCGCAGCCATCCAGGGCGGCGACTACAAGGGCTACACCGAAGTGACGCCGGCATTCTACGAGCCGATCATCGACGCCCGTCGCTCCAAGATCGGTTCCTGATCCCTTCCCCGCAATCTGACACGCCGCCGGTCCGTGCCGGCGGCGTTGTCGCACAGGCGTGCCAGACATGACAGCAACGACCCATTCCCCGCTTCTTTCCGAAGCCGGCCAGGCCGTGGAGCGCCACTGGCGCGAACTGGCCGGACGCCGCCGGCTCTACACCATTGGCGGCATCGTGTTCATGGTTCTCGCCATGAGCGGTTCGCTCTGGTTTGCCAATGAATCGAACGCCGGCAAGTTCTTCGACCGACTGCCCTATCTGTTCGACTTCGTGGGACAGATGATGCCGCGCGATGGCTGGGAAATCTGGCGCGCCCTTTTCGACCTGCCCTCGCCCTATGACGATGGCAGCCTGAAATACAATTATCACGATGGACGGATCTATCTCACCGAGACGTTCTATCTGCCCGAATATTTCTACAAGATGCTGGAAACCATCAACATCGCGCTGGTTTCCACGCTGATCGGGTTCGGCTTTGGCTTCGTCCTTTGCTTTCTGGCAGCATCGAACCTGACGACGCGGCGCTGGCTGCGCTTCTTCGTGCGCCGTTTCATGGAGCTGCTCCGCGCTTTTCCCGAGATCGTCATCGCCGGCTTTTTTCTGGCCGTGCTGACCATCGGTGCCGTGCCTGCCATCATTGCCGTGTCGATCCACACGGTCGGTGCGCTCGGCAAGATGTTCTTCGAAGTGGTCGAGAACGCCGACATGAAAGCCGAGGAGGGCCTGCGCGCTGCCGGTGCGAACTGGACCGAGCGTGTCTGGTTCGCCATCGTGCCGCAGGTCATGCCCAACTTCCTGAGCTACGCGCTTCTGCGTTTCGAGATCAATGTCCGTGCCTCCACCATCATCGGCGCGGTCGGTGGTGGCGGTATCGGCGAGGCGCTGCGCCTGTCGATCAGCCGCACGCATGAGGCCAAGACGCTCGCCATCATCCTTCTCCTGTTCTGCACCATCGTCGCGGTTGACCAGCTTTCGGCCTGGCTACGCGGGCGCATCGTCGGCAGGCAGGCATTCGAATTCGGCCGGGGAGGCTGACCATGACCGAAACCGAAGCCAACACCATCGTCGCGCGCCACGCGGATGTTTTTCAGCGCCCGCTGCTTGAGCGCTTTCGCGCCGCGCTCATCATCGCAGCCGTCGCGCTTTATATGATCTTCGCCTGGTGGCTCTTTGCCGTGGGGCAGGTGATCTCCAACGGCAATTGGGATATCGCAGGAAGCTATCTGGCCGACTGGGTTTCCTATGAGGTGCGCCCGGACATCGAGTATGACGGCGATGCGCTGGATGTTTCCTTCCCCCGTTTCTCGCCGCTGGGCGACGATCCGAAACCGGACTGGGTGGTGACGGAAACGGCGACCGTGGAACGCCGGAGCGCGGGGACAACTGAGGCCACCAGCTCCGGCAGCGGCGCAACCAGCGGCGCCGGTTTCCTGGGGGCGTTGGACACGAAGCCTGCTGCGAAAGACGACGGTGGGTTTCTTGGTGCCATGCCATCTGCCTCCACACCACCCGAAACACCGACCGCGAACACCGCTCCGGCGGAACCGGTGGTGACCCGTGAAGAAGCCATTGTGAGCGCCGATGTTTCGTTCGGTGGCGACACGCATATCCGCGTTCAGCCCGGCTTCGTGACCGTCACGCACAAGGGCGAGACGCTGGAACTCGACATCGAGGAGCGTATCGCGGTCAATGCGCGGGGGCCCCTGCCCGACTGGGCAAGCCAGCGTGCACCCGGTGCCAAGGTTATCGTGCGCTTCGGCTTTGCCGGCCGTGCGGAGATCGAAGACGATGAGGTCAAGATACGCCGCCGCTTCCTCGGCTGGGAGAATTTCTTCTTCGACACGCGCTCGCCGTATTGGGGCATGCCGGTCAGCGAGGTTCTGGGCACGATCTTCTTCGGCGAGCGCATCGAGGAAGGCCGCTCCAATCTGGCCATTGCCTGGGACAACATTGTCAACAATGCCGACTGGCAGCATGGCGATGTGTGGCTGAAGCTGCTGCAGACCATCGTCATGGCGTTTGCGGGCACGGTGTTCGCCTCGCTTCTGGCCTTCCCGCTCGCCTTTGCGGCCGCGCGCAACATCATGCCCAACCGTTTCATCAACCATCTCTTGAAGCGCTCGTTCGACTTCCTGCGCTCGGTGGACATGCTGATCTGGGCGCTGTTCTTCACCCGCGCGTTCGGGCCGGGGCCGCTCGCCGGCATTTCGGCGATCTTCTTCACCGACACCGGCACATTCGGCAAACTCTACTCGGAAGCGCTCGAAAACATCGACGACAAGCAGCGGGAGGGCGTGCGCTCTGTCGGTGCAGCACCATCCTCGGTCCAGCGCTACGGGGTCGTGCCGCAGGTTCTGCCGGTGTTTTTGAGCCAGTCGCTGTATTTCTGGGAGTCCAACACGCGCTCGGCCACAATCATCGGCGCTGTGGGTGCGGGCGGCATCGGCCTCAAGCTCTGGGAGGCGATGCGCACCAATCAGGACTGGGAAAACGTTGCCTATATGGTGATCCTGATCCTGCTGGTGGTTTTCATCTTCGACAACATCTCCAACACGCTGCGTCAGCGTCTCATCGGCAGGCAAGGAGCCGAAGGATGACGCGGCGGAAAATGGCTGATAGCTTCTGTGGTCCTTTCGAGGGATTCGTTAACCTGTCACACAAATCGCCTATTGCACCGCAATCGGCGAGGAAAAGCTCATGCGCTACGCAATCTACTTCACACCCGAACAGGATGACCCGCTGACGCGGGCCGCTGCCCGCTGGCTGGGACGCGATGCCTTTACCGGCGCATCGCTCACGCCGGTGGATGCAGGGCCCTTTTCAGCGGCGGAGATCTCATTTCACACAGCTGCGGCACGCCGCTACGGGTTTCATGCGACGCTGAAGGCCCCGTTCCGGCTTGCTGAAGGCCAGAGCGAGCAAGCGCTGATCCAGGCGCTGGCAAAGTTCTGCGCGCAGATGGAGCCGGTAACGATCCCGCGCGCCGTGGTGCGCAGGCTGGACGGCTTTTTCGCACTTGTGCCCGAAGAACGCTCGGAACGGCTGGATGCGTTGGCCGGCGGCATCGTCGAGTATTTTGAGCCGTTTCGCGCTCCGCTGACCGTTGGGGAACTCGAAAGGCGCAATCCGGAAAACCTCACGCCGGCGCAGCTCAAGAATCTGCACAAATGGGGCTACCCCTACGTGTTCGAGGAGTTTCGCTTCCACATGACCCTGACCGGCCGCGTGCCGCAGGAAGAAGCCCCCCGGATGGAACGGGCGATCGACGCCTTCTTCGGGCCGCTTTTGTCGGAACCACTGGAGATTGGCTCGCTGGCCCTGTTCATCGAGCCGGAACCGGGCGCACCGTTCCAGGTGAAATCCCTGGAAACGCTCGGCTGGAACAAGACAAGAAAGACCGCCTGATAATGACGAACGAACTGGTCCTAAAAAACGCCCGCATCGTGCTGCCCGATGAGGTGATCGAAGGCAGCATCTCGATCCGTGACGGGCGCATCACCGACATTGCCGCCGGCAATTCCGCTGTTGGTGAAGATATGGAGGGCGACTACGTCCTGCCGGGCCTGGTCGAGCTGCACACGGACCATCTGGAGCGGCACTACGCGCCCAGACCGAAAGTGCGCTGGAACCCGATCGCCTCGGTGCTTGCGCATGATGCACAGATTGCCGCATCCGGCATTACCACCGTGTTCGACGCGCTGCGCATCGGCCTTGATGAAGACAGCAACCTCGGCGCGCCGGAAATGCGCGAGCTTGGCCACGCCATCGAAAACAGCGTGGAAGCCGGGCGGTTGCGTGCCGATCACTTCCTGCATCTGCGCTGCGAGGTCTCCGCGCCCGATTGCCTGGAAGGGTTCGAGCTTTTCAGGAATGACAGCCGGGTGAAGCTTGCTTCACTGATGGACCACTCGCCGGGCCAGCGCCAGTTCACCAGCATCGAGACCTACAAGGTCTACTACATGAACAAGACAGGCATGACGGAAGAGGATTTCCGCCAGTTCTGCGACAAACGCGTTTCCCAGTCGCAGACCTATTCCAACAGACATCGCAAAGCGATTGCCGACATCTGTCGGGAAAAGGGCATCATCCTGGCAAGCCATGACGACGCGACGATGGAGCATGTAAACGAGGCCGCAACCCAGGGCGTGCGCGTCGCCGAGTTCCCCACCACGCAGGAGGCCGCCAAAGCTTCGCGCGAGGCCGGCATGCAGGTGTTGATGGGCGCGCCCAATGTGGTGCGCGGCGGATCGCATTCCGGCAATGTTTCGGCACGCAGTCTGGCGGAAGGCAAGACGCTCGACATTCTGTCGTCGGATTACATCCCGTTCAGCCTTGTTCAGGCCGCCTTTGCTCTGGGCGAGACGGTAGAGCACATCTCGCTTCCGCAGGCAGTCGCCATGGTTTCGAAGAACCCGGCAGAAGCCGTCGGGCTCGATGATCGCGGCATTCTCGAACAAGGCCGGCGTGGCGATGTGATCCGTGTGCGCGTGGATGAGCATGTGCCGATCGTGCGCTCGGTCTGGCGCGAGGGAGCGCGAGTGGCATGAGGTCCTCGGCCACGCTGGAACGCGTCATCGGCGAGCAGGATTTCCCGATACGGCATGGCGTGTTCGTCGCTGTGGCCGGTCCCTCGGGCGCCGGCAAGGATTCGGTGATGGACTATGCGCGCCAGCGACTCGGGCCCGAGGGCAGCGACGTCACCTTCGTGCGCCGTGTCATCACGCGCGAGATGGACGGTGCCGGCGAGGCCCATGACTGCCTAACGCGCGCCAGTTTTGACGACGCGGACAGCAAAGGCGCATTCGCCGTAAGCTGGGAGGCGAACGGGCTGAAATACGGTCTGCCCGCCAGCGTGGACGACGTCGTGCGGGAAGGCCATGTGGCTGTTGCCAATGTTTCGCGTGCCGTCATCCCGCTCCTGCGTGAACGCTATGGCAATGTCATCGCCGTGATCGTGACCGCATCGCGCGAGGTCCTTGCCGAGCGGCTTTCAAGCCGCGGCCGCGAAACCCGCGAGGAAGTTCTGGCCCGTCTTGAACGGGCGCATGCGAAAGAACTCGCGGTGGAAAACGCGACAGTCATCGACAATTCAGGCACGCTGGAAGAAGCGGGTGAAAAGTTTCAGGACATTCTGCGCCGCGCCGCTGCCTGGAGCGCGGTGAGCGACAGCGTCTGATCCTCGCCCCTGATTCAGATATCCGGGCTGATGCCGACAGCCCCTCTTGGCGCGCCGTCTGTTCTGGTTTAGTTCTAATCCATCTTGGAACATCGGACGCACCCCATTGACGGCATTGCCGCGCCTTTCCTGCCAGCGCCCTTCAGCGAATGGTTCGCCACGCGTGGGTGGCAGCCGCGCGCGCATCAGCTGGAACTTCTCGCCCGCACGCAGGCCGGCCGCTCCGCCCTGCTGATCGCGCCGACGGGTGCCGGCAAGACGCTCGCCGGGTTTTTGCCAACGCTCACCGATCTTGCGGACCGGCCAAAACCTCGGCCCGGCGAAGCGCGGCGTGGCGTTCACACGCTTTACATATCGCCGCTCAAGGCGCTCGCCGTCGACATTCAGCGCAATCTGAACCTGCCGGTGACCGAGATGGGGCTGCCGGTGACCATGGAAACACGCACCGGCGATACGCCCACTCACAAGCGCCAGCGGCAGAAGCATGCGCCGCCCGATATTCTGCTCACAACACCCGAACAGCTTGCGCTTCTGATCGCCTCACCCGATGCGGAGCGCTTCTTCTCGGACCTCAAATTCGTGGTGTTCGACGAGTTGCATTCGCTGGTGATCTCCAAGCGTGGGCATCTGCTCTCACTCGGCCTTGCGCGGCTACGCCGCCTGCGACCGGAGTTGCAGACCATCGGGCTTTCGGCGACGGTCGCCGAACCCGAAGCACTGCGCCGCTGGCTGGTGCCACAGGACACGCCCGGCGCCCTGTCCGATATCGTGACCGTGGCGGGTGGCGCAAAGCCGCTCATCACCATTCTGGAAACGGAGGAGCGTGTGCCCTGGGCAGGGCACTCCGCGCTCTATGCCATTCCCAAGGTCTATGAGGCGATCAAGGCGCATCGGACCACCCTGCTCTTCGTCAACACGCGCAGCCAGGCCGAGCTTCTGTTCCGCGAATTGTGGCGCGCCAATGAAGACAATCTGCCGATTGCCCTGCACCACGGCTCGCTCGATGTCGGCCAGCGGCGCAAGGTGGAAAAGGCGATGGAGACCAACAGCCTCCGGGCCATCGTCGCCACGTCGACGCTGGATCTGGGCATCGACTGGGGCGATGTGGACCTGGTCGTGCATGTGGGCGCACCCAAGGGAGCGAGCCGGCTGGCGCAGCGAATAGGTCGCTCCAACCACCGCATGGATGAACCGAGCCGCGCCATTCTCGTGCCGGCAAACCGCTTCGAGGTGATGGAGTGCCGTGCAGCGCTTGAAGCGAACTATCTGGGCGCGCAGGACACGCCGCCACTGGTGGAAGGGGCGCTCGATGTGCTGGCGCAGCATGTGCTTGGCTCGGCCTGCGCCGCCCCTTTCGACGCCGATGTGCTCTATGGCGAGGTGGCGAGTGCGGCGCCCTATGCCGGGCTAAACCGGGCGACCTTCGACCGCATCGTAGATTTCGTGGCGACCGGCGGCTATGCGCTGAAGAGCTATGAGCGCTATGCCCGCATCCGCAGGACGAAGGACGGGCTCTGGCGCATCGCCAATCCGCGCATCGCCCAGCAATACCGCCTGAATGTGGGCACCATCATCGAATCCCCGATGCTGAACATCCGCATGGTGCGGCCTGGCCGTGGCAACGCCTCGCGCGGCGGCCCCGTGCTCGGCAAGGTGGAGGAATATTTCCTCGAAACCCTCACGCAGGGCGACACCTTCCTGTTTTCCGGCAGGGTGCTGCGCTTCGAGGGCATTCGCGAGAATGAATGCCTCGTGTCTGCAGGCGGCGGAGAGGATGCCAAGGTGCCCTATTACGCCGGCGGCAAGTTTCCACTCTCCACCTATCTGGCAGCGGAAGTGCGCGCCATGCTGGCCGACCCGGAGCGCTGGAAGACATTGCCGCCACAGGTCGCCGAATGGCTTTCCATCCAGCGCGACAAATCCATTCTGCCGCGCCGCGAAGACCTTCTGGTCGAGACATTTCCGCGTGGCAACCGCTTCTACATGGTGCTCTACCCGTTCGAGGGACGGCTCGCCCACCAGACGCTTGGCATGCTCCTGACCCGCCGGCTCGAGCGCGCCGGTGCGCATCCGCTGGGCTTTGTCGCCAATGATTACGCGATCGCCGTTTGGGGCCTGAACGACATGAGCGCCATGCTTAAGAGTCGCAAACTTAGCCTGGCCGCGCTCTTGGACGAGGACATGCTCGGCGATGACCTCGAAGCATGGATCGCCGATAGCTGGCTTTTGAAGCGCACCTTCCGCAATTGTGCGCTGATCTCCGGGCTGGTCGAAAAACGCCACCCCGGTCAGGAAAAGACCAGCCGGCAGGTGACCGTTTCCGCCGACCTCATTTACGACGTTTTGCGGGCCCATGAGCCGGATCACATTCTCATGCAGGCCACATGGGCGGACGCCGCGCAGGGCCTGCTCGATGTCAGGAGGCTGGGCGAGATGCTGTCGCGCATTCGCGGGCGAATCGTGCATAAGGCGCTGACGCGCATTTCCCCGCTGGCCGTGCCCATCATGCTCGAAATCGGCAAGGAAGCGGTGGCCGGCGATGCAAATGAGGCGCTGCTTGGCGAAGCGTCGCGACTTTCAGGCGAGGAATTGATGCAGGAGGCGCTTGAGGCATGAACAGCCTTGCACCCGCAACCGAGACAAGCACGGCACTGACGGTGCGCATTGCCGGACATGAGGCCGTGTGCGACTGGCGGGGCGTGCTCTTCTTTCCCGCGATGGGGCTGATGGTGGTCTCCGACCTGCATCTGGAAAAGGGCGCGGCTTATGCCAGGCGGGGGCGCATGTTGCCGCCCTACGACACCGCTGCAACGCTGCAGCGGCTCGAAGAGGTTGTCGCCACTTATGACCCCGAAATGGTGATCAGCCTCGGTGACAGTTTCCACGATGAAGAGGGTGCCGCAGAAATGCCTGTCCCTTTTCGCGATCACCTCTTCCAGATCATCGACAAGCGCGACTGGCACTGGATTGCCGGCAACCACGATCCCGCGCCGCCACCCGACCTGCCCGGCCACTGCGCTCAGGTAATCGCTATCGACGGCCTCACTTTCCGCCACGAGCCTGCACGCGGTGCGGGCCCGGGCGAGATCGCCGGACACCTGCATCCTGGCGCGCGCATCGTAAGACGCGGGCGTGGTGTGCGTCGGGCCTGTTTCGCCTGTGATGGTAGCCGGCTCATCATGCCGGCATTTGGCAGTCTGACCGGCACGCTGAACGTACTCGATCGCGCATTCAACGGCCTTTTCATGCGTGAGAAGCTGGCAGCCTACATGCTGGGGCGGCAGGGAATCTACGCCATTGCCGGCAGCATGCTGCGGTGATCAATCCTTGCGGAAGAACAGCCGCCCAAGCCAGCCAGTAACGATCGCAATCAGCACGGAAAGAATGCCATAGAGCATGCTGTTCTGATGGGCAAACTGGTAAAGGCGCTGCTCCAGCCCCGCCTTGCGGATGGTGAGTTGCGCCGAGGTTTCACGCAGGAACATGCCATTGCGAAACAGGAAGGCTCGTGCCCTGTGGGTGCCGACCGCGACATTGGGGGCGAGCCTGAGCGACGCCCTGAAAAGGCTTTGCGACAGGAACCGCACCGCGCCCGCTCGCGTCGAGTAAAGTCCCTCGGCTTCCTTGCGTTCGCGCAGCGCACGGGTGAATTCCTCGATCGTTTTCGGGTCGCCATCTGAATCCAGCGGCTGAAGATGAAGATTGTCTGCACCCAGCGCCAATTGCCGATAGCCATCGGGGGCCGTGATATCCTGCGGTGCGCGCGTGAGCGCCATGGAATAGGAGGCGGGAACATCGCGGAAGATCACCGATTCCGTATTGATCCACATGCCCGCGACGCGGGTTTTCTTGCGGACCGTCACGGGACGCGGTGGCCCTTCCAGAACCACGATCACGTCGTATCGCCCCTGCCGGGAAATCAATGGGTCAGCGTTGTCGAGCGCACCAAATATCGTGAGCTCCGCACCGCTGAAATCCGAGGTAATCGAGACCTGATCCGTGGACAGGCCGATCTGGATATTCTCCGGGATGTGGTCCTGCGCCCGCGCAGCCAGCATGGGCATCAAAAGGGCAAGCGTGGACAACATTGCAAAACGCATCGCTCACCCCCCTACCATTGATAGCGAATAGACGCTCTCGGGCCGAACGAAGAGATCGAAGCCCAGACGAAGCGCCACGGCCAGAACGAGGAGTGCAAGAAGCGCACGCAACTGCTCGCCGCGAAGCTTTTGTCCCACCCTCGCACCGTATTGGGCACCGGCAACTCCACCCACCATGAGAAGAAAAGCGAGGACCACATCGACGGTCTGGTTGGCCGTGGAATGAATGATCGTCGTGAAAGCGGCCACGAAGATGATCTGGAACAGCGATGTGCCGATCACGACATTGGTGGGCACCTTGAGGAGGTAAATGAGCGCAGGCACCATGATGAAACCGCCGCCCACACCCATGATCGACGCCAGAAAGCCAATGAAGGCGCCGAGCACCAGAACAGGGATGACACTGACGAACAGCTTCGAGGCGCGAAAGCGCATCTTCAAGGGTAGACGGTGAATCCAGTTGTGCTGACCGGGCTTGCGCAATGTCACTGTCTGGCCACCACGGGAGCGCCTGATGGCACGCAGGCTTTCCATCAGCATCAGCCCGCCGACCACGCCAAGAAACGCCACATAGAGCAGAGAGACAATCAGGTCGAGTTGCCCCAGACGCCGCAGATAGGCAAAAACGGACACACCCAAAGATGCGCCGACTATGCCGCCTGCCAGCAATACGGTGCCAAGCTTCAGATCAAGAGATTTGCGTTTGAAATGCGCCAGTGCGCCAGAGAAAGACGATGCGATCACCTGATTGGCGCCGGTGGCAACAGCAATGGCGGGAGGAATGTTGTAGAAGATCAGGAGCGGCGTGATGAGAAATCCGCCACCGACGCCGAACATGCCGGAGAGAAAGCCGACCGCGCCGCCCATGGCCAGCAGCACGAACACGTTGACGGACATTTCGGCGATTGGGAGATAAATACCCACCCGCGGCACCCGAATAATTGTTTGCCCGGCGAAGAGGCCGGGCGAGATGTGGAAGCATTATGCGTGCTTCCGTTCTGCGCTCTGACGGTCTCGAAGTCAAACCGAGTTGTCACCAAATCGGGAAAAGATTGAACGACTTGCCCGGCAAACGTGAACTGCGACCATTCAGACACACATAAAGCGGCGGGCGGACAGGTGGCATTGCCCGAACGCCCGCCCGCAAACGGAAATACATCGCGGTCGTTCGCCGGATGTGGGCGACTTTACCCACACCGCGATTTAAAGCCGGCTGTGTTCAAAGCGCCAGGCTGCCTTACTGGGCAGCTGCCGCGGCCTTGTTCTTTTCCAGAAGGGCGCGCACCAGCGCCTCATCCACTTCTCCGGTCGGAGCCAGACCGTTGGCCTTCTGGAAAGCACTGATCGCCGTTTTGGTTTTGGCGCCCATAATGCCGTCCGGCTTGCCCGCATCAAACCCCTGCTGGTTCAAGATCAGCTGAATGTTCGTGACCGCCTTCTTCATGTCCACGCTGGCCGTCAGCTCTCTGCTCTCACGCCAGGATTCGGGGATATCCACCATGTTTGCAGCAGGATCGACGGATTTGGCTTTCCACAGAGCCGTTTTGTTCTTTGCCTGTTCCAGCTTGTCCGGCGAAAGAGCGGCGGCGATTTCATCGCGCTTGCTTGCAGCATCTGCGTCGCCACCATTGGCAACAATGGCGAACCATTTATACGCTTCCGTCAGATCCTGCGGGACGCCCATACCTTTGGCAGAGAGAATGCCGAGGTTGAACTGGCTGTCCTTGACGCCGTGCTCCGCCGCTTCCAGAAACCAGCGAGCTGCAGAAGCGTTGTCGGCCGGTCCATCAGCTCCCATGGCGTAGAGAACGCCCAGATTGTGCATCGCGCCGGCATTGCCCTGCTGTGCTGCAAGCTGGAACCACATTTTCGCTTTCGCCGCGTCGCGGTCTACGCCGGTTCCTTTTTGATAAAGATCACCGAGGCGGTACTGGGCCGGAGCAAAGCCGGCTTCAGCGGCCTTTGTGTACCATTCGACGGCTTTTGAGATGTTGGCCGCCGCTCCGCGTCCTTCCGCATAACGGCTGGCAATCTCGAAATACGCTTTCGGATCTCCCTCGGCAGCCGCTTCCCGAAGCGGTACCGGTCCTGCATCCATGGGGATCTCATCCAACGAAACCGGCTGCACCACCTCCGGGATTGGCATTTGGAGTGTATTGTCCACTTCAGCAACCGAAAGCGGTTCTTCAAATTTTCCCTCGGCGGGACCATCCATGTCCGGCATGGAGGCCAGAGTGTTCACGGTCTCGTCAGCGCTTTCGCTCACGGCTGCGTCTTCCAGCGGCTGTTCATCAAGGACGCGAACGGGCCGATCTTCGGCCTTGGCCACTACAGGTGCTGCTTCCGGCGAAAAGCTATCGCTGGCAACCGGCGTCGGTATAGAGGTCGAATTCGACAGATAAATCTTGGTCATCTGGTAGCCGCCAGCGACCACGATACCAGCTCCGAGCATGACCATGAGAGGCTTCTTGGAGCGTTTCAGGAGACGGCCGAAACCGAAGCCCCCGCGTTCCTCTGTCGTCTCGCCGCGGCGTTTTTTGAGGATTTCAGCCTCGGCAGCGGCAGCCTGAGCTGCCCTGCGCGCCGCTGCGATGAAGTCCGATTTCGCTGCGTCGTCAGTCTCCGCGCGCGCTGGCGCTTTCTTTTCGTCACGCACGCGGCGCAGGATCGCGTTGAGGTCCGGGGCGCCTGAGCCTGGTTCAAGCGGCTGATTGATGCGCTCTGCATCAAGTTCGACCGCATCGAGACTTGAATCGACTTCGAAATCGTCCGGCCCTTCGGCATTCTCCTCCAATTCAACGTGTTGCTTGTCCCCTCGGGAGCTCCAGGCACGGGACAAGCCACCGAGCAGAGATGTACGACCCGGTTTTGCCTGTTCCCTCTCACCATCCTCATCCAATGCAGCGCGTGCTGCGGCTGCGGCGGCTTCGGCGGGAGAGCGGTTGGACGCCGGCTCGTAGTCTGCAGCACTTGTTGCAGCAGGGTCGTCTTCATCAGGCGAGATCGACGGGGCGGCTGCCACGGCAATCTTCGCAGCGTCGCCCCGACCGCCGTCTTTGGCAGATCCCTCTACAGCGCCGATCCGATCAACAATTTTGAGAAGCGTATCGTGAATGGCCTCGAAGGTTTTGGTGTTGCGTTCGTCCGACTTGCGCGTGAGTTCCTCAAGCGCTCGCAGTTCCGCCCGCAGTTCGCGATCGAAGGCTTCAGCCTGTGCACTGTTGCCAAGGGCGCCGATCGCCTGTTCCGCAGCGTGCCGTGCGGCTTCCACAACGGCGGCGCGGTTCTCGTGAATGGACCGTTCAATGTTCTCCAGACGCGGACCCAGATCCTCGAACTCCGGCAGGTCGGTATTCGGGCGCGAGAGATGTTCGGAAAGGCTGCGCACCTGCGCTTCAAGATTCCGAATTACGTCGGGATCAACTGAGGAAGCGCTTGCTGAGGATGCCTGCAAGCGTCCGGAGATGTCGTCAAGGCGAGCTTCCAATGCGCGCAGTGCATCACCATCACCACGTCCCCCGCCGGCGCCTGTATCGAGACGCGCGACCAGTTCGTTGAACCGGGCATCGATCGTCGCCATGATGCCCGCCTCATCCTGAACAGGATGGCTGCGCTCATCGATCCGGGCGGAAATTTCCTGAAGACGGCGTTCCAGCTCGTCGACCAGCGTTCGGCTCTGCTCGACCACATCGCCCTGTCGCTGTTCGATCATTTGGGAAAGATGCGCGAAGCGGTCTTCGATGCCGCGCAGCATGTGCTCCGCAATCTGAGGCTGCGGTGCGTTGTCCAGCTTCTCGGCGATGCCGGCAATCTGTCCGGCAAGGCGTTCCACGGTCTGTTCCGGCATGTCGATACGGCGGGCGATATCATCGACGCGCTGTGACAAGGAATAGAGCTGGTCGCTGAGTTGCCCGACTGCCTCGCCACCTCCGCGCTCTGCGAGCAATTCCGACACCTGGTTCGCCAGAGACGAAATACGTGCCTCAATGCGCTCAAACGGCTGTGGATCAAAATTGGCCGCCTGCGCCTTAGGAGCAGAGGCAGCGATCGCCCTGCTGATCTCATCCAGACGCTCGTCGAGTGCCGCATAGATTTCGGGATTGCTTTGCTGCTTGCGCTCAAGCAGCTGATCAAGCGCGCCGGCCAGTGTGCGCACACGATCTTCAAGCGACTGGATGGAAAGCGACTCGGGGAGATTGTTGACCGCATGGGCAATCTCTTCGATGCGCTGATGCAGCATTTCAATCGCCGGATCGCTTTTGCGTATATCACTGGAAACACGATCCTCGAACGCGCTCCAGCGATCATCCAGTGCATCCCAACGCTGATCGACCGCTCGCAGCGTTTCTTCGCGCGCCAGGTTGGAGATGGACGACTTCAGCTCCTCCATTTCCAAACGGAGCATTTTGACATTCTTGTCATCGCTGCGTTCAGCAAGCTGACCAATGGCATTGGACAAGCGTTCGAACTCGACCACAAGCTCGCGGCTCAGCGCGGCGTTAGGCACGGAAGCCATGATGCCAGCCAGTTCACGGCGCAAGACGGAGAACTCGTCGTTCAAGCCGGACTGCATCGCATCCCGCAGGTCCGCTCTCAGGGTCTTGAGCTCATTGGCAATGCTCCCGATCGAAGCGATTTCGCGTTCCTGCCTATGGCTGCGCTCGAGCTCATGCGCAGCGCGCTCAAAGGACGTGTGCGGCGGTGCCTTACGTCTGTGTGGCATCGACCGCTCCATGGGACGGGCATAGGTCTGCGAGACGGTTTCGGAAAGTTCCTGGATCCGACGGGCAACCTCATTCTCTTCCGTTTTTCGGTCGAAACGACCCGTTGCATGCCCGAGGCGATGCTCCATTTCCTCCAGCGTTCGGCTTATCTCATCAAGAGACGCGTTCGCCCCTGGCCGCCGCCGACGACCGGCATTTATGTTTTCCAGATAGGAACGCTTGTTGTTCATCGGAACGCCCGCCTCTCCACCGGTTGCCGGTTGGCCATCGATAGTCCTTGCCACGCGGGCCCTTGAGCTTTGGAACGCCGGGAAGGCTGAAGACAAACGCCGCAAAGACACCCACGGTCAGGCTGCCATGCCCGAGGCGACAAAAGCGAACGGGCACGGTCTACTGACGAACCCACAATTCCCCGATCATGGTAAACACGAAGTTAATATTTCTTACCGGGGATTAATCATACGCGCGGAAATCGGTCGAAAAGGTTGTTGGCAAGACATTCACAATTTGGCGTCAGGCCCTTGTAATGCCGTATTCTGCAACGCATAAGCCCGCCTTCAAATCATGTCTGCGTGGCACAATCTTCGCCATCAGCGACGCTTGACCAACAGACATGGCATCATTCCGGCCCCCCACCGGAGTGTTCATTCGATACGGAACAGTGATCATGACGAACATTGCAAAGGCAGTCGAAAAGGCCGCCGAGGGAAATGATTCTCCCAACCACTCCGAAGACTACACCCGCATTGGTGAGATGGCGCGCGAGTTTGGCGTCACGCTACGCGCATTGCGGTTTTACGAAGACAAGGGTCTCCTGACGCCGGAGCGAATCGGCACATCACGCCTTTATTCGCGATACGACAAACTTCGCCTCCAGCAGATTTTGCTCGGCCGGAAGATCGGATTTTCTCTGAGCGACATCAAGGAAGTGCTCGATCTGCACGATCCCGAGAAGGATCGTAAGGCGGGCAATGTCGAGCAGTTGAAACTCGTGCTTAGAAAATCCGAACGCCAGATGGTGCGGCTCGAAAAACAGCAGCGCTCCATCGAGGATGCAATTTCCGAGCTCAAGAAGCTGATCGCAGACGTAACGGCTCGCCTGGAAGGCGCTACGGCCTTCAGTCAGGCCGGCTGATTTCCCACTGCATCCGGGCGGGCGACACCAAACGCCCCTCATTCAGTTAGCGCCGCTGCACTTTCATTGATCCGACCGCGCTGAAACGATTCCGCGCGGGGCTTGTTTGCGTCTCGAGTCATTTTTTGACGTTTACGCAAACGTCAAAATTTGCTACAGCGTTTGCGACATTGCGCGAAAGCTCTTTTCGCGCGCAAATCCGAGAGCTGGAGGAGTCTCATGCCGACCTACCGGGCGCCCGTGCGCGATACGCTGTTCGTGCTCAATGATGTTCTTGGCTACGGCAATTATGACAATCTGCCGGGCTTTGCCGACGCCTCGCCGGACATCGTCGAGGCGATCCTGAGCGAAGGTGCGAAATTGGCCGAAAACGTCATGCAGCCGCTCAACCGGGTTGGCGACGTGGAAGGCTGCACCCGCCATGACGATGGCTCCGTGACCACGCCGAAGGGTTTTGACGAGGCCTACCGTCAATATTGCGAAGGCGGCTGGCTGGGCCTTTCCGTGCCTGCGGAATATGGCGGCCAGGGCCTCCCCTACACGGTGCACTCTGCCGTCAGCGAGTATCTGGTTTCCGCCAATATGGCGCTGATGATGTATCCCGGCCTCACCCAGGGCGCCATCGCGGCGATCCTTGCGCATGGGACGGAGGAGCAGAAGCAGAAGTGGCTGCCGAAGATGGTGGAAGGCAGCTGGACCGGCACCATGAACCTGACCGAGCCCCATTGCGGGACCGACCTCGGCCTCCTGACTTCCAAAGCCGTGCCAAACGGCGACGGAAGCTACAAGATTTCCGGCCAGAAGATCTTCATTTCCGCGGGCGAGCACGATCTCTCGGAAAACATCATCCATCTGGTTCTGGCTCGCATCGAGGGCGCACCCGCCGGCGTGAAGGGCATCTCGCTCTTCATCGTGCCGAAGGTGATGATCGACGATGCCGGCACGCCCGGTGCGCGCAATGCGGTTTCCTGCGGAGCCATCGAGGAAAAGATGGGCATTCACGGCAACGCCACCTGCGTCATGAACTATGACGATGCGACCGGCTATCTGCTTGGTGAAGAGAATGGCGGATTGAAAGCCATGTTCACCATGATGAACGAGGCGCGTCTCGGCGTCGGTCTGCAGGGCCATGCCATTGGTGAAGCGGCGTATCAGGGTGCGGTGGAATATGCGCGCGAACGGCTTCAGGGCCGCTCGCTCACAGGGGCGAAAGCGCCGGAAAAGAAGGCCGATCCGATCATCGTCCACCCGGATGTGCGCCGCAATCTGATGACGATGCGCGCCTTTAACGAGGCCGGACGTGCGCTGATCCTGTGGACCGCGCTCAAATCCGACATCGCGCATCTCTCCGAAGACGAGAAGGACCGCGAAGCGGCATCCGATCTCCTGGCGCTGATGACGCCCGTGATCAAGGGTGTTCTCACCGACAAGGGGTTCGAGCACGCCGTCATGGCGCAGCAGCTTTTCGGCGGTCATGGCTATATCGAAGAGCATGGCATGAGCCAGTTCGTGCGTGACGCCCGCATCGCCATGATCTACGAGGGCGCGAACGGCATTCAGGCGCTGGACCTGGTGGGCCGCAAGCTGCCAGCCAAGGGTGGCCGCGCCGCACAGGCCTTCTTCAAGGAGGTGGGCGATTTCTGTGAGGCCCATCGTGGAGACGAGGCGATGGCCCCCTTCACGAAGGCGCTCAAGAAAGGCCTTAACGACCTGCAGGCCGCTTCGCTGTGGCTGATGCAGAACGCCGTACAGAAGCCTGACAATGCGGGTGCGGCCTCCCATGACTACATGCATCTGATGGGCCTTGTGGCGCTCGGCTACATGTGGGGCCGAATGGTCAAGAAAGCGCAGGAGCAGATTGCCGCAGGTGCCAATGGCGACGCCTCCTTCCTTGAGGCCAAGATCGCCACCGGCCGGTATTTCATGGAGCGCGTCATGCCGGAAACGGCGGCGCACCTTGCCCGTATCTCCACCGGCGCCGACGCGATGATGGCACTGCCGGAAGAGGCGTTTTGACTGGCATGAAAACCGTGCTCGTTCTAGCGTGCTTTCGCTAGAGCGCAGTGCTGTCAGCGAGGAGGCGTAGAGTGGCAGACCCACAGTCCGTACTTGGCCTTTCCCGGCCCGACTGGGCCGGCGAAGACGTCGCCATGCTCTATGACATGGCGAGCCGCTTCCTGACGGAAGAGATTGCGCCTCACTATGAAGCGTTCGAGAAGGCGGAGATCTTCGACCGCGCTAGCTGGGAGAAGGCCGGCGCTGCGGGCCTTCTATGCGCCTCGATGCCGGAAGAGCATGGCGGTGCGGGCGGCACCTACGCCCATGAAAGCGCGATCATCGAAGCGATCAGCCATGTGGGCGTCGATGGTTTCGGCATTGCGCTCCACAACGCCATCGTCGCGCCATATATCCTCCATTACGGCTCGGAAGAGCAGAAGCAGCGCTGGCTGCCGAAGCTCGCGAACGGCGAGCTGATCGGCGCGATCGCCATGACCGAACCCGGCGCCGGGTCCGATCTTCAGGGTGTGAAAACGCGGGCGGAGAAGGACGGAAACCATTACCGCCTCAACGGCTCCAAGACCTTCATCACCAACGGGCAGTTAGCCAATCTCGTAATAGTGGTGGCCAAGACGGACCCTAGCCAGGGCGCGAAGGGCACATCCCTGATCGTGGTCGAAACCGACGAGACCGAAGGGTTTGAGCGCGGTCGCAACCTCGACAAGATCGGCCTCAAGTCCAACGACACTTCGGAACTCTTCTTCAACGATGTGCGTGTTCCAACCGCCAATCTTCTCGGTCATGAGGAAGGCCAGGGTTTTGTGCAGCTCATGCAGCAACTCCCGCAGGAGCGGCTTCTGATCGGCGCTCAGGCGATAGCCATGATCGAGCGCGCTCTGGCTGTCACCCTCGACTATGTGAAGGAGCGCAAGGCCTTCGGCCAGAAGGTGATCGACTTTCAGAACACCCAGTTCAAACTGGCGGAACTGAAAACCGAGGCGACGGTCGGCCGCGTTTTCTACAATGATTGCGTGGCACGTCACCTCGCCGGAAATCTCAATACCGCCACCGCCTCCATGGTCAAATACTGGCTCACCGACCTGCAGTGCAAAGTGGTTGATGAATGCCTGCAGCTCCATGGCGGCTATGGCTATATGAACGAATATCCCATCGCGCGCATGTATCGCGACGCCCGCGTGCAGCGCATCTATGGCGGCACCAACGAGATCATGAAGCTGGTGATCGCCAGAACCCTTTGAACCAATCGCACGACCCCGCGTTGGGTCGGTAAAGCAGGGAGACCGATATGGCTGACGCTTATGTATATGACGCCGTGCGCACGCCGCGCGGACGGGGCAAGAAGGACGGTTCGCTGCACGAGGTGCCCGCCGTACGCCTTGGTGCGAAGGTTCTCGAAGCCGTGCGCGACCGTAACGGGCTGGACACCACAAAGGTGGACGACATCATTTTCGGCTGTGTCGATCCGGTCGGCGAAGCCGGCTCCGTGATCCCGCGCTCGGCCGCCTTCGAGGCGCGCTACGCGAATGCGGCTCCGGGCATGCAGATCTCGCGTTTCTGCGCCTCCGGCCTCGACGCCATCAATCTGGGCGCGGCCAAGATCGCCGGCGGCTCCGACGAAATCGTGATTGCCGGCGGCGTGGAAAGCATGTCGCGCGTCGGAATGGGCATGTCCGGCGGCGCATGGTTCATGGACCCTTCGGTCGGCATTCCCTCCTATTTCATGCCGCAAGGCGTTTCCGCCGACCTGATCGCCACGAAATACGGCTTTTCCCGCGACGACGTGGACGCCTATGCCGTGGAAAGCCAGAAGCGCGCCAAGCACTCCTGGGACAAGGGCTATTTCAAGAAGTCCGTGATCCCGGTGGAGGACCAGAATGGCCTGACCATTCTCGATCATGACGAGCACATGCGCCCCGGCACCGACATGCAGGCGCTTGGCCAGCTGAACCCCTCCTTCGTGATGCCGGGCGAAATGGGCGGTTTCGACGCCGTCGCCGTGCAGCGTTACCCGGAGCTTGAGAGCATCAACCACGTGCACCACGCCGGCAATTCGTCGGGCATCGTCGATGGCGCGGCCGCCGTGCTGCTCGGTTCGCGCAAGGCCGGCAAGTCCATGGGGCTGGAGCCGCGCGCAAGGATCCGCGCCTTCACCAATATCGGCTCCGAGCCAGCAATCATGCTGACCGGCCCGGTCGACGTGACGGAAAAGCTTCTCAAGAAAGCCAAGATGAAGCTTTCGGACATCGACCTGTTCGAGCTGAACGAGGCCTTCGCCTCGGTGGTGCTGCGCTACATGCAGGCTTTCGAAATCGACCACGACCGGATCAATGTGAATGGCGGCGCAATCGCCATGGGCCACCCGCTCGGCGCAACCGGCGCGATGATCTTCGGCACGGTTCTCGACGAGCTGGAGCGCCGCGACCTGAACACGGCGCTTGTCACGCTGTGCATCGGCGCGGGCATGGGCACCGCAACCATCATCGAACGCGTTTGAGCTGTCGGGGAGAGATCAGACCATGACCGACTACAAGAACTTTACCGTTGACGTGGACGCAGACGGCGTCGCGCTCGTCACCTGGGACATGCCGGACCGTTCCATGAACGTCTTCACCGAAGAGGTGATGAACGAGCTGGACGCGATCATCGACCAGATTGCCGGCAGCGATGCGATCAAGGGCGCTGTCATCACCTCCGGCAAGGAGACCTTCTCCGGCGGCGCGGACCTGACCATGCTGCAGAAGATGCTCGGCCTGTTCGAGAAGGAAAAGGCAAACGACCGCAAGAAGGCGGTCAAGCTTCTGTTCGACAATGCCGGCCGCATGGGCTGGCTCTGGCGCAAGCTCGAGACCTCCGGCAAGCCGTGGGTCTCGGCCATCAACGGCACCTGCATGGGCGGCGCGTTCGAGCTGTCACTCGCCTGCCATGGCCGTGTCGCAGCCGACAGCCCGGCAGTGAAGATGGCGCTTCCTGAAGTGAAGGTGGGCATCTTCCCCGGCGCGGGCGGCACCCAGCGCGTGCCGCGTCTGGCCAAGCCGCAGGAAGCCCTGCAGATGCTGACCACCGGCCAGACGCTGACGCCGCAGAAGGCGAAGGCCATGGGGCTGATCCACGAGATCGCCGCGCCGAAGAAGCTGGTCGAGACCGCGAAGAAGATGATCCTCGACGGCCTCAGCCCGGTTCAGCCATGGGACGAGAAGGGCTTCAAACTGCCCGGCGGCCCCGTCTACTCGGCGGCGGGCGCAAACCTCTGGCCGCCGGCAATCGCCATTCTGCGCCGTGAGACCTACAACAATTACCCGGCAGCAGCTGCGATCCTGAAATGCGTCTATGAGGGCATGCTGGTGCCCTTCGAGACGGCGCTGACCATCGAGCAGCGTTATTTCACCGAGATCATGCAGACGACCGAAGCGAAGATGATGATCCGCTCGCTCTTCGTCTCGCTGCAGGAGCTCAACAAGGGCGCGCGCCGCCCCGACGACGTGCCGGTCAGGAAGTTCAAAAAGATCGGCGTTCTGGGCGCAGGCTTCATGGGCGCGGGCATCGCCTTCGTCACGGCCAAAGCCGGCATTCCGGTCGTTCTGATCGACCGCGACACGGCATCCGCCGAAAAGGGCAAGGCGCATTCCGCCGAGCTGATGGACAAGAGCATCAAGCGCGGCCGCGCCACCGCCGAGGACAAGGAGAAGCTCCTCTCGCTCATCACGCCGAGCGAGGATTATGCGGAGCTTGAAGGCTGCGATCTGGTGATCGAGGCCGTGTTCGAGGATTCGGAGATCAAGAGGGTGGCGACGGAGAAGGCCGAGGCCGTTCTGAAACCGTCCGCCGTGTTCGCCTCCAACACCTCGACCATTCCGATCTCTGGTCTGGCGAAAAACTCCAAACGCCCGAAGCACTTCATCGGCATTCACTTCTTCTCGCCCGTCGACAAGATGATGCTGGTCGAGATCATCATGGGCAAGAAGACCGGCGACAAGGCGCTTGCCATGGCGATGGACTATGTGCGCGCCATCAAGAAGACGCCCATCGTGGTCAACGACACGCGCGGCTTCTACGTCAATCGCTGCGTCCTGCGCTACATGCAGGAGGCCTTCTCCATGGTCATCGAAGGCGTTCCCGCCCCGATGGTGGAGAACGCGGCGAAGATGGCCGGCATGCCGGTCGGCCCGCTTGCGCTCACCGATGAAACGGCTGTCGACCTCGCCCAGAAGATCATGAAGCAGACCGTGCGCGATCTCGGCCCCAAGGCCGTCGACCCGCGCCACATGGAGCTGATCGACACGCTGGTCGACAAGCATGGCCGCCTTGGCCGCAAGAATGGCAAGGGCTTCTATGACTATCCGGCAAAGCCCGCGAAGAAGCATCTGTGGGCAGGCCTGAAGGATCTCTATCCGCAGAAGAACCCGGACAAGATCGACGTCGAGGAGCTGCAGGAGCGCTTCCTCGCCACGATCGCGCTGGAAGCGGCCCGCATCATGGAAGAAGGCATTGTCGTCGATCCGCGCGAGGCGGATGTCGGCTCCATTCTCGCCTTCGGCTTCGCGCCCTACACGGGCGGCGCGCTGTCCTACATTGATGGGATGGGTGCGGAGGCTTTCGTTGCCATGACCAAGCGCCTTCAGAAGAAGTACGGCAAGCAGTTCAAGGCCCCTAAACTCCTTCTGGACATGGCCGAGAGCGGCGAAACCTTCTACCAGCGCTTTGCGCCTGACAAGGCGGCAGAGAAGAAGGCGGCCTGAAGCAATCACACCGCCTCGGGGCGCTTTCCGCATCCGGGGCGGTGGACACGTCAGAACCTCATTGCGCTATTTCCCCAAAACGCCTTAAAGGTCGGGAGGAACCCCCTCCGCAACGCCAAACTTTTCGGGATAAAAAATCATGTATGTCTGGATGCGTCTTCTTCGCGTGGCCGCCACACGCAAGAGCCGGGGCGTCTACCGGCTGGGCGATGAGAGCAAACTCTCGTTCCGCTGCCTGCCCACCGACATCGACATGAACATCCACCTCAACAACGCCCGCTACATGATGCTGGCGGATATGGGACGGATCGACATCTTCCTGCGCAGCGGGCTGATCGGTGCCGCGCGCGAGCGCGGCTGGGCACCTCTGCTTGGCGGGTTACAGACGGCTTATGTGCGCGAGGTGCGCCTGTGGCAGCGTTTTGATGTGATCTCTACAATCGAGACTTGGGATGGCACGCAGATTATCGGCCAGCACCGGTTCGTGCTTGGCGATGGGCGCGTCGCCGCCATGATCCTCACCACGGGCGGCGTCTATGATTACAAAGGCAGACGCTTTGTCCCCGTCGAGGAGGTTATGGGCGCTCTTGGTGTGGACGCCGCCCCGCGCCCGCCAAACGATGAAGAGCGCGCATTCATGGCTTCACATCAGGGCATGCGTGCTCGCGCAAAAGTGTTGTCCTGAAGCCTATCGGTGCGCGACCGGGGCCGATAGTTTCGACCTGCTAGTTTGAACCGGAGACATCGATGACGACCACCGTTGATTACTATTTCACATCTGCATCGCCCTTCACCTATCTGGGGCATCAGCCTCTGCGTGCGGTTCTTTCCAAGCATGGAGCGAGCGTGCGGGTGAAACCGGTCAACCTGATGGGGATCTGGGAAATTTCCGGTGCAGTGCCACCGGCGAAACGTCCTCCTGTTCGCCAGAGATTGCGGCTGGTGGAACTTCAGCGCATCGCCGACTTCCGGGGCATGCCCATCAACAAAATGCCCAAACACTGGCCGGTCGACCCGGCTCTCGCGGACCATGTGATCGCGGCGCTCGTCGCCGAGGGGCATGATCCCATGAGCTATATGGAGCGTGTCTTCGCCGCCGTGTGGGCAAATGAAGAAGACATCGCCGATCCCGATACGCTTGCGAAATATCTCGAACTGGAAAAATTCGACTCCGCGTCCATTCTGGAGAGAGCACAAAGCGAAGAGATTTCGGCAATTCGCGCACAGAACACCAAAGATGCCGTGGAAGCCGATGCTGTCGGCGTTCCTACCTACGTGCTCAATGGAGAGGCATTCTTCGGCCAGGACCGCGTGGAATATCTTGACCACGCGCTGGCGACAGGCCGTACTGCCTTCAAAGCCTAAGTCTCAGCCTGCCTCACCATCGGCGAGCGGCACCTCTATCCCGGCAAGCTCGGCTGCCGTGACACGTGCCGCCCCCGCCCGCGCAAAGCGCAGCATCATTGCCTTGCGCGTGGCAGCGGCGAGCCTGTGCTCATCCGGTTCACGCAGGATCTCTGCCCCATAGCCATCGGAGAGGATGAACCCGCACTCCTCGGGAAAAATCTCTGCCGGCACTTCCGGATGAGTCGCAAAGAAGAAGCGATCGGAATGCTGGCGATACTCAGGCCATTTCCGATCCACTCGAAAATCCTCAATTGACGACTTGATCTCGATAATCCAGATGTCGCCCTTCTTCGTCAACGCAACGAGATCGGCGCGGCGGCCGGTGGCAAGCGTCACTTCCGGCAAGACCACGGCCCCCATGGCTATCAACAGCCGCTGGACACCGCGGCGGATAACCATGGCCCGGTCGGACTGGCGTCCATCTGCCAGCGGATTGAGAGGAATCGGAGAGATGATCGGCATCTGCTGACTATGCCATTCCTGCTCGTCTGATTGAAGCCTCAGCGCGCGCCGGCTATGTCGTTGAGGATCGGGCAGTCAGGACGTTCATCGCCACGACAGGCGTGGATCAACTTGTTCAGGGTCGCGCGCATGGATTGCAGTTCAGCGATCTTTTCATCGATCGCCGCCACATGGGAGACGGCTATGTCGCGCACGTCCTGGCTTGCCCGTTCCCTGTCCCGATAAAGCGCCATGAGTTGCCGGCACTCGTCGATCGAGAAGCCAAGCCCCCGCGCGCGCTTCAGAAATGTGAGGAAATGCAGGTCCTCATCGCTGTAGGCGCGATATCCATTGCCTGCGCGCTGCGGCGCTATCAGGCCAATTTCCTCATAATAGCGGATCGTCTTAGCCGGCAATCCCGAGCGGCGGGCGGCCTGTCCAACATTCATGATGCAGCTCCTGCGCTTTCCTCGAAACTGGGGATTGTGTTGCCTGTTTGCAATAATCGGAGTCAATAACAGGCTTACGCAACGTCAATGCGGCCGAAGCCTTGGCAATTCATTAACCAAGAATTTAACAATGGTACTCAAATTACGCTACGCTTCAGGCACAATTAAGATATCCGGGTTTGGGGGAACACATGAGATTCAAGTCGATTGCCATCGCTGCGGCACTGGGATTCGCAACGGCACTCGCAGGTTGTACGTCGGGCGGACCCCTGAAGGTCTTCACCTCGGACTACGGCACCGTGAAAGACGCTGGCTATCAATTGCCACGAATTCCGATCAACGAAGTTCCCCGACAGTATCACCGTCAGATTGTTTCCTACGAAACCAAGGAAAAGCCCGGCACGATCATTGTCGACACCAACGCCAAGTTTCTTTACCTGGTGATGGATGGCGGCAAGGCGATGCGCTATGGCATCGGTGTGGGGCGTGAGGGTTTTGAGTGGGCAGGCACAGCACGCATTGCCATGAAACGCGAATGGCCAACATGGACGCCGCCCTCTGCAATGATCGGTCGTCAGCCGGAGCTGGCGAAATGGCGCCAGGGCATGCCGCCCGGCCTGTCCAATCCGCTGGGCGCTCGCGCGCTCTATCTCTTCAACCGTGGTGGCGACACGGGCTATCGCCTGCACGGTACGCCGGAATGGCGGTCGATTGGCAAAGCAATGTCGTCGGGATGCATCAGATTGATGAATCAGGACATCATCGACCTTTACAACCGTACCGAAGTTGGTGCTAAAGTAATCGTTAAGCGGTAGAAACCGTCTCAGCGACCAGGGTCACTCGATCTGACCCTGAAAAAAACCGGGCCTTGGAGCCCGGTTTTTTCTTGCCTAACCTTGATGAAGAGAGGGATCAGAGTACCTGCTCGACTTCCCGGACTTCCGGCACGAAATGATGAAGCAGGTTCTGGATGCCGTGCTTCAACGTGGCTGTGGAGGACGGGCAGCCAGCGCAGGCACCTTTCATATGCAGAAAGACGGTGCCCTTTTCATAGCCGCGGAAAGTGATGTCACCACCATCCTGGGCGACTGCGGGACGCACCCGGGTATCCAACAGTTCCTTGATGGTGGATACGATCTGCTCGTCGGCCTCGTCGTAAAACTCTCCATCTTCCGAAACCGGAAGCCCGCCTAAGCCTGCCTTCGCCATCACCGGCTGGCCCGACATGAAGTGCTCCATGATGGTGCCGAGAATGGCCGGCTTCAAATGCTGCCAATCCGGACCATCCTCTTTGGTGACCGTGATGAAGTCATAACCGAAAAAGACACCGGACACGCCTGTGACCGAGAAAAGCCGCTCTGCCAGGGGCGATGTCTCTGCTGCAGACTCCGCCTCGCGGAAATCGGCAGTGCCCTCTTCCAGAACCACGCGGCCAGGCAGGAATTTCAGCGTCGCGGGATTGGGGGTCGCTTCGGTCTGAATGAACATGGTGGTTTTCCGATCTGGCGTTTCTTGGAATGATTCTAAAATAGGAGGAATCGTTCGAGGGTTCAAGCGCACATATGGGAAGCAAAGCGCGCTTATGCCAGACTTTCGATTTCCTCGTCGCTCAGATTTTGGGGGACGACGGTGACGGGGATGGGAAAAGCAGCCGTCTTGCCGGCGATCGACGAAACCAACGGTCCCGGCCCTTCCTTGGAACTGCCCGCCGCCAGAACGAGAATAGCGATGTCCTGGTCTTCCTCGATCAGCTTGTGAATCTCGTCGGCGGATTTTCCTTCGCGCACGACGAGCTCCGGCTCGATGCCGATGGTCTCGCGAACCTTGGTCGCGTGGGTGTCGAGAGCCGCATTGGCGGTTGCCGTGGCTTCTTCACGCATGATCTGCTCAACACCGAGCCAATGCTGAAAATCGCCGGGTTCGATCACGAAAAGAAGCACCAGAACGCCGTTCGTCGACTGGGCACGCCGGGCCGCATAGGCAACGGCCCGTTCGCATTCGGGCGTGTCATCAATGATGGCAAGGAATTTGCGGCGGTGTCCCGCCTCGCGGATCAGTCGCTTGGAGACCATTCACACGTCCTGTTTCGCCGGCGAGTGACCCGCCAATTCCGCGCAATCTGCCATCGCAGAGAGCTTTCGGCAAGACGGGGCAGTCAAAGGCCTCACCCGTCGATGAGCCCGATGATCTCGCGCACCATCTTCATGGTCGCTTCCGCCTTCTCGCGCGCCCGGCCAGCACCTTCACGCAGAACACCGTCAATATAAGCCGGGTCGTCGAGGATGCGGCGCATTTCACCAGCGATCGGAGACAGTTTCTCGACCGCAAGTTCCGCCAGTGCCGGCTTGAACTCGGAGAATTGCCGCCCACCGAACTCTGCAAGCACATCCGCCTTGGTGGCACCGGAAAGCGCGGCATAGATGCCAACGAGGTTCTGCGCCTCGGGCCGCTCGGCCAGGCCGTCCAGTTCTGAAGGCAGAGCCTCGGGGTCGGTCTTTGCCTTCTTGATCTTTTTGGCGATGGCGTCGGCGTCGTCCGTAAGATTGATGCGCGACAGGTCGGACGGGTCCGATTTGGACATCTTCTTAGAGCCGTCACGCAGGCTCATCACGCGCGTGATCGCGCCTTCGATCAGCGGTTCGGTGAGCGGGAAGAAGCCGTTCACCTTCTCTTCGCCCACCTCCATCTCCACGCCATAACCCAACTCGGCGATGCGGGCTGAGAAGTCGTTGTTGAACTTCTGCGCAATGTCACGCGTCAGCTCGAGATGCTGCTTCTGGTCATCGCCCACCGGCACGTGGGTGGCGCGATAGACGAGAATGTCAGCAGCCATGAGGCTCGGATAGGCGAGCAGGCCGAGCGATGCGTTCTCACGGTCCTTGCCGGCCTTGTCCTTGAACTGCGTCATGCGGTTCATCCAGCCGATGCGCGCGACGCAGTTGAAGATCCATGCGAGCTCAGCGTGCTGCAGCACCTGGCTCTGGTTGAAGACGATGTTCTTCTTCGGATCGATTCCGCTCGCCAGGAAGGCGGCGGTGATCGAACGCGTCTGGTCGGCCAGATCGTCATGCGTCATGGTCGCGGTCAGCGAATGCAGATCGACGACGCAATAGATGCACTCATGGCTCTCCTGAAGCGCGACAAATTTCTGCAACGCGCCCAGATAATTGCCGAGGTGAAGATTGCCCGTCGGCTGAACGCCGGAGAAGACGAGCTCCCTGAATTCGCTCATGGATCTTTCCTGAATGCCCTGTGGAGCGCGAAGGCCGCGCGCCATGGCTTATGAACGACGCGAAACCGGCAATCAAGCCCCACGCATCGATTGCGTTTCCGCGCCACCCGCCGGAAGCGGTTTTCCACGAGGCGGAAGCCCCACCAGAAGGCCGATGCGCCCGGGCAGCAACTCAACCGCCGCGGCGAACAGGAAAGAGCCGGCGAACGTGATCGCAAGAACCAGCAAATATTCCGTCCAGACAGCGAGCCCAAGCGGCAACACGTAATAAAGGGCCGCCACCACCACGGTCTGGTGGACGATATAAAGTGGAAACACCTTGCGGTTAAGCCATGAGACAGTGGCACTCGGTGCATCCAGATACTTCGCGGTGAACCCGCATATCGCCAGGATCATCGTCCATGCGAGCGCCATTAGCAGCACCTTGTATAGTGGTGTCATGGTCTCATAGTCGCCGATGAAGTAGCCGCCAGCTCCTGTCCATGAAAAGAGGTAGAGCGCTAAAGTCAGCGCCGCCGCAGACCACGCGCTTTGCCAGCGTAAACCCACGACATTCCCGATCAGCGCTTGATGGTATCGCGCGAAAAGAAAGCCGAGCCCGAACCAGCTCGCCCATACCGCAAACCATGCACCGTCATTGTAGAGCGCATTGGTCTGGCGCGGGAAGAAGGGCGACAGCGCGAGATTGAGCACAAGCGGCAGAAGGAAAAGCAGGTAAACCCAGGAGGAGCCCGCCACCCGCTGGAACCAGTCGGTCACCGGTTTCATGAAGGGCTGGTCGATCAGGCGGAAGACCGGATAGCAGACGACGGTCATCACCAGCAGATAGGCAACAAACCACATATGCGCCCAGGTGAAATTCCCCTCCGGATATTTGCCCTCGGTGAAATAGCGCGTGAGCCAGAAGGTGAGGAACGAGCCCTCATAGCCATTCTCATACATGCGCTCGTACCAGACCTGCGGAACGATGATGACACACATGGCGAAGATCAGCGGCGGGAAAAGCCGCATGAACCGACCCTTCAGGAAGGTGAGATCATGGCACCGCCGGTAGACAAACCAGGTTCCCATGCCTGACACGAAGAAAAGCAGGGCAAGCCGCCATGCGCGCGGGTGTTTCATAATCAGCGCCAGTGTGGCGCTGCCCTCCGGCGCCTCAATGAGCCATTTCATGTCCGGAAAGAACGCGACGGAGGCGTGATATGCGATCAGCAGCATGAACGCGGAAACACGCAGGAAATCGATGTAATAAAGACGTTGCTGCATGCTTCTCCCCCCGATATTGCGAAGGGCATGCTATCAGCAGCGCCTTCGCATTCGGTTAATTGGGGGCTTATCTGCCGCGTCTGCGCCGAACACGCGCCAGTTCTGCCCGGTCGATGCCGCCGGTCGCGAGCGCCACGCCGAAATAGGCAATGGCTGCCAGTAGGACGATGCCAACAACCGTGAGTACACGCACGATCAACAGATCGTGCCCCACGAACCCGGGCAGCGCAGCAAGCAGCGCCCATACAACGGCCCCCATGACCGCGCTCGCAAGCAGCATGAAGGCGATGCGGCGGAGAGTGAGCGACGAGGGGCGAAAATCACCCCGCCGCCAGAGGGTAATGGCCAGAAGAAGCACGTTCACCCAGGCAGAGAGCGCCGTCGCGGCCGCGATGGCCACATGACCATATACAGGGAAAAACAACAGGCTTGCCGCGATGTTCACCGCAACCGTGATCAGCGAGAACCACATGGGTGTTTTCATGTCCTCGCGGGCAAAAAATGCGGGCTGGAACACTTTCGTCAGCACATAGGCCGGCAGGCCGCTGGCGAAGGCGGCGAGCGCCGCCGCCGTCATTGCGGTGTCAAGTGCGGTGAACTGGCCGCGCTCATAAAGCAGCGCAACGATTGGTGCAGGCATCACCATGAGCCCCACGGCAGCCGGCAATGTGAGCCCCAGCGCGAATTCCATGGAGCGGTTCTGCAGATGCTGGGCATCCGCGTGATCGCCGGCCTTCAGGGCGCGTGAGAGCTCCGGCAGAAGCACCACACCCACGGCGATGCCGATGACGCCGAGCGGCAACTGGTTGATGCGGTCGGCGAAGTTCAGGAGGCCGATGGCGTTGTCCTGTGTGGAGGCGATGATCTGCCCGACCAGAAGATTGATCTGCATGATACCGCCGGTCAGAAGCGCCGGCGCCATGAGCACAAGCAGGCGTTTGACACCCGGCGTGAGGCGCGGACGCCGCACCCGCATGGAGTAGCCTGCGCGGCGCGCACCCTGGATGAGAAAGAAAAGCTGCGCCAGACCCGAGGCGAACACGCCCCAGGCAAGCCAGATGCCCGTCTGGCGCGGGTCAAACTGCCAGAAAAGCGCGACGAGCAGAACCCCGATCAAAATGACGTTGAGAAGCGTCGGCACCAATGCCGCCAGGAAATAGTGGCGCATCGCATTCAGAATGCCGGAAAACATGGCCACGAGCGACATGCAGAACAGATAGGGGAACATGATCCGCGTCATGATCACCGTCAGATCGAATTTCTCCGGCGTGTCGGCAAAACCCGGTGCGATGATGGTGGAGACGAGGAAGGGCATGGCCAGCATGGCCACAGCGGAAAGCAGCAGAAGCACCGTGACCAGAACGGCGAGCACATTTTCGCCAAAACGCCGCGCCGCCTCAATGCCGCCGCCCTCCATCTCCTTTGCAAACAATGGAATGAAGGCGGTGTTGAACGCGCCTTCAGCGAACAATCGGCGGAAGAGATTGGGAAAGCGGAATGCAGCGTAGAATGCATCGGTTACAGGGCCGACACCGATGGCGGCGGCAATCAGCGCTTCGCGCACAAAGCCGAGGATGCGGCTTGCCATGGTGGCGCTGCCGACACTGGCGAATTTTCCGATGAGACTCATGGAAGGAAAGACCTGAAATTGGGGGCGGGATGGGGGCTGCAGTCCATAGAATTGCGATGCTGAGATGCTCTGGCATGGATCCTCGGGTCAAGCCCGAGGATGACGAACTCATTGGAAACCCTGAGTGCCCCGAGACGAGCGAGCAAGCGGACAACATTCCGCTTCGTCATCCTCGGGCTTGACCCGGGGATCCATGCCGGAACGCTGCTGCCGCTGCCGCCCCGCAAGGCTCCCTCCCCCTCCGTTCCGCTCATTCGGCAGCCGCCCGTGACTTGCCTCTCGCCGATCGCTCCACGTCGCTTTCCAGCGTTTTCAATAGCGCCTTGCGGATCGCATCCAGCCGGTCGGTGCTGACGATCTTCTGGCCTGTGAGATCGGTCACGTAAAACGTGTCGATCACCTTTTCGCCAAACGTCGTGATGTGTGCCGAGGCAATATCAAGCGAGAGGTCGGAGAGCGTTTCGGTCACCTCAGAAAGAAGACCGGGCCGATCGAGCCCCTTGACCTCGATGACGGAGAAGCGGTTCGACAGGGTGTTGCCAATCTCCACGCGGGGCTCGACGCGGAATGCCCGGGTGCCGCGGCGTGGCTTCGCGCGCTTCTCGATCATGTCGGGCAGATAGGATTTGCCCGAGAGCACATCCTCGATGAGCTTGCGCACGCTTTCGGCGCGGCGGCGCTCATCGGCATCGAAATCGAATTCGCGGTTGATCAGGATCGTGTCGAGCGCGCGGCCATGGGTGGTGGTGAAAATCTGCGCATCGACGATGTTCGCTCCCGCCGCCGAGCACGCGCCAGCGATGATCGACAGGAGGCGCGGGTGATCGGGCGCGAACACCGTGATCTCCGTCACAGCCTCGAATGTATGCGGCTTGACCATCGTTGCCAGCGGGCGCTCTTCCCTGTCGGCTTCGCGAATAAAGTCCGCGTGACGGATCTGGTCATCCAGATCAACAGCCAGCAGGTAGGCCGAGTAGTGCAGATCGAGATAGTCCTCGATGTCCTTTTCAGGCCAGCCATGCTCTTCAAGTGCCCCTGCCAGCCGCTGGCGCGCCTCGTCTGCACGGGTGGAGCGCGGCGCTTCGGAGAAGCCACCGGTCAGAAGCACTTCGGTCTCGTAATAGAGCGTGCGCAGAAGCTGGCCTTTCCAGCCATTCCACACGCCGGGGCCGACGCCGCGAATGTCGCAGACGGTCAGCACCAGAAGCAGCTTCAGCCGCTCCACAGACTGCACCATGTCGGCGAAGTCCTGGATCGTCTTGCGGTCGTTCAGATCGCGCGTCTGGGCGACCATGGACATGTCGAGATGATGCTCGACCAGCCAGGCGATCATCTCCGTTTCCTTGGGATCGAATCCCATATGCGGGCAGAGCCTGCGGGCGATGCGTGCACCTGCCGTGGAGTGATCCTCCGGCCTTCCCTTGGCGATGTCGTGCAGGAGAAGCGTCGTGTAGAGCACTTCGCGCCACGGCTTCAGCGACGGCATCAGCGAATGGGAAAGCGGATGCAGCTTCTCGCCGTCGCCATGCTCGATTTCCGAAAGCACGCCGATGCAGCGGATGAGGTGCTCGTCGACCGTATAGTGGTGGTACATGTTGAACTGCATCATCGCCACGATCTTGTTGAAATCGGGGATGAGCTTGCCCAGAACGCCGGCCTCGTTCATGCGGCGCATATTGAGCGCGGGATCGCGGTCGGATGTCAGCACATCCATGAAGAGGCGGTTTGCCTCTTTGTCACGGCGCAGATTGCGATCGATCAGCTTGAGCGAACGGGTGAGCAGTTTCAGCGCCTCGGGGTGATATTCGAGCCCGTGTCGGTCTGCGAACCAGAACAACCGCAACAGGTTCACCGGGTCGCGCTCGAACACGCCTTCATCGGCCACGTTGATGCGGTGATTGTCGACGATGAAATCGCTGGTGCCGGCAAGTTTTCTACGGCGGCGCGAAAAGTTCATGAAGAAGCGGTTGAAGCCGGGCACATGCTTGCCCTGTTCTTCCTCAAGCGCTGCACAGAAGATGCGTGTCAGGTCGCCCACGCCCTTGGCCGTCAGGAAGTAATGCTTCATGAAGCGCTCGACCGCCGACAGGCCGGGATGGCTTGTATAGCCAAGCCGCTCTGCGATATCGCGCTGGATATCGAAATGCAGCCGCTCTTCCGCCTTTCCGGTGAGGAAATGCATGTGGCAGCGCACCGCCCAGAGAAAATCTTCCGCCTTGCGGAACTGGAGATATTCCTTGCGGGTGAAGACGCCCTGCCCCACCAGGTCTTCCGCGCGGCGTACGCGGTAGAAATATTTTCCGATCCAGAACAGCGTGTGCAGGTCTCGCAGGCCGCCCTTGCCGTCCTTCACATTGGGCTCGACCAGATAACGGCTCTCGCCCGCCTTGGCGTGACGCAGGTCGCGCTCGGCGAGCTTGGCCTGGCTGTATTCGGCGCCCGTATCCTTGACCACTTCCTCGTCGAAACGCTCGACCATTTCTTCATAGAGTGGCTTCTCGCCGCAGATGAAGCGCGCTTCCAGAACGGCGGTGCGGATCGTCATGTCGGTGCGCGCCTGGCGGATGCACTCGTCGATGTTGCGGGTGGCATGACCGACCTTCAGCCCCATGTCCCACAGCATGTAGAGCACATATTCCACGATCTGCTCGCCCCAGGGCGTCTGCTTGTAGGGCAAGAGAAACAGGAGATCGATGTCGGATCCGGGCGCCAGCGTGCCGCGCCCATAGCCGCCGACCGCCACAATCGCCAGGCGCTCCGCCGATGACGGGTTCTGCGTCGGATAAACATGCGCCGCCGCAAAATGCTGCACTTCGGAGATGATCACATCCATGAGATGCGAAAGCCGCGCGGCGCAGGCCGTGCCGCCGCCATCGTTCATCAGCATGGTTTCGGCCGCCTTGCGGCCTTCCGCAATGCGCGCCTTCAGCGCCTTCATAATCTTCGAGCGCTGCTCCGGACCGCTCGTCTCTTCGGCAAAGGCTGATAGTTCGGCACGCAGCGCGGTGCCGTCTATGATCTGATCGAGCTTAAGTGGAACCTTGGCCATGAGTTTCCCGAATTGGCGGCGCTGTATAGCCTGTTTTCGCCCGCTGCGAAATGGCTGTCAAAAACTGCGGTTGCAGCACAGACACCCGGCCGCTATGTCGCAGAGGTTTCGCACAGAAAGCACACGGGTTTCAAATGGAGCTTCCCGCCCCGCTGCGCCAGGCAGTCGACGCATATCTGGAGGGCACGCCGCTTTCCCAGATACAGGATGCTGCCCAGCGCCTGTCAAAGCGCTATCGCGCCGAAACCCGTGACGGAAGCCTGCATGTGGGCGATGCGCTGGCTGCAAAAGCCTATCTGGCAACCCGCCTGCCCGCCACCTATGCCGCGGTGCGCCAGTGCCTGGCGGAGACCGCAGCACGGCGTGAGGATTTTGCGCCATCGTTCCTACTCGATGTGGGCGCAGGCCCGGGCACCGCGCTCTGGGCCGCACATGCACAGTGGCCACACCTCGGTGCGGCGACGTTGATCGAAACCAGCACTGCCATGCGCAAGGCGGGAGCAGAACTGGCAAGATCGCTCGCCATAGACACGAACTGGCATGCCGCCAGTGTGGAAAGCGGGCTTGCGGACATCGCGCCCGCCGACCTCGTGACGCTCTGCTATGTTCTGGACGAGCTTGCTCCGGCGGTACGCGAAACGCTGATCGACCGTCTCTGGGCCCTGACCGCCGACACGCTGGTGATCGTGGAGCCAGGCACCCCTACCGGATGGCAGCGCATTCTTGCCGCACGCGACCGGCTCATCGCCCTTGGCGGCCACATTCTCGCCCCCTGCCCGCATCACGCGCCCTGCCCGGTGGCAGCGCCCGACTGGTGTCATTTCTCCCGCCGCGTCGCCCGCTCGCGCCTGCACCGCACGGCCAAGGGCGGCGAGGTGCCGTGGGAGGATGAGAAATTCAGCTATCTGGCGGTTTCACGCCGTGCCCCCGACGACCGCCCCGCCCGTGTGCTCGCCCCACCGAAAACGGCAAGCGGCATGGTGCGGCTGAAACTGTGCACCAGCGACGGCGCGCTGGACGAGCCCCTCGTCACCCGCCGCGAAGGCCGCACCTTCAAGGCCGCCCGCAAGGCCGACTGGGGCGATGTGCTTTAGATTGGTAGCGCAGCCTATTTCTCAGCCGCGAGCTGCTTCAGCCGATAGAGCGCCTCCAGCGCTTCACGCGGTGTCATGTCATCAGGGTTGATCCCGAGCAGTTCCTCGCCAATCCGATCCGGCGTCTTCGACGCTTTCGCTTCCTGCTTCGCCGCCACCGAGAAGAGCGGCAGATCGTCGATCAGTTTCGACGCCTTGCCGGAGGTCTCGCCCTCTTCGAGCTGCTGGAGCACCTCGCGCGCGCGCTCCACCACCGCATTCGGCAGACCGGCGAGCCGTGCCACCTGCACACCGTAGGAACGGTCGGTCGCGCCGCGCCCCACCTCGTGCAGGAACACCACGTCGCCCTCGAATTCCTTCACCCGCATGGTGACGTTGGACAGCCGCCCGAGCTTTTCGGAAAGCGCGGTCATCTCGTGGAAATGGGTGGCGAAGAGCGCGCGGCAGCGGTTCTCTTCATGCAGATATTCAACCGCCGCCCAGGCGATCGACAGGCCATCGAAGGTCGCCGTACCACGACCAATCTCGTCGAGGATCACCAGCGCACGCGGCCCAGCCTGATTGAGGATCGCCGCGGTCTCCACCATCTCGACCATGAAGGTCGAACGGCCACGCGCCAGATCATCGGATGCGCCAACGCGGCTGAAGAGGCGGTCCACCACGCCGATGCGGGCAACGGACGCCGGCACGAAGGAGCCCATCTGCGCCATGACTGCAATGAGTGCGTTCTGGCGCAAAAAGGTCGATTTACCGCCCATGTTCGGACCGGTCAGAAGCCAGATCGCGCCGGCCTCTTCCCCACCTGTCGGCGAGAGATCGCAGTCATTGGCGACGAAAGGCTCAGCAAGCTGCTTGCGCAACGCCTGCTCCACCACCGGGTGACGCCCGCCCTCAATGTGAAAATCGAGACTGTCATCCACCTGCGGGCGGCAATAGTTTTCCGCTTCCGCAAGCTCGGCAAGTGCTGCCGAAACATCAAGCACCGCTAGCGCATCCGCCGCAGCGCGGATGCGGTCGGCGGCGGCCACGGCTTCCGACAGCAGTTGATCGAAGACGCCAAGCTCGATCTGCAAGGCGCGGTCGGCGGCGTTGGCGATTTTCGTTTCCAGTTCCGCCAGCTCCGTCGTGGTGAAGCGCATGGCGTTGGCCATGGTCTGGCGGTGGATGAAGCGCGCCTTCGCCTCGTCCGTGCCGGTCATCACGCCGGCATTGTTGGCCGTGACCTCGATATAGTAACCAAGCACATTGTTGTGCCGGATCTTGAGCGACTTGATGCCCGTCTCCTCGGCAAGCTGCCGCTCCATCCCGGCGATAACCCGGCGCGACTGGTCGCGCAGCGCGCGCATTTCATCGAGCTCGTCATTGTAGCCAGCGCAGATGAAACCGCCGTCGCGCTTCAGAAGCGGGAGCTCGTCCGCCAGTGCGCGCGATAGATGGGCGGCGAAGTCCAGAGGCAATCCGGCAATACCCGACAGCGCCCCGGCGATCTCCGCAGGCGCGTCCTTGCCCTGAAGCAGCTCCGCCACGCCATGCGCCGCCTCGAAACCGGAGGCGAGCGCGCCGAGATCGCGCGGGCCGCCACGGTTGAGAGCCAGACGCGAGAGCGCGCGGGCAATGTCCGGCACGCCCTTCAAAAGCCGGCGCACAACTTCGCGCAGGCCCGGCTCGCCAAGGAAGAACGAGACCGCATCAAGCCGCCCGCCAATCGCTTCCGGATCGGTGAGCGGTGACATGAGCCGCTCGTAGAGAAGCCTGCTGCCCGCCCCCGTCACCGTGCGGTCGATCGCCTTGGCCAGACTGCCCTCGCGGCTGCCCGAAAGCGTGCGGCCAAGTTCCAGATTGGCGCGGGTGGCCGGGTCGATGAAGAGGCTCGCGCCCTCATCATCGCGCTCCGGGCGGCCAAGCGGCGGACGCTCTGCCTTTTGGGTCTTCTCCACATAGGCGACCGCGCCGGAAATGGCCGAAAGCTCGGCGCGGGAATAGCGGCCAAAGCCTTCCAGCGTCGCCACACCATAAAAGCGCGTCAGGCGCATTTCGGCAGAGGCGGAATCGAACAGGTTCGCCGGCTGCGGATTGGCCACCCGCCCCAGCACATCGAAGGCAGGCCGAAAAGCCTCGTCATAATAGACGGCCTCGGGCACGATCAGTTCGCGCGGGTCAATCCGCAGCACATCGGCCAGAAGCCGGTCGGGCCGCGTGGGCGCGACGCGGAATGCGCCGGTGGAAATGTCGATCCAGGCGAGCGCCAGGCTCTCATCCCCGCCCTTCACCCGGCCAAGCGCCATCAGGTAATTGGCCTCGGAGGGATCGAGCAGCTTTTCCTCGGTGATGGTGCCCGGTGTGACCAGCCGGATCACATCGCGCTTTACCACGGATTTCGAGCCGCGCTTCTTGGCCTCGGCAGGGTCTTCCATCTGCTCGCAAACGGCCACGCGATGGCCAAGGCCGATCAGCTTTTGCAGATAATCGTCTGCCGCATGCACCGGCACGCCGCACATGGGGATGTCGTCGCCCTGATGCTTGCCGCGCTTGGTCAGCGTGATGCCCAGCGCCCGGCTGGCGATCTCCGCATCCTCGAAGAACAGCTCGTAAAAATCGCCCATGCGATAAAACAGGAGCGAATCGGGATTGGCCGTCTTGATTTCGATGTATTGCGCCATCATGGGCGTTGCCCCGGCGGCGGCCTGCATTGCCTTGTGGCGCATGGGCGTTTCGTCGTTCAAGGAAGGGCTCCCGGCCTTTGCATTGGCTTTGTACTGGCTTCAAATCAACAGCTTCAATCTGCTTGGCCATTTACTGGGCAAAAGTGTAGCCTTATGCACCCGTCACTGGCAAAACTCCACAGAAAGCATAAGCCAGAGCCCGTCTCCCGGAGGAAACAAGCCGACATGCCCAACGATAAAAAGTCCGAACGTCAGGGACCATCCGTCAGCCCGCAGGAAGCGCTGGACTTCCACTCATCCGGCAGGCCCGGCAAGCTGGAAATCACCCCCACCAAGCCGATGGCGACACAGCGCGACCTGTCGCTTGCCTATTCTCCGGGCGTGGCCGTGCCCGTTCAGGCCATTGCCGAAGACCCGAGCCGCGCCTTCGACTACACGACGCGCGGCAACATGGTGGCCGTCATTTCCAACGGTACGGCGATCCTCGGCCTCGGCAATCTGGGCGCACTTGCCTCCAAGCCGGTGATGGAGGGCAAGTCCGTGCTCTTCAAGCGCTTCGCCGATGTCGATTCCATCGATCTGGAAGTCGACACGGAAGACGCCGACGCCTTCGTCAACTGCGTCAAGCTGCTCGGCCCCTCCTTCGGCGGCATCAATCTGGAAGACATCAAGGCGCCTGAATGCTTCATCATCGAAAGCCAGTTGCGCGAGCTGATGGACATTCCCGTCTTCCATGACGACCAGCACGGCACGGCCATCATCGCGCTCGCCGGCCTCATCAACGCGCTGCACCTCACCGACCGCGACATCAAGACGACCAAGCTTGTCTGCAATGGCGCGGGCGCTGCCGGCATTGCCTGTATCGAGCTTGCCAAATCGCTTGGCCTCGCACCGGAAAACGTCTTCCTCTGCGACACGAAGGGCGTGGTCTACAAGGGCCGCGAGGAAGGCATGAACCAGTGGAAATCCGCCCATGCCGTGGAAACCGACAAGCGCACGCTGGCCGAGGCGCTGGAAGGGGCGGATGTGTTTTTCGGCCTTTCGGCCAAGGGGGCGCTTACGCCGGCCATGGTGCAGTCCATGGCGAAAAACCCGATCATCTTCGCCATGGCCAATCCGGACCCGGAGATCACGCCGGAGGAAGTGGCCGAAATCCGCACCGACGCCATCATGGCGACGGGCCGCTCGGACTATCCCAACCAGGTCAACAACGTCCTCGGCTTCCCCTATATCTTCCGTGGCGCGCTCGATGTGCGCGCGACCACCATCAACGACGCGATGAAGGTGGCCGCTGCCGAGGCGCTGGCCGAGCTTGCCCGCAAGGACGTGCCGGACGATGTGGCCGCCGCCTATCAGGGCAACCGCCCGAAATACGGCCCCAACTACATCATCCCCGTGCCGTTCGACCCGCGCCTCATCTCGGCCGTGCCGGTGGCTGTTGCAAAGGCGGCGATGGATTCGGGCGTTGCCCGCCGCCCCATCCTCGACATGCAGAAATACGAAAACGAGCTTTCGGCCCGCCGCGATCCGCTCGCCTCGACGCTGCAGCGCATCTACGACCGGGTGCGCCGCCAGCCCAAGCGCGTGGTCTTCGCCGAGGGCGAGGAAGAACAGGTGATGCGGGCTGCCGCCTCCTATGTGAACCAGAAGCTCGGCACCGCCATCCTGCTCGGCCGGGAGGAGCAGATCCGCGAGACGGCGCGGCAGGCGGGCGTCGATCTTTCCAAATCCGGCATCGAGATCATCAATGCGCGGCTTTCGCGCCGCAACAGCATCTATGCCGACTATCTCTATGAGCGCCTGCAGCGGAAGGGCTATCTCTTCCGCGATGCGCAGCGCCTCATCAACAACGACCGCAACCATTTCGCCGCCACCATGGTGGCGCTGGGCGATGCGGATGCGATGGTGAGCGGCGTGACGCGCAACTATTCCACCGTGCTCGACGATGTGCGCCGCGTGATCGACGCGCGCCCCGGCCACCGGGTGATCGGCGTCACGCTGGCGCTGTGCCGCGGGCGCACCGTGCTCGTGGCCGATACGGCGGTGCACGACATGCCCAATTCCGAGGAGCTGGCCGACATTGCCGAGGAGGCCGCCGGACAGGCCCGCCGCATGGGCTATGAGCCGCGCGTGGCGATGCTCGCCTATTCCACCTTCGGCCACCCGCCGGGCGAGCGCTCCGAGCGTGTTCAGGAGGCGGTGAAGATCCTCGACAAGCGCCGGGTCGATTTCGAATATGATGGCGAGATGGCCGCCGATGTGGCGCTGAACCCGAGCCTGATGCAGCAATATCCCTTCTGCCGCCTGTCGGGCCCGGCCAACGTGCTGGTCATGCCCGCCTTCCACTCCGCCTCCATCTCCACCAAGATGCTGCAGGAACTGGGCGGCTCAACCGTCATCGGCCCGCTTCTGGTGGGGCTGAACAAGTCTGTTCAGGTGGTTTCGCTAAACGCGAAGGATTCCGATATCGTGAACATGGCGGCGATTGCGGCTTATAATGCCGGGGGGTGATTGGAATTGGATTCTCGGCTTGAATTTTATAATGCCAACTACGATGCAGTTTTTCGTCGCCTCTGGGAGGTTAATGAAAGAATAACCCTTGGCAATAGGTCAAGAAGGCAATGCCGCTTTTGTGGCTTAAGCTCTCCAGAAACTTCCTTTAGAAAAAGAGCTCATGCGGCGCCCGAGTGCATCGGGAATCGCGGACTAACTACTTACTATGAATGCGATATCTGCAATGGATACTTCGGGAGGACGATTGAAAATGATCTAGGCGTATGGCTGAAGCCCATGCGGACATTTATCCGCATTCCAGGGAAACGGGGCGTTCCTACTTTAAAAGACTTATCAGACGAGCACGGCTATAGAATAGAGTACACGGACGGCAGAATAATAGCAAATATTAATGAACACTCTAAAATCGCTATCATAGACGAAGAAAAAAATATAATTTCCTTCAAAATACCAAGAGGGTCATATACACCTGTTGCAGTTTATAAATCATTCGTTAAAATTGCATTAAGCCCTATTCCAGAAACAGAATTTGACCCATTCAGGCCAACCTTTTCCTGGATTTTAGAGCAAGACCACACAAAAATATCGATGCCTCAACTTTTTATACACATTAAAGAAATGGGGCCATTTCAATCTGACAGGATATTTGCTCAGGTTCTTCGGAGAAGAGAAGATGATCACCCTACCCCATACGCATTTCTGATCGTCGGCTTTGGAAATAGTATTTTTCAGGTAATGATCCCGTGCCCGAATAAAGACAGAATACTCTCCGACAAGAAAATAAAATTTCCACCTTTTCCTACCCCTGGCGGCCTCAACCCTGAGAGACACGGAAAACCTTCTTGGGAAAAATTGGACCTCAGCAACACAAATCAAACTTCTGATGAATACAATCTGTCACTAAAATTCGAAAGTATTCATAAATCATACAAGGGATGACGCACTACGCCGCAAAACGCTGCGCTTCAGCCCCGTAGTAATTGATATACCGGTCCGAGATCGCCTCCACCGGCAGCACGACGAACACATCCGTGGTGCCGAAATCATGGTCGATCACGCAGCCATCGCCGAAGCGTGCGCCGAGGCGCAGATAGCCTTTCACGAGGGGCGGCATGGCGGCGAGCGCCGAGCGGGTCTGGATCGCTTCCTTTGGCATCAGATCGAGCGGGGCATAGCGGCTGGCGACGGCGCGCACATGCCATTCAGGCTCCACCTGGCAGAAATGCCCGAGGAAGGAGAGCGCTTCCGCATGGGCGGCCGGCACCACGCCGGGGAAGGAGGCGCAGCCCATCATCACGTCGATGCGCTTCTTGCGGCAATAGGCCCAGATGCCCTGCCACAGAAGCTCGATCGTGCGCTTGGTGCGGTAGGGCGGCAGAACGCAGGAGCGGCCAAGCTCCAGAAAGCGGCGGCCCTGGTGGCGGGCCATCAGCGTTTCGATGGCGAATTCGTCTGCGGAGTAGAATCTTCCGGCCCGGCACGCGCCCTCCGGCGTCAAAAGCCGGTAGGTGCCGACAATGCGGTCGACATCCTCACCCGGCAGCGCGGTGTCGAACACCAGAAGATGGTCGCATACGGCATCGAACGCATCCGCATCGCGGTCGGCACTCAGCGCGCCGAGCGGCGCTTTCGCGCCCATTTCATTGTAGAAAACCCGGTAGCGAATGCTCTGGGCCGCGGCAATCTCCTCCTCGCTGCGCGCAAGGCGCACTTCGAGCGAGCCGATGCGGCCCAGAAGCGCGTCCTCGGCATCGCCGGCGAGCGGCGGCCTTGCGGCCTGGTCATCGAGAGGGGCCCGGTTCAGCGTGATGCCCTGCATTGCTGATTCTCCTCCGCTTGGCGTTGACGCTGAAATAGTGATCGCTTGCGACAGAACTATGACACTACCGTCACACGGGGGTAAGCGGCAAGCGAGTGTGCGGTCCGGGCATCGCCCCTGCTTCACCGGCAGCTCCTTCTGCGAAACCCGGCCTCGCTTCTCAATGGGTCCCGGGTCAAGCCCGGGATGACGCGGTGGTGCGGGGAGAAGGAGGCCGTCACAGCGGGAGCCGGGCCGGTATGTCCCACCCTGTTCTCAGGCCGTGACCTGCAGCTCCAGCGCGGCCAGAAGTTCGTCCGGATCGAGCGGCTTGGTCACAAAGCCATTGGCGCCATGGGCAAGCACGCCGCTGCGCGTCTCTTCCTGCCCGTCGGCGGTGAGAACGAGGATGGGCAGAGGTGCCAGCCCTGTTTCCTCCTCGTGCCGGCGGATGGCGTTGATGGCGTCGAGCCCGTCCATCACCGGCATGTGCAGGTCCATCAGCACCGCGTCGAAGCGCGTGCCCGGCGCGCTCACCGCCTCCACCGCCTCGCGCCCGTTGGAGACGAGCGTCACCCGGTGCCCGGCTCGCGACAGTGCCGCGCGCGCCAGCATGGCGTTGATCTCGTTGTCCTCGGCGACAAGGATGTTGAGCCCGCCCGCACGCCGGCCCATGGTCCCGGCATCATGTGTGCGATCATGCGTTTCCGCAGCCGGCCAGGTGGCCTCGCCCTTGCTGCCCAAAAGCTGGCGCAGCAGCGTCCTGCCCCGCACGGGCCGCGCGAGAAACGCGCCATAGCCGCTGGCGCGAAACGCGGGAAGCCGCCCGCGCTCGGATGGCGTGATCAGCGTGAGCGCGCGGTCTCCGCCAACGCCCAGCGCGTGCAGACGGGTGATCAGCGCGCCATCGTCGCTTTCAAGCGAGGCGTCGACCAGCACCGTGTTGAACGGCCGGCCGCTCTCTTCGGCAAGTCGTGCCGCATCCTCCGCAGTGGCGGCGATGGCCGCGCGTCCGCCATGCACACGCACGGTCATGGCGATGGTTTCGGCCTCCTGCGCGAAGGGCGAGAGAATGACGGCGTTGACCTCTTCGAGCACGGGCTCGACACGGCCCGCCTCGTCCGCCTCCGCGCCCAGCGGCAGGAGCACGGCAAATTCCGAGCCCTCGCCCGGCGTGCTCGCCACGCTGACCGAGCCATTCATCGCGTCGACAATGCGCTTGGTGATGGCAAGGCCGAGCCCCGCCCCGCCATGGCGGCGGGTGGAGCTGCCGTCCACCTGTTCGAAATCCTTGAAAATGCGGTTGATGTCGTCCTTTTCGAGCCCGGGTCCGGAATCGGAAACGGCAATCCGCAGCGCCGGCGCGCCATTCTTCTCCGCCCGCGAGACCGCGACCGTCACCCCGCCCTCATCGGTGAATTTGAGAGCATTGCCGAGCAGGTTGATCAGCACCTGGCGCAGCCGACCCGGATCCGCCGTGATGGTTTCGGGCACATCCGGCGCGATGTAGCAGCCAAGGCCGATGTTCTTTGCAAAGGCGCGGGCAGCCAGAAGCTCGACCACGTTTTCCACGAGCTCGTTCACCGGAAGCGCCTGGGGCTCCAGCTCCAGCCGCCCCGCCTCGATCTTGGAATAGTCGAGCAGATCCTCGATCAGCGCCACAAGCGCGCTTGCCGAAGTGGAAACCGCGCCCACATAGGTGCGCTGCTCGGGCGTCAGTTCCGTGTCGGCCAGAAGCGTCGCCATGCCCATAATGCCGTTCATCGGCGTGCGGATTTCATGGCTCACCGTGGCAAGGAAACTCGATTTCGCGCGGCTTGCCTGTTCGGCGCGTTCGCGCGCGTTGATCAGCGCTGTCTCGGCCCGCTTGCGGGCGGTGATATCGCGCGCAATGGCCCGGTGCGACACCGAATCCGCGCTGTCGTCGCGCACCGAGTGCTCGATCCATGAATACCAGCGCGCCCCGCCACGCGTGTGGATCGCCACATCGGTGGAGCTCAGGCATTCGCCATCGGTGAAGGCGGCATCCGGCACGAGGCCGATGTCGATGCCGAGCTGGCTCAGCGTGCGGCCCACCAGGGTGGAAGGGTCGCGGCCCAGAAGGTCTGCAAACACGCGGTTCACATAGACGATGCGGCCGCTGCGGTCGCGGTGGACGATCAGGTCACCCAGCGCATCCACCAACCCGTGAAAGCGCTCCTCGCTTTCGCGCAGCTCCCACATGCGGTCGGCCAGTTCTTCGAGCTCGCCGCGATTGACCGTCTCGGATTCGGCAAGCGCAGTCGCCATGCGCCGGTCTGCCGTGGAAGCGCGGAAGGCAAGGGCCAACGCAAGGGCGCCCAGCCCCAGAAGCGCTATGCCGACCAGCGGCGAGGCGCCCGTCAGATGGCTGAGCCCGGCGATCAGGATGATCGCGAGGCCGATGGCCACCTCGCCATGATGTGTGGGTACGGGGAGCCGCACCGGCGCGAGCGCCGGTGGCCTGATGCGGATCCTCTTGCGCGGCTGCCGCTCTGGAGAGAGCGTCCTTGCCGGCTTCGGGTCGCCTTTGTCTTTCCCCGCCATTGTCATGGCGAGAACAATAGGCGGCGGGCATTACGGAAGCTTTTGGCTGGCCGTTCGAATTTTAGCGAATGGCTTAACCGGGCATCTCCACCACCACGCGTCCGCGCACCCGGCCCTCGATGATGTCCGTTGCAGCCGAAATCACGTCGCTGAACGGCACGACGCTTGCGATCGCGCCGAGCTTCTTGTGATCGAGTTCCTTGGCAATGCGCTGCCAGGCCTCCATGCGCAGCTCCTTCGGCGCCATGACGGAATCAACGCCCAGCAGCGAGACGCCGCGCAGGATGAACGGCGCGACACTGGCCGGCAGGTCCATGCCCTGCGCCAGCCCGCAGGCCGCCACCGCGCCGCCATAGGAGGTCATGGAAAGCACATTGGCGAGCGTGTGGCTGCCCACCGCATCAATGCCGCCGGCCCAGCGCTCCTTGCCGAGCGGACGGGCGGGACCGGAAAGCTCCTCCCGGTCGATGATTTCGGCAGCGCCCAGCTCCTTCAGGTAATCGGCTTCGGATGCGCGTCCGGTGGAGGCGATCACGTGATGCCCCTGCCCGGCCAGAAGCGCGATTGCGACAGAGCCGACACCGCCGGCCGCCCCCGTCACCACCACCGGCCCGCGTTCCGGCGTGATGCCGTGGCGCTCCAGCGCCATCACGCACAGCATGGCCGTATAGCCGGCGGTGCCCACGGCCATCGCGTCCTTCGGGGTCATGCCATCGGGCAGCGGCACCAGCCAGTCGCCATTCACCCGCGCGCGCCCGGCATAGGCGCCATAATGCGTCTCGCCCACGCCCCAGCCATTGAGAATGACCTTATCGCCCTCTTTCCAGCCGTCATGGGTGGATTTCGTCACCGTGCCGGCGAAATCGATGCCCGGCACGAGCGGAAAGCGCCGCACCACGGGGGCCTTGCCGGTAATGGCGAGCCCGTCCTTGTAGTTGACCGTGGTCGCCTCCACGGCGACTGTAACGTCGCCGTCCATCAGATCATCTTCGGAAAGCTCCGTCCACTCGACGGACTGCTTCTTGTCCTCGTCGCGCGAAATCAGAACCGCTTGAAACGTGTCCGCCATCACTCACTCCGGCTGGTTACGGTCATCAATGATCGCAGACTTTGCGGCGCGGCGGGCGCGAGGTCAATCCGCGTGCGTCTGGCCACCCGTGCGGCCGCGCCGCCAGTCAAGAAACTCGTCGAGGATGACAAGCCCCGCACCGATGGTGATGAACACATCGGCCAGATTGAAGATCGCAAACGACCAGACCGGCGTGTGGAAATAGATGTAGTCGGTGACGAAACCGTTGGTGAGCCGGTCGATGAGATTGCCGAACGCCCCACCCAGAATGAGCGCGAAGCCGAGGCGCGCCCATTTTTGGGCAGATCCCGTGCGCAGTGCGAGATAGCCGATGAACAGGATCACGCCTGCCATCACGAGGCTGAGTGCCATGTCGCTCATGCCGGAAAACATGGAGAAGGCAATGCCGGTGTTGCGTGAATGCAGAAGCGAGAGGAACGGCAGAAGCTCGATCCGCTCATGCAGCGGCATCATCGTCTCGACCAGTTCCTTCACCACCTGATCTGCGACCGTGAAGAGCACGATCAGCAACGCGTAGAACCCGATGGCGCGCGCGCTCATGCGTCGGCCCTTTCTTCAAGCGGCAGCGCCTCGCGCCGGATTTCATAAAGCATCACGCCCGTTGCCACGGCGAGATTGAGCGAATCCGCCCGCCCTGCCTGCGGGATGCGCACGAGTGTGTCGCAGCTTTCAGCAAGCCGGTCCGGCAGGCCCTGCTGCTCATTGCCCATCAGGAGCAGGACCGGCCCCTTCTTGTAATCGACGGTGCGATAATCGACCGAGCCCTTCAGATGCGTGCCCACGACCCGGCCGGCAAAACCTTTCCGCCAGGCGAGAAACGCCTCTTCGCCCGTGCGCACGATGGGCACGGCGAATATGGAGCCCATCGTGGCCCGGACCGTCTCGAAGGAAAACGGGTCGGTGCAGTCGCCAACCAGAATGACACCCTTTGCCCCCACCGCGTCCACGGTGCGCAGAACGGTGCCCAGATTGCCGGGATCGCGGACCCGGTCGAGCGCCACCCAGACGTCGCCATCGGCGGGCTTTACGGTTTCAAGCTTAACCGTCTTCTGCTCGAAGACGCCGACAACCATCTGCGGATTGTCGCGCTTGGTGATGGTCGAGAGCACCTTTTCGCTGACGATGAGAACAAGACCGCCGGATGCCACGGTGCGCGCGGCCAGCCGCTCTACCGCCTCATTGCCGCGCCCCGCCTTGGCATAGAGAAGCGTGCGGATCGTCCAGCCGGCATCGAACGCGTCGATCACCAGCTTCTGTCCCTCGGCAATGAAGGCGTGTTCGCGGTCGCGATACTTCTTCTGCGCCAGCGCGCGAATGTCCTTGATGATCGGATTGGTGAGGCTGGTGACTTCCTTCACCTGACCCGGCCTGCGCCGTTCGTTTTCATGTCCGCTCATGATGCCACCCAGCGCGAAAAGAGCGAGGTGGACAGCGCGCGGCCGGCCGACTTCTCGCGAATAATGAGCTCCCCCGATTCCACCTGGCCACCATCGCCGGCGAATGTGTCGCGCATCAGGGCGTGGATGGCGAAGAAGGAAGCGCGGATGGAATAGGCCGTCAGCACCACCGCCAGCGGCTTGGGTGTCAGGATCGAGCGGCAGAGATCGGCCAGATAGGGCAGATCCTCGAACAGCTGCCACACCTCGCCCTTGGGCCCGCGCCCATAGGCCGGCGGGTCGAACAGAACGATGTCATAAGCATTGCCGCGCCGCGCCTCGCGCTCGGCAAATTTGACGGCGTCCTCACAGATCCAGCGGATCGGCTTGTCGCCAAGGCCCGCCATTTCCTGGTTTTCACGCGCCCAGCCGATCGCCTTCTTGGAAGCGTCCACGTGGGTCACTTCCGCGCCGGCACGGGCCGCAACCAGCGAGGCCAGCCCCGTATAGCCGAACAGGTTCAGCACTTTCACCGGGCGGCGCGCCTCGCGCACCAGGGTTTCCATGTGCGACCAGTGGGTCGCCTGCTCGGGAAACACGCCCACATGGCGAAACGAGGTGAAACGGCCGAGATAGTCGATCCCGTCATGGCGCATGGGCCAGGTCTCGCCCAGCGGCTCTCTGGGGAAACGCCAGCGGCCCATGCCTTCTTCATCCGTATCGCCGGTGAAAATGGCATCCGCCCTGTTCCATTCCGCCGGGCCAAGCGCAGGTTGCCAGATCGCCTGCCCCTCAGGCCGCACGATCCGATAGGGGCCGTATTGCTCAAGCTTCTGCCCGCCGCCGGAATCGAGCAGCGCATAGTCTTCATTGGGCAGCACTTCGAGAATGACGGGCAGGCGCTCATCCGGTAGGGCACCGCTGCGCCGCGGGGGCGCCGGACGAGCACTTGGAGCACTTGTCGCGGGTTGCCGTTGCGGCTTCTCGCTCGGCGCTGAGTGTTTCCTGGGGCTGCGCCGGTCTTCGTTCCGGCGTTTGGGGCGCGCTGGCTTCAATCGGGTCTCCGAAACTGGGCGATCACGCCCGCGCTTCTGCCATAGCCGCGCACGACAGGCAACAAAGCCTCAACCAGCTTCAGCTCTGTCGTACAGCGCTCACGAAGCGGAATGCTTGATCTGCGGTGCATTGCTCGCGACCACAGGCGGAGCCTTGCGCAGCTTGTCGACTTCTTTTCTGCGTTCACGTGCATCGCGGCGGTAGCGCCCCTGACGGACCCAGGTGGCAAGACTGCCAATCACCATGCCCAGCGCCGCAGAGCCAAAGAGGTAGGTGAAGAGCGGCCAATGGACAGTCAGCACGGGATTGCCGGGATTGAACGGGTCGATGGTGAAAGGCACGAGGGCGCGGTTGGCAACTGCCAGCGCAATGATGATCACTGCCAACGGCACGAGAACGAGTACGAGAATGATGCGGTTGGCCATTTCAACCCACTGTTAAATTCTGGAGGCTTCGAGAAAGACCGATCAGTCTTTCTCCGCGTTCAGTCGCTCACGCAGTTCCTTGCCGGTCTTGAAGAACGGGACCCATTTTTCCTCGACTTCGACGGACTCGCCGGTGCGCGGGTTGCGACCAGTGCGGGCCGGGCGGTTCTTCACGGAAAATGCTCCGAAACCTCTCAATTCGACGCGGTTTCCTTCCGCGAGCGCGTCAGAAATCTCCTCGAAGATCGCGTTGACGATGTTTTCCACGTCACGCAGATAGAGATGCGGGTTGCGATTGGCAATCGTCTGCACGAGCTCTGATTTGATCATGGATTCTTTTCCGCCGCTGAGTTGCCCTGTTTGGCACCGTGTGTCTGTGACACAAAGATGATTTTGCTTGCTTTTTTAGTCAGTCAACCTTTTCATTTCAGGTTGCCAGACCGATAGGAGACCGTCAAGGAAGATGCGGTCGGCACCGAGCTCGCGCAGGATGTCGGCACCGCCTTCGGGTACTCCGAGGAAGCGGGAAGCGATCTGAGGCAGAAGGAGACTGCCGGCCGTTTCGCGTTTCTTCCATTCGACAATGTCGAGATCGTCGCTGAGACCCTTTGAAACGAGCCACTCTTTTGCTTCACGTTCGCCGCCAAGCCCATCGACCAGTTTGTTCTCAAGCGCCTGACGCCCGGTAAATACCGAACCGTCGGCAAGTTTCAAGACTTCGTCCCGCGACAAGGGACGGCGCTCGGTGACCAAATCCACGAGCCAATCGTAGCTGTCGAGAATCATGGCGCGGATCATCGCTCGTGCCTCATCGCTCGTCGGCTTGAAAGGCGACGGTTCTGCCTTCAGAGGCGATGACTTGATCTCTTCGAGCTTTACACCCAGCTTGTCCATCAGCCCGCTGACATCCGGGTATTGGAAGAGAACGCCAATGGACCCAACGATTGAGGACTGGCGCGCAACGATATGATCGGTCGCGCTTGCGATCATGTAACCGGCCGACGCTGCCAGTGTGCCCACCTGCGCTGTCACCGGCTTCTCGCTGGCGAGGCGTCGGACCTCTTCGTAGATCGCCTCGCCCCCGGCTGTGGTGCCGCCGGGCGAGTCGATCGTCAGGATCACGCCTTTTACCGATGGGGCCTCGCGGATGCGCTGGAGCCGCTCCAGCAATTCGTCGTCTTCGAAGATCGTTCCGGAAATCTTGACCTGCGCAATGTGGTTTGCGGAAACATCCGCTGCGCTTCCCATGATCTGACGTGTGGCGAACGCAATCGCCAGCACAATGACGGCAAAGGCCACGATCCGCCAGAATGTCAGCTTGCGCCGCAATCGCCGCCGGTCGATCAGTTCATCCGCTCGAGTGGACATGACATCCTCGCTTTCACCTGGTTTCGGTCCAGACCAAGCGCCTTTTAGTGCAAAGGCCAATCCGGGACCACCGCCTTTGTACAAGATTTTGCGTCGAGTACACGCCATGGGCGAGAAAGCCGCAAAAATTGCGCCTAAATCATTGTCGTTAATCCAAAAATAGCCATATTGGGATTGAATGGAGTAAGAAGGGGCGAGTTTGGAACTCGGGGTTTTGTGGCTGCGCTGTTTCGGTCGGAAGCCGTGTTGGGTTGTATCGCCTCATGGATCGTGCGCTCCTCGTCGGATCGTGATCGGTAAGCATCCGGAGGGTTCAGCCCTGATCGGTTCATTGGTCCGCTGCAGCGCACACGGAAAAATAGAATGATTGAATCAGTCAACAGCAGCGCCACGGCGGCGAAGAGCGGGCGGGGGCAGGTAATCCGTAGCAGCGAACGCGGTGTGGAAGCCTTCGAGCAGGCATCCCGGCATTCGCAGCGTGTGCGACTTCTCAAACGCGTTCTTCCCGCGGCGGCTCTTGTGATCACCGTTGTGTTTGCCGGATATTCCTACATCTTCTCGGGCACACGCGGTGCGATAGATCTGGCAAGCGCATCCATCGAGGGCGGATCACTGGTCATGTCCAGCCCCGAATTGAACGGTTTTACCAGTGACGACCGCCCCTACAAGATGACAGCCGAGCGCGCCCGCCAGAAGCTGGGCGGCGAGGACGTGATCGAACTGGAGGGTATTCGCGCTCATGTGCCGGTGGACGCCGATAATTTCGCCACCATTCAGGCGAGTGACGGCATCTATGATCGCGGCAACAATCGTCTGGACATTACCAGCAAGATTTCGCTACGCACCACTTCAGGTATTGTCGCCACCTTGGATTCTGCGGAAATCGACATCGAAAACAGCAGCCTTGCCTCCTCAAAGCCCGTGGAAATCGAGCTTGAAGGAACGAAGATTGCAGCCGATTCCTTCGCAGCGGAAGACGGTGGCAAAGTGTTTGTATTCGATAAACGCGTTCGCGTTACAATCGACCCGTCGCGGCTTCGCGAAACGGCGTCAGCATCGGGAAATTGAATCACGGTCACCGGCGCGATGACCAATCAACGGAGAGGAACACAATGCGCATCGGAAGCTTTTCAAGGCTCGCCTCGGGCGCGCTTCTCCTGACGGGAGTATCGTCTGCCGCAATTGCTCAGGATTCCCAGAGCCGCCTGACGGGTCTCCAGCTTTCCGGTGACAAGCCCATCCAGATTGAGAGCGAGCGCCTTGAAGTGCGCGAGAGCGAAAACGTGGCAGTGTTTTCAGGAAATGTCTCTGTCGTGCAGGGGCCAACCCTCCTCAAGGCCGGGCGCATGAAGGTCTATTACCTGAAAGACGGGGGCTCTGCGGCTACCGGAAGCGCGAATATCGACCGGCTCGAGGTGGACGGCAATGTCTACGTGAAGTCGGAGAATCAGGTCGCCACCGGCGATAGCGCCACCTTCGACATGGCAAGCGAAGTGCTTGTGCTTTCGGGCAAGGAGGTGGTGCTTTCGGAAGGCGAGAACGTGATTGTCGGTTGCCGCCTCACAGTGCAGATGAAGAGCGGGCAGGCAAAGCTCGATGGCTGCAAGGGCGGTGGTTCGGGCGGCCGTGTGAAGATGCTGCTCACCCCCGGCTCACAAAACAGGCAGTAACCCACATTGATTTCCAAGTTGCGTAAGAAGCGGGCGGCAAAACAGCCCGCGGCGGAAAATCCCGCCACCAGCAAGTTGCCCAATTACAAGGGCACGCTTATCGCGCGCGGCCTCACCAAAGCCTACAAGGGCCGCCAGGTCGTCAGCGGGGTTTCCATCGGTGTGCGCGCGGGCGAGGCCGTGGGCCTGCTCGGCCCCAACGGTGCCGGCAAAACCACCTGCTTCTACATGGTCACCGGCCTTGTTCCCGTGGATCAGGGCACGATCCATATCGACGGGCACGATGTGACCGGCATGCCCATGTATCGCCGCGCGCGACTGGGGATCGGCTATCTGCCTCAGGAAGCCTCGATCTTCCGCGGCCTGACGGTGGAACAGAATATCCGGGCCATCCTCGAAGTGGTCGAGCCCAGCCGCAAGGAACGCGACAAGAACCTCGACGCACTTCTTGACGAGTTCAACATCGGCCATCTTCGCAAATCGCCATCGGTGGCGCTTTCCGGCGGCGAGCGGCGAAGGCTGGAGATCGCCCGCGCGCTGGCCAGCCGCCCCAACTTCATGCTGCTCGACGAGCCGTTCGCCGGCATCGACCCGATTGCAGTGACTGACATCCAGCAGCTTGTGCGCCATCTCACCGCCCGCGGCATCGGTGTGTTGATCACCGATCACAATGTGCGCGAAACATTGGGGCTGATCGACCGGGCCTACATCATTCATGCCGGCCAGGTGCTCACCCACGGACGTCCCAACGATATCGTTGGCAATGCCGATGTGCGCCGCCTTTACCTTGGTGAAGGCTTCACACTTTAACCATCCCTGCCTTTCAACTTGACAAGCAAAAGTCGGGCCAATTGAATCCGGCTTCGTTTCGGCACTCCCTGTCGGGCTCAATCGGGGCTGGTTTTAATGGTGCTTGCGCCAAAACTCCATCTGCGTCAGACGCAATCGCTCGTCATGACGCCGCAATTGCTGCAGTCGATCAAGCTGCTGCAGATGACGCATCTGGAGCTTGAGCGCTTCCTCGATTCCGAGATCGAGCGCAATCCGTTGCTGGAGCGCGGCGAAACCAATTCGGAAGAACGGACTGAACCCGGACCAAGTGCGCCAGAACTGCGCGAAAGCACAGCCGAATTCATTTCAGAAAAACTGGATTCTTCACTGGAGAACCTGTTTCCGGACGATCCGGGCACAAAGGAGCGCATCGGCTCCGACCTCTCAGCACAATGGAAATCGGCGAGTGGCAACGGGCTCCAAACCAGCAGTGGCACCGCCTTTGACCTGGAAAGCACAACGGCCGCCGCCCCCACCCTGCGCGACCATGTGAATGGCCAGATCGCGCTGGCCTTTACCGATCCGGCGCAGATGCTCATCGCCCATGAACTCGCCGATGGCCTGGACGAGGCGGGATATTTGAGCCTCGACATTGAAGAGCTCACTGAACGTGTGGGCGCATCACCCGAAACCGTTCAGGCAACGCTGTCAATCTGCCAGACATTCGATCCGCCGGGTCTTTTCGCCCGTGATCTGGCCGAGTGCCTTGCACTGCAGTTGATCGCACAGGATCGATACGATCCCGCCATGAAGGCGATGGTAGAAAATCTCGAACTTCTGGCAAAACGCGACTTCCGTACGCTTGGCCGCCTGTGCGGCGTCGATGCGGAAGACCTCGCAGACATGTTGTCGGAAATTCGCGCGCTCGACCCCAAGCCCGGCATGGCGTTCTCGGGCGGCACCGCAGACCCGGTCGTGCCTGACATCGTCGTCAGGGCGGCAAGCGATGGAAGCTGGGCGGTAGAGCTCAATCCTGAAACCCTGCCACGGGTTCTCGTCAACGAGCCATACTACGCGAAGGTTTCCCGTCACGCCCGCGAAGGCGAACGCCAGTTCCTGAGCGAATGCCTGCAAAGCGCCAACTGGCTCGCCCGCAGCCTCGACCAGCGGGCAAAGACCATCGTGAAAGTCGCTTCCGAGATCGTGCGCCAACAAGACGCGTTTCTGGTCCACGGTGTCAGTCATCTGCGACCACTCAATCTGCGCACCGTGGCAGAAGCGATCGGAATGCATGAATCGACGATAAGTCGCGTGACCGTAAACAAATACATGATGACGCCGCGCGGCACATTCGAGCTGCGGTATTTCTTCACATCGGCGCTTGGCTCTGCGTCCGGCGGCGACGCGCACTCGTCGGAATCGGTTCGTGATCGCATCCGCTCGCTGATTGAAGCCGAAGCGCCGTCAGCGGTGCTTTCCGACGACACGCTGGTGGACATGTTGCGCAAAGAGGGTATCGACATCGCCCGCCGCACTGTCGCCAAGTACCGGGAAGCGCTCAATATTCCGTCGTCGGTGCAGCGTCGCCGCGAGAAGAAGATGCTGGCGGCAGCAGGCCCGCGCGGCTGATTGCGCCTGCGGTTGAATTGACAAGGGCGGCGGAAGCCACTAGAAGCCCGCCCGCATGGACTACCAGGCCTTGAGAGCCTTCGACTTTTGTCCGCAGTGCCAGCAACCGAAGAAGGGATACGCGGCCGACTTACATCACAATCCGCCGCGGCACCTTGTACATGCAAGCCACACGTATAAACTCGATTCGTTCGGTGTCTGATCAGGAAAGGTCTGTTTTCAGATGAGCTTACGTATTTCCGGAAAGCATATGGACATCGGCGAGGCGTTTCGCTCGCGTATCGAGGAGCGGATCGGCGAAGCCGTCGATAAGTATTTCGATGGTGGTTTTGCCGGTCGCGTGACGGTTGAAAAGTCGGGTTCTCGTTTTGCCGCCGATTGTATGATCCATCTCGACACGGGCATGGTGTTGCAGGGCACTGGCCAGGCGCAGGAGCCGCAATCCGCTTTCGATGCTGCCGCCGAGCGCATCGAAAAGCGTTTGCGCCGCTACAAGCGCCGGCTGAAGTCCCACAACAACGGCCAGAATGTCGATCCGATGGACATTGCGTATCGCGTCATGGCGCCGGTGGCCGAAGATGAAGAAGAGGTCCCGGAAGATTACGCGCCCACCGTGGTCGCCGAATCGAAGATGGCGCTGCAGACCATGTCTGTCGCCTCAGCCGTCATCGAGCTCGACACCAAGGACAATCCCGTCTTCGTGTTCCGCAATGCCGGAAACAACGAAGTGAACATTGTCTACCGCCGTGCTGATGGAAACATCGGCTGGATCGATCCATCGGCAGTGGCAAGCGCATAGGTTCCGTGCCAGCCTCAGCGCCTGTCATGCAGCAACATGACAGGCGAACAGACGAAGCAGAGGATGCATAGACATGGATCTGAGCGATCTGATCGACCAGAAGGCCGTGATCCCCGCCCTGAAGGCCAATTCGAAGAAGCAGCTCCTGCAGTTGCTGGCTGAGAAAGCTGCCGGCGTGACCGGGCTGCCGGAGCGCGAAATTTTCGACACCATTCTGCAGAGAGAACGCCTGGGTTCAACGGGCGTCGGCAACGGTGTTGCGATCCCGCACGGCAAACTTCCCGGCATTGAGCGCATCACAGGCGTGTTTGCGCGCCTGGAGACCCCGGTCGATTTCGAGGCCATCGACGACCAGCCCGTCGATCTCGTTTTCCTGCTTCTTGCGCCCGAAGGAGCCGGTGCGGATCACCTCAAAGCACTGTCTCGTATTGCGCGTGTGCTGCGTGACGCAGACAACACCGCGAAGATCCGCGGCACAAAAGATGCTGCCGCCATTCACAGCTTCCTGGCGCAGGCGCCTGCTTCCAACGCGGCCTGACCAATCATTTCTGACGACAGAATTACCGGTTCAGCCGGAAAACGGCCTTTTCACATGGAAAGGGCCGTTTCTTTTTCCATCACCGGAAACTGGTGAAACGGATTGTCGGGATCATTGCCGCGTCGGATATGCATCAGCCTTTGTGACAGATCCATCGCGATGGTGCACACAGTGCCCTTTCGACCGAGAAACCCGTCGCTGTCTTTGTAGGGTGCAAGGATTGCGTGCTCCGGGTGCTCTTGATCGGAAAGAACCGATTTGAGCCGAGCAAGGTCCCTCGGCGGGCCAGACGCCGTCAGGGCGCGGATGCGGTCGAGCCGAGCTGTCGAATTTTCCAGCAATTCGGCATCCACAGGGGCATCGCAGGTCAGGTAGTGGTTGGTGTGGGTCGTGGCAGAGCCACCCGCCTCCATGCGCCGCGCGGCATCACCCTCATATTCGATGTTGATACTGCGCCCGTCCGCACTGGCGACCAGCAGGTTCAGCGACCGGCCGGTGCCGGCACGCTCAATCGTTTCTTCCACCTCTGCCCAGGATCCCGCATCCAGGAGCGCGCGCAAGAGTACGTGCGAGGGTAGCCCGTTGGTTTGTTTTGGAGTGGGGAGGAAATTGAGGCAGACGCAGAAGCCTGCATCATTCAATCCCACCTTTGCCAGAATGCCCGGCTCGGTCATCGTGAGAAAACGACGCCCCCGTTCGTCCTCCGAGCGGATCAAGACGACCAGATCCTCAAGCTTGTCGGACCAGTCCCAGTTTTGCCCGACAAAAGGTGTGCCGGAATAGTGAACGACGGTGCATTCCGAGGCTGAAAGCGCTGCAAGAAGCTCACTGCGCGCATTTAGAGCGTAGATCCACAATGGATCCACCTCTGCCCCCTCCGCAATCCCTTCGATTTCGGCTGAATACTGCGGGTTGAAACTGTCGATAACACCACGAAAATGAGCGGCCACAGGGAGGATAGCCTCGTCGGGCCGCGCAAAATATGCCTTGTAGATGGAGAGTGTCTGGGCAATGCGCTCGCCGAAGGCGGCGCCTATTTGACGGCCCCTTTCTTTCGGTCCACCCCAAACATCAAGAAGTGGAAATCTGTTTTTGCCGACCGGCATGGCCACCCCTCCCATTCTGATGCGCCAAAAGCGCGCCAGCCATTCCCCGGGAGATCGGCCCCGCTGTCAAGCCCGGAGAGCGGCTTTACAGAGGCGAAGAGGGGCGCGGCCTCCGGCACACGCCCCTGCCGTGTTCAAGCTACGCCTCAATGCTCAATGGACGCTGACAGTCTCCAGATCATTCTGCATTGCACCTGCAAGTGCTGCATCACGGGCATCCGCCAACAGAATCGGCTGCCCATCGGCACCGAAAAGCGCCCATAACCGCGTGCCCGGCTTCAGATCGGGCATACCAGGGAACTTGCCCTGCAAATCCTCGGCGTTCATCTCGCGCATATAGGCCACTGCGCCTTCGCCGATGTGTGCAAGCTGCTGCTGAGTAATCGCCAATTTATGCTCATGTTCGGTCATGCAAGCCTCCTTAACGCAGGCGTTTCCCTGGGAAACCAACCCGCTGAAGAGCCCAAGGTTCCGGAACGGGTCAGCCCGCCCCGGGTTCCTCCCGAATAAGACCAGTATGTCAGTCTTTCACGGAAATGTTTATTTTTTGTACAAGACGCTCAGGTTCGGGGCGGTCGAGATCGATGGACAGAAGGCCGTTTTTCAGTTCGGCGTTTAGAACCCGCATCCCTTCCGCAAGCACAAACATGCGCTGGAACTGGCGCGCTGCGATACCACGGTGAAGATATTCGCGCTCGCCTTCGTCCGCCTGGCGGCCACGGATAATAAGCTGGTTCTCTTCCGTCGTAACATCCAGATCGTCTGCGCTGAAACCAGCGACAGCCAGCGTGATACGAAGCTTAACGCCCTGCTCGTTTTCTGCGCGGATGCGCTCGATATTGTAAGGCGGGTAGCCATCGCCCGATTTCGCAATGCGCTCGAGCGTTTTTTCCATACTGTCGAACCCAAGCAGAAGCGGATTCGAAAAAGGAGTCATACGCGTCATTTCAAACAGTCCTCAAAGAGCGACGTGGATAGAGAAAAACCCGGTTGGCATTTTTCTCTTCCCAACTGATATGGTCGCTCAAAACACGCGTTTCAAGCATTTTGGAGCTTCTGTATGACGTCAGCGCGCAAGATCATTATCGACACGGATCCGGGCCAGGACGACGCGCTGGCCATATTGCTGGCACTGGGCAGTCCGGAACTGGATGTGCTTGGTATCACGGCCGTGGCCGGAAATGTTCCGCTGACCCTGACGGAGAAGAATGCACGCAAAATTTGCGAACTGGCCGGCAAACCCGAAACGCGCGTTTTCGCAGGCGCAATTCGCCCCATGGTTCGCGAACTGGTGACGGCAGAGCATGTGCACGGCCGGACCGGGCTCGACGGGCCTGACCTGCCGGAGCCTCAGATGCCGTTGCAGGAAAAACACGCCGTCGATTTCATCATTGAGTCCCTGATGGCCCATGAGGAGGGCGAAATCACCCTGTGCCCCCTCGGTCCCCTCACCAACATCGCACTCGCGCTCAACCGAGAGCCCCGGATCGCCTCTCGTATCCGCGAAATCGTCCTGATGGGTGGCGGTTTCTTCGAGGGTGGCAATGTCACGCCCACGGCCGAATTCAACATCTATGTCGATCCGCATGCGGCTGATGTGGTGCTGCGTTCGGGTGTACCGGTTGTCATGATGCCGTTGGACGTCACGCACAAGGCCCTCACCACACGTGCGCGCATTGATGCCATTCGTCACCTCGGCACCAGGGTCGGTGAGGCCTGCGCGGAATTGCTGGAGTTCTTTGAGCGGTTCGATGAAGAAAAATACGGTACCGATGGGGGACCATTGCATGACCCCTGCGTCATTGCCTACCTTCTCAAGCCTGAACTCTTCAAAGGACGCATCTGCAACGTAACCGTAGAGACCGGCTCCGAACTCACCATGGGCATGACTGTGGTCGACTGGTGGCAGGTGACCGATCGGCCGAAGAACGCCCTTGTCATGCGAGACGTGGATGCCGACGGCTTCTTTACGCTGCTGACGGAGCGGCTGGCGCGGTTATAAGCCGCGCCGCCGACCAATTCCCACTCACGATAGTGCGTTGTCGACATCCTTCCGCAACGGAATGGCCGGCTGTGCACCCGGCTTAAGACAGGCCAGCGCTCCGGCCACGGTCGCCTGCCGCAGCGCCAGCTCGAGATCCAACCCCTCGGAAAGGCCTGCGGCCAGATACCCGCAAAACGTGTCGCCCGCACCGACCGTATCTATGGGTGTGATCTTCATGGAGGGACAGGCAACAAAACCATCCGGTGTTGCAGCCCAAGCTCCTTCACCCCCCAACGTCACAATGACGGTTCGACCGGTCTTGGCGACGAATGCTTCCATGCGCGCACGACGGTTTTCACCCTGGAGGGCGAGTGCCTCTGCATAAAGATCAAATTCCGTTTCGTTGGCGACCACATAATCTGCACCCTCAAGCAGCTCTGTCGCCTCCGGTCGATAGGGTGCCGTGTTGAGTATGGAGATTGCTTCGGCCTTGCGCGCAGCTTTGAGTGCCGCAGCCACCGTTTCGATAGGAACCTCAAGCTGGAGCAGCACGTGATTGCCGGCGGCAAGCGCTGCCTGTGAGACGTGCCCCGGCAAAACGTCGGCATTGGCACCCGGAACAACCGCAATGGTGTTTTCACCCTCGCGGTCAACAAGGATATGCGCCGTGCCCGTCGCACTTTTCGCTTGATGCACTGCGGAAAGATCGACGCCCGCAGCTTTCAGAAGGCCCAGTGCCTCGCTGGCAAAGGGATCGTCTCCGACTGCACCGACCATGCGGGTCTTGGCACCGGCGCGCCTTGCAGCCAGCGCCTGATTTGCCCCCTTGCCACCCGGTGCGGTGACGAACGTGTCACCTGGCACCGTTTCGCCCGGCTTGGGAAGGCGATGAACGGTTGCAATCAGGTCGAGATTGATGGAACCGATAATGACGATCAAGGCACACTCCCACGCAGATTTGCGGGGAACCTAGACCATTTTGCAGCATGGTGAAATCCATTCGAACTCCAACATCCAAGGCTCGATCAATCGGCCTGGCAAAGCTGCCCCGCTTCCCAGCCAAGGATCGCGCGTTTGCGCGTCAAACCCCAGTGATAGCCCGTCAGAGCACCGGATTTGCCCACCGCGCGATGGCACGGCACCACGAAGGAAACCGGGTTCGCACCCACCGCCGCACCCACGGCGCGCGAGGCGGTGGGCTTGCCGATCCGCTCGGCGATATCGGAATAGGCGCAGGCCCGGCCCATCGGGATTTTCAAAAGCGCATCCCACACCCGCACCTGGAAATCCGTCCCGATCAACACAACGCGCAGCGGTTCTTCCGCGCGCCAGCGCGAGGGATCGAATACCCGCGCCGCATAGGGTGCAGTGGCAGCCATGTCTTCCTCGTAATCGGCGTTCGGCCAGCGCGACGCCATATCTTCGAATGCCGCGCGCTCATCGCCCGGATCGCAGAAGGCAAGTCCTGCCAGACCGCGCTCCGTCACCATGACAAGCGCCTGACCGAAGGGCGAGAGATGAAAACCGTAGCGCATGGTGAGGCCAGCACCCCGCGCCTTGTATTCACCGGGTGAGATCGCCTCGTGTGTGACAAACAGGTCGTGCAGCCGCCCTGGCCCGGACATGCCGAGCTCCAGTGCCGCGTCGAGCAGCGGCATGCCTGAATCGAGCAAACGACGCGCATGATCCAGCGTCACCGCCTGCAGAAACGCCTTGGGTGATAGCCCCGCCCAGCGCGTAAACAGTTTCTGCAGACCGTTCGGCGTATCACCCACCTCCTGTGCGATTTCTTCCAGCGAAGGTTGGTCCCGATAGTCGAGGCTGATCTTCTCGATCACGCGGCGCACGACCTCATAGTCACTGCCTTCCGGTGTGACGTCGCGTTGCAACAAAGCCGTCTGCATGTTCATGGCGCTAACTCCCGGCACCCGCCTTAGCGTTGGTGCCACATGACATTCTTCCTGAACATGACCATGCCGTTTTTCGCACCGGCCAACCACCCGATTCCTGCCGAGTTCACGGCCCTTTTGCAGTGGCGAGCGCCTTTCCGAAGGCCGTTGCGAAACTTTCCCGGTCGTCCGGGTTCAAAAAACTGCCAAGCGAGACACGCTTGCCGCGCATCTCAACCGCCATGTCGGTGATGCCGGCCTCGTCGTGCCGGTCGATGCGAAACCGTGTCCAGAACGGGTTGAAATGGTACTCTTCAGCCTTGCCCGAGGGCGGCACCTTGCGGATATCGAGGCTGGTGCGCGACAGGCGGACCTCTTCGCGCACGCGGGCAGCACGGTAGTTCAGCCGGAAGGCAATATAGATCGCGAGCACATCGAGCCCGAAAAAACCAAACACCGGCCACGCGCCGAGCTTCAGGAACACCGCGCCGATGGTCAGCCAGACAAACAGAAGAACGCCCATCAGCGTCGCGAAACCCCGCTTACCCAGCGAGCGATAAGGCGTCAGCAACGCCTGAAAGACGGGAGCATCTGCACTGTTTGTTTCGGCCATGATCCCGATTATAGAAGGCCCATGGAAAAGCCCAAGAAGAAAATTGCCGCGCCCCGCAAACCCGCCCGCTCCCGCAAACGCAAAACCGTCTATTCGCCCGAGGAGGTCCACGAGATCTTCCGCCGCTTCTCGGTTCAGCGGCCGGAGCCGAAAGGCGAGCTCGAGCATGTGAATGCCTTCACGCTCCTGGTGGCCGTCGTGCTGTCGGCGCAGGCAACGGATGCAGGTGTCAACAAGGCGACGCGGGATCTTTTCAAGGTTGCCGACACGCCGGAGAAGATGCTGGCACTCGGCGAGGAACGGGTGGGTGAATATATCCGTACCATCGGGCTCTGGCGCAACAAGGCGAAGAACGTCATCGCGCTTAGCGAAGCGCTGATCCGCGATCATGGATCTGAGGTGCCCGACAGCCGCGAGGCCCTCGTCACCCTGCCGGGCGTGGGCCGCAAGACGGCCAATGTTGTGCTCAACATGTCGTTCGGTCAGCCCACCATGGCCGTCGACACGCATATTCTGCGCATCGGCAATCGCATCGGGCTTGCTCCCGGCAAGACACCGGAACAGGTCGAAGATACGCTGGTGAAGATTATCCCGGCCGAATTCATGCGCCACGCCCATCACTGGCTGATCCTGCACGGGCGCTATGTCTGCAAGGCGCGCAAGCCCGATTGCGTGGCCTGTGTCATTGCGGACATCTGCAAATCAGCTGAGAAAACGACCGAAATACCTGCGCCGCTGGTGGAATTGGCACCACAGGCCTGATCGCTGGCTTCGACTACCCGCGCTGCTCTGCACTCTGCCCAGCGCGGGCCGCATCTTCCTGTGAAATCATCTTGTGCAGATGGACCATCATGGCGGCTGCGAAAAGCGGCGTCAGAAGGTTGAGGATCGGGACGGCGAGGAACCCCGCGATAACAAGACCGGCCAGAAAGATCGTACCTGCATGGCGACGGCGCAGCGCCTTCGCCTCAGGCTCACTGCGGAACCGCATGGCGGCGAACTCGAAAAACTCGCGGCCAAGCAGGTAGCCATTCACAAGGAAGAAGGCGAGGATGTTGATGCCTGGGACGAGCAGCAGGAACAACGCGACGATGTTTCCGAGAATGACAATACCGAAAAACTTGATCGATGTGGCGATCGCAGCGCCCAGCGGCAGCGCCTTGCCCGGCGGATCCTGCGGATAATCTTCCTTTTCGACAACTTCGGCCACATCGTCGAGAAATAGTCCGGCGATCACAGCGGTCACGGGCCCGATCAGAAGCGCCAGACCGGCAGCGAGCCCCAGACCGGCAGCGATCAGCGCGACGAAACTCATCCAACCCAGCCAGGAAGGAAGGTCAGGAAAAAATGCATCAAGCCACGGCAGTGCGATGTACTCAAAAAGCTCCTTGGCTCCCAGCCACAGCCCGGCAAGCACCAAAAGTGTCAGACCCAGCGTCTTGAAAAACACGCTGCGAAACTCTCTGGAGAAAAGTCGGCTGATAGCGGCGCGCGCCGCGTCGAAGATCATGGAAAGCCAAGGCCTTTCGAACTTTGATTTCCCATCCGAGATAGGAAGCCTTTCGGGCCGGCGCAAGCAAAAGCGTTCACACCAATGGCTTGCAAATCACGCTCAAACCAGTAAACCGCCCGGAGCCTAGAGACAAAAACGCTTCCCTTGCATATCTGGAGATCTGAATTTGAGCGAATATGACGTGCTGTGCATCGGCAACGCCATTGTCGACATTATCGCCCGCTGCGACGAAGCGTTTCTTGAAGAAAACAACATCATTCGTGGTGCGATGAACCTGATTGATGTTGATCGTGCTACCCTTCTCTACGAGCGTATGGGGCAGGCCATCGAGGCCTCCGGGGGGAGTGCTGGCAACACGGCAGCCGGTATCGCCAGCCTTGGCGGAAAAGCAGCATTCTTCGGCAAGGTTTCAAACGACACGCTTGGCGAAATCTACGCGCACGACATCCGCGCTCAGGGTGTCGCCTTCGATACAAAACCGCTTGTAGGTCATCCGCCAACGGCGCGATCGATGATCTTCGTCACGCCAGATGGTGAGCGCTCCATGAACACTTATCTCGGCGCTTGCGTGGAGCTTGGCCCGGAAGACGTGGAGGAAGACAAGGCGAAGGGTTCCAAGGTTACATATTTCGAAGGCTATCTGTGGGATCCGCCTCGTGCCAAGGAAGCGATCCGCATGACCGCCGATGCTGCGCATGCGGCGGGCCGCGAAGTTGCGATGTCCTTGTCTGACCCGTTCTGCGTCGATCGCTATCGCGACGAATTCCTGGAGCTGATGCGTTCAGGCAGGGTCAACATCGTGTTCGCCAACGAACACGAATTGCTGTCTCTTTATCAGACCTCGTCGTTCGACAGTGCGGTGGAGGCCATCCGCAAGGATACCCGCCTTGCGATCGTCACCCGCTCCGAGAAAGGCTCGGTTATCGTGTCGGATAACGAGACCATCCCAGTCGAAGCCACGAAGATCGACGAGTTGGTCGACACGACTGGTGCGGGTGATCTCTACGCGGCGGGCTTCCTCTACGGCTACACCAACGGACACAACCTCGCCGAATGCGGCCGTCTTGGCTCATTCGCAGCCGGTCTCGTCATTCAGCAGATCGGCCCGCGTCCGCAAAAGGACCTTCGCTACGAGGCGCAGCAGGCCGGCCTACTCTAGCTCCTCGGGCGGTCGGCCGGGGCGGGAACGGTAGCGCGGAATGGTCCATCCGAACCGGAGGGCTCCACCGCGCACCAGAAATGCCGCCGTGACCGCGATCAGCGCTGCGATTGCACCCTCAATTCCGGCAAAGCCGGCCACGGTAAACACGCCCGCCCCGACAAGTGCCGCGGTGACATAGACCTCAGGCCTGAGAAGCACTGAGGGCTCCCCAGCCAGCACATCGCGCAAAATACCTCCGAAGGTCGCTGTAAGGACACCTGAGACCAACGCGACAATGGCCGAACCGGAAGCCTCCAGCCCCTTGGCCGCCCCCAGAACCGAATAGGCGGCAAGGCCCGCGGCGTCCAGCCACAGCAGTAGCCTGTAGCGATACTCCACGAGTGGCGCAGCAAAGAATACGAGGACCGCAACCAGGGCGCAGACGATGATGTATGTGTGGTTCTCGACCCAGAAAACTGGCACACCAAGCACGAGGTCGCGCAGGGTGCCGCCGCCAGTGCCCGTTACCCCCGCAAGAAAGATGAAGCCAATGAGGTCAAGTTCCTTGCGCGAGGCAGCAAGAGCGCCTGTAGCCGCAAAAACGGCCACGCCGGCATAATCGAGAAGCTGAATCAGATCCATGGGGGCCTCCATGCTCTGGATAGCCGAAGCCCCCCTGAATAGGAAGTGAGTGCTTGCCTCACTTCCACTTGCCGCACACAGAATGCGGCGCGACAGAGATCAGGCGTCTCGCTCGGCCTGCGGATTGGGCGGACCAGGTTCGGCGCCGGCATTCTCGCCGTTCTGGATCGCTCCCGCCTTGGGGCCGCCCTTGGCGACACCGACCATTGCGGGACGCAGAACACGCTCGCCGATCACATAGCCCTGCTGAACCACCTGAACGACGGTGTTCTCCGGGGTTTCGGGATCGGGCACCTCGAACATCGCCTGATGGAAATGCGGATCGAAGCGCTCGCCCTTGGGATCGATCTGCTTCACACCGTGGCGCTCCAGGGTGGAGAGCATGGAACGCTCGGTCATCTCCACGCCTTCCATCAGCGAGGAAAGGCCGCTGTCGCCGGCGGCTCGGGCCTCTGCGGGCACAGCCTCGAGCGCGCGGCGCAGATTATCCGAAACCGTCAGCATGTCGCGGGCAAAGCCAGCGATCGAATAGCTGCGCGCCTCGGCAACGTCGCGGGCGGTGCGCTTGCGCAGGTTTTCCATCTCGGCGGCGAGGCGAAGGGCGCGTTCCTTCAGCTCCTCGTTTTCCTTGGCCAGCCGCACAAGGACGTCTTCTTCCGAAACCGCCTCTTCGCCAGCATTTTCCTCGAACGCTTTAACGTTCGGATCATCTGCCACTTCGGTTCTGGATTGTTCGCTGTCCTTAGCCTGATTGGTCATGTCAGTCCGTCTATGGTTTTAGAATTGCTCGGATATTGCGTCCGATATCGAGGTTCGCGACGGCAAAATCAAGGGGCGACGGTTTCAGTTTCCGATCCCATACACCGGCTCCGTTCGCACACTGCTGTCGAAACCAGCGATCAAGGGCCGCGCTTCGACGATCGCCGCCTGAACTGCCGGCAAGGTGAGAGACCTCTTGTGACTATCCTCATTGTCCCAGACTTCTGTAATCCAAATCCCGTCAGAATCCTCGGGATCGCGGGCGATTACATAGCTCAGGCAGCCCGGCATGGATGCCGTGCCTTTCGAGAGAATCTCCAGTAGCGCATCGCGTTTACCTGGATGCGCACGCATCTTGCCGATAAGGCCGAACATTGATCCTCCCGGTTGAAAACTTATCGGAGCAATCGCCCGACAATTTGTGCCGTGTAATCCACCATTGGCACAATGCGCGCATAATTCAGTCGCGTCGGCCCGATAACGCCCAAAGCGCCGATCACACGTGATTCCTGATCGCGATAGGGGGCCACGACGAGCGAAGAACCAGAGAGGGAGAAAAGCCTGTTCTCCGAGCCAATGAAGATCCGCACACCAGAGCCTTCTTCTGCCAGGTCCAGAAGCTGGATCAGACCTTCCTTGGTCTCGAGATCCTCGAACAGGCGCCGCAGAAGTTCCAGATCTGCTTCCGCAGTCAGGTTCTCAAGCAAATTGGCCCGCCCCCGCACAATCAGCCGCGCCGGCTGGCCGCTTTCAGCGCCTGCCCATACGGCCAGGCCCTGTTCCACGAGTTCCTGCGACAGCGTATCCAATGCGGCGCGCGTTTCTTCCTGAAGTCGCGAAAGCTCCGCCCGTGTTTCCGCCAATGTACGGCCACGAATATGCGCGTTCAGGAAATTCGAGGCTTCATGCAATTGCGAAATGGTGACCCCTTCGGGCAGGTCGATCACCCGGTTTTCCACGTCACCATTCTGCGAAACGAGAATGGCTAGCCCTCTACGCGGCTCAAGTTGCACGAATTCGATGTGTTTAAGCGCTGCCTCAGACTTGGTCGCAAGAACGACGCCAGCACCCCGCGAAAGGCCGGAAAGAAGCTGGCTTGCTTCGGTCAGCATATGGTCCAGAGAATGCCCGCTGCTGGAGGCCTTGACCTGCGTCTCGATGATCCGGCGCTCATTGTCGGAAAGGTCCCCGATTTCCATGAACGCATCGACGAAAAAGCGAAGCCCCTGCTGCGTGGGCATGCGTCCAGCGGAGACATGCGGAGCATAGATGAGCCCGAGCTGCTCAAGGTCGCTCATCACATTGCGAATTGTTGCCGGGGAAAGCTGTGTCGACAGAATGCGTGAGAGATTGCGCGAGCCGAGCGGCTCACCGTCTCTGAGATAGGTTTCAACGATGACCCGAAAAATCTCGCGGGAACGGCTGTCCAGCGATTGCAGCGCGTGCTCCTGAAATTCTCTGTCCAAGACCGGTTTCGTCATTCGCGACCTCTGATCGCCTGAATATAAGCGTGACTGCCGCGAAAACAACAGTCTTGTTTGGAGGTATGCGTATGGTTTCCCTCCTTTTCCGGAATTCCTTTGCGTTCATGAATGCGGAAAGCTACAAGCCGGCAAGACTGGCCGACAACATGATATGACACTGGAGAAATCGCTCATGCGCCCTTCCAAACGCGAACCCGATGAAATGCGCGCCATCAGTTTCGAGCGCGGCTTTTCAAAACATGCAGAGGGGTCGTGTCTGGTGCGGTTCGGCGATACGCATGTGCTTTGCACAGCAAGCCTTGAGGAGCGGGTGCCGCCATGGCTTCGCAATTCCGGCCAGGGCTGGGTGACGGCAGAATACGGTATGCTGCCGCGCTCCACCGGCGACCGTATGCGCCGGGAGGCCTCCTCCGGAAAACAGGGCGGCCGCACATTGGAAATTCAGCGCCTGATCGGCCGCTCGCTGCGCTCGGTGGTCGACCTGCAGGCTCTCGGCGAAAAGCAGATCACCATCGATTGTGACGTTATTCAGGCTGATGGCGGGACACGCACTGCGGCCATCACGGGCGGTTTCATCGCCCTTTCGGACTGCCTGTCCTGGATGGAAGCGCGCCAGATGGTCAGCCGGGATAAGGTTTTGAAAGACCATGTCGCAGCCATCTCCTGCGGCATCTATAACGGCACACCCGTTCTCGATCTGGACTATGCTGAGGACTCGGCTGCTGAGACCGACGCCAATTTCGTGATGACGGGCAAGGGCGGCATCGTGGAGATTCAAGGCACGGCCGAGGGAGAGCCATTTTCTGAGGACGAATTCGCAGCCTTGATGGGACTTGCCCGCAAGGGTATCACCAAGCTCGTTGACATGCAGAAGATGGCCATCTCCTGAACGGGCGCAAGGCGGACCATGCAACCCTCGGCAATCCTCGAAGCCGCGCTTTATGTGAGCGATCTATACCAAGCAGAGCACTTCTACGGCGAAACGCTTGGGCTTGAGAGGATCGCGAAAGTCGAGGGTCGGCATGTGTTCTTCCGTTGCGGCCAGGCAGTGCTTCTGCTGTTCGACCCCGCAGTGACCGCCGAGCCGCCTGCTCCCGGCGCACGGCTTCCCGTGCCGCCACACGGAGCCCAGGGGCCGGGGCATCTTTGTTTTGCTGCGACCGCCCAAGAGATCAATCGCTGGAAGGCGCATCTTGAAGCGGCTGGCATTGCCATCGAGGCAGATTTCGAATGGCCGAGTGGCGGACGCTCCATCTATTTTCGTGACCCTTTCGGCAATTCGCTCGAATTCGCCGAGCCACGTATCTGGGGATTGACTTGAGACCGATCGAAAACAAGACTTTCGTGCTCGCCAGCCACAACAAGGGCAAGCTGCGGGAATTCTCCGACCTCCTGGCTCCCTTCGGCTACACGGTGCGCTCGGCTGCCGAACTTGGCCTGCCAGAGCCGGAGGAGACGGGCACGACGTTTGAAGAGAACGCCCGCATCAAGGCGCTTGCAGCCGCCGAGGCGACGGGCCTGCCGGCGCTTTCCGACGATTCCGGCCTTTGCGTTGATGCGCTGGATGGTGCGCCTGGCGTCTACACCGCCGACTGGGCCACGAAGGACGACGGCAGCCGCGACTTCATGATGGCTATGGAGAAGACCGAGAAGCTGCTCTGCGAGAACGGGGCCACAACGCCGGAGAAACGCACCGGCCGTTTTGTCGCGACACTTTGCCTTTGCTTCCCTGACGGGGAGACCGAGTATTATCGCGGTGAAGCAGAAGGCCATCTGGTCTGGCCGCCGCGCGGTACAGACGGGTTCGGCTATGACCCGGTGTTTCAACCGCTCGGCTATGACATCACTTTTGGCGAGATGACGGCTGAGGAAAAGCATGGCTGGAAGCCGGGCGATGACCATGCGCTCTCTCATCGCGCCCGCGCCTTCCAGAAATTCGCTCGCGCCAGACTGGGCGCGGTGTGATTTCCGCGCCTGACAATAGCCCGGGGTTCGGCGTCTATCTGCATTGGCCGTTTTGCGCGGCCAAATGCCCCTATTGCGACTTCAACAGCCATGTGCGTCACCAGCCGGTGGACCAGGGCCGCTTTGCCGCCGCCTTTGAGCGCGAGCTCGCCACCATGCGTGCGCGAACCGGCCCCCGTACCGTTACCAGCATTTTCCTCGGCGGGGGAACGCCCTCGCTGATGGAACCCGGAACGGTCGGTGCGCTGCTCGATGCCGTTGCAGCCAACTGGAGCGTGCCCGACGGCATCGAAGTGACGCTGGAGGCCAATCCGAGTTCCGTGGAAGCGGATCGCTTTCGCGGTTACCGCGCGGCCGGCGTCAACCGTGTTTCGCTCGGCGTTCAGGCGCTCAACGACCGGGATCTGAAATTTCTCGGACGGCTGCACAATGTCGAGGAAGCTCTGAAGGCGATCGGGCTTGCCCGTGAGATCTTTCCACGCCTCTCCTTCGACCTGATCTATGCCCGCCCGCACCAGAGCGAGGAAGCCTGGGCCAGCGAGCTCGAACAGGCCATCGGCCACGCGGCTGATCATCTCTCGCTCTATCAGCTCACCATCGAGGAAGGCACGCGCTTTCAGCTTCTTCATGAGGCAGGAAAGCTTGCCATGCCGGATCAGGATCATGCCGCACGACTTTACGAGATCACGCAGGAGGTGACGGCGGCACGGGGGCTGCCAGCCTATGAGATTTCCAACCACGCCCGCCCGGGCGCGGAGAGCCGGCACAATCTCGTCTACTGGCGCTATGGCGAATATGTCGGCGCCGGCCCCGGCGCCCATGGGCGGTTTGTCGAAGATGGCCGCCGTCATGTGACGTTTACCGAAAAGATGCCGGAGACCTGGCTCGAGCGCGTCGAGACCGAGGGTCATGGCGTGATCGGCGGCGAGGTGCTGACCCACGAGGAGGAAGCCGATGAGTTCCTGCTGATGGGGCTGCGGCTCGTCGAGGGCATCGACCTGCCGCGCTATGAAGCGCTTTCGGGCCGGGCGCTCTCCAATGCGCGTATTGCGGTGCTGCAGGAGGAAGGCCTTGTCGAGCCTGTCGGCAACACCCGGCTACGGGCAACGCCGAAGGGCATGATCGTTCTGGATGCGGTTGTTGCCGATCTGGCACGGTAGGACCTAACTGCCTCCACCGAATCGTGACGGGGCCGCATCGATGATCTCGGCCTTGCCTTCCCGCACCTCATAGATGGCGTATCCGCGCTCGGTCGTGCCGTCGGCCAGAAAGCGGAAAAGGCCCGTATAGCCATTGAACCCGACCGGCGTTTCCAAGGCATGTCGCGGGATTCCGCCGCCGCCCTTGGCAATGTTGGCGACAAGCACAACGGAGTCGTACGCAAGCGCGGAGGTCAACGACGGCTCGGCGCCGAACCGTGCCTGATAGCTCTGTTTGTAGGTGTTGACACGGGTCTGGTCCGTATCGGCGAACCACCCGCCCTGCAGCGCAGGATCCGCCAGATTGGCGCTCGCCCATTGTCCGGTCCCCAAAAGCTTCTTGCCGGAAATGTCGATCCCGGTTTCGGTCATGGTGGAGACGATGGTCGCCGGGCTCGTGCCGCCATCGGGGATGAACACGGCATCCGCCGCGCGCACCGCATCGGCAACGCCCTGCACCGCTTCATACACGGACATGTTGTCATAGGCATAGCGGGCAACCGCCGTCACCTCGCCACCCATGGACAGCATGGTGCGCCGCGCTTCAGCTTCCGCAATATCGCCGGCAGCCCCTTCGGGCAGGATCGCCACCACGCTGCGCACGCCCTGCCCTGCCGCATAGGAGAGCGTGCGCTGAACCACGCCCTGCGGCAAGAAGGAATTGAGATAGACGCCGGGCGCTGCCGCGGCGCGGTCCGAGGAGAACGCGACCATCGGGGTCTGCGATGTTCCGAGCGCCTGGGCAGCGGCGCGCACATTGGCCGAAAAGAGCGGGCCGAGCACGGCAGCCGCACCTTCGGCGGAGGCCTGGCCAGCGGCGATTGCAGCGCCCTCCGTGGTCCCGCCCGTGTCCTTCACGACCAGTTCAAGCGCGTTGAGACCGACTTCGTCCATGGCAAGCAGCGCGGCGTTCTTCAGCTCGGCAGCGATGCGGCTGGCATTGCCTTCGCCGGTTAGTGGCAAAAGCAGCGCGACCCGTGTCTCTCCCGTACCAATCACCTCACCCGAGGCGGGCAGACGCGGCGCATTGTCCACGACCGGCTGCGTGGCAATGGTCTGAGCGCCTGGCTGCGGCATGCCGTAGGGCACATCGCCCCCCACGCAGCCACCGAGCACCAGAAGACCGGCAAGCGCCAGCGAGAGGATCCCGGCTCTGCGACCGGGCGATGTCCAGACTTTCATATGTCGCTTCCGTCCCAAATTCAGCGCGCGACTTTGCAACCCACATGCCTCCATGTCAAAGAGATGAGCGAATAAGGATCAAAGAGTTATGGATAACCCGCGCGGGGAAAAAAGTTTCGTCGTTGGCAGCGCCCGCATCGGTGCCGGGCCGCTCGAGCCGGCGCTCTATCTCGTGGCGACGCCCATCGGCAATCTGGGCGACATCACGCTGCGCGCGCTCGAGGTGCTTGCCGGGGCGGATATCGTGGCCTGCGAGGACACCCGCGTTTCGCGCGTGCTTCTTGCACGCTACGGCATCGGCCAGAGCCTCACCGCCTATCACGAGCACAATGCGGACAAGGCCGGCCCGCGCCTGCTTTCCGCACTGGAGGCGGGGCAGAGCGTTGCGCTCATCTCCGACGCCGGAACGCCTCTCGTCTCCGATCCCGGTTATCGTCTTGTGGATCAGGTGATCGAAAAGGGTCTGCGCGTCGTGCCCATCCCCGGCCCCTCTGCTGTGCTGGCAGCGCTCTCGGCCTCCGGCCTGCCGACGGATGCTTTTCTTTTTGCCGGCTTTCTGCCGGTGAAGGATGGGCAGCGCCGCACACGGCTTGAAACCTTTCGCCAGACGCCGGCGACGCTGGTGTTCTTTGAATCGCCGCGTCGCCTCGATGAGAGTCTGGCCGCCATGGCGGAGGTGCTCGGCGGCACGCGGCAGGCCTGCGTGGCGCGCGAACTCACCAAAACCTTCGAGGAGCTGCGGCGCGGCACGCTTTCCGACCTTACTGCCCATTATGCCGACACCGGTGCGCCCAAGGGCGAGGTGGTGGTGTGCGTGGCGCCGCCCCTGGGTGAGGAGGAAACAAGCGCGGAAGATGTGGACCGGCTGCTCATGGCGCTCTCCGGTGAGATGTCCGCCTCGAAAGCCGCCGGCGAGGCTGCCCGCATGACCGGAGGGCGCAAGTCCGAGCTCTATCAGCGGCTTCTTGCGCTGAAGGACGAGCGCGATGCAGAGTGAGGCGCGGCAGAAGGCCTATCGGCTCGGCCATCGCGGCGAGTGGCTGGCGGCCATGGCGCTGCGGCTGAAGGGCTATCGCATTCTGGCTCGTCGTTATCGAACGAAACTTGGCGAGATCGACCTGATCGCCCGGCGCGGCGATCTGGTGGCGATTGTCGAGGTGAAGGCACGCCCGACCGTTGAGGCGGCAATGGATGCGGTGTCTTATCATGCGCAGATCCGTATCGAGCGCACGGCGGACCTCTGGCTTGCGCGCCAGCCCGACCACGCGCGCCTCTCGCTGCGCTTCGACCTTGTTGCCGTGCTTCCTCGCCGCTGGCCGGTGCATGTGGAGAATCTGTTCCAGGGGCGTGATTGAGAGCCTGGCTGTGCTTTTGCATGTTCTTCCAATGGGTCTCGGGCCAAGCCCGCGGTGACGGCCTCCTTCTCCCCGCTGGCGGGGAGAAGGTCCCGGCAGGGGGATGAGGGGCATGCGGTGCCTTGCGAGCTTTTCCAGCTCTGTCGGTCTCCTTGCAGGTGATGGCGCTCGCCCCTCATCCTCACCTTCTCCCCGCCCGCGGGGAGAAGGGGGCGTTTGAAGTTGGTGAGCAATTTGCTGAGCAGCGATACATTTTAGGCAGGCTCCATTGTTGCCGCGCGGGGAAGCCGCCGGGGTTTGCCATCGGTTCGGGAAACGGGGCGCGTTTTTCGTGCCTCTCTGTTGTGAAGTAAGTGGCGCGAAAAGCGCGCCCCGCCGGCCGCTGTCCCGACTGCCGACCGGTCACTCGGGCGATCTGTGCCCTAGCGGCTTTTCCGCAACCGACATGATGCCGGCCGCCGGCCTTTCGCGGGCCCTCACAGGCCTCGGGTCACCGAACCCGAGGGGGAGGCTGCCGTCGCCCCTCCTGATCCCCGGCTCCGGACCCGGTTCCCGACAGGGGCGATGGGGGGAGTGTAAGGGAGGTTTTGGGGGTGGGGAGAAAAGAGCGAATAGGGATTGGCGAATAGCGAGTAGGGAATGTGCTTCAACTCCGTCGTCATCCTATGGCTTGACCATAGGATCCATGCCGTTGCGGTGGTGATGGGGGCGTGTGAGAAAAATTGCGTTTCGCCTTGAAGGGCTGCGGTTTATCCCCGGCGCTTTGGCATGGGTCCTCGGGTCGGGCCCGAGGACGACGAAGGTTGGGGGATGTTGTGAGGAAGCGGTTCTGGTGGTGATGCTTATCCTGATACGGTGTCAGCGCCGCGACACGCGCATGGGCAGGCCGCCCTGGGGCTGGGTGGTGAGCTTCTGGACAGGCCAGGGTTTCGTGTCCGGCAGCGTGTCGAAGCGGAAGCGGGAGAGGAGGATGGCGAGCGCAATGACGGCCTCCTGCATGGCGAAACTGGCGCCGATGCACACGCGCGGGCCGGCGCCGAAGGGCAGATATTGATAACGGTCGAGCTTTTCGCGATTCTGAGGATGGAAACGCGACGGCATGAAGGCATCCGGCTCATCCCACAGGAGCCGGTGGCGATGGACCGTCCACGGCATGACGAGCACCTGCGCGCCCCTGACGATGGTGAAATCGCGGTAGCGATCTTCCGCGAGCGCTTCGCGGTTGATCGAGGGGGCGGGTGGATAAAGCCGCATCGCCTCCTCGAAGGCGGCGCGGGTGAAGGGCATGGCATCGAGCCATTTCACCGGGTCGGGTTCGTGTGCGAGCACTGCGTCGATCTCGGCCTCGACCTTTTCACGCTCCCACGGGGCTGAGGCGAGGCAATAGATCGTCCAGCCGAGAGCGCGCGCCGTGGTTTCGTGGCCGGCACCGATGAAGGTGATGATGTTGTCCTCGATCTCCGCACGGGTGAGGCCTTCCGGTCCCTCAGCGCGCAGGAGAAGGGTGAGGAAATCTTCCGGCACGTCCTGGCCGGACGCCATCTTTTCGCGGCGCATGGCCATCGTCTCGGCAACGATGTCGCGGAAGAATTTCAGCGAATTGCGGCCCAGAAGACGCGTGATGCGCGGGAGCCAGTCGGGCGCGCCCAGAAGATCGAGCGGGTCGACGCGGCCCATGGTCTCAAACAGGCGATCCACCTGATGGGCGAAACTGCCGGGCTCGCCGGCGATCTCGCCGGAAAAGAGCGTCTCGGCGAGAATGTCGAAGGTGAGAAGGGTCATGTCGCGCGAGACATCGACGGGCTCGTCTGTGTTTTCGTATCGCGTGACGAAGGCCTGGGTGCGCTCAAGCATCGGTCTGGCGAAGCCGGCGATGTGGCGCGGGGTGAAGACCGGCGCCATGGCCTTGCGTGAACGGCGCCAGACCGCGCCTTCCGCCGTCAGGAGCCCGTCGCGCAGGATGGGGCGCAGGATCTTCTGGCGCACGCGGGCCATCTGGTAATTTTTGGCATTGTCGACGAGGACATGGCGGATGAGGCCCGGATCATTGGCGATGACGAGCGGGCCGCCGATCGTGTTGTCGATGGAAATCCACGGTTCGTTGTAGGAGGGCTCACCCCACAGTTCGAGCGGATTGCGATAGACGATCCTCATCATCTGAAGGGTCGAGGGTGGGCTGGTGCGCGGGCGCGGGGCTGGTGGCACGAAAGGCGCTGGCTGGCTTTCCATCAAAGGTTCCTTTCCCGCTTAATCTAGGGGCGGGAGCCCCTGCGTTCAAATCTGCATGTGGCGAAAACAAGGCGGGAACCACATGATGGCTCAAGCATTATCGAGGCACCTAGGCCGATGACCTCAACCGGAGTGCACTCCTTTCCAAAACGGAAGGATACCGACATGAATTGGAATCAAGTCGAAGGGAACTGGGAACAGTTCAAGGGCAAGGTCCAGCAGCAGTGGGGCAAGCTCACCAATGATGACCTGGATGTTGTTCGCGGCAATCGCAAAGAGCTGGCCGGCAAGCTGCAGGAACGCTATGGCAAGGCCGAGGAAGAGGCCGAGCGCGAGATCGACGACTGGCTTTCCCGCGGATAATCGACCCTCGGCATAAACAAGAAGAGCCCCGCCGGAAACAGCGGGGCTTTGTCTTTGCGGTGATCTGCGATCAGTGGTTTTCGTGGCTTTCGCCCGAGCCGCCGACGGCGACGATGTTGTAGGGCTTGCCTTCCACAGCGATGTCGCGGGCCTTCTCGAAACTAACCGCATCGATGGCATGGACAACGCTCTTGAGCGGGTCAGTGACCATGATCTCGTCATGCGTGACAGCGATGCGCGGGCGTGGATCGGACCAGTGTCCGTCCATGGAGTAGGGTTCCGTCAGCTCGAGCGACTGGTCGACCTTGCCGGAGAGGACATTGATGCGGTTGAGCTTGCCGTCCTCGGTGAAGACATAGGCGAATTTGGGCCGCACCGGATCGACCACGAAATGCACGGCGCGTACCGGGAGCTCGATCAGACGGAAGGCGTCTTCATCCTCGGGGTCGATCAGAACGAGGTTGGGCTTGCCGAAGTTTCCAAGGAAATACTGCAGAGCCTTGCCGCCGGCGAGGGTCGAGACCTTAAGGTCTTCCGGGAGACCATCGCTATAGGCGATGTGGCGGATTTCCGGGACATCATTGCGGCCTCCCGTGATGAGAAGCAGCCCCGTATCACAGGCGATTGCCGTGATGTTGCCGGAGGTCGCCTCACCGTGCAGACCGGGACAGGCAGCGGGCTCGCCGATGGCTGCGCCCTTTGCATCCACCACCTGAACACCCTCGGGCAATTCGCTCGGATCCTTGCTGTTGGGAACCGTTGCGATCGCGTGTGCGCCATAGGGAATCACAACGCCATGATGGGGGGCTGAGGTCCTGACTTCGCGCATGTCGGGCTTTCCCCCGGAGACCGCCTTTTCCGATACGAGGCGCGCGACACCTTCACCGTCGAAAAAGAGCGCGATCTCACCGAAATGCGCGACGAAATGCACTGGCTGATCGCCATTGATCGAGCCCTCCAGCGCCCTGGGTGCCGTGACCTCCATATCCGCATGATCGCCGTGATCATCGAAATGGATGCCGGTGGAGAAGGCCGTAACCGTGTTCGCATCGCGCTGCACGGCAAAGACGGTTTCATTGCTCTCCGTCGCATAAATTCGTGCCGGGGCCTTGAGCCGGAAGGTTTCGAGCACCTCCCCTTTCTCCGCGTCCAGGGCGCGCAGAACCGGTTCGCTGTGATCGGCGATGAACAGCCGCCAGGCTTCCTTTTCATCCGCGTGAAGGGGCTGCATGGTGGCGAGTGCGGTGCCAAGGGCAAGCACCCCCGGTTTCATGAGATGATAGAGTGGGCGCATTCCAATTCTCCTATTTGTTATAACATTACAAATTTAGGGTGAGTGTTTTGGTCTCGTCCAGGCGGTCTGTCGCGGCAGGTCAGCCGACGTGGCGGCTGGGGCCAGCTCCCGCGCCCGCATTTGAGGGCGACGGCAGCTTTGCTGGCAGATCGCTGGCGGTGGCCGGAGAACCGGCTACTTGGCGAGGCAGCTCTTGAACGACGACGCCATGCCGCGCATCAATTCGAAATAGAGGTCTGGTCCGTCGGTGATCTCGGCGCCCAGCGGATCGAGAACACCGGATCTGGCATTGGTGCCCTCGGTCACGACCTCCACGAGCCTCGGCTCGAACTGGGGCTCTGCAAAGACGCAGGCGGCGTCGAGTTCACGAACCTTGGTTCGGATCTCATCCACGCGCTGCGCGCCGGGAATGACCTCGGGGCTGACGGTGATCGAGCCGGCAGCGGCAAGGCCGAAGCGCTTTTCAAAGTACTGATAGGCATCGTGGAAGACGATGAAGGGGCGGTTCCTGACGGGCTTGATCTCGGCAGAAATTTCCGCTTTCAACGCCTCAATGCGCTCGTTGAGCTTGGCTGCGTTGGCAGCGTAGGTCGAGGCGTTTTCGGCATCCGCTTCGCTCAGCACTTCCGCTACAGCATTGACGATGATTTTTGCATTTTCCGGGTCGAGCCAGATATGCATATCCGGACCGTGGCCGTGATGCGCATGCGCTTCGTGATCATGTTCCGCATGCTCATGTTTCCCGTGCTCATGGTTCTCGTGTTCATGCCCCTCGTTTTCATGCCCCTTGTGGGCGTGAGCCTCTTCATCTTCTTTGTGATCGTGCTCGCCTTCATGGGCGTGGGCTTCTTCATGATCATGCCCCTTGCTGTCGCCATGATCATGACCATCGTCATGTGCCTTATGATCGTGGTCGTCTTCATCACCATGGGAATGGGCCTCGAAAGCTCCGCCCTCGCGCATGTCGAGCAACGTGATGCCGTCGGTTTCGGCCAGGGCCACCTGTTTTGCCTCGCCAGCCAGTGTTTCGAGCGGCTTGGCCAAGAAAACTTCCATGCCCGGCCCAACCCAAAACACGACATCGGCACCCGCAAGCATCCGCGCCTGCGAGGGGCGCATGGAATAGGTGTGTGGTGAGCCGGCGCCCTGCAGAATGAGTGACGGTTCGCCGACACCTTCCATCACCCCAGCCACCAGGGAGTGCACCGGCTTTATGGAAACAACGACTTCCTGATCGGCTGCGAACGCGCCCGTGCCCCCTCCCGGTGCCAGCAGCGCAAGGGAGGATGCGGCGGCGAGTAAGAGGCGGAAGGATTTCATGGCTGGCTCCTGTCAGGCGTCGAACGAACGGGCGAATGCATGATCGCAAATGCAATCTTAACAATAATGTTATGACATTACACATCCTTGCGTTACGCTATAACGTGTGCCATATCCGCTGACAAGTCGGAAAAATGACCATGCTGGAAAAATCAAAAACACATGCCCAACCCAGTGGCGACATGCTGGTGGAGATGCACAATGCTGGCGTCAATCGCGGTGGGCGATGGCTGGTGCGCGGCGTGGATCTTGCTGTCCGCCGCGGGGAGATCGTCACACTGATCGGTCCGAACGGCTCTGGCAAGAGCACAACTGCCAAGACCGCAATCGGGGTCATTCAGCCGAGCGAAGGCCATGTTCATCGCGCGAGCGCCCTTCGGATCGGCTATGTGCCCCAGAAAATTGCGCTCGACTGGACACTGCCTCTCAGCGTGGAGCGACTGATGACGCTCACGGCTTCGGCAAGCCGAAAGGAGATTTCCGGGGCGCTCGAGGCGGCCGGCGTGGCGCATCTGGCCGACCGGCAGGTGGCAGCGCTTTCGGGCGGCGAGTTTCAGCGTGCGCTTTTGGCGCGGGCCATGCTTCGCAAGCCGGATCTTCTGGTGCTCGATGAGCCGGTACAGGGCGTGGATTTTACCGGGGAAGTGGCGCTCTATGAGCTGATCCGCGACATCAGAGACCGGACCGGTTGCGGCATATTGATGATTTCGCACGATCTGCACATCGTGATGGCCGACACCGATACGGTGATCTGCCTTAACGGCCATGTGTGTTGCCGCGGGGAACCGCAAAGCGTGATGGACAGTCCCGAATACAGGAAACTGTTCGGAACGCGCGCCGCAGAATCGCTGGCGCTCTACCGCCACCATCATGACCACACGCATCTGTCCGATGGCCGTGTGCGCCACGCCGATGGGACGATAACCGCGCATTGCCATCCCGACGACGGCCACCACCATCATGATCATGCGGATACCGAACCGCCAGCAGAGGGAGGCCGCGATGCTTGACGATTTCTTCATCCGCGCGCTTGTTGCCGGTATTGGGCTTGCGCTTGTCACGGGTCCGCTCGGCTGTTTTGTCGTGTGGCGGCGCATGGCCTATTTCGGCGACACGATGGCGCATTCCGCGCTGCTGGGCGTGGCGCTCTCGCTGGTGATGGAGATCAACCTTATGGTGGGTGTCTTTCTGGTGGCTGCACTTGCCTCGCTGGCGCTTATCCTTCTGGAACGCCGTCGCGCGCTTTCCACGGACGCTCTGCTCGGCATCCTGTCGCATTCAACCCTTGCGCTCGGTCTTGTCATGGTCGCCTTCATGACCTGGGTGCGGGTGGACCTCATGGGCTTTCTGTTCGGCGACATTCTTGCCGTATCGAGAACGGATATCGCGATCATTTACGGCGGCGGCGGCCTGGTTCTTGCCCTGCTTGTCTGGCTGTGGCGACCATTGCTGGCTGCGACCGTCAATCCGGATATCGCTCAGGCCGAAGGGTTGCGACCGGAACGCTCGCGCCTCATCTTCATGCTGCTGATGGCAGCAGTGATCGCCATTGCCATGAAGCTGGTGGGCATCCTGCTTATCACGGCGCTGCTGATCATCCCGGCCGCCACCGCGCGACGCTTTGCGGGCAGCCCGGAAATCATGGCCGTATTTGCCGCGATTATCGGCGCAATTTCCGTGGCCGGCGGGCTGACGGCCTCGCTGCAATTCGATACACCTTCGGGTCCGTCCATCGTGGTGGCGGCGCTCGCGCTCTTTGTGCTCAGCCTCGCGCCCTCGCCCGTGATGAAAACGGAAACGTCCTCCGCGGAGACCAAACCATGAGTGCCGATCTGACCCGTAACCAGACGCTGGTGATGAAGACGCTGTCGGGCGCTGAGGCGCCGCTCAGTGCCTACACGATCCTCGACCGGCTGCGCGATGACGGGCTGCGCGCGCCACTGCAAGTCTATCGCGCACTCGACAAGCTGACGGAGATGGGACTGGTGCACCGGCTCGAAAGTCTCAACGCCTTTGTTGCCTGCGCGCACCCCAATTGCCATGAACAGGAGCTGATCGCCTTTGCCATCTGCGAGACCTGCGGCAAGGTGGAGGAGTTTTCCGACGATGTGGTCAAGGACCGCCTCGACGGCTGGACGCGCGCACACGGTTTCAGACCGGCCAAGACGACGATCGAGATCCGCGGAAATTGCGGCGGGTGTGTGGGCGGAAAATAGCGAACGATTGCTCTATCGCTGTCCCATTTGCACCCAAGCAGGGCGTTGCCTCCAATCCCCGGGAAAGCCCATGTCGCGGCGATGCTCAGAGGATACCCCTTCCAAAAGTCCCCTCAACCTCATCCGAAAACTACTGTCGGTTCGCTGATGATCCAAGAGGCGCAATAGTACAATCAGAACATTGTATATGTGATTGTCGTTCTGGTGCTGTCCCTTGTGTTCAACCAGTACCAGATCATTGTTCCAGTGATTGATTTTGGGTATGCGCTTCAGGATACGACGATTCCATAGTCGAGCGTGATGCGCGCATATATTCCGCACAAAAGACAAAACCTGCAGAACGCCCTCTGTGACCTGCCCGGATGGCAACCCCAAATCCGCCGCAACAGCCGATTTAACGCTGCTGTCTTTTGTTGCCTGAAACCATTTCGACAGTTCGCCCAATGACATCAGTTCCGTGGCAGCCCAAAGGGGCGGAGAGTAGGGCTCCGTGTACTTGCCTTTATAGTGAATAACAAAAGTCTCTTTAGAAGAGTCGACTGATCGCGCTAATCTTACAAGCTGCTCACTGTGACGCAATCCATCGCCAAACAGGCTGTGGTCCAGATGAGCGTGTGCACCATACTTATGGACCAGTCGATAGGTCCAACGTGAGCGCAGATGAATTTCGATACGCTCTATTGCCTCCATTAGAAGAAGGCGCAACCGTCGATCAAAAATATATGTATCTCTAATGCTGTTGAAATGCGTGCCTGCTTTGAAACGTTTACTGCGAACCTTGCCTTCTGGAGCCACTTCTTCGTATGGAAGCCAATAAGCGCTCATCCGGTAGTAACCGACTGATGCAAGCCACAACTCCGCATCTTCCCGCGATGGAACCGCCATCCCCCGCTCGATCAACAGGTCGACTTGCTCAGCAATACACGTCGGTGTCTTGGAGTATTTCACTGTACCGCAGTGCAGATAAAAGGAACCCCCCGGTATTGAGCTCAGTTTTACAACTGATCGCCTGGGGGGTGTTGTTATAAGCATAGATACACACGCAATGTTCACCTGTCAAGAATCCGACCTGAACGATTACATGGAAGCAAGCTTCTCCCCTTGACGCGCGCCTCGAATCGTAACTACATAAGTTACATGAAACGAGACAGCCGCCTTTCCTCCGTTCTGCACGCGCTTCTTCACATGGCCGAAGAGGACGGGCCGATGACATCCGACAAGCTTGCCGAGTGTCTGCACACCAATCCCGTGGTTGTGCGACGTACCATGGGGCTTCTCCGCGAAGCAGGGATTGTGACGTCGGATCGTGGGCATTCTGGCGGGTGGCGTATCGCGGTCGATCTCAACACCGTGACGCTGCGCCAGCTTCATTCAGCCCTTGGGGAACCGGCGTTCTTTGCGATGGGAAACCGCAATGAGACGCCCGAATGCCTGGTGGAACAGGCAGTCAACGCAGCACTCGACGACACGTTCATCAAGGCAGAAGCCCTTCTTCTGGAACGCTTTTCAGAAATCACGCTCGCCGATCTCGCCGCCGATTTCTCGCGCCGATACGCCGAGCAGCGAAAACAAGGACGCTAGACGATGGATCAGGATGTCATCATCATCGGCGGCAGCTATGCAGGCATGGCTGCGGCACTTCAACTTGCAAGAGCCCGACGCAGGGTTACGATCGTCGATGCGGGCCGAAGACGAAACAGAACTGCAAACCACTCCCACGGCTTCCTGAGCCGCGACGGTGCCGGCGCGGCGGAGATCGCACTGGAGGCCCGAAAGCAGCTTGAAGCCTATCAGACCATCAGCATCCTTACCGGAAACGCTACTGCCGTTTCCGGCGAGCGCGACCGTTTTGTGGTGGAATGCGCGGATGGGGCGCACCATACCGGCCGCCGCGTAATTCTCGCCACGGGTGTGCGCGATCATCTGCCGGCCATCGACGGGATGGTGGAGCGATGGGGCAGGAGTATCTTCCATTGCCCCTATTGCCATGGCTATGAGTTGAACAGGGGTCGTATCGGCGTGATCGGCAGTGGTGCCATGTCGACCCATCAGGCCGAGCTTCTGACCGAGTGGGGGGCCGTCACCTTCCTGCCCAACGATGCGCTGACGCTGGACGCTGAAACATGCGACCGGCTCGTCCAGCGCGGCGTGAACATCGAAACCGCCGGAATTTCACGGATTGCCGGGCAAGCGGATGTGGAACTTACAGATGGTCGGAAGCTCTCCTTTTCCGGTCTCTTTGTCGCGCCGCGTGTAGAGCCTGCAAGCGACCTTCCGGTGGCGCTCGGCTGCGCGCTTCAGGAGACGCCCATGGGGACGCAAATCAAAACGGATGTATCCAAGGAAACCAGCATTCCGGGCGTTTTTGCCTGTGGCGATGTCGCGCTGGCACCGCATTCCGTATCGCTTGCCGTGGCAGACGGCGCGATGGCTGGCGCACAGGTTCACCGCTCGCTGGTCTGGCCCGGATAGGACCTGCATGCCTCCTTCACACATGATAGCCACCACTGCGGCGGAGGGGTATGAGGAGCGCGTGACGCGCCAGGTGCCGGGTCTCGCCGACATGCACCGGATGGCAGGCATTCTTCTGGCGGAGCATGCCCCGTGGAACGGGCACATCCTCGTGCTCGGTGCGGGCGGCGGGCTTGAATTGCGCAGTTTCGCACGGGCGTATCAGGGTTGGCGCTTCGAGGGGGTCGACCCCTCCGCGGATATGCTGGCGCTGGCCCGAACCACGCTCGGTCCTCTGCAGGACCGGGTCACCTTTCACCAAGGCTATATCGAAGACGCGCCCGATGGGCGCTTTGACGGCGCCTCCTGCTTTCTCACCCTTCATTTCCTGCCGCGCGCTGCCCGACTCGACACGCTGCGGGCGCTGCGTCACCGGCTCAAACCAGGCGCACCGCTTGTGGTGGCTCACCACTCCTTTCCCATCGACACATCTGCCGGCGAACAATGGCTAAGACGCAACGCCCGCTTTCACGCCGCTTCGGGGGAGGCGTCAAACCGTGTGATTGCGCAGATCGAAGCCATGCGGAAAAGCTTGCCGGCATTGTCACCCGAAGAAGATGAAGCCCTGCTTCAGGAAGCGGGCTTTGGAGATGTGGAACTGTTCTATGCAGGCTTCAGCTTCCGGGGTTGGGTGTGCCGCGCGCTTCCGGTTTCATGACCGGAGAGGACAACCCCCAAACGCGGTAAAGTTCGTTCAGCGCGCGGGCTGTGTGGCATTCAACGGCCGGAAGGCCCGAGGCGCGGACAATTTCCGCATATTTTTTGTCGCTGTCGCGGGTTTTGACGAGGATCCAGTGGATCATCTCCCATTTGATGCTGTCCCGGGCGCCTTCCAGATGCCCGGCGCGATCAGCCCGGTTGATCAGGGTCCGCTTCAGATATCGACCGATACGCAGCCATGGACTGGATGTGATGAGAATGATGCCGGTGGCGCGAGCCAGGCGCTGCGGCATGAGACGGGAATAATTGCCCTCCATCACCCATTGGTCTTTCTCGATCGCTGCATCATGTAGGGCCTTGAACTCGGCCTCCGACCGGGGTTGCCAGTCGGTACCGGGCAAATGTTGCAGTTGATCGAGATGGACCGCCGGCAAACCGAGTTTTGCGGACAGGGCGAGAGCCAGCGTTGATTTTCCAGCGTTGGACGGGCCGAGAATGACAATCCGCTCGCCGAGCGAAGCAAGAGGCTGCATGGGATCACCGGTGAGTTGCGTGCGAGGGGCGGCTGAAATGCGCCTTGCTCATGCCGATGTCAACCGCCATTGAATGCGCACAACAAGGCCCGGCCGATCTAGGGCGTGCTGCCGAAATATTTGAGGCGCAGTTCCTCCAATTCTCCGCTTTCCCGCAATGCGAGTATCTTCAAGGTAACTTGGCGCGCCAACGCGCTCTCATGAGGGAAAGCGAAGCCATATTTGTCGGGGTGGAAGAGACTGCCCACCACCGTCATTTCGTCGTCCGGATTGTGGTGTGCGTGATACTCCAGAACGGGAGCATCGCCGACGATCGCATCCACACGGCCGCTTTTCAACGCCGCAACGGCTGCGTCGAGATCCTTGTAGGGGCGTGTCGCAATGCCGAGTTCGGCGAGATAGTCCTCAGCCGAGCTATCGGCAATGACACCTGTGGTTTTTCCGGGAAGGTCAGCCAGAGAATCAATCTGCTGTTCGAGAGAAACCGCGGTCATGACGCTCGTTACAGACGATGTAATATATGCAACCACCGCCACGCCGCAGACCAACCAGAGAGCGGACCAGATCCGCCCCACCCAACCAAACAGGTTTTTTCGCGAAGCCTTGCCAGTGGTCGCAATGGACATCACATGGTGGAAACTCTCTGCGATCCCTTCCCTCCATCGACGCGGGAAGTCCTTGTCGAAACGGCGGTCGAACAGGGTCAACAGAATGGTGGACACCACGATCACCAACACCAGCCATGCGTAGGCACGCAAATGGCCCGCATTGCGCAAGCCCGACACGACGCTTCCAAAGCTAGACGTTCCCTCGTCGGGAACCATGATGCGCATTCCCGAATCGTACCAGGGCTGGCTGAATGAAACTGCCTCGGCACGCCGCCGGGTGATGGTGAGATTGGTGACCGCAGCATCGACCTCCCCGCTGCTCACCGCCGCAACCAGTTCGCGCAGGGTTGGATAGGCTGTGTAACGGGGCGTCAGCCCAAGTTCGGCAGACACCATTTCCCAAAGTTCAATCGCCATCCCCTCATAACGGCCGGGTGCGCCGGAAACGAAGGGTGGACTTTGAAAGATGCCTATCTGAGTTTGGGGGGCGATCTCAGCCTGGGGGACGATTTCCGGGGCAGGCTCCTGCGCGGCAGCCGGCTGCACCAACAGCAGAACCGGGAGCAGGCAATAACGGACCAGCGATAACGCTTTCCAAAGCAACGTTCTGACCGTCTCATCAACTGCGCCGTGTTGAAACGGATGGCCGCCCCTCCAATACATCAGAGCCTCCTGTTTGTATGTCGTCACTCAACGGGAGGCTACGAGGATGACCCGGAGACCTTTATAATACGTTTTTTACCGTTTGCTGCCGAAGCGCCTGCTCTAGCCCTTCTTCTCCACGTGATTGTTCCTGAGCCTGGTCACCGCGTTTCCGTGCGCGTCGAAACCTTCGTAGCGGGCAAAGCGCAGGGTGTGGGGGGCGAATTCGGCATAGCCTTCCGCCGTCACATGGCCAATGGACGAGGTTTTCATGAAATCGTGCACGCCGAGCGGCGAATGCGCACGCGCCATGCCCGAAGTGGGCAGAACCGCGTTGGGACCCATCGCATAATTGGCCATGGAGCCTGGTGCATACTCGCCCAGAAGGATTTCGGATGCGTTGCGGACCCGGGACAGATATTCGAACGGCGTCTTCGAGAGGATCTGCAAATGCTCCGGCGCGTAGTCGTTGATGAAGTCGAACGCCTGTTCGGGCGTGTCCGCGAGCACGATGCCGCCGCTCGTTCCACCCAGCACATCGGAGGAATAGCGCACGCGCTCGGCATTCATCTCGGCCCAGTATTTTGGCAATGCCTCCCGCACCTTTTCCGCGATCTCGCGCGACCAGGTGACCAGGAAATTGGAGCTGTCGCTGCCATGCTCGGCCTCGACCAGGAGATCAAGCGCTGCGATCTCGGGATCGGCTGTCTCATCTGCAAGCACGATGCTCTCGGTGGGGCCGGCAGGAAGGCGCGAGGCGATCTGCCCCTGTAGAAGGCGCTTGGCTGCCGCGATCCACGGGCTGCCCGGCCCCTCGAACTTGGCGCAGCGCGGAACGGTGGCCGTGCCATAAGCGGCGGCGGCGACGGCCTGACCGCCACCGGCCTTGTAGACATGCCGGACACCGGCGATGCGCGCGGCAACGAGCGTCGCCGCATCCACCTTACCGTCGGGCCCGGGCGGTGTGAGAACGATGGGCATGGGTACGCCGGCCACCACGGCGGGGATCGCCGTCATGAGGGTCATCGAAGGGAATGTGCCCTTGCCGCGCGGTGAATAAAGCGCAACGCTGTCGATGGGCGTGGCGCGCTCGCCGACCAGAACGCCGGGGCGGATTTCCTTCATCCACATTTCTTCAGGCCGCTGTGCCTCGTGAAAGCGGCGGATGTTGTCGGCGCAGAATTCCAGCGTCTCGATCATCTCGGGATCGAGCGCCTTGAAGGCGGCATCGAAGTCTTCTTCGGTCGCCGCAATTTCGTGAGGGTCCACCTGCGCCTTGTCGAACAGGCGCGCAAACCGGGAAAGCGCCGCATCGCCTTCTTGCCGGACTGCGTCGATGATCGGAGCGACATTTTCGAGGAAATGGGTGAGATCGTCTTCCGTTCGCGTGAGCAGCGTCTTGCGCTCTTCAGCGGACAGTTTCGACAATTCGTGCCAGGCAACGCGGTTCGACATTTCACTCTTCCTCGGGTTGTGCGACAGGCGGCTTTGCCGCCCGCGGCACGTATACCCTATTTTTCCCCGAGGCAAAGGTGGGAAACGGCTTAGCCCAATGCCCGGCTGGCAAGATACGCAGCCTTTGCCGGCACCGAGAGCCAGACCTTCGCAAGCGCCACGCGCTCGGGCGTGTAGTGGTGCTCGACATCGAGCATGTTGACGGTGCCGACCAGCGTGTCGCCCAGCACCACCGGCAGGTTGATGACCGAGCCGCAGCCGAGCTTGCCGATCAGCGTGGCGTCGGGGAACACCGTGTCGATGTCAGCGAGCGTGTTGGCGACGAAGCATTCGCGCTTCTTGTGCACCGTCTCGAACCAGCGGTCATAATGGATCGGCTTGGTGCCGGAGACGGGATATTCTTCGGGATGCGAGGTGTAGGAACGGCTTGCCGTTTCGGTCTTCATGTCGGCGGTCATGAAGGTGAAGAGTTTCGTGCCGACCACGGCACGCGTCAGCTCCAAAAGCGCATCGAAGGGTGCATCCGGGGTCGTGGCGCGTGAAAGCGCTCGGTCGAATTCGGCCAGCGGGCCGGTGTAGTCGGTCATTTTCAGTCTCTGTTATGCGGGTTGGAGCATGCCGCCGCTGGCGGCGTAGAGTTCGCGCGAATAGGAATCGGAAAGCCGACCCGTCTTCAGCGCATCCACCTCTGCGATCTCGACAACACGGCCATGACGCATGACCGCCATCCGGTCGCAGAGGAAGGAAACCACGGGCAGATTGTGGGTTACCATCAGATAGGTGAGCCCCTGCTCGCGGCGAAGCTTCTTCAGGAGGTTGAGGATTTCCGCCTGCACCGACACGTCGAGCGCCGAGGTGGGCTCGTCGAGCAGCATCACGCGCGGCTCCAGCATCAGCGCACGGGCAATCGCCACGCGCTGCCGCTGACCGCCCGAAAGCTGGTGCGGAAAGCGGAAGCGGAAACGCTGGTCGAGACCGACCGCGTCGAGCATGTCCTTCACGCGCGTGTCGCGCCCGCCGATGCCATGCACGGCAAGCGGCTCGGCAAGACAATCGTCCACCGTCTTGCGCGGATGCAGCGAGCCGTAAGGGTCCTGAAACACCATCTGGCAGGTTTTTGCGAATTCCCGGTCAGGCGCATGGCCGCGCGGCTTTCCGAGCACGGAGATCCTGCCGGTCCAGTCGGGCGCAAGGCCGCTGATCGCCTTCAGGATGGTCGACTTGCCGGAGCCCGATTCGCCCACCAGCGCGAAGCTCTCACCTTCGGACACCGAGAAATTGACATCGAACACCACCGGCGTCTTGCCGTAGCTGATCGACAGGTTTTCGAGATGAATTGCGCCGTTCTTCATGTGCCCGCTCCCGTGGTCCAGGTGCTGCGGTCGAGCACCGGCAGTTCGTCGCGGTTCTCGTCCATGCGCGGCATGGCCGCAAGAAGCCCTTTCGTGTAGGGGTGCGTCGCCCTATTGAGATCGCTGGCCTTGCACGATTCAACGATCTCGCCGCTGTTCATCACGAGGATGCGGTCGCAATAGCGCGAGACGAGGTTCAGATCGTGGCTGATGAGGATCAGCCCCATGCCCTTGCCGGTCACCAGATCGTCGATGATGTCGAGCACCTGTGCCTGCACCGAAACGTCGAGCGCCGAAGTCGGCTCGTCGGCGATCAGAAGGTCGGGCTCGGGGATGAGCATCATCGCAATCATCACGCGCTGGCCCATGCCGCCGGAAACCTCGTGCGGATAGAGATTTGCCACCCGCTCCGGCTCGTTGATGCGCACGGCTTCCAGCATGGAAAGCACCCGCGCCTTCAACTCGCTGCGTGGCAGCTTCCTGTGGGTGAGCAGCGCCTCGCCAATCTGCTCGCCTATGGTCATCACCGGGTTCAGCGAGAATTTCGGATCCTGCATCACCATGGAGATACGCGCGCCGCGAAGCTCGCGCATCTGCCGTTCGCTTTGCGCCAGAAGGTCGATGCTGTCGAAGGTCATCCGGTCTGCCGAAACACGGCCCGGCTTGCGGATGAGCCGCAGGATGGAGCGACCCGTCATCGACTTGCCGGAACCGGATTCGCCGACGATGCCCAGACGCTCGCGTCCGAGCGAGAAGGAAATGCCCTTCACCACGTCGACCGGTCCCCTGGATGTGGGGAAGGTGACGGTCAGGTTTTCGATTTCAAGCAGCGGTGCACTCATTGCTTTTCTCCCTGCTTGGGATCGAGCACGTCACGCAGACCGTCACCCAGGAAGCAGAAGCCGAGGCTGACGAGAATGATCGCAAAGCCCGGCATGGTGGCGACCCACCACTGATCGAGGATGAAGTTGCGCCCGCGCGAGATCATCGCGCCCCATTCAGGCAAAGGCGGCTGCGCACCGAGGCCGAGGAAGCCGAGGCCGGCGGCGGTGAGGATGATGCCTGCCATGTCGAGCGTCACGCGCACAATGGTCGAGGACGCGCAGAGCGGCAGAACATGACGCAGGATGACCCGTGTTGCCGAAGCACCCTGCAGCCTGACCGCCGAGATGAATTCCGAATCCCGGAAGGTGATCGTCTCGGCGCGAGCGATACGCGCATAGACCGGCCATGCGGTGATGGCGATGGCGATGATGGCGTTTTCGATGCCGGGCCCCAGTGCTGCCACGAAGGCAAGCGCCAGAATGAGCTTCGGCATCGACAGGAAGATGTCGGTCACGCCCATCAGGACGCGGTCGACCCAGCCGCCGAAATAGCCGGACACCGCACCGACCACGAGGCCGATGGGGGCGGCGATGACGGCCACCATGGTGACGATCAGAAGCGTGATGCGCGCACCGTAGACGACGCGCGAATAGATATCGCGGCCAAGCTCATCCGTGCCCATCCAGTGTTCGGCGGAGGGCGGCATGAGGCGGTTTGCGAGATCCTGCCCAACGGGGGAGTAGGGCGCAATCAGCGGTGCGAAGATCGCCATGACGACCAGCGTCAGCACGATCAGTGCGCCGACAACGGCGAGCGGATTGCGCAACAGCGCGGTCCAGACGCGCCATGCGCGGCCCATATTGGCCTGCAGGCGCGAGGTGGGGGAATCGTCGAGAAGCCAGTCAATCATCGGCGGGCCCTCGGGTCGAGGATGCGGTAAAGCACATCGGAAATCTTGTTGATCATGATGAAGACAGCGCCAATCACCAGCGTCGCGCCCAAAACGGCGTTCATGTCGGCGGTCAGAAGCGCGGTCGTGAGATAGTTGCCGATGCCCGGCCACGAGAACACGGTTTCGATCATCACCGACCCTTCCAGAAGGGCTGCATAGGACAGGCCGATCACGGTGATGAGCTGGATGCGGATCGGATAGAACGCATGCCGCCAGATGACGCGGCGCTCCGATACGCCTTTGACCCGCGCGGTCGTCACATATTCCTGCCCGAGCTGGTCAAGCATGAAGGAGCGCGTCATGCGGGCGATATAGGCCAAAGAGAAGAAGCCCAGGATCGACGCCGGGAGCATCAGATGGTCGAGCGCGTTCCAGAAAATGTCCCACTCGCCGGCGATCACGCTGTCGATGAGATAGAGCCCGGTCACGGGATCGAGCAGGCCGTCATAGAAGATGTCGACGCGGCCCGGACCGGCAACCCAGCCAAGCCCGGCATAGAAGACGGCGAGACCGACGAGCCCGAGCCAGAAGGCAGGCACCGAATAGCCGAGCAGGCCGAGCACGCGGATCACCTGGTCGATCCAGCTACCCTGATGCGTGGCGGCGACAACGCCCATGGGCACGCCCAGAACGACACCGATGATGATGCCGATGGTGGCCATTTCCAGCGTCGCGGGGAAGACGCGCGCCAGATCGTCGACCACGGGGCGGCCGGTGGAGATCGACATGCCGAGATCGCCTGTCAGAACGTCGCCCACATAGGCGAAGAACTGCACGATGAGCGGTCGGTCGAGGCCCATGGCCTGACGCGCTGCCTCATAGACCTCCTGTGTCGCCCGGTCGCCAACGACCGAGAGCACGGGATCGATCGGGACGACACGACCGATGAAGAAGGTGATGGCCAGAAGGCCGAGAAATGTGCCGGCAACGACGACCACGAAACGCAGAACGCTCGCAACGCCCTCAAAGGCACGGCCGGCCAGCATGCCCATGCGTGCGCCGGCAGCCCCGGTGGATGGTTCAAACGCCATGGCTTGTTCGCTCTCTGGCCGCGGTTTCTTTGAATGGATGCCCCAAACGCGCCCCCTCTCCCTGGCTGACCTTCAAGCCGGCGCACGCACCACCAGGAAGCCAACATTCTGTTTTCATGCAGTTTTGCGGCGCAAAAACCCGTCTCGCGCCCTGCAAGACCTTCAAAAAAGAGCTTGGATCATACAAAAAAATCTGGTTACATCAAAAAAATTTTTGTGGGGGAAAAATCTTTGAGCACGCAGCCGGCCCGCGCCACACCCGATGTCGACACCCGAATTGGTGTGCTGATACGCGCTCGCCGAAAGCAGCTCGGCCTTACCCTGCAGCAACTGGGAGAGGCGTCCGGCCTCTCGGTGGGCTATCTGAGCCAGGTGGAGCGCGACAACGCCACGCCGACGCTCGGTTCGCTCGCCGGTATTGCCCGCGCGCTGGGTGTCGGGCTCGATTATTTCGTCGCCCAGCCCCGCGCCGAGGACGGGCTGACCCGTGCCGAAAGCCGCCAGCAGTTTTCAATTGCCGGCTCCTCGATCATCTATGAGCGGCTCGGGACGGAGTTTCCCGGCAGCCAGCTATCCTCCTTCGTGCTTACCGTGCCTCCCGGCTATTCCTCGGAGACAGTGAGCCATGAGGGCGAAGAGCTGATCTACATTCTCGAAGGCACCATCACCCAGTATCTCGACGGCGAGGAAATGGTGATGAAGGCCGGCGACAGCCTGCATTATCGCGGCAACACCCCGCATGCGTGGAAGAACACCACCGATACACCGGCCCGCCTTTTGTGGACCGGCACGCTGACCGTGTTCGGCGCCAATGGCCAGGCCAACAATCGCATCGAACTGGTTTCGCCGGACAAGGCCTCCGGCAAACCACCAAGAAAAACCAAGAGCAATTCCTGATCCAAAAAGGAGGAGAACATGATGAAGCTCTTCAAGACGGCGCTCCTTGCCGCCGCCCTCACCATGCCGCTGTCGCAGCAGGCATTCGCTGCAACGCCGGACAATGTGCTGGTCGTCGCGCAGAACATCGACGACATCGTCGCCATCGATCCCGCTCAGGCCTATGAATTCTCGTCGGGCGAGCTGGTCACCAACATCTATGACCGCCTCGTTCAGTATGACGCCGAAGACCCGACGGTGCTCGCTCCCGGCCTTGCAGCCGAGTGGGAAGCCGATGCGGAAGCAAAGACCATCACCTTCACCATGCGCGACGGCGCGACCTTCCACTCGGGCAACCCGGTGCGCGCGGAAGACGTGGCGTTTTCCTTTGCCCGCGTCATCAAGCTAAACCTCACACCCGCCTTCATTCTCGCCCAGCTCGGCTGGACGGCGGAGAATGTGGATCAGATGGTCACCGCCGACGGCAACAAGGTTGTCGTGAAATATGAGGGCGACTTCTCGCCTGCCTTCGTGCTCAACGTCCTGGCCGCCCGCCCGGCTTCCATCGTCGATGAAAAGACGGTGATGGAGCATGAAGAAAACGGCGACATGGGCAACAAATGGCTCAACGCCAATTCCGCCGGTTCCGGCCCGTTCAAGCTGACGGCCTACCGCCCCGGCGAACTGGTGCGCATGGGCGCCAATGCCGACTACTTCAAGGGTGCGCCGAAGGTCGAGAACGTCATCATCCGTCACGTGGCCGAAGCAGCGACCCAGCAGCTTCTGCTCCAGTCGGGCGATGTGGACATGGCCCGCAACCTGACGCCGGACCAGATCAACGGCATCAGCGCCGACAACATCAAGGTCGAGACCTACCCGCAGGCGGCCGTGCATTTCGTCTCCTTCAACCAGAAGACGGAAGCGCTGCAGCCGGAGGCCGTCTGGGAGGCCGCGCGATACCTCGTCAACTATGAGGGCATGACCGAAAGCTTCCTCAAGGGACAGATGGAAATCCATCAGGCCTTCTGGCCGAAGGGCTTCCCCGGCTCCTATGACGAGACGCCCTTCACCTACGATCCGGAGAAGGCGAAGCAGATCCTTGCCGATGCCGGTGTGGAAACGCCGATCAACGTGACGCTCGACGTCATCAACTCGACGCCGTTCACCGACATGGCGCAATCCCTGCAGGCGAGCTTCGCGGAAGCCGGCATCAATTTCGACATCATCCCCGGCACGGGCTCGCAGGTCATCACCAAGTATCGCGAGCGCAGCCACGAGGCGATGCTGCTCTACTGGGGCCCGGATTTCATGGATCCGCACTCCAACGCGAAGGCCTTCGCCTATAACCGCGACAATTCCGACGACAACTACCAGGCCACCACCACATGGCGGAACGCCTGGGCCGTGCCGACGGAAATGAACGACAAGACCGCTGCGGCACTGGCAGAATCCGACGCCGACAAGCGCAACGCGATGTATGTCGAGCTGCAGAAGGAGGTGCAGGCCAAGTCGCCGATCGTCATCATGTTCCAGGCTGCCTATCAGGTCGCCATGGACAAGAAGGTGAATGGCTACGTCAACGGCGCCACCTCCGACTTCGTCTACTACCGGCTCGTCACGAAAGACTGACGAACGCCGCACCATTCGAGGCCGCCCCGCCAGTCGTGGCGGACTCCTTTCTTTTCAATGCGCCTCTCTCAATTCTGGAGTTTTTCGATGTCCACCACCTCCAACCGGCGGCTTGAGGCCCTGCGCGAGCGCATGCGCGAAACCGAGACCGATCTCGTCGCCATCGGCCCTTCAAGCCACATGATTTATGTGACGGGCCTCGATCCGCATGGCGACGAACGCCCCGTCATGTTGCTCGTCTCGAAGGATCATGCCGGCTTCCTGATGCCCGCGCTCAATGTCGACAGCTCGCGCCAGAAGACCGACCTGCCCTTCTTCCCCTGGCGCGACGATGACGGCCCGGACGCAGCCCTTGCCGCGCTTTTGGAGGCATCGAACCTGCCGGAGGCTCCCAGCGTCGTGATCGACGAGACGATGCGCGCTGATTTCGCGCTGCTTCTGCTCGACGCGCTGCCGGGTGCAAAGCGCCGCTTCACGGACGACACGGTGGGCCACCTGCGCGCCCGCAAGGACGAAGACGAGTACAAGCGCCTGAAGGCAAGCGCGGTGCTGAACGACAGGGCCGCCATGGCCGGCTTCGATGCGCTGAAGCCGGGTATCACCGAGCTGGAAGTGGCGGCAGCCATCCGCGACGTCTACAAGGCGGCGGGTGCGGTGCCGGTGTTCACCAGCGTGTGCTTTGCCGGCAATGGCGCATTCCCGCATCACCACACCGGCGACACGAAGCTGAAGGAAGGCGATGCGGTGCTGATCGACACCGGCGGCCGGCTGGGCGGCTACCCCTCCGACATGACGCGCGTCGGCTATTACGGAAAGCCCGATGCCGAGTTCGAGAAGGTTCATGCCATCGTGGAGCGGGCTGTCACCGCTGCGCTGAATGCAGCCAAGCCCGGCGTCACCGCGAAGGCCATCGACAAGGCCGCACGCGACGTGATCACCGAGGCGGGTTATGGCGAATACTTCACCCATCGGACCGGCCACGGGCTTGGCATCGACATCCACGAGCCGCCCTACCTGACCGCCACCTCCGAGACCGTTCTGGACGAGGGTATGGTGTTTTCCATCGAGCCCGGCATCTACCTGCCCGGAAAATTCGGCCTCAGGCTGGAAGAGATCGTCATCATGCGCGCCGATGGCGCGGAGATCCTCTCCGACATGCCGCGCAAGGCGCAGATCCGGGGGTAGCACCGCGGGACAGCCCCTGTCTGCATGACGCGCCTCTAGCCACGAGGCGCGTTTTTTAACTGGTCCCCCAGAAAGGCAAGGAAGCGCGGATGCGCGCCGTAGGCAACATTCACCCGGATCGCTGCCTTGCCATTTACCGATTTGCCCGGACGGAAGACGCTGCCAGGCGCAAGGAAAATGCTTTGTTCCGATGCTGCGCGGCACAGTGCCATTTCGTCCATCGAATCGGGAAACTCCACCCAAAGGTAGAAGCCCGGCGAGACACTCTTGCGGACCGTCAGCCCCAGCCCCTCGAGCCGCGCAAGCGAGGTCTTGTGCGCTTCCTCGACACGGGATTTCAGCTTTCGCAGATGCCGCAGATATTGGCCGCCCTGAATGAGATGAAACACAAACCGCTCGACATAGTCGGAGGTGGCCACCGTGGTCAGCATCTTCAGATTGCCTAGAGCGCTGGTGATCGCGGGATCGCCGGCGACGAAACCGCAGCGCAGGCTGGCTGAAAGCGTTTTCGAGAAGGTGCCGACATACAGAACCCGGTTGAGCTGATCGAGGGATGCGAGGCGCGGCAGTGTCGCGGGCAAGATATCGGCCAGAGCATCGTTCTCCACAAGCAGAAACCCCCAGCGCTCGGCAAGCTGCATAAGGCCGAACGAAACCGCCGGAGACAAGGTGCTGCCGGTGGGGTTGTGAGCCAGCGACTGGGTGAAAAACACCTTTGGTCTGTGAAGCGCCAGCTTCGCTGCCAGGTCCTCCAGATCCGGCCCGTCATGACCACGAGAGATGCCGATGATCTTCGCCTTGGCAAGCGTCAGCTTTGCAAACAGCGGGTAGTAGCCCGGATCGTCGACAAACACCGTATCGCCCGGCTCAATGAGATGCCGAATGATCAGGTCGAGCCCGTGATTGACCCCATGCGTGAGGAGAAGCCCGTCTGGCTGGGCGGTGATCGAGCGCTCCAGAAGCAGGACACGCAAACGCTCGCGCAGGGGCGCATACCCCCAGGAACTGCCGTAACCGAAATCCACCGTGTCGACGTCTGCCGTCCTGAAGCTGGAAAAATATCGTTTGAGCTCCGCGCCCTCCATCCACGAGGCCGGCGGCCTGCCATCACCCGGTCGCACCTCATAGTGCTGGTCAAGCTGCTCCCGCAGGAGAGAAACCACATCCACCGCCGCAGCGACATGCGGGGCGGGAGGCGAAGGCCGGTCGAGCTGGAACTGGGCAACGTAATAACCCGACCCCGGCCGCGCCTCGAGAAGCCCCCGTGCAACCAGCCTGTCATAGGCTTCCGCCATCGTGTTCTTGGAAACACCATGCTCACGGGCAGCCTGGCGCACGGAGGGCAACCGCTCACCCGGCTTATAAGCACCCGCGGAGAGAAGCGCACTCACGTGCTGGACAATGCGATCGACACGAGAGAAGCGTGTATCGGTGGCGGTCATCAGGTATTGTCCCACTTTCAAAACTGGGACAGTCATCGCCAATTTGCGCCAAACTGTCCCTTGATTGTCCCAGTGAATTTTATGACAATTTGGCTTTATGATCAAACTTGCTGTCTTGGGAGGAAACAATGACAGATTTGAAGAGGCGCCGTTTTCTGACGGCTTCCGCATTGGGTGGTGCAGCAACATTGGCCATGCCGGCAGTGGCACGCGCAGAGGACACCGTGCAGTGGCGCATGCAGGCCCTGTGGGATGGCGGAACCACACCCTTTGAGTTCGAGAAGAAGTTCGTCGAACGGGTTGCCGAACTTACCGGAGGAAAGTTCGACATCAAGCTGTTCTCGGCAGGGCAACTCGTGCCGGCCAATCAGGCCTTCGATGCGGTCCGCAGCGGCGCATTTCAGATGATGAAGACTTTTGACGGCTATGAAGCCGGAAAAATTCCGTCCTTCGCCTTTACCTCGACCATCCCGTTCGGGTTCCCGGACGCCGACCAGTACGAAGCCTGGTTCTATGAACTCGGCGGCCTGGACATGGCCCGTGAAGCCTATGGCAAGGCCGGACTCACCTACGTCGCGCCGACCGTCTATGGCGAAGAACCGATGCATTCGACCGTCAAAATCGAGAACATTGCAGACATGGCCGGCAAGAAGGGCCGTTTTGTCGGCCTCGCCTCCGCCGTCATGGGGGATCTCGGTGTGGCGGTGACGCCGATGGCGACGGCGGAAGTCTATTCCGGCCTCGAAAAGGGCCTGATCGACTTCGCCGACCGCGGCGACCTCACGGCCAACTATGAGGCCGGTCTCGCAGAAGTCGCGAAATTCATCATTCTGCCCGGTGTCCACCAGCCGACCACGGCGACCAGCTACGTGGCGAATTCGGCGGCATATGACGCATTGCCGGACAACTACAAGGCGGCTCTCGCCGTCGCGGCCCGCGAGATTTCCGGGTCCCTGCGCCAGCGCATCATCGTGCAGAACAGCCAGGTGCTCGACAAATACCGCGAACAGGGGGTCGAGGTGATCTATCTCGATCCGGCGGATGTGGCCGAGGCCCGCTCCAAGGCGGTTGATTCCTGGAAAGCTGCGACGAAGGAAGACCCGCTGGCGACAAAGATCGTCGACAGCCAGATTGATTTCATGCAGTCACTCGGTCTCATCTGACCCTTGTTTCAGGCGGGCGGCCAAACGCCGCCCGCTGCCAACCCCAGGCTGAATATCAGTTCCATGCAGGCAGTTTGCGCCTTTGTCACCGGTGTGAACCGGGTTCTTTTCGTTGTCGCCGCGGTGATCATCTTCGCGGTCGTGCCGATGCTCCTCTACGAGGTGATCGCGCGCTATGCTTTTGATGCGCCCACGGTCTGGGCCATGGAAGCGAGCACGCTTGTGTTCGGTCCTCATTTCATGCTGGCCGGGCCTTACCTGCTGCATCTGCGCGGCCATGTGGCGGTCGACATTGTGAGCGAGAAGGCTCCCGCGCCGGCGCGCCGCATGCTCGATGTCTTCGCCTTTCTCGTGATCGCCATATTCGCGGCGGTTTTCGCTGCCGTGAGCTGGCCACTGGCGATGAACGCCTGGTCGCTTGGAGAGACGAGCTTTTCTGCCTGGAACCCACCCATCTGGTGGCTGAAATTCGTGGTGCCTTTCGCCTTTGTCATGCTGTGCGCCCAGGCGCTGGTCGAGGCAGTGTCGGCCCTGCGCAATGATGAACACCCGGAGGCGCGTCCATGAGCTCCGAACTCGTTCTGCTCATCATGTTCGCAAGCCTGGTCGGGCTGCTTCTGACTGGCCTTCCGCTCGCCTTCACGCTGGGCGCGCTCGCCCTTGTCTTCACGATCACCCTTTGGGGACCGGCAGCCCTGTCTGTTACCGTCCTCAACCTCTTCGACACGATGCAGTCGGAATCGCTGCTCGCCATTCCGCTCTACGTCATGATGGCGAGTGTGCTGCAGCGTTCCGGCGTGATCGAAAGTCTGTACAAGGCAATGGAGTTGTGGTCGCGCCGCCTGCCCGGCGGGCTTGCCGTCGGCACCATCGCCATCTGCACGATCATCGCGGCGATGACCGGCATTGTCGGCGCGGCCGTGGCCGCCATGGGGATGCTCGCCCTGCCCTCCATGCTCAAGCGCAATTACCAGCCGGAACTTGCCATCGGAACGATCTGCGCCGGCGGCACACTCGGTATCCTTATTCCGCCTTCCGTCATCACGATCGTCTATGCCGTCACCGCGCAAGCCTCGATCGGCCAGATGTTCATCGCCGGTGTCGTTCCAGGCCTTCTGCTCGCCTCGCTTTACATCGGTTACATCGTGCTGCGGGCTGCACTCAATCCGGCCATCGCGCCACGCCCGGATGAGAATGAAGACATCACCTGGGCCATGCGCATCGCGGCGCTGAAGTCGCTCATCCTGCCAATGCTGATCATCGTCGGCGTTCTGGGCACCATCTATATGGGCATTGCGACACCGACCGAAGCTGCCGCCGTGGGTGTGGCGCTCGCCTTCGTTTCCGCCCTGATCGAGCGCCGTTTCGGCTGGGAACTGCTGCGCGGGGTCGGCATGGATGTGGTCAAGGTCACGACCATGATCCTCTGGATCACCATCGGCGCGCGGGCCTTTGTCGCGATCTTCACCGGTACCGGCGGTGCCGACTTCCTGCTCGGCTTCATTCAGGACATGGAGGCCAATCGATGGATCGTGCTGGCCGTCATGCTGGCGATCCTGTTCTTCCTCGGCATGTTCCTTGACGAGATCGGCATCATCCTCCTTTGCGTGCCCGTCTTTCTGCCGGTCATCGACTTTCTGGATTTCGACCGGCTCTGGTTCGGCATCCTGTTCCTGGTCTCCGCGCAGATGGCCTATATCTCGCCGCCCTTCGGCTACACGCTCTTCTACATGAAGGGCGTTTTGCCGGCCGGGATCGGCATGGGGACGGTCTATCGGGCCATCATCCCGTTCATGCTGCTTCAGGCGTTCGGCATCCTGATCTGCGCACTGTTCCCGGAGCTGGTGCTCTGGCTTCCCAAAACCATGATTCAGTAACCACAGGACACATGATGAGCGACGCCCAATCGTCCCGTATTGAAGGCCTTCACAAGATGTCACCAGCGGAGCGGCTTCAGGCTGTTGCGCGGCAGGCGCAGTTGGGCAACGAGGCCATGGCAAGCCTCGCGGCAGCAGCCGAAGGACAAATCGAGCTTGCTGATCGCCTCGTCGAAAACGCCATCACCACCATGGCGATTCCGGTAGGCATCGCCACCAACATGATCGTCGACGGGCGCGAGGTGCTGGTGCCTATGGCGACGGAAGAATCCTCCGTCGTGGCCGCCGTCTGCAACGCGGCCAAGCGATGCCGTTCCACCGGCGGCTTCTTCACCTCGGGCAGCGGACCCGTCATGGCCGCGCAGATCCAGCTTCTCGGCGCAAGCGACCCCGAGAATGTCCGTCTCAAGGTTTATGAGAAGATCGATGAAATCCGGGCGATCTGCAACGAAACCGATCCGCTTCTCGTCAAATTCGGCGGTGGTTTCCGCGACATCGACGTGCGCGTCATCGACAGCGACGAAGGGCCCATGACCATCGTGCACATCATCGTCGACACGCGCGACGCGATGGGCGCCAATGCGGTCAACAGCATGGCCGAGGCGCTTGCCCCAAGGCTCGCCGAATGGACCGGCGCCCGGACGTTGCTGCGCATTCTTACCAATCTGGCAGACCGTCGCGTGGTGCGCGCACGCGCGGTGTGGACACTCGACGAGATCGGCGGCGCACAGGTGCGCGACGATATGCTTTCCGCCTATCGTTTCGCCGATGCGGACCCCTACCGCGCGGCGACCCACAACAAGGGCATCATGAACGGCGTCAGCGCTGTCGTGCTGGCGACCGGCAACGACACCCGGGCCATCGAGGCCGGCGCACACGCATATGCCGCGCGCGAGGGCCGCTATCGCTCCATGTCGCGCTGGGAAAAGGACAAGGACGGCAACCTGGTCGGCATACTGGAAATGCCGATGGCGGTCGGCCTGATCGGCGGCGCCACCAAGGTGCACCCGACCGCGCAGGCCCATCTGAAATTGCTCGGCGTCGAAACCGCCGACGCACTCGCACGCATCATCGTTTCCATCGGACTTGCTCAGAATTTTGCCGCCATGCGCGCGCTTGCCACGACCGGCATTCAGAAGGGGCACATGGCGCTGCACGCGCAGAATGTCGCGCTGATGGTCGGTGCGGTGGGCGACGAGATCGATCTGGTGGCAAGTGAACTCAAAGCGCTCGGCAAGGTGCGGCAGGATCTGGCCGAAGAGATCCTCAACCGCATTCGGGGCGAACGGTGAGCACACAGGTCTCCATCGTCGAGGTTGCCCCACGGGACGGGTTGCAGGCGCGCAAGGAGCACATCGAAACCGCCCACCGCATCGAACTGGTCGAGCGGCTGCGCCGCTCCGGAGTGACACGGATGGAAGTGGGCGCGTTCGTTTCGCCAAAGCGTGTGCCACGCATGGCGGACACGGCGGAGGTCATGCAGGCCGTGTGCGCATCACGACACACAGGCGACATGGTGTTGGTGGCAAACGAGCGCGGGCTTGAGCAGGCGCTTTTGGAAGGCGCGCGCGCCATCGCCGTTTTTACGGCGGCGAGCGATGCTTTCGCCGAGAAGAACATCGGTTCTACCGTGACCGCCTCGCTCGAACGCTTCGCACCCATCGTCGCGCGGGCGCGCGATGCGGGTGTCTTCGTCCGCGGCTACGTCTCCACCATCACCGATTGTCCCTATGCCGGCCCGGTGGACCCCACGGCCGTTGCGCCGGTGGCCAAAGCGCTGCGCGACATGGGTTGCCAGGAGATCGCTCTCGGCGAAACACTGGGAAAGGCGACGCCTGCGCGCATCGCCGCCGTGGTTGAAGCGGTGGCAACCGACGTTCCGATAAATGAGATGGCAGCGCATTTCCACGACACGTACGGCATGGGTATCGCCAATGTCTGGGAGGCGGTGAGGCTGGGCATCCGCACGGTGGACGCGGCGGCGGGGGGCCTTGGCGGCTGCCCGTTCGCGCCCGGCGCTGCAGGCAATGTGGCGACAGAGGATGTGGTTTATCTTCTGAATGGCCAGGGCATCAAAACCGGCATCGCGCTCGAACCGCTGCTGGATGCCGTTTCTTTCTGCGCGAACACGATGGGCATCGCCCCAACAAGCAGGGTCTACAAGGCGCTGCGCTCTGCCGATTCCTGAGTTGAACGGGAGAGCAGATCCAGGTGGGCTGATTGACACATATGGAACTTTCTTTATTTATACACTGTATAATTAGGGAGTTTTCGAATGGTCACTGGTCACGTATTCATTGCCACCAGCCTCGACGGCTTTATTGCCCGTGAAAACGGGAATATCGACTGGCTTCTCAAGCACGACCAGGCTGAGGAAGATCATGGCTATGATGACTTCATAAAAGACATCGACGTCATCGTGATGGGGCGCGGCACCTATGAAGCAGTCCGAAGCATGGGCGCGTGGTTCTACAACCGTCCGGTGCTGGTTCTTTCGAGACAGCTTGCGCCACAAGACGTGCCGCATGAACTCAGCGGAAAGGTACGCTTTTCGGACAAATCCCCTGAAGAGGCGATGGCGATGCTGACGTCCGAGGGTGCACGCCGTGCCTATGTGGATGGCGGGCAGGTCATTCAATCCTTTCTCGAACGCGACATGATCAGCGACATGGTGATCACACGCGTGCCAATCCTTCTGGGTAAGGGACGGCCTCTGTTTGGCGGTGGTCCCCGCGATGTGGCTCTGGCACACAAGGGTACAAGATCTTTCCCTTCCGGACTGGTTCAGTCTCGCTATGAGGTCATCAAATGATCGCAAGGCGGCGCGGTCGGCCACCCGCCGACGGAAGGACTGTTTCTCCCGATCGCATTCTCTCGGAAGCCTTGGAAATACTCCATGCCGAGGGGCTTACCGGCTTGACGATGCGTGCTCTGGCAACGCGCGTGGGCATCAACCCCATGACCATCTACCACCACTTCAAAGATCGCGATGGTCTGATCAAGGCGTTGGCAGAGCATGCATATGCGGACGTGGCAACACCCGAAACGGGGGATGATCTTGCCCGCGCACACGCTCTCCTCACGGCTTACTACTCCAAGGTTGTTCTTTATCCGGCATTGACCCTGGCGATCTTTGCCCAGCGCGCCATTTTTCCCGAACACGCCCGGCGGATCACCGATGAGCTCACCCGTTTGCTAAACGAACACGACAATGCCCTGCTTTGGACGCACATACTCGTCGACTATACGCATGGTGCGGCTCTCGCGGTGGCCAGCCGGGATGAATCCGCAGAACAGCAGCGCTCCAGGCAAGCAATGCTCAACGACTTTGAATGCGGACTTGCCGAACTTCTGGCGGCGTTTGGGAAATCGCTGAGACGCCACACCGCCTAGCGCGCCCGCTGCAAGGAGCGTCGCGGCACTCGACCGGCATGGGCTATGGGTTGGATTCGGAAAGGACACGGTGATATGTGGCGGGCCGCAACCGAGGAGGCGCAGGAGGGTGTCTGGGACTGGAGTCCGGCCACATAGCGCTGTGCAACCCGACGGTGCCCGGACCGATGATCGGCCGCCAACCCGCTTCTTCGATGCCAACACTCCCGATGAAGCTCGCTCAGGTGGCCGTGAATCCCGTGCCAATCTGAACCTTGAGCATGACTGCCGCTTATCTGGGCGTCAAGATTTCGGTACCCACTCCCTCCGATCCGGCGACCGTCCATATTCCCTGGAGCGTACCGTTCTGCTGTACGTTGTAGATAACGAGTCCTATCGCCCGACCCAGAACATAGGCTGCGGAGAATGCGGAACCGTTGCGCATGCAGATGCCCTGCGACGTTGTCCCTCCGGTCTGCCATCTGATTTTGCAGGTGGTGGAGCTGGTCAGCGTGATGGTTGCCGTACCGCGATAGGATGAGCCGTCGAGATTGGTCCCTACGGCCTCATAGACGCCGCCAATTGACTGTGCGTTCGCGGGCGCCATCAAGGTCATGAATAAAAGTGCAGTTTTTAGTCCCAAGCCAAATCGCATCATATCCATCTCCTCCGTTCGTATTGGGAATTGTCTATTCGTCTTCGACCAATGCGACCACGCGATCAAAGGCACTCGAAAACCCGGAGAGCGAGACGGAAAAGATGAGCTCCTGACCGCCATCGGCCGTGGCGATCACGTTGAGCTGGTTGCCGTCCCGCAGCGAAGCGACGGTGCCCGCGTCAAATGCAACATCGACGATACAGCCCGCCGGCAGGCAGGTGCGAAACGGCTGGATAGCACCGGCGCTTCCTTCGTCGAGCCGGTAGGTGATGCCGCTGGCGAGATCCAGGCCGAAGGGCAGGACCAGCGCACCGCGCGCCGCGCTGCTGTCGCCAGCACCGGTCAGTTCGATGCTGAGCACCCTCTGACGGTTCTCACTTACCTGAGTTTGTGACATTACGCACCGCACGCTGCCTCCGGGCACCGTGCAGGCCACCTGCCAGTCGCCATGGCCCTCGCGCAGGCTGGAGGCATTGCCGGGCAGGCCCGTCTCCTGTGCGAAGGCCATTGAAGTGGAAATGACGACAGCGGTCGTGGCAGAAAGGCCAGATCTTATACGGGACATGGTGATGGTCTTTGTTGGCAGAAAGAAAGGCAGCCGTCGCCTGGGGTCTTCGGCGGCGGATGCAGTATTCATGGGCGTACCTCTGAACAACAACGCCGGCGATCAGAACCGCACGTTCAGGCTCAGGCTAGCCGAATGATCCTGAACACCGGAGCCGAACTGGCCGCCATAGGCGAGGCCCAGCGTGGCATCCTCGGTGAAGTTCACCGCGAACCCGACGTCGAGCACCAGACTGTCCTGTGCCAGCGGCACGCCCGCAATGGAGAAGCCATTGCCACCCGAGGCAAAGACCATCTGCGCACCCGGTGCGCCGCCGATGGCATGCCGCCAGCCCAGCATGCCGCTCAGTGTGGCCTCCATGTCACCGAGCGCCACGTCGGTCTCAGCGCGCGCGCCCAGCGTGGTGAAGGTCGCTTCGACACCATTGGAAACGGTCGTGAGTGCCGCAGCACCACCGGTCTCCATAAATCCATCGGTTGACAGGTTGACGTATGCGAGGTTGGCAAAGGGTTCAAATCGGGCAGAGCCCACCTCGAATTTGTAGGCGGCCTCCCCCCAGGCTTGCAGGGTCCGGGCGCCGTAGGATGCAGAAAGGCTATCCGAGAACCCGGTGAAGGCCACCGAGCGCACCGTGTCGAGGCTGTGCCAGCTATGAGCGACCCCGCCGGTCAGGGTGTAGCCCCCCCATTCCCCGCCGCTGTAGACGCCCAGCGTATAGGTGTCGGCCGTGCCGGAGGACAAGCGATCATCGACGCTGAAACTTGAGCGCGAATAGCCACCCAGCACACCAATGCGCGCATTGTCCCAGACCAGTGCATCGCCGCCCATCAGAAACCCGCCGATGGTGCGGTCCAACGCGGCGGCATTGCCGTCGCTGCCCCACCGGCTCCAGGATCCGAAGCCCTGGCCCCACAGGCCAAAGCTTTCGGAAATCCGATCCTCGATCTGTGCACTATTGTCGGCCGCCACACCGCCCAGCGCGACACGCATCCGGTCCATCGCCGCCTCGCGCGGGAACCGGCTGTCTTCCAGGAGTGCGGTCTGGGCAGAGGCGTGGATCTCACCGGAAAGCTGGTCGAGGGCGATGGGAGCTTCGGCGTTGGAGACACCGAGCACCGCATCAAACACACGATTGCCGCTGCCGAGCGAGAACGCACCCTTGCCAGCCGCGCATTGATTGGTGCTCATCCCGGAAAGGCAGAACGATGTCACCGCGACACGTGAGGTCAGGTAGGCCTCGTTGAGCGCGTAATCATAGCTATCCACGAAGTCGAGGAAGGCGAAGTCGTCGATTACGTTGTCGAAAGCTCCAGTCAGAGTGCCGGCAGCGAGGATGGTATAAGTGCCCGGCGTATAGGTCGAGCCATCATCGGTGCCGTTCTCCGGCGTTACATGCACAGTGCCGCCATTGATCGTCACCGCAGCTGTCGCGGTCAGCAGATCATTGTTGATTCCTTCAACGAACCCGCCATCGTTGAGCTCGACCGTATAGGTCGAGCCCGCGTTGAAGGTGGCATTCGTCGCATGGATCGTACCAACGGAATTGCCCGGCGCCAGTGTACCCCCGGCGTTCACCGCCAGATCACCGATGTCCCCGGAGCCGCCAAGAACGCCTCCATCCACATCGATGGTGCCGTTGAGCGCGCCGTCAACCAGGAGGGTGCCGCCCGAGACCGTCGTGGTGCCATTGAAGGCCGACCAATCACCACCAAAGATCGATTCGCCCGCCTCGTGTAGAACACGGTGCATCCCGGCGCCGGAAGAAGCCAGAAAGGTGTTGAAATTGTAGCCAGTGTCGGTGTGATTGAATACCAGCGTACCGTCGCCATTGCCGAAGGCGATGCCTGCGGCAAGCGTGCCCGCGCCGGCGGCGGCATCGCCCGATGCCGAACCGATGTTGAGGGTTCCGGCAACGCCGCTGTCAGAGGCGATGACCAGCCCTCCGCTTGTCACAGCGCCGCCATCGGCAATAGTGACGGAGCCGTCATTGGTCGATCCGACATAGATGGTCCCTGTCGTCATCCATTGCGAACCGGTTCCCGTAACCAGAACGCTGCCGGAACCGGCAGGGTTGGTGCCGGCGCCGATATGTGCATCGCCGGAATTCTGATTCACCATACCCCCGTCGGCGATGGTCAGCGTGCCCGCCGCTTCTTCGCCGACGAACAAACTGCCACCCCCACCGGTCAGCCTCCACGACGTGCCTGGACCGGTCACCGTCACGGAACCGGAGGAAGTGGCCAGTTGGGCGACATAGCCGCGCGTACTGGTTACCCGGCCACCATTGCTGATCGTCAGTTCGCCGACGCCCTCCCAGCCAACCAGCACCTCGTCGGCACTGAGTTCTGATCCCGCGCCATCGACCAAAACATGACCGGCACTATCGGGGTTCTCGGCAATGATGAGGAAGTCGGCTTCGACCTGCCCCTCGTTCAAGACTTCGACACGGCCAGTCCCACTCCACCCTACATACAGGTTCTCGCCCACATCCAGGGTCGAGCCGTCTCCATCGACCACCACCGTGCCCTGCCCGTCTACGTCCCATCCGATACGGGCCCTATCGGTGGTGACCCTGCCGCCACTGGCGACACGCAGTCCGCCGACGGTATCAACGCCAACCGAAAGCACCAAGCCGACATCGAGAAGCGAGTCTGTTCCCGCGACAAGGACAGTGCCCTCCGTGCCACTGCCTTCGCCAATCTCGACCTCGTCGGCTGTCACAGTGCCGCCGTCGTAAATGTAAAGTCGACCGGTACCGCCCTGGCCGACATAGAGCGCATCATTGGCATTCCAGGAGGCGGTATCTCCAACCACAGAGACCGAGCTGCCGTTTGCGACGGCGTTGTCAGCGATGATGCCGTACTGGCTCTCGACCTGTCCATTCAGAACACGCATCTCGCCCAAGCCCGACTGGCCGACAGTGATGTAGCCTGTATTGACCCAGGTGCCCTCAACCGTGGCCACGCCGGCGGAATTGAGGTTCCGCCCGATTACGGCGGAAACGCTGTTCACCTCACTTTCAGCGTCGATGGTCAGATAGCCTTCCCCCTGGTCGCCGACGACGAGCATGCCCGCGTGATCCCAACGCCCCTCGGACAAAAGTTCGACCGCGCCCGAAGAACCGGCCTCCCGGCCTATCCTGGCAATATCGGTGCTGGACACATAGCCGTTATTGGCAATCGTCAGAAGCCCCTGCCCCTCTTCGCCGACATCAATGCTATAGTCGACAAGCAGTTGCGCGCCGTCTCCGTGAACCACGACCGTACCGACACCATCGGAATTCTCGCCAATGGTGAGATATTCTGCTTGGACTTGTCCGTCATCCTGAATGAAGAGCTGGCCCGTCCCACGCCGTCCCACAATCAGATCCTCGCCGGCATTCCAAGACGAGCCGATACCCGACACAGACGCGATGCCATACGTATTCGGCCCCTCAGCCAATACAGCATCGGAGCTCGTCATGGTGCTGCCATCGCTGACAACAAGGTTGCCCTGCGACACGGTGCCGAGATAGATCGTGCCCCAAACGTTCCAGGACGAACCGCCTCTCAGCGCGATGACATGCTGGGCGCTGGCCGCCTCCCCGACACGAGCGGTGGCACTCTGCAACTGGCCAGCATTGTCGATAAGCAGGCTACCCGCCCCTCCTGGCACGGTTCCGAAAAAGATGTCATCCGCATAGGCTGGTCCCCCCATCACGCCACCATCGATAACCGGATCGATACCCTGGCCGTTGAGGTAAACGTCGAGACTCCCTGTCGGAACCGTTCCCAGATCCCAGTTGTCGGCGGTGCCCCAGTCGGAGGAGGTGTCCCCTTCCCAATTGATGACCTGCGCCAGGGCCGGGACGTTGGCGCCAAGCAGACAGCCCGCAATTGCCGTCGAGCAAAGCAGCGCCCTGGGCAATTCATTGAAACTCATTCTTGCGATCACCTTCACCACCATCCGGTGCCCCTCTTCAATGCTTCAATCCATTCGCTGCGGTAGGCGGCGAATCCGGTTGATTGAGGCATAGAGGGCCGGGGTCGCGGATGGGTCGCGGATCGAGCCGCCCATTCGATGGGCCGGATTTTTCTCAGGTTTGCGGCTGGATGTTGCGAACTGGCAACAGAGTTGCCAACGTGTTGTTACGCTTGATCGCCGGCCCTTGCATCTGCTTCCAGCGCGTCGGCATCCAGCTCGACGCCGAGATGTTCGGCGGCTTCGGTGGCCAAGTCGTAGAGGGTTTCACGGAAGCCGAGGCGCTCCAACCCCTCCCTCGATACGCGCAGTGCGCGCGGCCAGTCCCCCGAGACGCTGAGCGAGCGGACAAAGGCCGTGCAAGCGTTTATCGCCGCTTCCTCAAGCTTGTGCTCGTATGCGATCAATCCCGTATCGTCGGCATAGTGGTAGACAAATGGTCCGCGATAAAGCCGGAGCGCCTCCGTATAGCGGGCTTCCGCTGTCCAGCCGGGCGCCGTTGCCAGCGCCATCAGATCCCACGCGTCGATGGAAACATGATCGGGATCGAGCGCGATACGGCCGCCCTGCGTGACAATGGCTTCAGATATTCCGATCATCTGCCGCAAGCGGTAGACGGTCGACTTCATCCGTTTGCGCGCGTCGGTCGCATCGAGCTCCGGCCAGAGCCGGTCGGCCAGGGCCTCGCTGGACTCGCCATCCTGGCCCGCCGCAATCAGATGCACGGCGAGCGCAATGGGGCTGCGCGGGAGCTTGCCCGAAGTCAGGCGCGATATACTGCCCTCCAAAACGTCGAAACGTCCGAGCGAAACGATCTGTATCCGGGCACCATCTGCCTCGGACGGTATTTCTCCGGCAAGACCAAGCACACGGATCAATTCATTGGCGTAGTCAGTCTCGATATCGTTGAGGATCGCGAAGCGCATCAGTTCGGCCATTTCGGCCCGGCTCGTCCAGGCATGAAGATAGAACCGCATTGTGGCGCCCGCCGCGAGCGCCGTACGCAGATAGGGCTTCGCGCGATCAGGATTGATGCTCTTCAACGCCAGGAAAGCGCCGCGCAGCCCGCTTAGAAAGACGAGCAGCGGACTGTTCTGCCTGGCTGCAGCCCGGCGTGCACGGCGCAGCCATGCCAGGGCCTCGCGCCGCCGCTCCAAGCTTTGGAGGACGGTGGCGACGGCATTGCCGTAGAGAACGGGGAACAAAGCCATCCCGATCCGTTCACCGGCACGGTGCGCCCCCAGAATAACCGCAAGTGCTGCATCATACTCTCCGCTGAGCCAATGATCCCAGGCAATAAAGTGCTGATGAAAGGCGACGTAAGGCGGGGGAGCTTGTGGGCCGACACGAACGGAAAGCATGGTCAGGTAACGCCGCGTTCTATCGCGATCTTCCAGGGTTAGCGCCTTATACAGGGCAGCATTCAGGAGCGCGCCATCGAAAAACTGCTGCTGATGTTTCGCGTTGGCTTCGATTCCGCTCTCCATTGCGCGAAATGTCTCGTCACCCGAAGCATCGAAAATCGACAGGAACTCGGCGGCAACAAAGTGACGCGCGCAGATGTCGACAGCAGGGGCCAACTCCTCGTCAAAGACCTGGTTCAGTCGCGTCCGGACCTGGGCGGCTTTCCAGCGATGGCCCTCGCAATAGCAATAACGAAACATCAATTGAATGCCGCGCCTGATGGTTTCGTGACGGGGCAAGGTCTGGAAATAGAAGTCCAGATTACACTGTTCCCAGAACGGAAAATCAGGATGATCGGGTCGGCGGAGCAGCATTGCGACGAACGCCCCGCGTGCCAGAGATGCCTCGCTGCGCGGCCCAAGCCTTCTCGCCAATTGAGTTAACTGCGGCAGCATGACGATCAGATCATCCAGCAGGTGGAGATCTGTCCATTTAAACCATATGGAATCTATCAGTGCTGTCCAGATCGGGATCAACAACTCCTGCTGATGGCATTGCTGTGCCGCATCAAGCGCGGCCGATAAGACCTCGCACGCCTTGGCCGGATTAACGCCGAGCAGGGATTCGCCATACCAGTAGCGCAGTGCCAGGCTGGTTTCCAATTCCGCTTCCGGCATAGGTTCCAGCGCGGCCAGGATGACGCCGAGTTCACCCTGTTCGCCAAGCGACGGCGCATATTCAGCGATCGCATCCCTTAGGGCATCCCATGCGCCCGACGCCGACAAGAGCAACAATCCTTCGCCCACGTCCCCGTTTTCAAGCAGCGCCTGACCGGCCCTTGAGCCGAGTTCGGCCGTCTTGGCTGCGTCGACGAGGTCTGAATAATGGTGGTGAAGTGCTGCCTTGAGAAGGTCGTGAATCTGCAACCGGTCGCTGCCGTCCCGTTCGACGAACAGCAATCTGTCCGCCAACCTCGCCAACCGTTTGTCGCCGCGCGGCAGATTGAGCGCGTGCGCGACAATCCTGACCGGCAGGTTGGGCAACCGTGCGGCCCGACAAAGCATCATGCGGTCCGGCTCGGAGAGCGGCTCAACGAGTTCATGGACAATGAGATCGAGCAGATCCGTTGAATCGGGCGCAAGTCGGTCGGCGGCATCGTCAGCCCTGGACATCGCAGATTGCAGTAGCAGGCATGCACCGAGCATCCACCCGCCGGAGGCGCGGACCAGTTCCGGCGCCGACCAGCGGCTGCGATCGCCATCGAACGCGCCGATCAGTTCATCTGCTTCGGTTTCGTTAAGTTTAAGCATGTCGAAATCGACCACCATCGCCTTGCCGATGGCATTGAGCCTCAACCATGCAGGATGTTGGGCCTCACGCGAAACCAGAACAACTCGGATGTCGCCGGTCTCATCACTGACCGCATCAGCAAGCGCCTGATGCACGGCAGTTTCGGCAGGCAACACGTGGAGATCGTCCAGCACAACGGTGATACGGTTGCCGCGGCCACCGGCGGCGATCAAGCGCCGCAGGTAGTCCACGGGGAATGCGATGTCCTGCGAAGCCAGAGCGGGCAGATCGTATTTCGGAAACGCATTGCGGAACGCCGACTCGAGAGAGGTCAGGAACGCGCCCATATCGGCCATGCGCGGCTCGGCACGCAGCCACACAAATGCCCCGCCGAGCCGGCGGCACATCTGCATGGCAAAGACGGATTTTCCGCTCCCCGCTGGCGCGGTGATCCAGACGACCGATTTGTGCTCTGCGGCCAGGACATCACCTGACTGGCGCGATATCGTTGTCCTCGATTGTCTCCTGGCGGTGCCCGCAGACTTTCTTGTCACGTCCAGTTGTCCCCCAAACCGGCTTGCCTCTCCTGCAAACTTGCCGCCATCTGCAGGCCGATGCAAATTGCAAGCATGGACTTAAAGCCGCCGGGAGCCGGCCGGATCCCGTGCGCGCACAGCGGGTTGTAAATACTTATGGTCGCAGATCGGTCGCGGATTCATCATGGAAGGCGAAACGTCGTCTTCCGGACGCAATGCTTCTACCTGGTTTTCACAGGCCTGCAATTGGTCTGCCTGTTGCTATCAGGCGCGGGGAGTGTTGCCCCTGGCAGGCCTGCCTCGAACACCTGCTTCCTGTTTCCCGCCCACAATTCTCGCGCTCGTTCGCCGTCCGCGCTTTGGAGCTTTTCGGCCATCCAAATGAGCGCGCCTTAGATCATCTCGCGGTTATCGTCGGCGCGTTGGACGAGACCCGCCTCGACGACGAGGAGGCCTGGTTCGATCATGCGCCGGGTGCGCTTCAGGGCTCGATTGGAAAATGGCGGAGAGAGAGGGATTCGAACCCTCGATACGGTTTCCCGTATACACGCGTTCCAGGCGTGCGCCTTCAACCACTCGGCCACCTCTCCACGGCACAGCTTTATCGGCTGCGCGAGGCTCATCTAGTCGATCTGATCGAGAATGCCAAGTCCAGTCTGTGACAGTTTTGCAATTTGCCGCACTTTCCTGCGCCTGGCCCTCCCTTACTCTCAACTTTCCGTAAGGTGATTGCCAAGACGGGTCGCCCGGCCTATGTCTCGCACGGGTCGTTTTGTGGTTTGATGGCCCATGCCGGCAGCGGCACAGAGGTGAGGCCTGAATGTTTCGTCTGTTCTTTCGGATTTTGGCTGTTTTCGCTCTCGCAATCGCCGTTGTCATGGCCGTGATCGACGCCACACGCTCCATCGCCGCTGACGCCCTGACATTCACGCCATTGGGCGAAAGCTGGTACGCTGTATCGCCCGACACACTCAATCTGGCGCAGGCAGTCATCCAACGCTATACATTTCCCTTCATCTGGGACCCTGTGATCATCCAGATCCTGACCCTGCCAGGCTGGCTGGTCTTCTTCGCTCTTTCTCTCATTTTCTACATTGTCGGATACCAACGCCGGCGGACTGTTCTTGCCTGAATGCAGCAAACAGACTGACGCTGCTTCGCGTGCTGCGCAGCCTGCAAGACCATCTCAAGTCGTTTTTCCGAACGGTCAAAATTCCGCGTGAATTTTCATTTCAGCCGTGCAAGAGTGCCCGTAAGGGGAGAGCGGAAGACTTTCTCCATGCCGTTCCCGATGGTCCACGGCCGTTGCGGGACGCTCGCAAGAGTGCTTGAGCGGATATGCCATTCGAGGCTGCCCGCTCGTGCGGCGTAGACGGAAACACAAGACAACCGACAGGGTGTGGATCACATGAAGCGTATTGTTCTCGGCCTTCTGGCCGCTACCGCGATGTCCGCAAGCGCGTTTGCGGATGAGATCGCTCCGGCTCTCATCTACGATCTGGGTGGCAAGTTCGACAAATCGTTCAACGAGGCGGCCTATAACGGCGCCGAGCGGTTCAAGGAAGAAACCGGGATCGAATATGTAGAGTTCGAAATCTCCAACGACGCCCAGCGCGAGCAGGCCCTGCGCCGCTTCGCCGAGAACGGCCGCAACCCGATCGTCATGGCGGGTTTCACCTGGGTCGATTACCTGAAGAAGGTCGCGCCGGAATATCCCGATACCGATTTTACCATCATCGATGACGCAGTCGACGCGCCCAATGTGCGCTCCGTGACCTTCAAGGAGCAGGAAGGCTCCTATCTCGTCGGCATGCTCGCCGCACTCGCCTCGGAAACCGGCACGGTCGGCTTCGTCGGCGGCATGCAGGTTCCGCTCATCGGCAAGTTCGAGTGCGGCTATGTGGGCGGCGCAAAGGCTGCCCGCTCAGACGCCAAGGTGATCCGCAACTACACGGGCGACACGCCTTCCGCATGGAACGACCCGACCAAGGGCGGTGAGATCACGCGCACGCAGATCGACCAGGGTGCGGACGTGATCTATCACGCCGCGGGCGGCACGGGCGTTGGCGTGCTCCAGGCGGCAGCAGATGCCGGCAAGCTCGGCATCGGCGTCGATTCCAACCAGAACGGCCTGCATCCGGGCAAGGTTCTGACCTCGATGGTCAAGCAGGTGGACGTCGCCGTCTACAATGCCTTCATGGACGCCAAGAACGGTGAGTTCAGCTACGGCCTCCAGGATCTCGGCCTGGCCGAGGACGGCGTCGGCTATGCGATGGACGACAACAACAAGGACCTCATCACGGACGAAATGAAGGCCGCGGTTGAAGAGGCCAAGCAGAAGATCATCGATGGCGAGATCGAAGTGCACAACTTCCTCAGCGACAACGCCTGCCCTTACTGAGGCAGTGCCCGTTTTCGACTGAACCAATCCGAAGGGCCGCCTGTGCGGCCCTTTTTCCTTTCCTCATCACTGCCGGTATGTGTTAGGTCGCTTCAATATCTTCTCCGAACAGTCTTCAGGAGCTTTCCATGTCCGATATCGCCCCGGTTCTCGATCAGCTCGATCGTTCCATCGATCAGAGTCTGGAGCGGCTTTTCCACCTTCTGAAGATCAAATCGATCTCCACCGACCCGGCCTTCGCGGCAGAATGCCGGAGGGCTGCCGAATGGCTGGTGGAAGACCTGAAGACAATCGGCTTCGAGGCCAGCGTGCGTGACACGGCAGGCCATCCGATGGTGGTGGCGCATCATGACGGCGAAGGGCCGCACGTGCTTTTTTACGGGCATTATGACGTGCAGCCGGTCGACCCGCTGAACCTGTGGGACAATGATCCGTTCGACCCGTCGGTGAAAGAGATCGAACCCGGCCGCAAGGCGATCATCGGGCGTGGGTCTTCCGATGATAAAGGCCAGCTCATGACCTTTGTGGAAGCCTGCCGCGCTTATAAGGCGGTGCATGGCAAGCTGCCCTGCAGGATCACCATTCTGTTCGAGGGCGAAGAGGAATCCGGCTCGCCTTCGCTGCGTCCCTTCCTGGAAGAAAACCGCGCAGAGCTTTCAGCCGAATACGCGCTGGTGTGCGACACCGCCATGTGGGACCCGGAGACGCCCGCCGTCTGCGTCGGCCTGCGCGGGCTTGTCGGCGAGGAGATCACCATCAAGGCGGCGGACCGCGACCTGCATTCGGGCTTTTTCGGCGGCGCGGCGGCCAATCCGATCACGGTTCTGGCCCGCATTCTGGGCGACCTGCATGACGAGAACGGGCGCATCACCGTGCCCGGCTTTTACGAGGGCGTTGAAGAAACGCCGGCAGACATCCTGAAGAGCTGGGAAGGGCTTGGCGAGACGACCGAAAACTTTCTCGGTCCGATCGGCCTTTCAAAGCTTTTTGGCGAAAAAGACCGCTCGGCGCTGGAGCTCGTCTGGGCGCGCCCGACGGCGGAAGTGAATGGCATTACCGGCGGCTACACCGGCGAAGGCTTCAAGACTGTCATTCCGGCTGAGGCTTCCGCCAAGGTCTCGTTCCGGCTGGTGCACAAGCAGGACCCGGACAAGATCCGCACCGCCTTCCGCAAATTCGTCGAAGAGCGCCTGCCGGCCGATTGCCGCGTGGAATTCCATCCGCATGGCGGCTCGCCCGCCTTCCAGCTCGACTATGACATGCCGCTGGTGACGAAGGCGCAGGGTGCGCTGAGCGACGAATGGCCAAAGCCCGCAGTGGCGATCGCCATGGGCGGTTCCATTCCGATTGCCGGCGAGTTCCGCCGGATGCTCGATATGGAAACACTTCTGGTCGGCTTCGGCCTTCAGGATGATCGTATCCATTCGCCGAATGAGAAATACGATTTGAATTCGTTCCATCGCGGCCAGCGCTCCTGGGTCCGCATTCTCGATGCCCTGAGCAGCAAGTAAGCCTGGAAGACACGCCATGACGATCCGATTTCACAAGAACGACCTGCCCGATCTCAGCAACTACAATGTTGATGCCGTTGCCATCGACACGGAGACGCTGGGCCTGAAGCCCCACCGCGACCGGCTGTGCGTGGTGCAGCTTTCGCCGGGCGACGGCACGGCCGATGTGGTGCAGATCGATGCCGGGCAGAAAAAGGCGCCGAACCTCGTCGCGCTTTTGAAGAACCGCAAGATCACCAAGCTGTTTCACTTTGCGCGCTTCGATCTGGCGGTGCTCTATCACAGCTTCGGCGTGATGCCGGAGCCCGTGTTCTGCTCCAAGATCGCCTCGCGCCTCACACGCACCTATACGGATCGGCACGGGCTGAAGGATCTCTGCAACGAACTGCTTGGCGTGTCGCTTTCGAAGGCGCAGCAATCGTCAGATTGGGCAGCCGAAGAGCTTTCGCCCGAACAGCTCGAATATGCGGCGTCCGACGTGTTGTACCTGCATCAGTTGCGCGAAAAGCTGATCGTACGGCTGGAGCGCGAGAAGCGCACGCGCGAGGCGGAAGCCTGTTTCCGCTTCCTGCCGACACGGGCGAAACTGGACCTGATGGGCTGGGAAGAGGCGGATATTTTCGCCCATAGCTGAGGGGCTCCCGCCGATTTTGTTTAATTTGACTTAACTGCGCCTTAAACCGCTGCCTTTTACTGTGCCCGCAATGAGATGTGCGGGTGCAGGGTTGCGGGGTTTGTGAACGTATGGCGCGCAGGACGAAAAACCGAAGGATCGAGCCGACTTTCGACGCGCCAGCGGCGCGCCGGGGCAGCGACGATCTGAAACTCGGTGACGGCGACCGCGTCGTGCCTTCACGCCAGCGGCGCAGGCCGGGCAAAGGCAAGAGCGCCAAGGGAGCGAAAGCCACTCGCCGCGCCAGCCCGCGGCGCAAGAGTGGCGGGGGCGGTGGCTTCTTCAGCTTCCTACGCACCGCCGTCTACTGGTCGCTCGTTTTGGCCCTGTGGGGCGGTATCGCCGCTGCCGGCATCACCGCTTACTATGGCGCCAAGATGCCCTCAGCGACCACCTGGGAAATTCCCGACCGACCACCCAATGTGAAAATTGTTTCGGCTGACGGGGACATGATTGCCAATCGCGGCATGACAGGTGGCGAGGCGGTGGGCCTGCACGAAATGTCGCCCTTCATCCCGCAGGCCGTGATCGCCATCGAGGACCGCCGATTCTACTCGCATTTCGGTGTGGACCCGATCGGCCTTGCCCGCGCCATGGCGGAGAATGTGATGGCTGGACGGCTGACACAGGGTGGCTCCACTCTGACGCAACAGCTCGCCAAGAACCTCTTTCTGAAGCCCGACCGGACGATTGAGCGCAAGGTGCAGGAAGTGCTGCTGGCGCTGTGGCTGGAGCAGAAACATTCCAAGGACCAGATCCTGGAAATGTATCTGAACCGTGTCTATTTCGGCTCGGGCGCCTATGGCGTGGAGGCGGCCTCGCGGCGCTATTTCAACAAGTCCGCACGGGATGTCACGCTCTCGGAAGCCGCGCTTCTGGCCGGCCTTCTGAAAGCCCCCTCGCGCCTGTCGCCCGCGCGCGATCCACAGGCCGCCGAAACACGGGCGCAGGTGGTGCTGACCGCCATGCGCGACCAGGGCATGATCGGCGATAGCGAGATGACCACCGCCATGAGCCGACCCGCCACGCGCGCTGCGGCCTACTGGACCGGCTCGGAGCACTATTTCGCCGACCGGGTGATGGAGGAACTGCCGGCGCTCATCGGCGATGTGAAGAGCGACATCATTGTGGAAGCCACGGTCGATCTTCGTCTTCAAAAGCAGGCCGAAAAGACCATTCGCAGCCTGATCGACGAGAAAGGCGGCAAGCTCGCCGTCAGCCAGGGGGCGCTCGTTTCCATAGACACCACCGGAGCGGTGCGGGCGATGGTGGGGGGCTATGACTATGCCAACAGCCAGTTCGACCGCGCTTCCGAGGCACGCAGGCAGCCGGGCTCGGCCTTCAAGCCCTTCGTCTTCATGGCTGCGCTGGAGCAGGGCCGGCGGCCTGATAGCGTGCGCAACGACGCGCCGATCAAGATCGGCAACTGGACGCCGGAAAACTACAAAGGCAAGTATTATGGTCCGGTGACGCTTTCAGAAGCCCTTGCGCGCTCGCTCAATTCGGTGGCCGCGCAGCTTGCCATGGAAGTCGGACCCAAATCCGTGGTCGAGCTCGCGCACCGAATGGGCATCGAATCCGACCTGAAAGCCAATGCCTCCATTGCGCTTGGGACCTCGGAGGTAACGCCGCTGGAACTGACCGCGGCCTATCTGCCCTTCGCCACCGGGGGATACAGGCCTGAGGTCTATTTCGTGCAGCGCATCACCACATCGTCCGGCAAGGTGCTTTACCAGCACGACCGCCCGCGCATGACACGGGTGGCAAGCCCGGAGATCATCGGCATGATGAATGCGATGATGCAAGAAACCGTGGAATATGGCAGTGCGCGCGCGGCGAACATCGGTCGCCCGGCGGCAGGCAAAACGGGAACCACCCAGCAATCGCGCGACGCATGGTTCGTCGGATATACGGCCGATCTGGTAACAGGCGTCTGGTTTGGCAACGACGCCTCCAAGGCAACGAAGGCAACAGGCAGCTCCATGCCTGTTCCTGCCTGGAAGGCATTCATGGAGGAAGCGGAAAAGGGACGACCGGTGAAACGCTTGCCAGGCTCCTGGAGCCCTGGCGCTCCGGCGCCCGGCATTGCGGCAAGGGAACCGCAGACACCCCCGGTCCCGCAGGCATCCGTTGGTGGCGGGACGCAGGCCCCGCAGGGGCACCCGACACCGCCCGCTGCGGTGCCTTCCGGCGGCGATCCGGGTCACACCGCTTCCGTTCGCCGCCCCGTACCGCCTGCCAATGTGGGGGGTGGCGTGCAGAGGAAGCAGACCTCCATCCTCGACATCATTCTCGGAAATTAGAGCCAGCCAGTCCGCTTTTGCCTATCGCATTCGCCTCCACTCTCGCTTACATAGGAGCGGAACAGGGAGCAGGGCATGGCCGACGAACGCAAGACACTGGTTTTGACAGGTGCGAGCCGAGGTATTGGCCACGCGACGGTGAAGCGTTTTTCTCGTGAAGGCTGGCGGGTGATCACCTGCTCGAGGCAAGCCTTTGCGGAGGATTGCCCGTGGCCTGCCGGGCCGGAAGATCATATCAAAGTCGATCTTTCCGACCAGGAAGACGTCGGCATTGCCATCGCCGAAATTCGCCACCGGCTGGAAGCGAATGGCGGACGGCTGGACGCGCTGGTCAACAACGCCGCCATTTCGCCCAAGCTCGAAGGCGGCAAACGCATGAACTCCATCGAAACGCCGATGCATATGTGGCGCGATGTGTTTCAGGTGAATTTCTTCGCACCGATCATGCTTGCGCGCGGGCTCTTCAAGGAGTTGGGCAACGCGAAGGGCTCTGTTGTGAACGTCACTTCCATTGTCGGCAGCCGCGTGCACCCTTTCGCCGGAACCGCCTATGCGACCTCCAAGGCAGCGCTCGTGGCGCTCACGCGGGAGATGGCAGCCGATTTCGGTCCGCATGGCATTCGCGTCAACGCTATCGCACCGGGCGAGATCGAAACCTCCATCCTTTCCCCCGGCACGGAAAAGATCGTCGAGACCATCCCGCTACGCCGGCTTGGGCAGACGTCGGAAGTGGCTGAGACGATCTATTTCCTTTGCTCGGATCAGTCGTCCTATGTGTCTGGCTCGGAAATTCACATCAACGGCGGCCAGCACGTTTAATACCTTTGAGCGTGATCGATCTTGGTGGTGCCCCTCAATGGCGCTTCGGCACGGGGCTTCGGCGGCGCGTTTGTTGGCGCCGCCCAACCCACCTCATCTACTGCATCAGCACCTTTTCTATATCGCCGACCGTGTGATTGGTCAGCGTCTTGGCGACCTCGCCGATCACCTTGTCTTCCACTTCCTTGTGCATCTCCTTGCGCAACTCGCCCAGCACCAGCGGCGGGGCGACGAGCACCAGCTTGCTGAACTTGCCCTTGTGCGCGAGCTTGTATAGCCGCTCGGCGACGTCGGCGGCAAAACGCTCCTTCTCGATACGGTGCCAGTCGGTTTCGTCCACTGCGCTGCGGTGAACCCCATGGCCGTCGTTGAAGCGTCCCGGCTTGTCGGTGCCCTGCTCACGGCTTGGCGGATTTTCTTCGTGGATCGTTCGCACCACCTGAAGATTGGGATAAGTCGCGTCGCCCTCATTGCGAAGAAACAGCGCCTTTTCACCATCGGCGACGACAACCCAAGCATCGTGTACGAGCCGGAACTCAGCCATATCAATCTCCATTGCTTCTACGGTCCTGAGGAAACGCAGCCTCTCGCTTCCTGTTCCACAAAGTGGATATGGGTATCCGCGCAGGGCCGGGGAAGGATTTGCTGCCGCGAAGCGGTGCGATGAAAAAGCAATCTTGTCACATTCATGCGGCAGCGAGTGTGTTTCTTCTCAGGCGACGCTGCAAACCGCCATTATTGCGGGCATCGTTCGAGAAGGCTCGCAAACCATGACGACTAAGACCCAAAAGCTTGCCGCTTTCCCCGTGTTCCTGCGGGTGGAGAACCGTGCTGTCGTCATTGTGGGCAATGGGGATGAGGCGCTTGCGAAGGCGCGGTTGCTGGGCCAGTCGAAAGCGGCGCTCACGCTCGTTGCTGATGCGCCCGAGAAAGCGCTCGCCGCATGGGCGGCGGAAAATGGAGCCCATCTGATCCGCGCACCCTATGCTCCGCGCTACATCGAAAACGCAGCGCTTGTTTTCGCCGCGACCGACGACGAGGCGCAGGATCGCGTCATTGTCGCGGATGCGCGGGCTCGCTCCATCCCCGTAAACGCAGTGGACCGGCCCGAGCTTTGCGATTTCTATACACCGGCCCTTGTGAACCGGGCCCCGCTTGCGGTTGCCATCGGGACCGAGGGGGCCGGACCGGTGCTGGCGCAAATGGTGCGGGCGCGCGTCGACCAGATGCTGTCCCCATCGCTTGGCGTACTCGCCCAACTTGCCACACAATACCGCGACGCCGTCGACCGGCTGGTGCCCCGCGGCCTAGCGCGTCGCCGGTTCTGGAAAGCCTTCTTCACCGGCGACACAGCCCGCGCGGTCGAGCGGGGAGACGTGGCCGCTGCCCGCCGCAGCGCCTCCAGCCTTCTGGCGGCTGGTGAAGACATTCCGGGCCACATCGCGCTGGTGGGCGCCGGTCCCGGCGCGGAAGACCTTCTGACACTGCGCGCGCAGCGCCTTCTGATGGAGGCGGATGTCATTGTCTATGACGCGCTGGTGCCGGAGGCCGTGGTGGCCATGGGCCGGCGCGATGCAGAGCGCATCTCCGTCGGCAAGCGCAAGGGCTGCCACTCCAAGAGCCAGGAGGAGATCAACGATCTGCTCGTGGCGTTGGGACGCGCGGGCAAGCGCGTTGTACGGCTGAAATCCGGCGATCCGCTGATCTTTGGGCGCGCGGGTGAGGAAATGGCGGCACTCCGTGAAGCGGCTGTCTCCTATGAAGTTGTGCCGGGCGTGACCGCCGCCTTCGCCGCCGCTGCCGATTTCGAGCTGCCGCTGACGCTGCGCGGCATTGCCTCCTCCATCGTGTTCACCACCGGCCATGACCTGAAGGGCCGCACCCTGCCCGACTGGGCGAGCCTCGCCGTCTCCGGCGCGACCATCGCCGTCTATATGGGGCGCTCGGTGGCTGCCGATGTGGCGGGCCGTCTCGTCGAGGCAGGACTTTCGCCGGACACCGCCGTGGCCGTGATCGAGAACGCCAGTCGCAACGACAGGCGGCTCCTGCACGGAACGCTGCACGACCTGCCCTCGCTTGCCGACCGCAACGAACTGACCGGCCCCGTTATGACGCTGATCGGCGATGCAGTGGCCGGCGCGAATTTCGAGCGCTCGGAAGCGCTCGCATCCCACAAGCACCAGCTGGAGCGCGCGTGATGAAGATTGTAGCCGCCAATCGCCTGACCGATGGTGAAACCGTGTGGTTGGGAGCCGGCGACCGCTGGGTCGACACGATCGATGCCGCCCATGTGGCCAAGGATGCGGAGGATGAGGCGCGCATTGCCGCTGCCGGGAACCTCGCTCTTGCCGCCAACATCGTGATCGACGTCACGCTGGTCGACGTGGAGATCGCCGAGGGCCGCATCCTCCCCAAACGCCTGCGCGAACGCATCCGCGCCGGCGGGCCCTCCATTCATCCAGAGATCGGCAAGCAAGCGCGCAACGCTGCGCTCAGCGCCGCCTAAAGCCAGGTCACGTTTCATGTATCGTTACGACGAATTCGACCAAGCCTTCGTGAAAGCCCGCGTTGCGGAGTTCACCGACCAGGTGAAGCGCCGCCTTGCAGGCGAGCTCACGGAAGACCAGTTCAAGCCGCTTCGGCTGATGAATGGCGTTTATCTGCAGCTGCACGCCTATATGCTGCGGATCGCCATTCCCTATGGCTCCCTCTCGCCGCGCCAGATGCGCAAGCTGGCGCATATCGCGCGCACCTATGACAAGGGCTATGGCCACTTCACCACGCGTCAGAACCTGCAGTTTCACTGGCCGAAGCTGGTCGACATTCCACGCATTCTGGAAGAGCTCGCCGAGGTGGAGATGCACGCCATCCAGACCTCCGGAAACTGCATACGCAATGTGACAGCAGACCATTTTGCCGGTGCGGCGGCCGATGAAGTGGCGGACCCCCGCCCCTATGCCGAAATCCTGCGGCAATGGTCATCGCTGCATCCGGAATTCTCCTATCTTCCGCGCAAGTTCAAGATTGCCGTGACGGGTGCGGCACGTGACCGTGCGGCTATCGAAGTGCACGATATCGGCCTGCATCTGAAGAAGAATGACAGAGGCGAGCTCGGCTTTGCCGTGTTTGTCGGCGGCGGTCTTGGCCGCACACCCATGGTCGCCAAGAAAATCCGCGATTTCCTGCCGGAGCGCGACCTGCTCACCTATGTGACGGCGATCCTGCGCGTCTACAATCTGAACGGACGGCGCGACAACAAATACAAGGCCCGGATCAAGATCCTCGTGCACGAGACCGGCACGGAAGAGCTGAAAGCGCAGGTGGAGAAGGAGTTCGACGAGCTCCGCGAAAGCGAGCTGAAGCTGCCCGAGGCCGATATTCGCGCCATCGAAGCCTATTTCGCACCGCCAAAGCTGAAAGCACGCCCGGAAGGCGACGCGGTGGTGAGCGGGGCGGTGAAGGCCAACCCCGGTTTTGCCGACTGGCTGCGCCGCAACGCGCACACGCATCGCAACCCCGACTATGCTTCCGTGACCGTTTCGCTGAAGGGCATCGGCGAGGTGCCGGGCGATGCGACAGATGCACAGATGGACGCGATTGCCGACCTTGCCGAGCAATATGGCAATGACGAAATCCGCGTGAGCCATGAGCAGAATCTGATCCTGCCGCATGTGGCGCGGGCCGATCTTCCTGCGGTTCATGCCGCACTTGTCGAGATTGGGCTGGCAACCTCCAATGCCGGGCTGATCACCGACATCATCGCCTGCCCCGGGCTCGATTATTGCGCGCTGGCCAATGCCCGCTCCATCCCCGTGGCGCAGGAAATTTCTGAGCGCTTTGCCTCTCAGGCCCGGCAGGACGAAATCGGCGATCTGCAGATCAAGATCTCCGGCTGCATCAATGCCTGCGGGCATCACCATGTCGGCCATATCGGCATTCTCGGTGTCGAGAAGAAGGGCACGGAGCTCTACCAGGTAACCCTTGGCGGTTCGGCGCGTGAGGGCTCGACCATCGGCGAGATCATCGGGCGTGGCTTTGCGCCCGACGAGATCACCGACGCGGTGGAGACCATTGTCGACACCTATCTCGCACGACGCGAAAACAGCAATGAGAGTTTCCTCGACGCCTATCGCAGGCTTGGCCCCGCACCATTCAAGGAGGCCCTTTATGGCCACGAAGCCAAGGCAGCTTGATCGCGATTTCGCCGCCAGTGGCGATGCGACCGAACTCGCTATCGCGCTGAACGATCGATATGGCTATCTTCCCGCCGAAGAAATCATCGCCGTCGCGATCGATCTGTTTCGGGATGCGGGCGGTATCGGAGCGACGTCTTCCTTCGGGGCGGATTCGGCCGCCTTGCTGCATCTGATCGCGAAAGTCGATCCGGGGATTCCGGTGGCGTTTCTGGACACGGGCCAGCATTTCGGTGAAACGCTGGACTATCGTGATCAGCTCGTCGCCGACCTCGGGCTGACCAATCTCAAGATCGTCGCTCCGCGCGCCAAGGCGCTCGCCGAGCAGGACCCGGATGGGACCCTTCACCAACGCGACACGGATCTCTGCTGCGACATCCGCAAGGTGGAACCGATGGCACGTGCGGTCGAGCCTTATCGCGCATGGTTTACCGGCCGGAAGCGCGCTCAGGCTGCGACCCGCGCCCAGATGCCCGTGTTCGAGGCGGTGGGACCCCGGATTCGTGTCAACCCCCTGGCGCGGTGGACCACTGAGGATCAGGCCAACTATATGCGCCAGAATGAGCTGCGCCAGAACCCGCTGGTGGCTTTCGGCTATCTTTCCATCGGCTGCTTTCCATGCACCAGCCCGGTCAGCCCGGGAGAAGACCCGCGTGCGGGGCGCTGGGCGGGGCAAGCCAAGATCGAATGCGGTATTCACCTGCCCGGCCTCGAGGCCGCGCTCTCTCCATCGCGTTAGGAACAGCTTCATGAATGAACCGCATCCGAAGCTCTGGGACGGCAGGGCATTTCGCAAGAACATCTGGGAGAGGCGTGAAGAGGCCGCGGTGCCGGGCGACGGCCAGCATTTTATCGTGCCGCTGGCTGCTTACCTCGAACTTGAGGAAAAGGCGCGCGAGGAAGCCGCGGGCCGAATTGGTGTGGAGCTGCAACCGGGTGAACCACTGGATCTACTGTTGCCGCATCTCGAGCACCTCCCGCTGGTGGCGCTGGCTTTTCCTGCTTTCAACGACGGGCGCAGCTATTCCAAGGCGGAACTCTTGCGCACCCGGCACGGGTATCGCGGGGAAATCCGGGCAACGGGGGACGTGTTGATCGACCAGGTCGCCCATATGTTCCGGGTCGGGTTTTCCACACTCGAAATCGTCAATGCCTTCACGATCAGCCAACTGGAGGCCGGGAAAGAAGCCGGCATTCCGCTCTACTATCAACCTGCAGCGAAGGCAGCGGCCGCGCCAGGTTCCTATGCGTGGAGGCGTATTTCCGCTTGATTTTCCAAGGAAATCTAAAGAATCCACGGGATTTGCGCGGCATTCTGCGTCATTTCATCTCGAAATCTCCCATTTCTGACCTATATCTCTGCCAAGGGGTGCATTCCGCATAACTTCTGTTATGGTGCGCCCCATCTTGAGTCGCCCCTTCGCCTGGGCGCCTTTGCATCTTTGCGCCGGCTGATGCCAGGCCCTTGCACCGATGTAGAATAAGATTGATCGAGAGCTGTTCTTCGCGCTTTTCAGCGCATTGGCCACGCTCAACCACTGAAACGCCAACTGAAGAAGGAAGTCCATTGCAGGTTATCGTTCGCGACAACAATGTCGATCAGGCCCTTAAAGTGCTCAAGAAGAAGATGCAGCGCGAGGGTGTTTTCCGGGAGATGAAATCCCGCCGTTCTTATGAAAAGCCGTCGGAAAAGCGCGCACGCCAGCGTGCCGAAGCTGTCCGCCGCGCACGCAAGCTGGCCCGCAAACAGGCCCAGCGCGAAGGCCTTCTGCCGAAGAAGCGCCGCGCAGCCTGAGGGCTGACGATCAGGCATCGCCTGATTTAATCGGATTTGAAAACAGGGACGGTGCGGCTCAGGCCCCGTCCCTGTTTTGTTTCACCGGTTCGGTCTGAAGTGGATCAGCCGGCGCGTCGCTCGGCTTCATCGAGCTTGCCGAGAAGGTCGTGAAACTCTTCGGGCATGTCGGTGTCCAGCGAGAAATGCGGCATCCTGTTCAGAAACCGCGTGTTTTCAGGGTGGCCAAGACGCTGTCTGACACTGCGCGCAGTGTCAGCGCGATTTGCGTCGCTCTGGCGCTCCTGTCGTTTTTCGTGTCGCGTCATTGTCCTTGCTCAATCGTTTCAAATCGCACTTATGGAGTTAAACCGCCAGATGAGGATTTGTTCCGAGAAATGAGGCACTTCGGCCATGTTTGAGCAACAGGGTAAATTTTTCCTAAAACTTTAATTGTCTGCCCAAGTGTCTGAAACCCGGTATCCGTGCGGCCATGGATCGGACGGGTCGAGCATCAGTTGATGGGTCCCCGTGACCCACCCTCGCCCGGCGATCTCAGGTATGATAGCCGGCTTATTTCCTGCGAATGTTTCGCTCACGATGCTGCACTCAAAGCGAGAACCGAGCACAGACACGCCTGTGAACCGATCTCCCACCTTCATGCGCCCCTGCGCATGGAGCACGGCCATCCGGGCGGAGCATCCGGTGCCGGTCGGCGACCGGTCGAGCTTGGCCGGGCGAATGACGACCGTATTGCGACCGACGAGACCATCCGCGGTTTCCTCGACCGGCAGGGCGAGCTGGCAGAAGGAGATGTGATCCCATTCCGGGTTATCGGGGTGGGAGAAGCCAAGCTGCTCATTGGCAGCCCTTGTGATCTTCGCGCCGGTTTCGGCCAGATCGCGGGCTTCATCCGGCGTGACGGAGAAACCGAGTGCGGCAGCATCGGCGATGACGAAACTGTCGCCGCCATAGGCGGTATCGACCGTGAGCGTGCCGAGACCCGCGACCTCCAGAGGCGCGTCCAGACGGTCAGCGAAGGAGGGCACATTGGTCACGCGAATGCGCTCGGCCTTGCCGTTGCGGCATTCGGCAACCACCTGAACGAGACCGCCCGGCGCTTCCAGAACGAGCTTCGTCTCGGGCTCGGTCATGGGCACGATGCCCGTGTCGAGCAGCACGGTGGCAACGCAGATGGAATTGGAGCCCGACATGGGCGGCGTGTCTTCCGGCTCCATGATGATGAAGCCCATATCGGCTGCCGGATTCTTCGGCGGGACGAGAAGATTGACATGGCGGAAGACGCCGCCGCGCGGCTCATTGAGCATGAAATTGCGCAGGTTTTGATCTCGGGCGATGAAACTGCGCTGCTCCCACAGCGTATCCCCGGGCGGTGGGAGCACCCCGCCGACAATGACGTCGCCCACCTCGCCCTCGGCATGGCAGGAGACGATGTGGATGACCCGGCTGGAGCGCATGGCTCAAGCGCCTTTGCCAAACGACAGGACCGGCGCGCCGAGCGCTTCGAAATCAGGCTCGATGCCGAGGCCCGGCCCGGACGGTGCCTTCATGCCGCCATTGACGCGCTTCGGCGCGTTGGCGGCGATGGCTTTTGTGCCGTAGGAATTGAAATCCGTTGCCGAGAAGACGAAATCGGACGGCGTCGACTGCGCCAGATGGGCAATCGCGGCGGTGACGATGTCGCTGCCCCAGGTGTCTTCGATGGTCATGGGGATGCCGTGTGCCACGCACACATCGCGCATGGTGCGCGCCTTCGAAAGGCCACCGACCTTGGAGATTTTCAGGTTGATGACGTCGAATGCGTCGTCGGCCAGGCCGCGTACGAGCATATCCAGACCGGTGATGTTTTCATCCATGATGAAAGGCTTTGCCGTGCGGCGGCGGATCGACAGGCACTCGTCATAGGTGGCGCATGGCTGCTCGATATAGACATCGAGATCGGCCACCGCATCGACCACACGTGCTGCCTCGTGCCGCGACCAGCCGGTGTTGGCGTCGGCCACGAGAATGTCCGTGGCTTCGAGGATTTCGCGGCAGGCGCGGATGCGGGCGATGTCGTCATCCGCATTGCCGCCGACCTTGAGCTGGAACTTGGTGTAGCCCTCGGCCTTGTAGCCGGCGATCTTCTTCGCCATCTGATCGGGGTCTTCCTGCGAGATGGCGCGGTAGAGGCGCACCTCGTCCTGCGCGCTGCCGCCGAGAAGCGTGACCAGCGGCAGGCCGCTTGCCTTGCCGAGAAGATCCCAGCAGGCGATGTCGAGCGGCGCTTTCACATAGGGGTGGCCGTTGAGGGCGGCATCCATGGTGCGGTTGACGAGACCGAGATTGGTGGGGTCGAGGCCGATCAGCTTTGGTGCGATTTCTTCAAGGCCCGCGCGCACACCGCGCGCATAGGATGGCAGATAGGCCGAACCCAGCGGGCAGCATTCGGCATAGCCGGTGAGGCCTTCATCCGTCTCGATGGCGACGACGGTGGAATCGAAGACCTCGACGAAGTTTCCGTTCGACCATGAATAGCGCCCTTCCTTCAGCGGCAGGTCGACCTGATAAGCGCGGATAGCTTTGATTTTCATGGTCTCTCCTCAAACGACAACAAAGCCGTGGGCATAGGGATCGCGGTCGTCGATCATGATCGTGTTGTAGCCCGTGACGCGCGCCCAGCCGGCGACCGAAGGCACGATGGCGGGCTTGCCTGCAACCTGCGTTTCGGCCTCCACACGACCTTCGAACATGGAGCCGATGATGCTTTCGTGGACGAAATCGTCGCCGGGTTTCAGGCGGCCCTTCGCATGCCAGTGCGCCATACGCGCCGAGGTGCCCGTGCCGCAGGGCGAGCGATCGATGGCCTTGTCGCCATAGAACACGGCGTTGCGCGCATGCGCTTCAGGCCGGGAGGGTTTGCCGGTCCACAGAATGTGGCTCAGGCCCTTGATGTCGGGCTTTTCAGGATGGACGAAATCGTATTTCGCGTTGAGGGCCGCGCGCAGTTTCGGGCTCCAGCCAATGAGCTCGCCCGCCGTGTGGTTCGCCATGTCTTCGAAGGCCGCCTGCGGCTCGACGATGGCGTAGAAATTGCCGCCGTAGGCGACATCGACCGTGATTTCGCCAAGCCCCTCGACCTCGGCTGTGAGCCCGGTCGCATGAACGAAGGCCGGCACATTGGTGAGGCGCACCTTTTCGACAAAACGATCGTTCTGCTCATATTCCGCGACGACGAGACCCGCCGGCGTGTCGAGGCGGACCACGCCGGGCTCGCGCGGACGGATGAGGCCATTCTCGATGCCGATGGTGATGGTGCCGATGGTGCCATGGCCGCACATGGGCAGGCAGCCCGACGTTTCGATGAAGAGAATGCCGATGTCGCAATCCTCGCGCGTCGGCGGATAGAGGATGGAGCCGGACATCATGTCGTGGCCGCGCGGCTCGAACATCAGGCCGGTGCGGATCCAGTCATATTCGGCGAGGAAGTGCGCGCGGCGCTCCAGCATGGTGGAGCCCTGAAGCTGCGGACCGCCGCCGGCCACGACCCGCACGGGGTTTCCGCAGGTGTGTCCGTCGATACAGGTGAATGTGCTGACCGCCATGATGCTTTCCTGTCAAAACCGGCCGGGCCGGAAGGGCGATATGTCGATGGGTGTTTTTCGCTCGAGGATCAGATCGGTGATGAGCCGTGCCGTAGCGGCCGACTGGGTGAGCCCCAGATGGCCGTGACCGAAGGCATAGACAATGCGGGGGCTGGAGGAGGCCCGCCCGATAACGGGGAGCGAATCCGGCATGGAGGGGCGCGAGCCCATCCACTCCGTTCCGCCTTCGCGCTTCAGCCCCGGCAGGAAGCCGGCGGCCTTGTCGAGCATGTGCCGTGCGCGCTTGTAATTGACCGGGGCATCGAAGCCGGCGAGCTCGGACGCGCCTCCGACGCGAATGCCCGTGGCAAGCGGCGTGACCACGAAGCCATGCGCTGGAAAGATGACCTGCCGTTTCAGATCGAAACTGCCGGGTGGCAGCGTGGTGTTGTAGCCGCGCTCGGGTGTGACGGGCAATTTGTCGCCGAGGAGCGCAGTGAGCCTGTTCGACCACGGCCCGGCGGCGAGAACGGCATGGCCTGCCTTGAGGGTTCGGCCATCTTCCAGCGCGACGGTTACACCCTCGGCGCCAGGCGAGAGGCGCGAAACGGCCCCTTCGATCAGCTTGACGCCCCGCGCCCGGGCGGCTTCGAGCAGGGCAAGCGCATAGTCGCGCGGGTCGCTGACCGTTTTCCATTGCAGCAGGAACACGCCCTTTACCAATCTCGGCGAGAGGCCCGGCTGCAATTCGGCAAGGCGCGGGCCTTCCACGTGCTCGATCTCGACGCCGGCCTTTTCGCAACGTTCCCAGCTTTTCAGCGAGGCGCGCCATGCGGCCTCGCTCTCATAAAGCTCCAGAGCGCCATCATGGCGCACCAGATGGTCGAGCCCGGCTTCCCGCGTGAGGGTGGCGGTTTCTGTTTCGGAAAGCCGGTTCAGGGCTGCCTGCGCCGCCGTGCTGGCCTCGATGCGATCTGGCATGGAGGCTCGGAAGAAGCGCAGAAGCCACGGCAGAACTTTTGGGAACTCCGCTGGCGGTATGGAAAGCGGCCCCAGCGGATCGAACAGCCATTTGGGCGCCTTGAAGAGAATGCCGGGTGACGCCAGCGGAAGGATGGAAGGAAAGGCGAATGCGCCGGCATTGCCCCGGCTCGCGGCATTGGCCGGCGCATCGCGCTCAATGAGCACGACCTGCCGGCCCGCCTCTGCAAGGCGGAACGCAGTGGCGATGCCGATGATCCCGCCGCCTATGATGGCGACATCGGCGTTTCCTTGCGAACGGGCTTTGCCCATCCTCCGCTCCTTTCGATCAGGGCTGCGTGTAGGCCGTCTTCACCGTCGTGTAGAACTCGACGGCATAGCGCCCCTGTTCGCGCGAGCCGAAGCTCGAGCCCTTTGTGCCGCCGAAAGGCACGTTGTAGTCGACACCGGCGGTCGGCAGGTTGACCATGACCATGCCGGCCTCCGACTTCTGCTTGAAGTCGCTCGCATATTTGAGCGAAGTGGTGCAGATGCCCGAGGAGAGACCGAAGCTCGTGTCGTTGGCGACGTGCAGCGCTTCCTCGTAATCCTTGACGCGGATGACGCTGGCGACAGGCCCGAAGACCTCCTCGCGGTTGATGCGCATATCGTTGCTGGTCTCGGTGAAGAGTGCGGGCGCCATGTAGAAGCCGGGTTTCTCCAGCGTCAGGCGTTCGCCGCCGATGGCGAGCTTTCCGCCTTCCTGTCCAGCGATTTCGACATAGGACAGGTTCTGTTCGAGCTGTTTTTCATCGACCACCGGGCCCATCTGGGTTTTGGGGTCGAGCGCATCGCCGACGACGAGGGTCTTCAGCTTTTCGGTCAGGGCAGCGACGAAGCGGTCGTGGATGCCCTCCGCTACGACGAGGCGGCTGGAGGCCGTGCAGCGCTGCCCGGTGGAGAAGAATGCGCCGTTGAGCGCGGCGCCGACTGCCACATCGAGATCGGCATCGTCGAGAACCACAAGCGGGTTCTTGCCACCCATTTCAAGCTGCACCTTTTTCAGGTGCTCGCCACAGGCTGCCGCAATGCCGCGGCCCGTGGGTACGGAACCGGTGAAGGAAATTGCGCGGACCTTCGGGTTTTCGATCATGCGCGGGCCAAGCTCGGAACCACGGCCCGCAACCAGATTGAACACGCCTTCCGGCAGACCGGAGCGCGAAAGGATTTCCGCCAGCGCCCAGGCCGAGCCCGGCACGAGCTCGGCCGGCTTCAGCACGACCGCATTGCCATAGGCAAGTGCCGGGGCGATCTTCCACGCCGGGATGGCGATGGGGAAGTTCCACGGGGTGATCATACCGATAACGCCCATCGGCTCGCGGCGCATGTCCACCTCGACGCCGGGGCGGATGGAATCGAGACGCTCGCCCGGCAGGCGAACCGCTTCGCCTGCGAAGAACTTGAACACCTGACCGGCACGCACCACCTCGCCGATGCCTTCTGCCAGCGTCTTGCCTTCCTCGCGCGAAAGCAGACGGCCAAGCTCGTCTTTGCGGGCGATGATCTCATTGCCGACGGCATCGAGAATGTCATAGCGCTGCTGCGGGGTGGACCGCGCCCAGCCCGGCGCCGCGTCATGTGCCGCATCGATGGCGCGGTCGAGATCGGCTGCGCCGGAGCGCGCTGCAAGGCCAACGACATCGCGCGTGTCAGACGGGTTGATGTTTTCAACCTGACTATTGCCCTCGATCCACTCGCCGGCAATGTAGTTCTTGAAATGATTGGTGCCTGTTTCGCTCAGCGCCATTGGTGGAATACCCCCGAATTCAATCAGTTTCTGTTTGGCCGTCTCACTTCAACGGGCAGCCTAACGCACACGTGGTCTGCCAGTCATGCGATGGTTCGTTATGCCAGCCTGCCGTTTGCACATAAGACATCTCTCGGTCCACCGACCGGCGGATCATGAGAGCCCGACCAAACATCGCGGAGGAATCTTTAACTCAGATTGGATCCAATATACAATTGTAAAATCGGCAGCTGCAGGACTCGCGTTTGCGTGTCTCAAACGCACAGACACGGAGACGGTGGATGCCAACATGCCTCAGGCGGGATCGACACGATGAAGCTGGACAGAATCGACATCAGACAAACGGCCTCGGCCACCGATCTGGTCTTCGAAGCCCTGCGCAAAGCCATCATCGAGGGTGAACTGGCAGAGGGAGAACATCTGCGGCAGGATCACATCGCGCAGATGTTCAACACCAGCCGCATTCCCGTGCGCGAGGCTCTTCAGCGCCTGGAACAGGACGGCCTGGTGACCACGCAGCGCTTCAAGGGGACGGTGGTGGCGGCGCTCTCGGTCTCAGAGATCGAAGAGATATTCGAGTTTCGTGCCTTGCTTGAGAGCGAAATGATCCGACTTGCCGTTCCAAGCCTCACACGGGAGCAACTGGAGGCCGCCCGGGCAAACCTGCAGGCGTTTGCCGAGACCACCGATCCCGGAAGCTGGGGGGAAGCAAACCGTAACTTCCACTACGGGCTCTACGAGGCTGCAGACCGCCCCTACCATCTGCAAATCATCCGCTCCTCACTCGACCGGGTCGACCGCTATCTTCGCGCGCAGCTTACCCTGACCGACGGCGCGCAGCGCGCAAACCGGGAGCACATGGCAATATTCGAGGCTTGCAGGAAAGGCGACGCGGCTGAGGCTGCCGACCTCACCCGCGCCCACATTCTCGATGCCGGCCGCTCGCTCCTTTCAATATTGGAGAAGCGACGCGGCTAGATGGTCAGCACTGACCGGGACGAACGACCCGGAAGCCGGCAGCACGCGCGCTGCACGCATTGCCGAATGTCCGACGCTGGCCGCCCTTGCGGGCGCAAACAGGCCTGTATTCACGCGTGCAGGCCTGCGGACGGCCTGGCCGGTTCGACTGAGGCCGGCAGGTGCCTGGGCGCACGATCCTGAAACCCTGCGCGCGCGCCGAACACGCATTGCCGAAGGTGCGCTGCTCTCCGCCGCGTCGTGCGCAGACGGGGTTGTATTCCATCGTACACATCTGTGGCCGATCCGGCCGCGGAGGACGAGGGCGATTGGGGCCTTCCTCGACTACGACGGTACAACTCGCCAGAATAATCGCGGCGCCCGCGAGTGCGCCCATCCGGGACATGATCTTTGCAATGAACACGGTCTACCCTCTCTCGACTTTCGGTGCGGAAACTCCGCTCAATCCCCGAAGGCAGATTAGCCGATTTGTGGAACGATTCCATCCCGTTGTACAAAGATCGTAAACAGAAGACCCATCTTCAACGCAGGCGACGAATCGTATCTCCTGCGGGAAAGCAAGTGGGTGACATCCCGTTCTTCTGTTGCCAATCGCCGATGGAACGGCGCGTCTTGAAACCCACGAGACCGTCTGCCCCGCCGACATCATATCCCAGCCGTTCCAGGCCGCGCTGCATTCCGGCAACATCACCGCGGCTGAACCCGCCAACCCGGCCCCATGATGTGGCGAATTCGCTATTGCCATACATGATGCGGTCGCCGGCATGGCCAACGAAAAGCGCATAGAGATCGCTCTCATTGTAATCCTTGAGGCGATAGAAATTCGGCGTGACTATGAAGGCGGGGCCGTAGCGTCCCGCAGGCATCATGAGATATCCCTCGCCCGTGAGCTCGTGCTCGGGGAAAGCCTTTCCACCGACACGCCGAATGCCGAGCGCCTGCCAGTCTGCTATGCGCTTACCGCGATCCGGCCCTTCGAGAGCGCAGGACACGGATTGCGGGACAGTGACTTCAAAACCCCAGTCACGCCCGCGAACCCAGCCATGCTGCGCCAGATAATTGGCGATGGAGGCCAGAGTGTCTGCGTCGGAATTCCAGATGTCGGCCGTGCCATTGCCGTCGCCATCCACCGCGTATTTCAGATAGGACGAGGGCATGAACTGTGGCTGCCCCATCGCACCGGCCCAGGAGGAGCGCATGGTCCGTGGTGAAACGCCCCGGCGCTCCACCATTTCGAGTGCCGCCAGAACCTCTTGCCGGAACATCTCTTTTCGTGTGGCGAGGAACGCCTTGGTGCCGAGAACCTCAAAGGCGTCGTAAGGGATCTTGGCGCGACCAAAGCCGGATTCACGCCCCCAGATGGCGAGCAGGATGCCGCGAGAAACGCCATAACGCTTCTCGATCGCAGCAAGAACGCCGGAAAGCTGACCGGCGCGGGAGCGGCCACCCGAAACAACGCCGCCAATATGTTTGAAATAGGCGGATGGAGCACGGAACTCGGCCTGATGCTGGGTGTCGCTCCGTGGCTTGCCCTGTCCCGGAAGAACGAGATCGGGCAGTTTCAGATTGGGGGAAACATTGGCAAAGGCTGCATTGAAAGTGGCAGAAGAAATGCCGCGCTGCTGCGCCTCGGGCCAGAGATCACTCGTCAACCAGTTGCGGAACTGCGCCTCGATGGATTGGGCAAAGGCTGGCAGGGCGATCAGACTCATGAGCAGGAAGGTGGTGAGGCGGATCGCGTGACAAAATCTCAAGGCGTTTCTCCCGTTGATCAAAAGCTCGTGCGCGACTTCAGCGCCGCCGAGAGCGTTCCCTCATCCAGATAGTCGAGTTCGCCGCCCACCGGAACGCCATGGGCAAGGCGCGTGACCTTCACCTCCATCCCGGCAAGCTGATCAGTGATGTAGTGGGCCGTGGTTTGCCCCTCGACCGTGGCGTTGACGGCGAGGATCAACTCCGACACGCCGCCTTCGGCCACACGACTGACCAGCCCCTTGATGTTGAGATCATCCGGACCGACACCATCAAGCGGAGAGAGCGTGCCGCCGAGAACGTGGTAGCGCGCGTTCATGGCGCCGGCGCGCTCCAGCGCCCAGAGATCGGACACATCCTCCACCACGATGATCGTGCTATTATCGCGGCGCGGATCGGTACACAGGGTGCAGGGATCGCTGGTATCGACATTGCCGCAGGTGGAGCAGATCCGCACCTTGTCGACGGCTTCGGCCATCGCCGCCGCAAGCGGGGCGAAGAGTTGATCCTTCTTCTTGATCAGATGAAGGGCTGCCCGCCTGGCCGAACGCGGCCCAAGCCCCGGCACGCGGGCCAGAAGCTGGATAAGACGTTCGATTTCCGGTCCGGCGATGGATTTTGACATGACTGTTCCGCCCACACATGGCCAAGACGAGGCCGGCCACTCTTGCTGCTAGAACGGCAGCTTCATGCCGGGAGGGATCGGCAGGCCGGCGGTCATTTCCTGGGTTTTCTCCTGAATGGCCGCTTCGAGCTTCGTTTTGGCATCATTGTGCGCAGCAAGGATCAGGTCTTCGAGAATTTCCACATCGTCTTCCTTGAAAAGCGACGGGTCGATTTTCAGCGCCTTCATCTCGGATTTTCCGCTCAGCGTCACCTTGACCGTGCCGCCGCCAGCCTGACCCTCGATTTCCATTTCGGCCATTTCTTCCTGCATAGCCTGAAACTTGGCCTGCATTTCCTTGGCCTTGCCCATGAGGCCCATCAGATCGCGCATTTTGATCTCCAATTCATTCAAAAATCGTCGTCGTCATCATCGTCCGGGTCTATCGGATCGATGGCATCGGCTGTTTCATCAACCGTATCAGGGTCGGTTGCGTCAGGGATACGGATATCGATGATCTTCGCACCGGGGAAGCTGTTGAGGATCGCCGCAACCGCCGGATCAGCCTTTGCATCGGCGATTGCGCTCTCGCGACGCCCCTCTTCCTGCTCGGCGAGCGTCGGCCCGCCAGCCTCGCTCGACAGCGAGACGATCCAGCGACGGCCGGTCCACTCCTTCAACCGGTTGGTCAGGTCGCCCATGACCGTCTTGGGGGCATCTTCGGTTAGACTGATGTCGAGGCGGCCAGGCTCGATAGAGACAAGCCGGACACACCGCTTGAGCAGCACCTTGAAGGCCATGTCCCGCTTTGCATCGGCGAGTTTGGCGATGTCCTCAAGCGAGTTGAGCGGAACGGCGTCCATCTCCTCGGGCACCGCGGCCGGCTGTTGCATCGGCACCGCCGCCGATTCGGGCTGAACCAGGCGCATTGTCTGACCGCCGCCGGACACAGGAGCGTGTTGCGTGGCGACGGCAGAAGCCATGGCGCCGCCACCGCCGCCATTCCCTGAGGGAGACACTCCGGTTGGTGACGAGGATTGACCATTGCTTGCGCCTGCCGGCATATCGTCGAGCCGCTTTAGCGCCTCATCGAGTGTCGGAAGACTGGCCGCGTGGGCGATGCGGATCAGCACCATCTCGCCAGCAGCCATGGGCCGGCCGGAGGACTGCACCTCCTGAATGCCCTTGAGCAGCATCTGCCAGGTCCGCGAGAGAACGCGTACGGACAGCGTTTTGGAGAATTCGAGACCGCGCGTGCGCTCGTCTTCGGAAAGTGCTGCGTCTTCGGCAGCTTCCGGCACGAAACGCAGACGGGTGACCAGATGATTGAACTCGGCCAGATCGTTGAGCACTGTCGCCGGGTCGGCCCCGACATCGTACTGCGCACGGAATTCGGCGAGGGCAGCCGCCACATCGCCCTTCATCAGATGTTCGAACAGGCCGATGATACGGCTTCGGTCGGCCAGCCCCAGCATGTCGCGCACGGTTTCCGCCGTGACCTTGCCTGAGGAATGGGCAATCGCCTGATCGAAGATCGACTGGGCATCGCGCATCGAGCCTTCGGAGGCGCGCGCGATCATGGCCAGCGCCTCGTCTTCGGCTTCCACACCCTCCAGCCCGCCGATGCGGGCAAGATCGGCCTTGATCATGGCCGCATCGATGCGACGCAGATCAAAACGCTGACAGCGCGAGAGGATCGTGATGGGAACCTTGCGGATTTCCGTGGTGGCGAAGATGAACTTCACATGCGGCGGCGGCTCCTCAAGCGTCTTCAACAGGCCGTTGAAGGCCTGGTTGGAGAGCATGTGAACCTCGTCGATGATGAACACCTTGTAGCGCGCGGAAACCGGTGCGTAGCGTGCCTGGTCGATGATGTCGCGAATATCGTCGATGCCGGTATGCGAAGCGGCATCCATCTCCACCACGTCCACGTGGCGGCCTTCGAGGATGGCGCGGCAATGCTCGCCTTCGGTGGAGAGGTCAACCGTCGGCTTGTCGATCGTATCGGTCTTGTAGTTGAGCGCACGCGCCAGAATGCGCGCCGTCGTCGTCTTTCCCACGCCCCGCACACCGGTCAGCATCCATGCCTGCGCGATGCGCCCGGCATTGAAAGCGTTGGTGAGGGTGCGCACCATCGGCTCCTGGCCGATCAGTCCGGTGAAATCGCTGGGGCGGTATTTGCGCGCCAGAACCCGGTAGGCGCCGCCGGCCTTTTCGCTTGTCTTGGTGCCGGCCTCGCTCATTGCCTTCTCGCGCTCCGTGTTTTGTCCTGACGCTGGCAGTGTCCCCTTGGACAAGGTTCTGCGTCAATGGACAATGTGGACGGCAAGGCTGATATCCGGTGAATGCGGCCTGAGAAAGAAAAGAAGGTGGGAGGCTGGCACGGCGACCCGTGCCTGGCTCGTTAGGGCTGCTTCCTTCCGGACCTGACCCGGTTGGCGAGTGGCGCGTCCACCACCAACCTCCCAGCCCCCATATCGGAAATTGTGAGAACAAATGCAAGGGCAAGAGACGCGCTTTCGTGAGCTTGATCAATCATTCGCTTGCAGGCGCAGGCGGCTGCATCTAGCGTTGACGAGCAAAATGAGGAGAGCCGATGCTACCAGACGCAAAACAGGGTTTCGAGCTTGATCCAAAGCTGGAGGCTGAAAGCCTGCATGTGATGTGGCTCGGCCTGTGTGAATTGCGCCTGTGCGATGACAGGAGATGGCCCTGGCTCATTCTGGTTCCACAGCGCCCCGGTGCGGAGGAAATCCATGACCTGACACCTCTCGATCAGGCCATGGTCAGCTTCGAGACCAACATGGTCGCGCAGATGCTGAAAGAATTGACCGGCTGCACGAAGATCAACAGCGCCGCACTCGGCAACGTGGTTCGGCAGTTGCACATCCATGTGGTGGCGCGCAGCGAGGATGACCCCGGATGGCCCGGCCCTGTCTGGGGACATGGCGTGCGTGAGCCCTATCGCCGCGAAGACCTGCACCAGTTCGCCGAGACGATTCGCGGCAAGCTATGAGTTTTCCTGAAACCCGGTAGATCGCCCTTCATGACCTTTCCATTTTTCGACACCCCACGCGACGAAGCGAGCCAGCGCGTCGCCTTTTCCGGAAACCGCATCGACCGACAGGCTGAAGCCCGTACAGACGATGCCGGGGAACGCGCGCTGGAGAACCCGAACGCGCGCCTGCTTTTGTTTTCGCAAGGGCGGCTTTTCATGCGTGTTGACGGTGACGAGGCGTTCAATCCCTATTTTCCACGAGACGAAGCCTCTCGCCTAGCGGCCGACCTGAAGGGTGCGGTGCTTCTTGGCCATGAGGACGGAAAGCCGGTTCTGGCCGTACCCTCGACGGCAGATATTGAAAACCTGCCTGGGCCTCTCAAGGCAATCGACTATCGTTCCATCTATACGCAGGGACTTTTGCAGCCCTCTGAACTTGGCGCGCTGGCGCAGGGAGCAGCGCTGCTAGCCTGGCACGAGAGCCATCGGTTCTGTGGTCGCTGCGGCAGCGAGACCGAGATGCGCGACGGTGGCTATAAGCGACATTGCCCGGCTTGCGGTCGTGATCATTTTCCCCGTACCGATCCGGTGGTGATCATGCTTGCGGTGCGTGGCGAGCATTGCCTTTTGGGCCGCAGCCCTCATTTCGCACCGGGCATGGTTTCCTGTCTTGCGGGATTTGTGGAACCCGGCGAGACAATCGAGGCTGCGGTGCGGCGCGAAACGCAGGAAGAGGCCGGCATAACTGTGGGTTCTGTCGCCTACCATGCCAGCCAGCCCTGGCCGTTTCCCTACTCGCTCATGATCGGCTGTTATGGAAAGGCCGAGAGCGAGGCGGTCACCATGGACGAAAACGAGTTGGAGGCATGCCGCTGGTTTTCCCGCGAGGAGGTCCGGCTCATGCTGGACAACAAGCATCCGGAGGGCTACCGCGTGCCGCCCACGGGCGCGATAGCCAACACACTCATACGCGACTGGGTGCTCGCAGGGTGAACATATTGCCCCGATGACTAATCGTCATCTTCCGTCTGCGTGGCACGAAAGGGATGCCCCTCATAAACGCCGAGGATGCGCACTTCGCGCGAGAAGAAGCTGAGTTCCTCCAGCGCCAGCGCGACATTGCGGTCGTCCGGATGCCCTTCTACATCGGCGTAGAACAGGGTGGAAAAGAACTTTCCGCCAAGCTGATAGCTCTCAAGCTTCGTCATATTGACGCCATTGGTGGCAAAACCGCCCATGGCCTTGTAGAGCGCGGCGGGAACGTTGCGCACCCGGAAGATGAACGTGGTCATCATGAGCTGCTCGGAGGAGGTCCGCGCTGCCTGCTTCTCCTCCTTGGACAGGACAACGAAGCGGGTGACGTTGTTGTCGGTGTCCTCGACATTCTCCATGGCGATGTCGAGACCATAGAGTTCGGATGCCAGCCGTGGCGCAAGTGCGGCATTGGAGCGCTCGCCCAACTCTGCGACGAGGCGGGCGGCACCTGCGGTATCGCCGGCGACCGTGCCCTTCCAGCGGTTCTTGCGAATGATGTTGCGGCATTGTCCGAGCGCGTGAATGTGGCTGTAGACCGTCTTGATCTCCTCGGTCTTCACACCCGGCAGCACCATGAGCTGAAAGTGGATCGGCAGGAAATATTCACCGACAATATGAAGTTTCGAACGCGGAAGAAGATGATGGATATCCGCCACCCGTCCGGCGATCGTGTTCTCGATCGGGATCATCGCCAGATCGGCCGCGCCGGTCTCGACGGCGGTGAAGCAGTCCTCAAAGGTCGGACAGGGAAGCGGCTCCATGTCAGGAAACATGTTGCGGCAGGCTGTGTCGGAATTTGCACCGGGCTCGCCCTGGAAAGCGATTTTGTTTGTCTTGGCTGCCATGATCATGTGTCCGTTTTCAATGCGAGTCTTTGCCTGGCTCTCTCCAGGTCTTCAGGGGTGTCTACACCCAGCGGCACCGATGCGACGATCTGCACATCAATGCGCATACCGGCCTCCAGCGCCCGCAACTGCTCCAGCCGCTCGCGCGTTTCCAGGACAGAGGGGGGCAGAGAAACGAAACGCTGCAGCGCCGCGCGCCGATAGGCATAGATGCCGACATGATGATAGAGCGGTCCGTCTCCCCAGGGGGCGGTCGCACGGGTGAAGTAAAGCGCCCGCAAGCGGGACGAATCGCTGTCCAGGGGGGCGCCCACTATCTTCACCACGTTGGGGTTGGTTTTTTCTGCCTCATCCCGAATCTCCACGCCGAGGGTGGCGATATCCACCTGCGGGTCGCTCAGCGGGCCTGCGACAGCGCGAATGTCCTCCGGGGCGATGGTGGGCAGATCGCCCTGCAGATTGATGATGCGCTCAAAGCGACCGTCCGGATCAAGGCTGCCCAGCGCCTCGAAGATGCGGTCGGAACCGGACTGATGATCGGTGCGCGTCATGATGGCGGTGAAACCGGCTTTCTGGACGACCGCCGCCACCTCCGCCGAATCGGTCGCGACAGCCACATCGCCAGCCTCGCTCTCTCTTGCACGGCGAGCGACATGCACAATCATCGGCGCGCCCGCGATATCGGCCAATGGCTTGCCCGGCAATCTGGTCGAGGCCATACGCGCGGGAATTATGATCAGGCTGGACATGGAGGCCGGAACTCTTTTGAATTGCTAAAGTGGCAAAAAGTCTCACTGGGAAGTGCCTTATATGTGTTGCATGCGCGGAGCAAAAGACCTAGTTTCCGCGCGATTTTACCGGCAACGGCCGAACGCGGGGGACATTGGCGCTGAAGTTTCTTTCTTCTCGCCGCCGCGAGCGTCCGGAATAGGGAGCCTCAGGGCGTATGAACTCGTTCGAACTCAACAAAATCCTCGGCGCGCTTCTGGGCGCCGTTTTCGTCATCTTCTCGGTCAGCATTCTTTCGGACGCGATTTTCTCGTCGCCGCCACCTGCGACACCGGGCTATGCGATCGAGGTGGCCGAGGACGCTGGTGCAGGCGCATCCGAGGGGCCGGCTGAGCCGGAATCCATTGCGCCGCTTCTCGCCTCCGCTGACGCCGGCAAAGGCGAGAATATCTTCAAGCGCTGTCAGGCATGCCACACGGTCGATGAAGGTGGGGCAAACAAGGTTGGTCCCAACCTTTGGGAGATCGTGAACCGGCCGGTCGCAAGCCATGAAGGCTTTGGTTACTCTGCAGCCATGCAGGAATTCGCGCAGGGCGGTAGCGTGACCTGGACTTACGAAAACCTGGATCACTTCCTGACCAACCCCAAGGGCTTCGTTTCGGGAACCGCGATGGCATTCGCCGGTCTGAAGAAAATCGAAGACCGGGCCGATCTGATCGCCTATCTGCGCCAGCACGCTTCCAGCCCTGCACCTTTGCCAGAGCCTGAAGCTGAAAGTGGCGATGATGCTGCGGCCGCCCCGGCGGAAGGCGAGGAGGCTGCTCCCGCCCCCGAAGGCGAGGCCGCCCCGGCTGAAGAAACAACAGCTCCGGCTGAGACGCAGAACAGCGAAGAAGCTGCTCCTGCAGAGGAAACCTCCACGGATGAGGCGCCTGCAGAAGAAGCTCCCGCCGAAGGCGAAGAAAACGCTACATCCGGCAACTAACGAAAATTTAATTTTGCAGAGCTTGAAAAAGCCGGTTTCGACCGGCTTTTTTGTTGCCCGAAAGCATCTCATGGAGAGAGCTTAGGCCCTTGCCATGCGTGGGGGATGGTCTACCTTTCGGCTGGGAACCAAAACACAATGAGGAGAATGCCATGCGGGTGATCGGTGCAAGAGCAACCAGGGCGGTCTGCCTCGCCACGGCTCTTCTGTTCGCCAGCCATCCCGCAAGCGCCGAAGACGAATGGCTCACCAGTTCGTCGCTTATAAAGTCCGAAAGCCAAAAAGGCACGTTCGAGCGCTATGACTATGTAAATCCGGACGCGCCCAAGGGTGGAACGCTGAATTCCGTTGCGCTTGGCACCTATGACAGTTTCAACCCGTTCATCGTGCGTGGTACCCAGGCAGCCGGTCTCAACTATTTTGGCGGCTTTCTCTGGGACACGCTGATGCAGCAGTCTTTGACCGAGCCCAGCACGAGCTACCCGCTCGTTGCCGAAGCGTTCAAACATCCCGAGGACAACTCATCCGCCACCTACCGCATCAATCCCAAGGCGCGCTGGCATGACGGTACGCCGATTACGGCAGACGATGTGGTGTGGTCTCTCAACATGCTCAAGAAGCACAGTCCGCAACACACGCGGTATTTTTCCAGCGTTGTGGAAGCGGTGGCCCTGTCCGAACGCGAGGTGGAATTTCGCTTCGACCAGGCGGGCAACAAGGAACTGCCGCACATTATGGGCGATCTTCCCGTGCTGCCGAAGCACTGGTGGGAAGGCACAGACGCCGAGGGCAAAAAGCGTGACTTTACGCAGCCCACACTCGAGCCGCCGCTTGGAAGCGGCCCATACATGATCGAGAGCTTTACACCCGGCTCAGAAATTGTCTGGAAGCGGGTGGAGGATTACTGGGCCGCTGATCTGCCTGTGCATGTCGGGCGCTACAATTTCGATCGCCGCAGATACACCTATATTCAGGACGAGAATGCCGCCTGGCTCGCCTTCACCAAGGGTGGGCTGCAGGATATTCGCGTGGAGAACCGCTCGCGCCGCTGGGCGACGGAATACACATTTCCGGCCGTCAAGGATGGCGACGTCATCAAGAAAGAATTTCCGACGGGCGGAGCGGAGCCGATGCAAGGCTTCGTTCTCAACACGCGCCGCCCCAAATTTCAGGACCGCCGGATTCGCCAAGCGCTGACGCTCGCCTTCAACTTCGAGGACATGAACCGCACACTCTTCTTCGATAGCTATACCCGTACGGACAGCTATTTCGAAGGAACCGAGCTGGCCGCAACCGGCCTGCCAGAGGGACGCGAACTGGAGATTCTCGAGGAATTCAAGGACAAGCTTCCGCCGGAAGTGTTTACCGACGCGTTCAAGCTCCCGGTCTATGACAATCCGCAGGCGGAGCGGACCTATCTGCGTGAAGCCATCAAGCTCTTTTCCGAAGCGGGATGGAGCATCAAGGGCGGCAAGATGACGAATGACGGCACCGGCCAGCAATTCACCATCGAGTTTCTTGGGAACAGCCCCACTGACGAAATCACGACCGGGCCTTACATGGCGGCGCTGCGCAAGATCGGTATCGACGTGTCGCTGCGCATCATCGACCCGTCGCAATATGTGAACCGCATCCGCAATTTCGATTTCGACGCAGTGGCGAGCATCTTCGTCAACTCGCTCTCACCAGGGAACGAACAACGCGAATACTGGGGATCGAAGGCGGCAGACACCCCCGGCACTCGCAATCTTGCAGGGGTCAAGAGCCCCATCGTGGATGCGCTCGTTGAAAAGATCATCTATGCGCAGGACCGCGAAGAGCTTGTTGCGGCAAGCCGGGCGCTCGACAGGGTTTTGTTGTGGAATTATTTTTGGGTGCCTCAGTGGCATGCGCCTTATGTTCGCATCGCCTACTGGGACAAGTTCGGTATGCCGGATAAGCAGCCCGAATATGCCGGCGTCGACCTTGATTCCTGGTGGATCGATCCGGAGCGCGAAAAAGCGCTGGCCGCGAAATACCGGAGCCAGAATTGAGCGGGCGCGAAAAGCTACCGCGCCGGGACTTCCTGTCGCTCGCCGGTGCGGCGATCGCCCTCCCGTTGCTACCGCACGACGTGTTTGCCGATGTGGAGACCGGATCGCCACTGCATGGGCTGTCTGCGTTCGGCGACCTCAAATATGCGCCGGGCTTCAGCCATTTCGACTACGCCAGCCCAGATGCACCAAAAGGCGGCACGTTCAATTTTCAGCCCGGGTACTGGTTCTTCAACCAGAACGTCCTGACCTTCAATACGCTGAATTCCTTTGTTCGCACCGGCGATGCGCCACCGCGCATGGAGATCTGTTTCGATTCCCTCATGGTGCGGGCCTATGACGAGCCCGATGCAATATACGGGCTTCTGGCCGAGAGCGTGACGCTTTCCGACGACCGCAACGGGTTCACCTTCAAACTCCGCCCGGAGGCCCGGTTTCATGATGGCTCACCGGTCACCGCCGAAGACGTGGCCTTCACCTACGACCTGCTGAAGGAGAAGGGTCACCCGCAGCTGCAGCTGCCACTCACCGAGATGACCGAGGCCTCGGCCGAAGGGTCCGATCTGGTCCATCTGCGGTTTTCCGGTGCGCAATCACGCCGCAATATTCTCACCGTTGCGGGTTTCCCGATCTTTTCAAAGGCGTTTGTCGAGAAAAACGGTTTCGACAGCTCCCGTCTGGTGCCCCTCCTCGGCTCAGGCCCCTACAAGGTGGGGCGCTTTTCGGCCGGGCGCTACGTGGAATACGACCGCGTGGAAGACTACTGGGCGCGCGATCTCGGCCCAGCCAAGGGGTTCAACCATTTCGACACGATCCGCATCGACTTCTACCGCGACCGCAATGCCGGGTTCGAGGCTTTCAAGAAGGGCGATGTCTACTGGCGCGAGGAGTTCACATCGCGCGTCTGGGCGACGGGGTACGATTTTCCCGCCATTCGCGATGGCCGCGTGCTTCAAACCGAAATCCCCGGTGAGAAGCGCCCACAACTCTATGGCCTCGTGCTCAACCAGCGACGTGAACAATTCAAGGATGTGCGGGTGCGCGAAGCCATCAGCCTGTGCTTCGACTTCGAATGGACCAACCGAAACCTGTTCTACGACGCCTATACGCGGTCGCACTCGTTTTTCGAACGCTCGCCTTACATGGCCGAGGGAGATCCCTCGCCCGAGGAGCAGGCGCTGCTCGACCGCTTTCGCGGCGAGGCGCCGGAGGCAGCGTTTGGAGAGGCGGTGAAGCAACCGGTCTCCGACGGATCGGGCCGCGACCGCAACAATCTGAGACGCGCGCGCCAGCTTCTGACGGAGGCCGGCTGGACCCCGCGTGACGGTGTTCTCCACAATGAAAAGGGCACGCGCTTCACACTGGAATATCTGGTGCGGGATGAACTCTTCCTGCGGCAGGATGCGAGCTTCGGCGAGAACCTGCGGGCCATCGGCGTCGATGCGTCCACCCGTGTGGTCGATGCCTCGCAGTATCAAAGCCGGCAAAGTGCATTCGATTTCGACATGATCTCCATGGCGATCGGGCTGACGGCCACACCGGATGCAAACGGGCTCGAACAGATATTCCACTCGCGCACGGCAAGTGTCGAAGGGACCTACAATTTTGCAGGCACAGCCGATCCGGTGGTCGATGAACTGATTGAAATTGCCGGTAAGGCGAAAAGCCGCGACGAACTGACCGTCACGCTAAAGGTGTTGGACAGGGTCTTGCGTGCAAGGCGCGACTGGATTCCAAATTGGCACCTGACGAATCACCGCGTGGCCCACTGGGACATGTTCGGGTACAGCGACAACAAGCCGGATTACTTCTTCCCCGTGGAATCACTCTGGTGGTTTGAAGAAGAAAAGGCAAAAGAGATTGGCAAGGCGTAGGGGCGGCGTGGCAGATTTTCTCTCAATTTCAAGCTTGAATAGAGCGGCTGACTGATGGGCGCCTATATCCTGCGTCGACTGCTGCTCATGATCCCGACCCTGTTCGGCATCATGGCCATTTCCTTCATCGTCGTGCAGTTCGCACCCGGCGGCCCCGTGGAACAGGTGATCGCCCAGATCACCGGCCAGGCCGGCGGCGCCGATGCGCGCATATCGGGCGGTGGCGGCGATTTCGGCAATCAGGGTTTTGACGGCGGTTCTGTCGAAGGCAGCGGCGTGACCTCGAAATATCGCGGTGCGCAGGGTCTCGATCCGGAGTTCATCGCCTCGCTTGAAAAGCAGTTCGGCTTCGACAAACCACCGCTTGAGCGCTTCGCCCTGATGATCTGGAATTATGCGCGGTTCGATTTTGGCGAAAGCTATTTCCGCGATATATCCGTGATCGATCTGATCCTGGAAAAAATGCCGGTCTCGATCTCGCTCGGTCTCTGGATCACGCTGATTTCCTACGGGATTTCCATTCCGCTCGGCATCCGCAAGGCGGTGAAGGATGGCTCGGCATTCGACGTGTGGACCAGCGGTGTGGTGATCGTCGCCTATGCCATTCCCGGCTTCCTGTTCGCCATTCTCCTGATGGTTCTTTTCGCCGGCGGCTCCTTCTTCGACTGGTTTCCGCTGCGCGGCCTGACCTCTGACAATTGGGAAAGCCTTTCCTGGCCCGCGCGTATTCTCGATTATTTCTGGCACCTTGCGCTGCCTTTGACGGCCATGGTGCTCTCGGCCTTCGCCACGACGACGCTTCTGACTAAGAACTCGTTTCTCGATGAAATCCGCAAGCAATATGTGGTGACCGCGCGCGCCAAGGGGCTTTCCGAGCGCCAGGTGCTCTATGGCCATGTGTTCCGCAACGCGATGCTGATCATCATCGCCGGATTTCCCGGTGCATTTATCTCTGCCTTTTTCACGGGCTCGCTTTTGATCGAAAGCATTTTCTCGCTCGACGGGCTCGGGCTTCTGGGCTTCCGCTCGGTGATCGACCGCGATTACCCGGTGGTCTTCGCCAATCTCTACATCTTCTCGCTGCTTGGCCTGGTCATCAGCCTGATCTCGGATGTGACCTACACGCTGATCGACCCCCGCATCGACTTCGAGCGGAGGGATGTGTGATGTCCGATATTCAGGTGCAAAGCGAAGTGGCGGCGGTGCGGCGCCCCGGCAGAAGGCCGTGGCTTTCGCCGATCAACAAGCGCCGCTGGCAGAACTTTTGCGCCAACCGGCGGGGCTACTGGTCTCTCTGGATATTCCTGATCCTGTTCGTGCTGTCGCTGTTTGCCGAATTTCTCGCCAACGACAAGCCAGTGCTCGCCTATTACAAAGGCGAAGTTCTGTTCCCGGTCATGGTGGATTATCCGGAAGAGAAATTCGGTGGTTTCCTCGCGGTGACAGACTATCGCGATCCGATCATTTCCGAGGAGATCGAGGCCAATGGATGGATGGTGTGGCCACCCATCCGCTATTCCTACCGCACTGTGAACAACGAGATTCCCGAAGCGGCCCCTGCCAAGCCTTCATGGATGTACACCAAGGAGGAGCGCTGCGGGCGCTATCTGCAGGGGGTGGACGACCCGGCCTGCACGCTCGGCAACTGGAACTGGCTTGGCACGGATGATCAGGCGCGCGACGTGCTCTCGCGCGTAATCTACGGGTTCCGCATCTCGGTTCTTTTCGGCCTGATCCTGACCGGTGCCTCTGCGTTGATCGGCGTGAGCGCCGGCGCGATACAGGGCTATTTCGGCGGCTGGACCGATCTTCTCTTCCAGCGCTTTATCGAGATATGGTCCTCCATTCCGGTTCTCTATCTGATCCTGATCATCGCCGCCGTTCTGCCGCCGGGCTTCTTCATCCTGCTCGGCATCATGCTGCTTTTCTCGTGGGTGGCCTTTGTTGGGGTGGTGCGCGCCGAATTCCTGCGCGCACGCAATTTCGAATATGTGAGTGCGGCGCGGGCGCTTGGCGTTTCCAACCGCACGATCATCTTCCGCCACCTTCTGCCTAATGCGATGGTGGCCACCCTCACCTTCCTGCCCTTCATCCTGAACGGTTCGATCACGACACTGACATCACTCGACTTTCTGGGCTTCGGCCTGCCGCCGGGGTCACCCTCGCTGGGGGAACTGTTGCGGCAGGGCCAGCGCAACCTCAACGCGCCATGGCTCGGCATCGCCGGCTTCCTGAGCCTTTCGATCATGCTATCGCTCCTGATCTTCATCGGCGAAGCCGTGCGCGATGCCTTCGACCCGCGGAAGACGTTCAAATGATGGGCCGGATGACCTATATTGAACGGGCTGGATGCAGGAGATGACAATGGGTGTGGTCACCGTCAATCACTATAGGGCATCCAAATTGCCCAAGGAGCTGCGCAAGGACATTCCCCACGACGCTTTGGTGAAAGTGACCGTGGAAGAAGAAGTCAAGCGAGAAGCTCCACCACGCACGCCGGAGGAACTGCTGGCGCAGATCGAGCGCGTTCGCGCTCGCCAGACCCGACGCGTTTCCAGCGAAGACGCGGCAAGACGCATTCGGGCGCTGCGCGATGAGTGGGACGATTGATGGAGTTCACCAGGCTCTATCTCGACACCGCAATCTTCATCGAACTCGCCGAAGTGCAGGGCGAAATACAGACACTGCTTTACAATCTGATCGAGAAACAGATGCAGAGCGGCGAACGCTTTCTATGCACGAGCGAACTGGCGCTGGCGGAGCTTCTGGTTGGGCCCTACCGGGACGAGGATGACGACCTCATTCAGCTCTACGACAACTGGATCGTGGAGGATAATTCCTGGCTGGATGTGAGGCCTGTTACACGGGAGGTCCTGTGGAGCGCTGCCCTCGTGCGCCGACAGTTCAAATCCGTGAAGCTGCCCGATGCGATCCATCTCGCGTCGGCGATCGGATTTGAGTGCAGCCATTTCCTGACCGCCGACAAGCGCATACCCGGCCAGGTTCGGTTAAAGAACGATCGCTGGCGCGGAGAGCGTTTTTCTCCCGAGCTCTCGGTCATCCTGCCTACAGCGGAAAATCTCCGCGCAATCATTGAATCGCGACCATGACATCAACCCCCCTCCTCTCGATCCGCGATCTATCCGTGTCCTTCCGGCAGGGCGCGCAGGAGACGCTTGCGGTCGATCGCATCTCATTCGACATCGCGCGTGGCGAGACCGTTGCGCTTGTGGGGGAATCGGGGTCCGGGAAATCGGTTTCGGCACTCTCGGTCCTGCGGCTTTTGCCCTATCCGGCGGCGAGCCATCCCTCCGGCGAAATCCTTTACAATGGTGTGGACATCCTTGCCGCCAATGAAGCGACCCAACGCAAAGTGCGCGGCAACGAGATCTCCATGATCTTTCAGGAGCCGATGACCTCGCTCAACCCGCTGCACACCATCGAGCGCCAGGTGGGTGAGGTCTTGAAACTGCATCGCGGAATGAGCGACAAGGCAGCGCGGGAGCGGACCCTCGAATTGCTCAATCAAGTGGGCATTCGCGATCCAAAAAAGCGCCTCGATTCCTTCCCGCACCAGCTTTCCGGTGGCCAGCGCCAGCGCGTGATGATCGCCATGGCGCTCGCAAACGAGCCGGACCTGCTGATCGCTGATGAACCGACGACGGCCCTCGACGTGACGGTGCAGGCGCAGATCCTGGAGCTTCTGGCCGATCTGCGGCGCAAGAAATCCATGTCGATGCTGTTCATCACCCATGATCTGGGCATCGTGCGCAAGGTGGCAGACCGGGTCTGCGTGATGACGGACGGCAAGATCGTGGAAAGCGGGCCGACGGAAGAAATATTCACCAACCCACAACATGCCTACACACGCCACCTTATCGAAGCCGAACCGAAGGGCCGCCCGCCCAAGGCGGATCCGACTGCAGAAACCGTGATGAAAGGCGACGAGATCAAGGTGTGGTTCCCTGTAAAAAAAGGGTTGCTGCGCCGCACGGTGGATTACATCAAGGGTGTCGACGGCGTCGACGTGACGGTACGTGCCGGCCAAACGCTCGGTGTGGTGGGGGAATCGGGCTCCGGCAAGACGACACTCGGCCTGGCGCTTGCCCGCATGATCGGCTCCGAGGGACATATTCAGTTTTCGGGCGCGGAGATCGATCAACTCTCGTTTCGGCAAATGCGTCCCTACAGGCACGACTTGCAGGTGGTGTTTCAGGATCCCTACGGTTCGCTCAGCCCGCGCATGTCCGTCGCCGAAATCATCGAGGAAGGGCTGCGCATTCACCAGCCTGGCCTTTCAGCCGAGGAACGCGACGCGATGGTCGTCGATGTTCTGAAAGAGGTCGATCTCGACCCCGACAGCCGGTTTCGCTATCCGCACGAATTCTCCGGCGGTCAGCGCCAGCGTATCGCCATTGCCCGCGCCATGGTACTGAAACCGCGTTTCGTGATGCTGGACGAGCCCACCTCGGCGCTCGACATGAGCGTACAGGCGCAGGTGGTGGACCTTCTGCGTGATTTGCAGAAGCGGCACAATCTGGCTTATCTCTTTATCAGTCATGACCTGAAAGTGGTGCGCGCGCTTGCCAATGAGGTGATCGTCATGCGCGCCGGCAAGGTGGTGGAGGCCGGTCCGGCGGAGCAGATCTTTGATGCGCCACAAACCGACTACACACGCGCGCTGATCGCAGCCGCGTTCAACATCGAAGCCACGCCGGGAGGCGTGGTCAGCGAATAAATATCGAGGGGCAAACGATGAGCACTCCGGAACGCGGTCGCGTCCTTCTTTCCGTGACAGGGTTCAATCCTCAACGCTGGTACGACCTTCTCTCGAAAGAGCGAGAGGTCGTTCTGGAGCCTGATGGCACGGAGGACCCTTCCATTGACTACGCTGTGGTATGGAAGCACCAGCCCGGCGTACTCGCCAGACTGCCGAACCTGAAAGTCATCTTCTCCATCGGCGCGGGGGTGGACCACATCTTCGCGGATGATCAGGTGCCGGATGTGCCCATCGTGCGTGTGGTGGCGGACAATCTCACGCAGTACATGTGTGAGTATGTGACGTGGCGTGTGCTCGATCATCACAGGCAGGGCGCAGTCTACCGGGAACAACAGGTCCGGAAGGTCTGGCACGAGCCGCGGCAGCCACCAGCCAACGAGGTCTCCGTCGGCATTATGGGGCTCGGTCAGCTCGGTACACGCGCCGCGCAGGCACTGTGTGCGATTGGTTTTTCGGTGAATGGCTGGAGCCGTACACCCAAGGACGTGGAGGGTGTCAGGGGCTTCCATGGAGAGGACGGGTTGACCCCGTTCCTCAACGCGACCGACATCCTGGTGGTCTTGTTGCCGCTGACAGCCGCAACCCACGGCATCGTCAATTATTCACTGCTCTCGCGGCTGCGACAGGACGGGCCACTGGGCGGCCCCTGCCTCATCAATGCTGGACGCGGCGGCCTGCAGCGCGAGATCGACATTCTCAAGGCGCTTGAAGCGGGCGTGCTGAAGGAAGCGAGCCTCGACGTGTTCGAGCGCGAACCGCTGGCACCGGAAAGCCCTCTCTGGTCGCACCCCAGGGTTTTCGTCACGCCGCATGCGGCGGCCACTTCAGACCCGGCACATCTGGCGCCTCCCATGTTGCAACAAATGGACGCCTTTGAGCGTGGTGAGGCATTGAAAAACCTCGTCGATCGCAACGCCGGGTATTAAGGGCGACGGTAATGCGTTGGACGACCGTATAACCGTTCAATCCGTTCGATGGCATCGCTCAGCAGCTCACGTGCGACGCTCATGGTGTTGCCGTTGGCATGAAGCATCATCTCGTGATCCAGCATGATGGCCACATGGCCCTTCCAGAAAACGAGATCGCCGCGTTGAAGCGCGGTCTCGGCAGGATCAATCAGCGTGCCGATGCTGTCGGCCTGCATGTCCGTGTCGCGGAGCACGGTTTTTCCGGCCATACGCATGGAAAGCTGCACCAGACCGGAACAATCAATGCCGAAACCGCTCGTTCCACCCCACAGATAGGGTGTGTGCAGAAAGATTTCTGCGACCGTAACGTAGTCCTCTTGGTGTGAGGCGAGAGGTTGCAGGTGGCCAGCAATCATCGCGCCACCCGACGCGAGAAGCATATATTGCGTACCCCGGTTTTCGACAATCTCGCTCACGCTGACAGCGGCGCCCATGCTGTGAGCGGCGATTGCGGGTTTCTTCAATTCCGGCTCGGGATAGACAAAACTGCGCTGGGCGGTGACGCGGTGCGTGGGCGTGGGCGTGAAATCGGTGTCGGCAAGTGCATTCGTATTTACATAGCCGACATAGCCATCGTGTTCTGCCTGCACCCAGGCCCAGCCTTCGCGCTGTTCGAACACGCGCACCGCATCCCCGTGGAGGAACTGGGTGTCCATGCCTGCGTCGGAACGCGGAGCGCTGTGCACATCGGCAACGGGTGTCCCAATGCGGGCGGGTGTGCCGGCCGTGAAACGGGTTGCGTCGACCTTACCCTCCAAGCGGGCATCGGCAAGATCCGGTCGGTGGGCGTGCAGGCGGCGGTCGAGTGTCGTCATAAGGGTAGCTCCGCGGATTTTGCCACCACCACATCGCCGAACCGCTCCACGAACAGGGCGCCCTCGACGGTGCGCTTGATCAGGACATTGCGGCGGTCATTCGGGTCGCGGTGGCGGGAAACGAGTTTGAGCGCGCCCATCGTGTCGAGGGCGCGGGTGATGACGGGTTTGGAGACATCCAGTTTCCCGGCCAGGCCGCGCACGGTGTGCGGAGGCGGATCCAGATAGATCGTAAGAAGGATGGCAAGCTGGCGCTCGGTGAGGTCCGGTTCCTTGGCGCGAACCTCGGCGAGGCTGACCTGCTGCCAAAGACGCAATGCCTGGCTTGGCCTCAGCTGGATGGACATTTCAGGGCCTGCCTTTGCGGGAGAGAATAACCGTTTCGGCTCCGTTCCATTCATGCCGTGAAAGACAGGCCGGCGCAAGCGCCGGCCGCTTCTTCGCTAGGCTCCAGCTCCGTAGCGCTGCACAAGCACGCGTTCGATGGCGCGGATGCCCTGCGCCTCCCCGCCGACCGGCGCATACGGCTTTTCGGCCGGATTCCAGCCATAAATGTCGAAATGCGCCCAGCTCTTCGCCTTCTCCACGAAACGGCCAAGGAAAAGGCCGGCAATGGGCGAGCCCGCGAAGCCATCGAGTGAGACATTGTTGATGTCGGCGATTTTAGAATCCAGACGCGAGAGATAGGGCTTCCACAGCGGCATGCGCCAGAGTGGATCGGCAACGCTCTCGGAGGCCTGGGCCAAGGCGTCTGCAAGCGCCTCATTGTCGGTGTAGAAAGGCGGCACATCGGGCCCGAGCGCGACGCGCGCCGCACCGGTCAACGTCGCCATGTCTATCAGAAGTTCCGGTTCCTCCTCATCTGCCAGGGCCATCGCATCAGCAAGCACCAGCCGCCCTTCGGCATCGGTGTTTCCGATCTCCACGGTGAGCCCCTTACGGCTGGTCAGCACATCGCCAGGACGGAAAGCGTTTCCTGCGACTGCGTTCTCCACTGCCGGGATGAGGACACGAAGGCGAACATCGAGCTTTGCCGCCATGATCATCGAAGCGAGGCCGAGCACATTCGCGGCACCGCCCATGTCTTTCTTCATGAGCAACATGCCGGCGGCGGGTTTGAGATCGAGACCGCCTGTATCGAAACAGACCCCCTTGCCTACAAGAGTGACCTTGGGCGCATTTTCCCGTCCCCATTTCAGATCGAGGAGACGTGGTGCGGCTTCAGCAGCGCGGCCGACCGCATGGATCATGGGCAGGTTTTCCTTGAGAAGGTCATCACCAAGCGTCACTGAGAGCGTCGCACCATGCTCCGAGGCGAGTGCGCGGATGGCCTCCTCGAGCGCATCAGGCCCCATATCGCCTGCAGGCGTGTTGATGAGATCGCGTGCGAGAATGCAGCCATTGGCCAACCGCTCGACGCGACTTGCATCAACCCCTTCGGGCACGCGGAAGCGAAGTGTATTGCGCGGCTTCTTACCGTAGCGTGTGAATGCATAGGACCCGAGCAACAGGCCGAGGAGTGCAAGTTCCGCTTGTTTCGGCACATCAGCAAAGTGCCAATCGCCCTCCGGCAGTTGCCGTGCCAACGCTCCGGCAGCCAGCGGGTTGGCTGCATCTGAATTGCCAAGCCCGAAAAATGCACCGGCCAAAGCGCCACTCTCGCCCGGTATCGTCAAAACCGTGGCTGCAGCCCCTGAAAAGCCGTTTGCCTTCGCCCAGGCGATCGCTGCCTTTGGCGCCTGGCAGGCGTCCAGGGCATCCGCCTCTACCGCGTATACGGGCAAGGATGAAGCCTCTGGCGAGTTCAGGAGCGTGACGGGCATTTGGTGTCTCCTCATTTGCGTTTTGCGGCGCGTTTTAACGCTCCGTTAGGGTTAACAGAATATTTCTCTCTGGTGAGAGTGGGCCGGGAAACGGCCGAAGCCAACCGGAGGGCGCGCGCAGATGTTTACCGAACGGCGCACGAATGCAACCGTAAACAGGATCACCACAACGGCGATTGCGCTGATCATGGCGGTGTCAGTGGCTGGCTGCGCGAAGGATCGGATCACAACCGGTTCGATCAGCCGCAGTACGCCCAAGCCGGTGTCCAATGTTGCAGCGATGAGCGAATCGCAGCTGCGTGGCACCGCCGATTCGCTTGGGCGCGCCTACACCCAGAACACCAAGGACAAGGGCACCGCACTGCAATACGCTTCTGTCCTTCAGATGACCGGGCGGGTCGACCAGTCTCTCGCGGTGATGCGCAAACTTGCGATCGACCACCCCAAGGACCGCGACGTTCTGGCCGCTTATGGCAAGGCATTGGCTGCCGCCGGTGAGCTTCAGCCAGCGCTTGACGCGGTACGCCGGGCACAGACCCCGGAATACCCCGATTGGCGGCTGCAATCAGCCGAGGGTGCTATTCTGGATCAACTCGGACAGAAAGATGCAGCCCGGACGCTTTATCGTCAGGCTCTCAACCTCAAGCCGGGTGAACCCTCCGTGCTTTCGAACATGGGCATGTCGTATCTGCTTGAAGGTGACCTGAAATCAGCCGAGCACTATATGCGCCAAGCCGTACAGGCTGCCGGTGCCGACAGCCGTGTACGGCAGAACCTGGCGCTCGTCGTCGGGCTTCAGGGGCGTTTTGACGAAGCAGAACAGCTGGCCCGGCAGGAGCTTTCGCCCGAGCAGGCCGAGGCCAATGTTGCATATCTTCGTTCCATGCTCGCGCAGCAGAATGCCTGGAGCCAGATCTCGGACGACGAGAACAAGAAGCGCCAGTAGCAGCGCTTTTAAATGAGAACAGAATTAAAAAGGCCGCTTCGAGCGGCCTTTTTGGTGCGCTTAGAACAGCCCCTGTTGCTTGATCTGGATGCCTGCCGGCCCGAGAATTACCGCAAACAGAACGGGAATGAAGAAGAGGATCATGGGAACGGTGAGTTTCGGCGGTAGAGCCGCAGCCTTCTTTTCCGCCTCGTTCATCCGCATTTCCCGGCTTTCGTCCGCAAGCACCCGAAGGGCATGGCTCACCGGCGTGCCGTAGCGCTCGGCCTGGATCAAAGCCTGCGTAACGCTCTTCACCGTTTCGAGCCCTGTACGAGAAGCAAAGTTCTCGTAGGCCTGACGACGTTCCTGGAGGAAGGAGAGTTCCGCATTCGTCAGCACCAGCTCCTCGGCCAACGGGACCGACTGAATGCCGATCTCGTCTGCCACGCGCCGAAAAGCCGCTTCGATGGACATGCCCGATTCAACGCAGATCAACATCAGATCAAGGGCGTCGGGCCACGCGATCTGGATCGACTTCTTTCGCTTCGAAGCCAGATTGCTGACATAGAGCACAGGTGCGTAAAAGCCTGCATAGGCAGCAATAACGCAAACGAAAAGCTTCACGAACAAGGGCTGTTCGGGAAGCCCGCCGAGTACGAAAATATAGACAATTGCAAGAAGCAGCGTGACGAAGGGGAGAATAAGCCGGAAGAAGAGAAACTTCGTGAGCGGATTCTGGCCTCGAAAGCCTGCCGTGCGCAGTTTCGCCACCGCTGCATCATCGGCCAGCGCACGGCGCAGATCGAGCCGGTCTACGATCGCGCGCATGCCTTCCGACTGATGCTCACGCAGGCCCCGGCGGCGCTTGTCAGCTTCGGCAGCAAGACGCGCACGCTGCCGCGCCCGCAATTCCTCGCGCTCAAGCGCGACACTTTTCATGCGCGCTTTCAGCGGGTCGCCGCCGAAAGCCGGCAGGAGCGTGAAAAGAGTGGCAAAAACCGCCACCGCGACCAGAAGCGCGATCAGGAAACTCGGTTCGATGATACTTCCGATGACGTTTGAAGGCATTGTCTAAACCTCGAAATTGATCATGTTCCGCATCACGAGAATGCCGATCGTCATCCACATGGCAGCGAAGCCGAGAATCAGATGCCCCGCGCTGGTGGTAAAGAGCGGGATGATGTAGCTCGGGCTGGTTAGGTAGACGAGGAAAGCGACGACGAAAGGCAGAGCCCCGATGATTACGGCCGATGCCTTGGCCTCCATCGACAGCGCCTGGACCTTCGCCTTCATTTTCTTGCGGTTGCGGAGAACGCGAGACAGGTTTGACAGTGCTTCGGAGAGATTGCCGCCCGCCTGAGACTGAATCTGAATGACAATGCCAAAGAAGTTCGCTTCCGGGCATGGCATCGTTTCGCCCATGCGCACGCAAGCCTCCGGTGTTGAAACGCCCATTTGCTGGGCTTCCACGATCCGGCGAAACTCGGTGCGCACAGGTTCCTGAGCCTCACTGGCGATCAAGCGTATGCCATCATTGATCGGCAAGCCCGACTTTACAGCACGGACGATCACATCGAGCGAATTTGGAAACTCGTTCAGAAACGCCTTCACGCGACCACGGCGGCGCCAGGACACAAACCAGCGCGGCAAGCCCAACGCCCCGACAATCAAGGCCCCCGGCAGCACAAGCAGCGGAGCACCCATGACGAAAACCGCCAGGGTGAACACCAACCCGCAGATGGCCGAAATGATGTAGAACCGCTCCGGAGTTACATTCATCCCAGCCTGTTTGAGCTGCATCTTGAGCGGGGGCTTGCGAACCCTGCTGTCGCGTTTCTTCTGCCGCTCTTCCAGATCCTTCAGCGAGTCCTGAATGGATTTGCGGCGCTTCGCCGTTTCGGCAACACGGTCACGCGAGGCTTTGATGGAGACCTGATCAGTCTGCGCCCGCTTGACGGAGTCCAGCCGGCGCCCGACTTTCTTCTCTGCCGTGATGTTGTTGAACATCAGCGCATAAGCCACCGCCCCGGCACTGCAGCCGGCCAGTAGAACAAACGCAATCAGTGTGATGTCCATTCCAAACATGGATTTACCTGCCCAAACCGAAACAGAAAGCCACCGGCACGTTAGTCGGTCTTCCGTTCCATCGCTTCCAGCGCATTCGCCAGACGCTGCTCTTCACCATAATACCGGGCACGATCCCAGAAATGCGGCCGTGCAATACCGGTCGACACGTGCTCGCCAATGATCTTGCCGTTCGCGTCCTCGCCCTTCATGTCATAGAGAACGAGGTCCTGCGTGATGATCACATCGCCTTCCATCCCGATCACCTCGGTGACGTGCGTGATGCGGCGCGAGCCATCGCGCAGACGCGTTGCCTGGATAATGACGTCGACCGAGCCGACGATGATTTCGCGCACCGTTTTCTGCGGCAGCGTGAAACCGCCCATTGCAACCATGGATTCGATACGATTGAGACACTCGCGCGGATTGTTGGAGTGGATGGTGCCCATCGAACCGTCATGGCCCGTGTTCATCGCCTGCAGCAGGTCGAAGACTTCTGGACCGCGCACCTCGCCCACGATGATGCGCTCAGGGCGCATGCGCAGACAGTTGCGTACGAGGTCGCGCATGGTGACCTCACCCTCGCCTTCGAGGTTGGGAGGGCGCGTTTCTAGCCTGACCACATGCGGCTGCTGCAGCTGCAGCTCCGCGGAATCCTCGCAAGTGATGATGCGCTCGTCGAGATCAATGAAACTGGTCAGACAGTTCAGCAGCGTCGTCTTACCCGAACCCGTGCCGCCCGAGATCAAAACGTTGCAGCGGACGCGACCGATGATCTTCAAAATCTCGGCGCCTTCAGGCGAGATGGCTCCGAAGCGCACAAGCTGATCGAGCGTCAGCTTGTCCTTTTTGAACTTACGAATGGTCAGCGACGCGCCGTCAATGGCAAGTGGCGGTGCGATGACGTTGACACGCGAACCATCGGGCAGGCGCGCATCGCAGATCGGGCTTGATTCATCGACGCGGCGGCCGACCTGGCTGACAATGCGCTGGCAGATGTTGAGCAGCTGCTGGTTGTCGCGAAAGCGTACGCCGGTCTGTTCGACCTTACCGTTCACCTCGATGTAAACATGCTCGGCACCGTTGACCATGATGTCGGCGATATCGTCTCGCGCCAGGAGCGGCTCGAGCGGACCATAACCCAACACATCGTTGCAGATGTCCTCGAGCAGTTCTTCCTGCTCGGAGATGGACATCGCGAAATTCTTGATCGCGATGATATCGTTGACGATGTCGCGGATTTCCTCGCGCGCGCTATCAGGATCGAGATTGGCGAGTTGCGAGAGATCGATGGTCTCGATCAGCGCCGAGAACACCTGGCTCTTGGTGTCGTAATAAGATTCGCTGCGCACGCGGGCGGGCTGAGGCGATCGTGCCGGCGGGGGTGGCGCGGATGGAGTGGGTTTGGGGGCCTCCACACGCGGCCGAGGTGGTTCCTGCGGCGCTGGCGCCGTGTTCTGCAGGCTCGCGGGAGCTGGCCGTTCCGGCGTCAATACGTCGGTGCCGCCCGAAAAGGTTTTCGGGGTTTCTGTGTGCGGCGCTGTGGTATGCGGGACGCCTGCCCCTCTCTTTCCGAACATCTGACGCTACCAATCCGTATCAGCTTTTGCGTTTCAACCTGCCCAGGATGCCGGACAAGCCACTCTTCTTCTTCGGCTTCACATCACGCCGCCCCGTCAGCACATGGGCGAGTTCATTGATTGTCTCGACAATCGGGCTGTTGGCGTCCATTTCGCCGAGCATGCGACCGTTGTTGGCCGCATTGCCAAACAGCTGCGGCTCGAAGGGAATGGTCGCGGCCGGTGTCACGCCAAGCGGTTCGGCAAAGTCTTCCAGCGATATCTCGGGCCGCTTCGGGATGCCGGCCTGATTGAGCAGGAGAACAGGCGGCTTGTCGTTGGGCCGCAGCTTCTTCAGCGTGTCGATCAGGTTCTTCGTATTGCGCAGATTGGCGAGGTCGGGCGTGGCCGTGATGACGATCTCGTCAGCCTGCGCCAGGGTTGTCTTTGTCCAGCCATTCCAGGCATGCGGCACATCGAGAACCAGAACCGGCGCAGTGCGTTGCGTGGTGTCGATGATCTGCGCAAAAGCCTCTGGATCGAAATCATACACGCGGTCGAGTGTCGAGGGAGCTGCCAGGAGGGAGAGTCTTTCCGCACACTGGGCGAGCAAGCGATCCAGATAGACCTCATCGATGCGCTCAGGCGAAAACACCGCTTCAGCGATGCCCTGCGCAGGATCCTGATCAAAGTTGATGTTGGCCGTGCCGAAAGGCAGATCCAAATCGGCGACCACGACTTCGTTCTCGAAGAGGTTGGAAATCGACCACGCCACATTGTGGGCTACGGTGGACGAACCAACCCCACCCTTTGCACCGATAAACGCAATGGAGTGTCCAAGCGGCTCGGCTTCTGGATCGACAAAGATGTTCGCGATCACGCTGACAATGTCCGCCATCGAGATCGGCGCGACCACATATTCGGAAATGCCTGCTCGGATCAGCTCCCGATACAGCCAGACATCGTTGTAGTGACCGATGATGATGACTTTCGTGGAGGGGTCGCAGACCGTCGCCAACTGCTCCAGCGAGGCAAGCAGTTCTCGCGGCTCGCTGGAGGATTCTACAATAACCAGGTTCGGCGTCGCCGCTGTCTGATAAAACTCAACGGCCGTCGCGACACCACCCATGTGTACCTTGAGATGGGTTTTCGCCATGCGGCGGTCTTCGCCTGCCCGCTCGATCGGATTGGCAACGCTGTCCGTCTCACAGAAAGCCTGGATCGAGATCCTCGGGATCGGCCGCAACTTCTGAAGCGCTGGCGACGCGCCATCCTCGGGAGCGAGATCCTCGTGGTCCGTTTCATAGGCCAGATTGCTCATGTCATGCCCCTCGCCTAGTACGCGATCTCTCTGGTGGCCCGGAAGTCTTCGGACACCTGGCCAGGTTTATAAATGCTCTCAGCGCCACGATACTTGTCGATCACGCCCATTCGGTTCTCGGCATCGATTTCGCCCTGCTTGCGCGGCCCAAGGAAATCATTGGGGTTGGCGACCTGTGCGGCGAGGTTGTTTTGAAAGGAACAGCCGAAATTCGCGTAGTGCTTGTTGTCTGTCGTTTCCAGCATGTCTTCCGGCCAACGGCCACACGGCGTGGTGGAAGCCTTGACGACGGGATAGGAGACGCGGATCGGCGGTGCCGTGTCCGGCGCAAGCGCCTGATAGGAGACCACGGATATGTTCTCCGGTGGAACTCCCTGCTTCTGAAGCAAATGGGTGATCTGAGACGCGACGTTGGAGGCGCCCAGCTCGTTGGCGGAACCCGACGGCACAAGCACGGAAACCGTGGCTCCGGAGCGGCGGTCATATCCACTCATGAAACCTGCCAGTGTGCCCATCTGGTCCCGTGTCATCTTACGCGCTGAAGCGGCAATCGGCAGATCGATTTCCTGCGCCTTCTCCGAGATGACGATCGGATGATTGGTGCGATAGTCATCCGGTATGGAACCCACAATGACCGAATCCCGCTTTGCGGCGCAGCCGGCCATGGCTACAGCCGCGCAGATAACAATTGCCGTGCCGGCGAGCCTGGCCCGATATGCGTTCCGTGTCGTGTTCTTCATCATGACCACCCCCGGCATAACCTTTCCCCAGCTCATTTGTAGATGTAGCCGACAACGCCGTGATAGCGGCCATTGGGCAGGTTGGTTTTCATGGTTCCATAGACGCGGTTGACCCGGCCAAGGAACATTCCCGCGCCATCGCTGGCGGGTGTGAAATTGTCGTCCGGCTTCGCCAATGCGTTGCGGGCCGTCGGCTTGGAAAGATACGGCGTTACGATGATCACCAGTTCCGTTTCATTGCGAACGAAATCCCGGCTTCGGAACAAGGCGCCAAGGACGGGCACCTTAGACAGTCCGGGAACCCCATTGAACGCCTGGCGGACATCGTCCTGCACAAGGCCGGCGATCATCATCGATCCGCCGGACGGCAGCTCGACCGTGGTGTCCGCCAAACGCTTGCGGATCGAGATCGCGTTCATGCTCGAAGCGTTGCGGTAGCGCTGGCCGCGCCCCAGGCCAGAGAAGAAGGTCTGGGATCCCTGCATGGTGGGTTCGGAAACCTGAGTGCGGATCTTCAGACTGATGCGGCCGGCAGAAAGAACTGTCGGAAGGAACTCCAGACCAATGCCATAATCGATCTTTTCGACCTCGTATTTCAACGCGTTCGTATCGGGATCGATTTCCTGCGAGGTGACGATGTTGAATTCGCCACCGACGCGGAAAGTGGCTTTTTCGCCGGAGACTGCTGTCAGCGCCGGCTCGGCCAGCGTCTTCATCACGCCCGCCTGCTCCATGGCATTGATATAGGCGTCAATGAGCGATCCGCCGACCGAAAACTGTGTGGGGGAAAGCGGCTTGCCGAGCCCGAAGGCATTGTCCACCACAGCGCCCCAGGAGATGCCGTCGGCACTGCCCGAGCCGATCATGTTCACGCCAAGCTGTTTCATGACGGAGCGGCTGACCTCGGCCACCGTGACTTTGAGCGTGACCTGGTCTTCGCCAATAATCTGGATCATGTTCACGATCCGGCTCGTCTGGCGCTTCTGATCCGGGTTGTTGATCGCCACGCCGCCGCCATCGGTGGGTGCGGCCGCGCTTTGCGAGTATTGACCGGTCGTGGCCTCACCGCCGGTAACGAAGATCTGCGCAAGTTGCGCGGCGCGAGCGGCGTCCAGCGGTGTTTCAACCGTTCCGGTGAGGACCACGTTGTCGTTTATCAACTCCACATCGATATCGGAGTTGGGAATGAAACGCTTGAGATACTCTTCAAGGCCGGCGACATCTCGTTCCACCGCAAGGTCCAGACTCGCGATCTGCTCGCCATTGGCGCCAAACACAAAGATGTTGGTCTCGCCCACCTGCTTGCCGAACAGATAGATGCGCCGTGCGGTGCGGGTCACGGCGTCGGCGACCGACGGATTTGCAACCAGAATGTCGTAGGCGTCGCTCGGCAGGTCGAGCACAAGCGACTTGTTGAGACCGAGCTTTACCCGCTGGTTCACGTTGGGGCCGCCACGCGCCTTGACAACATTCTGTTGGGCAAAGGCCGCGCCATCCGGCAGAGCGGCTTGTGCGGCCAACACCGTGACGCACCCCAACAGGAGACGCGCGGTCAGTTTTAGAGTGCTGCCCATTCCCCGCTCCGACAGTTTCACAGCCCTGGCATCATCCATGCGGTTCGTCATTTCCGGGTCCCCACTTCGGTGACTTCACCGGATTTGATCAGACGGACGCTGTTGCCCCTGCCTCTGCCTGAAACGAGGTAGGACCCGTCATTCTCCGATGTTTCGTTCGTATCGGTAATTGCCCGCAGTGAAAGCGTGAGACGATCAGCCATCTGCTGCGCAACCGTGATGATCTCCGCCTGCTCAGGCGTCAGTTCGAGTGTCGCGGTTTCGCCCACCTTGACGCGGCGTCCCTCTTCGTCTTCCTGAATGGTCTGATCGATCGCCAGAACCTTGATGTTCTTGAGGATGGTCTCGGTGATGAAACCGTTCGCGGTGCCGTTCTCCTGCGAGCGGCGCGTCATGATGACGTCGACGTAATCATTGGGAAGGATAAAACCGCCAGCTGAAGTATCAGCAGCAATCTGGGTTGCCACGGCACGTTTGCCCGCGGGCAGGATCGCCGACATAAAGCTCATCCCCTCGCCGATAAGCTTGGAACGCCTGAGTGGCTCCCCCGTATAGAGTGCCACGCGCGCAATGGAACTGCGCAGCTCTTCCAGCGCCTCAGGGCTATCGTTTCTGGTGATCATGTTGGCGTTGATGTTGTCCGCAGGCCAGGACTGCCAGGACAGCGCGCTGCCGAGCTCGGTTCCCATCGGGACATCCTGTCCGATGACGAGAACATCGACCAGATCGATCGCCGGCTCTTCTGGCCCCGCGCTTGCGACGGGCTGCTGCGGAGCCGGTGCCGTCAGATTTTTGGCGACATAACCGGCGCCAAGGGCAGCCAGCACGGCCACACCTAAAATGACGATCCGGGATTTGCTCATGACTCCGCCCCTTGTACTCGGACTTCCGTTGCGTGAAGCGGAGAATGAAGTGTCAATCGTCAAATTATGGTTAACGCGAACCTTACAAAAATGATTAATTCAAAGTTGAGCTATTTTCCGGGATTGCGAAACGCGAAAACGCCCCGACCGGAGATCGGGGCGTATAGACCTGTTTGAAGTTCTGCCGTTTCCGAGGACACCGCCTTGGATGTCCAGGTCAGGTTGCTAGACCCCGGCCAGACTGGCCAGCGCCCATTGAACAAACGGCGTTTCGGGATAGGCGAAAAGACCGGCAGTGCCCAGCGCGATGCCATAGGGGATTCCCGCCTTGTGATCCGCGAGGTTCCGCAACAGGACGTTGTTGACCGAGACGTAGCCTATGTACGAGTTCCTGAATTTGAGGATCAGGAGCGTGAGAGCACCACCCAGCAGCGCTGCGGTCAAAAAATACTGTATGAGAACCGGACTGAAGCCGAACCAGATTGCGGTGGCTGCCATCAGTTTTGCATCTCCGCCACCCATGCCGCCAAAGGCAAAAAGGGCAAACGTCACCGCCAAAACGAGCACACCTGCCGCCAGATGCAATCCGATTTGCGCCCAGTCCATGCCGATCATCGGCGCGGCGACAGCGAAGGTCGCAAGAAGCAGCACGGACACACGGTTCGCAATGGTCATGGACAACAGGTCCGAGACCGCGGCAAAAACCATACAGAAGGGAAACACCACAAGAACGATTGCTTCAAGCATGCCATGACACCTCAGTTTCCCTTGGATTATCCCGATCGCCGCTTAAAACTTGATGAATTGACGATTTGTGACGCGAAACGACAAAGGCCGCTCCTCCAGTAGAGAAGCGGCCCCAATCTCTGGAACAATCCAGTCGGACGTTCTTAGTTGCCCGGCAGGTCGTCTGCGATGCCCTGGAAGGTGTCGCTCAGCTTGCCGCCGAGTGCAGTGGCGCCAGCAACGATACCGAGAGCGATCAGAGCAGCCAGAAGGCCGTACTCGATAGCGGTTGCGCCGGACTCGTCTTTCATGAAACGTGCAAACAGATTAGCCATTTGGGAAAACTCCTCTTCCGCGTTTTGTTCAGCAAGACCGTCAACGTTTTTTGTTGTGTTGATCGGATGGCCTGACCATACGAGGGAGCTCTTTCAACCTGCTTAAGAAACACCCTTACCAAAACCTTGCCGCCTGAAAGCGCGGGTGTTGGTTAACACGTTCATAAAGTACACGGCGGCGGATGGTTCGCCGGAACTCTTTATATATAACAACGAGAATCCGAGAACTTTCCCACTCGCTCAGCGGGCACTTAACCCTTGGTTCACCAATCAGGTTCATACTCTCTTCAGCTTGACGTGGGGAGCAGGGTGATGCGCGCCGTATTTTCCAAAACCGGAACTGCCTTGAAAACAGTGTTCCTGACCGCTGGTCTGGTTGCGCTGCCGGGAATAACTTCGGCAAACGAGGCAGCCATCGAAGTTGTGATGAACCAGGCGAAAATCGTCAAACTCGCGCGTGAAGCCGACACGATCGTGATCGGCAACCCCGAGATCGCTGACGCAGCCGTGCAGGACGCGACCACCATCGTCCTCACGGGGAAGGGTTTCGGCGTGACCAATCTCGTCGTACTCGACATCGACGGCCAGCCGATCGTCGACGAACAGGTTATGGTCAGCCGCCAGTCGGCCAGTTCCGTGCGCATTTACCGCCGTGCCAATGTCCAGACGCTTTCCTGCACCCCCTACTGCGAGAGTTCCTACAAGACCGACGCTGAGCGGGCCTCGGAAGCCGAGATCAGCGCCAACCAATAGGGCGCACGACGATGCGGGCTTGATGAGCGCTCGGACCAGTCCGGGAGAAGGTTTGCAGAGCGTAAACAAAAACTCTGCAATTTGACCTGCCGTCAAAACCGGAATGCAACCGGGGCTGGTTATAGTCCTCCCTGACAACGCACACTTCAGGGGTCGGTTATGGGCGATCAGACAAAAGGCAAAGCGCGCCGCGCGCCAAATCGGCGCCGTGTGCTGGGCCGTTTTATCAAGAATGAGGAAGGCGTGGCAGCCATCGAGGTTGCCTTTCTCGGTCTTCCGTTCTTTTTCCTGATCTTCGTGATCCTGGAGGCCTGCATAGGCTTTGCAGCGCAGCAATTGCTTGCCAACGCAACGGACGACGTTGCTCGGTTGTTTCGTACCGGCCAGGTACGAGCCAGCGAATTGAACGAGACGAAACTGCGCGACCTGCTGTGCGACCGCATGTCCATACTGATGTCGGAGACCTGTCCTGGGCTCGAAGTCGATCTAAGGCAATTCGACACATTCGAAGACGCCGCCAAATCGAGCCTCGGCTTCAATGACGACGGAAGCATCGATACGAAAACTGATCTGGGTCCGGCACTCACGAAGAACATGATGCGCGTCTACTACCGCTGGCCGGTGGTAACAAACCTGCTGGCAGATCGGCTTCCTGACGGCAAGCTTCTGCTTTTCTCATCAAACACCTGGCAAAACGAGCCGTTCTAACTGTTGGCAATAGGTCGTTGGGGGACCAGGCAATGACAATCAATCACAAAACAACGGGCGCCATACGGGGCGGATTCTTATCCACTCTGGGGGCCTTCGCGCGCAACAAGCGGGGCGTTGCTGCAATCGAATTCGCCATCATCGCGCCCATCCTCTTTGCGATGTATTTTCTGACCTTGGAGTTCAGCCAGGCAATCGACGTCAACAAGAAGCTCAGTCGCGCTGCCAACATGGCGGGTGACCTTGTCGCGCAACAGCCATCGATCACAGCCAGTGAGATCGATGCCGTGATGAAGATCGGTAGCGCCATTCTGAAGCCCTACAATCGTACGATGCCGACCATGACGCTCACCGCGATCCAGGTCACCGACGAGACCACCCCGAAGATCAAGGTTGTCTGGTCGCGTGAACTCAAAAATGGAACCGCATCCACCGGTCTGCCCAAGGGCAGCACCACCACACTGCCCGCCGAACTGAACATCAAGGGGGCTTTCTACATCCGTGCGACCGCTGCGCTCGGGTATAAACCCATTCTCGCCTGGTCGAAGGACGGCACCAAAACGACCGGTCTGACGGCGATGGCTGGTCTCGACAATCTGCAGATGAGCGAACGTTTCTACCTTCGTCCGCGCATGAGCAGCACTGTGCCCTGCGACGATTGCTAACGGGTAAGGGATCACCCGCAAAAACAAGCCCCTGGCAAACAGCCCTTCGGACATCCGTCTCATCCCGAGAAGATTGAACGGAACATTCGCTCACCTGGAATGTCAGCATGTATGGAGAGATCGGGTCATTCCACCCGGTTGTGAAATGCTCTATGTCTTTGACGAGGGCCAGCAACAGTGAGCGAATATGGTGGGCGCATTCCTTTTTGTACCGAAGCCTCTCGGCAAACAGCTTTCCCCAGCCCAAGAACCGGTCAGCTTGGTTGGTCAATTTGAGCCGCATACCGCCTTCCTCACCGCGCCTCATGGGCGATCTCTGCTGATTGAGCTTACCCGAAATGCCTGAGTTGCCCGAGGTCGAAACCGTCCGCCGCGGACTGCAGCCGATCATGGAGGGAGCGCATATCGATTCCCTGGAGCTCAGGCGTCCTGATCTGCGTTTTCCGTTTCCCAGGGGGTTTGCCGAGCGGCTTCGCGGACAGGAGATCATCGCGCTTGGCCGGCGGGCAAAGTACCTCCTGATCCATCTCGAAACCTCCGAGGTGGTGGTTTGCCATTTGGGCATGTCGGGATCGTTTCGTGTCGATGAGGATGACGACAGGGAACACACCCCCGGCGCGTTTCATCATCCGCGCTCCAAAGCGGAGAAGCACGACCACGCGATCTTTCATCTGACGGCGGGCGACGGGCGCAGTCTTCGTGTCATCTACAACGATCCGCGTCGGTTCGGTTTCATGCTTCTGCATGAGGAGGGGCCGCTGGACAGCCACCCGCTTTTGGCCACGCTCGGCGTCGAACCAACTGGAAACACTCTGGATGGTGCGTTGCTTGCTGAGCGTCTGCGAGGGAAGCGAGCACCGCTGAAGGCGGTTTTGCTGGATCAGCGCGTGATTGCCGGGCTCGGCAATATCTATGTCTGCGAGGCATTGTGGCGGGCAAGACTCTCACCGAAACGCAGCGCCGACACAATCGTCGCCCAACGCGGACCATCCGAACGATGCGAGCGACTGGCAGTTTCGATCCGCGCTGTCATTGCAGAGGCGATCGCGGCAGGCGGGTCATCCCTGCGTGATTATGTGAAAGCAGACGGATCTCTGGGCTATTTTCAGCATTCCTTCAAGGTATATGGCCGAGAGGGGCAATTATGCGCTCATGAGGAATGCAGCGGCACCGTTCGCCGCATTGTGCAGAGCGGGCGGTCTACCTTTTATTGTCCGACCTGCCAGCGCTAGCAATTCAAGGAAAACGGAGAGGAATTCAGATCATGGCATATGAGACGATTCTGGTTGAAACGCGGGAGCGGGTCGGGCTGATCACGCTGAACCGACCGAAGGCGCTGAATGCGCTCAATTCCAAAGTGCTTGAGGAAGTGGTGGGTGCACTGGAGGCGTTCGACGAGAACCCCCGAATAGGCGCCATCGTAATCACCGGGTCGGAAAAGGCCTTTGCGGCTGGCGCCGATATCAAGGAAATGGCTTCGAAGTCCTATGTGGACGCCTATATGGAAGACCTCTTCGCAGGATGGGAAGGGCTGACGCGCGTGCGCAAGCCGATCATCGCTGCGGTTGCGGGGTATGCGCTGGGCGGGGGCTGCGAGCTCGCGATGATGTGCGACTTCATCATTGCAGCCGAGAACGCGAAATTCGGTCAGCCCGAGATCACGCTTGGTGTCATGCCCGGGATGGGGGGATCGCAACGGCTGACGCGTTTTGTGGGCAAGTCGAAAGCCATGGACATGTGCCTGACGGGCCGGTTCATGGAGGCGGAGGAAGCGGAACGCTCCGGCCTCGTTTCGAGGGTCGTGCCCCCCGGAGAGCTGATTGAAGAGGCTTTGAAGGCGGCAGAAACCATCGCTGGGTTCTCTCTACCGGCTGTGATGATGACCAAGGAGGCCGTGAACCGTTCCTATGAAACCACTCTCGCCGAGGGCCTGCGCTTCGAGCGACGGGTGTTCCACGCAATGTTCGCACTGGACGACCAGAAGGAAGGGATGGCAGCATTTACAGAAAAGCGCTCTGCCAATTTCAAGAATCGCTGAGCGCGGAAGCAAGGTGGAGGGTATAGACGCCAATAGGCGTTGACGTTGGCCGAAAGCTCCACTATAAGCCGCCACGACTGTGGTGGCCCTGCGGCTGCCCTTTTTGTTTTGCGCCCGCGAGGCATTCATCGCGGCAGGATCTGTAGATACAAGAGAGGAAACATGGCCAACACGACTTCGGCCAAGAAGGCGGTGCGCAAGATTGCTCGCCGCACTGCGGTTAACAAGAACCGTCGCTCGCGTGTGCGCAGCTTCGTTCGCAAGGTCGAAGAAGCTCTGGCCTCCGGCGACAAGGCAGCAGCTGAAAGCGCGTTCAAGGCAGCTCAGCCCGAGCTTATGCGCGCTGCCGGTAAAGGCGTCTTGCATCGCAACACGGCTTCCCGCAAGGTTTCACGCCTTGCCCAGCGCGTGAAGGCACTTGGCGCCTGATACGCCTCATTAAGCGTTTCGATGAACCCGGCCATCCAGCCGGGTTTTTCTTTGCCCTTCAGAAAGGCCGCCTTTCGACAACCCTGTGTTGTTGCGGGGTGGCCTTTTTTGATATGTGACCGTAAGTGTTTGAGAATCGTATTATTTTCGTCACATAAGCAGGACGTTAATTTTTGCGCCAGGTGATTTTCCTGAAACATTTCCGATGGTTACAGAGGTTTATCCACAGGTTGCTCATGTCACGGCGAGCGCGAAATGCGGGCTGAAATGTCAAGTGTTTTTTTATGATTTTTTTTCGCCGCGCTCTTCAAACACACTTATCTGGAAAAGGCTTTTGAATCCAAAAGGCTTATCCAGCCGGCCCGCGGGCGATGCCTATTTTTGCGCTCCGCACAAGACCAGATTCGAGAAAAAAGCGGCAGCCCTGCCCTTGCCCTTTCCACAAGGATTTCGGTAATGTCAGGCCATCGAGAGGGCAGGAAAAGCCCGGCGACTTAAGCCCAAATCGGCACCTATTGCGACGCGGTTTTTTTTCCGCGCGGGTGTTTCGTGCGCTCTCGGAAGCTGCCTCGTCAGCTCGCTTGTCGGGGATCCACTGATGGCGCATTCGCGTCAAGATCAGACGAGCACAAGTGGCATGATCGCCGGGCAAAAAAACAACCGGTGATTGAAATATTGTATTTCAACAGCGACCTTAGCGCTGTAGAGAGCGAAGGAGAGTTTTTGGGCAGAGGCCAGGCGGACATACGATCATCATAAAAAAGCGGATTGGGTAGGGGTAAATCGCCGAAAGGCGCGGACCCATCCGTAAAAAACACCACTCAAAACGACAGGGACACGAGGAATGCAAAGCGGCGCGGAAAGGGAAACGACGGGGGGATTTTCTTTTCAGGAGCAGATGTCTCAGCAGGAGGGCAAAGAGACAGCAGAGACTAAAAAGAACGAGAGTAAGGCGGGTCCATCCGATGCGATCTTCGAGCGCGTGAAAACGCAGCTCCGTGCGCGTCTTGGAAGCGAGGTCTACTCCAGCTGGTTCGGCCGTATGAAGCTGATGGAGGCATCCAAAGGCAGCGTGCGGATTTCCGTTCCCACGGCTTTCCTGCGCTCCTGGATCAACGGACACTATCTCGACCTGATCACCGAGCTGTGGAAGCAGGAAGCACCCGACACCCTGAAGGTCGAGATTGTCGTGAGAACCGCCACACGCAATGTGCGGGCCACGCAAGAGAGCAAGCCGGCTGCGGCCCGCAAGGTTTCGACCCGGCCGCAAACAGCGCTTGCTTCCGGCACTCTGGCAGGAAACCCTTCCGCTCGCGCAAATCCTGCAAAACTGCCCGAGGCAGACGGACGCTCGAACATTCTGGGCTCGCCGCTGGACAGTCGCTACACGTTCGATTCCTTGATTGAAGGCGCCTCCAACCGCGTCGCCTGCGCCGCTGCGCGGACGGTAGCGGAATCGGACTCCAACGCGATCCGCTTCAACCCGCTCTTTCTTCATGCCTCGGTGGGGCTCGGAAAGACGCACATGCTGCAGGCGATTGCAGCCGAGTCACTGCGCCGCAAGCCGCAGGCGCGTGTCGTTTATCTGACCGCAGAGTATTTCATGTGGCGTTTCGCCACGGCGATCCGCGATAACAACGCTCTCACCCTGAAGGAGCAGCTTCGCGACATCGATCTTCTCATCATCGACGACATGCAGTTCCTGCAGGGCAAATCCATCCAGAACGAGTTCTGCCATCTGCTCAATATGTTGCTCGACAGCGCGCGACAGGTCGTGGTCGCGGCTGACCGGCCGCCTTCAGAACTGGAATCGCTCGAACCGCGCGTGAAATCCCGCCTCAACGGTGGTGTGTCGCTCGAGATCGGGGCGCCCGATTTCGCCATGCGGCTATCCATTCTCAAGCAGCGCCTTGCAAGCGCCCAGGCGGAGGATAGCTCGCTCGAAATTCCCGAAGAGATCCTGGTGCATGTGGCGCGTTCGGTGACGGGAAGCGGCCGCGAGCTGGAGGGCGCATTCAACCAGCTCCTTTTCCGTCATTCCTTTGAACCGCAGATCACCATCGACCGGATTGACGAAATACTCGGGCATGTCTGCCGGGCCGGAGAGCCAAAGCGGGTTCGCATTGAAGATATTCAGCGGATCGTCGCGCGACACTACAATGTGTCCAAGACGGAGCTGCTGTCGAACCGCCGCACACGCACCATCGTCAAGCCACGCCAGGTGGCCATGTATCTTTCCAAGGTCATGACCCCGCGCTCCCTGCCGGAGATCGGGCGTCGCTTCGGCGGACGCGATCACACGACAGTGCTGCATGCAGTGCGCAAGATCGAAGGGCTGACCGACGGTGACAGGCAGCTCGCGCAGGAAATCGAGCTTCTGAAACGCCTCATCAGCGATCAGGCTTAAGGCGATCAGGGCTGCGGCATCCTTTGATGCCCCCTGACGGCGTGATTTTGAGAGACCGGCGGCAAGTTCGCCGGTCTTTTTGTGTTCCCATTCCGTCCTGCCTTCCACCGGGCGGCGTGTTTTCCCCAAAAACCCGGTGGAACCGGGACGTAACGCCGTGAAAGGCTTGCGTTTCTTGTCGATTTCCTGTCATTTTGACGGAAATCGAAGCCTGTTCACGGCTGTCCTGAACATGCGCCATGTTTGCAGGGCTTTTCTTCATTCAAGTGAGATTGATTGGTCATGCGTGTTATTCTCGAACGCTCCACCCTCCTGAAATCTTTGAACCATGTTCACCGCGTGGTGGAACGCCGCAACACGATTCCGATTCTCTCGAACGTGCTTCTGAATGCGGACGGCGCAAGCCTGCAGATGAAGGCGACCGATCTCGACCTGGAAGTGACCGAGGCCGCAGGTGCGACCATCGAACAGGCCGGTGCTACGACAGTGCCCGCCCACCTGCTCTATGATATCGTGCGCAAGCTGCCCGATGGCGCGGAAGTGATGCTGAAGACCGATGAGGACGGCAACGCCATGTCCGTGGTCGCGGGGCGCTCCAGTTTCCGCCTTCAGTGTCTGCCGCAATCGGATTTTCCGGAACTTTCTGCCGGCAATTTCTCACACATTTTCCGGCTCGATTCAGAGGCCTTGAAAGGGCTGATCGAAAAGACCCAGTTCGCCATCTCCACTGAGGAGACGCGCTACTATCTGAACGGTATCTTCCTGCACACGATCGAAGCTGATGGCGGTCTCAAGCTGCGCTCGGTTGCGACGGACGGACATCGTCTGGCGCGCGCCGAAATGGAAGCTCCGGCCGGTTCCGAAGGCATGCCGGGCATCATCATTCCACGCAAGACGGTGGGTGAACTGCAGAAACTGGTCGATGACCCGGATGTGGCCGTGACCGTCGAGCTTTCCGACACGAAGATCCGTTTCACCATTGGCAGCGTTATTCTCACCTCGAAGCTTATTGACGGCACTTTCCCCGACTATCAGCGCGTCATTCCGACCGGCAATGACAAGAAGCTGGTGATCGACCGTCAGACCTTCGCGTCGGCTGTCGACCGCGTGTCGACCATTTCTTCGGAACGCGGGCGAGCCGTGAAGCTAAGCATTGCCGAAGGACAGGTGACGCTGACGGTGAACAATCCGGACTCGGGTTCGGCAACGGAAGAACTGGCAGCCGACTACGAAGCCGACCCGATCGAGATCGGCTTCAACGCCCGCTATCTTCTGGATGTGGCGGCACAGCTTTCGGGCAGTGAGGCGCGCTTCCTTCTGGCTGACGCCGGATCGCCCACACTGGTGCAGGACGAAGGCGACGAAAGCACGCTCTACGTTCTGATGCCGATGCGCGTCTAGAGCGCGCCGGCATTGGCTTCCCCTTGGTCGCCCAGACACCCGGCAGGCAGGCCGTAGCCCAGGTTCACGTTACCAGGCTGAGCCTCACCGACTTTCGGAATTATCATGCCCTGGCGCTCGATCTTTCGCCGGGGGCGGTGGTTTTGACCGGCGAGAACGGCGCAGGCAAGACGAACCTGCTCGAGGCCGTTTCCTTTCTCTCCCCGGGTCGCGGATTGCGCCGCGCCACGCTTGACGATGTCGCGCGCGAAGGTGCCGGAACGGGCTTTGCCATCCATGCGAAGCTCGAAGGCCCGTTCGGCGAATGCGACATCGGAACCGGCACCGCCGGCGTGCAGCCGGGAACGGAAACCGGCGGTCGACGTCTGCGCATCAACGGCGAGAACGCGCGGACTGCCGATGCCATGCTCGAATGGGTGCGCGTCCTGTGGCTGACACCGGCCATGGATGCGCTCTTCACCGGTTCTGCCGGCGACCGGCGGCGCTTTCTCGACCGTCTGGTGCTGGCAATAGACCCGGCGCACGGCCGGCGCGCTCTCGACTATGAGAAGGCGATGCGCGCACGCAACCGGCTGCTTGCGGAAGACTCGCGCGATAGTGGCTGGTTCGACGCCATAGAAACGCAGATGGCCGAAACCGGCGTGGCGATTGCCGCCGCGCGCGCCGAGATGGTGCGTCTTCTCGCAGCCATGAACGAACGCCTGCCCGAAGATGGCCCGTTTCCCACCGCCGGGATTGCCCTGGAGGGCACCATCGACCACGCGATCGGACAGCACGCCGCCGTCGATGTGGAGGAGAAGTTCCGCGCCGTTCTGCGCGACCAGCGGCCGCGCGATCGTGCCGCCGGGCGTACGCTTGAGGGTCCACATCGCAGTGACCTGATGGTGCGGCACGTGCCCAAGGACATGCCGGCGGCGCGCTGCTCGACGGGAGAGCAGAAAGCGCTGCTTGTGGGGCTGATCCTCGCCCATGCCCGGCTGACAGGCGAACTCTCGGGAACCGCTCCCATTCTGCTTCTGGATGAGATTTCCGCGCATTTTGACCCCGACCGGCGGGCAGCGCTCTTTTCGATTCTTGAAGAACTCAACTGCCAGGCCTTCATGACAGGCACTGAAGCCAATCTCTTTTCCGCGCTTGAAGGGCGCGCCCAGTTCTTGTCCGTGTCAGCCGGCTCGATCCACGAACAACGCTGACACGTTCCCTGTCTCTGGATAAGATCACCGCATGGCCGAAGCATCTCCCCTTCCCCTTACCGAAAGCGAACTTGAACGCTATGCCCGCCATATCGTGTTGCCCGAGATCGGCGGAGCGGGCCAGCAAAAGCTGAAGAAGGCCCGTGTTCTGGTGATCGGTGCCGGAGGGCTTGGCGCGCCGGTGCTTTGCTATCTCGCCGCCGCCGGCATCGGCACGCTGGGCGTGATTGACGACGACACGGTTTCGCTTTCCAACCTGCAGAGACAGGTGATCCACGACACTGACAGTGTCGGCATGGAGAAGGTCGAGAGCGCCAGGGCAAGCATTGCCCGCATCAACCCGCACGTTACGGTCGAGACCCACCCTATCCGGCTTGATGCGGAGAACGCTGCCGGGATCATCGCCGCCTACGACATGGTGGTGGACGGATCGGACAATTTCGACACGCGCTATCTGCTCGCCGATACCTGCGAGGCGGTGCAAAGGCCGCTCGTGACGGCCGCGGTTGGCCGCTTCGACGGGTCGCTGACGGTACTCAAACCGTACGAAGCTGACGCCGAGGGCAATCTCCTGCCGGGCTATCGTGACCTCTTTCCCGAACCACCACCTGCCGGCCTCGTGCCCAGCTGCGCGGAAGCAGGCATTGTCGGCGCGCTGACCGGCGTGATGGGAACGCTGGAAGCCATGGAGGTCATCAAGCTGGTGACGGGTATCGGTGAACCGCTCACAGGGCGCCTGCTGCTCTATGATGCGCTGGCGGCCCGTTTCGAAACAGTAAAATACAGACGGCGCACCGGCTGAGGGCGTTTTTTGCTGCGGGTGGGAACGGGCTTTGCTCGCACCGTGACCCGTTGCAGTGGCGTTGTGCGTGGCTCGACAAGCTCACCATGAGGGATAGCAATGCCTACATGGAGGGACAATGCGCTGCCAAGGCGCGCCAGAAGCGCCTCTGAAGAACGGTTTTCTACCAGACACAGCCTCCGTCATGGTGAGCTTGTCGAACCACGCACAATGCCACTGCCACCAGATCGCATGCGCCCCGCGATCAGACGTTTCTGGGCAGGACGCGATCCGGTGGGCGGTGGCCGTCGAAGAGGGTGCGGATGTTGATGATCACCTTCTCACCCATATCAATGCGGCCCTCGATGGTGGCCGATCCCATGTGGGGCAGGATGACGATCCTGTTTTTCTGAGCGAGTTTCAGGAGCTTGGGATTGACTGAAGGCTCATGCTCGAACACGTCGAGCCCTGCGCCTGCGAGTCTGCCTTCCTCGATCAAGCGGATCAGTGCGTCCTCGTCCACCACGTCTCCGCGCGCCGTGTTCACGAGGTAGGCACGCGGCTGCATGAGCTCGAGCCGTCGCGCGGACAGAAGGTGGAAGGTGGCGGGTGTCGAAGGGCAATTGACGGAGATGATGTCCATGCGGGCAAGCATCTGGTCGAGACTGTCCCAATATGTCGCTTCCAGTTCATCTTCAATGGAAGGCGCCACACGCTGACGGTTGTGATAGTGGATCGAGAGACCGAAAGCCTTGGCGCGCCGTGCGACAGCAGTCCCCACGCGGCCCATGCCGACAATGCCAAGACGCTTGCCCCAGATGCGATGCCCGAGCATCCAGGTGGGAGACCATCCGCCCCATTTTTCGCCACTGCGCAGGAGCTCCGCACCTTCTGTCAAGCGACGCGGCACAGCGAGCATAAGCGCCATGGTCATGTCCGCAGTGTCCTCGTTGAGCACATTGGGCGTATTGGTGACGGTGATGCCTTTCTTGGCCGCCGCTGCCACGTCGATATTATCGACGCCATTCCCGAAATTGGCGATGAGTTTCAGCCGCTCGCCAGCCTGCGCAATGAGTGCTGCGTCGATACGATCGGTGATCGTGGGAACAAGAACGTCGGCTTCCTTGACTGCGGCCACGAGTTCGGGCTGCGTCATGCGCTTATCGTCGAGATTGAGGCGCGCGTCGAACAGCTCGCGCATGCGTGTCTCAACCTGGTCGGGAAGTTTTCGGGTGATGACGACGAGAGGCTTCTTCCTGACGGTCATATGGTCTCCAAAATAACGCCCTGTTGATACCTCTTTAACCAAGATGCGCGACACTGCAATGCCGAGCCAGGCTGCCCTCTCTCTATCAAGCGGGGGCCGCCAAGACAAAGAAAAAGGGTGGAAGAGCTCGTTCCGCCAAAACACGGGTACCGGGAGTTTGTAATGCCGGCCAAGGCGCCATTCCGTTTGCTGTTTGCCACCTTCTTCGCTGCAATGCTGACCGCAATGCCGATTTCGACACAAGCGCAGGCAAACACCGAACAGAATGCAAAGGTGGGCCCGAGCGGCCTCCCATTGCCGCGTTTCGTCAGCCTGAAATCGAGCCGTGTGAACATGCGTATCGGCCCGGGGCTCAACTACGCCGTCAACTGGATGTATCTGAAATCCGGTCTGCCGATGGAGATCATTCAGGAATATGACAATTGGCGGCGCGTGCGCGATGCCGAGGGGGCAGAAGGCTGGATCAACCAGGCTCTTCTTTCCGGGCGTCGTACCGGGATCGCTGCTCCATGGTTCAAGGGCAAGGAGGCCGACATCGAACTCAGAGCCGATCCCCGCGAGGATGCACGCCTCGTTGCGCGCGTCGAACCCGGTGCCATTGGCTCGATCAAGGCCTGCAACGGTGACTGGTGCGAGATGGAGTTCGCAGGCCATTCCGGCTGGGTGGACCAGTCGCTGATCTGGGGCGCTTATCCAGGCGAAACCGTAAAAGACTGACGGCGCAGCCTGTCTTAGTGGCGCTTGCGGCGCAATCTCACCACAATATCCACGTTGGCGATTTCCGTGCCTTCGGGCGGCTCCGGAAGGTGGCGAACCTCGACTTGTCCTGAGGGGATATCGAACACCGTTTCATCATCTTCGTAGAAGAAATGGTGGTGATCCGAGACATTGGTGTCGAAATAGGTGCGTGCGCCCTCTACCTGGACGATGCGCAACATGCCCGCATCCGTGAACTGATGGAGCGTGTTATAAACCGTGGCCAATGACACGGAGAAGCCAGCCTTCTGTGCCTCCTCGTGCAGCGCTTCAGCAGAGACATGACGGTCACCAGCCGCGAACAGAAGATCGGCCAGTGCCACACGCTGGCGTGTGGGACGCAGGCCCGCATCCCTCAATCGCTCTTCGAGCGAAATGTTCTGCGTTTCATTCGAGATCGACAATGAATCCGTCCGTCTTTCCTGTTGCCCGAAACCCGCTCCAAGGCGGGGCTCTCGCTGCAGTCTTTGCTTTCTGACATATATTCGCTCCATTCAAAGCGATCAATAGCGCCGGTTTTCGGCGACAGTTTTCCGGCTGCAGTCAAAAGAGGCACCGCAGATTCCCACAACTGCGGTTTCCAGCAAGAAACAAGCTGTGATAGGGAGTTCGGAGAATGAAAAGCACGGCCCCGGGGCAACCTGGGCCTCCGACGGGATGGCGATTGATGGCGCAAACGAAAAACAGCTACGATTACGAAGACCTTCTGGCCTGCGCGCAGGGTGAGCTTTTTGGCCCCGGCAATGCGCAATTGCCCGCTCCACCCATGCTGATGTTCGATCGCATTACCGATATTCAGGAAGAAGGCGGCGAGTTCGGCAAAGGTTATGTTCGCGCTGAATTCGCCATCAAGCCTGACCACTGGTTCTTTCCGTGCCATTTCCCCGGCAACCCCATCATGCCTGGCTGCCTTGGGCTTGATGCGCTCTGGCAGTTGACCGGCTTCTATCTCGGATGGCTGGGTCTGCCTGGAAAGGGCATGGCGCTTTCTACCGGGGAGGTGAAGTTCAAGGGGATGGTGACGCCGGAGACGAAGCTTGTCGAATACGGCGTAGACTTCAAGCGCGTCATGAAAGGCCGCCTCGTTCTCGGCACCGCCGATGGCTGGCTGAAGGCTGACGGCGAGCAGATTTACACTGCCACGGACCTCCGTGTCGGGCTGGCCAAACAGGAAGCCTGAGTTTCAACCAATTGACTGGCGGCCACCTGGAGTGGCCCAAGGAGAGCATTATGAGACGCGTCGTCGTTACCGGTCTCGGCATCGTTTCCTCGATTGGCAACAACGCGCAGGAGGTCACCGCCTCCCTGCGTGAAGCAAAATCGGGTATCTCGTTTTCGGAAGACTTTGCCGAGCACGGCTTCCGCTGTCAGGTCTGGGGTGCGCCAACGCTCGACCCGGCCGAAGTGGTCGACCGGCGCGCCATGCGCTTCCTTTCGAAGGGTGGTGCGTGGAACCATGTCGCCATGGAACAGGCGATTGCCGATTCCGGCCTCGAAGAGGGCGACATCACCAATGAGCGCACCGGCATCATCATGGGTTCGGGCGGCCCCTCCACCCGCACCATATTTGAAGCCGCGCAAACCACGCTTGAGAAGGGCTCGCCCAAGCGCATCGGGCCATTCGCCGTTCCGAAAGCAATGTCCTCCACCGCTTCAGCCACGCTTGCGACGTGGTTCAAGATTCACGGCGTGAACTACTCGATTTCGTCGGCCTGCTCGACCTCGGCGCACTGCATCGGCAATGCCGCGGAGATGATCCAGTGGGGCAAACAGGACGTGATGTTCGCCGGCGGGCATGAGGATCTGGACTGGACCATGTCCAACCTGTTCGACGCCATGGGCGCCATGTCCTCAAAACACAACGACACGCCGGCGACCGCCTCGCGCGCTTATGATGTTTCGCGAGACGGTTTCGTGATTGCCGGTGGTGCTGGCGTTCTCGTTCTGGAAGAGCTGGAGCACGCCAAGGCACGCGGCGCGAAGATCTATGCCGAACTGACCGGCTATGGCGCGACCTCCGACGGATACGACATGGTGGCTCCCTCGGGTGAAGGTGCGGTGCGCTGCATGAAACAGGCGCTCTCCACGGTGAAGGGCGATGTGGACTACATCAACACGCATGGCACAGCGACACCTGTGGGTGATTCCCGCGAGATCGACGCCATCCGGCAGGTTTTCGGCGAGAAAATGCCGCATATTGCGTCAACCAAATCGCTGACGGGCCACTCGCTTGGCGGAGCAGGCGCGCAGGAATCGATTTACTCGATACTGATGATGCAGGCGGGCTTCATCGGCGAAAGCGCGCATATCACCGAGCTTGATCCGGAGTTCGAGGGCGCACCGATCGTTCGCAGCCGTATCGACAATGCAAAGATCGACACGGTGCTTTCCAATTCCTTTGGCTTCGGCGGTACCAACGCCACGCTCGTGTTCCAGCGTTACGCAGGGTGATTTAGGTCCATGGACGGTTTGATGAAAGGAAAGCGCGGCCTCATCATGGGGGTCGCCAACGATCACTCGATTGCCTGGGGCATTGCCAAGAAGCTTGCAGAGCACGGCGCGAAACTGGCGTTCACCTATCAGGGTGAGGCGTTTGGACGCCGTGTGAAGCCCTTGGCCGAGAAGGTGAATTCGAAGCTCCTCTTCCCTTGCGATGTGGAGGACAGCGCCTCGATCAATTCCGTGTTCGATGGGCTGAAGGACGAGTGGGGCTCGCTGGATTTCATCGTTCACGCGATCGGCTTTTCCGACCGCAACGAGCTGAAGGGTCTCTACGCGAACACAACGCGCGAGAACTTCGTGCGCACCATGGTAATCTCCTGCTATTCCTTCACGGAAGTCGCCCGCAAGGCGGCGGAGCTGATGGACAATGGCGGGCAGATGCTGACGCTCACCTATGCCGGTTCCACCCGCGTGATGCCCAATTACAACGTGATGGGCGTGGCCAAGGCCGGACTTGAGGCGAGCGTGCGCTATCTGGCGAGCGATTACGGTCCGCGCAATATTCGCGTCAACGCGATTTCGGCTGGCCCGGTGCGTACATTGGCGGGGGCCGGCATCTCCGATGCGCGCTACATGTTCTCCTACCAGCAGCGCAATGCACCGCTGCGGCGCACCGTGGTGATCGACGAAATCGGCGGCTCGGCGCTCTACCTGCTTTCCGACCTTTCCTCGGGTGTCACCGGCGAGATCCACTATGTGGATTCGGGCTACAACACGGTTTCCATGCCCACCATGGAAGAGCTGAAACGACTGAGCGCGGCCACCGGCGACGACTAAGGTCGATGAGACTGGTCCGCTATTTCCGGGCCCACAAAACCTTGAACACCGTATCGCGGCGCAGCTCACCCTGTGCCGCGAAATGCTTTTCAAGGCTCTCTTCATAGGGGAGCTGCCTGTTGGCAACGAGGAAGAGCCGCCCGCGTGGCTTGAGCGCCTTTGCCGCTGCCGCGATCATGCCATGCCCCATATCCGGCTCCGCTGCGCGGCTGCGATGGAAAGGCGGGTTCATGAGGATCACGTCATAGCGCTCGTCGACCGGCTCCCCCAAGAGATCATGCCAGAAAAAGCGCGCCGGAACTTGCGGTGCTTTCCCGGCCATATTGCGCCGGGCCGCCTCCAGCGAAGCATGATGCGCCTCATAGAGATCGATGCCTTTCACACCCGAAGCGCGCTCAGCTGCCGCAACCGATAGATAGCCCCAGCCGGCTGCGAAGTCGGCAATTGCGCCCGACAGATCTTCCGGCAGACATTCCACCAGCAAGGCCGAGCCGGGATCGATGCCATCGTCCGAGAACCCGCCAGCTGCCGTGATGTACCCGTCTGCCACCTCATCGCCGGCATCGAGTGCGTCGAGAGCCTCGGCAATCTCGTCCGGGCGGCGCAGCCAGAAGACGACGCCGTGATGTTTGGAGGCATGATCCTCGAGGTCAAGCAGGTTGCCCATGCGCTTGCGCACGCTGCCGCCACCATCCTTCTTGGCGCAGGCGGCCACGATACACGCACCCGGTCGGGTCCGTTTGAGCGCTTCGGCCAGCCTGTGCTCGTTTTCGCGCCGGTGACGGCCAAGCAGCACCAGTGCCATGTCGTAACCCTCCCCTTCCGGCTCGGGGCAAACCGGGATTCCTGACCTTTGCAGGGCGAGAAAGTCGGGTCGATAGCCCTGGACGGCCGTCATGTCTCCGGCAAAATCGGAAGGAAGGTGAAACACCCCCGGCGCGCCCAGGAAAAGAACGCGATCATCCTTGCCCGGCGGATCGAGAAGCCCGCGATCAAAAGGAAACAGAAGTGTTGGAAGCGGCGTATCGTTCATGTCGGGTTCCGGATGTGAAAACGGGCGCGGCCATGAAGGCGCGCGCCCGCTCGATGTTCAAGGGGAAGCGGGATCAGCCTTCGGCGTCCTCAGCCTCTTCCTTCTTCTTCTTTTCCTGAACGATCTCCTGGCCGGTCTCCTGATCGACAACCTTCATGGAGAGGCGAACCTTGCCGCGCTCGTCAAAGCCCATCAGCTTCACAAACACCTTGTCGCCTTCCTTGACGACGTCGGTGGTCTTGCCGACGCGTTCCTGAGCGAGCTGGGAGATGTGAACGAGACCGTCCTTGGGACCGAAGAAATTGACGAATGCGCCGAAGTCGGCGGTCTTGACGACCGTGCCTTCGTAGATTTCGCCCACTTCCGGCTCTGCCGTAAGCGAGTGGATCCACTTCTTCGCCGCCTCGATTTCCTTGGCGTTGGACGAAGCGATCTTGACCGTGCCATCGTCTTCGATGTTGATCTTGGCGCCGGTCTTCTCGACGATCTCGCGGATCACCTTGCCGCCGGAGCCGATCACGTCACGGATCTTGTCGGTCGGGATCTGCATGACCTCGATGCGCGGAGCGAACTCGCCCAGCTCGCCACGGCTTTCCGAAAGGGCCTTGGCCATCTCGCCGAGAATGTGCAGACGCCCGTCCCTGGCCTGGTCGAGGGCGATCTGCATGATCTCCTCGGTGATGCCATCGATCTTGATGTCCATCTGCAGCGAGGTGATGCCCTCATCCGTGCCGGCGACCTTGAAGTCCATGTCGCCGAGGTGATCTTCATCACCCAGGATGTCGGAGAGCACGGCAAAGCGCTCGTCTTCCTTGATCAGGCCCATCGCAATGCCGGCAACCGGCTTGGCCAGCGGAACGCCGGCATCCATAAGGGCGAGCGAGGTGCCGCAGACGGTTGCCATGGAAGACGAACCGTTGGATTCGGTGACCTCGGAGACAACCCGCAGCGTGTAGGGGAACTGATCCGCGGCCGGCAGCATCGGATGGATGGCGCGCCATGCAAGCTTGCCATGACCGATCTCACGGCGGCCGGGCGAACCCATGCGGCCCGTCTCGCCAACGGAATAGGGCGGGAAATTGTAGTGAAGGAGGAAGGTCTCCTTGTAGGTGCCGGTGAGCGAGTCGATATACTGCTCGTCCTCGCCGGTGCCGAGCGTGGCAACCACAAGGGCCTGCGTCTCACCACGGGTGAAGAGGGCCGAACCGTGGGTGCGCGGAAGGATCCCGGCCTCAGCGACAATCGGCCGAACCGTCTTCAGATCACGTCCATCGATGCGGCCGCCGGTGTCAAGAATGTTCCAGCGGACGATCTTGGCCTGGAGGCTTTTGAAGACGGTATTGACCTGCTCGGCCGACCATTTGGTCTCTTCCTCACCTTCCGGCAGAAGGGTCTCTTTAACTTTGGCTTTGGCAGCGTCAACAGCGTCGTAGCGCTTCTGCTTGTCAGTAATCTTGTATGCTTCGCGAAGCTCGTTCTCGACGATCTTCAGCATCTCGCCTTCCAGCTCGGAGAGATCCGGCGGCGTGAACTCGCGCGGTTCCTTCGCAGCAACCTCGGCGAGCTTGATGATCGCGTCGATCACCGGCTGGAAGCCCTTGTGGCCGAACATGACCGCACCGAGCATCACATCCTCGGGGAGCTCCTGAGCCTCGGACTCGACCATGAGAACGGCATCGCCCGTGCCGGCAACGACGAGGTCGAGCTTGGTCTCTTCCATCTCGTCGACATGCGGGTTCAGAATGTATTCGCCATTGATGTAGCCAACGCGTGCAGCTCCGATCGGGCCCATGAAGGGCACACCGGAAAGCGTCAGAGCAGCCGATACGGCGACCATGGCGACGATGTCGGGATCGTTCTCAAGATCGTGCTGAAGAACGGTGGCAACCACCTGGGTGTCGTTCTTGTAGCCATCGACGAAGAGCGGGCGGATCGGACGGTCGATCAGGCGAGAAACGAGCGTTTCCTTCTCGCTCGGACGCCCCTCGCGCTTGAAATAGCCACCCGGGATCTTGCCGGCGGCGAAAGTCTTTTCCTGGTAGTTCACAGTGAGCGGGAAGAAATCGAAGCCGGGCTTCGGCTCTTTTTGGGAAACGACCGTGGCCAGAACCACTGTCTCTCCGTAGGTGGCCAGAACCGCTCCATCAGCCTGACGGGCGATCTTGCCGGTTTCGAGGGTCAGCGGACGCCCACCCCATTCGATCTCAACTTTGTGGTCTTTAAACATATCTTGTCCTTTTACGCCGAAGGGCGCGCCATTGTCTGGCCGCGTTTGCCCTTCGGTCTGGCTTCATTTTTCGAACGAGCCACGGGCAAGACAACGGGAGGCTCGGTCTCGGCCAATCTGGCCTCAAGCATCCTGCAATCCTGCCCCATGACCTGTCCATTGGGGCCCCGGCTATCCGGCTATCGGATGCGGGACGGCGGCACAGCCGCTGTCACTTTCGCATCTGGCCGGAGCCGTCGGGCACACATATAGACTGCATGCCCAAATGAGACCGGCGGACACCCCTTGATGTCCGCCGGCCAAATCAGCTTAGCGCCGCAGTCCGAGCTTCTCGATCAGCGTCTTGTAGCGGCCTTCGTCTTTCTTCTTCAGATAGTCCAAGAGGCGGCGACGCTGGGAAACGAGCTTCAGGAGACCACGACGGGAGTGGTTGTCCTTCTTGTGGTCCTTGAAGTGCTCGGTGAGGTTTTTGATCCGCTCGGTCAGAATAGCGACCTGGACTTCCGGCGAACCGGTATCGCCCTGGGCGGTGGCAAATTCTTTCAGCAAATCCTGTTTGCGCTCTGCAGTAACCGACATCGGCTTCCTTTCTCGAATTTGGGGAAAAGGGACGCCCTCAGCCGGGATGTCGTCCAGCCGGGGCCATGTAACAATGCGCAGTCAAAGCGCAATGATGGCTGGCATATATGCGAAATCGCATAGAATTACCAGCCCAAACATTATCCAGTGCGGCTCTCAGCCGGCTTCTTCCGCCTGCATGGCCTTTTTCTGAAAATCCGGAACAAGCCTGTCAACCGGAATCTTGAACACGCATTCGAGCCCGTCACGGTGAAAGACGCGGGAAATCTCTGCATCGAGCGTACCGCCGACCATACGTTCGATAATTTCGGTTCCGAATCCGCGTCTACGCACATTGCGTCTACGGCCCTTCGTCACAAACTCGCGCCAAGTCAGGATGAACATATCGTCCTTGATCTTCCATGAGATCTCGAGACTGCCGGCATCGCTTGAAAACGCGCCGTACTTGGACGCGTTGGTCGCGAGCTCATGCACGGCAAGGCCGATTGTCTGCGCGGGCTGATTGGCGAGCCGAAATTTGGGACCGCTCATCTTGAAACGCTCGGCGCTGTCCGGCCGGAAAGGATCGACCTGTGCCGCCAGCAATTCACGCAGTTCCACACCTGCGGCACCGCCGGCAATGAGCAGATCGGTCGAGCGCGCAAGACCATAAAGGCGTTTTTGAAACGCATCCTGAAATCCGGCAAAAGTGCGCGAACTGCGAGCGGTTTGCTTGGCCATGGACGAAACAACCGTAAGCTGGTTTTTCGAGCGATGCGCCACTTCGCGCATAAGAAGGCGGATTTCATTCTCCGCCTGCTCGCGGTCGAGAGCCGCTTCCGCCAAAGCCGTGGAAACGGTCGCAACTTCCGCAATTGGATATTCGATCGCGTGAACCGGCTCTCCGGCGCCCAGCCGGCGGGCATCGCGTGCAAGACGACGCACGGGACCTGCGATCTGTCGGCCAAGCAACCAGGCAGCGAAAGCGCCGATGGCGATCACAAGCAGCCCCCCGGCCAGCAGCATGCGCAATGAATGACGCATGGGTTCTTCGATAGACGCTGTCGAAGCCCAGACCACAGCCTTCCAGCCGCTGACACCAGATTCATCGACAATCGTGGTGTAGGTACCGCCTTCGCGCTCTTCTGCCGGCTCGGCCTCATGATAAATGCCGGTGCCCTCGAGATCCAGAAAGAAGGGCTTTCCGACATCCGATGTCATCAAGGACGACGCAACGACGATGTTGTTCTTATCAACCACAGAAGCGTTCCAGCCTCCGCGAAGCATCTGCTGAGACAGAACATCGACCAGTGAATCCGCATTGCGCGTCATTACGAGGAGCCGGGGCGGGCCGTTCTCCGGGAAATACGGCTTTACGACCTTGAAACTCCACTTCCCGTCCAGCTTGCCGAAGAAGACACCGGAGGTGAGGGTTACCCCTCCTTCCAGCGCCGCCTTGGCAGTTTCAGGCTCCTTGAGGGGTTCCAACGGTTCACCATAGGGGACGCCCGTATTGATCAGCAGCCTGTAGTTCTCATCAAGCACCCGCAGATAGGAGCCACTGCCGGCGAGGGCGAGTCTCGCTCGGTCGTAAAAATCCTTCATATCGCCGCTGGAAAGCGAAGGCGTTGTCGAAAGCACGCGCAGGGTTGTCGCCATACCGCTCAGTTCGCGGTCTATGGCCTCGGCGATGGAACCGGCCATGGCTTCAGCAAGCGTTGTTACAACCTCACGCTGCGCCTCGTTGTTTCGCTGAAGCAGAACAACTGAAACGCCAATCGCGGGGATAACCGTCACCGCAATCAGCAAAAACAGAAAAAAGCCAATGGATTTCGGGCCCGATGCGAAAGCCCTCATGCGCTCTGACCACGTTTCCGGAAGCGCATCATCTCTCGCTTGCATTCAGTACCCGTCCCGTTGATCATCTCGGTACATAATGCACAAAACGGCCAAGGGTTGCCTCGCCGATCGTAAGAAATCACTTGGCTAACTATTTTATGCGGCAAAAACCCGTTTGGGCTTGAACATCCCTGCCTCGACCACCCCGAGCGCCACCAGGCGGCCCCGCGCGCTGGCCCATGCCTCTGGAGCTTCCACAGGAGCATCACGGCCGCGCACGATCACGGGATTGCCCAGACGCAGACGGGCCGCGGCATCGTCGTTGACCGTCACTTCGGGCAAACCTTCGAGCGCAGTGGCAATGTCGAGAAGATATTCATCAAGCGCAGCAAAATCGCCCGCTTCACGGTCCCCCTCCCTTGCCGCATCTTCCAACGCAGAGAGTTCCACGAGCTGCGCGGGGAGAAAGGGATAAACTTCCATGCGTCGCAGCTCGGCGATATGACCAAAGCAACCCAGGTCTCGACCCAGATCACGGGCGATGCTGCGTACATAAGTGCCCTTGCCACACTCGATTTCAAACAGCGCTTCATCGGGCGTGGAAGAAACCAGATCGAGCCGCCCCACCTCGATTTCACGCGCGGCGATTTCGACCGTTTCGCCCTCGCGTGCAAGGTCATAGGCACGTTCGCCATCGATCTTGATGGCTGAAAACTGTGGAGGTGTCTGCATGATGATGCCGGTGTAGTTGGGCAGGAGAGCACGAATGGCTTCTTCTGTGGGACGCTCGTCTGAGCTTTTTGTCACCGGGCCTTCCAGGTCATCCGTCGCGCGCTCCTCACCCCATGCTACCTTGAAACGATAAACCTTCGCTCCATCCATCACGAACGGCACGGTTTTCGTCGCGTCTCCCAGCGCGATCGGCAACATCCCCGAGGCAAGCGGATCCAGCGTGCCTGCATGGCCCGCCTTTTCCGCATTGAACAACCATTTGATCTTTGAAACGGCGTTGGTCGACCCCATACCCGCCGGCTTGTCGAGGATCAGCCAGCCGTTGATACGGCGTCCCTTCCGTTTGCCGCGCCGCGCCATCAATCGTCACCCTCGTCTTTATTGTCGTCAGTGAGGTCGCGAGCCACTTCTGGCGACTTCAAAAGGCGATCGATCTTGTTGAAATTCTCGAAACTGTCGTCAACCCGAAAGCGCAATTCCGGCATGTACTTCATCTGACGCAAAGCGGGAGTGATACGCCCGCGGATAAACCGCGCATGGCGGTTGAGCGCCGCGGCGACCGCCTCCTTGTCGGCAGCACCGAGCGGCGACACATAGGCAGTGGCGATCTTCAGGTCCGGTGACATGCGCACTTCGGACACGGACACAACGGTGTTTGCGAGCGCATCGTCACTTACATCGCCGCGCTGGAGAGCCTGCGCGATTGCGTGACGCACCTGCTCGCCGACGCGAAGCTGGCGTTGAGAGGGGGCGGAAGACGGCATGGAGCACCTTCTTGCGGGAAAACCCTATTGTATCCGCATCGCGGATATCGGCAAATTATGGAAACTGGGGCGCCAGACGCCGGTATGCGGGATGAGGCAGGTGGTGCCCCATCCCGTGAAACCAGGACGTGCGTGCACTATAGCGTGCGCGTGACCATTTCGACGCGATAGGCCTCGATAACATCGCCGGGGCGAATGTCTTCATAGTTCTCGAACGCCATGCCGCATTCCTGACCGGCCGGCACTTCGGACACCTCGTCCTTGAAGCGCTTGAGCGTTTTCAGCTTGCCTTCGTGGATCACCACGCTGTCGCGGATAAGACGCACGCCGGCACCACGCTCGACCTTGCCCTCGGTGACCCGGCAGCCGGCGACCTTGCCGACCTTGGACACGTTGAAGACCTCGAGGATCTCGGCATTGCCGAGGAAGGTCTCGCGGCGCTCCGGCGACAGGAGACCCGACATGGCCGCTTTGATGTCATCCACGAGATCGTAGATGATGTTGTAGTAGCGGATCTCTATGCCGGCAGCTTCAGCCGCATCGCGCGCCTGCTTGTTGGCGCGGACGTTGAAGCCGATGATCGCGGCCTCGGAGGTCTCGGCGAGAGACACGTCGCTCTCGGTGATCGCGCCGGCGCCCGAATGGACGATGCGTGCGCGGACTTCGTCGGTGCCGAGCTTGTCGAGCGCACCGGCAATGGCCTCGATCGAGCCCTGCACGTCGCCCTTCACGATGAGCGGGAACTCCTTCAGGCCTGAATCCTGGAGCTGCGACATCATCTGCTCGAGCGAGCCGCGCTGACCGGCCTGGCGGGCAACGGACTTCTCGCGAGCAAGGCGCTGACGATACTCCGAGATCTCGCGGGCGCGAGCCTCGCTCTCGACAACGGCAATGCGATCACCCGCCAGCGGTGTGCCCTGAAGACCGAGGATCTCAACCGGCATGGAGGGCGGAGCCTCCTTCAGCTGGTCACCGCGATCGTTGACGAGCGCGCGTACACGGCCCCATTCATTGCCAGCCACGATAATGTCGCCAGTGCGAAGCGTGCCAGCCTGCACCAGAACCGTAGCAACCGAACCGCGGCCACGGTCAAGCTTGGCCTCGATGACAACGCCTTCCGCGGAGCGGTCCGGGTTGGCCTTGAGCTCCAGCACCTCGGCTTGCAGCAGGATCGCGTCCAGCAGCTTGTCGAGATTGGTTCCCTTGACGGCGGAGACCTCCACGTCGAGCACCTCACCGCCCATGGATTCAACGAACACTTCATGCTGAAGAAGTTCGGTGCGAACCTTGTTGGGATCGGCTTCCGGCTTGTCGACCTTGTTGATCGCCACAATGATCGGAACACCTGCCGCCTTGGCGTGATTGATGGACTCGATCGTCTGCGGCATCACGCTGTCGTCGGCAGCCACCACGAGAATGGCGATGTCGGTTGCCTCTGCACCGCGTGCACGCATCGCCGTAAATGCGGCGTGGCCGGGAGTATCGATGAAGGTGATCGTCTGGCCGCCCTGCTCGACCTGGTAAGCGCCGATATGCTGCGTGATACCTCCAGCTTCGCCAGACACCACATTCGCATGGCGAATGGCATCGAGCAGCGACGTCTTACCGTGGTCGACGTGGCCCATGATGGTCACGACGGGCGGACGCGGCTTCAGATCCTCTGCCTTGTCCTCAACATTGAAGAGGCCGTCTTCCACGTCGGATTCGGCAACGCGCTTCACGGTATGACCGAATTCCTCAGCCACCAGTTCGGCGGTGTCCGCATCAATCACATCACCGGGCTTCAGCATCTGGCCCTGCTTCATGAAGAATTTGATCACGTCCACAGCGCGCTCGGTCATGCGTTGAGCGAGTTCCTGAATGGTGATCGTTTCAGGAAGCACCACCTCACGAGAGATCTTCTCGCGCGGCTCCTGGTGCTGCGCGCGCTTGAACTTCTCCTGACGACGACGCATCGAAGAGAGTGAACGTCCGCGTGTCTCGCCATCGTCCGACAAAGCGCGATTGAGAGTCAGCTTGCCGCGGCGACGCTGATCGTCTCCACGGGGCTTGGCTGCCGGGCGTGGGGTCTCAGGTTTTGGTGCCGCGCGCTTGACCGGTGCGCCCTTGCTCTTCGAGCGGCCTTCATCGTCCGAGTCTTCCTCCGGCTCAGGCTTGGTTTCAACCGGTGTCGGCGCTCGACGACGCGCCTCTTCTTCTGCCTGACGGCGTGCTTCCGCCTCCGCTTTCAGACGCGCTTCTTCCTCGGCCTGGCGGCGTGCGGATTCTTCACGCTCGCGCTCGCGGCGTGCTTCTTCCTCAGCGCGGCGTTTTGCTTCCTCTTCAGCGCGCTTGCGCTCTTCCGCCTCGCGCACCTTGGAATCCTGCAAAGCGCGACGCCGTGCTTCGATCTCGTCCTTGGAAAGCTCGTTGAGCACCACACCAGAACGGTTTCCACCCGATGCCGGGCGCGGACGCTCGCGCTGACGCTGCGGCGCAGGCTGTGGTGCGGCAGGCTTCGGCTTTGCCGCTGCTGGAGCCGGCGCCGGCGCAGGTGTTGTCTCGGGGCGCTCATCCGGCCGCGAGAACTTGCGCTTCTTCGTCTCGACAACGACAGACTTCGAGCGTCCATGCGAGAAGTTCTGCCGCACAGTGCCCTGCTCAACGGAGGGTCGCTTCAGCGTCAGCGTCTTCTTCTTCTCGACGCTCAGCGTCTTGTCGTCACCGGTTTTCGTATCCGTCATTCCACATCCTCTGCGGTGCCCATTGCAACCGCTGCCGGTTTGTCCGCGCATTCGCCTCGAAAAGTCTCGAGCGCACTAACGCGTTTCAGCGCCGCCTTGCCCGCGTCCCGCCCGAACACGGCAGCATGTATCACATTTGTTGCCCCCAATGCCAAACTCATTTCTTCTTCGGAAAAGAGTTTGTATGCCGGGATAGCTGGTCCGCCCAAATGGGCCACTGCATGACGAGCGGCCGTGATCTTGCGAACCCCGTCCTGTGAGGCTTCGCGAGCGTGCAGCACACCATAGGCCTTGCCGCTGCGCACCGATGCCTCGACCTTCGCTGCACCCAATGCCACGGCTCCGGCCTTCCGCGCAAGCCCAAGAGCACCCAGAGCGGCTTTTGAAAGCAAAACATCGACCAGTTCGCCCAGATTGTCTGGTGGCGTAACCGATGTTTTCAGAGCTCGGGCGAAGAGGTTCTTCTCCGCCGCCTTATCGACATGAGCCCGATCAGCCGTGACCCAGCAACCGCGCCCGGGGAGTTTCCGCTTCAGATCGGGTACGACCATGCCGTCCGGTCCCGCGACGAACCGGATCAGGTCCTCCGCGGGCCGCGCCTTGCGCGAGACAATGCATGTGCGATCGTTCATATCGTCCACAACAACTCCAGAGCATCCAGCTGCCGCGCGCCATCACGCGGCTCCACACAGATGCGGCGAAACAAGAATTGGCGAGCGCACCAGTGACGTCACGCGGACGACCGCCAAGCGCTCGACAACGCCCATATCAGGCTTCCGCGCCTTCTGCTGCTTCAGGGGCCTGTGCACCCTCGGAAACATCCGCGCTTTCCTCACCCTCGGCAGCCTCTTCGGCTTCAGCTTCGGCAGCGAGGTCCTCTTCAGTGATCCAGCCCATCTTGAGACGCGCGGCCACAACCATCTGCTCGGCTTCCGCGCGCGAAACGTCAAATTTGGAAAGAACACCCGGTTCGAACGTCGTCTCGCCATCCTTCCGTTCTTTCCAACCGACGAGATCGTCCACCGCATAACCGGCGAAATCCTCGATGGTCTTCACGCCATCCTCGCCGACAGCCACCATCATGGCGGTCGTCATGCCGGGGATTTCGCGCAATTCATCCTCGACGCCCAGTTCCTGACGCTTTGCGTCGAGCTCGCCCTCGATGCGTTCGAGGTATTCGCGCGCGCGTGTCTGGATTTCTTCGGCGGTCTCCTCATCGAAGCCGTCGATCGATGCGATCTCGCCAGAGTCCACATAGGCGACTTCCTCGACACTGGTGAAACCTTCGGAAGCCAGCACCTGACCCACCATCTCATCGACGTTGAGGGCCTCCATGAAGAGAGAAGAGCGCTCGGTGAATTCCTTCTGGCGGCGGCTCGATTCTTCTTCCTCGGTCAGGATATCGATGTCCCAGCCTGTAAGCTGCGAGGCAAGACGCACGTTCTGGCCACGGCGGCCAATGGCCAGCGAAAGCTGGTCGTCCGGCACCACGACCTCGATACGTTCAGCATCCTCATCCAGCACAACCTTGGCCACTTCGGCGGGCTGTAGCGCGTTGACGATGAAGGAGGCCGCATTCTCGTTCCAAGGAATGATGTCGATCTTCTCGCCCTGCAGCTCACCAACAACCGCCTGAACGCGGCTACCACGCATGCCGACACAGGCGCCAACCGGATCAATTGAAGAATCGTGGCTGATGACCGCGATCTTCGCGCGGGAGCCCGGATCGCGAGCCACCGAACGGATCTCGATGATGCCGTCATAAATCTCCGGCACTTCCATGGTGAAGAGCTTCGCCATGAACTGCGGATGCGTGCGCGACAGGAAAATCTGCGGGCCGCGCTGCTCGCGCCGCACATCGTAGACATAGGCGCGGACGCGGTCGCCATACTTGAAGATTTCGCGGGGTATCAGTTCGTCGCGGCGAATGATCGCCTCGCCGCGCCCCAGATCGACAATGACATTGCCGTATTCGACGCGCTTGACCGTGCCGTTGACGATCTCGCCGATGCGGTCCTTGTACTCGTCATACTGACGGTCGCGCTCGGCCTCGCGCACTTTCTGCACAATGACCTGCTTGGCGGACTGGGCGGCTATGCGACCGAAATCCATCGGCGGAAGCTGCTCGGCAAGGAAGTCGCCGGGCTGAGCATCCGGGTTGCGCGTGCGCGCATCCTTGACAGAAATTTCGCGTGCCGGCTCCTCGACGTTCTCCACAACCTCCATCAGGCGCTGAAGCTTCATCTCACCCGTCTGGGGGTTGATGTCGGCGCGGATGTTGGTCTCCTGACCATAACGCGACCGCGCTGCCTTCTGAATGGCGTCGGCCATGGCGGCGATGACGATTTGCTTGTCGATGGACTTCTCGCGGGCCACCGCGTCGGCGATCTGGAGAAGCTCCAGCCTGTTCGCACTGACTGCCATGTCACTCTCCTTCGGCGTGGGATCCGGGTTCTTCGTTCCCGGCCGGCTCAGTTGCGTTTTGTTTTGCGGACCGCTGTGCGGCCCTTTCCGATGCAGAAGGGCGGCGATTGCGCTTGCGTTCGCGGCGCTCTTCCTTCTCCTGCTTCAAGGCGTCGCGCACAAGCTCGTCCGTCAGGACCAGCCGCGCCTCGGCAATTGCCTCGAAGGGAATTCCGAAGAGGACATCTTCATCCCCTTCTTCCTCGGCCGTTTCCGGCTCAATTGTCACAGTCTCTTCGTCGCTTTCGACCACGAAGCCGCGAAAGCGCTTGCGCCCGTCCAGCAGCACCGAGGTCTCGATCTTCACCAAGTGCCCCTGGGCGGCCGCAAAATCTGCCTTGCGCACCAGCGGACGGTCGATACCGGGCGAGGAAATCTCGAGTTGATAGGCAGAGTCGATCGGATCTTCTACATCAAGAACGGGTGACAGCGCGCGGCTGACTTCCTCGCAGTCCTCGACAGTCATGGTGCCATCGAGCCGTTCAGCCATGATCTGCAGCGTGGCCCCGTCCTGTGCCGTCATGCGGACGCGCACAAGCCGATAGCCGATTGCCCCAAGAACAGGAATGATGATCGCGGCGACACGCGCCTCGATTCCGCTCTCGCGGATCAGGCGATCATCGCCGTTCCTGTCTTCTGAAACTGCCGTCATCCAACCTCCGGACGGCCGCATCTAACAAAAAAGAGCGGGACCGGCGGGACCCACTCTCCGTCATAGCGACCAAGAATTTGAGCTGGATATAGCCGAGATGGCAATTCTTTTCAAGAGCAGAGCTCATGACGAGAGCTGAAGAGGAACCATTCGCCCGCGACATGATGCAGCGCACAAATGCATAGCAGCCTTGCCGGAACATAGCTTCTTTCCAACCCCGTAGCGCGCTAGATTGTGTTGCAACGCACAATGAGAGGTAACCCCATGTCTACCCGCAAGTTCATCTCAGGAATTGGTGAGTTTTTCGGCGTGATCGAAAGCGCGGTGGCTGTTTCTGCTGCAGTGCGAAATCGCCGTCGCGCAAAAGATGCCGATCTGCGCCGGCTTGGTATCGACCCGGAGCGGTTTTACGGGATGAGCGGCCGATAGGCCCGTCTCAGACCCGCAAAAATGTCAGATAGGCGGGAGTCCGCCCTTCGCGGATAGCTTTCGCCTCATACCGCGTACCAGGCCAGCCTTCATAAGCCAGGCGCCAGTCGTCTGCAGATTCTGCCTGCCAGAAAAACGCGGGATGCGCCTCGCAATGCTGCAGTGTCCAGTCGACATAAGTGTCGATGTCGGACGCGAAGCGAAAGCGCGCACCCGGTTTCAACACCCGGGCAAACCGATCCAAATTTATGCGGTTCACGAAGCGCCGTTTCCAGTGCTTTTTCTTGGGCCAGGGATCGGGGTAAAGCAGATCTATTCCGGCGATGGATGCCTCGGGAAGCCAATCCAGCAGCATCGTCGCATCATCGTTGTAAACCCTTAGATTCGCTGGAACACCGCCCTGCTCTTCCACCGCGGCGGCCAGCTTGGCCATGCCATTGACAAAGGGCTCTACCCCGATAAAGCCGGTGGCAGGAAAACGGGAAAGCTCGTTGAGCAGATGCTCGCCCCCGCCAAAGCCGATCTCAAGCCTGACCTGCTCGACCGGGGCGCGAAACAAGGCCGCGGGCTCCGGTGAGGGAGCGTCGAGCTTTATCAGAGCGTTTTCAAGAAGTGCGGTAAGCGCCGCGTCCTGTTTTGGACGCAGGCGCTTGCCATGCCGACGGCCGAAGAAGGCTTCGGTAGCCCGTTTGCGCCGTTCTTCAGCCATTCGGTTTTTCCGGTGCTGGTAAAAGCCGCTTCACGCGGCTTTTGCGACTGCCTGTTTGAGGGTCTTCACCAGGTCGGTGCGCTCCCAGGAGAAAGAACCATCGCGGCTGGCTTTCCGGCCGAAGTGACCGTAGGCAGCTGTCTTGGCGTAGATCGGGCGATTGAGATCCAGGTGGCGACGAATGCCGGTGGGTGACAAATCCATCACCTCACGAATGGCAATCTCGACCTCCTCTTCGGACACCCGGCCGGTGCCGTGCAGATCCACATAGACCGAAAGCGGCTGCGCTACGCCGATAGCGTAGGACAGCTGGATCGTACAACGCTCAGCAAGATTGGCCGCAACCACGTTCTTCGCGAGATAGCGAGCGGCATAGGCTGCCGAACGATCCACCTTGGTTGTATCCTTTCCGGAGAAGGCGCCGCCGCCATGCGGGGCTGCGCCGCCATAGGTGTCGACGATGATTTTGCGGCCCGTCAGACCCGCGTCTCCATCGGGACCGCCGATAACGAATTTTCCAGTCGGATTGATGTACCAGTTGCAGTTTTCTGCGACCTTGATTCCACCCGAAGACAGCGCTTCATGGATGTAGGGCTCGACCACCTGACGCACCTTGGTGCTGTTCCAGGACGCATCGAGATGTTGGGTGGACAGCACGATCTCCGTTACCTCGGACGGTTCACCGTCGACATAGCGTACAGTAACCTGAGCCTTGGCATCGGGGCCAAGCTTTGCCGCGTCACCCTTACCGGATTTGCGCGCATCAGCGAGAAGCTGAAGAATCTTGTGCGAGTAATAAATGGGCGCCGGCATGAGGTCGGGCGTTTCACGGCATGCATACCCAAACATGATGCCCTGGTCGCCTGCACCTTCTTCACCCTGCCGATCGGCTGCGTTGTCGACACCCTGGCCGATGTCCGGCGACTGGCCATGCAGAAGCACGTCAATCTTTGCCGTCTTCCAGTGAAAGCCGTCCTGTTCGTAGCCGATGGCGCGGATGGCCCGGCGCGCAGCCGAGCGAAAACGCGACGGATTGATAAGCGGATTGCCTTGCGAGTCCTTTGCGATCTCGCCGGTCTTCTTATCTCGCTTGAGGAGCGTTTCGGGAACGCGCACCTCACCGGCGATCACGACACGGTTGGTCGTGGCCAGAGTTTCGCAGGCGACACGGACCTTCCACGGGTCCATGCCAGATTTCTTGGCTTCCCGGTAGACCAGATCGACGATCTCGTCGGAGATGCGATCACAGACCTTATCGGGATGGCCTTCGGAAACGGATTCACTTGTAAAGAGATAGTTCTTGCGCGCCACGGGTATCCCCTCTGAGAAGAAGCCGATCAATCTGTCGGCAACAGGCGCCTCCCTGTTAGCCAAGCTCACTGTGTCAGGTCAAGCACAACGGTTGCGGCACAAAGCAAAACAGGGAACGGATTTACCCGTTCCCTGTGCATCAGCGACGCCCTTGGAGAGCGTTCATCGTTGAATAGGCAAACCTTCAATCCTGGTTTTCGACAGCCAGAACCTTAACCAGATCGATGATACGGCGGCGTACCTTCGGATCAGAAATTTTTGCAAACGCCCTGTTCAACTGAACGCCTTCGCTGCTGTTGAGAAAGTCGACGACAAAATCGGCACCGTCCTCCGCCATGCCTCTTCCGGCCTCGCTTTCCTCGCCTGGCGCCCCTTCGAAAAAGAACGACACGGGAGCACTGAGAACCGATGCGATTGCTTGCAGCCGGCTCGCGCCGACGCGATTCGTACCCTTCTCGTATTTCTGTATTTGCTGGAAAGTTATACCCAGGCTTTCGCCAAGTTTTTCCTGGCTCATGCCAAGCATGTTTCTTCTTAGTCTGATCCGACCTCCAACATGAATGTCGATCGGATTCGGTTTTTTCTTGTTCTTGTTCATATATTCCCTCGCCATCCGGCACGGGGTTGCCATTGACCGATCTACCTCTTCGACCTCCCAGAGCCCCAAGCCTGTCAAATCGAATTCCGATGTAGTCGGCTTACACACTATGCGTAGCCGAAAGGGACGATGTCAATTCGCTCTCAGACGTCGAACAATACTTGAACCGAAAAGCACGGCCCCAAAACCAAACGCAATAAACATTCCATTGGTTCCCGGATTTTCAAAATAAAGTTTCTCAGGCTTCTGAATAGGCACTTGGACGTCCAGGCTACCCACAACATTGAGGTCAAAAGCATCGAGAATGCGGCCTGAAGAGTCGATCACAGCGGAGATCCCGGCGTTGGCCGCGCGCAGCAGCGGACGGCCGTTTTCAACAGCGCGTATGCGGGCCTGTCTAAAATGCTGATATGGGCCGGGTGTCATCCCAAACCAGGCATCATTCGTGAGATTGAGAAGAACATCCGACTGATCCGCTACCGCAGAGACCAAGTGCGGGAAAATGATTTCGTAGCATATGAAAGGCATCACACGAACGCCCTCGGCAAGGTTGATAGGGCGGCGCGCGCCACCCGCCGTGAACGGCCCTGCCGACTGCACGATTTCTTCAATACCCATGTTATTCAACAGGTTGGCAAACGGTACATACTCGCCAAAAGGAACGAGATGGACCTTGTCGACAGCGTCAACGATCGTTCCGTCCTGAGCGATTGCAACAACCGAATTGTAATAGCGGGTTCTTCCCAGACCATCATCGCCCTCAGCCCGAACGGCTCCGGTCAGAAGCAGTTGCCCCTCGTCCAGCGCTTCGCCAAGCTGAACCAAGGCTTCAGGCCGCTCAGTGAACAGAAATGGAACGGCTGTTTCCGGCCAGACGATCAGCTCGGGCTTCTCCGTCCCACTCGCGACCTGACGCTGGGTAAGGTCCAGCAGGATGTTGAAGATGCGTGTTTGTTCTGAAGAATCCCATTTCTCGGTCTGCTTGATGGACGGCTGAACGATGCGTACCGACAAAAAATCATTAGCCTTAACTTCTCTCGAAAGACTTAGATAACCATAAGCAAACTGTATTGAGACCAAACCGATAGCCGTAATACTGCCAATCAGAAGATGCCGACGTGTCCCCAGCAAGGCTGGCATTGAAAACACCAGGACTGCCAAGAAGTTCATACCTGCCAGCCCAAATACCTTAGCCGACTGCATACTCAGGAGGGTGGGCATGGCGGCATAGCCGATCGCGCCCCAAGGAAATCCCGTGAAGATTATCCCTCTTATCGATTCAGCAACACCAAAAAAGAATGCAAGAGAAATTATCCTCAGAATTCCATCATGCCAGAACAAGCGTGCGAAAACCGCAGAAACTGCGTAGAATATCGAAAGAAAAGCAGGCAATCCAACAATTGCAAGAGGAACAGCCCAAGCAAAATTTCCGGCGTCTACCAGCAATGCATTGCCGATCCACCAGAGCCCAAGCATAAAATATCCGAATCCGAACCACCAACCCGTCTTAAACGCTGGAATTACAAGCGAACGCAGGCCGCGCCCCTCACCGACCGCGCCGTCCAGCAGCCAAACCAGGACGGGAAAGGACACAAAGCAGGCAGCGAAAAAGTCAAATGGCGGTTGCGCCAGCGACGCAAACCCGCCCGCGAGAAAGGCGACGAGCGACCGGCGCCATCCACTCAGCAACACAACCCGTCCGGCAAGGCTCTCCATGCACCCATCCGCGAAACCCGAATCACACGACAAGCAGTATCAGCAGTTTGCCGCGCTTTGAAACCGTATCGCGGGTTTGGAAGTCAGGAGCTACAAATTGTCGCCGGCTCGCAGCGATCTTCTCCGACGTTCAGACGCCCGATTATGCACGATGCGCACACGCTTTACCCGGCGCGGGTCAGCATCCATGACCTGAAATTCAAATCCGGGAATGGCCTGAACCACCTCGCCTCGTGCCGGGACCCGCCCCAGAACATTGAAAATCACGCCGCCAATCGTGTCCACGTCTTCAGAATGCTCTTCAGCATGAAAATCGTCGCCGATCACTTCGGCCACGTCTTCGATCTCCGCTTTGGCATCCACAACGAAAACATCCTCGCCAACCTGCTCGATCAGGGGCGCGTCATCGTCGTGCTCATCTTCGATATCGCCGACGACCATTTCAACAATGTCTTCCAGCGAAACGAGTCCGTCGGTTCCCCCATATTCATCGATCACGAGAGCCATTTGCGTGCGTGAAGCCTGCATGCGCGCCATCAAATCCGATGCGAGCATGGAAGGGGGCACAAAAAGAATGGAACGGGGGAGGCTGAGTTCCCCGATAGAGCGGTCGAGATCCACCTTACCTAGATCAAACGCTGCCGGTTCAGGCGTTTTTCTCGCCCGGCCTCGTTTGGCTCTTGCCGTCTTGGTGATGTGGGTTACCACATCGCGGATGTGCACCATGCCACGTGGATCGTCGAGCGTCTCGCCGTACACCGGCATGCGGGAATGTCCCGACCGCTCGAACGCATTCAAAAGTTCGCCAAGCGTTGTATTGAGATCCACTGCCTCGATATCGGCGCGCGGCACCATAACATCCTCGACACGCAGTTCTCGCAGTCGAAGAATGTTCTTGAGCATGGCCCTTTCACCAGGGGAAAAGGCCGCCGTATCGTGTGTGTGTTCGTCCAGCGCGTCCGCGAGATCGTCGCGCAGCGAGGAACCATTTCGAATGCCCAGCGCTGCCATCATTCTCTCCCAAAGGGACTGGCGGTTGCCGGTGTTTCGTTGGGGAGGCCTACTAGACCCCTCCTCCCCCTCCTCGGGGGACTTTGTCTCGCTGGCGGGCATGTCCCCCGTCGCGATCATCGTGTTCTCTGTCATGGCCGTCTGTTCAATTGAGCCTTTCAGTTATGCATAGGGATCGGAAATGGCAAGTGTTCGCAGCGCTTTGCGCTCCAATTCTTCCATTTCTTCAGCCTCTTCATCGGTCTCGTGGTCATATCCCATGATATGCAAAAAACCATGAACGATCAGATGCGTCAGATGATGATCAAACTGCTTGCCCTCTTCTGCTGCTTCCCGCGCGACGGTCTCATACGCCAGGATAATGTCACCAAGGGGCTGCAATTCATCTCCCGAATTGATCATCTCAGGCGCTGGAAAGGAAAGTACATTGGTGGGCTTGTTCTTGCCGCGCCATTCCCGGTTCAGCACCTGGATTTCAGCGTCGCCGGTGAAGAGCAGGCTGATCGCACCGCCCTCATCCGGCTCAGATCCAATCACGGATACGGCGGCGCGAATGGCTCGCTCGGCCAGTGCCTGAAGCGCAGTTTCCGATGCCCAGCTACCCGCCTCGATAGCGACGTCCACAACGATTTCCGGCTTTTCACCGGCAGGAGGAATATCGTCCATCAGCCTGCGCGGATCAGCCCCGCGCCTTCCTGTCATAGGCCCGGACAATCGCAGCCACCAATGGATGGCGCACCACATCCTTCTCGTCGAAGCGGACGGTGACGATGCCGGGCACATCTCCCAGCACCTCAAGCGCTTCGACCAGGCCCGATTTCGTGTTGGGCGGGAGGTCGATCTGGCTCGGGTCGCCGGTGACGATCATGCGGGCGTTCTCGCCAAGCCGCGTCAAAAACATCTTCATCTGCATCGGCGTGGTGTTCTGCGCCTCATCGAGGATCACCACCGAATTGGCCAGCGTGCGTCCGCGCATGAATGCAAGCGGCGCGATTTCGATCACGTCGGCCGCAAGAGCGCGCTCGACCTTCTCCGCCGGGATCATGTCGTAAAGCGCGTCATAGAGCGGGCGCAGATAGGGATCGACCTTCTCGCGCATGTCACCCGGCAGAAAGCCCAGCCGCTCGCCGGCCTCGACCGCCGGCCGCGACAAAATGATGCGGTCCACCGCACCGCGCTCCAGAAGCATGGCAGCGTAGGCCACCGCAAGGAAGGTCTTGCCCGTACCCGCGGGACCGATGCCAAACACCAGCTCCGAGCGCTCAAGCGCCCGCATATAGGCGTCCTGATTGGCCGAGCGCGCATGCACGGTGCGCTTGCGCGTGGAAATCTGCGCGGCGGCGAGCTTTCCCTTGCTTTCCATGGTCGGAAAGGTGAGCTGCTCATCGGCGGCGATGGCCAGCCGTACGGCGCCATCCACATCGGAGGGGGCAAGCTCTGTCCCCTTTTGAAGGAGATCGTAGAGATAATCGAGTGCGCGGCGCGCCTGTGCGGCGGCAACGCTCTCCCCCTTGACGGTGAGCTGATTGCCCTTGGAGCGAATATCGACGCCGAGCCGCTGCTCGATCTGGGCCAGATTTTCGTCAAAGGGCCCGTAAAGGGCGCTGGCCAGCTTGTTGTCATCGAAGGTCAGCACGATATGTGCCATGTCGGAGGCCCCGGAGGGCATGTTCTTCAACTCAGTGCTGGCGGTCAAACGCCTCTCCTTTACGACACCGGCTCTGCAAACAGGCTGTTTGGGCCGGCCTGCGTGATTCGAACATGAATAATGTCACCGATTTCGCCCGCTTTTTCATCAAGAATCACAGGCTGAAGCCAAGGCGAACGGCCAACACGCTGCCCCGGCTGACGGCCGGGCTTTTCCAGAAGCACATCCATCTCGCTGCCGACCAAGCTCTGAACGAAAGTGCGCTGCTGTTCGACAAGCAGTGCCTGCAGCGCCTGAAGCCGCTCATCCTTGACCGTTTCGGGCACCTGATCGCCCAGATCCGCCCCCGGCGTGCCCGGACGGGGCGAATATTTGAACGAGAACGCCTGCGCATAGGTCACGTCGCGGATCAGCTGCATCGTGTCCTCGAAATCAGCGTCGGTCTCACCGGGAAAACCGACGATGAAATCGCCCGACATGGCGATGTCTGGCCGCGCGTTGCGGATGCGGTCGATCAGCCGCCGGTAATCATCGCCCGTGTGCTTGCGGTTCATTGCTTTCAGGATGCGGTCGGAACCGGACTGCACCGGAAGGTGGAGATAAGGCATCAGTTTGGGCAGATCGCGGTGGGCGGCGATCAGCGCGTCGTCCATGTCACGCGGATGGCTGGTCGTGTAGCGTAGACGGTCGAGACCGGGGATTTCCGCCAGCCGGAACAGAAGCTCGCCAAGCCCCCATTCGCGTCCATCGGCACCCTCGCCATGCCAGGCGTTGACGTTCTGCCCCAGCAGCGTCACTTCGCGCACGCCGCCCTCGGCCAGGCGCTCCGCCTCGGCGACGATCTGCGCCACGGGGCGCGAGATTTCCGAACCACGCGTATAGGGCACGACGCAGAAGGTGCAGAACTTGTCGCAGCCTTCCTGAACAGTGAGGAATGCCGTCACGCCGCGATTGCGCACCACGCGTTTCTGTGGCTGCGGCAGATGCTCGAACTTGTCCTCGATGGCGTATTCGGTCTCGACGATCTTTTCACCGCCGAGCGCCCGCTTCACCACCTTGGGCAGGCGGTGATAGGTCTGCGGCCCGATCACCAGATCCACGGCAGGCGCACGGCGGAGAATCTCCTGCCCCTCGGCCTGTGCCACGCATCCGGCCACGCCAATCACCATTTCGCGGCCGGCCTGGCTGCGCTCTTCCTTGAGCTGGCGAATGCGGCCGAGCTCGGAATACACCTTCTCCGCCGCCTTTTCGCGGATGTGGCAGGTGTTGAGAAGAACGAGGTCCGCCTCTTCGATCTGCTCCGTTGGCGCATAGCCGTCGGCTGCCAGCGCATCGGACATGCGCTGCGAATCGTAGACATTCATCTGGCAGCCATAGGTTTTCACGAAAACCTTCTTGTTGGCTGCAGGGGCGGCGACGGCCTCTCCATCGGAAGCGGCTGCGCCGGAATGATGCAAAGAATTCTGTTCCATACCGCGCTTCCTAACGCTTTTGCATGTCAAAAAACAGACGGTTTTTGCCATGTGGCGCGCCTGTGTCGCCGAAGCACCTCGATAAACGCCTTCAATGCGGGAGATTTCTGGCGCCGGTCAGGATAGTAAAGGTGATAACGGCTCCAGGATGGCGCATAGGGTTCGAGACAGGTTTCAAGGGTCCCTTCCGCCAAATCCGCTGCAGCCAGCGGCTCGAACACATATCCGAGGCCTATGCCACGGCGCACCGCTTCAAGCAGAACCGCCGTCCCATTGACGGTGAGCGTACCCGACACGGCAACCTCTATCGGCCTACCTGATTTTTGAAACAGCCACCGATAGCGAACCCCATGTGTGGCGAGCCGATAATTGATGCAATCATGACGTCTCAGATCCTCGAGCTCGCGTGGCTTTCCATGGCGTTCGAAATAGCGAGGCGATCCCACCACCACGCCACGGAGATCGGGGCTGATGGGGAGCGCTGCCATGTCCTTTTCCAGATGACCCGCCAATCGAACACCGGCATCGAAACCGCCATTCACGATATCTGTAAGCCGGTCACTCACATGCAGGTCGACCTCGACTGCAGGATAACGTTTCTGAAGTTCGGCGATTGCCGGAACGAGAATGGTCTGTCCGGGATGTTCCAACGTGGTTATGCGCACCGTGCCCGCTGGCTCGGTGGCTCCACTCTTTGCGCGCGTGAGACTGTCGGATATCTGCATCAGCGCCGGGCCGACATCTTCGAGAAGCCTGCTCCCGGCCTCCGTGAGGCGCACACTGCGTGTGGTGCGCGCCAGAAGCGCGATGCCAAGCCGGGCCTCGAGCTCCCGGATCGTCTGGCTGACACCTGATTGCGCCCGGTTGAGTTGTCGAGAGGCCCGCGTGAAGCTTCCCGCTTCCGCCACGGCTTTCAACACGATCAGAGCGGACAGATCCTGGCGATCCATTTATCATCTCATATGAATAACCATATCAGATTTATCAGTGTAGTGCTCTTTGCGCGGGACTTCTATCCAGCACGCAGACAATTTTGCGAAAGGATGTGTCCCATGAAACTTCTAAAGACCGCCATGGTCGCGCTTGCCGTGATGACCGCTTCTCCAACGCTGGCCGACACCCCAAAGGTGCTTCTTGTCCCCGGCATCGGGATGGAAGGGGCCGCCTGGCGTCCCGTTCTGGAAAAGCTCGTGGAAAAGGGGCTGGAGGCAAGGATTGTGCAACTGCCCTTCACGTCCATGTCGGACGATGTGTCGGCAACACGGCGCGCCATCAAACTGGTAGAGGGGCCGGTGGTTCTTGTCGGCCATTCCTACGGCGGAATGGTCATCACCCAGGCCGCTCAGGACCCGGCTGCAAAAGCGCTTGTTTATGTCGCCGCATTCCAGCCTGAGGTCGGCGACAGCCTTGCATCGTTGAATGCGTCGATGCCATCTGCCATGGCCGCAGATGCTTTGACGATCTCGGAGGACGGCTACTTTACCGTGAAACACAACGTCTGGCTGAAGGACGTGGCAAACGGGATTTCACCTGCGGACGCAGCCTATACGGTCAGGGCGCAGGCTGCGGCGAACGCTGAGATCATGACCGAGACGGCAAAAATAGCAGCATGGCATGACCTGCCAGCCTGGTCGGCTGTTGCGACGCTGGATCGCACGGTCTCACCGGAGCTGCAAAAATGGATGTCCGAGCGCTCGGGCGCGCAAACGATCGAGATCGCCGCCGGGCATCTTGTTCAGATGAGCCACCCGAACGAGGTTGCCGAACTGATCGAGCGCGCCGTCGCTTCCGTTCAATAAGCGCAGCTATCTTGCTACCAGATATTTCGGGCGCTGCGGCTTACGACCGCAGCGCCTGCACGAGCATTGCGCGGACCTGGTCTTCCGCTTCACGCGCGATTTTTTTCCGCTCGCCTGCGGCAGAGAATGGGAGAGGCGATCCAAATCGGACCTCCACATCGAGAGGCCGCGCGGCAAGGACAAGACGGAGATGGGGCACCAGATCCAGGTCGCCGATCCATGAAATGGTCGAGCGTTCGCGCCGGTCCAGCTTCAACCCGTGGCTTGCCAGGTAGACGATGGCTGCAGGCTGGATTGTCACCTGCCCGCTCTTATCCTCCCCGAGAGCAAGCTGCGCTGCGCCGAAAAGCGTGCTCTTGAATGGCAAGACCTTGTTGCCATCACCGGTCGTGCCCTCGGCAAAAAGCACCATCGGATCCCCGTCGGAAAGCCGTTCGGCGATCTCCCGCGCCTGCTCCGGCGAGGTGCGGCGGCGCTCGCGTTCGACGAAGACGGACCGCTGCTGGCGCGCGAATGTGCCGAGGATCGGCCAGCTGCGCATTTCCGACTTGGCGATGAAGTGCACGCCATCAAGCGAGCCAAGCACCAGAATATCGAGCCAGGAGACATGGTTGGCGACGATCATCTGCGGGCGCGCCCGCGACGGACACCCTTCCATACGCACGCGCACACCGAGGACACGCAGGGTGAGCCTGTGCCAGAGGCGCGGCACGATGCGGTCACTGAACAATCCGGTTCTGAGCGCAATCTCCTGCACCACCATGAGCGGCAGTGTGTAGACCGCGACAATGACGATTGCGATGAGGAAATGTAATGTGCTGAACATCAGGTTGCAGGCTACCGCAGGTCGCGGCGCATCACCAGCGCACTTGTAGGCCTGCCGTTCGCATCGCGATAATAGTCGGGCCGCCCTCCGACCTGCCGGAAGCCGAGGCGACGGTAGAGCGCGATGGCAGGCATGTTGGTTTCGTCCACCTCTAGAAAAAGTGCCGCTGCCCTGTCGCCATGCATCTTGAATAGCACGGCATCCATCAATTGTCGGCCAAGCCCGTGGCGGCGCTGATTGCGGGCGACAAGAATGGTGAGGATCTCGCCTTCATCCGCCGCCTGCCGCGCAAGCACGAACCCGGCAAGCTGCGGCGGCCTTCTGCCGATTTCGGAAACCGCGAAACCGAACACGCCCTCCTGTGTGAGGAGCGCTTCAAACTCCGCATCGCTCCACGGTCGAGCAAAATCTTCGGCGTGCATGTCGGCCAAAACCAGGCTGTCCGCGACCTCCAGCGGTCGCACGACAAACTCTCGCTTTCTCGGAAAGAGCGCCATCAGCCTTCCTTTCGCGGGAGCGCGAAATTCCGCTGCGGGGCAGCGTCGGGTGCGCGCAGATAGAGCGGCTTCGGCGGCTCGCTGCCCGCCCCCTTCGCGGCCGCCAGCCGGGCGAAGGTCAGAATATCCGCTGTCGCGCCGGCTGGCTGGATGTCGAGCGCCGGCGAGCCCGCCGCGGCCACAAGCTCTGCGGCGACGCCGTAGACGACTGCATTCTCGGCAAAGGCCCATTCGGCCAGCCGCTCCGCTGACTGGCTCTGAGGTTCGAGGAGAAGGCGTCCTTCACTGTCGAAGCCTGCGGCGAAGAGATTTGGTGCGCGCTGCCCCAGCGCAACGAGGAGGGCACGCCCGGGAAACGTCTCGCGCGCTTCCGCGCCAAGTGCTTCCAGCGTGGAAACGCCAATGGCCGGTACATTGAGCGCAAGCGCCAGACCGCGTGCGACGGATACGCCGACCCGCACACCGGTGAACGACCCCGGCCCAACGGAAACGGCCACGGCGCCAAGTGCGTCATAGCTGAGACCGGCAGTCTTCAGCGCGCCTTCGATGACGGACATGACGTGTTCGGCATGCCCCTTGCCCAGGTCCAGCACGTACCGACTGAGCTCTTCATCCGTATCGGTTTCAAGAACGCAGGCGGCGCAGAGCGCCGCTGCGGTATCGATTGCAAGAATCTTCATTCAGGCACAGTCCGGCGACCTGTTGTTGTTACCGCCGGCGAATCCGATGCGCCATCAGCGGGTCATGATGCTCTACTTGCACTGTCTTGCGCCTTGAGTTCAAGGCGGCGTGCATGCAGAACCGGCTCGGTGTAGCCATTGGGCTGTTCCCGCCCCTTGAACACAAGGTCGCAGGCCGCCTGAAAGGCAATGGAATTGTCGAAATCCGGCGCCATCGGGCGATAGAGCGGATCGCCGGCATTCTGCCGGTCGACGACCGCCGCCATGCGCTTCATCGTTTCCATGACCTGCTCTTTGCTGGCGACGCCATGATGCAGCCAATTTGCCATGTGCTGGGCGGAAATGCGCAGCGTCGCGCGGTCTTCCATCAGGCCCACATCGTTGATGTCCGGCACCTTGGAGCAGCCGACGCCCTGATCGATCCAGCGCACCACATAGCCCAGAATGCCCTGCGCGTTGTTGTCGAGCTCCTTCTGGATTTCCTCCGGCGTCCAGTTGGGCCGCGTGGCGACCGGCACAGAGAGAATATCGGAAAGCGCTGCGCGCTTGCGGCTCTTGAGTTCCGCCTGCATCGCATGCACATCCACCTGATGATAATGCGTGGCGTGGAGGGTGGCCGCCGTGGGTGACGGCACCCATGCCGTGTTGGCACCGGCCTTCGGATGGCCAATCTTCTGCTCCAGCATCGCCGCCATCAGATCGGGCATGGCCCACATGCCCTTGCCGATCTGGGCGTGGCCGGAAAGACCACACTCAAGGCCGATATCGACATTCCAGTTCTCATAGGCCGAGATCCAGGCGGCCTGCTTCATGTCGCCCTTGCGGATCATCGGGCCGGCTTCCATGGAGGTGTGGATCTCGTCGCCCGTGCGGTCGAGAAAGCCGGTGTTGATGAAGACCACCCGCTCGCGCGCGGCGCGGATGCACTCCTTGAGGTTCACCGTGGTGCGCCGCTCCTCGTCCATAATGCCCATCTTGATGGTGTTGGGCGCCATGCCGAGTGCTTTCTCGACGCGGCCGAACAGTTCCACCGCGAAGGCCACCTCTTCAGGCCCGTGCATCTTCGGCTTCACCACATACATGGAGCCCGTACGGCTGTTCATGCGGCGGCCATTCGGCCCGACATCGTGCAGCGCGATGGCGGCGGTGAAGAGCGCGTCCATGATGCCTTCCGGCACCTCGTTGCCATCGGCGTCGAGAATGGCCGGATTGGTCATCAGGTGACCGACATTGCGCACCAGCATCAGCGAACGGCCGGGCAGCCTGAGCGTGCCGCCATCGGGCGCGATGTATTCACGATCGGGGTTCAGGCGGCGGGTGAAGGTCTTGTCGCCCTTCGTTACCTGCTCTTCGAGATCACCCTTCATCAGGCCGAGCCAGTTGCGATAGACGACAACCTTGTCTTCGGCATCCACGGCGGCAACGGAATCCTCGCAATCCTGGATCGTGGTCAGAGCCGATTCCAGCACCACATCGGCAATGCCCGCCTTGTCGGTCTTGCCAATCGGGTGGTTGCGGTCGATCACGACCTCCGCATGCATGCCATTGGTGGCGAGCAGAACGGCGGTCGGCTGATCGGCCCCACCCCGATAGCCGACGAATTTCGAAGCATCCTTCAGGCGCGCTTCACCGCCATCGGTCTTCGCCACAAGCTGACCGTCGACAACCGAAAGCCCGGTAATTTCAGTCCAGGAAACACCATCGAGCGGCGCGCTGCCATCGAGGAAGGCGCGCGCCCAGGCGATGACCTTTTCGCCGCGCTTCGGATTGTAGCCCTTGCCCTTTTCCGCGCCGTCCTCCTCGGAAATGGCGTCCGTGCCGTAAAGCGCATCGTAGAGCGAGCCCCAGCGCGCATTGGCCGCGTTGAGCGCATAGCGCGCATTCATAACCGGCACGACGAGTTGGGGACCGGCGACGCTGGCGATTTCCGGATCGACATTTTGTGTTGAGACGGAGAAGGCGTCACCTTCCGGCAACAAATAGCCGATCTCGCGCAGGAAGGCCTGATAGGCTTCCTGATCGGCAGGTGCGCCGTTTTCCCTGTACCAGGCGTCAATCTTTTCCTGCAGCGCGTCGCGCTTGGCCAGCAGCGCACGGTTTTTCGGCGCCAGATCGCGGAGGATATCCGAAAGCGCCTTCCAGAATATGTCGGGGTCTACACCCGTGCCGGGCAGTGCCTCTTCTACGGCGAAATCGCGCAGCTCTTCCGCAACCTTCAACCCATGAAGCTCAACGCGATTTTCCATTTGGCGGACACTCCTCTTCCCGATGTCAGACATGATGCACTGCTTTCACCACGCCAGCGGCACGGGGTCAATTCGCCGGATGGCGAAAGAAGTTTCAATCTCAGACGCGGTTGCGTGTCATTCGCGGACGCCCAGAGGCCAGCGCGACAATCCGCGCTTCCAGAAACCGACGCACGCCCTCGACATCAACTGCATTGACCTCTCGGGTGACGTGCACTTCGGCCTGTTCAGCGCCCGCTCCACGTGCCCTGTCGCGCAGATCGCGCTTCAGCACCTGCTCGGCAAAGGCCATTGCCTCTTCCTCATCTGCAAAATCATGCAATTCTTCCGCAACGCGCACCCGGTAGACGCCTTCTCGCGGTTGCCCGATATGCGCTTCGCATCTCACACTCACACGGCCAACAACAGCGCCAATGGCATTGGCCACATCTGCATGCTCTGGCAGCACACAATCCCCGCGGAGCAATTTTCCCAGCCCAGAGTAATGCAAGGGTGCAGAGGCTCCCAAGCCGATTACGGGACGGTCGAGCGAAACCTGGAAACGCGCAACGCTCTGCTCCCCATCGAGCGCCCGGCGTAAAAGCTCGTGCTCGATGAGCGATCTGCCGTCGAGTCCGGCCTCACATAAAGCCGTTTCAAGAACAGCTTCGGCAGAGCGGCGCGCAAGAAGCGCCAGCACACGTTCGCAGAAGGCATCCGCATCCAATGCGAGCGGCTGCCCGCTGCCATCGCGTCGTCTGGCGAAGAGCGCTGCGCCAAGACGCGCCGCCTCCGCATCCCATCCGGTCTGCTGCCCAAGAACGTGGGCGGCATCGGTCGGAGTAAAGCCGATCAAGGAGACAAGACCACGCGCGACGAGGCGGTTGAGCGGCGCCAGCTGTGCGCTCGAATGAAGGACTGTTTCCAGCGCGACCGGCTGTTGCCCCAACCGAGCATAGAGGGCACCCTCGTTCTGCGAGAGGCCCGCCGCGTGACGCGCCGGCATACCACTCTGGCACACGAACCGCCCATCCAGACGGTTGGTGAGAGATCTGCTCTGCTGCTTCTGGAGAACATTGAGGATCTGCTCTCGATGAAGATGGGCGGCCAGTGATAAAGGGATCAACCGACGTGGTCCGAGCACAAGGCGACCGCTCAACCCGCCCTCCTCGATGCTCACTTCGGAATCTCCGCCAAGCCCGAACGTGCGCATTGCCACCGCCTCGACCATGGTGCGATGACCGCCCACAGTCGCCCCCTGCGGATCGATGCGTGGCTGACCGTTTTCGAGGACGGCAATGTCAGTGGTCGTACCACCGATATCGGAAACGATGGCGCGGTCGAGCCCTGTCAGGTACCGCGCGCCGACCAGACTGGCAGCCGGGCCGGACAGGATGGTCTCGATGGGCCTGCTGCGGGCGAACTCCGCCGAAACGAGCGCGCCATCTCCCCGCACCACCATCAGCGGCGAGCGAATGCCACGCTGTTTGAGAAAACTCTCAGTGGCAACCACAAGGCGATCGATCAATGCGATGAGCCGCGCATTGAGAAGGGTTGTCAGCGCGCGGCGTGGGCCGCCAAGCTGGGCGGAAAGCTCATGACTGATCGTGACCGGCAGATCGGTGCGAGCACGGATGAAGTCCCTGACAGCAATCTCATGAGCAGGGTTGCGTACCGCGAAATAGGCACAGACGGCAAAGGCCGTCACATTTTTTGCCAGCGCATCAATTTGAGCTTCAAGCCGCCCCATCTCCAGCGGCGTTTCATTGCCGTGCACGTCATGTCCGCCCGGTAAAAATATTACCGGGTCCGACCGCAGTGCATTGCGCAATCCCGCGTGGGTAAGATCGGTTTCCGAGAACCCGACCATCACCAGCGCGACGCGGCCGCCCTGACCTTCCACCAGCGCGTTGGTGGCGAGGGTGGTCGACATAGAGACGAGGCCAATCCGGCGCACAGGTGCGGACGCCTTCGCCAGCACGGCATCAACAGCACCCGCGATGCCTTCTGCCAGATCGTGCCGTGTCGTCAACGCTTTCGCCTTGCCGACAACGCCCAATCGCTCGCAGAACAGAATAGCATCTGTGTAGGTGCCGCCGGTGTCTATCCCCAGCAACAGCGCTTCGTCCGATGTCCCCTTTTGGATCATGACAGGCCCCGGCCACGCGACAATGCGTTTTGGCACCATAACGCCATCTGATTGTTTTAGCCGCAGTTTTGCGGCGCGCTCTGTTTCCACACCGACAGAATTTGCTCTACACTGCAGGGATGGCGTTCGTGGACCTTCTGATCGAGATTGCGAATTGGGTACAAGCCAAGCTCGTCAATCTCGCCAATCCCTGGACCTTGTACCAGCTCGCGATCATTGGGCTGTTGTTCATTGTCGCAAAGCTGGCGTCACGCAGATTGGAAAACAGCCTTGAAGCGCGCGCTCGGCGCATCAAGGGCCATCAGGGTCTCCTGCGCGTCATCGTGGCGCTGATGCGGCGCACCGACTGGATCCTGTTTGTTATCCTGCTTTTCGTGGTGCTGACGGTGTTGCGCTCGCTCACCTGGCCGAGCCGGACCCTGCTGCTCTCGCTTGCCCTCTCGCTCTCGCTCGCCTGGCTTTTCACCTCGGTGGTGTCGCGCATCATCCGCAACCGGCTGCTTGCCAGAACCATCGGCTGGATCGCGTGGACCTATGCGGCCATTGTCATTCTCGGCATTGACGACGAGGCAGCCGCATTTCTTGACACGCTGGCCCTGCCACTCGGCACGACCCGTTTGAGCGCATTGGTGCTGCTCAAAGCGGCCGTGCTTCTCACGGGCACGGTCTGGCTCGCCATCGCACTTGGCAATTATTTCGATGAGCGTGTTCAACGATCCGACGAGCTCACCCCATCCATCCGCGTGCTACTGGGCAAGTTGGTCAAGATCGGTCTTGTCATCGCCGCCGGCGCTATCGCGCTATCCACCGTCGGTGTGGACCTGACCGCTCTCACCGTCTTTTCCGGCGCAGTCGGCGTGGGGCTTGGCTTCGGTCTGCAGAAGGTCGTTTCCAACTTCATCTCGGGCATCATCATCCTGCTCGACAAGTCCATCAAACCGGGCGACACGATCACGCTCGGCGATACATTCGGCTGGATCCGCGAGCTCAGGGCGCGGTTCGTGTCCGTCATCACCCGCGACGGTCGCGAATATCTCATTCCAAACGAGGATTTCATCACCCAGCAGGTGATCAACTGGTCGTTCAGCGACGAGATGGTGCGCCTCGACGTGCCGTTTGGCGTTTCCTACGAGGCCGACCCGCATCAGGTTTCGGCCCTTGCCATCGAAGCGGCCATGAGTGTCGGCCGTGTGGACGCGGACCGGAGGCCGGTCTGCTGGCTGACGGGGTTCGGTGAATCCTCGCTCGATTTCGTGCTGCGCTTCTGGATCCGCGATCCACAGCAGGGGCTCACCAATGTGCGCGGCAAAGTGTTGCTCGCGCTTTGGGACACGCTGAAGGAAAACGGGATCGAGATCCCCTATCCGCACCGCGAAGTGATCATGAAACGCCCGGCAGGCGGACAGATCGCCGGCTGAGCGCAGAGTGCAAAACGCCGGCGCGAGGCCGGCGTCTGGCGGTTCATTGCGTTTTGGCTTCTTTTTTCTTCGCCGCGTCGTCCATCAGCTCATACCACATCGCGTTGAGCACAGCGAAAGCTGCGGCGAGTGGGAAGCCAAGCAACCATGCAAAATACCACATGTCGTGAACTCCTTTTGTCTCACGGCAACGCTCAGTAAGCGTGCCCTTTGCCTTGCTCGATTTCGTTCTTGTCGACCTTGCCCCACAGCACCCTGTAGACCCAGCTCGTGTAGGCGACGATCAAGGGAATGAAAAACGCCGTCACAACCAGCATGATGAACAGGGTCAGGTGGCTCGACGAGGCGTCCCACACCGTCAGACTGGCTCCCGGTGCGATGGAAGACGGCAGGATGAACGGGAACATCGACAGCCCCACCGTGGAGATGATGCCGATGATCGACATCGCGCTGGCAAGCAGGGTCGGCACCTCACGCCGCGCGCGGAACAGAACGAGCGCGAGGGCCGCGCCGACAAAACCGAGGGCCGGTGCGATCATCATCCATGGATGGGCCGCGTAATTGTCGAACCAGGCGCCGCCAGCCTGCTCCACGGTCTTGGCAAGAGGGTTGGACGGACCGTCGGTAACGATGGCGCTGGTGATGCGGAACCCATCGATGCCTGCCCAAAGCCAGAGCCCCCCGAGCGCAAAAATCACGATCGTTGCAATGGCAGCAATGCTGCCGAATGTGCGGCTGCGCGCGGCAACGGGTCCCTCGGTCTTCACCATCAGCCAGGATGCGCCATGCATGATGAGCATCGCCACCGAGAGAAGACCGCACAGGAGCGCAAACGGGTTAAGCAGCTCGAACAATGTCGTGCCTTCGTAGAATATCCGCAGGTCATTCTCGAGCCGGAACGGCACCCCCTGCAGGACATTGCCAACCGCAACGCCGAAGATCAGCGCCGGCACGAAACCGCCAATGAACAGCGCCCAGTCCCAGGTGGTTCGCCAGGCGGGGTTCTCGCGCTTCGACCGATATTTGAACGCCACGGGACGCAGGATGAGCGCGAAGACCACGGCGAACATGGCAAGATAGAAGCCCGAGAAGGACACCGCATAAAGCGGCGGCCAGGCCGCAAAGATGGCGCCGCCTCCCAGGATCAGCCAGACCTGATTGCCTTCCCAGACGGGGCCGACGGCATTGATCACGACGCGGCGCTCCGTGTCGGTCTTCGCCACGAAGGGCAGGAGCGTTCCGGTCCCAAGGTCGAAACCGTCTGTGACGGCAAAGCCGATCAGCAACACGCCGAGCAGCCCCCACCAAATCACACGCAGCGTTTCATAGTCGATAAGAGTGTGCAGGATCATTGTTCTTACTCCGCCGGAACGAAAGCACGCGGGCCGAACTCGGCCTCGGGCTCTTCGTCTGGTTCAGGCCCCTTGCGAATGGCGCGCAGCATCAGCGTCATTTCGACGATGAAGAGCACGGTGTAGATCAGCGAGAAGCCGATGATCGTCATCAGCACCGTGGAAGCGCCAAGGTTCGATACCGCCACGGCCGTGGGCAGAACGCCCTCGATAATCCATGGCTGACGCCCGAACTCCGCGACGATCCAGCCGCATTCGGCGGCGATCCACGGAAGCGGGATGGCAAAGACCGCGATGCGCAGGAGGAATGGATAGCGATCCAGCCTGTGCCGCGCCGACAGATAGAAGAACACTCCCATCAACAGGATGAAGAAGAAGCCCAGACCAACCATGATGCGGAAGGTCCAGAACAGCGTCGGCACGTTTGGAACCGTGTCGTTTGCCGCCTGGGTTATCTGCGCGTCCGTCGCTTCACGCGGATCGTCGAGATAGGGCTTCAGAAGCAGCGCGTATCCGAGGTCCGCGCCGCTTTCTTCAAATGCATTTTTCACATCATCGGGAATGGCATCCGTGCTGCCGGCGGCGCGGATTTTCTGCAGGGCATCATAGGCGATGATGCCGTTTCTGATGCGCTCTTCCGCGTGTTCGACCAGCTCATCGATGCCCGGGATCTGCGTATCAAGCGAGCGCGTCGCGATGATGCCCATCACCCAGGGGATGTGTACGGCATAGTGCGTTTCGCGTGCTTCCTGGTCCGGGAAGCCGAACGCCGTGAAGGAAGCCGGCGCCGGCTCCGTCTCCCACATGGCCTCAACGGCGGCGAGCTTCATCTTCTGATGTTCGGTGGCGAGATAGCCGCTTTCATCGCCCAGCACCACGACCGAGAGAGCAGCAGCCAAACCGAAAGAAGCAGCAACAGTCATTGAGCGCTTGGCAAGCTCCAGATGCCTGCCCTTGAGCACATACCAGGCGGAGACGCCCAGAACGAAAACCGAGGCCGTGACATAACCGGCCGAGACGGTGTGAACGAACTTCGCCTGCGCCACCGGGTTCATGAGCACGGCGTAAAAATCCGTGACTTCCATGCGCATGGTCTGGGGATTGAAGGCTGAACCCACGGGGTTCTGCATCCAGCCGTTTGCGATCAGGATCCAGAGTGCCGAGAAATTGGAGCCGATGGCGACCGCCCATGCCGAGGCAAGGTGGCCAAGCTTGGAGAGTTTGTCCCAGCCGAAAAAGAACAGGCCGACAAAGGTCGCCTCCAGAAAGAAGGCCATCAGGCCCTCAATGGCCAGAGGTGCACCGAAGATATCGCCGACATAGTGGCTGTAATAACTCCAGTTCATGCCGAACTGGAACTCCATGACGATGCCTGTGGCGACGCCGAGCACGAAATTGATGCCGAAGAGCGTGCCCCAGAATTTCGTCATCTGCCGCCAGATGGTGCGGCCCGTCATCACATAAACCGTCTCCATGATGGCGACCAGCACCGACAGTCCGAGGGTCAGCGGGACGAACAGAAAGTGGTAGAGCGCGGTGATCGCGAATTGCAACCGCGAGAGATCGACGATGTTCAGTTCCATTGTACCATCCGGCTGTCCGGCTCCTTTGGTCGTCGGGGGGAAGCGCTCATTCCGGTCTCAGACCGTCGAGCAGAAAACGGTATTCAGCGGTGCCGCGACGCGCCTCGGCGAGGAGGCGGCCCCGTTCCATGCGCAGAATGCGGTCAGCGCCTTCCGCCTCGCGGCGGATATGTGTCGACACCACGAGCGTCCTGCCGGCCTCAAATCGTCCAACCCGCGCGATCACGTCGTTGGCGGTTTCACGGTCCAGCCCCTCGGTGGGCTCGTCGAGCAACCAGACCGGCGCGTCCCGCAGCAACAGCCGGGCCAGCGCAAGCCTCCGGGCCTGCCCGGTGGAAAGGCCCGTACCGCCCTCGCCCAGCATGGTGTCGAGCCCATTCGGCAAGCGTTGCAGCAAACGTGACAGGCCTGCCGCTTCCAGCGCGGCATGCATCTCGTCTTCGCTGGCCCCTGGGTTGGCCAGCGCGAGATTGCCGCGCAGCGTGTCGCTGAACAGCTCCGTGCGCTGTGTAAACAGGATTGCGGGAAGGCTGGCGACCGCGCCATCGACAAGCGTCATCTCGCCGGCGAGAGCCGCCAGCAGCGATGACTTGCCGGCTCCGCTCGCACCAATCACCGCAATGCGTTCACCCTGTTCGATCTGCAGCGAAACACCGGCAAGCGCCGGATAGGCTGCACCCGGATGCGCCGCGGTAACATGCGTCAGATATGCCGCCGTCTGCGCGGCTTCCAGCTCATTGTTTGCCGGCGTATTTTCTTGTGCTCTCAGCCGTGGGCCGACGCGGCGGACGGCTGAGAGCGTACGACCAAGCTCGACAGCACCACGCCGCAGGGCAGCAAACGGTTCTGTCGCGGTCAGGCCGATGAGCAGCGCCAGTGCGGCGACGGGTGCGCTGATGCGCCCGGCTCTCGCGAGTTCCGCGCCGGCGACCAGAATAGCGGCGATCAGCACCGCGCCGGCGATGCCGAGTGCGATGCTGACGCCCGTTTCCGTCCTGTTCATCGCATCGTCGGCCTCGGCCAGGTGCCGATCGGCCTTGGCAATTGCCTCACGCTGGGCGGAGATCCGCCCGGCCATGGCGAGTTCGCTTTGCCCGCGCACAAGGTCAATGCTGCGCGCACGCAGCACCTCAAGCGCGTGCGCGCGGCGGCGTGCCGGCTTTTGGGCGCGGCGCGCAGCGATCGTGGGCACACCGAGCCCGACTGCCAGGAGGAACAGCGAAGAAGCGACGCCAAGCCGGATGTCGATGAACCCAAGCGCCAGACCGGCAACGACAGCCGCACCGGCTGCCGAAAACAGCGGCACGAGCACGCGCAGGTAAAGCGAGTCCAGCGCGTCGATGTCGTTTGTTAGCCGGAAAAGTAAACGGGCAGGCCGCGCTGCCATGGCGCGCGCGGCACCTGCGACCGCCGAGCAGCGAAACAGCCTTTCGCGCAGTTCGGCCAGCACTTCCAGCGTTGCATCATGGGTGACGATGCGTTCGCCATAGCGCGATGCCGTGCGGGCGAGCGCCAGGAAGCGAATGCCGGCGGATGGTGCAAACACATCGAAGGCGAGGGCTGTCGCCAGCGAAAGCCCGGCGATGGCCGTGGCAGTTATGAACCAGCCCGAGAGTCCAAGAAGCGCGATGCCGCACAAAACGGTGGCGAGCGAGAGGAGTGCGCCGGCCAGAAGCCTGCTGCGGTTGCCGGACCAGAAGAGCGAAGCGACAGCGCGAAGATTGCGATTGCCGGTCATGACCTGGCTCCTGCCGTTTCGGGTGCGTTCAGTGTGATGACGCGATCCATGCGGGCGGCAAGCACGGGATCATGCGTGGCAACGACCAGCGTCTTGCCGCTGCTAACGCGCAAAAGGCTTTCGGTGATCTCGCGCGCGGTTTCACGGTCGAGATGAGCGGTCGGTTCATCGGCCAGAACCAAACCGGCCTGCGGTGTCGCGCTAGCGCGCGCCAGCGCCAACCGGAGTGCCTCGCCACCGGAAAGGCCAAAGCCGCCTTCGCCGATCATCGCCGGCCCGCGCCGAGCCGCAAGTTCCGACAGGCTTACCGCCTCGAGCGCCGCCGAAACACGCGCCGGATCCACATCGGCGCGGCCCATTGTTACATTGCTCCTGATCGTGCCGGGGAAGATGTGCGGATCCTGCCCGATCCAGGCGATGGAGGCGCGCAGGTGTGTGGCATTTGCGCTATCCACGACCAGTCCGCCGATGCGAATGGTCCCGCTCTCCGGCACGACCAGTCCCGCAATGAGCGCAAGCAGTGTGGATTTTCCCTCGCCGCTCGGCGCAACAAGCGCGATGCGCTCGCCGGGCTTCACCTCAAGGTCGAAATCGTGAAAGACCGGGGCGGCCCCTTCCACGTGGCGGAAGACAAGCCCTTCGACGGACAGCGACAGCGCCCCGCCAGCTCCGACCCGTCCGCCCTTCGCGGAAGACGCGACGAGGGTCTTTCGCCCCGACGCTGCCAGCTTCTTCAACGCGTCGAAAGCAGCCTCGCCCGATGCCCGGTCATGCCAGACAGCGGAGAGATCGCGCAGCGGCTCGAAGAAGGACGGCGCCAGAAGCAGGATGAACAGCCCCTCGGCCAGAGAGAGCCTGCCGCCCCATGCGCCGAAATTCAGTTCACCAAGCAGGTGAAAGCCTACATAGACGGCAACCATGGCGACCCCGAGCGCAGCAAAGAGTTCCAGCACGGCGGAGGAAAGAAACGCAATGCGCAACACGGCCATTGTGCGGCTTCGAAGGTCTTCGGCACTGGCTCGCAGCTGCGTTGCCGTGCGATCCACGGCTTCGAAACTGCGGATCGTTGTCAGTCCACGCAGCCTGTCCATGAGGAAGGCATTCATGCTGCCCATCTCGGCGAGTTGCTCTTCGCTTGCCTGCTTGGCGCGCCAGCCGACCAGAGCCATGAAGATCGGGATCAGCGGTGCCGCAATCAGCAGCACCAGCGCCGCCGCCCACGAAAACACCAAAACGCAGGCAAGGATCGCCAAGGGCACGATCATCGCCTTGAAGCGCGCCGGACGGAAGCGGGCCAAATAGGGCACAATGGCCTCAGCCTGCTCGGCAAGGATGCTTGCGGCAAGCCCGGATGACGGCCGCGTAGCATCGAGCGGCGAGGTTTCGGCAAGGGCCGCGACCGCCTCGTTGCGCAACACGCTCAACTGGCTCCGCGCCTGACGAAATGCCAGCCGACTGCCCGCGCCATCCATCACCGCACGCGCGATGCCGAGAACAAGAATGCCAAGGGCCGGCAGCCATGCTGCTGAAGCATCGCCACCCGCGGCAATGCCGCCGACCGCCAGCGCCAGAAGACCCGCCTGCGGAAGCCAGAGCAGCGATGCAGCCCCTTGAAGAAACACTGCAGCTCTGCTGACCCCACCGCGCGCAGACAAGGTTTCCGCAATCTTGCCCGGCTGCGCCTGCAGCATCACCGCAGCGGTGCGCGCGGCTGCCCGCGGGGGGCGTCTTCCAATGCCGGCGTCGAGCGTTGTCATGACGTCTTCGGCTCCGTGCGCTTGCGGCCGAGCGAGACAATGCGGTCCTTGGCGTCGAGCAGTCTTGTTACCTTTGCACCGAGGTTCAGCAAGGTCGCCAGTTGCTCCGTTTCCAGATGCTTCACATCGTCATACCACTTCGTCAACTGCTCGATGAGGGTCTGCATCTCGGCGAGGCGGGCCTGGGCGTGGCGCTCTTCCTCGCTGCCGGGTGTCTGCATCAGAAGCTCGCGGAGGACCGACAGCGTGGGATCGACCTCGCGCTTCTTGCGCTCTTCAGCCAGCGTCCGCAGAATCTGCCAGACATCGTCCGGTGTCGTGAAATAATCCCTCCTGTCATCGGGAATATGCTTCAGGATAACGAGATTCCAAGCCTGAAGCTCGCGCAGGCTCATGGAGACATTGGACCGCGAAATGGACAGCGCATCGACAATGTCATCCGCGCAGAGAGGCTTGGAAGACGCATAAAGCAGCGCATAAATCTGCCCCACCGTGCGGTTGATGCCCCAGCGGCTGCCCATTTCTCCAAAGTGCAACACGAAGGATTGCAGGAGGGGTGGGAGGTTCATAACGTGCCGTCCTGACATGAATTTCAGAAATTACTGAAATTCATGTACGAGCGCGCATGTGTTCTGACAAGCGTGGATGGAATGGTGCGCCGTTATGCAGCAGGCAAGGTCTGGCATCCGACGCGAGCAACGGCAATGCGACGCGATACCGGAAAGGTGAAAGACCTCGTCAGCGCGCTGAACGCGTGGGTACCTTGAAACGTGCCACGAGCCGCATCCCCAAGACGCCCAGAACGAGGAACATCCACACCGGGTCCGTCCGGCGGAAGAAGAAGCTTTCGAGGAATGCGTTGAACATGCTGAACGTCACCACCATCATGAAGAAGTCGGCGAGAAAGATGTTTTCGCGATAATGCGGTGTGCGCATGTAATCGCGAAGCGGCACGAGAAGAAGTGCGCAAACAGCTACAGCAAGGGCGGGAAGCCCCATACCGAGAGCAATATCGATATAGCCATTGTGGCCATGCACAATGCCGCGAATATCCCAAGGTCGGTCGAACGGCTGGTCTGAGGTGAAAACGAGCTCTGTCAGCCAGAAATTGTCGAAACCGTATCCAAAGATCGGCCTCTGGGCGATCATGTCGCCGGCAAAATCCCAGACCGGTGTTCGTCCGGTGTAGGTCAGGTCAGGCGCAAGTGTCGCGGCCAGCTCCCTGACCGGGCCGATAAAGACGATGCCGAGGGTGGCGACCGCTAGCGCACTGACTGCAGTGACCACGAGGAGCGGCACCAGAAACCGGAGACCAAATATGCCAGGCAACGCGATCAGCATCCCCGCCAACGGAACGGTGGCGGTGGTTGTTTTGGACCCGGTGTGGAAGACAAAGACCATCGCCAGAAGAGCCATTAAGCCCCCAGACCAGCGCCATCCGCGTCGCCAAAGATAAAGGCCGGCAAAGGCCAAACCAGCCATTACTGGCCCGGCGATGTTCTTGTGTGTGAAGACGCCCCGCCAAAGGCCGGCATGTTGTGCTTCCAGATCATAGGCCTGATGAACGGCCACGTCGCGCAGAGCGATAACACCGAAGTAGGAAAGGCCGAGGATCACAAAACCCGCACATGCCAGAACACTCGAAAACGCATCCGCATCGCGCGGCAGTGTCAGGACCGCTGCTACCGTGACAATTCCAATGATCGAGAAGGCGACCGTACGGATCGTGTCACTCGGCACCGGAGTGTTGAGGGTGGCAAGACCCACAAACCCCAGAAGCAATAGCCACCAGGGGCTGAGCAGCGAAACAAGCACCCGTCGGTCCACCAGCATCAGAAGTGACACCACGGCGATCCCACCCAGCGCACCGAAACCGAGCTGGTTGACGATGTCACCACCGTCCCCGGCGAGTTGCGCACCAGAAGGCTGAAACGGCCGAAATGAAACCATCAATACCGTGAGCAGCACCGCTGCGATGACAGTTGAGGGCTGACCTGTCGCGACCATACGCGCCAGGGATGACGATCCATGCCAACGCTGTTCTGCAACGCTGTTCATCGCTTCACACATATCCTGTCGGGCGGCGAACCATGCGCGCTGCGCCGTGAAAGGTAGGGAAGTCTTGCTCGTGCGTCATTGTAAAGGCGAAACCTGTTGCGCCTGTTCCATAAAGCGTGGCAGCGCTTAAGACAGCGTTAATTATACCAGGAGTTGGGTCGTCCAATCCAAACCCGGCCAACCCCTCGCACCTATCCAATGGGCGGCGCTGCCGATGGCATGACCCAGACATTTCCCGTCTCCGGATGCCGAGCGATGGTCGCTTCGATGCGGTAGACGCGCCGAAGCAGATCCGATGTGAGAACAGATTCAGGTGTTCCCTCAGCCACCAGATGGCCCTGATCGAGCACACAAAGACGATCGCAGAACATGGCGGCAAGGTTGAGGTCGTGGAGCGCGGCCACCACAGTGGTTTGGAGCCCACGCAAGAAATGCAGGAGCTGGAGCTGGTGGTGAATGTCGAGATGGTTCGTCGGCTCATCAAGCACCAGGATGCTCGGCTGTTGCACCAGGGCTCGTGCAACGAGAACGCGCTGACGTTCGCCACCGGAGAGTGTGCGGAAAGCGCGATCCTGAAACGGAGCCAGCCCCATCAGCGCAATCGCCGCCGCAAGAAGTGCGTGGTCATGGGCCGTATCTGGCTCCAGGAGCTTCTTGTGCGCCGAGCGCCCCATGGCCACCACATCGCGCACCGTTAACGGAAAGTCTGCCGGCATGTCCTGAAGAACGGCACCCACATTGCGCGCTACCCATTCTGTGGGTTGGCGCCAGACGTCCTCCCCATTCACATGGACCGTGCCTGAGGCGGGCTTGTTGATGCGATAAGCGGTCCGCAACAGGCTCGATTTTCCCGCCCCATTCGGTCCGATGAGGCCGACCATCTCGCCTTCGCGAACATGGATCGAGACACGGTCCACCAAAGTTTTTCTGCCGGCTTTGACGGTGACTGACCGCAGATCGAGTGTGCCGGGCCGAACACTCATCGTGAACCGCCCAGTCCACGCGCATCGCGCCGCAGAAGCCAGATGAAGAAGGGACCGCCCGCCAGCGCCGTGACGATCCCGACAGGCAGTTCCAGCGGTGCGATCACCGTCCGGGCGACGAGATCGGCACCAATAGTGAAGCTTGCGCCCAGCAGTGCCACCGCAGGCAATGCGCGTCGATGATCCGCCCCGACAAGAAACCGCACGATGTGCGGCATGATGAGGCCGACAAAACCGATGACCCCGGCCACGGCGACGGTGATGCCGATAAGCGCTGCCGCGAGCACGAACATGGTCTGGCGAAAGCGCTGGACATTGAGGCCGAGCGCCACCGCACTCTCGTCTCCCGCCATCAGGAGGTTGAGCCGTCGGGCCTGCACCAGCATCACGCCCAGCCCAATCGCCAGTGCGGCAAGTGGAACGGGGATCAGTTTCCACTGTGCCGTGCCAAACCCGCCCAGCGTCCAGAAAAGCACCCGTGAGGCAAGCTGCGGATCGGGTGATGTAAGCACGATCAGGCTTGTAAGCGCACTGAGGATCGCGCTCATCGCCACACCGGCCAGCACAAGCCGGGTCGGCGTTATATGTCCGCCCGTTCGCGCCACCCAGAACACAGCAAAGAGCGTGACAAGCCCGCCCAGAAAGGCCGAAATGTGCAGTGTGAACACGCCGAAGCCCAAGAGCCCCCAACGCATCACCACCACCGCTCCCGTTGCCGCACCGGACGAAACACCCAGAATGCTCGGGCCCGCCAGCGGATTGCGCACGATTGACTGGATGGTCATTCCAGTAACACCGAGGCTTGCGCCGACCAGAGCCGCAAGCACGACGCGCGGCATGCGGGTTTGGACAACGATTGTCTCATGGACGGCGCGCCAGTAGGGCTCCACCAGAGTGTCGCCGAGAGCGAGATTGGCAAGGATGGCAACGGCCGTCCCGCCGGGAATGGGCACGGAACCGAGCATCAACCCGGCAACGGCCACACTTGCAAGCAACGTCGCCATAAGGAGAATGACCAGAGCGTAGCTCGAAGCCCCGCCAACCACCGAGGGTGCGACGCTCATTGACCGAATGTTCACCCCATGGGTGGGTGGCGCTGACTGCAATACTGCCAGCAGCGCTTCATGGCTGTCCGGATCGTTCTGCTTCGGGACGGGTGCGTGCATGTTTCGGTTCCGCCCGGCCCGTTAATCGCCCATGCGGTCGGGGTGGAAGGCACGCGCCAGCTTCTCCACCGCATCAATGGAGCTCGGTCCCGGCTGTCCCCAGACGGAATCGATCGTCACGAACCTCTCGCCGGCAATGCCCGGCACACCCTTCACCGTCGGGTTGGCTTTCAGGGTCTCGATCCGGCCCTTGCCCAGTTCGCCGGCCGGATCTCCCACCACCTGCCCGCCAGCGGTTCCGGAATAATAGACCACGATGTAATCGGGCGCGCGCTCGGCAATCTGCTCCCAGGAGACCTGCCCATAACGATTTGCCACGTCGCCAAAGATGTTTTCACCACCGGCCCTAGACACCACGTGCGACAGCATGGTGTTTCCGAGAACAGCACGGGGCGCCGATTCGCCGCCATTGAAGATGAACACCGGCAAGGCCTTCACGCCAGCAAGCTTCTCTTCCACGGCGGAAAGCCGCTCCTCGATGTCGGTGATCAGCGCTTCGCCACGCTCCCGAACGCCGAATATGGCCGCCACGGATCGGATCTCTTCATAGAGCTCATCGAAACCGAATTTTCCAAGATTGCACCCTTCGGTGTTGAGCCGTGTTTTCATGCCCAGATCGTGCAACTGGTCGCGCGTATGACGGCTCTCGCTGAACCCGTCAGGATAGCCGGCATAAACAAAGTCGGCCTCCACCTCGATGAGTTGCTCCGTGGTGGCGACGAGCGGCGACAGCACCGGAACCTGGTTATAGGCTTCCTCATATTGCGGGCTGATCTTCAGGTTTGCCATGTAGGAGGTGCCCGCCATGCGCTCCTCAAGACCAAGGGCAAGCATCAACTCCGTGGCATTGTTGCTGAGCGTCACGGCCCGCGTCGGGGGTGCTTCATAGACTGTGGTGACCCCGCAATTCTCGTCCGTATAAGGAAAACCGGGTTCGCCTGCGAGTGCAGGGGCCGAAATGATGAAGAGGCCTGCGGCAGCAAGCGCGCGGAAACCCGCAATACGGTTCATGAAAAATCTCCTTGGAAAGCCGGCTCATAGGCGGCGTTGTCTGATGTAGATGAAGAGGGCAACTGCCCTTCCAGATGCGGGAGAACCTCTCTGGCGAAGAGCTCCATCCCCTGGAGCGCCACATCGTTGGCGATCAGGCCGTTGGCGCTAAAAAGGCAGCGTATGCTTTGCGATCCCGTGCGTGCGGAAAGCGCCTGCAGTTGTGAATGGCAGTCTTCAGGTGTTCCCGCGATGGTGAAATCGGCCAGCATTTCAGTGCGGCTGCGTGGCTTTGGCGGCTTGAGCCCGCGCGACAGTGCCCGTTCGGCGCGGCGCCTGTTCAGCACCTCCAGGAGTGTGTCGACCCGGTCGTTGGCCTCAGCACGCGTCGGTGCGATCACCAGGTATCGCGAAAGCGAGGAGGCTTTGAGGGCCGCGCGGGACCCGCCATGCCGGTCAAGCGCAGCATGAAGCACGGGCAATTGCCGCGCCTCATTGGGCTCCAGGCTGAGAAGCAGCGGAAAGCCGTGCCGCGCGGCGATGTCGACGGTTTCTTCCGAGACGCCAGCAACATAGATGGGTGGATGCGGCTTCTGAACCGGAGGCGGCCCCACTGCGACATTGGAGAATGTCCATGGACCGCTATCGGCGGAGCAATGTGGCTTTGTCCATGCCTCAATCATGATTCTCAGTGCTTCGCAAAAGCGCGGATGCGCTTCGTCCCGCTCAATCTCCAGCGCGCTGAATGTTGAAGGTTCCGTGCCTCGTCCAATGCCCACATCGATCCGACCGCCGCTCTGAAAGTCGAGCTGCGCGATCTGTTCTGCCAGAAGAAGCGGGTGATAGAGCGGCAGGACGAGGATCGACGTGCCGAACCGCAGGCGCTCGGTCCGCGCCAGAATGTCTGCCCCCAGCAGCAGCGTGGAGGGATAGGGCAGCGTGTCGCGGGAGAAATGGAATTCATTAAACCAGATACCGCCAAAGCCCAGCGCGTCGGCGCGCTCTACGAGGCGCATCAGGGCGGCATGATCGCCCAGCGTCCCTTCGCGGGCGAACCCAGCCAGATCAACGCGCATTCAAGGCACCCCCAGAGAGAAAATCACAAGATCGGGGATCATTTATCCGAAATGGTATAACATATCGAGTCAAATCGAACGTGAAACACCATTTCGTCGCCGGCAAGGCCGTGCCTGCATGCATGCTGGTCCTCCTGCCGGCGCACCTCGTCCGGCGTTCATGGTCAATGCATGAGGCAGGTCTCCTGGCTTGCGGCTCGGACGTTCCCTCCGCCTTCCCGGCTTGCGCCAGTGGCATTGGAAAGAACTTGCCGCTTACAGTTGCGAGGGCAGCCCCGGATTTGATCCCCAAGGGAGATCGCACCGGGTTCCCTTTTCATCCGCAGAATGCGGAACCGCATGCACCAGTGACCCTACCGGCGAAGCGTGCGCAGCGCAACACGCTCAACCATCGGGAAGCGGTTATCCCGCCATGGATTGTCAGCAGGGACAAGCAGGTTCTGCGAAAGAGAAACGATGCGTCAATCAGCCGGCGCGGTCTGCAAGAAGCCGGGCGGTAAACAGATCCAGATGAGCCCCGCCGACATTCTTGCACACGGTAATTTCTTCTTGTGATTGTCGTCCGGTTTTCCGGCCGGCGCAGAGATCAAAGAAATCGGCCTGCACGTCATCCCAGCCAATCACGCCGGCGCGGACCGGACGCGCCAGATCGCCCGCCCCCTCCATGCCCTGCCTCGTGTCGACAAAGATCGTGCCGCGTTTCATGGCATCATCATCCGTTTCGCGCATGTGCGGAAGGTAAGCGCCCACGAGGTCAAGATGGGCACCCGGTTTCAGCAAGCGCCCCTTCACCAGCGGTTCCTCCGCCATGGTGACGCAGGAGATGACGTCGGCCAGGCGGACGGCTTCGTCGAGGTCGTCGACAGCCTCGGCGCTTGTCGGGCCCTCAATCGACAAGGCAAGCGCTTTCGCCCGCTCATGCGTGCGATTCCAAATCAGGACACGCTTTATGCCGGGCCGGGCAGTGCAGTGGGCCTCGATCATATGTGGCGCAAGCCCGCCCGCCCCGACGACCAGCAACGTTTCTACATCCTGCCTTGCCAAAAGCCGAGCGCCCAGGGCGGAATCGGCGGCTGTCTTGCGAAAGGTCATGGCCTCGCCATCGGCGGCCAGAAGGGGGGTACCGGTGCGGGCATCAAACACGCATACGAGGCCCTGCACCGAGGCTTGTGGCGGCGTGAGGGACAGATTCTGAGGGAATACCCCGACCATCTTGACTGCGATGACATCCTTCTGCTGCCAGCCGACAAGGGTCACGAATTTGTTCGCACCGCCGTTCGGCTCGTCCGCAATCAGGTTTGCCGTCTCCGGCATGACGCCGCGGTGCGCCTGTTCGAGCGCATCGATCAAGGAGGCGTAGTCGAGGGTTTCGTGCACGGATTGAGCATCGATGTATCGCATGAGACGTCTCAGAACAGGAGGTTGGGCAGGGCTGTGACCAGCGGCGGAAAGAAGGCCAGAAGAAGCAGAACCGCGATAAGCGCCGCCAGGAACGGTAAGGCCTCGCGGGTGTATTCCTCCACCGAACAACGGGTGATGGCGCAAACCGTATAGAGAACCGTTCCAACCGGCGGCGTCAGCGACCCGATGGTTGTGTTCAAAACGAGGAGCACGCCGAAATGGACGGGATCGATCCCGAGCAGGCGCGTGACCTCGAGAAGCAATGGCGCAAGAATGACGAGCAGCGCCAACCCTTCCAGAACCGTTCCAAGAGCAAGCAACCCCAGCATGATGATCAGAAGGACCACATGCGGATTGTCGGAGACAAGCAATAGCGCACCGACGATCTGCTGGGGAATTTGCTCCAGGGCAAGGATCATCGAAAACACGCTTGCAGAGGCGACGATGAACAGAACGCTGGCAGTGGTGTGGGCGGATTCGCGAAGCAATGCATAAGTATCTCCGAGGCCCATCCCCCGGTAGATGACGAGGCCGACGGCGAACGCATAGATGGCCGCGATCGCGCCCAGCTCCGTGGGTGTGAACCATCCAGTTCGCAAACCGAAGATGAGCATGACAGGCATGGCGAGCGCCCACAGGGCAGCACGGCCACGGCTGAAAACTTCGGTCGCGGGTGCCCTCGTCTCGCGTTCCGGCCGGTATCCGCGGCGCTTGGCAATCAGTCGCACCGTCAGCAACAAAGCGCCCGTGATCAGGAAGGCCGGAACGACCCCACCAAGGAAAAGCCGCCCGATCGAAGTGTTGGTGAGCAAGCCGTAGATGATGAGGCCAATGCTTGGCGGCATGATCGGCGCAATGGCACCGGATGCCGCACTGATGACGGAGGCAAAACCGTTGGAATACCCCTTGTCGCGCATGATCGGAGCAATCGTGCGTGCATCGATGGCTGCGTCGGCATTGGACGATCCAGACATTGCGCCCAGAAACAGCGAGTTCATCACTGCCACCTGCGCCAGACCGCCCCACCAATGCCCCACCAGCGCATTGGCAAAACCATAAAGGCGCTCGGCAATGCCGCCACGGGCCATGGCTGCGCCTGCGACCACGAAGAAGGGGACGGCCAGAAGCGGAAAGGATTCCAGTGCCGAGGACATGCGTTGAGCCACAATGCTTGCCATCATCGGGTTCACGGCGAAATAGGCGACCGATGTTCCCAGCAGAACGAAGGCGATCGGTGTTCCGAGAACAAGAAGCAGCAGGAAGACAATCGCAATGAGGGTCAAGGCCGATCCTCCGGACCCGCCTTCAAACGCTCCCACGCCTGTGTGATCTGAACGAGGATCAGCACGGCCATGGCTGCCAGGAGTCCTGCAGAGACGATCCATTTTGGCCAACCCAGAGCGAGAAAGCGTGTAAAGCGCGCCGTGGCGATCTGTGCCTGTGCGGCATCGATCACCGCGAGTGCAATGACGGTGACAATGACGTGGACCAGCAACTGCACAGCAAGGCGCCAACGGGGTGGCAAGCGGTTGGAGAAAAAGCTCACCCCAAAGAGCTGGCCATTGAGGGCCGCCCCGACGACGCCGAACCACACGACACCGGCAAAGGCCACCAGCGCGAGATCATGCGCTGCGTGAAAGGTGAGGCCAAACAAGCCGCGCGCGAGAACATTGGCGCTTACGACCAGCAGAACAACGCCCAGCAGAATGGCCGGGATGACCGAACCAACAACGGAAAAGAACCTGTGCAGCACTCCCCTCACCTTTCCTCCCGGGATCCCCTCGCCCGCATTGTTATGTTGTCAGGTCAAGTGATCGGCGACGATGTCCCGCTGTTGAGAACACCGCCGCCGTTCACTTGGGGTCGATGGCAATCACGGATTGCCCCAACACACCACCGACCCTCAAGCGACCCTCAAGTCAATTTTCGGTAGCGGCGGCACGGACCTTGTCGTAGAGCCCTTCAGGCCATTGCGGAAAGCTATTGTAGAAGCCAGCCGTCGCTTTGCGGTAGGCATCGATGTCGGCATCGTGGAACGTGACGCCAGCGGCTTCAAACTCCTTGCGGATCTCCGCGGCCTTCTCTTCCGACAGAGTTGTCAACTCGCGCCCGCCCTGACGGAACTCCTCCACGAGAATCGCGCGGTCCTCATCGCTGATGGACTGATAGGCAGCCTCACTCATCACCCATCCGGTGAAGAGGTTGAAATGCCCGGTCAAGGTGAGGTGTTTTGCCGGTTCATACCAGCGGCTCGCACGAAGGCCGGTCAATGGCGCCTCGGCAGCTGTCACAACGCCCTGCGACAAAGCCGAGTAGACCTCCGCCGCCTCGACCGTCGTCGCAATGACCTCAAGGGGTTCGAATGTCTTCAGCCATGTTTCCACCGGTGGCACCCGCATCCGCACACCTTTCAAATCGGCCGGCTCCACATAGGGTGCATCACCGATCATGTGACGGGGCCCATCAAACCAGTTGATCGCAAGAACCCGGATTGCCGCCTTTTCAGCCAACTGGTCATAGTAGCCCTGCATCAGGTCCGAATTGGCGAGGCGCTCCCCCTGTTCACTGTCGTCAATGATGAACGGGCCTTCAACGACGGACAGTTCCGGCACGCCGAAAGTGGCCATGAAGGAGGCCGAGGTAAAGGTGATTATGGGTTGCCCCTGGCTTGCCTGCTCCAGTGAATCACTGGTCGAGCCAAGCTGCCCCGAAGGAAAAAGCTGGAAGGCGACGCGGCCTTCAGTACGCTCGGTGATGCGTTCGGCGACCTTTTCCACCATGACAACCGAATCCGCTGTGGGCGGATTGACCGAGGCAATGCGCAAGGTGACTTCCGCAGCATGAGCGGCAGGTAAAACCGCCATCGCCACGCCAACTGCCATGCTGCCCAGAATGGTTCGACGTTTGATCAAGTTCATGTTTCTGTTCCCCATGATTGCTCCTCCGTTTTGGCGCGCCCGTCTCATGCAATGGGCGCCTTCTCCCTGCGTTCGCGGCGGCAATGTTTCCGCCGCCGCGCTCAGATTTTCCCCTCAGTAATCGTGGATCTTCTTCATGTAGCGTCGTGCTTCGAGCATGGTGTGATTGCGGCGCTGGGCGAGCTTGTAGGCAAACCCCCAAAGGGCATCGAAGAAGATCAGTGGCACGAGATAGCCCTGGAACGCCGCGTCGATCCCATTCAGATCGAGCTCGGCTGCATCCAGAACCATGATCCTTTCGCGATCACCGAACCGGTAGAGAAAATCGCGCGTGCGCTCTTCGATGCGCCGCGTCTCATCCATCCCAATAAGGAGAATGGCGTTGGTGTTTTCATCGACGACCTCGAAAGGCCCGTGAAAGAACTCGTTTGCGTGAATGGCCTGCGAGTTGATCCACTGCATTTCCATCAACACGCAGATGGCGAAGGAGTAGGCAGCCCCATAACCGGCGCCACTGGCCGCGGTGTAGATGACCGAACTGTCCTTGAACCGGTCCGCATAGGTTTCGAAGCGATCTTCATAGACGCTCTTTGCCTGATCGATGGCCGACTGCAGATTGCCGAGACTGGACAAAAGCGAGGAGACAACATCGCGCCCTTCCCGCTGGCGCAAAAGGCCCGCCAAAATCATGTAGAGAACAGCGTAATTGCTGTCTGCAGGGTCGATCGGAACACCAGTTGTGTAGGGCGCATCGTAGCGCAACACATGGTCTGCCGCCTCGGCCAAAGGGGATTGAGGATCGAGCGTCATGGCCACGGTCACAGCGCCGTTCTCACGCGCAAACCTGGCAGCGTTCGCGGTTTCCCGCGTGGTGCCCGTCTGCGAGCAGAGGATCACCAGCGCCTTCTCGCCCAGATGACGGGGATGGCGGCAAATGAATTCATCCGCATTGTAGAGATCGGACGTGATCGTCTCGAAATGCCGATCGATAAAGTATTTTCCCGGGTGCATGATCGACAGGGATCCACCGCAAGCAACCAGAAACACATGGGTGATCTCGCGTTGCCCGATCGCCTCCAGGGCCATCTGCACATCCGGGCTCAATTCACGCTTCATACCAATTCCTCTGTACAGCCTCCCCTTACCGGAGACCTTGTTGACACCATGGGGCCATTGTGGGAACGTTCTCACATCTTGTCAATCGGAATAGAGAAAAATGGTTCGAATCGCGGCGATCGGAGACAATGATGTCGACTGCTACCTGTCCAACGGGCTGATGTATCCGGGAGGAAATTGCTACAATGTATCCGTCTTTGCCCGCCGCTTCGGTGCCGATAGCGCCTATGTCGGCGCTATGGCCGACGACGCGGCGGGGAGGCATATGCGCGATGTTCTGCTGCAGGAGGGCGTGGGCATAGAACGACTGCGCACTGTCGAAGGTATCACGGCCTATTGTGTCATCGGCCATGTGGACGGGGACAGGGTGTTCCTCAACAATGATTTCGGCGTCTCGCGCTTCATCCCCGATATGGACGATTTCGATTTCCTGTCAGGATTTGACGTTGCCCATGTGGGCCAAAGCAGCGCGCTTGACCAATGGCTTCCGGAAATCGCTCAGCGAACAGCTCTTTCCTATGATTTTGCCGTTCGTCACGAAGCGGACCATATCGCTCAAGTCGCTCCGTTGTGCCTGTTGGCTTCCGTTTCCACCAGCCATCTCTCACAGAAGGATGCGGTGGAGCTTGCCCGAACGATAAGAAATGCAGGCGCGCAATGGGTGCTGGCAACCCGAGGGCGCGATGGCGCCGTTCTCCTTGACGGCGACACGCAATACGACATGCAAGCTGTTTCAGTTGAGGCGGTGGACACGCTTGGCGCCGGCGACACTTTCATCGCCCGAACCCTGGTCGGTCTCATGACGAAGGAAAAGCCAGGCGACACGCTGTCGGCCGCTGCCGAGGCGGCTGCCAAAACCTGCTCCTACTATGGGGCCGTCGGCTATGGGGTGCCCATCGATCTCCCGGTACAGCTCGAGATGGCGCGAGCCACGCTCAACCAGAGCTCGCCGGCGGCTGAATAGACTCCCTCCGAATCAGGTCGGCCTTCAACACAGAACGGGATGGCGACCGCGCGCCATCGACGATACGGTCGAGCACCAGCCGCGCGGCTCTTTCGCCGACCTCTCTTGTCGGCTGCACAACGGCGCTGATCGTCGGCTCGTGGAATTGCATCCAGTCGAGGTCGTCGAAGCACACCAGTGAGATGTCTTCCGGAATCGAAAGCCGCTTTTCCTTCAATACGCCCATCAGCGCAGCAGACATCAGGCCATCGGTGGAGAAGAACGCGGTGGGGGGGGCAGTGTTTCGGAAACAGGATGCTATGGCTTCAGTGGCAGCGTCGACCGAATAGGTGCCGACACGTGCCACAAGTGCAGGATCGACGGATACTCCGGCCTCCAGATGCGCCTGCAGATAGCCAAGCAGGCGTTGCCAACTGGGAAACAGATGATCCGGCAAGACCGTGCCCGCCAAGACGCCGGCGATAAAATCCTCGAGATTCCCGCCCTGCCACCATTCGAGTTCGGCCACGATACCGATGCGCCGGTGGCCGGCCGCAATAAGCTCAGCCGTGCAGCGTCTGGACGCCGACACATTGTCGACAGTCACAGCATCGGTGTCCAATCCTTCGACAATACGGTCGATCTGGACCAGGGGCTTCCCTGTGGCGACAAAAGCCTGAAGGTGTTTCGCGCCTGACAATTGAGCCGGGGCAACAATCAGACCATCCACCTGCTTCTGGATGAGCAGCTCTACGGCCTCAATCTCCTTCTGGGGGTCTTCATCGCTGCCGGTCAGCAGAATGCCGAAGCCCTCGGCACGCGAAACATCGTAGATCCCACGGAGAACGCTGGAATAGAACGGGCTTTGGATATCCCCGGCAACGACACCGATCGTCTTGGTCACGCCGGTGATCAGGCTGCGCGCAAGCTGGTTGGGTCGATAGCCGAGCTTGCGCGCGCTTTCCTGAACGCGATTGCGCACATCCTCGCTGCTGTAGCCATAGCCGCCCAGAACCCGGCCGGCGGTGGCCGTGCCCACCCCTGCCAGTCTGGCAACCTCCGCGATCGTAACCTTGCGGCTTTTATCCTGTGTCACAGCGACCCTCCGGGCCCTCTATCTCGCAAAGCCGCCGCTCCGGCAAGCCACCTCTTTCATCAATCAGTTCCTGGAAGCTGGAATGAGCGTTTGGGATATGTCTATCCGGGAAACCGCATCCCGTATGCGGTTGATCACCTCGCGTCCCACGAGCGGCAACTCATGCACGTGCGACGTGATCAGCCAGATGGACGTTTCAATGCGCTCGGCGAGCGGGCGGAAGACGACTCTGGGGTCCTGGGGCGCAACGAGGGCCAGACTGGAGATGATCGAGACACCAAAACCGGCACTCACCATGGCGCAGGCGGCTTCCAGCATTTGAACCTCGGCAACCTCACGTGGACTGATCCCGATTGCGTGGAAGGCTTCATAGATTGCCGGGTAAGACATGTCGCTTCGCCCCAGCGCGATGAACGGGTCGTCACAAAGATCCCGCAGTGAAACCACCTGCTTGCTGGCCAGGTGATGGTCTGCCGGAAGCGCACAGATCATCGGCAACTGCGCAAAGGGTTCGCAGTGAAGCATGCTGTGGGTGGCAGGCACCAGCGAAAGGCCGAAATCCGCTGATCGCGTGAGCATCACATCCGCAATGCTGGGCGAAGTGCGCGTCAGGAGGGTGACTTTAAGCCCCGTGTCACGACCAAGCATGTCGGCCACAACACGCGGTATGAGCTGAAGACCGATGGCAGGGAACCCGACAATCGTTAGCTGCCCCCGGTCGAACTCGCGAATCTCCCGCGCAGCCTTGTGCACCCGGAGCACACCCGCCTCCAGCTTGGCCGTTTCCGTGTAGAGCACACGTGCCTCGGGTGTGGGAACAAGACGGCCCGTCTCACGATTGAACAGCCTTATCTCGCAAGAATCCTCGAAAAGTTTCAATAGCTTGCTCACAGCCGGCTGGCTGACATGCAACGCCTCTGCGGCTTTGGTCACAGAGCCACTCGTCATGAAAGCATTGAAGGCTTCGATTTGTCGGACATTGGTTTTGCGCATCGCAATGACATAACCTTTTGGAATACCGAGGGCAAATAATATGATTTGAAATTCAGATGCCGTCTCCTTTGAATAGGCGCGCCACCGCACAAGAACAAAGGGGAAGACAATGAATAGGATTTGGCGATCGCTGGCGCATGGAATGCTGGCTGCGAGTTGCTCGGTCTTGGCCACCGGGGCTGCACTGGCGCAGGAGAAGACGCTGACCGTCGGGGGGTATGGAGGGTCTTTCGAAACACTGATGAAGGAACTCATCATCCCTGAATTCGAAAGCCGACATGAGGTCAAGATCCAGTTCGTGCCAGGAAATTCCACGGAGAACCTTGCACGACTCCAAGCGCAGAAGGGCAATCAGGAGCTGGATGTTGTCATTCTTGACGACGGTCCGATGTATCAGGCAGACGCTCTCGGCTTCTGCGCGCCCATGACATCTTCCACACCGGGCGATGACATTTATGACATCGCGAAGCTTGGGCCCAATTCGATCGGGATCGGCTTTGTGGCCACCGGCTTTACCTACAACACCGCGTGGTTTGAACGCGAAGGTTGGGAGCCGCCGTCAAGCTGGATGGACCTGGCGGACGAAAAATACAGCCAGATCCTGTCCATCCCGCCGATCTCGAATACATATGGCCTGCACACGCTTGTGATGATGGCGCGCCTGAATGGTGGCGGGGAAAAGAATATCGACCCTGGCTTCAGCACCATGGCGGAAAAGGTCGCGCCCAACATCCTGGTGTTCGAGCCTTCATCTGGCAAGATGTCCGAGCTCTTCCAATCGGAGGAAATCGCCCTCTCGATCTGGGGTTCGGGCCGTACAAAGTCCCTTGCCGACACAGGCTTTCCGGCAAAGTTCGCTTATCCCAAGGAGGGCGCTGTCGCTCTTATGCTGGCTGCATGTCCAGTGGTCGAAAGCGATGTGTCCGATCTGGCCAACGCCTTCGTTGACTTCCTGCTGGAACCGGAAATCCAGGTGCGCCTCGCCGATGCCATGGGCTCTGGTCCGGTCAACAAGAATGCCGAGCTGCCGGAGGAGCTGGCTGCCTCGCTTCCTTACGGGCCTGAGCAGATCGGCAAGCTGATTGCCGTCGACTGGGACACGATCAACCCGGCCCGCGAAGAGTGGACCAAGCGTTGGGCACGCGAAATCGAACGCTGATCGCAACCCTGGAAATCGTCATCCCCGTTCCGGGCGAAGTTACCGCTGCCGCCATCTGGCGGAGACCGGGTGGCTTCGCCCCCGGGGCTGACGTTGCCCTGCGGGCGCGGCGATGATGGATCAACCAGCTTTCAATCACGGGCTGACAATGGCTTTTCTTGAGCTTCAAGCATTAAACAAGCGCTACAATGCGGTGGTCGCCGTCGAGGACTTCAATCTGAGCATCGAGCGCGGAGAGTTCGTCTCGCTTTTAGGGCCTTCGGGATGCGGCAAGACGACCACGCTGCAGATGATCGCAGGCTTTACCCAACCCACCTCCGGCAAGATCATGCTGAACGGCCGTGATCTCGGCGCCGTCCCGGCGCGGAAACGTGGGCTTGGCATCGTGTTTCAAACCTACGCACTTTTCCCCCACATGACGGTCGAACAGAATGTGGGTTTCGGACTGGAGATGCGCAATGTGCCAGCCGACGAGCGGCGGCGGCGCGTTTCCGATGCGCTCGACCTTGTTCACCTGTCACACCTGGGAGACCGCTTCCCGCGTAATATGAGTGGTGGACAACGGCAACGTGTGGCGCTCGCCCGCGCGCTTGTGATCGAGCCGGAGCTCCTTCTACTCGATGAGCCGCTCTCAAATCTCGACGCGAAGCTGCGCGAGGAAATGCAGCTTGAACTCCGCCGAATTCAACAGGAGGCCGGGGTCACCACTCTCCTCGTCACGCACGACCAATCGGAAGCCATGGCATTGAGCGACCGGGTCGCGGTCATGCAAAGCGGACGCCTCATTCAGGAAGACAGTCCGTTCGACGTCTATGAGAAGCCGGCAACGTCATTCATCTCGACATTTCTCGGCAAGACAAACAGCCTTCCGGCCTTTCTGCGGAGAAAGGGCAAGAAGATAGACATCATCATTGACGATGTCCGCCTTCCAGGCCCCGACACTGATCTGCCGGACGGGCCTGTCGAGCTATCGCTTCGCCCCGAACGTATCGAGTTGACCGATGAGGTCCAGGCCACCCTTTCCGGCGACGTGGTCGAGCGGGTGTTCCTGGGGGATCACTGGCTTTTCCGGGTCGATACGCCCATCGGAAAACTGCTTGTCATGCAGCGCAATCTGGGTCGACGCGAGGCCGGCATAGGCGAACGCCTTCACCTTTCCTGGAAGCCGGAGGCCATGCGGCTCCTACCACGCGGAGAGGCATCATGACGGTTTCCGGCAAAGCGACACCCTGGTTTCTCAGTGCTCCGGCACTGACGCTCTTCGCGGCCTTGCTCGTTACGCCACTGGCGATGACTTTCCTGCTCAGCTTCAACAGCTTCTCTTTCTACGGAGGCATCGAGCACACGTTCGGGCTGGAGAACTACGCCGAGGTGCTGAGCGACACCTATTTCTACGAGATCTTCGGCCGCACCTTTCTGATTGCCTTCATCACCACGGCCATCTGCGCCGTGCTCGGGCTACCGGAGGCATATATTCTCTTCCGCATGAAACCCGCCTGGCGTTCATTCATGCTGCTCATCGTGCTCGGTCCTCTTCTCATATCCGTTGTGGTGCGCACGCTGGGCTGGGCGATCCTGCTGGGCAACAAGGGGGTTATCAACGAATTCCTGCGTGACATCGGGCTTATCACCTCACCCATCCGCATGATGTACACATCCACCGGGATTGTCGTCGCCCTGGTTCATGTCATGATCCCGTTCATGATCCTCGCAGTCTGGGCCGCGCTTCAGCGCCAGGATCCGGCCACCGAGCGGGCGGCGGAATCGCTTGGCGCGGGGCCATTCACCATTTTCATGCGCATCGTTCTGCCGCAGGCCATGCCTGGCGTTCTGTCCGGTTCGCTTATCGTGTTTTCGCTTTCTGCCAGCGCCTTCGCCACCCCGGCAGTGCTGGGTGGGCGGCGCGTGAAGGTGGTCTCGACAACTGTTTATGACGAGTTTTTGAACACGCTCAACTGGCCGTTGGGTGCCGCTATCGCGATCCTGCTTCTGGTGTCGGTCCTGACCATCATGATCGCCTGGAACAAATTGGTGGAACGCCGCTATTCGGGGGTCTTCGAATGAATCGCAATGGCTTTCTGGCCCTCTGTTTCAATGCCCTCTTCGCACTGTTCATGATGGGCCCGCTCCTCGTGGTGATCGGGGTCTCCTTCACGCCCACCGGCTATCTGGAGTTCCCCCCGAGCGCGATTTCGCTTCGCTGGTTCAAGGCGATCCTCGACAATCCCGATTTCATCGACGCGGCCTGGATCAGCCTGGAGCTTGGACTGGCATCAGCCACATTGTCGACGCTTCTTGCCGTGCCGGCGGCACTCGCCATCGGGCGGGAGCGCTTCCGCGGGCGCGACGCATTGCAGGCGCTTTTCCTGTCGCCGCTCACGGTGCCGACCGTGGTTCTTGGTGTCGCGTTCCTGCGCTTTCTGAGCCTGTTCGATATCAACGGCACTTTCTTGGGGCTCGTTTTGTGCCATGCCGTGATCGTTACACCCTTCGTGCTGCGACTGGTGCTAGCCTCCGTCACGGGGGTCGATCGATCCATTGAAATGGCCGCAACCTCGCTCGGTGCATCGCACTGGACAGTGTTTCGCCGTGTGACACTGCCGCTCATCCTGCCGGGCGTGGTGGGAGGCTGGGTGCTGGCTTTCATAACCAGCTTTGACGAACTCACCGTGACGGTGTTCATCGTGAACCCGTCAACCACCACACTCCCGGTGCGACTCTTCTCGCACATCACCCAGACGACTGATCCACTGATCGCCTCGATATCAACAATGGTGATCCTATTGACGGTGTTGCTGATGCTCGCAGTCAACAAGCTCTACGGACTGGACAGGCTGCTGATCGGAGGAGAAGCGCGATGAACTACGACACAATCGTTGTCGGTGGTGGCCTGGTCGGCGCAGCCGTGGCCCACGGGCTTGGCAGGCTTGGCGAAAAGGTTCTGGTTCTGGACGAAGGCGATGTGGCATTCCGGGCCTCGCGCGGGAATTTTGGTCTTGTCTGGGTCCAGTCCAAAGGCGAAGGCATGCCCGAATACGCACGGTGGAGCCGGCATTCGGCGGACGTGTGGCCTGATTTTTCCGAGGAGCTTCAGGAACAGACCGGCGTCGACACCGCCTATCACAAGGCCGGTGGTGTTCATCTCTGCCTCTCAGAGGAAGCCTGGGAGCGGCAATCCGCTCTCATCAAGCGCATGCACAATGTCCACGGCTCCGATTACGGGGCAGTGATGATCAAGCGTGACGAGCTGATAAAGATGCTGCCCGGCATCGGCCCGGAGGTCGTGGGCGCAAGCTGGTCACCCCATGATGGACATGCAAGTCCGCTCTACCTTTTGAGAGCACTGCACGAAAGCATCACGCGTTTCGGCGGGGCCTATCGAAACGAGGCACGCGTCGAGAACATTGAAAAAGATGGCTCCGGTTACCGCGTAACCACCGCGGCGGGCTCCTTCAAAGGAGCCAAGGTTGTCTTGGCTGCAGGCCTTGGAAACCGCAAACTTGGCCCTCTCGTCGGCCTGGAGGTTCCGGTTTTTCCTCAGAAAGGGCAGATCCTGGTCACCGAGCGCACGGAGATGAAATTCTCCATGCCGACTGTGTTCATCCGGCAGACTGACGAGGGCTCGTTCCTTCTCGGCGACAGCCACGAGGATGCGGGTTTTGACCTGACCTCGCGCACCGGCATCATGGCGGATATCGCGACCCGGGCAATCCGCTCCTTCCCCTTTCTGAAGGATTTGCGGCTTGTGCGCTCGTGGGCGGCGCTACGCGTCATGAGCCCGGATGGCTTTCCCATCTACCAACAATCCGACAGCCATCCAGGCGTTTTCTCGGTGAATTGCCACTCCGGCGTCACGCTGGCGGGTGCGCACGCACGCACGCTCGCCCCCATGATCGCTCGCGGTCGGCTGGAAGAACCCATGTCTGCCTTTTCTACAGAGAGACTGAATGTTCAAGCGCATTAACGCCCCCAAAAACGGAAAGGTCTCCTTCACCTTCGAAGGCCGTTCCATCGATGCAGCCGCCGGGGACACCGTCGCCTCCGCGCTGATGCTTGCAGGTGAAACCCACTTCCGCGACACGCCGGTTTCCCAAAGCCAGCGCGGCCCCTTCTGTCTGATGGGCGTGTGCTTTGAATGCCTCGTCGAGATTGACGGGGTTCCGAACCGCCAGGCCTGCATGGTGGCCGTGCGCGAAGGCATGTCAGTCCGCCGCCAGAAAGGTGCCATTGGAGTTGAAATCGAATGAATGCGTGTGACCTTGCCATTATCGGTGCCGGCCCGGCGGGAATGGCGGCTGCGACGGAAGCCGCAAATGCCGGTCTTTCCGTCATCCTGCTTGACGAACAGCCCGCTCCCGGCGGCCAAATCTACCGCGCGATTGAAACCGTGCCGGAGGAACGTCGGAAATTGCTGGGCCCGGATTACGGGAAAGGCTTGTCGATCGCTCAGGCGTTTCGCGCCTCCAACGCCACTTACATTCCTGAAGCCACTGTCTGGAACATAAACCCCGATCTCAGCATCGATTATTCGCGTAATGGCGGCTCTTCCCAGATTTCAACGCGGCATCTCCTCATTGCAACGGGCGCGGTGGAACGCCCCACGCCAATGCCCGGGTGGACCCTCCCGGGCGTTACGACAGCAGGTGCGTTGCAGATCCTCCTCAAGGCTCATGGCGGTGTGGGCGACGATGTCGTGCTCGTCGGAAGCGGGCCTCTGCTCTACCTGCTTGCACAACAGATGATCGAGGCGGGCGGGCCACCGAAGGCCATCATCGAAACCATCGACAGAAGCCGCTACCTCAAGGCTGCCCGGCATCTTCCGCGTGCGCTCTCGGCGCTCTCTTACTTGCGCAAGGGCATGGCTATGATGCGGCAAATCCGGCGCGCTGGCGTGCCGCATTACACCGGCGCCCGAGATATTCGCATAGAAGGCGCCCAACGCACCGAGGCAGTGTGTTTTTCCACCCACGGCAGGGCACACCGTATTGAGACAACCAGCGTCGCGCTGCACCAGGGTGTCGTCCCCAATCAGCAGGCAACGCGTCTGCTTGGCTGCGACCATGTATGGAGTGAGAGCCAGCGCTGTTTCATTCCAAAACTGGACGCGTTTTTCGAAAGCAGCGTGGAGAACGTCTTCGTCGCAGGCGACGGAGCCGGAATAGCCGGGGCGAACTCCGCAGAAATCCGAGGCAGGATTGTCGCCCTTCGTGTAGCGCAGAAGCTGGGGGACGACAAAGGCACCCAAATCCGGGCTCTGCAGAAAAAGCTCAGCCGCGACGAAGCCATCAGGCCGTTTCTGGAGACGCTCTATGCGCCGTCTGACGAAGTCATGGTGCCTCAAGACGACGTTCTCGTGTGCCGTTGCGAGGAAGTGACCGCCGGGGCCATCCGCGAAGCAGTCGATCTCGGAGCGCCCGGCCCCAACCAGATCAAATCCTTCCTGAGAAGCGGCATGGGACCTTGTCAGGGTCGGATGTGCGGGCTCGCGGTCAGCTCCATCATAGCGGAAAGGCGGAAGGAGAACCCGCAGTCCATCGGATATTATCGCCTGCGCCCACCGCTGAAACCACTTCTCCTTTCCGAACTGGCTCAGCTCGAACGCGAACCGACGCGTGACGAGCCACTCTGAGGCAGCATCATGGCGATGGCATCACTTCAGCATAGGACCGCCGACCTTCTTGTGATCGGCGGCGGTATTCATGGCTGCTCTGCAGCTCTGCACGCAGCGATGCGCGGTCTTCAGGTCATCGTTTTCGAGAAGGACACGGTGGCCCGGCACGCTTCGGGAGTGAACGCCGGGGGCGTGCGAAAGCTCGGCAGGCACGTCGCGGAAATTCCGCTTTCGCTGCATTCCATGTCCATCTGGCGCCGCATCGCGGACCTGCTGGATGACGATTGTGGTTTTCAACCGTCTCCGCAGATCAAGGTCGCAGAAACTGCGGAAGAGCTCGAAACCTTGCGTGGGCGCGTCGCGGAACTCAACAGCCTGGGCTACACCCATGAGCAGATACTGGACCGGCAGACAATGCGCACGTATCTGCCGGCGGTCGCCGAACACTGTGTCGGTGCCATCGCATCTCTCGATGACGGATTCGCCCAGCCATACCAAACGACCTTCGCCTTTCAGCGCAAGGCTCAGAAGATGGGGGTGCGTGTTCTGGAGCACACGCCTGTCGAGCGCGTTTCCCGGTCTGGAGAGGAGTGGAAGGTGCAAGCTGGAGCGCAGGAGTTTACAGGGCGTTTCGTTCTGAATTGCGCCGGGGCCTGGGGAGGCGAGATCGCACGGCAGATCGGCGATCATGCCCCCGTAAGAGCCTATGCTCCAATGATGATCGTCACGGAACGACTGCGCCCATTCTGCACCGCGGTCGTCGGAGCGGCGGGCCGTCCGCTCTCCTTCAAACAGATGCCAAACGGCACAGTCGTTATCGGTGGTGGCCGACCGGGAGTGCCGGAGCCGGCAAACAATCGAACACATATGCAGATGTCCGAATTGCGTCATTCCGCGCAGACCGCGATGGACATCTTCCCCGTGATGCGTGGCGCACAGATCGTTCGCTCCTGGGCGGGAATCGAGGGGCTGATGCCGGATGGCATACCGGTTATCGGTCCCGCGGCACACGCGCCGGGTGCTTTCCACGCCTTTGGCTTCTCCGCTCACGGATTTCAGCTCGGACCGGGAGTCGGCGACATCATGGCGGAATTGATCGCCACCGGCAGCACCCAGGCTCCGATCAAGCCATTTTCAATCAAGCGCTTTCCGCAAGATCCAACCAGAGCACAGAAGGAACTCTCATGATCAAGAGACATATTCAGACCCGCATCAACCATCGGATCGTCGAGCACAATGGCGTCTTGTATTTCGGAGGCCTTGTCGCCGATGACAAGTCGCTGGATATGAAAGGGCAGACAGAACAGATCTGCGCCAAGATCGATGCCCTCCTGGCACAGGTGGGATCTTCGAAGGAGAACCTTCTCACCGCAATGATCTACATCTCCGACTTCTCGCAAAAAGAGGGTATGAACGAGGCCTGGCTGGAATGGATGCCGGCGGAACACCTGCCCACGAGAGCGACGATCGGGGTGGCCGAGCTGGGCAAGGACACCTTGATCGAAGTGGTGGTCTCAGCGGCACGCTAAACGTGTTCTGCCGCTAGACTGTCTGGAGAAACCTTCCGGCCATAATGATGGCCGGAAGTGGATCAACCAGACCATGTTCAATCCCTGGATGCGAGCAGCCCCGCCGCAAGAATGACCATACCGATGCGGCTTATATGGCTGACCACCACAAACGCCACCTCGAGATTCAACGCGAGCGCAACCAGACTCATCTCAGCAAGCCCACCGGGTGCAAAAGCCAGCAGGATTCCTTCGACCGGCACTTCAATGATCCGATGGAGTGCGAAAGCAAAGATGACGGCCACCGAAAGCAGGATTGCCGTAGCGCCGGCAGAGGTCATCAGAATATGCAGAATGCGCTTTGGCGCGGTGCCGGCGAAGCGGCAACCGACGACGGTTCCAAGAACCACCTGCGCTACGGCCATAACCGTGCTTGGCACGACGAAGCCAGAGGCACCCGTCCAATGCAACCCCGCGCTCACCAGCATTGGACCGATCAGATATGGCGCCGGCAATCGCAGCAATTTGCCGAGCCCGATCCCGGCCCCGAGTGTTGCGATGAACCAGAACACATCAGCCGATCCCATGTCGGAGAGTGGTCGCCAGGTCGCCACACGTGCTCCCGGATCAGCTCCCGTGATCAACGTCATCAGTGGCGGAAGGCTCAGCACAACCAGAAAGATGCGTGAAGAGTGCATCAAAGCGATGGTCCGCTCGTCACCGCCCTTTTCCGCGCCAAGCAACACCATATCAACGAGCCCGCCCGGCATTGCCGAAAAGAAGGCCGTGCGCCGATCAAGATGAATGACGCGGCGCAGGTAGACATTGCACAGAACAGCCGCCACCGCGAGATAAGCGGCCAATGCGAGGAGTGCCGGCCACCACATCGCTGCACTCTCCAGAGTGTGCGGCCCGAACTGGGAACCCAGCATGGTGCCGATCACGGCCGACATGGGCGGGCGGGCGAGAGTGGAACCGCGAACCGGCAGACTCATGATTGATGCAATGCCGCAGGCGGTCATCGAGCCAAGCATCCAGGAAAGCGGCATCCCGATCCAGGTGAAGAGCGCTCCGCCCGTGGCGCCAAGCAGCAAGGCAAGGATGAAGCCGGGAATGCGTCCTGTTCCGATCATACCGCCTGCTTGTCGTTCAGATGGCATGCCGAAACGTGCCCCGGGGCAATCTCGCGCTTTTGAGGAACTTCTACTCTGCATCGCTCATGTGCGTGCGGGCAGCGCGGATGAAAGTGGCACCCTTTCGGCGGATTCAGAGGGCTCGGCAGCTCCCCCTTCATTGCAGCAAAGCGTCGTTTTCCTGGTCTGATGCGTGGCACCTCAGCCAGCAATTGCTGGGTATAGGGATGGTTTGGCCGGGAGAAAATCTCGGCCACAGGCGCTTCCTCAATGACCCGTCCAAGATACATGATCGCAACCCGGTCGGAGATATGCTCCACGACCCCCAGATCATGGCTGACGAACAGATAGGTCAGATCCAGCTGCTCTCGCAGATCCATGAACAGATTGAGTATCTGCGCCTGAATGGACACATCGAGCGCTGCGACGCTTTCATCGCAGACAAGAAAATCCGGCTGTACCGCAAGCGCACGCGCAATGTTGACCCGCGCCCTCTGCCCCCCGGAAAACTGGTGCGGCAGGCGCTTCTTCATCGCCGGATCAAACCCCGCCTTGGTCAGGTAGTCATCCACATAGCTGCTGGTGCTGCCTTTGATAAGGCCATGGATGCCTGGGGCCTCGGCCACCAGTTTTTCGATCGTCATCCTTGGATTGAGCGCTGCCATCGGATTCTGGAAGATCATCTGCGCTTCGAGATCGGCATCCCGCTGCCGGCTTCCACGCAACGTGGCCCGGTCCTCACCCTTCCAGAAAACCTGTCCCGCAGAGGGCGGCAATATTCCTGCGGCAATTCTGCCGAGCGTCGACTTCCCGCAACCGGACTCTCCTACAAGGCCCAGCACTTCCCCCTTGCGGATGGTGAGATCCACTTCGTCCAGCGCATGGATGATCGGGAAAGGCTTGGCCGCCCCGAGAGCAATCGCAATCCGGGCAGCCAGATCAGGGCGCGCACCGAAGCGGCATGACACCTTGCGAAGTTCAAGCAGTGGCGAAGAGGTGCCGGCGACTGTCTCTGTCATTGTCATACCAGAGCCTCCTCATGGGGATGAAAGCAGCGGTGATAGGCAAGCTCGTCACCAAAGCGCCCGGGCCGGACGATGCAGGCGTCTGTTGCGCGCTCACAACGGGTGCGGAACGCGCATCCTTCGGGCATCCGCGCGAGGCTTGGTGTCACCCCGGGAATTTGCGCCAATCTGTGGCCGCGACTGTTTTGTGAAGGCACAGAGCGGATCAAACCGTGCGTATAAGGATGTTTGGGCGCGACCAGCACATCTTCGATATTGCCCGTCTCCACAATGCGCCCGCCATACATGACCGCAATGCGATCCGCGAGACCGGAAACGATTGCGAGATCGTGGGTGATCCAGATGACCGCCGTCCCCTGATCTTCCGTCAATTTCTGGAACTCGGAAATGATCTGTGCCTGGATGGTGACGTCGAGCGCGGTGGTCGGCTCATCCGCGATGATGAGATCGGGTCGATGAAGCAGTGCAATCGCGATCGCCACGCGCTGACGCATACCGCCCGAGAACTGGTGGGGATAGGCGTCCAGGCGTTCCTCCGGACTGGGGATACCCACAAGCCCCAGCGCATCACGGGCCCGCTCACGCGCAGCCGCGCTGCTCATGCGTTCATGGGCATGCAATGCCTCGGTCATCTGCGTGCCGATCCGCAAAACGGGATTGAGCGTCATCATGGGATCCTGGAACACCATGGCGATACGTCGGCCCCGCAGGGAGCGGCGGGTTTCCGCGTCAGCATTGGCGATATCCTCACCATCAAACAGGATCTGCCCGCCCGTCACACGCCCAGGCCAGTCCACCAGCCCCATGATGGAAAACCCCGTGACGCTTTTGCCGGAACCACTCTCGCCCACCAGCCCCAGCACCTCACCGCGCCCCAGACGAAACGACACGTCATCCACCGCGCGCAGGCCGTTTCCCGCCTCACCGGGAAATTCGGTGACGAGGTTGCGAACTTCAAGCAGCGCGGTCATCGGGCATTCCTCGGATTGAGCACATCGCGCAGCCGATCACCCACCAGATTGATGGATACGATCGTAATGAGCAGGGCGATGCCAGGGTAAAAACTGATCCAGTAGAGACCAGAGAGAAGATACTGGTACCCGTTGGAGATCAGCATTCCCAAAGAGGGTTGGGTGACTGATGCGCCCAGTCCCAGAAAGGAGAGCGTCGCTTCAAGCCCGATAGCGCGGGCGACCTGCATGGTGGCGATCACGATGATCGGGGCAAGACAGTTGGGCAGAAGGTGGCGCAAGAGCACGCGACGACCGGGAACGCGCAAGCAGCGCGCCGCATCGATGTATTCCTTCTCCCGTTCTACCAGCGCCGTCCCACGCGCCGTGCGGGCATAGGTCGCCCATTCCGCGACGATGATTGCCAATACGACATTCGTCACGCCATTGCCCAGGATCGCAAGCACCATCAGCGCCATGAGAATGGTGGGGAAGGACAATTGCAGATCCACCAGGCGCATCATGAAATTCTCGGTACGTCCCCCAAGATAAGCAGCCATGAGCCCCAAAGTGGTGCCGATAAGTGCGGCCGCGAATGCCGACGCAATGCCGACGATCAGGGAGGTGCGCAGCCCGTACATGATGCCGGAAAGGATATCGCGGCCCTGGCCGTCGGTTCCCAACAGATAGGGCACACCTGAGAAACTCTCCGAACCGGGGGGCAGACGACTGTCCATAATGTCGAGTTGCAGCAGATCATAGGGGTTCTGGGGAGCGATCCACGGCGCGAAGATGGCGGTGAACAGCACGACAACCAAACCGATGCATCCGACAAGTGCCGCCGGCGACGAGAAGAAGTGACGCAGCGCGGGCCAGATACGCCTGCTGATCGGGCGCTGACCAGTCTGTTCAGTGGGGCTTTCAGCTTCAGTGGCGATTTTCGACTCCATGGCGCTTCAGCCTTTGCCATCCAGCCGAACCCGCGGGTCCAGCAGTGTATAACAGACATCAATGATGAAATTCAGCGAGACAAAGAGCACCACCATCATCATCAGGTAAGCGACGATTACCGGGCGATCGAGCAGGTTGATGCTGTCGATGATGAGCTTCCCCATGCCCGGCCAGCCAAATATGCTCTCGGTCACCACGGAGAACGCGATCAAAGAGCCAAACTCCAGTCCGATGATCGTTACGACAGGTATCATCAGGTTCTTCAGTATGTGCACCAGAATGATGCGGTTTTCCCGCAAACCCTTGGCGCGGGCGAACTTGACGTAATCCTGCATGATGACCTCCTGCACGCCCGCCCGGGTAAGCCGGAGAATGAGCGACGTCTTGAACAGGGCGAGGTTCAATGCAGGCAGCAGCAGGTGCGAGAGCCCATCCCACGTGAGGAAAGACCAGCGAACCCCAAACAACATTGCGGTCTCGCCGCGCCCATTGGACGGCAACCAGCCGAGCTGGACGGCAAACAGCAGGATCAGCATGAGCCCCACCCAAAAGGTGGGCAGCGAGAAGCCGAGAATGGAGCCGGTCATGATGACCCGTGAGGAGACCCGGTTCGGATAAAGACCGGCATAGAGCCCCAGAGGCAGGCCAACGACGATCGCGATAACCATCGCACAGAGCGCCAGCTCCAGAGTCGCCGGCAAGCGCTCAAGAATCACATCGAGCGCCGGCTTGGAATAGACAAAGCTGTTGCCGAAATTCCCTTCCGTGAGACCGTGCAGGAAGCTCAGATATTGCTGCCACAACGGGCGGTCCAGCCCCAGGCTCTCGATCACACGCAGCCGCTCAGCCTGGTTCAGGTCGGGGTTGATGAGAATGTCGACCGGGTTGCCGATAACGTTCACACCAAGGAAAACGATTACCGTCATCGCAAGAATGACGAACCCCGCCTGAATTATACGTCGTATGAGGGTGGTGACCATGGTTTGTTGTCGCTTTCCGGCTCAGTCGACGCTGATCGCCATACCGTCACGCTGCGGATCTGCAGCGCCGGAAGAGACCCCGTCCGTTATCCGGATACCATGCAGCGCGGCGAACGCATAAGCTTGTGGCGAGCGCAACACTTCATAGCCTTGCTCACGCAGCTCTTCAGCCACCGAACGCCGGATGCGGTTGCAGATATCTATGCTGTTGGACACGCCGACCAAACGCGGTGCGGAAACCGCGGCATGGATGTTCATGTCGAAGTCGATCATGTTGATGATCCCCTGGGCAACCGTCGGCGCAATGTAGCTGCCGCCGGGCGCACCAATGACGATCGAGGGACTGTCGCCTTCAAACACGATCGTCGGTGCCGCTGAACTCGCCCTGCGCTTGCGGGGTGCAATCGATGCGGCCTTGCCCGGTCGCGGATCAAAGCGGCTCATCAACCCGTTGTACATGAAGCCCAACCCCTCCGTGATCGCGCCGGAGGGGCTTCCCAGCGAATGGGTCAAAGCCACGGCATTGCCCTGCTTGTCCACCACCGAGATATGCGTGGTGTCCCGCTGCGACATATCAAGCCGTTCAACGCTGGCGCGCTCTCCCCGCTTGATCTGCGCGGCGAGTTCCGCAGCGTGCTCCTTGGACAGCAGCTCCTCCACCGGAACATCCACATAGGCGGGGTCGCCCATATGCTTGTCCTTGTCGATGGTCATGCGTTTCATCGCCTCGAACAGCGTGCGCACATAGTCTGTGGAGCCGTGCTTCATAGCGGCGAGATCAAAGTTTTCCAGAATGTGCAGCAACTCGATCATGGGGAAACCGGAGCCCGGCGGAGGGCTGGAGGCAATCCGGCGCCCGCGGTAGCTGCCCCAAACCGGTGCTGCTTTGGTGATTTCGTACTGTGTGAGATCTTCCATCGCGATCAATCCACCATTGGCCGCGAAATCCGCAGCAATCTGCTCGGCGATCTCACCGTGATAGAATATGTCTGAAGAGCCGCTTTCTGCGATCCGTCGCAGTGTACGCCCGAGATCAGGATTGGTCAGTATCTCGCCGACCTCGCGAAGTCTGCCGTCGCTGTGGAAATAGACGCGCTGGCCGGTTTGCGAGTATCGCAGCTTGTCCAGCGTGTTCACCTGCCCATCACCAGTCTGGTCCTTGGTCCAGTACCAGTGCATGTGCGGCCGAATCTTGAAGCCCTCTTCGGCATATTTGATGGCTGGCGCAATGAGGTCGCCCCAATCCCAGGTGCCGTAATCTTTCAGGGCGCGCTCATATCCCTTGAGCGAAGCAGGGGTGCAACAGGCCAGATAGCCGATCTCGGAGATGTTGTTTTCAAGGATGAAGCCAAACCCGTCCCGGCTTTGGCCCAGAAGCTTGTCGAGCCACATATCGGGTGTCGCCGCGGAGGGGGCGAGCGCATAAAATTCCAGCATCTCGTGGATGCCGCGATCCGGCATGTAGACCTGCATCGATCCGAAGCCGCCAATGCCGCACATCTGCGGATCGACAACGCCCTGAACGAACGCACAGGCTAGTGCCGCATCAATGGCGTTTCCGCCACGTTCCAGCACTTCGGCGCCGGCCTCGACTGCCTCTGGTTGCGGAGCAACAATCGTAGCGTTGCGGTTCATGCGCGCATATCCTTGAGAGTGCGGGTCAGGAAAGCTTTCGTATGGCCGATGCATTTCATCCGATCATGCGCAACGCCCGGAAGCTGGTCGAAAGTCACATTTACCCCGGCCGCCTCGAAGGAAGCCTTGAGACTGCGCAGCCGCTCGGGTCGGGTGGCACCGGCGTCATTGGCGCCTTCCATGAAATAGGTCGAGCCGGGTGCATGGGCGATCTCCCAGGTTTCGAGATCTGCATCACCGACAACCATGTGAACCGCGACGCGTGCGAGGGCTGATGCATCGAAGGGTTTGCCGAAGCGTTCTGCCACGTCCCGCACGCCAACCCACCAATCGCGGTCCGGATCAAGGAGCGTCACTGATCCAGGTGCACCGATGCTTGCAGCCCATAGTTTTTCCGGATGGAGGATGGCGAAGCGATGCGCGAAATGACCACCACCCGAATAGCCGAAAATCGCAAACTTCGACCAGTCCTGCCCATATTTCCCGGCCATCTCTTCGACCATGGACAAAAGGACCTTGTCGTAACGGATGTCGCCTTCCTGCATGTACTTGTAGCCCGAGCGCGCTCCATCACCGCGCACATTGACCGGAAAGATCGGGCACAGGATCGCGCAGTCATTGTAAAGACCGAATTCCGCGAACCCGTCACGAAACTCGAAAGCCGAGGTTCGGCCGGTTCCGTGGACGGCAACGAGCAGATCGACCTTTTTCCCTTCGGCCGCCGCCGGGGGGACGTAGAGCATCATGTGGAACCGGGGATCGATGCTGGACGCTATGATTGCGGTCTCACCATAGTCATAGATGGCGCGCGCGCGCAAAGCCGCACCGCTGGATGCAAGCTCCTGCATGTGTACTCCTGAGATGTTTAATGCAGGCGGGCCCGAAGGAACGCCCTATAATGGGAGAGCTATGCGGGAGGCGAACCAGGCGCCTCCCGCGAAGTGTGCGTCACTCGCCTGCTTTGTGCACTTCATAAGCGAGCGTGTATTTGTCCCCGCGCGGCTTGAACTCGATGCCGTTCTTCGCACCCATCACCACATTCTCGTAGTGCATCGGCAACAGCCAGACATCGTTGAACGTCGCCGCCGAGACTTTCTGAAGGAGAGGCTCTCTTGCGTCTTCATCGAGCGTGGACGTCGCCTGATCCAGAAGCTCATTGATCGCGGGAACATCGATGCCTCCGCCATTGTAGCGTCCGGTGCCCTTGTCAGCGTTCCGTGCTGCCACAAGAGCCAGCGCCGGATTGGAGACTTCTCCGGTGTTCACGCCCCAGGAGCCAAGGAAGAGCGAATACTCACCATCGGAATATTTGCCTGAATAAACCGACCAGGGCATCACTTCCACCTTGGTGTCGATGCCGATGCGCGAGAACATCTGACCTGCGGCCTGCAAGACTTCGCTGTCATTCACATAACGCCCGGACGGGCCGTGAATGGTAAGGGCAAAACCGTCTGGATAACCAGCTTCGGCAAGCAAGGCCTTCGCAGCCTCCGCGTCGTAGCCGACCTCCTCGACCTCGTCGGAATGTCCGAAAAAGCCCTCGGCAACGAATTGATGAGCAACCGTGCCGTTCTTCTGCATGACACGATCAACGATGGCCTCGCGGTTCATCGCCATCAGCAGCGCCTTGCGTACGCGAGCATCCTTGAAGGGGTTGCTGTCCAGTGGCGACCCATCCTTTGCGGTGGCAAAGGGTGTTTGATCGCGCGAAACATCCATACCAAGATAAACAAGGCGGGTGGACTGACCGCGGATGATTTTCAGATCATCATTGGACTCGACCCGCGCCACACCCTCTGCAGGAAGGTTCTCGATCAGATCCAGATCCCCGGCCAGAAGGGACGCGAGACGGCCACCATCGTCGGGTACAAGCCGCAGGGTCACACGGGACCAGTCCGCCGGGCCGGCGAAGTAATCCTCATTCCGCTCCAGTTCGATCCGGTCCCCCGGTGTGTAGGAGACCAGTTTGAAGGGGCCCGTACCAACTGCCGCGGGACCGTTCTCAAAATCGGAAACCGGTGCGTCGGCAAATTCCGAGCTGATAATGCGAATGCGGCTGAGCGAATTCAGGATCATCGGATCCGGGACCGTCGTTTCGACCACGACGGTGTGATCGTCTTCGGCAGTCACGTTGGCGATGTTGCGGGTGTAGGAGGCAAAGGCCTGGCTCTCCTTGTCGCGGGCTCTGATGAGCGAAACCACGACGTCCTCAGCGTCAAAGGATGAGCCGTCGTGAAAGGTAACACCCTCGCGAAGCTTGAAACGCCAGTGCGTGTCGTCGACGACCTCCCACTCCGTTGCGAGCTGGGGTTTGTTTTCCGCCGAACCGCCGCGATTGATCAGACTGTCCCAGATGTGGCGGCTGGTGGCGTTGTTCGGTGAGTTGGAATCCTCATGCGGATCAAGCGAGGTGATGGGCGCGGCCATGCCAATTGAAAGCGCGGCCTCCTGAGCGGATGCGGGAATGGCGCCAGCAGCGATCAGCGCAATCACCGAGGCATGAAAACTCCGCCGGGTCATGAATTTGGTCAATCTCTTCCCCCTGGTTGTTTCGCGGTGGCCTTCGACCGGCCGCGATTTTTTGAACTTCGTGTTCTTCAACAGGCCTGAGTAAACAGTCGAGCAAACGAGGCTGTCAAACTTATTCTGCGCTTGTTTCGTCAGATAAAACGCATAAAATACCCTGAAAGAGATCGACTTCGATTAAGAGCGCTATGCAAAATTATATAGTAGAATCAGTTGATAAGGCGTTAGACCTTCTTATGGAAGTGGCCCGAAAGCCGAACATCGGCGTGACGGATCTCGCCCGAAAAACAGGGCTCAACAAGTCACGCGCCTATAGATTGTTGCATACAATGGAACAGCGTCAGATCGTAAAGCGGACGAAAGACGGCGCTTATGGCCTGGGCGATGCCATGCTGGTTCTGGGAATCACCGCCAGCTCGCAAACGGATATGATCCGCCTGGCAACGCCCATTCTCGAAGAACTGTGCCAGCGGGTGAACGAGACCGTGCAGCTGAGGACGATCGATGGCATGGAAGCCTTGTGCGTCGCGAAGGCCGAGCCTTCGCGGGACCTGAGGGTGCACGCGAATGTGGGACGCCGTCGTCCTCTCTATGCAGGTTCGCCCAAATGTCTGTTGGCCTTCCAGCCGCAGGCGTTCATCGATAAATGCGTTCCCTTGAGACCCGCCGCGCTTACTGCAAACACGCCACGCTCCCGCAAAGCCATTCTTGCCGAGCTCACACGGATTCGCCGCCAGGGTTATTGTGTCAGCCGCGGTGAGGTGAGCGACCATCAGGTTTCGTGCGCTGCCCCCGTCTTTACTCTGGACAATTCGGTGGTCGCAACGGTGCACGTGGTAGCTCCGGCGTTCAGGATTCAGGAATCTGAACTTGAACACATTATCCGGCTGACCACGATGTCGGCATCTCGGCTCTCACATGCTTTGGGCTGGAGGGAAGACGATGGCGCGGGCCGGGCGCGGGAGCCTTTGTCTTTCTAGGCAGTGCGGACAGCGCCGGTGGCAGACGATTGTGACATGCTCGCCTGAGATGTTCTCGATTATGCGCAAGCCTGTTCCTCAATGAAGGAGACAGTTCATCAAGCGCTCGCGATTCTCGGAAGAACAGAACATCGGTATCTTGAACGAATACCACGCCGCTATGTCGGCGGTTGTTCTTTGCTGCAAACCCGGCATCCGTAAGCGGGGCTTGGGCCCACGGGGATCCATGGCGATCCCGGAAGAAGGGAACCAGAGATGGTCACTCGACTTTGTGTCCTGTACGCGTTTTGACGAACGACGCTTCCGTATCCTGTGCGTTATCGAAAGCTTCCGCCACGCGTGCCGGGCAATGATCATTGACAACGCGCTATCGGGCGAAAGCGTGGCTCAGGAACTGGATGCCATCGCAGAACAGCGCGGCTATGCTGCATGGTGGTCAGCGACAATGGGTCGGAACTGACATCGAGTGCCATCCTCGTTTGGCAACGGCGTCGTGGTGTCGAGTGGCACGACACCGGGCTCGGCAAACCCGCGCAATACGGCTTCATCAACACATTCCACGGTGGGCCTTCGCGATTCGTTTGTTCGGAATCATTTGTCTTGCAGCTGCCCCTGGCCGTGGAGGCATGGGGGGATCGAGCACAAGGTGGGCAATTCACTGTTGCACGTGGTTGAATGAAGCTGGCGTGAGGCTACCCAGGGGGGCTGGATCGCTTCGGGGTGATGCGAAGCGTTTGGGTAAGTGAGTGCTTATATGAGAGGATTTGGTTGCGGGGGCAGGATTTGCGCTTGGTGACATGTTCTGCGCGGAGATGATCGAAGGAAGAACTATGGTTTCGGTTCTGTAGAAGGGTTCAAAATTACCGCAAGATTGTCGATGGGAATTGCATACGAATCTCCTGGATAGGAATTCGAGAGACGATCAGCTTCTTTTCTCAACGTGGTAGCGATTTCGCTGACTGAAGCATTTGGGTTTTCATAGCGCACCTTCATTAGATGGTTCCAATCTGCCCAGGTTGCCTGCGGATCACGGTCCGCGAATCCAGCGAAATAGGCGCTATAGCGCCCGATAACGAACAGTTCGACCTTGACGTCTGCTTTGACTTCTATTCCGGCCCGTTTGGCGAGTTCATGTGCGCCGAATTTGTCGAGCCACCCGACCACGCGCTTCACCCAGTCGTTCCCTTGAGATAGAAGGTTCTTCCCGGCACTACGACGGGCTCGATTGTCCAGACCGACGGGGTGCTGCCACTTGAGCTGGAACAAGGCCAGTTCGTTGTTCCTCGCGTCGTAGGCTATGAAATCAAGATCTGTGACGGTCCTGCCGCCGTCACGCAACTTGAGATTCCGATCATTCAAGACCCAACGGTTACCCGGAAAAATGTGTCGCAAATCCTGCAGCCATCTTTTCTCCCGATTATTGGCGACCCGGAACCAGTCTTCTGGAAACCTCGCTCTGAGGTCGGAAAGGAGAAACAGAAACGGATTGATCTCCAGCCCGTAGAGCGGAAGGATGAAATAATCGCGGCTAGACCGGACAATTGGCGCCCACGCAGTTTCAGCCGAATCGGTATGAGCGGCCAGATTCGATGGCCCTAAGGTCAAGCACTCCAAGAGTCTGCGAACCTGCCCTGTGTCGGCGTCGATATGGGCCGCCAGGCCAGCGGCGAACTCGTCGCAGGGAGCGAATGTCGTAAGCAAGTTTCTCAAGTCCAGCTCGGGGTGCCGGCGCTTGAGAATGGATGCGAAGCAGAGATGCTTTTGCGCTCGTCCCGCGATGGCCGCCAGAATGCCGAGATAGTGATTGAATGGCTCGCCACCAATAACATCGTCCATACCGATGAGGTCCTGGCTCCACATTCGTCGCAGATAAATTTGACCACACTCGGTAAAATGGTCGTCGATTTCATCGGTTGTCGTATAGGCAATACCCCACCCGCGAGAGCGTTGTACGGCAGCCTCGAACTGGGCCTCCAGTGCCACGTGGCGGCGCTGCACTTCTTGCTCCCAGGGCGCATCGTGTTCGATAGTTAGATCGCTCACCCATCTTTTATGCTTTTGAGATACCACCTCGCAAAACATAGACGGATGGTCAGTTTTGAGGACAAGTATCGTGTCGATACCCGAGTCCAGTCGCGAAGGTGGTTTGTCGAGCCGCGCTGACAATAAACCTTCGTCAAGCCAGCCATAAAGCATTTCAACACGCTGCAGGACACCGGCTTGGAAGAGGAATTCCGTCGCCTGCTGCCGGGTCTGATCGTAACTTGGAAACAAGCGAAACGGGCCGCCCGGAAGCTCTGGGGGCACCATGAGGGATAGCGCCTTATTCACCCCCCATGAGGAGATCGTGCGTCGCTGCCGGGATAACATCGACTCCGCATCAGGTGGAAGAAAAAGCTCTTCGCAGAAAACGTTGTCGATGGAGCGAAGTGTCTCGAACAAGAGAGGCTCGCAGGGTTGGCGCCAATGTTCGAGGAACAGTCTTTGCGCCTCGATCTTCTCGCCAAAGATTTCGAGGGCTTCGTCCCTCATCTCAAACCGCCGTCCAACCCAGGGCTTCCTCGATTGCCATTCGATAGACGGTTCGAACGGGTGTGGGCGTCCGCCGGACATAAGTTTCCGCTTGTTTGCGCGTCTCCCCTGTCAGAGAGTCGAGATACGTTACGACCTGTAAGCAAGACGGCGTGACATAGGCACCATCGAACTTCGGCTTAAGCGCTGTCCAAACCACACCGCCCCATCCGGCTTCCGATGCCCAAGTCCCAACGGCTTTTGTTTCTGGGTGGTCGGATTCGGAGTCCGGAGTCCAGTGTCCGACCGAGCCGGCCACGAAACGCGAAGATATTCCTTCACGCTTTGCTAGCACGGTACGCGCATCTTCCATCGAAGGTGCGTCCAGCCGGGCAGTGAACACTTTGATTGACATAGCCCCCGGTGTAAGGACCAAGGTGATACGTCCGTCATTGGACTGGCGGGCAAATTCGACCGGCAACATCGGACCGTCATGAGCCCAATCGCTCTGGAGCGGTAACTCTCGCGCGTCCCAGAGCAACGATCCCCATGCGAGACATGCGATATTCATCAAGGCCCCCACTCGTCCGTTGCCGGCAGCGCCTCACCCAATATCTCCAAGAACGAAGATTTGGATATCAGCCAGTCTCTGGTAATCCGGGCGATGTCATATGCGGGATAAGCGGTCTTTCCGACCAGAGAGCACTCCCAGACGATCAGAACGCGCCAGCCTTGGTCGATCAAACGCCTAACATCTCGGCGGTCCCGTTCCTGATTGGCCTCGAACTTTGCAAGCCAGAACTCGCGGCGCGATTTAGGAACGGTGGAGCGGTAGCAGCCATGCGAATGCCAATAGCAGCCATGAACGAAGATGACCGCCCGATATTTCGGGAAGACAAGATCGGGACTGCCGGGAAGTTTGCGGTCATGCAAGCGATAGCGCAGACCTATCTTGTGAAGAGCCGAGCGAAACAACGTCTCGGGGCCGGTATTCTTCTGGCCGACCGAGGACATGATGCGTGAGCGTATTTCCTTGTCGACCGTGTCCATTCAAGCGCGTTTCAATTGTTTGGTCGTGACGAGTGCCTCCAGGTGACGCTGGAGCTTGCTCGGTAGGGCACCGCCATTGACGAGTACCCCGGCCTCCATGTTCTTCTCCATCGCATGCCCCGTCAGATTGGCGCTCGATATGAAGCAAATCCTCTCGTCGGCGACGGCCACCTTGGCATGGACCTTACCACCGGCAAAAGCGTCCAGCTTGTCCGACCAGAAGTAGATTCTGGCGGCCGGCAGCAACTTTCGCATCTTGCCGATCACGTCGTAGCAAACGCCGCCGCCATGGTTGCCGTCGGATTCGAGCAACATTGAGAGCGCGACGCCGTCCTGCATCGCATTGGTGAGAGCCTCAATGATCGACGCGACTTCATAGGCGACGAAGCTGGTGAGAAAGAGTTTCGATCGTGCTGCCTGGATCACCTGTAACAAGGCTTGTTCAGTCTTACGGGTGGCGACGAGCTCGCTCGACGGCCCCGTCCAGACGAGGTCGACGGATTCCTCCGATTTCGCCGCGTGGTAGGCATGGCTCGCGCCGATCAACATTCCCGAGAGCTCTACAGGAGAAATGTCATGTCCGCCGACAGCACCCAGGAGTTTGTCGAGTCGCGTGCGGGCGGTCGCCGTCGTCGCCCATCCGCTGACGCCGACAGGCAAAGCCTCCATGGAAGTTCTCTGGATCAGGTCGGCCAGTTGCCGAACCTTGGCAGGCGGGCTGTTAGAGACGAGATCGGTGATGGCATTGAGCAATTCCTGCACAGTCCCCTCTCAATCGAAAAACGCCGCGTCGGTGACGTCCAGCGTAGGAACGAGCAAGGTGCGGTCGATATAGCGGTTGCCGAACTCGCACGAAGTTTCCGAGACGAACGAACAGGCATGGCAAGCCGCGGCATGAAGGGACCTGTCCTTTTCCGGTTCGTGTTCGGAACATAGCGGATCGGAGGAACAGATCTGCGCGCGGCTCAGAGCCTGCTTCAACAGGCGGCCGAGATTCTCGGGTTTGCCCAAATCGACGAGCCCGCCGAGCGTGCCGTCCGAGTCGGCCGCTGCCGTGTAGATGAGGATTCCAGCTTGTGGGTCGGCGCCATCAACATCGGCATAAATACGCTCACGAATGCTCGCCGAGTTGTATCCACATTCGAGCGCGAGTTCCCGGATCAGAAGATGGGAAAGCGTGTGCAGCATGGCGTACCTGATACCCGGATAGCCTTCGTCCGGGTCAAGCTTGCGCGCATTGCGCCATCCGCGGTGCCCGGCGAGAAGCTTTTCGCTTCTCGCGATCACGCTCGGCAAAGCCTCCCAGGTCTTCAGCGCGTCCTCGCTGAACCGGATGAATATACCTTCACCATGGACTTGCGTCGCCGGCACCCAATCGGGCGAGTCCTTGCACAAGGCCGCACGCACGGGGCGCTCGTCGGGGTTGCCCGACTCTTCGGGTGCCTCGACACGTGTAAAGCCAAGCAGCGCATTGACCTCGCGCAACCGTTCGAGCAGCAAGACGCTGGCGATCCGCTTTTCGTATCCTTTCGGCACGGCGATCGGTTTACTCAAGAAGTGAGGCCAGTCGGTCGGTGGATTCGGATCGATCAGTACTTCCCATTCCGGCCCCTTAATGTCTGCCGTCGTCACGCCTCCATTGGCATCGCCGCTTTTGAGTTGCTGAATGACTTCCCAGATCGCTTTCGGGGTGTGCTTGTCGATACCGGGCAACGCACCGGTCTTCTTGAGAGTCTTGACCGTGACGGCGACCTCCGCCTCGGAGTCTAGGTCCTCGAAATAGTCCCAACCGTCACGAACAAGCTGTGAGATCGGGTCGCGCGCAAGGGGAATCGCGAGAGCCGACAGGGTGATCGGAAACCAGCTATTCGTCGCCCCGAGCAGCACAGCGCGTGCCTGCTCCTTACAGTCGGCGTCGTATTGATCCATGTGGGGATGACGGCCCCGGCACTTGGGCAGGTTCTCTTTGCCGGATTTACCGAACGCGTGTGCCATGCTGCGCGATGCACCGCAATCATCGCATTTCACCCATAGGTTTTCGGTTTGCAGTGACGCACCGCTCTCGAAGAACCTCAGTGTCCCTTTGCAGGTCGATGGCCCGCTATGCACGAAATAGTGCCACGGAAAATCGTCGAGATGGCCTGCTCGGCAGGCCAGCAGGAAACGGGCCGGAACTGCATCCGCGTCCTTGGCAGGCTGATCGCCCTTCGAGCCCTTGCAATCTTTGTGAATGAATCGGGTTTGTTCCGGCCGGTAGCGGTTCTCTTTGCATTCGAAGAGACCGAGATCGTATTCCGATAGCAAGCCGCATTTCACGCAGCGCAACCAGCGGGGAAACGGCCGCACGGGGACGCCGATATAGGCTTCGGCGGACCAGACGTCGATATCGTCGCTTTTCTGGAACGGCGGAATGCGCAAGCTATCGACCTGCGGCCCGAGCTCTTTTCTGACGGCGGCGAGAAGCCGCGCTTCTTCGATCGGCTGGCAACGGCTCTTTTCCCACCGGTCGATGCCCAAGGTGACCACCGACAGGCTCGGCATGTCGATCAGCGCGCCGGGACCGTAGGTCCAGAGGAGCTGCGAAGGCCTCACTTGGCCAATGGGGGTTTTGTCGCCGCTCATGCATCCCCCCCATCGCTGTCATCACTGCCGACCGGCGGCGGGGTCCAGGGCGGACTGGAACCGCTATGACGGGCCGTACTCATAACGAGGCGCACCCCCGGCTCGACTTCCCGCATAGACATAGGAACGGTGAAGTTGTCCCACGCCTTGATGCCGGGTCTACGCAGCAGCGCGACCATTGTGTCTTTCTTCGGGCCCTTTTTCTCATAAGCGAGCGTTCGTCCACCCTTGCCCGCTTCGTCGGCCCACTCGTCGAGACGCTCCTTGAGCTCGTCGGACGCGAGAGTCTTGATCGCCGCCTCCTGCGAAATACTCCAGGCACGGTCGACAATGATACTGGACGCATGAGCGACTTCGGCTTTGTCGGGCTTGTCGAGCACGCCGGCTCCGACGTTGGGATTGAAGACGTCGTTCTCCAACCGCACCACGCTGAGCAGCGCGCCGGTCAATCCGCGGTCCATCGCCCGCGGCGAGAACGGGGTCACGGACTGAGCCTCGACATGCTTGTAAAAGGTAGCGTGGTAGTGTTCGAACGTCTCGTAGTGCGACAGGTCACGTGGCCGCGCCCAAGTCAGGACCGTGCAGACGAGGCCGGGAGACGACCGGCCGACGCGGCTAGTCGCCTGGATATATTCGGCTGTCCCTTTAGGCTGGCCGTTCACGACCATCAGACCGAGACGGTTCACATCGACACCGACCGAGAGCATGTTGGTGGCGAGCACCACATCGATCGCGCGGGCATCGCCGTCGGCCCATTCAGTGACGTACTTGCCCTTCGCCGGATCGAACCTGGCTTTGAATTTGACCTCCAACTGATCAAGATATTTCGGGATGTCCCGACTCGACACGCGCGAAGTCAGTTCGCGGATATTGCTGACGCTGCGCTGCGCCAGACCCGGCCGGTCGACGAGGCTCATCTGCACGCGGTAAGATCGCGTCTGCACGTCGTCCTCGGCGAGACGCTTCATGCCGCCCAGCTCGCGCAGAGAATTGAAATAGCCGACCGCCGTTAGATAGGGGTCGGCCGCCTGACCGAACCGGTCGAACAAAGCCTGCGATGCCGTCAGGAAGGCGGTATAGACGCGGATCAACATGGCAGGACGCGAACTTCCGGGCGAGCACACGCCCATATACCGCCGACCCGGAATTTGTTCGATCGGGCGCTGCACCGAGAAGAAATTATCGGCGACGTCGAGGCCATGCGGCGGAAACACCGCAACACGGCGCATGAAGACGTTATTCACCTGCTCAGGCGCTTTGCGCACCGTCGCGGTCGAGGCGACGATCTTGGGCTTGATAGTGAGCTCGCCGATTTTCCAGCCCGACAGCTCGTCGATCGCGGTCTCGTACAGCCCGACCATCGTGCCCAGTGGGCCGCTAATCAGATGGAACTCGTCTTGGATAATCAAATCTGGTGGCCGCATCGGCGTGATCGTTTGCGCTATAGAGCGCGGCAGCCCCTTGCTCGCCGGATGATTGCCGCTGCAATCGGATTCGGGCCACAACAGTCCGTGACGCGGACACTCGCTCGTCGCGCGTCCGAACAGCGTTCGCACCTGCCCCCGCCACGCCATCAAGGCGAACTTGTCGACCGTGGCGATCATCATGGAGGGCGGACGGTGATAGATTTCTTCGTCGACGACCACGACCGGTATGCCCGGATGCGGCTTCTTGCTCGATTTGCCGCGCGAGAATTCGCAATGGCTCTTTTTGTCGCCGCAATAAATCGTCGTGCGTTTGAGGAACGTGTCGACGTCGATGTCGCGCTTGTCGGACACTTCGCAGCCACACCAGGGGCAACTGGTGAGCTGGGCCGGCGAGGTTCCTCCGGCATCGAACTTGTCAGGATCGCGAATGTTCTTGATAGCGCGATGTGCGTCTTCTGTGGTGCCGGGTGTCACCTTGTTGCCGACCCATAGGCCGATCGTGAACGGCTCTTTCCCGAGCGCTTCGTCACCGCTTGCCAGCGCGTCCTGGCGCAGCAACTCCATCGCACAAATCAGCGTCGAAGCCCGCTGGAACTGCTGCAAGGTCAGCAGCCGTAACGTATAGCGCATGATCACGCCGAGACCGCGCCCACCGTCAAAGCCGCCAAGCTGGCCCTGCAGCCGCCTGATAGCCATCGCGAATGCGGCGACACCGAGGTATGCTTCGGTCTTACCACCACCCGTTGGGAACCACAGCAGATCGGCATGAGCATCGACGGGCCTGCTGCGGTCCTTGTGTGTCGGATCGGCGAGCGAGGGCAGTGAGAGCAAAATGAAGGCGAGCTGGAACGGCCGCCATGACCGGTTCTTGCGCACCTCGAATGCGGCGAGGTCCTTGCCTTCGCCGCGCCGCCGTGAGAGGGCGTAGAGACTGTGAATGCGCTGGCGCGCCATAGCGAGGTTGGCGAACCGGAAGGCCTTGAGCGCCTTATCGTCGGACTTGTCGGCAAGGACAGCGATGCCCTCTTCGAGCCGTGTCCTTATCTCCTGACACCGCTGCAACGCGGCTTTGGCTTGCGCGTCATGACCGACGACGTCGGCGCCGACGCGCGCCGTCTGTTCGCCGATCCATTTACCGTAATCTTGCGCCAAGATGGACAGAGCCGCGACGAGCTCATCGCGCTCCATGGCCGCGAGCGCTTCCATATCGAGACAGCCTTTGTCGACCATCTCGCGCATCGCCGGTCGATCCTCGGGCCGAAGGCCAGGAGTTTCGGTGACCGGCACTTCGTATTGCGGCATGACGACGGTACGCACGCTCGTCGCGCGCTCGGGATCGCCCGGCTCAGTCTCCGCATGCACGGCGACGCCGTGTCCGACCGCGAACTCGACCTGCCTACGATAGATCATTTCGAGCGCGTCGCGCTCGGGATCGTCACCGTTTCCACTCAGCGCGAGCCGCCGCCGGAAGATCGCGGGGTCAGTAGCAGCGGATGCGGCAAGCACCGCAATCTCGGGCTGGAACAGCCAGGCGCTGTCCTTGTTCTCTTCCGGCTCCTGCTGGGCGTTCACCAGAAAGAGCGTGACGAGGCGATCGCCATTGGCGTTCTTCGCGCGGATCGTTCCCTGGATGCGGACTTCTGGATGGTCCTTGTCCGGTGCCCGGTGCGGGATCGCGCCTTCGGTCAAATCCAAAGTGATTTTCCCACCGCACGGCATACGCTGCCAGACCTTTGCTTTAAGCTCTTCCTGCCTGGTCTCGACGACGTTGCCCTCTTCGTCCTTTATCTTCCTGTTGATCGTCTTAGTGTGTTCGTGCTCGTACAGCCGAACATACTTGCCCCACCGCGCGTCGACCTCGATCTTGTCGCTATCGCCGTCGACGCAAAAGGTGAATCCGAAGCTCGACGGGATGAGCGACTGATTGCTTTGGGCGTCGATCTCGTCAGCTGCCTCGGCCTCGGCATCGATCTTGCCCGTCGTGCCATCGAACTCGGCGCCCGGATCGTGGCGTCCCGTGTGAACTTCCAGATCTTCCGGCTCTTCCTCTTCCTCTGCTTCTAATGGCCCTTCCAGACCTTCGATGCCGCCGGACTTTTCGCGCTGTTGAGGTGCTAGTTTGCCAACTAGGTACCGGTCACGAACGCTCATATCAATGATCTGCTCGTGCGGACCATTGGCCGGACCGAGCAAATCATCCATCACGGCAAGCTGAAGCAATTCGCGGATATAGGCCTGCATGTCGATCAGCGGGACATGTTCGAGTGCTTTGCCCGTGAGCTTCGGCACAGCATCGACGAAATCACTCCATTGTAGGCGCGCGATCACTCCTGAGCTGGACAGCGAAAGGCCAACGTCGGCCAATGCGGTCTCCGCCGTGCATTCTTCCGCGCAATCGAAATAGATAGTCGTCCGTTCCAAAGCCGAACGAATTCGTAGGACACGACCGATCCTGACTGCCGAACCCGCGTGTTCTGCGACGAGAACCCAATCTCCCTCGGAAAGGCCGGACAAAAGCCTGCCATCACCTGGCAGTGTCAATCCGAATTGCGGATAGGGTAATTCGCCAGCAAGGTCAGTTCTACTGACTGCAATCCACGCATTCGGCAATGCACTATTCACTGGTGCTTCCGTCATTACACCCCTCCCGTTACCGCGAATTCGTTCTGCAGCATGTTCTTGACAAGCTCGGGCGTGTTGAAGCCGTTCATTGTCAGAACGTCTGTGATATCCCTCCCACTAAAGAAGATTATAGGATGGCGATCCTCCCGCACTTCTTCATATGCCTGACGTCCGACAACAGATGTCGTCACGAGCACGCCGAATTGACGATGCCTGATGCGAGAAATGAGACGAGAGACTTCTTTCACCCCCACCGTGTTCGCGGTATGCCCGTTCAAAGGCGGCCGATAGCACTTAGCCTCTAGTGAAAACTCCGCGTATACGGGATCATCGCTTAAACCGAGCAGGTATTTGCCAATCGCATCACGACCACCATCAACGGACGCGCGAGTTATTTCATCAATGATGACGCGCTGATCGTGCATCTGAAAAATGCGGGCCGCGAACGCCTCGAAAGCACGCGGCGCATCTTTGAAGTGATCCCAGATACATTCGAGGATGGCCGTCTTGGCAATCGTATCCGGTAGTTGTGCAGCGTTATCCCGAATGACCGTCGTGCTCTCGGCGGTAAGGGCGCGATAGCGCCCGAACTTGACCCACTCCGTCCAAGCAGCCGGCGCATTCTCGGTAAGGCTGTTACCGGCCGCCAAATCGTCTAACCATGCGCGCGAAATACTCGGCGTTTCGAGCACGGTGAAGGTCGCCTGATAGTTTTGGAAGCGTTGCCCCTTTGTAGTCTTCCAGACCGCGACCAAATCGGCGGTAGCCGGGAGCCCGGTGAAACCAGGGACTGCCAATCCTTTGAATTGCACAGAACGCGCGCTCGTCGCAGTCGGGTATTTCTGAAAGATAAAGAATGGCGATATACGATCCCTCAATGGTGGGTTCGCGTGAAGCCGATCGAACATGGTCCGTAATATGCGGTTCCCACCGCGATCGGTATCATGCAACTCGTGCCCGGGCGTCTTGTTGTCGCCGAAATAGACGAACTGGCCAGTACTCGTATCAAGCCGATCTGGCCAGTCTTGATCCTCGCCGCTAGTGTAGAGCACAACAAATTTCTTATCGTCACCGCGCCCCGAAGCGCGAAATCCCCCGAGATTGCCAGTCCCCGGCAGTAGTTTGGACAGAGCCTCCCCCGAAAGATGGCCGCCCGTCGCTCCCTCATAGACAGCGTCGATCAGAAGATCGGAAGCGGGCAAATTTTCGAAAGGAATGACACGTACCATCGATTAGCCCGTCCCTTCTCGGCGACCGAAAAGATCGGGTGCTTCAGTGTCGGACTTGTTTTTGCGTGGTGAACTGGCTTTGCGTTGCGGCCCATCTTCCGCTTTGAACCGCTCTTCGTTCAGTATCGCGAGACGCGACAAGATCTCCAATCTAGCGCTCTCATCAACTGTGAAGCGTGTTCGATCATTGTCGTTCAAATAGTCCATTTCACGAAAATCATGACGTAACGGAATGTCATTCCAACCGTAGGCTTGGCATAATGCTTCATCTAATTCCGATTGAAGTTGGCGTAACCGCTGTATTCCAGGTAATTTTTCCGATGGGCTGTGAAAGCGGTTGTAGATTTTCGTAAGCCCCTCGTTTAATTCGCGCATCAAATTCTCACGGAACATGTAATAATTGCGCCCCGTCTCCCGTAATTGATTGGAATAATTTGGCAGGGGAAACGTGTCGAATACGTCAGTCGGCGTGTACCTCAGCAGCAACAAATTATAGCTAGCATACTTTCGGGCCCATATCTCATGAAGAGATGATGCCAACACCGCGGCCAATCCCCAGTCGTCGCTAGGCAGCACCACAATCGAATGCGAGTAAACTACCCGACCTTTTACTCGACCAAAAGCAACGTACTTGGTGGCGCCAGTGGCGATAGCTAGAGCCCATTCCGTCTGCTCTAATTTTGCGTAGAGCTTGGGTCGCTTGTCGCCATACATCCACCACCGTTGCGGCAGAGGCCTCCGCAAGACAAAGTCTCCGTTTGGCTTCTTTCTAGTTCGCTCAGGAAAGACCCTTTCCTCGATAATACGCAAACAATCTGGATAATCGGCAGCGACTGGACCCGAGTAACCCTCAGGGGCAGTTGATATATCCAGTGGCCAGTCGAAAAAGTTAATTATCCACTTTGAAGGAGCATGAGTTGGATCAATATTTAATTCCTGTCCCACAAGGTAAGGTAATATAACGTCTTCGTTTTTCTTGTCTTTCATCAGAAGCTGCATCCGCTCTTCCGATGAAACAACAAACCCCTTCCCCAAGGGGATAGAGCCTTGAAAGCTCAGCTCCAAGTTGCTTTTCAAGCGATTAAGCTTTGGCACATTGGACGCCGAATCCAAAAGCTGAGAGCTAATGCTGGAAACAACAGAATTATTCAAACGTCTTTCGCCAGACCAATTTCCCGCGTAGAGCCAAACGGGAGAGATCGTTACATTTGCGCTGCCTGGCCAGACCGCCTTGCTAGAAGCTCGCACTATCGAATAACCGAGTTCAGTTAAAGCTTGGAGCCCAACTTCACGGGTGTCTCCTTCGGAGATGGAGCTACTTGCAACCATTCCAAGCATACCAGATGATCTAACAAGCGTTGCCGCGTGTCTAATGAAGAAGGCGCAAAGATCTGCGTTTCCACTCACTGCAGAGAATCTAGTTTTTGTCAAATATTCAAAGTACGCCCCACCGAGCGTCGATCGAATTTTTCGCCCCCCCAAATAGGGCGGATTGCTAACGCAAGCGTCAAATCCTGGATGCGTTCCCGCGAACACTTCAGGAAAATTCAACGGCCAATGGAATGGTCGTCTGAAGTGTCTTCCCGACGACAAATCAATGCTTAGCTGTTTCTGTGCATTTTGGATCAATGATTGTCGGGCAGCGTCGTCTCCTTCAATAGATTTGCCCGCCTCGATTGAAAGTAATGTGTTATCGGTAGGCTTTCCGTTTCCTTCCAACGCTGCTCCAACTAATGCATCGGCAATAATTTGTGGTAGTTGGAGGGTGCCTTTCGCCTGTACGTCAAGACCTTCCATTGCTTCAATGTCACGAATGTCGCGGATCGGGCGGCTACGTATTTTGGTGCGAAGGCTGATAGCTTCGGCGACTGCTTCATCTATCTTCGCTGCAAATAGCTTCTTGGAGCTGCCATTGTCCGGATTCATTTCCAGATAGTGAAGCTGATCGAGATTGTAGATGCCGAGTAGGCTATCGCCACTGCGCAGATTGTGATCCAGGAATCCGAAGGGACGCCCCTTTGACAGCGTGACGAGCCATATCGACAATTTGGCTAGTTCGACGGCCAGTGGGTTGACGTCGACACCATATAGGCAGCGTTCTGCTATCAGACGCCTTGCCGTCAGCAAGCGCTCTTCGAGATCGTTCCGTAGCGGTTCGTAGCCGTTCACTTTCTCGACTACCACGCCTTCCGACGTGACCGCGTTGCCTGTTTTCTCGCTTTGCACCCAAGCCTCGACCAATCGCTCGGACAGAAAGCGGCATACTTGCACTAGGAATGCGCCCGAACCCATCGCCGGATCGCATATCTTGAGATCGAGAAGTTCAGCCGGGGACTTCAGCCGCCAATCTGCGCGCGGCGTTCCTTCAGCAGGCCCTACATAAACGACAGGCTCCAGTGTCTCCTTGACAATCGCCTCGGTGAGGGGTTTGGGGGTGTAATGTGTTCCGGTCTCGCGGCGATCCGCTCCAGTCGTCACCATGAAAGTGTCGACGGGATATACGAGCGGATATCCCCACCGATCCGTGCGCAACAAATGGAAGTAGGGCCTGATCCTGTCGCGTAGCGCCTGATCGCCATGACAGGCCGTCAGGAGTTTGTCGGCGGCGGTTTGGTCGACCTGTTTTGCGAGATCGTTGGTCACGCGGTTCACGGAACTGCCCGTACGTTCCTTCAATAGGTTAGAAACCGCACTGCCGCCTTTGGCCCGGGCCGTATCCAGTTCTTCGAGACTGACCCAGGGTTTCTTCGCATTCTTGGTCGCATCGAGGTCGAGCGTGACTTCCTTCGCGCGAATGACGGTACGCTCCAGAAGGCCTTCGTAGACATAGCCAATCTGTTCGACATCAAGCGCCCGGTACGAGAGCGTCCGACCTTGGAAAAGCTGTACTGCGTCCAGGAGAAGCAGCACAGTGCGGTTATCGATCGGGAGCGGCGTGGCCGCGTCGTCCTTCCAACTCGACCCCTTGGGCCTTCCTTCGAGAAACGGGAAGCGATCGGGATCGAAAAGCGATCCGCCGAGTGCCGGCAGCCTCATGGCTTCGTGCTCGACGCCGCCATAGATCGCACGGAAGATCGCTAGTAGACGCGACCACGCATCCCAACGCCGTTCCAGGATTTCTTCGGATTCGCCACGCAGCTGCATACGGAGCGTAGAGACGGCGTAGTTCGTTTCGTACAGCTCCTCGCCCATGAGCAGAAGACCACGCTCTTCCGCGGAAAGCAGGAAGACGATCCGCATCATGACCGTCAACGCGGCTTCATACAGTTCGGCAGGCTCGACGCCTTCGAGCAGTTCGTAATTGCGGTCGACATTTGCGCGATCCAGGGATTGGATCAGGACCTCGACCGCGCGGCGGACCTGTTCTCCGAGGGCGTCGGTGACTTCATCCTGAAGCTCTAAAGATTCGTCGAGAAGCGCCGGCAACTGCGCGCTTCGATCGACAAAAAAACGCCGGACGCCAAGCAAATTGACGAAGGCCTGAAGCGTTTTGGGTTCCTGTCCCCAGAGCCGGGCGTACCAACTCGCGAAAGTGGATACCGCACCAACCGGCGCGTCGATGAACATCCACTGCTCGCCGTTCGTGATCAATCCCAGTCGAACACCGGTGGCCCTGCATAGTGCGACCATCCGCTCGGCCGGGCTCGCGGCCCAACCATCACCTTTAAGCGGCTCTTCGAGCGCTACATGCGGATCGTAAGTGCAGACGAGCATAAGAGCTTCATCGCCCTTTTGATCGTTCACCACTGCATGATCCGGCCGCAGCGTGACGCTGTGCTCCAGCGCTTCGAAGCTTAGCGTTTCCGGTAGGTCTAGCCCGCTCTTGAAGATGTCTCCAGCACCGTCCTCATCCAGTTCCAGCCCTTGCCGAAGGACGAGGTCGATCCATGCGGCATGGATTTGCGGCAAGTCGGACTCTTCGAGTTCAAGGGTTTCGCGCCATTCATCGTAGGCTTGCCTGAGCATCCGTCGCTTGGAAGACTCCAGTTCTTCCAACCCTTGCGGAAAGGCGTTCTTCAGCACCGGCTCCGCCAGGAATGGCCCTGAAATATCGATCAGGGAAAGCCATTCCGCGTGTTGACTTAGCGTGGTCATGCGCCGGACCTCCCTGCTTTGGATTCCGGGACCAGGAAGATGACGGCGACAGGAAATGTCCTTGCGGCGAAGCCGTCATATCGCTCTTCGATGGCTCCGATTTCCTGCTCTTTTTCGTCTGGGATACGGTCGAGTCTCGTCTTAAGCGCTTCGGCGTCCCGGCGGACCTGCAAGCGCTCGTCCTCGCTGAACAGCGCCAGCTGTTCCGGCTCGCTCTCCTTCATGAGTTCCTGTTCGATCGCTTTGGCCAGTTCGTCCAGAACGAGAAGAATGTTTTTGATCTCCTGATCCCTGCGGGACTGGAGAGTGTTTTCGAGGTTGCGCAAGCGATCTCGGGACCGTGCGTGGAATGCCTGTTCGATCGCGTCTTTCTGCTTTTCGAACCGACCGGAAATTTCGTCGAACAAAGGCTGCGGCGCGGCGAAGGCCGAAGCCGCATTGAGCCAGTCATTGACCTGAGTGACGCGCTGCTCCCGCGCGAAGCCGGTATCTCTCAAATAGCCGCCCGACACAGTCAGTTCTTCGTGAAGACGGTGGTGATTGCCCCCGGTGATCACCAGCCGGGAAACGATCACGACCGCCGGTTCGCTCAAGGTTGTATCTGGAACGGTCCGCACGTCGACACGGTGAAGCTTCTTCACGTCGTCCTGCGCCCAGACCTCGGCCCGCATCAGCCTCAGACACATCTGCACGAGGCGATGATTTAGATGGACGAGCACGACATCGTCGCGGTTCTTGGCGACGGAATGATCAAACGTGATCGGTCGCAACTTGCCCGTATGGGGATGAGGCAAGCCTTCCAGACAGCGTGCCCAGGACCCGCTCAAAGCCGGCATTTCGAATACGGTCCCGCTTGGCGCGTCCTCCAGTTCCACGGGCTTCAGCGGAGGTTTTCCGGCAAGCGCTAGACCCGTCTTCACCGCTGCGTGAATGCGATCGGCGGTAAGACGAAAGTCTTTCTGCGTCTCTTGCAGTCGTTCGTGCAGGCGCGCGATACGTTCTTTGAGTTGCCGCTCGGCACGGACATAACGCTTGGCCTTCGCTGCCCGCGCCTCCGCCTCTCTCGTGTCGAGTTCGCGTCTCGTGCCTTCGATCAGACCAGCCATCTGCGGTGCGATGACGGGATTGACGCTGCCCATATCCTCGCGCATCGCTTCGAGCTTCTTCAGCGCGCGTATGATGTCGTCCTTGTGTCCGCCGAGCGAGTCGCCTTCCGCTTCTCCGCCATCGACCGGATGCCAGATCAGAACCTCGTCATGACGCTGGCCATGTCGATCGATCCGACCGTTCCGCTGCTCCATGACGTTCGGGTTGTAAGGGATTTCGACATGGATCATGCAGTTACAATAATTCTGAAGATCAATACCCTCCGACGCAGCATCGGTTGCCAGAAGTATGCGGACATCCGCGTCTCGCGGGTTCGTCTGAAACGCGGCTTTGACTTTCTCGCGGTCTTCTTGATCCATCCCGCCATGAATGATCGCGAGCCGATCCCCGCCGAAACCGTGTGAGGCGAGGATTTGATGAAGCCATTGATGGGTGGTGCGGTATTCGGTGAAAAGAATGACTCGGCGGTCATTCCATTCTCCGTCGGTCTTCAAATTGGATTCGATCCAGTCGACGATCGCACGAGCTTTGCTGTCGGCCCTCTGGGCGTTCCTTTGTGCCCAATCACGCATCTGACCCAGCAAGCGCAGCTCTTCCTCTGTCGGAGGGGCGGCGCGCTTGCTCGCGACTTCGACCGCTTCGTCCCTGGCCGCTTCCGCCAACCCGTCATCGGCATATTCTTCCTCGGCCTTCAGGATAGCCTTGCGAAGAATTCGATCGGCCATAGCGTCAGGTTTTTGCACGACCATTCCGGTCGTGATCGTCGAAAAATGCTTTTCCAGCGTCGAGGCAAAAGCAGCCGGAGACGAGAACAGCCTCTTCTTGAGCAGGCCGTTCACGAATTTTGTGCCAGTAGCCGACGCTTCCTGTGAGGTCTTCTCCCGGCTCTTGCAGTAAGCATCGAGCGTCTTGTGGATCGCTCGCTCGTCCGCCGTAAACGGAACTGAAAGCGGCTTCAGATTCCTGGCCGGGTAAAGGGGCTGGCCTTCGTTGTCGACAAGATCCGTCTTCAGCCGCCGTATCATGACCTGTGAGAGCTGTTTGTCGTCGGGAAGAATGTTCCGCGAGAAGCGCTGATCGTCGAGCAGTTCCAGCAGCGAAGTGAAGGACTCCGTATAGCCGTTGTGAGGTGTCGCAGTAAGAAACAGCCGATGCTGGAAGTGGGGCGCAATCGTCCGGATTAACCGCGTGCGCTGGCTTTCTAGCGCGTAGTGCGCCGAACCTGCAGGAGCGACATTATGCGCCTCGTCCACGACCAGAATGTCGAACTTTCGTGGATAGCTAGCGCGAATGGGTAGAATGTCCCGCAGCATACTAAGTGCTTCGCCCGATTTCAGCCAATCGACAGACGTGATCAGTCTCGGGAATGATGTCCACGGATTCGCATGGATACCGCGCTTGCGCCGTAGCTCTTTGATATAATCAGTGTTAACTACTTTGAACTCCAGCCCGAACTTTTCGCGCATTTCGACGCGCCACTTCTCCTGAAGCGAGGCAGGGACGACGATTAGGGCCGTTCTGGCGCGGTGTCGGAGCAGCAACTCTTGAATTACTAGCCCCGCCTCGATCGTCTTACCGAGACCAACGTCGTCTGCGATCAGTAGGTTCGCTCTGGCCATATCAATGGCTCGGACAAGCGGATCAAGTTGAAAGTCTTCAATACTTACACCACTACGGAAAGGTGCCTGAAGAAATCCGCGATCGGCATTGGTGGCAGCGCCCCACCGTACGGCATCCAGGAAAGCTTCGAGTCTTTCAGTGTCGTCCTGACCTGTTATGGTGGGAAGACCGGCCTTTTCGATCACGTGCGCGCCCGGCTCAATTTCCCAAATTACTTCGATCTGTTCGCCGAGGCTGTCTTCGTCGATAGATGAAAGGGTCAGGAGATGGCGAGTCGAAGACATCGCCTCATCGTTAGTGGAAGCGCTAACATCAGCAACTGTCCATTGACGGCGGCGAACCTCGACGAGTTGCCCTGGCTCCGGTGGGGTGATGATCGGGCTTACCGATTGGGCCTCGTCTGCGGTTGCGGTCTGCATCACGCAGCCCGATCTTTTGCAGAAGAGTATTCCTCGACGTGGCGGACGATACTCTTGCCGATGGCCTCGCCAAGTTTCACCGGCACCGCATTACCGATCAGCCGCCCAATGGTTTTGCAATAGACTGGCTCCCGCTTTTCAACGAACTTATACCCTTTGGGGAAGCTTTGAAGAACCGCGCCTTCGCGAAGCGAGATCGCTCGGTCTTGTTCGGGGTGACCGAACCGGCCATTTCCGAAACCGAAAAACTGCGTAGTCATAGTCGGTGCTGGTTCATCCCAGACCATACGCCCATAGACACTCGGATAGGTTTTCCCAGTACTACGCTTGTGGCATTCAGCAACGAGCGCTTGATCCCAATCGCGCCAGGTACCACCGGGTTTAGAGGACCTAATCCGCTTGAGATTGAGTTCGGAGAGCTGCGCAGCTTGATGCAATGGATCGTCGACTAAATATTCGCCAGCTTGTAACGGCGGCAAGGATCCAATAGCGTCCCTGACGGTCTTGTGCTTCTTCGGGTGTGTCGGCGCTATCAGCTCAATCGGGCCGAGACGGGATGCCAGAAGCACCAAGCGATTCCGCTGCTGCGGCACTCCATAATCGGCACAATTGACGACCTGGTGGCTAACGTGAAAGTAGTTTGCTCCCAACATAGCTACAAAATCTGCAAAGATAGATTGTTTTTCGAGGTTCGGGACGTTTTCCATCGTGACAAGATCAGGCCCAATCTCGCAGGCCAGTTCGCCGAAGTGAGTCAGCAAATTCCAGCGCGCATCGGTGGGGCCGAGTTTCTGCTGATAAGTGGAAAAAGGCTGGCACGGTGCGCAACCAGCCAGAAGGGAGAAGGGTGCATCTGCAACGACCTCCTCCAATTCCGCAGAGCTCAGTTCGGAGACTGATTGCAGTAAGAAGGCCGCATTGTTATTTGCGGTATAGGGATATTCACAGCGCGGATCGATATCGACGCCGAGTCTGACGTCAATGCCAGCCTTCTCAAGCCCCCTTGTAAGGCCACCCACTCCGCAGAACAGATCGACCGCGGCAATCTGGCTACTGGCTGCGATCTTTTTGTGTTTCTTTCCGGCCCCTCTCCGCATCAGTCCCTAATCTTTCCCGTCCTGTGATTTCCAGTCCTTACCCGCGGTAATGTTGGCGGCCGAGCTAAGACGTTCGAATTCCTCTACCGACATCACTACCGCGACAGCCCGCCCGTGCTTGTTGATAACAACCGGTTCGATCCGCGCCGTGTCGATCAGCAGCCCGAACCCATTCTTGGCGTCCTTGGCAGTCATCGTTCTCATAGCGCTACCCGATTCGGTAATTTTGACCATAATGGACAAAATAGCCATAAACTTCAACTCATAGCTGCGCAGCAGGCGCCAGCCTTTCGCTTGCGCTACAGTTGCCCAGGCCAGAACTTGAGCCGTCGAAGGCGGGAGAGTTCGGTCACGATCCCGGTTTCCGTAAATCGGCCCAGTACGCCAGCTGTAGGACGGACGTTCCCTATCGTTCCCTGTCGAGTCCATTCTCGTCGACGCCGCGTTGACGGCCTCTACCGCGCTTACCCTGCCTGCTAGCCCGGGACGGTCGAAGGACGTCGCCACCGTCATCGGACTTAATCACACCATCATCGTCCTTGGCCACACCCCAGAAGGTGTCGCCAAGTGGGCGCTGAGTCCAATGAGGATCTGCTGGCTCGGCCGAGCCCAAACTGGGATTGGGCAGGACCGGAACATCATGCTCCTGGCCGCGCCGGCGCTTGCGGTTTCGCGAGCATTTTGGCTTCGGAAGGCCATCGCTAGCTGAGCCGCGGCCGGTGCGGTCGTCGTCGGTCTCGGCATAGGCTGCCTGGGCGAAGTGGTCCTGAAGCGTGATCGGGCCTATGCCGCGCGGGCGCTTGGGCCGCTCGGTCATCTCTTGCTCACGTTTGCGGTATCGGTCTTTGGCCTTGTACGGGACGGCAGCGCGACCGCGGGGTTTGAGCTGGAGATTGAGCGCCGGCATATGATCGTGATCGCGCCAGTGCAGGTAGCGCTGTTCCGCCTGGCGCATCTCCTCGAAGCTCTTGAGCTCGCGCCTTTCGATCTGGTCGAGGGCACGTACCTGTCGCGCCATATCCAGAGACTGTAGCTTGTGACGGTGGTCGAGATCCCGCACGGCCTCCAGATGCTTTTCCTGCAAAGCGCCCTTTTCCGTAGCGAAGGCCGCGTAGCGTTGAGCGTCCCGGCGGCGCTGCAACTGCTTCATGGCATGGGTGACGCCGGTAATGCGACCCAGGAACGCCGCGAGACCGGTGGGCGCATGGGCAGCCCGCTGCTCCCGGACCCTCTTGCGTTCGGCGAGATAGGTCTGACGGAGCGCCTGCTGCGCGCGCTGCTGATCGCTGACAAGTTGCTTTTTCTCGTCGCGCTGGCGAGCGAAGAGCGCGTCGCGTTCGGCCTCGACCTTGGCGCGCCGTTCTTGCTGCATCGCTTTAAGCGCATCGCGCTCCTTATCTCCGCGCTGCTTCTCCACATGCTTGTCGCGGGCTTTCTGATGGGCACGCACCAGTGCACGTGCCTCCTCGACGTCCGGCAGAGATTCTGGCGGATAGTCGTGTTCGAGGAAGGCGCGCACGTCTTTGGTGCGGATGCTGCGGTCATCGAGGAGCTTTGGCAGCGCGTTCATGTTGCCGTACATGTCGACGAGCACATAAGGGCGCTTCCCGGTGGCGAGGATATAGCCCATATCCTCCAGCGCCCGTACGAAGGCACGCGGTGTATCGCTGCGGCGCCAAGCAGCGGTAACATGCGCCATGCGCTCTTCCTTCGTGAGGCCGCAATTGCGCTCCTGCTGCTTTTCATAAAGGGAAAGCTGCGGGCGGTTCTCTTCACCGATATCGCGATAATAGCCTTCGGGCAGCTTCAAGCCGTGGTCACGGGCGAGCTCTCGCGTGACCATCATCAGCTTCGAATGGTCGAAGGCCTGGTGGATGGCTTTGCCTTCGACCGCGTCGATGCGTGACCAGACGATGTGGCAATGCTCGCGCCCGTGCTTGATGTGATAGATCATGGCGCGCGGCTGTCCAGATAGACCGAGGGCTTCCTCCACACGGTCGGCATAATCGCGATATTGATCGCGCGTGAGCCCGCCTTGGGACCAGTCCGGGTTGACCGAGAGGCTGTAGAGGTAATTCCGGCAATTGGTCATGGCCGACGCGATGGCTTCCCATTCCGCAAAGGCGCCATGCAGGTCACGCGCGACCGCGCCGCGGACTTCCGCCACCTCCACGAATTCATTGTCGTGGGCGTTCAGCAAATGAGTGGCGAGGTCCTGCCCACCAGCGCGCTGGCTGGCCTTGGGGATCATGGTTTCCTCCCCAGGGCAGACAGACAGGCGGCGCGGATTTCCTGCAGGTCCCGGCAAGCCTCGGCGAGCAATTCAGCGTCAGCATCGGATGCTGCAGCGATAGCCAGAAGGCTGTCCTGAAGGCGCGCGGTTTCAGCTAAAAGACGCGCGACTTCCTGACGCTCGACAGGCGGCCGACGCACCTGCCGGGGTGGGTTGTGATTGAAGATGCATTGGGTGATGTAGCCCGACGCGGACAGGCCGGACTTTTCTACGCGCGCCAGAAACTCGTCCCGCAGGGCGGCCGGCGGGCGATAGGAGATCGGCGCTTCGCGTCCGGATTTCACCGTCATGGGCGTTCATCCGCATCTTCAACATCAGCTCATTCACGATCCGCCCCGACGGCTGCAGGACCGCATCCTGCTCGATGGGATTGCAAAGGGAGAGCCGACATCATCCCTTTGCGCGAAGCCGGTGCCGCAACACCGGCCGGGTCCAGGGCACTGATGCCCTGGCCGTGGTTGCAAGGGGCGCGGAAGCCCTTTGCGCGATGGGTTCAGGGAGAGCCGCCGTCTCCCTGAGCGGGATGCAACGCCGCACACGTTGCCCTCAGCCGGGCCGGGCTCGATGCCCGCAAGCCGCGCACCATCGGTGGCGCTGCCCGGCTGACTGCAGCGCTTGGGTGCAAAACGTCCCCTCAGGACGGATTCGCCTTAGCGCCTGCCACTGGGGGGTCCGCGGGGGATGTGAAATCCCCCCGGCAAGGTTGGCGTGGTAGTACCACGCACACCTTGTACTGCTCTTTAATGGGAATTCTTCCCCTACTATTCAATATAGCAGAGAAGATTGTTGATATGGAAATGTATCTGCAGAAACACTGATACTATAATTGGGATGTACATTACAAATACTTTCCGTCCCAACGCGGATTTCACGCGGAAACGAACGTGAACGCGCGCGGAAAATGACGGCCGTCATCACCGGGTTTATGCGCGATTTTTGCGATGCTCATCACAAAAATGCGCAGCCCGCCAATGGAGGCCGGCTCTATGAATTTCATTTCTCCACGCGATTCTTCCAGCAAACCGACGCGGGACACCTACGGCCGTTTCCAGCAGGCGTTTGAGCATTTCAACAGGACGCTGTTCGACGGTACGCTTCCCAATGCGCTTATAACTTTGCAGCGCCGCAAGGGCAGCTTTGGCTTCTTTGTCGCCGATCGGTTCCACAACCGTGAAGGCGCGGCCGCTGATGAGATTGCCCTGAACCCGGCCACATTCCGCGAACGGCGGGTAGAGGATATTCTCGCCGTTCTCGTGCATGAGATGGTTCATCTCTGGCAACATCATCATGGCCTGCCGGGGCGCGGGCGCTACCATAATCGCGAATGGGCAGCAAAGATGCTGGCAGTCGGTCTACAGCCGACTGATAACGGCGCGCCGGATGGCAAGGCCACCGGCGAGACGGTATCGCAGATCATCACGCCCGACGGCTTGTTCGCGAAGGAGGCGGCGCGATTGGTCGACCGCGGTTTCCTGATCACCTGGCACGACGCGCCGGCCTCGTCTGCAGATAGCGCCCACGGCACTGGCGGCGAGGAAACACCAACCAAAAGCGGGAAGCGCGTGCGCTATTGTTGCCCGAAATGCGATCTGAAGGCGTGGGCGAAGCACGGCGCGACATTGGTATGCGGTGTTCACATGACCGCTATGGCTGCTCGCGGGCCGGATGCCCTGTCCTCATGATCGGAAGAAAAGATGCGTTTAGAAACAGACCAGCGGTCCATAGCGTCTTTCGGCAACCCCACGCTCGACCATCGCGCACGAAAGATCGCCCTGCTCGCCCGCGCAACGCGCTACCGTTCGACCGTACGCATCGGTATCAACGGGCCTGCACGTCACCTGACTACGCGTTAGCGCAACCAGTTCATCACGGGCTGCGTGCGGATCACCCGGAACGCACCGGCGACCTCCTCGACAATGGCCGGGCATTTCTGGAGCGTCGATGCCGGCGAGCCTTATTCGAGTCCCCGCGCAGTCAATGGTATCGCCATCTATGACGTAAGGCTGGCTGCACACAATATCTGCGCCACCCTCCATTTTGCGTTCCGTGAAAGCGATAACAAACAAACCGGCGCCCGCGAGCAAGGCATATAGAGCATTGCGAGCGGTGCGGCGGTTTCCGCGCCAGGTCTTACGCTTCTTCTTTCTGAACTGAACGATCCTTCCCATAACTCTTTCGGCTAATACCGGCATCAACAAAGCTTCAGGATAAAGGCGCCACAGCGGAATCGCACGTTCTTTATGTTTTCCAGAATTGCGGAAATGGGCGCTTACGCGCCCACCCCCTCGGGCTGTTCCGCCTTCTCTTCCGCCGGCGTCCGGAGGACGATGCGGCCGCCATTGGTAGGGATCAGATCGAGCTGCAGGGTCAGACCCTCACCATCTTTATGATCCCAGGCGGCGCCGATGCGGGTCCAGAAGGCCTTCTCTCCCCTTTCATCCACGTACCAGGCGATGAGGTCCGGGCTGCGCGCTTCGGTTTGAGCCTTACGGTTCTGTGCGGTGTTGCGTGTCATTGCGGTCTCCTTTCGTTGTCTGTTTCCTCGACACGCTGACCGTCAGAGCGGGCGGATGAGCCGGCGGATCATGGCGGCCTTGCGGGAGGGGGATCACCCGCGTTGCAGCGAGGCACGAGCGAAACACGGGGAAACCCGCACGGCCCCCGCAGGGCGTCAGGCCTTGATCCGCCGGCGCGCGCGCTCAGGTTCAAGCGTTCTCAGTCGAGGGAACTGACGGCGAAAAGGTGAACAGCCGGCGCAATCCGCCACCGAACCAACGGCCCACCAACGCCAGATCGGCCCACGAGCACGAACGGATGTCAGAGTAAGCTGGCCACAAGATCCTGCGGTCGCCCCGTACATCGTCGAAGATGGCGAGGGGCTGACGTTAGCTCCGCCCCCCCAATTGCTGACCTTGCCGAAACGCCGCGCGGAATGTGCGCGGAAATGGCCTTTCAGGTTGCGGCACAATCCGCCCCTCAGCAAAGGGAGCCTCCGATGGTGCGATCCGTGAACGACACTGAAATCCGGCTGATGGTGCCGCACGACCTGGTCGAATGGATCAGGGCAGAGATTGAAGCCGCACCGGGCGACGAGTGTTACCGGGAAGCCTTCGATGAGTTCGTGCGCCACGTCCTGCAGCAATACCGGCTACACGGTCGCGCCCATGGTGTCACGATCGAAGTCAGCCAATCGGTCTATCGCGCGGCCCGCAGGCTTGAAGCCGAATGCGATCTACCGATCGCCGAAGCGGAGACACGCGCGGTTGAATGCGAACCGGACGGGCTGGCGTCAGAAGCGCGGCATTGGTGGGCGGTCTGGCGCTTTCTAATGGAAGAGCTGGCGCAGCACCCGCACGACCGGGTCTCCATCAAACCCGATCCAGAGCGCACCGGCGATTCCAGCTGACAAACGGGAGCCTGCCTATGTCCTTCCTGACCGATTTCACGCGTGATATTCCCCGCGGCGTTTCCACGCGCTTCCTGAGCGAACAGACGGTACCGCAGGCGCGCTGGCTCGATCCGGCGGCGATCATCGGTGCCGCACCTCTTGCCTATGATCCGGATGCGGCCGGACGTAAGATCATGATCGGCGCGATCGGCGATCGCCTGATTGGGATCGATGACAACCGGCATATCCTAACCTGTGCCGGATCGCGGACCGGAAAGTCGGTGACACTTGTCGCAAACCTATTCTTCTATCCCGGCAGTGTGCTCGCGCTCGATCCGAAGGGCGAGCTTGCCAATCTGACGGCGACGCGTCGTGCCACGCTGGGGCAGGACGTCTGCGTGCTCGACCCTTTCGGCGTCTGCGGCGATCACGTCGCGCCTTATCGGCGACGCTACAATCCGCTGGCTGTTCTGCATCCGAGGAGCCGCTCGGTCATCGAAGATGCGGGATTGATCGCCGATGCGCTGGTTGTTCCTGCCGGGCAGGACCCGCATTGGGATGAAAGCGCCCGAAACCTGATCGAAGGTCTGCTGTTGCATGTTGCGACCGCGCCGGCATTTGAAGGACGGCGAACCCTGGTGACGATGCGGGCCTTGCTGCGCGATGCCTTGCTTGCCGACGATGATGATGAGGATTTCTATGCGCTGGAGCGCGCGATGCTGCGCCACGCGCAGATATGCGCGCGTGAACCGGCAACGGCCGATCTTGCCAATGCGATCGAAAGCGCGGCGCGGGAATTCTATGAAAAGCCGGACAAGGAACGGGCCAGCGTTTTGTCGACCGCAAGGCGCCATACGAAGTTCATTGACTACCAGGCGATGCGGGACGTGCTGTCAGGCCATGATTTCGATCTGAGCGACCTGAAGCGGCACGCGAAGACGGTATATCTCTGCCTGCCCGCGAGCCGGATGGGGTTGTGTAACCGGTGGCTGCGCCTGTTCGTCAATCAGCTCCTCGATGCGATGGAGCGAGAAAAGACGCGGCCACCGGCACCGGTGCTCGCGTGCCTCGATGAGTTTCCGGTGCTGGGACATATGCGCCAACTCGAAGACGCCGCGGGCCAGATCGCTTCATTTGACGTCAAGCTCTGGGTCTTTCTGCAGGATTGGGGTCAAGGCAAAGCGCTGTATCGGGACCGGTGGGAGACCTTCGCTGGCAATGCCGGCATCCTCCAGTTCTTCGGCAATAATGATCTGATGACGATGGAGTATGTGTCGAAACGCCTGGGGCAGACGACGGTGAGTGTCACGCGGGACGGCGAAGTCGGGCCGGAGCAGAGCGCAGCGGGGCTGTCCGGTCGCTCGCAGAGCATCGAGCTCCACCCTCTTCTGACACCTGAGGAGGTCGCGCGGCAATTTGCCCGTAGCGACCGGCTCAAGCGGCAGCTCGTCATCTGGGCGGGGTATCATCCCATGATCCTGCAGCGCGTCGAGTACTTTGACCGCAGCGGACCGCTCTATCGGTTTCTCGAACGCTGAATCGAACCTGGATGCGGTGCCAGGTCATCGGCAGTCTGTGCCATTTTCTTGTAAAGAAGCCGGCCGACCGCCGGATTGTCAGCGACCTCGAATGCCAGCGTCGCGGCGGTTCGTCCCTTCCGATCGCGGGCGTGGTAGTCGCATTTGCCGGTCGCGATCAACAGCTTCAGTACCGCGCGCGCATCATAGGCGGCAGCATAATGAAGCGCCGTCAGGCCTGTCTCGGGCTCGGCGTAATTGATCTGATCGAATCCGCCATCGAGATGCTCGCGCACGCTGTCTACATCCCCTTCCTTGACCGCGAACAGGAATGTCTGCGGAGTCCGCATCCTGAAGCTGTTAGGCGGGTTAGCCATGAACGGGCTCCAGGCTGACATAGTGCCAGAAGTTGCTCTGCGCCCAGCTGGCAATGAGTTCTGCGGGTGCTTTGTCCTCGCGCGTGCCGCCAGATGTCGTTAGCGTGTCATCCGGTGCGATCAGCGTATCCTGCTTCAGTACATAGAGCGCCACGGGGCTCTTCCGTCCCTGCTCCTTCTCTGCATAGAGCAAGATCTCCATGCGGCCCGCGCCGGAGAGCCGATCGCGCAGGAAGATCGCCTTCTGACGTCCATCGATATCGATGATCCAGGCATCTTCGGTAATGCGTCGCAGGCTGTTGCTCTTGAGGAATGCATGCAGGGCGGCTCGATCATAGTGCTGCGCCTGCGCGTTGGTGTTGTGGCTCGCGAGCACAGCCGTCTGCGTGCCGTCGACCGGCGCAGCGATCGATAGATGACGGTACACGACACCGCCGCGCGGACGATTGCGCGCGGCATGGTAATCGCCTGCTATCGGATCGCTGTGAAGCTTGGCCGCGATCTTTGACTCATCAAAGAATTCTGACAGGCCGCGCAGGAACGGTAGCGGCGGTGCCGCTTCCTGCAGCTCGTCACGATCGAGATATCCGATGCTCTCCAGATAGTCCGCCAGCACCTGCAGCCGCTCTGTCTGCACGACGGATTGTCCTGATCCGAAGCGGCGCAGGGCTTCCGCCAAGCTCACCTCTTCGTTCCTGGCCAGGAAGTCGTCGGTCACGACTTTGGAATAGAGAATGTCCTCGGCGATCTTGGCCCACGTCCGCGCCCGCCCATTGATGCGCGCCCGATAGCGATAATCGAACATCCGGTCGCGCAGGCGCCGCAACGCAAAATCGCTGAACTCCATTTTTCCCCCGTTTCGGACACGCGCGGAAAGCGCGCGGTTCTGCCTGCTCACCAGGCCGTACTCTGCAGTCATTCAGCAATCAGCTCAAGTACAGCGGAGACGGCGATAATGGAAACGATCCGGAAGCTCTTTGAAGGCGAACCCAAAACCACGGAAACGCGCGACGAGCATGGCCAACCCGTCTACCACATCCGCGCGAAGGCTCTTACCCCATTACGGGCGAAGATCGCCGACGCGATCGCCTTCCTGACCGGGGTCTGGTTCGTGTTCGTAGCTGTCAATCTTCTGATCGTAGAAGACGGGAGCCTGTTCCATTGGCTGATCGCGCTGCCGGGCGCGTTCTTCATCGGGTGCTATGCCGGAACGGAGGCGTCCTGTTGGATGCGGCAGCGGCGCAGCTTCCGGATCGACGCACGGCATTTCGCGGTGCGGCAGGGCTGGCAGTGGATCTGTTTTGATCGAAACCTGCCGCACCGTTTCGCTCTGGTGCAGCATCCGAAGGCCGAGAACGAAAAGCTGCGTCACGAATATGCGCGGCAGAAAGCGGCTATCGGGCGGCGCGCGGTGATGCCCCACCCCTATTACGGGCGGTCATTCATCATCGTGCTGGAGCAGCTCGGCGAACGGCATGCCCTGATGAGCGTCTATGATCGCGAAGTGGCGCTCGCCATCGTCAACCGGCTGCAGGCGGTCGACGAGGTCGTCGAAAGCCGGCTCAAGAAAAACCGCAGCGCCGCTCTTTCCCCGGCCGATCAATGGGGTCAGCAGCCCGGCGACCTGCCCGCGAACATCATCAGCTTTGATGCCTGGCGGACTGACCGTCAAACGATAGAGGAGTGAGCAACATGCACGAGCATTGGCAAAGGGAGGCCGGGCGCCTCGGTTGGAATCCGGGAACACGTGCCGGCTATGAAGGGTATCAGGAGTATTTGAGCAGGCAGAGAAGGACCTCTCCAGGAGGAAGCGGCCGACCCTCACTGGGATCGCTGATCCTTTTCGCGATCCTTCTATGCATTCTCTTTGGCGCGGCGGCTTGAGGCCGTGCCAAATGCGGCGGGCGCCCGCGGCGCCCGCCGCAAATTTTCAGCCTGCTGAGCCGCCCGGGCAAGCCCCGGGCGGCCCTTTTCTTAAGCGGCAGCACTGACGGTCTCGGCCTCCTGCAGCCCATGCAGATAGTCCGCAGCGCGCTGCGCATGCGCGGCGGCGCTGAAGATAGCGCGTTTATCGTCCTTAAGAACCTTCAGCCACGATCCGATATAGGCGGCATGATCGGGCCGGGTCTCCGGGGTCAGGTCGAGGTCAGCCGCAAGGAAAGCCGCGCCCAGTTCGGCGACAAGCTCTTCCATGGCGTAACCCTCATCGCCCCAGCGCTTGCGGCCGAAATCTCGATCCAGCCGACTCTTGTGCCGGGTCCAGTGGGTCATCTCGTGCGCCAGGGTGGCGTAATAGGATTCTGCGTCGCGGAAAGCCTCGAAAGGTGGCATTTGCACGCGATCTTCACCGATCATGTAATAGGCCTGATTGCCTCCCGTGCGGATATCGGCACCGGTCGCGGCAAAGAATTGTTCGGCGCGTTCATTGCGTGCCACCGGATCAAGCACCGGCTCCGCCAAGGCATAATAATGCGCGGGCAGCCCCTCAACCTGCTCGGCATTGAAGACGGTATAAGCCTTCATGAAGGGAATTCTCTGCTCTTCATCCTCGCCGGTGGTCTCATTGGTTTCGGTGCGGGTGATGGTGTTCGCATAAACGACCTGCGATCCCTTTTCGCCCTTTCGGACCTGACCGCCCAGCTCCTGCGCCTGCTTATAGGTCAGCCAGAGCGGCGCCGCGAAACCGCGATCCATCGCCGCGCCCCAGAGCATCAGGATATTGATCCCCTGATAGGGCACGCCATTGGCGCGCAGCGGACGGGAAATCCGCCCAGCGGCATGCTCGGCGTTCCAAGGCTTCAGCCACGGCCGCAGGCCCTTCTCCAGTTCGGTGACGATCTGATCGGTTACTCGTTGATAGATATCGGTTTTCATTGCCTTTCTTCCTTGTCTAGTGGGTTGCGCATGCAACCCGACTAGCCACGCGGCAATGAGCGGGGGAGCGGCTGTCAGGACCGCCGCCGGGGTAAGGGGGATCACCCGGCCTGCACAAACGCAGTGCGGAAGGCCGGGGAACGCCCCGGCGGCGCCCGGAGCGCAGCGCAGGGCTTGGTCTTGACGGCCCGGGGACCGCAGGTCCCCATCAAAAGAAATGGAAGCGCGCCTAAGGCGCCCATGTAAATGCGTGTCGGCAGGAGATTATGGGAAAGATGGGAGCCTCAAGGAATGTCGCCTGCCGCCAGACTGAGTGGTGAGGGGCTGTTGCCTCGGATACGACGCAGACGGACGTCGCAAACGAAGTCTCCCTCCAAATCAGGCTCAAGATTGGTTGCCTTTGGTCGGTCTATCGGCGCCAGAACCCCACAAGAAGCCGAACAAAAATCTGGAGACGCAATCGGCGATTGTGATAGCGTTTCAAATCTGGGGAATTCTAAGGTAATACAACTGATTGGGCGCTTATACATCTTCGCGAAGTCAATAAATAGAAAGGTTCAAGACCGAATTGCCAAACGATTTGTAAAGTAACACCATCTCGATCTGGTAATTGGACTAGGGCAGGCGCAACAACTAATCAGGGACCGGTTGGAACACTTCGGGATAACAGATGAAAATGCCTAAGAGCTTGAGCAATCCTTCGTTTCGTCGCTTGAGGTTGCGGAGTGACGATGGCGAATAGCTCATTCAGACGGCAAGGGGGACGCCGAAATGTGGCAGGTGGAAAAATCGCTCGCCGAACATGATACAGATGTACCGGCGCCGAGAATTGCCGAACTCTTGGAGTCGGCCTCATGGAAGCACGCGCTATTCACCACTTACGCCCTTAGCCTGAGCTATTTCGAATCGGAAGTGTTGCGGCCCCTCCTTAGGGTCGGCTGCGATGACATCTGGCTTATCAGCGACGCGGAGGGCTATCGATCATCGCTCCTGGAACGCCGTTCTGCCCACATCGGCCAGGAATATCGGCTGATACCGGCAGCGCTTCCCCACGGAGTCTTTCACGGGAAATGTATCTACCTCGCCAGTGAAGATGACGATCTGCTGTTGATCGGAAGTGGCAATCTAACCTTCGGCGGGCACGGTCGAAATGCCGAGGTTTTTGAGGCGCTTATGCCGTCCGGAGCTGCCACCGCGTTTGAGCAATTTGCGACCTTCCTCGAAGCGATAGGATCGCGGCCGGACATTCTTCTCGCACGCCGGGACTGGGTAGATGAATTCGCGGCCCGAGCGCGGCTAGCAGCACGGCGTGGTTTCAACGATGAGATGGCACCAACGCTCGTTCACTCGGTCGAGGAGCCCGTGGTGAACCAGCTCCCAACGCTGCTGGGTGGGCTCGGCCCGTGCCAGCAAGTGACCGTCATGTCGCCTTACCACGACCCGGACGGCAGCGCAGTGGAGAAGCTGACCTCCTCTATGGGCGCTTCCGGAGGAACCGTCGCAGTCACCGCTAGCAAGGAAAGTCCATTTCCGTTTTCTGCGGCAGCCACTTGGTCTCGTCCAGTTACTCCGGTGAAGCGGGTAAAGCCGTTCAAGCGTTTCGTCCATGCCAAATGGTACGAATTTGACTATCAAAATGCCCGCGCCCTACTCACTGGCAGCATAAACGCAACCCGGAAGGCACTCACCACCACGGACAACGTCGAGATCGGTGTCTTGAGACTGTTGCCCCCCGACAGCCGCCCGATTGAATGGGTGCCGACGCCAGAACCCAGTTTCGAGGCACAATCGCAATTTCCTTCAGGTCTCGGTTCCCACGAGCTCGTCTATGCGAGCTTTGATCGTGCCGAGCCCGATCGTTTGCGCGGGCAAATCATATCTTTGCAGCCGCCGGAGGGACTATGGCATTTGCGACTAGTGACCTCCGACGGAGACACCTTTTCTCATGATTTAACTGTCGGCGCCGACGGCCGTTTTGACCTCCAGGCGGCGTTTCTTGAAGCACTTTCTCAAATCCCGGCACTGCAAGTCTTGTTGACCATGGGCGTCCGGCAAGCGCGGGGCTGGGTGCATAACGACATGCTGCTCGGCATGAGCGCTCGCAGACGGCTTACTGCGGGGGCCCTTAGCCGGCTGATGCGCCGAGAGGCATCGGATGACGATATTCAAGCGCTTCTTGATTACCTTAGCAATCAAGCCGAGCAGCACCTGCGATTGTTTAACCTCCCTATTTCGGCCCACAGCGGCACCGAAGGAGATAGCACCGCAGCTGAAGCATTGATAACCGTCAGTCTTGATCAACTCGCGCCAATAGAAAAAATCGACGGCGTGGCGAGGCCTTTGGGAATGACCGGTCAGGCTGTTGACGATCAATTCAACGCCGCCATGGCGCAACTGCGGCGTATTCTCTTAGGACACGGAAAGCAGCGCCAGAAAGCCGCCGAAAACCGCAGCGCTGTTGATCGGGAAGATGATAATCCTGAGGGGAGCGACACGCGCACACCCGAGCAGGTTGCTGAAAGCCTTGGGCTGATGGATTTCGAGGATGCCATCGAAGACATGATCAAGAATGCCAGTGGTCGTCCCAGCGTACGTGATGGCCTTCTATCAATGCTGCTCGAAGTGAGTATGGCCATGAGGCTGTACCGTCTAGACGACAAAGACGGCGCGTTTGAATTTCTGACCGCCTGGTTCCACAAGGCCTGCCGCTTGAGTCGAGCTGATACCCAAAACAAATCCGCACTTCAGCAGCATGTCATCACCGCCGCAGCGATCCTGTATATTCTGGAGACCCTTGTAACGAGGCAGAGTGCTACTGCCATGGAGTTGCACGATTCTCTGGAGCGCTTTTTCGAAGGCTCCGTTGACAAGGAATATGCAAAATCATGCCTTGTGTCAGACCCGCATGCCGGGTTCGCGGGAGGCCTATTGGCCGACAGCGACGATGTTGATTTAAACTTCGTCCTAACAGAGATCCTGGAAACACGCACAAGGCGGCAGCAACTGGAGGACGCGCTGACACTGGCACTAAGCGGTAAGGCAGTGCCGTCCGATTGGGAAGTCTTTCAAACACCGCTCGGTCAGCGGCTCTTGGAAAAATTACAGGCGCCGCACCCGGAAAGACGGGTCAGACGTGCACCACCTGGTTACAGGGCATGCGCCTTCGACTGGATGCAATTTGCCGTGCAAGAGGCAGCTCAGTTCGACTCTCAGAGGATCGGCTTCTGCATACAATGCAAGAAATTTACGGTGAACACGACGCCATGACAATTGTCCTTCCCGCATCCGCTTTCTTCCTGCCGCCGCGTTCCGGCGCAAACAATGGCGTGGATTTCTTGGGCCTGCGCCAGCCCAACCTCGACATGATGGCTGATCTCATCCCTTCAACCAACAACGTAACGCAGCACATTCGACCGTTCTCATTGTTGTGCTGGATATTCTGGAAGTTTCATGGGTTGTGCGAGGAAGCGAACATTGCTGATCCCAGCAACAAGGACCTCACGGCTTTCCGTGAGCGAATTGAGGTTCTCTTCACCTGGGGCGCTCGTTTGGTGAACTATCCCGGCATCCCAGGGAAGCAGGCCGAACCGCCGGCGGGAAACGGGCCGCACCCCTTAACTTTTGCCGATTGGCACCGCGTGCAAAGCAGTACCAGTCTCATTGCCGCCCTTTGGTATGGTCCGGCTGCTAAGGCGGTTACTGGCTTGGGCTTCCTTCTGCCGGTTCCCCGTAGAGCGGAATTTTATCGAACAGTTGAGCGAGGTATTGACCTTGCAAAGGCACTCGATAGGCTTCTTCGGGCAAACCAGGCGCTCTACGACAGGCTGCTGGGCGCCCTCGAACCAGTCGTGGCAAGCGAGGAGGATGCCCTGGCGCTATGGGAGCTGTGGAGCCCAGATGTCACTAGCGAAGACGAGCAGAGAGCTTTTCGAAGCGCATTGTTCTCCGAGGCAGCCGTCGGAGACTACAGCTCGCTGATTGGCAAGCGAAGCAGCACACTAGCACTCGCCCGGCTCCACATCGATGTCACAGGCACGCCGCTGTCAGCGGATGCCATACGGCGGGGAATGTTCTTCTCGCAGACGGAGGGTGGCGACGTTTACAAGGTCCCTGACAATCTCGCCGAGGCTCATCAGAAGTGGGTCACGCTGCAGGTGCGACAGCTGCAGCGGTATGCTTTAGAGAATCTGCTTTCCTGGTGTGAAGCGCGGATTCTCAACGATCACCGAAGCGACATGGAAGCGCTTGCGGACGACTTACTGCGCGAATGGCAGGTCGACGAAAACCCGCTTAAGGAAGCGCAAAACCTGGCTGCAGCGATTGGCCTGCTGGATGAACAATTCGATTCCCTTGGGGGCTTCATCGAACAATGCCGCGCTGGCGCGATTCCGTCGCTCTTCTCTCTCATCGGAGAAATCGCGACTACTTCAGGACGGCAGGAATCCCGGTCGGCGATGTTTTGCATGCAGGGTGCCTTGCTTTGCGCCGCATTTGCCGGATGCTTGCCTGAGGACGTGCCTGAACTTCGGTTAGGCGGTTCATCTCGAATATCGCTATTCCATCTCCGCAAGCGGCTGCTGAAGCTTGGTGAAACGCCTCTGCGCGAAGCATTCAAGTTCCTGCTGGAGACGATGACCATCAGCCAGCATTTCGCGACTGCAGTTAATCGGTTTGACGGCGCAAATCAGCGGCTGCGCCTTGCGATTGAGGAATCGGGGCTCTGTTCCTTGGTTAACGCGCCCTGGACCCCGAACGTCACGGAGGATCGCCTGCCAACCCTGCTTTCCCTCGCCGCAGGCTGTGGGATTCTTAGCAAGACGGAAGACCAGTTTTACGCGGTGTCAGCCTGACCGTGGTCCACCAGGCTAACGGAGTTTCGAGCGTTTCACTTTGACGCTATCACTAACTGCATCGGGCCTACAGCCTGTCAGTGGATCGTGTGAGTTGGAGGGAACGTATATTACATCTCAGAGAGCGCTGCTTCGAGCAACCGCACGCGCGAGGAGATGGCTGCCCTGACGCTTGAATGGACGCCCTCGGCAAAGTCACCCGGCATCTGGGCGAGCGCCAGGTCGGGCGCCGCTTCGGTAGCCTCTAACACCTCGGTAATCACCCGTTTCATGATGGCAGGTCCAATGCTCGCCTCCTTTCCCGTCTGGACAAAGTGCCGCCCGACTATATCAACGATGCGGTATCTGCGGTTCCGGCCAACTGACATGGCCATCTTGTATTTGCCGTGCGGAATCTGGTGCGCATCAAAGGCAGGCTGCGCTGACAGCACGTCATAGAACGGGGTGAGCTGAAAACCTCCGCCCGGTCTCAGGAAGATGCTGAAGTTTTTCGCGTGACCGTCGGTCGCGCCAATCAGCCAGAAGATGATCTGGCTTTTAAAGAAGTCTGCTTGATCACGTGCCGGTTCGTCGCTGGCTCGCAGCAGGGAGACGATATCAACGATGCCCGGTCCATTGAGGTCGCCGGCATTCGCCTGGTATTTGCGTGAAGGTGGGACGCCGAGCGCCTGACAGAAATCCTCCTGCGGTAGCCGAAGCAAGCGACCGTCTGGCAGCCACTGACGGTCGAAGCGCTCCACGACCAGAACACGGCGTTCGCCGAACGTAACCACTTCCGTCTGATTGACGGGTAGCCCGAAAGCTTCCATGAGCTTGAGGCAGTAATGCTCGTTGTCGACGCTCGCCGCCATGTCGATAACGCCGAACGCAGTGGGGATTTCACCTATTTGCGGCTTGAGGATGTGGGTGGTGGGCGTTGTCCCTAGGGGGCGCATCCACTGCCCTTCATGGAAAAGCAGCGCCGTCTTCTCCTGCGCGCCCGCAACCGATATCCGGAATTCATGCTCTGGATCGATGCCGAGCGGCGTACCGCCAAGGTTCGCCAGTATCTTCTCGATTTCAGTATCGGAGACCGGCTCGCCACGTATTTCCTGACCCGTATCGGGCGGCGCGTCATACGGTAGAAATTGCATCGCGCCGACGCAGTCGCGGCCGATCTGCTCCAGCAGGCTGTAGGCATCTGTTCCTGCCGCACCGGTACGCTCGGCGACCCTGCGCCTGACATTCACGTTGTCGGGCAGCAGGTTGTCAAACACCGCCACAACCGGCTCTCCGCGGTGTGTGGCCTTGCGCAGGGGAAGTGAAAGTGAGACCGCAAAGCTATGCTCCCAAGCCAGCCAGTCTGCATCGTACTGGAAGGCGATGGCGCCACTCGGCTCTTTCTCCAGCCGACCTACCAGCCGGTTGTTGATGAGCACGTTCAGGGGGGTATGTGTTTTGCGGCGCGCCATATCAGAATATGTCGCCTATTGATTTTTCGGAGCCCGTGCGGCGCGGCGCCAGCTGAATTTCAAGATCGAGAGCTGCAAGCAATCCGAAGATCGTTTCGAGCTTCGTCCCCTCTTTCCCGTTCTCAACATGGGAAACCGTCTTTTGCCCCGTGCCCGCAAGATCGGCGAGCTCCTGCTGCGAAAGATTGCGCCGAACGCGCTCGTTGTGAATAAGGGTACCGAGTTGCCTTGCGGATCGAACCATTTGCATGTGTGTGCTCCCTGATCCGGATTATACCCTGCAGGGGATTAAAATGCAATATGCCTTCCAGGGTATAACAAAGAATTATCCCTTTCGGGGTATAAGTCGTTAATATACCCCGTGGGGAATAGAGGCTATTTCAGCCCGCACAAGCGCAATTATGTGAAAGTGCGCCTGCAGCGCTCACCAGACCCATCCCAGTTCAAATACCTCGATAGCTTTCCAGAAGCTGGCTGTCTGGCGTCGTAGAATCGGCTCTGAAGAAGGGCATAATACCCGCACTTTTCACATGGCCTTGCCACATATTCGCCACAGGCAGAAACGGGTCGAGGCGGAGAATCGAGGGTTTCTGCGGGTTACAGCGGGTTCAAAAAGGACGCCAAATGTGGCGAATTTTCCTGATTATGTGAATGAAAATGACCGCTAAGTGATTGATTTTAAAGTGGTGCCCAGGGACGGAATCGAACCGCCGACACGGGGATTTTCAATCCCCGAACGATCTTGTGTAAACCACTGTTATTCTTGAATAATATTTCTGTCTTTCTCCCGCCGCCACATATTTGCCACACAGAAACTGGTGATAAGGGGAGATTCTCGTTTTTGTCGCGAAATTTTCTCCACTTTACTCGTTTATTCCGCCGCCATCGGTGCGGCTTCAGATAATTGACTAGCGATCAAGTTGGCACGCTCAGCACGTTGATCATGATGATCGATGAACAGATGCCCGTAGACGTCAAACGTGATCTTGACGCTGGCGTGTCCCATCAGCGACTGAATTTCCTTCGCCGTCGCGCCGTTGTGGATTTCCAGCGACGCCCGCACGTGGCGCAGTGACTTCAAAGGATATCTCGGCTTGTTGTTCGCATCGACAATGCCGCATTTCCTCTGAAGCACGTACCAGCCACGATTGGTGATATTGGCGTGACTTTCGACCCCGCCATTCCCGTTCGGGAATACGAGCCCCAGTTCACCTTCCGGGCAAAAAGGCTTCCAACTGCGCAGTGCATCCATAACGATATCCGGCATAGGAATAGTCCGGTAGGCCGATGCCGATTTTGGTAAACCGATCTCCCCTGTCTCCGTGGCGTCTTGTGTCACGGTGATGGTGCCCTCGTCGAAATCGACATCTCTCCATGGTAGCCCGATAACCTCGCAGGGGCGCATGCCGGAATAGGCTAGCACCAGGAAGAACGGGGCATAGCGGCGCCAGGCTTTGGCCATGGATTGATTGTGGCCCTTGCGCAGCTCCTGCGCCTTCGTCAGGAGCTTCCGCACTTCGGCGAGATTAGGAATGGCCATGCTTTCCTTCTTCTCGTGACGCTGCGAGATGAGAATAGCCGTGTTCTCCGCCGGATCATGCCGAAGATGGCCATCGCTGCGCGCCTGGGAGAGGATGGATTTGAATGAGGTCAGGATCTTCTTCGCGTACTTGCGCGAGTAGCGCGCCAGCAACTCGTCCCTGAACTGATCGCAGATTACGGGTGTCAGTGTGTTCAGGCGCCGACCGCCGATAAACTCCTGAATAATATCCGCATGTTCCTGATATTTGCGCAGGGTTGACGCTTCGACCGGCTCGCGCCCTTTGCGCCCGGTGGTCTCACAGACCTTCAACCAACGCTCAGCCGCTTCGCTGAGGCTAATGGTGTCCCGGTCATGCACGAAATCAGAACGTCCCAACGTCGAGAGAAACGCGTCCGCGTCTTTGCGCCGGGCGAAACTTTTATAGCGCGCCTTCCCGCTCGCCGGGTCATGATAACGCACCTGCCAACTGGGGCCCGTTGTCCCTTTTCTTTTCCTTATGTCTGCCATGATCCAAGAATCATCCAATAATGCGAATCATGAAGCAAGTACAAACTCACAAAACCGAGTTATTCTCCGCTTCCATCTGTAAATCGTTATAGATACGCACGAGGGTCCCTTTTTCGATTCTCAGCGTACCGTCTATGGGATCGACAAAGAACGGAAGCCTCCTGCGCCCCTGCGCATCCTTTTCAGCCGCACGTCGGATTTGGCGAAGGGTCAACTCCACCCCCATATTTGCCAGCACCTGACGTGCCTGTTCCACGCCGATATATTGTGGAGGCAGTTTCATGCCCAACCTCCCTAAAAAGCCAGTCAAATCAGAGCGTATAGTGGTCCGCCGCACAGTTGTAGGGACCGCGTTTGGTCACCTTCGTCACCGCACTGCCGCCGGCGTTCCGCGGAACGACCGGCGCGCCGTTCCCGTCAGTCGGATTGATGTACATCACCAATCCGCGCGAATGGCGGATACCAAAATCTTCCTCGATTTCATGAAGAGCTTCAAAAATGGCCTGCCGCAACTCGGCAAACGTCAATTCACCCGTAAAACGTAATTGCATAGTAATACCATAATCTGTCTCCGAATACTTTAAGTATACCGCACTTTTGTGACTCCCAGCAACAAAGGCACCCCTGGAGCCCGCAGAAACCCTAGGCTTTGCGGCAGATGCACTATGGGCCGCCGTTAGGATTCGAGCGCCAGAATTCCCCAACACAACCCAGCCGCGATCGTAATCACAGGTCGCTTCCTTTCAGCCCGTCCCGCCACCGGACCTTCTTCCGGATGATGATTGCGGGGAGCCGGCAAGGCCCCGATGGGCGGGGCCGCACTGAAAGGAGAGGACCATGTCCGAACACTTCACGCCGGCTGACCTGCCGTTTCGTTCCCTGGCGGAGCTCTACCACCTGCACGCCTGCCTGCAGCGCGACTTGGCGCAAACGCCTACCGACAGCACGGCCTACGGGCAGCTGCTGGCTGATCTGCATGCCATACAGCGAATGATCCGCTGCAAGCTGGCAATGCAGCCACGCTTCTAGCGCCAACCGGACCGCGCTTGCGCGGGCCGGTTTTCCGCGTGCTTTCCGCGCGGTTTGCCTGCTGCGTATGGGCTCACCATTCCTTGATGACAAAGCCAGCGCATACATCAGTCAAACCGGCGGAGCGGGTCACATTGGACCAGTTGCTCGAAATGTTCGTCCGCGATCTTGCGCAAAGCTGCGCTGAAGCGGATTATGAGGCATTCCAGAAGATTTCGGACAATCATTGCCGCCGCGATGGCGGCACAAAGGATTCCCGATGAGCAATGCCGTCATCTATGCGCGCTATTCAACCGACATGCAGCGCGAAGCCTCGATCGAGGATCAGGTCAGGCTTTGCGAAGCCCGCGCCCGTTCCGAGGGCGCAAGCGTGCTGCAATGCTATAGCGATCATGGGATTTCCGGCGCCAGCCTCATGCGGCCGGGCGTGCAAGCTCTTCTAAAGGACGCGCGCGAAGGGCGGTTCAACCTGGTCGTCGCCGAAGCGCTCGATCGCCTCTCACGCAACCAGGCAGACATTGCCGCGATCTTCAATCAGCTGAGCTTTGCCGGGGTGCGCATTTTGACGCTTGCCGAAGGTGAGATTTCAGAGCTGCATATTGGCCTCAAGGGCACGATGAACGCGCTCTTCATCAAGGACCTTGCTGATAAAACCCGCCGCGGGCTCAGCGGACGCGTTCTGGCCGGCAAGTCCGGCGGCGGCAATAGCTACGGCTATGACGTCGTCAAGCGCTTCACGGCCGACGGCGAACCCATCAGGGGCGATCGACGCATCAACGCACAGCAGGCGGCTATCGTTACCCGCATCTTCACCGAGTACGCCAATGGCATCTCTCCACGCGCCATCGCAAAGCAACTCAATGCCGAGCAAGTGCCGGCACCCGCCGGCAAAGGCTGGGGACCCAGCACGATCCATGGCAACCGTCAGCGCGGTACGGGCATCCTGAACAACGAGCTCTATATCGGCCGCCTCGTCTGGAACCGCCTGCGCTATATCAAAGATCCCTCCACCGGCAAGCGCGTCTCGCGCCTGAACCCGGAAGAGCAATGGCTCATTCGTGAGGTACCGGAGCTTCGCCTCATCCCACAAGAGCTGTGGAACCGGGCCAAGCAGCGGCAGATAGCGCTCGATGCCAGTGACAGCGGCAAGTTCGCCCCCAAATTCTGGGACCGCAAACGCCCGCGCTATCTCCTGACGGGTCTGATGCAGTGTGGCTGTTGCGGCGGTGGCTTCGTCAATTTCAACAAGGTGTATATCGGCTGCGCCAACGCCAGGAACAAAGGGACCTGCGCCAATAAGCTGACGATGCGCCGCGCTGATCTGGAAGACACGATTTTAAATGCTCTCCAGCATCGACTGATGGATGAGCGCCTGACCAAAATCTTCTGCGAAGAATATGCGCGCGCGATGAACCGGCTCCACGGGCAACGCTCCGCGCAGCGCGAAGGGGACAGGAGCAGGCTCAGCAAGATCGATCAGGAACTCGACCGGCTCGTCCGGGCAATCATGGATGGCGTCCCGGCAAGCCGGGTGAAGGAGAAGATGGCGGAACTGGAGGCGGAGAAGGAGAAGCTGGAAGCCAAGCTCAGCAACGAATTGGAAGACAAGATCCGCATCCATCCCAACATGGCGGGCTACTACCGGGAAAAGATCGCTACACTACGCCCCGCACTCACAAACGAGGAGCGGCGTCCTCAAGCTGTCGAAATCATCCGACAACTAATCGACCGGGTTACCCTCACCCCGGACACGGCCGGCAAGAAACTGGAGATTGCCCTTGAAGGCCATATCGCCGGCATCCTGAGCTTCGCCACAAACGCAAAAGCGCCGCTCGATGAGAACGACGCCTGCGTACAAGTCACAAAATTGGTTGCGGGGGCAGGATTTGAACCTGCGACCTTCAGGTTATGAGCCTGACGAGCTACCGGGCTGCTCCACCCCGCGTCAACTTATTTGCGTTTTCTTGCCTGTTTTCAT